>CAYTNG010000004.1:0-265157 GCA_964439105.1 uncultured Saprospiraceae bacterium
ACAGCCCATATTTTTTTGCAAATGTAAAAGTATCACCGGGCTGGGCGCCACTTCCGCCAATGCATTGCACATTCGAACAAAGCGTACCTGGTATGATGGACAATTCCTCTGCAACTCCAAATTGCAGATTTTTTGATTTTCCAATATAGAGATCGCTGTTGGCTCCCGGTGCAATGACTGTGCCTCCATAAGTAGCCCATTCACGTGTATTTGTTGTAGTGATGGATTGCGTACCATTGTTGCCGCCTCCTACTTCTGCTTTAAATCCTGCAGAAATATTGGATTCAATATCTGTTTCAATCAAGACTCCAAAACCGGCCGTAAATTTTGCACCGACAAGAATGGCATCTTTAGTATGTACCGCTGCACCTAAATTCCATTTCCACGCAGTGCTCTCCGTCTTAGTAGAACCCACTTCCCGGGTAGCCGTACTCGCAGAGCCCGGTGGATCACGAAGAATGTATTCCGGTACTTGCGGGCCGAAGGTAACAAACTGCGCTCCCTTCGATTGAGAACCTAAAAGATATCCATGATAAATAGCATCGCCGCCGGTTGGAATAGATGCCACTGGAACTGGAAGCCAGGGTATAGATTTTCCACCACTGGTGATGAGGTTTATTTCAAGTTTGCGTGTAAAACTGTATTCAGGTATAGACAAATTCTCTACAAAATTTGGAAAACCTGGCTTGAAAGAGTAAATCAAGGTTTTTAAAGTATCCAATGTATTCACCTCCGAAAGTCCCAACTCTACGATAGGATAATCGGAAAGCTCATTGTTGAATTTAAGTGTTCCATCTGTGGTAGGCACACTGTCCACCTTGTAGGGCAAGATATCAAAGTTGGTATACGATTCATACACTTTGATAAGACAACGGTATAAAAAGTCCGGATCGCCCTGATGAAATACGGGCCATCTGAATGGATCCGTTTTCAGATTTCGGGTCGTCGTCACATTTGTAACCGGATTATAATGTGTATATACCGTATCTCCGATAAACGGACTTATGCCATCTTTATCAAACACACTAATCTGAGGATCTACCCTGTAGATGTAATCCAACTGTTTGTGAAATTGAATGGAATCTATGGACACCACTCCACCCTGGCTATTGAAAGTCGTATCGTAGCGGGTGGTAAGGACAGGAGTACCGGATAAATCCAATAAATTCAACACTCCAAAATTGATCGCAGGATTATTGCTTACCATAACGGTAGGAACGTATTTTAATGGGGGAACCCAAATGGAATACTCTCCGGTAAGCGGATCTGTATATATCGTATCTGTGGAACAACCATTTCCCTGCTGGGATTTCAGAATGATCCGCGCAACACCAATGTTGTTTATGGATTTACCTAAACCGGGTATTTTACTGGCTTCCCTCAATCCACCTACAACCCTGCCCACAATTTTGATCAGCGTGGAATCAACAAAATTTATTCCTGCCAGATCAGATTGAAAATCATATGTTCCGCTTGCAGGAAATCTACCAATGGAATAGACGTGTCCCGGCTGCTCAATCTGAATAAAATGCTCGCCGATGGGGACCTGAATATCAAATGCGCCCGTCGGGTCTGTCTTTGCTGCTGTTCCATTGACGATCAGCAATTCTCCGTCTATTTTTATAAATGCATCTCCGACTCCACAGGTCGTATTGAGGTAATTCAAAGTACCCTGAACCTGAAAAGACGACTTGTCTGTAAAGTTGATGTTGTTGTGCACGGAAGCGCCGTCGCCAATAAACAAAGCCGTTGTGGAAGGATTGAATTGATGGGTAAGATAGCTTGGAGTAAGTTTAAAAACTTCTCCGGCACCATTATAGGGTACGACGATGATATAATTTCCAGACATGTCGGTATAACCCGTTGCACTTAATTGAGATACCGTTGGTACGATCGATGACCAGGCAACCATGCCTGAAAATGCAGCATGGTTTTTATTAAACAGATTTCCGCTTTTAGACCCGTCGTATGCATACGTACCCACGCCTTCATTCGCACGCAAATACACTGTCATCCCGGCCTCTGCGCCGGTCACGATGCGTGAATAATCCTGCAAAATGCTTTGTGTTGATTTGGACATATTCCAAATACGGATCTCATCCAGATTCCCCATAAAGGAATTTCCAATAGTCAGGTTATTGGCATTATTATTTATGTTTACATCCGAGCCGAAACTTGCCGGAACAATCTGCGATGCGACGCGCATACCATTAACAAACAACTGTAAGCTGTCATGGTAAACCTGTGCAAGAATATGATTCCAATTGTTCAGGGGAACAAATGAATTAGAGATCTCGATATTTGTGCTTGTTGCAGCTGATTCAAAAACCGTAAATCTGAATTTATTCGTGCTTTGAATAAATTTCAAACTGTATGAATTCAGTTTTTCAAAAATGGTAAAATTGGCAGAATAGGACGTCGGCCGAATCCAGGTTTCCAGAATTAAGTTTGAATCCAGATCCAAGGAAGAAGCATCCGGAATGACCAGGCTTCCTCCTGAAAAGAGCAAACTTTTCCCATTATTTCCGGAAGTATTCTCCGCAGTAACACGGACATTCTGTACTGCAATTCCACCTGAATAGGTTACTTGTCCGGTAACCGTTCCGGTCTTCGTCCGGAATCCAATGGACTCCGAGGTATTGGAATACACCGTACTGTTTTCGCAAAGTCCCTCGCCCTGAATTTTGTATTCATAAAGTACGCCTGCCTCCGTGTATAAATCAATGAAAATATTCGAACCGCTGTTTTCAGAAGCGATCAATGCAAAGGAATCCAAACTACCAAGAATCTTCCTGTAGATCTTATACTTGTTAATCACGTTGTCATTGTGACTCGTCCACTCCAGTTGCACCTTATCCGAAAAATAACCCTTCGAAGCCTGAAGCGCATTCGTATCAAATGTCCCCTGCAGCATTGGAGTCAGCATAGCTGAAGCCTTCTTTGTGCCATTACCCGCAGTGTAACAGGCGGACTTTGCTTTTACTTTATAGGTATACGTTACACAAAGATTCACATCTGTATCCGTATAACTGGTCGTATTAGCCGGTACTTCTATGAGTAATGCGGCACCACCTCCAGTAAAAGTACGTTCCAGAATAAATCCACTTTCTATAGTAGTATTATCTACCCAGGTGACTATTATTTTGTTCGTATCCGGTGTGGCTGTTACAGAAGTGGGTTCCGCAGGAATACCCGCCGCGTTACCGGGAGGACTGATCGTACCTGAATAGCTGTTGGACCAATCACCGCAGGTATTTTTTGCCTTCAACCGGTAATAATAATTTTGGTTTGGACTAACAGAAGTAGAGTCGAGATAAGATCTCGCTCCACCTGCAATGGTATTCGAAAGTTGCGTAAAACCTGAACCGGATGAGGTGCTTCGCTCGATTAAAAAATTTGACGGATTCGCACCCGGCCATTGCCACTGCACCAAAATTTTCCCATCGCAACGGTCCGTAGATGCCGTCACATTTGTCGGCGGATCTAAGGGTCCCAAACGCCGTCCATCCATCGGTGGATCGGTGTATGCAGAATAATTATCTATGTAAGCATTGGGCTCAAACAAAGCCCTCACTTTATAACTATATGTAGTTCCTTTTACTGCTGTAAAATCATCATAATAACCATTTTTTGCACCATTGCCCAGGAATACATTGTCACGATATACATATACCTTCCAGTCTCCGGTACTACAGGGGTTGCTAGCCGGATTGGTCCATGAAACGCGCACTTTGTCACAATAATCATCATAAGAAGCCATCAAACCTGTCGGGGCATTAATGGAAGTAGTCGCTGCGGATTTCTCCCAGTTGCTGATGCTGACATCATTATCGCCTCCTCCTCCGTGCCATAAACCGTTTATTCGCAAGACTACATTCGTTCCTATTAAATCTGCAGGAAGATTATAAATCCGCACCTTCATTTTTACCAAATCATTATTGCTGAATTCGACATAAAAGAAGGACCAGGTCGTTCCTGAACGAAGATCATAAATAAACGTTGTTCCATCTGTCACGTCTGTACAACAGTGTCCATCTATATTAAAATTATCATCATTCGCCCAGGCTAAAACCTGTGTATAATCGCCATTTGCTTCCTTATAATACAGATACATCCATTCCATCCAATCGTTTATCCCATCTTTGTTGTAATAGAGTATGTTTACCTCCATATAACCCTCACAGGTGTTGTAACTGACATCCCAGTCATTTGATGAAAATTCAGTTGCCTTGACATCAGTAGATACGAAGAGAAAAAGGAGTGCGCTCCATAAATAGAAAATTCCGGAAAAGTGACTTTTCATAGCAGGGGTTTTTGATTTTGAATGAATAGTATGATATAGGTCCTTAATACAATTTCGCATCGCAACACTCACGCTTATTCTATAAGCAGAGCATACTTCGGTATAACAAATGGAGTACTGAGTAGAAAGGATTGTTCCTATTGAACTACTATGGCAGCCTTTCAGGACAGATTAGAATATACCCCGTCAGGACAAAGTGAATACACAGTATGATGGGCATGACTTGTGAATAAAAAATCTTCCGCATACAAGGCTGGTATTGGAGGAGTAGTCACAAAAAATAAATTCCTATATGGTTATTAAACAGAGCAAAGACAATGAATTAAGCGGTAAAAACCAAATTTTCGAACCACTTTATTAGGATGTGAAAAATAATTTTATTTTACTGATATAAATTTTATTTCATATCAATTTTAAATTATAGAAACTGAAAATATCTAAATCTCTAAGCTCGAATTGTGAATATATAATACCTGCAATCTGATTTGAAAGTACTCTTTCTGCTGCAAGCGCAGGCAATGTTGCATTTCACCTGGGATTCAATACCCAGGTATGTATGAAATAAAATCTGATCATTTAAAAGAATTCGAAAATTCCAATTTCATAAAAGTGCGTATGAAAATTCACTTCAAGATCAAATTGATTTTAGCAAGCCATGGCGATCCAGGCAAATACTACCCCCAGGTGATACAGATGCTTACCACAATAAATATTGTAAAACCATATGTCTATATAGCAAACACAATCTCAATGACATAAATCCTTAGACTCTGTTTACCAGTCTTTAATTAGACTTTATGATCTTCTGTATCCTTTGTTTATCTGAACTCATCAATTCAAAAACATAGGCCCCCGGATTCAAATGCAATTTGGAAACATCAAACGTCCTTGCATTAAATCCTTTGCGCAGTTCCACCTGTTCAACAAACAGAACTTTTCCCTGCAGGTTGCTGATCCGGACGCTGGCATGCGGATCCTCTCCCGCCGCATTGTATTCCATCGTGAGCACTTCTTCAAATACATGCGGATATACCACAAAGCGATCTTCATTTTCTTTGGTCGATAACTTCTCGCAAATAGCAGCAGGAAGCTCAATGGAATAAGGAAAATCCAAACTACCGAGATCGTCATTTGCACGGAATAACAAGGACCTATCGATAGGAAATGTCATACCACTCTTCCTGTCAAGCAAATAAGCATGGAGCATTTCCTCCTGATCACCTGCGACTGTGAGAAAAACATAATTTTTTCCATTGAATTCCTCTATGGGCGATTTAGCCCTCCAGTTACCTGCCCCATCTTTATAGGCAATGCCAAACTGTCCCTCTGCATTCATAGCCGAACAAATGTTAGGCACCTCCGCAATAATCGTCATATTCGAAAGGTAGGGGCTGTGATCCACTTCCCAATAATCTTCTTCCCCTGAACGCGTGGTGAGGTCCGTGAAATTATCAAACATACCTGCAATCGGATAATAAAATGATTTGATGCCATTTGATTTATACATATATCCCTCTCCGGGTATCATGGTCTTCAAACTACCGATCCATCCGAGGGGAGAGCCGTTATACACTGCAAAATTCGTCTTTCCCTTGATCAGATCTCCAACAGAAGCATTCAGACCACCCAATGCCTGGGTCACTGATTGTGATCGAATGGAAACAAATCCTATCCAGGTCCAGCCATTGGATAAATTGATCTTCGTCAATGTCGGATTGACTACCGTCCCCTTAAGAATTAATGTATCGTTGGAATTCAGATACAATTTGTACATGGACTCCGGTCGAATGCCATATGGATTGGTTCCGGTATTCAGCGAACCCGTCCACACTCCGGAGCTGTAGTTCGCAAAAGCGTCGCGGTTCTTGATCTGCGCAGTTGTTTGCGAAACAGATGCAAGTATTGAATTCAGATCAGTGGGCACCGGATTGTTCAAAAAGAAACTCAACCAATTCCATCCCTTCCTCACCGGAATTTCATAAGACACATTGGCGTTAGTTGAAAATATTTTCGGATCCACAAGCGTACCCACCAACAAGGATGCGTCAAAATTCAATGGAGATGGCACAACGGTAACATCCGTATAAATTTTACCCGCACTGGCATCCCAAACCCGGAAACTCAACAACTCCCCCGATGAGGTGTTACTGAATACATTTAAAAACACCCGGTAGGCATCAATCTGAGGGACATACTCCACATTTGCCACACCGCGAATTTCCTGGCCCACCATAGCCATCAATTTGTCATTGACATCGGTAGACCAGATCCCGTTGATTTTTATCTGACCGATAATACTCATCGTGTGCTCGTAAGCTGCCGGTTCGACTTTCCACTCAGGCTCCCTGGCATTTACTTTTAAATCAATCCCCAGTTTTTCCTTGTAATTAAAATCCGTCAATAAACTCACATTGACATTATACTGCCCAAGGTTGACATTCGGATCTATCTTAAAGCTTACAACAAGTATACTATTGGGTGCAATAGATCCTGATGAGGGACTCACGGTAAGCCAGGATGGAATATCCACAATGTCAAACTTTTTAATGGAACCACCTTTATTCAAAATGGCGGAAGTAAAACTCAGCCCCTCTCCTTTAAAAGTTGAAAACTTCAAAAGATCGTCCTGCCAAACTACCTGATTCTTGTCCACATAGGCAATCCAGCTCACAGGCGATTGCATGGTGTTCCCATGCAAATCCTTGATTCCGGAAACCGTAATGTCCAATGTGACATTTTCAATGATCTCTGGAGAAGTAGTTGGCGTCAATATGATTTGATCATTATTCACGGAATATTGAAATGCGATTTGCTGGACCGGACGTTGTATTTTAATTGTTGGTGTAGTGCTTACCAGAGCTGCCCCATTTTTTGGAGTTATCGTATGTTTAACAGTTGCCTGATCCGTGAAAGTCTGAGTTAATATCGGAATGCCCGTCGGATCCAATGCATAAGATTCAAATGGCAAATACAAGAGCAAACCCAGTTCATTACCCGCCATTCTGTTTTGTTTATCGCGTTTAATTTGCTCCACAGTCCGCGCAAGGTTCCAAAAGCGGAATTCATCGAGCTGTCCCTTAAAATAATTACCCAAAGTCTCCGTCTGCGAAAGGGTGTATCCCCAGGCGGCCAGGTACATGCAGCTTCCACCCAATTGAGAAAAATCAACTGCCTGTTTTGAAGCCTCAAATGCTCCATCTATATAAGTTGACAAACTTCCGGTGCGCTGCAGTACCATCGCAAAATGATGCCACTCTCCATCAAAATAATTTTTTGTGGTAGCCATAAAATCCATCTTGTGGTGCTTGACGTGGATGATCCCCGATGCATCCCTTTCAATATTCCAGGAACTGAGAGAGTCCGAAGACAAACCGGTACCTGTGCCGTTGGAAAATAGTGTCGCCACACCCGCCTGATTGGATTTGAACCAAAATTCGAGTGTAAAATCCATTTCATCCGTGATGGCAATATTCTCCGAATTGACCTTCAGGTATGCATTGGGCTGCGCGTAATCGGAAGCAAAACCATTTGGCGAAATTTGCCACACTGCTCCGGATATCGTCGCATCCCTGCGCTTTAACCGCTCTATAGCGGTTGTACCATAAGCTTCATCCATTCTCCAATTGTAGAGGAGCCCTGGTTCATTTCCACTTAGCAATTTGGATTTATACAATGAAAATTCGGCAAGAGACTTAGCAGTATTCCAAACTCGAACTTCATGGATATTTCCTTTAAAGAACTGATTGCCGGTCACACTATTCTTCCCTACAAGCATGGGTGCATTTCCTATATAATCCGGTGCAATACTCGAATTTCCATTATTGATTACAAATGCAGTCGCCGTCCCATCGGCCTGATACAGAAATGCCGTTTCATTTTTATAATTATAACTCAGTGCAATGTAATGCCAGTTCTTATCCGTAATTGCTGTTGTGGAAGTTACCGAGCTATTGTTAATGGTAAATACCAATTTATTATTGGCATCAAATCCCAGTGAAATGCGCTCATTGACATCGACGCCTTGCGAAAAAATAGTTTGTTGGCCAAGGCCATCGCGTTTGATAGAAAACTCCAGGGTAAAATCCCTGGAATCCAATGGAATTCCCGCCTGGATATTCAAACAATCGTTGACCCCATCAAAATATAGGGAAGTACTGTGATCGGTAGCTGTTCCATTCGTTACTCCGCGTATGTCAAAGTTCAAAGCGGGATTAATAGAACCCAGGTCAACAGGTTCATTAAACCGGATGCTGATCTCATCATTTGGCGACAAAATACCATCTGCAGGAGACGGGGTACCAAAAGCATGCGGATTGATCCGGTCAATAATCCCTGAATGCGTGATGGAATTCTTCTCGGCCAGCTCACATTGGGAAACCATCCGAAGGTCATAACTACCATCTGTTAGTTGCGATACATCCCAATTGTACAATGTATAAGGCACCCCCGTCGGGATGGGTGCAGCTTTCGGATCTTTGAGTCCGGAAGTATCTTTATAAAATTTCTGAAGACTGATCCAGTTTGCCTGGCTGGAAGGTTTGTAATCCAGTCTGAGATCTTTCAGCCCGTCAAAATTGATGTTGTAGTCTATAATTGAAATAGGAAGGGTATCATGAAAACTTTGGTTAAGCACCCATTTGTCTTCGGGGCTTGAGAATCCCACTTTGGTACAGCTTGGCAAAAAATGTGCACTGACATAAACGGAGTCCACGATATCCGAAATAAATCCCGCACCACTCGTATACTGACACTGGGAATGTACAACAACAAGTATGCTATCATAGTTGTAAACGGCACCGGGTCCTTTTTGGATGCTAAGTACCTTGTTTACGGAGGAAGCTCCCGCAATGACCACGGAGGCTTCAGGAAAACCATCAATGCGCACAATGGCTCCAAATGGATTGCTTTGGCCCACTATATTGATATCATAATTCATAATATAACCGACCTCGGATTCATTGGAAATGGTCAGGTTAAATACAGCCGCTTCTTCCGAAGGAACGTTTGTTAGTATAGTGGGACTTGCCGTTATGGAAGGTTTGTCAATTTGCAATGAACGGGCACTGATGATCGTTCCGGGCTCGTAGTAGGACGTAGTTGTTTCGGGCTCAAAGGGACAGGAAGTATATCCTCCCGCTTTATTCTTGAATATGGGTCCCCATCCTAGAAGAGAGGGAAACACATCTATACTGTGCAAGTCACCGATGTCGGGATCATTCAAAGTGAATGAGACCGTTTCGGACTCTTCTTCATCCACGGACCATTCCCTTCCACTGGTGTACTTGAGTTCGACGCCCATATTGAATCCCGCACCTAAATTGCTCACTTTACCATAGGCCTCTAGATCCAAATTTGCAGCGATGCCATATTCAATGGATCGGGTAATGGAAGTAGCTCCGGAATGGCTCATCGCTGATGTATAGGTGGTTCCTCCTGTTAAGGTAAAATTGGAAGGAGCTCCCACATTGCTAAACTTATCGAGAATCCGCTGCTTTTGATTCAGATAGGCCGTATGTTCATCTACAAGTTTAGCAAGAGCTACGTCAATGCCCGTAGCCACTTCATAAAGCGGAATTCCAAGAAATCCGGAAGAGGCAAGCGGTACAAGGATAAAAGCCGTATTCACTGCGTCAACGATACCCTTTTTTGTGACTTGCTCTTCATACGCTTCATTCGATTTTCGGAATTTATCTTCGAGGCGATCCAATTCGAGATTCTTCAAACTGTCAATTACTACAGGGTTGCCGATATTTACTTTTTCCCATTCGTTGAGACGAATGGCATCTTCCCAAAGAAAAATTTGCTGGTTGATAATGCGCACCGAGTCGCCGGACAAACTGTCCAACAAATTAACAGCAGAATATTTATAACTCGGACCATCGAGATCCTGGTATTCCCCATTGAAAGGTGTAGGTGTAGAAACTGCTGAGCCAAATACAGGATCGTCATTATTCCTTCCATAGTTATCATCGCTGATATCCAAATGACTCACATACTTGGCGTTGGTTTGCAACATGACATTTCTCAATTTCCTAAGATTGGGAAGAATCAGGTTGATGATATCGTATTCATTAAAATTGAACTGGGTCTGATAGCCTCCTGGGACAATTGCCAATCCGTATTGCTTTGCAAATGAAAAACTATTTCCAGGCCCATTCGCAGGCGAACTGAGACATTCGATTTCATTACAATTCAGGTCAGGCGAGATGACCAATACTTCTGCAATTCCAAATTGCAAATTTTTTGACTTCCCGATGTACAGATCGCTGCTGGCTCCAGGAGCAATTCCCGTACCTCCGTAAGTGGACCAGGAATTTGTATTCGTCGTGGTTTGGGTCTGATGTCCTTGTCTTCCTCCACTGGTCTCAACAGAGAACCCGGCAGCAATATTAAAAGCTAAATCGGTTTCAGTATTGAGAAACCCGGATCCTGCATCAAATTTTACACCTGTGTAAATAGTACCTGTATTATGGAGTTCCTTCCCCTGGTTCCAGGACCAGGCCGTACTTTCAACTTTTGTGGTCCCAATTTCTCTTGAGGCCGTGCTTGCACTTCCCGGTGGATCGCGCAATATGTATTCAGGTACCTGTGGACCAAATGTGACAAACTGATCTCCTGTTGTCCGCTGGCCTAACACATAAGCCCGGTACACTTTGTCGCCTCCTTGTGGCGCATTCGTCACAGGCCACCAGGGAATCGCTTTGCCACCCGGAGCAATATAGTTTATTTCAAATTTCCGGGTATAACTATAGTCGGGTATCGATACATTCTGATTAAAGTTTGGAAGGCCGGCTTTAAATGGATAGGCGATCGATTTTAAGGTATCCTTACTGTTCAATAATGCCAAGGGTAGTTCAAAATGTGGCAATTCAGAGATTTCATTATTTACCACAAGCATACCATCCGAAGTGGGCACACTATCTCTTACCACCACAGGGTTTTTATCGTAATTCAGGTATTCCTCA
The DNA here is from genome assembly GCA_964439105.1 of uncultured Saprospiraceae bacterium. GTDB lineage: Bacteria > Bacteroidota > Bacteroidia > Chitinophagales > Saprospiraceae > Vicinibacter. The sequence goes on from CAYTNG010000004.1 coordinate 11,269, forward strand.
AAAACAGTAATCAGGCAGATGTAATTGTCCTCATCGTCCTGCTGCGTAAAAACCGGCCATCTGAACGGATTTGTCTTTAGGTTCACTTTCGTCGTGTCCTGTGTCTTCCCGTTGATAAATGTGTATAGGGTATCCCCAATGAATGAACTTTTCCCATCTGTATCAAAAACAGCAATCTGCGGATCCACCCGATAGATATAATTCACTTTGGTATGATAGACTATGGAATCTATATGAACGATCGTTTGGTCCACATCAAATAAAGTGTCGTATTCAGTCTTTCGCTCCGGTTTCCCGGATAGATCTATTACATTCAGCACACCAAACTGAATGGCAGGATTGGACGGGATCTGAACGGTCGGAAGGTATTTCAAGGGCGGCAGATAGGCTATGTATTCGCCGGTGAGTGTATCCGTAAATAGTGTATCCGTTGAGCAGCCGTTGCCTTGCTGCGATTTGAAAATAAGCCGCGCGATGCCAATATTGTTCTTCGATTTACCCAATCCTGGCACTTTATTTCCTTCCCGCAATCCTCCAACAACCCGGCCGACAACTTTTACAAGAGTGGAATCTTCAAATTCAATTCCAGCTAGGTCTTCCTGAAAATCGTATTTTCCTGAGGACGGAAACCTTCCAATCGAAAATCCATGCCCATCTTTCTCTATTGTAATCACGTGTTCTCCGATCGGAACCTGAATATCAAAGCTTCCGATCGCATCCGTTTTTGCAGGGCTTCCATTGGCAATTACATAATCCCCATCTATTTTGAGAAAAGCATCCGCTACTCCACAACTCGTATTTTTAAAGTGAACAGCACCCTGAACCTGAAAGGAAGAAATATCTGTAAAATTTATATTGCTGTGCACCAAAGCACCATCGCCAACAAAAAGTGCGGTTGAACCCGGATCAAATTCATGGGTCAGGTAGGAAGGCAGCAAAACAAATACTTCACCGGCACCCATATAGGGTACAGACATGACATAATTCCCGTCTTTATCGGTATATGCTGCGATACTTAATTGGATGCTTGAAGGTATCACATCGGACCATTCTACGGTGTTTACAATTGCCGCATGATTTTTATTAAACAGATTACCATTTTTGGAAATGTCATAGGCATAGCTTCCCAATCCTTCATTCGCCCTCAAATAACAAATCAGGCCTGTTTCATTTCCAATCATCCATCTTGAAAAATCCTGTCTCATTTTCACGTATCCCTTTCCAAGCTTCCAGAGACGGATCTCATCCAAATTTCCAATAAATGAGGTGCCAATGGCAATTGCATTCGCATTATTTACAGGATGGTAGGCACCCGAAAAACTGGCAGGGATGTGTATTGAATTTTCTAGGTTTCCGTTTACAAATATCTGCAAACTGTCGTGGTATACCTGTGCTGCAAGGTGACTGTAATTATTTGTCATAATCAGGTCCTTTGAAACGGACACACTAGCACTTGTTAGTGATCCCGCATCGAAAACCTGAAAAATATAATTTCCGCTTCCGTGGTCGTAGCTTAAACTGTAGCTACCCGGTTTTTCTATCAGTTTGAAATTTCCGGAATAGGCGTCTGGTTTCATCCACATTTCCAAAAGCAATCCGGAATTGAGTTCCAGGCTGGCACTTGAAGGCACGGACAGCATTCCGAAATTGTTAAACAAAAGGCTTTTCCCGGTAATACCTCCTGCATTCTCACAGGTAATTTTAACGTCCTTCACAGCAACTCCAGCTGCATAATGCACCTGTCCCGTAACCACACCCGTTTTTAATCTAAAACCAATGCACTGCGCAGTATTGGTAAATACGGAAGCAGATTCACACTTACTTTCTCCTTGTATCTGATATTCATACAAGACGCCCGCTTCTGCATAGACGTCATTGTAAATAGAAGAATTGCCGCTCATCGAAAACAATAAGGTGAAGGGCTCACCACTTCCAAGTATTCTCCTCCGGATGTGGATGTACTCGAGATTCACATTACCGACAGTCGTCCACTCCAATTGCACCTTATCAGGAAAATAACCTTTTGAACCCTGCAAACTATTGGCATCAAAAGTATTTGACAAGGCAGGTGTCACGATTGCACTTGCACTCTTCGTCCCAATACCATCGGGATAACAGGTCGATTTTGCTTTTACAGTATACGTATAGGTTTGACACAATAAAACACTGTTGTCTGTAAAAGTGGTAATCCCAACGCCCACATTAGAAATCAAGGCGGCTCCGCCTCCGGCTGTAGTTCGTTCAATAATAAATCCTGTTTCGTTTGTAGAATTATCAGTCCAATTGATCTTAATACTTGTACCAATCACCATCGCAGTTACATTGGTCGGTTCCGGCGGGGCACCCGGTGCAAATCCTGCAGGAGAAATCGTAGCAGAATAACTGCTTGACCAATCACCACAGATATTTTTTGCTTTCAGGCGATAGTAGTAATTGGTATTTGCAAGGGGATTGGCATCGATATAGGATCTTGCTCCACCGGACAAGGTATTGGACAATAGAATAAATCCGGAAGAGGGATTGGTGCTTCTCTCAATAAGAAAATTTACGGGATTGCTTCCATTCAGCCACTGCCAGTCCACTTTAATCTGTCCATCGCATTGTGTTGTTGAGGCGGTTACACTTGTGGGGGGAGACAGGGGCCCAATTGAATTTCCTGCATTTTCATCCGTATAGGCAGAATAATCCTCTATGTACAGATTGGGTTTAAATAAAGCACGGATTTTATAGTTGTAGATCTGGCCATCCACAGCAGTCAGGTCATTATAGCTTGTCGCTTTTCCCGCGTTTGCCAAATACGCATTATCTCTCCAGATCTCAATAGACCAGTCTCCGTTAGGGCATGGATTGTTTTGCGGATTTGTCCAGCTGAGTTTGACAGTATCACATTTTGTGTTGTCTGTTGCAGACAGACCTGTTGGCGGGTTGATCCGGTTGGTCGAAGCAGATTTCTGCCAGTCCATAAAATCATTGTCTTCACTATTTTGACCATCAGACTCCCAATGACCTGTAATCAAAACCTGTATGTCGTTGCCCAGCAATCCTTCAGGCACATCATATAGACGAACTTTCATATATGATTTTGTGCCAATCTTTACCGTATCAAAGGTGGTCTTCGGGTACAAATAGTTGAATCCATAATAAAACTTGTGAACCGGCATCTGGATGGAATCCGTACAGGTAGGGCAAGGATAACTTTGATTGTAGTCTGCCACCCAATTAAAAAATTGCGTCTTGACTCCATTGTTCATGTACGAAAAATCAATGTATTCCATCCAATCTGGAGCGCCATCTTCTTCATAATACCACAAATACACTTCCAGATAGCCTTCGCAGGTATTGTAACTGACCGACCAATCATCCATAGTGAAGGTCACAGCTCTGGCACAAAACGGAGAAAGAAAAAGTATTGCAAGAATTCCCATGCGGGCTGCTGCATGCCTCAAGTAGTCCATAAATTTTGATTCACAGGTTAGATACAGACAAAAGTAAATCCATAGCTTCCTCTGGTCAATCGACAAAAAGTAGTACTTGTTAACTAAAAAGTAGTAGAATAGTAGTAGATCAGCTGGGAAACAGCTTGTTTAAAGCAGCCGTTCTCGAATGTACCTGTAATTTTGAATAGATATTCCGTATGTGGGTCCGAACGGTCTCATTGCTGATAAATAATTTAGATGCAATTTCCTTATAACGCAGACCTCTTGACAGTAAGGCCAGAATCTCTTGTTCCCGCTCCGTAAGCTGTTCCAGTTTTTCATTTCTTGCAACTGGCTTGCTGGAAAAGGAATTGACCACAAACCTCGCTATCTGAGCACTCATCGGCGAGCCTCCCTGATTTATATCCTTAATAGATTCATAGAGTTTTTGCGGATTGGTGTGCTTTAATAAATACCCTGTAGCACCTGCACAAAGTGATGCAAAAATTTTTTCACCGTCCTCAAGTGCGGTGAGCATCATAAATTGTATAGCCGGTTTTAAGGCCTTTGCATGTTGGACGGCTTCGATGCCATTCATTCCCGGTAAATTAATGTCCATAAGGACTACATCGGAATCTACATGGTGAAAGTGATCAAGAAACTGCTCCGCATCCGGATAAACGCCAACACATTCTAAATCGCCGAAAGCCGAAATGATAGATTTCAGAGATTGCCGTATCTCCTTATCATCTTCAACAATACTTACTTTGATGGACATGTATTTATTTCTGAAACTTCTGCTACAAAACTATTTGAAATCTATCATATAAAAATACCCAATTAGTAGTAATTGCTCATTTAGGGTAAAAGTTTCCCTTAATGATCCACTTCGTACCCCTCCCGGGATAAGACTGAACCTCTGCAACTCCATGACACATCTCCATTCGCTTTTTAATGTTTCGAATTCCATTTCCAAATTCCTGTGTCTTGTGAATATCAAAACCAACACCGTCGTCTTTTAAAACAAATTCATATCTGTCACCTTCGATCGTACAGCTGAGAGAAATGACCTGTGCGCGTGCATATTTCACTGCATTGTTAAGACCTTCTTTCAAAGCAAGAAATAAATTTCGCTTCAAATCAGGATGCAATTCAACATTTTCATGCAAGGCAGGAAAATCGATCCGATAGTCTTGTTGCACATCTTCCATCAATTCTTCCATGTAGTTTCTTAAGAACCCAAGCAGGCTATTCAAGTTATCATGTATGGGATTTGTCGACCACACAATTTCTCCAAGATCGCCAATCATTTGATGCGATGATTGGATGATCTTTTCAATCTGATTCTTAAAAAATTCTCCATTTGTTCCGCCTTGTGACTTCAGTAACTCGCTAAGCAATGAAATTCTCGTAAGTCCCGAGCCAATATCGTCATGGATATCCCTAGAAATTCGCATGCGAATGTTTTCAACTTCCCTTTGCCTTTCCATTTCCGCCAATTGTTCCTTAAGTTTCCTCTGCGAATAAAATCGGATTATTGTCCAGCTGATCGCAGAAAAAACTACAAATGAAAGCAATAAAAAATACCAGGTTTTATAGTATGGAGGTGTGATCACAATTTTTACCTCCGCCGCGGATTCGCTCCAGCTGTCTTTGTGATTTGAACCCCGCACTCTAAAGTAATAAGTTCCCGGACTCAGGTTGGTATAACTCACTTCATGTAATTTGGAATGGGTCACCCAATCCAAATCAGCACCTTCCAGCATATATTGAAATTTGTTGTTTTCCGGATCCGTAAAATCCAATGCGGAAAAGGAGAAACTAATCATGTTTTGGTTATAATTCAAATGAATCTCCTTAGCCTGTTGTGCTACCACAGGCGAAATTCTGGAATCTTTGATCTCGTCAATCGATCTATTGTATATTTTAATATCAGTGATAACTACATGTGGAGCGGTATATTTCCTGAACACTTGTTCAGGTTTAAAAAAATTCAGCCCATTTACTCCACCAAAAAACAAAGTGCCATCACTTCCTTTAAAAGCAGCATACCTGTTGAATTCATTGCTTTGAAGTCCATCTTTAGACGTAAAAACCTGTATGGACAAGTTTCGTGGATTAAAATTGGCGAGCCCTGCATTCGTGCTCAGCCACAAGTTTTGACTTTCGTCACTCAATATACCATAAATGACATCATTGGGTAATCTGTTTTTTTTATGATTGAAACGCATAAATTTTCCGGATGCAAACTCAAATTTTGCCAAACCTCCACCGTTGGTACCCACCCATAAAAACCGCCCGGGCTCTTCCGGATCCGGGCAAAGAGAAAATATCATATTTACAGGCAAGGAGTTCGTATCCTTTAAATTGGAACGATATAATCTGAAGGTATTCTCTTTCTCCGAAAAACGCAAAAGGCCCATTACCGTGCCAAACCAATAAACACCCGATTGATCCTTGTAACTTGCGGAAATAAACTGATAATACTTGTGTTCAATTTTGAACGGAATCTTGAACGCAGACATGATTTTCCCGCTGCGATAGTCAAATTTCAGGAGTGATCCGAATTGACTGCTGTCTTCATAAAAAGCCCATATTTTTCCACCATCCTCAGGACTGCAGAAAACAAAAGAGGCGGCGGAGTTTTTCAAGGGAATGGTCTGCTGTGCAATTTTTCCCGTGCGGATATCATAAATGCCTAAGTTATGTCCTGCATATTGCAGAACGATAAAACCGTCTTTGCTCGGAAAGGAAAATCCATCATACAGATATTTTGAAAAGGGGGAATTGGCCACATCATAAAGTGGCTTGATTTCGGAAGTTTCTCTGTCAAGGGTAAATATATTTCCACCGTAACCCGTTGTGACGGCAATCCGTTTATCTTGTAATTCGTAAATTTCCTTCACGGAAGAATAGCCGCCTGGCAAATATTCATGATTGAAAAGCTCGGCTCTCGGATTAAATATTTTTACACCAACTGCGCTCGTCGTGCCAAGCCATAATAAATCACTCCGGTCTGAATAGATCTGCAGCACCTGAATGGGTTTTTCAATCGATTTCTCATTTTGGATTTCAAAAACCTGACCGAACAAACATGTTTTTGGATCAAAACGCAAGGTGGATCGTCTGTTGTTGATCCAGAGTTTGTGGTTGCCGTCAAATGCCAAATTCCAGACCCGCCTCTTTGTATTATCGGGATAAGGAAAGCCTTCGATATAAACACTGAGATCCTGATTGTATACCGAAATTCCATAACTGGAAACCAGATATATTTGATTGTGCAAATGGTCTTCAACAATATTATACTCTACAAAAAAATCCCGCGGATGAAATTTGCTGGTGTCAAATCCAACTCTTTCGTTCAAGGCATATCGGAAAACTTTGTCCTCAGATCGCTGTGCATTTTTTGACAAAAAATAAATAGAATCAAGAGTCCACAACCATTGATTGCCTTTGCTGTCAAATTTGATGTCTCCTCTGAAATTGGCAATTGAAAATTTTTCCTTGAATACGGGTATCTGATCTTCAAATTGCAAAATGTACCGGTTTCCTTTGGACTGCCCGGAAAGACTATTATAATTGGGATTATCCGAAATTTTTATTTTAAACCAGTATGGAAGTGTCCGAAACCATAAGTTGCCGAAAGCATCCTCGATCAATCTCGAATTTTCTCCGGGGCTCAGCTGATCGAACAATCCATTACGTGGCTTGTAATGTTCAAAGGTTTCCGTCTCCGGATTAAATAAATCCAACTCTGAATTATTCGTAAAGACCCATAAACGACCTCTGGAGTCTTGTAAAAGTTGAAAAATATGATTGTCAGAAATGCTTGTGGAGTCTTCCGGATCATGCCTGAATACTTTGAAGGAATATCCATCATACCGGTTGAGTCCATCCTTGGTTGCAAACCACATAAATCCGGCGCGATCCTGCAAAATGGAAAGTATGAGTCCTTGTGATAATCCTTCATTGATTCCAAGACTGTTCAGCGAAACGAATTCCTCGTGAATGGATATCTGGCTATTGATTTTACATATCAAAAAAAGACAATAAAAAACATACCGGAACCTCTTCTCCATTTCTAATGTTTTGTAATGGCTCTTATGTTATTCACTTTTGTTGAAGGATTCAAAACCCATACGCTTTGCAGGCTTAAGCATTGGCACAAAATAATCAATTCTTGCAAATACTCCGGACAGGATATGTTTGAACCCTATAAAATGGAAGTCTTTGATAGACGTGTAAAATATAGTAAAGAGACCGATGGATAGCTACCAGTTATTCTCCTGGACAAGCAGCGATTCTTAAAATCGAAACAGCAATAAAGCAATCAAAGTATAATACTTTGCCGGAAATAAAAACACAAACTATTCATGCCGTTTAGGCATACAATTCTGTGAGCTGTTCTTTTACTCCCGGATGTTCAAGGTATTCATCGTAGTTCATCAACTTATCAATACAACCAAGCGGTGTGATTTCTATGATGCGGTTACAAACCGTTTGCAAAAATGCATGGTCATGCGAACTGATGAGCACAATGCCGTTAAACTCAATCATATTTTCGTTAAAGGCCTGAATACTTTCCAGATCAAGGTGGTTGGTAGGCTCATCAAGCAAAACGGTGTTTGGACTTTGAAGCATCATCATACTAAGCATAGCTCTGACTTTTTCACCCCCGCTGAGGACTTTACAACTTTTCATCACCTCATCGCCGCTGAAAAGCATGCGGCCAAGATAGCCCCTTAGAAAGACTTCATCCACATCGCTTACTGTTGCAGGTACGTATTGCCTGAGCCAATCCATGAGATTATCATCCTGCTGAAAATAGGAACTGATGTCCACAGGAAGATAAGCTTTTGAAATGGTCGATCCCCATTCCAGCTTCCCCTGATCCGCTGTTCTGACACCGGCAAGTATATCAAAAAAAGCATGTACCGCCAATTGATCTTTTGAAAGGATGGCAACCTTATCCCCTTTGTTCAGCATAAATGAAACCTGGTCAAAAAGTATGCGGCCATCCAGCTTAGCCTGAAGTCCTTCCACTTTTAAAATCTGATCTCCCACTTCGCGCTCCGCCTTAAAAATAATTCCAGGATATTTTCTGGAGGAGGCCTGGAGCTGTTCGATATTCAATTTTTCAAGTGCTTTTTTCCGGGAAGTGGCCTGCTTGCTCTTCGAGGCATTTGCAGAGAATCGGGCGATGAAATCCAACAATTCCTTCCTGCGCTCTTCCACTTTTTTGTTCTTGTCTGCGATTTGTCTTGAAAGCAACTGGCTGGATTCATACCAGAAACTGTAATTACCCGTGTACACAGACATTTTCTGCCGGTCCACATCTACAACATGCGTACATACGGCATCCAGAAAATGGCGATCGTGACTCACCACGATGACAATATTTTCATAGTCTGCCAAAAAATTCTCCAGCCACTTTATGGTTTGTACATCCAAACCGTTTGTAGGCTCATCCAAAAGCAGAATGTCGGGATTGCCAAATAAAGCCTGCGCCAACAAGACGCGCACTTTCAAATTTGCAGCAAGATCACTCATCGCCAGGCTATGAAGCGATTCCTCCACTCCCAATTCACTGAGGAGGGAAGCCGCATCACTTTCTGCCATATATCCCCCTATTTCTCCAAATTCTTCCTCCAAATGCGCTGCCAGATTCCCATCCTTCTCATCAAAGTCCGGCTTGGCATACAATTCTTCGCGGTCCTTGATCAATTGCCAAAGTTTCTTGTGTCCCATGAGGACTGTGTTCAGCACAGTATGGTTGTCAAATTCAAATTGGTTCTGCTTTAAAACAGCCATGCGCTCTCCCGGGCTGATCTCAATATGGCCTTTGTTGGGAAACAATTCGCCGCTTAAAATTTTAAGAAAGGTAGACTTACCTGCTCCGTTAGCCCCTATAATGCCATAACAATTCCCCTTTGTGAAATTAATGTTCACTTCGTCGAAAAGAACCCGCTTGCCGTAAGCCAGACTGATATTGACCGCACTGATCATTGTTTATAATTATTTTGCGCAAAAATACGAGGCAATCCACTTATTGGATCCTTATTTGGAAAATTGGAGTTCCATTCACATTTCATTTTAATTTCAGCTTACTTCGCTTTTTCGAATTTGAAAACAACGATTCAATGTCAGCGCATAGCTTGATATGGGTACCTGATTTCGCATGAAATGACCTTGAGCCTCCTCTTCTGTTGGAAACCGCATCAACAAGTTTGGTACATCTTCCCAAAACAAACTTCCGGAAAATCTTTATGCCCAAACCGGACATTTCAAAAAATGGAAGCAATGTCAATTTTGAGAGGGATACTGCACAATAATAAACCTATGCGACAATCTTTCATCAGGCACTAAAACTTTAAGAATCCTCATAAACCTGCCGGCATCGCAGAAGTCCTCATGTTTGTCCGTAAAACATCGCGGAATGCAATTCAGAAAACTAACATTTGTTCGTAAGTTGAAATGAAGTCTTATAATTTTATATCAGGATGAGCTTTATTTCCTTGCGTATTCCTTCCAGTCCCATATCAATGGTCCTTGAACTTTCTGAATGGACTTTACTGAGTAATAATTGACGCAGCGTTTCCAGATCTTTATCTTTACATTCCGTGGATGCCTGATCCAAATGGTGGAGTACTTCATTTTTAACGTGAACTACAATTTCCCACAACTTTTCACTCACATAAATTTGTTGAACCATATTGTGTTCGTACTCCTGTTGTACACCAAGCATGAGCATTTTACATAAGGACTCCGGTGTGGCTTCTGCAGCGGGAAAGCGCAACATCAGATTCGGAATCCGGATGCGCTCCAAAAACAAAGCCAGGCGTTCATATGCCTGGAGTTTTAATGGCAAACTATGCTGAAACATTTCTTTTTGCTGGATCTGCGCCCATTTGACCCGTTCTTGAGCAAAATACTGACTGAGCATAAAATACACCGTTAAAAAAACAACCACTGAAGGGAGGGTATATTTCATGATATCCCAAAAAGCATCCATCTTTTTAAAATTTCGTACAAAGGTAACCACAATCGCCGTGCTGCCTTTAGCCTTTTTGAGAACCAAAAGCACTAAATTTGTGTTTTAGTTTTAATCTCTTTTTATGGAAAATGAAATATTGACCGAAGCCCCGATTCGCATTTCCGAAACGGCATTGCGCGCTTTGCATCGTATCAAAAATGAACAACAAATACCTGATAGTCATGGACTTAGAGTTGGAGTCAAAGGAGGAGGATGCTCCGGCTTCAGTTATGTATTGGGTTTTGACCTTCAAAAAGAGAAAGATCAGGTATTTGAAATAAGCGGATTCCGCGTATTCATGGAAAAGGCGCATTCCCTCTATCTCGTGGGAATGGAAATAGACTGGGTCGAAGGTTTAAATAACAGAGGGTTCACTTTCGTCAATCCCAACGCGAAGGACACCTGCGGATGCGGGCAATCTTTCTCCGCTTGATTTCTAAGCGCTTCACCTCATTTCTGGTCAAATGAAAGACAGCTTTGATCTGGTCGCACGGATTTTAGTTTCAGCGATATCCCTTTTTGAATCGTATGATACGATCGAACATATAAACCGGACAAGGGAAACCTTACTGGAATATGGCCTTAGCTGGTATCCTCTCATCCTGATCTATTTTACTTCACTTGCCCTTTTTATTGGAGGGGTATTCCTTTTAATAGGATATCGTTCTGCCTTTGCAGTCAGCCTTCTGCTGATGTACTGGATTCCTGTAACCTTCATCGTGTATTCATTTTGGAATGATCCTCCGGAAATCAGGAACGTCCAGGCTGTCCACTTTATGAAAAACATCGCCTTCATCGGTGGAATGATCCATATCCTTGTCCATGGCACGGGCAAATTTGCCGTCCGGCGTTTTTTTGGAGTCACTAAACTCCCTAAAGAAAAATGGTAATGCACACACTGCGAAAGGTATCGCTTTCGAAATTTTTAATATTGCTATTCTTTTGCCTTACTGAACTCAATCTGCATGGGCAATTGCAGGGGCATTTTTTATTTGATACTTTTTCCATTCCAAACTGGCCGCGGATTCATTCTTTTGCCTATGCTTCAACCGGAGATAAAGTCCTGATGGTCGGGGGCCGTAAAGATGGAATTCATGGAAAAGAATCCGGATTCGACTTTGATAATTCCAACCGTACTATTTATCTGTGGAATACAAAAAATCATTCGATTCGCGCCTATCCCCTTGCCGGCCTTTCCGCTGAATTGCAAAACTTCCTGAGTGCGGCGAATGCCTGCTTCACTCAGGACGATACTTTTCTTTACATCTTAGGTGGATATGGTCAGGGTTCCGATTCGATTTATACCAGCTACCCTGTTTTTATGCGAATCCATCTTCAAAAATGTATTGACGCAGTTGAAAATGGATCGGACCTGATGCCTGCAATCCAGCTTATCCGCGATCCCTATTTTGCGGTTGCAGGGGGACAGTTGCGCATTAAAGATAGTTTGTGCTATCTGGCAGGTGGCCATGTTTTTAAAGGCATCTACTCAAGTAATTCTTCAAAAGTGGATCAGCTTTACACAGACGAGGTACGCATTTTCAAAATAACCGGAGATTCCGCTACCCTTAGCTTTGAAAAAATCCACACATTGAAAAATGATTACAACTTTCACAGAAGGGATTTCAACATGAACCCCATCGTTGATGCAAACGGAAAGATCCGTCTGATGGTTTATTCCGGAGTCTTCCAATACAATGTAAACCGGCCATTCCTGAATGTCGCATTGCTTGACGCGCTGCAGTTTGAAGAAATATTTGATTTTGATCAAAAGTTTGCTGCTTACAACTGTTCGCGTATTGGATTCTATGAAGTGCAAAAAAATCGCATGCATCAGCTTTTTCTGGGTGGAATGGCAGAATACTTCAGGGATTCCAGCGGCACATTGGTGCAGGATACCTACGTTCCTTTCGTACGTTCACTGAGTTGTGTCACACGCAATGAAAAAGGGGGCTTCGAAGAGTTTTTATTGAATGACGAACTTCCCGGATACTATGGAACCAATGCGGAGGTCTTCGTAAGAGCTGAAATTCCCAGGTACAAAGAAGACATCATTGACCTGGATGCCATTCAGGAAGATACGAGTTTCATTGGTTATGTATTCGGAGGAATTTATAATCCCAGTCCGGACCGAAATCCCTGGCTCAACAATCTCGCCCATACGACAAGCGCTAGCAATCAATTGATCCGGATTCGTTATTTAAAAAACCAATCCACAGGTGTGGAGCCCATTCAAAATAAAAAAATTCAAGCAGACATCCGGATTTATCCCAATCCCGCGGGCAATGCAACAAAAGTGTTTCTCATAGGAACTGCTGAATCGTCCAGGGTTCATATTTGGATTCAGGATATGGATGGAATCATCGTAGATGAAGAAGATTATACTTCTCTTTCAGGGGAGGGGCATACACTCAATTTGAAATCCATTCATTCAGGAAACTACCATTTGTATGCCTTGTTGGATGGCTCCGTTTTACTCAAGACCAAACTGCAGGTTTTGAAAAATGAGTAGATCTGGACGATTGCAAATTGCCGCAGTATATACCATTTTGCGGATTAGGCTTTTGTACCTTGAACAAGTGTTCGCAAAGCCCATCCTGACCATGCTCCCAAAGCCGCGGTAATCCCGAAAAACAAACTGCTTACCAGTATCATAAGCCAAGGAGAAGATCCCAAAAAAATTTCACCGATCATTTGTATCAATCGCTGGCTGCCTGTGGACCATACCCAGGCACAATACATCACTGCAAGGACAGTGTACATAAGAAAGTGACTCCATATCGCTTTTTTCAGCTCTATCCTGATCGCGAAGTTCAGTAATAAAGCGATGGCATAGGGTGAAAACCAGTACGAGATAAATAATGAACTCAATGCTCCTAAAAGACTCAGATAGAAATATGTAGGATGAGATTTCATAGGTTCTTACTAATGAAATGTGATAACTTGGTAATCCGGATTTGCCTCTGATTGAGATTTGAGAAAATGAAGCTCGTAATAAGCCCCTTTCGACCAGGGAAGAATCATGGAATCATAAAATGCACTTCCCGGATTCCCGCTTTGCCCGCCCGGATATATTCCAAATGCTTTGATGTTGTCTTTCGCAAGATCCACAATCATACGCCACGAAGGCCCAAATGCACGGGCATGGGCATTGATAATATCTTCATTGCCTGATGTCCTCACATGAAATCTGCTGAATGCAGGAATCCGGGCAATGTGAAGGATGGATGCATCTTTAAAATCAGCCCAATCTTTTGGCCCGCCGGGTCTGGATACCTGCTGCTTCATGCTGTCAAAACTCATTCTGGCAATATCCTGATAGACTTCCTTTTTAGGTGTTTCCAAAAAGTCAAAATACACATTGCCCGGATCTGTTTTCATCAGCCGGATACTCGCTACGTCGTCGGGTGTAGCTATCGCTCTTTTTGTACTGTCCATGAGGATCTCATCCCAAAGGCATTTGTAGAAATAAGCGAACCAAAGGTCAAAATAAACAGCTTCCTGACTCGTGGAATCATAATTGTAATTCCAATTTTTCAGTTGTGTATACAATACATGGCCCTTATCATCTAAAGCGCCGGAATCCACTCCGGTCAAGAGGAGAGGTAAAGCTTCTTCGGCTTTCAGGCTATAACTGTTGTAATGCAAAGCTTTCATATCCTCTACGGACCATTTCTCTTTTTGAGAAAGCAGTCGGTTAATCATCCTTCCCCTGTATTCCCTGAAATCCCCGTTGTTGTAATAATTTGGAAAACTCGAGTCAGTGGTGCGCTGATTGGCAGACGACACAAATCCCCTTTCCGGATTTATGGTGTGCGGATTAAGTACAGAAGGCAGAACGCCCTTCCAGGCGTTTTCCGATTTTGATCCATCTAAAACAAAGCGTCCCTGCTGATCGGATTTTATGGGCATATTTCCCTGTGTTGTCAATGCAATATCCCCATCGACAGAGGCAAAGGCAAAATTCTGTGCAGGATAGGGAAAATTGAATACGGCATTCCTGTAATCTGCGTAATTTTTTGCTCGGTTCAACAATCGGAATGTATTGACTTCCATCTGTTCGTATGGATCATTTACAATCCAATGCATGGCCAGGCCATTTTTTCTCGACGCCGTGTCGGTATACACCACAGGACCCCAATAGGTCATCAACACCGTATCCAACACATCCGGATGCCCCTTCACATGAATTTTCTCTACTTTATTTTTTACCTCAACCCACTTTCCGTCCAACAGGTAATGTGTTTTTTTCTCATCCTGCCACTGAATCTGATACCAATCCATGACATCCCAACCCGCATTGGTTACACCCCATGCAATATGATCATTAAAACCAATTACAACTCCTGGAATTCCCGGAAAGGTAACCCCATATACATTATAATCAGGTGTGATCAATTGCTGTTCAAACCATATGGACGGCAGGGTGAGATTCAGGTGCGGATCATTGCACAGCAGAGGATGCCCATTCGCAGATTTCCGGGCCGCGACCGCCCAATTGTTACTTCCGAGACCCGCAGGCATTTTTTCCGGAATCCAGTCGATATATCCGGTTTGACCTGAATCCACCACAGGCAAACTTTCCTGCATGGTAAATTTCCATTCTGTGCCTGGTGGAATGACCGGATCTTCTTTGGGCTCCATCTCGGGAAATAAGTTTGCAAACTGTGATCCAAAAAACAAACGAGCGTTTGTTAGTTCCACATCCTTATCCCGACCGCACAGGATTTCCGCCATGCTCTTATGGAAAAGTGCAGAGCGGTACAAACTCCAGGGTTCCGGCCAATAATCCAAAAGTTTGTATTCGATAGGCAAATCCTTGTAGGAGAGCGAACTGATGTACTGATTGATGCCATCAGAATAGGCATTGAGGCTCTTTAATAACTCCGGGTCTCTCTTCCAGTTTTCAACACTTCTCATTGCAGCTTCCCTGAATCCCTTGCGTCTCTTTATTTTATCATAAGACAAAGTGCGTTCTCCTATTATTTCACTCAGACGCCCTTCCGCTGCTCGCGTCGAAAAATCAATCTGCCACAACCGGAGCCAGGCATGTACATATCCTTGTAAAAAATAAGCATCCCTCTCCGTATTTGCAAAAATATGCGGCACTCTCCGCTCATCCAGGTAAACCTCTCCCTGAATTCCGAAATCATTTTGCACTGAAGCAGGCACCTGATCCTGGCTTTTGGCATTTGCCCAAAAACCTTCACTGATACCGAAGAAACTTCCCAGCGGCGGTAAGTGATTGCCTGAAACAGACAACGTGGTCGACAAAAAAAGATACCACAAAATGGATAACGCAAAAGGAAGAAAATGCCAAACTCTGTTCATGCTTTGAAATTAGCGGATGAAATACCAATGAGTAGCGTCTGACAGATCAGGATCAAATCCGTATTTGTCTAAATTGAAAGCTTTCAAGTCGTCCGCCTTTTTACAGGATGATATGGCCATGTATCTGGCCATAAGTCCTCTGGCTCTCTTGGCATTGAAACTTAAAAATCGCAATTTGTTGTCGCGGTATTCTCGAAAGTGAATGTGCAGCACAGGTACCGAAATGATCGAAAAATCCAAAACCTGAACGTATTCCTGCGAAGCCAGATTGATCAGATATTTTGAATTTGTTTGCAGTAAATCTGCTTGCAATTGATCTGTTATCTTCTGTCTCCAGAATTGATAAAGGTCTTTTGATTTTCCAATACGCAGGGAGGTGCCCATTTCCAGCCGATAGGCTTGAATCAAATCCATTGGCCTCAATATGCCGTAAAGTCCCGATAAAATGCGGATATGCTTTTCGCAATATTCGACCTGCTTTTTATTTAATGAATGTACATCCAAACCTCTGTATACATCTCCCGAAAAGGCATACATCGCAGGGCGTGCATTTGTGGAATCAAATGTTTCAGAATATTGGTGGTAACGTTGTACATTTTCTGCAGCCAGTTTTTCACTGATATCCATGAGTTTCATCAGGTCTCTGGGTGACTTTTTCCGCAACACTTCAATCAGTTGTCCGGTTTCTGAGAGCAGCCTGGGCAACTGGGTGCCGACGAACGGAAGCGGATTTTTGAAATCAAGATCTTTTGAAGGTGAAAGCAATGCCAACATATGTCATTAAAACGACATAGATACCATTTTTAAGTCAAATGTCAAAATGAAGCGACCCAGATAACTCCGATTAATATGCCCTTTGTAAATGCAGTAAACCACTGTTTAAATGGATGAAATTAGAATTTCCATCCCATCGTAAAAGAGAACAACGAGGTCTTCACTTTTTGATCTACCAATGAGGTTGGCGCATCTATCACACCATCTCCGTTAAAATCCGAATTACCGGTCAGGTAGGGCGTGTAGGATTGCTCGCTATGCAAAATCTGATAGGCCAGATCCAGATAAAAACGGTCTCCTCGAAAACCAACACCAAAACTATATCCATGGTCGAAAGCATTGGAATTCCGGTAAGGCTGTTGAAGCATTTGCGCTCCCGCGCGAAGTCTGAATTTATTCAGCGCCAGCTCGGCCCCAAAACGATATTGCAAAAGGAGTTTGTATTGTTTATCAATTTCTGAATTTACAATTTGCTCCTGCTCATAATCGGCAGGATCCTCACTGTCACTGGTAAGATTAAATGAAGCGTGTTTCGGGTTTATGATATCCATATCCGCAGAGAGAAAACCGATTGGGCCAATGACTGCGGCGGAGAGTACCGTTCGCATGGGCGTGACCAGTTTATATTTGAAAATGCCATCAGGAGAGGAAGCATTCAATGTGGTATCGCGACGGCCATTAAAATATTCATATTGCAGGGAAGTATTAAATTCATCTTCAAGAGTTAAAACTCGCGGACTCTGCCAGGCAATGCCCAGGCGGATATACTTGACAGGTTTGTAGATGATGCCGATGTTTCCTCCAAAACCGGATATGTCCGTAGTCAGTTTTTCATCAAATTGAAGACTTCTGAATGGATAGAAGGTATCCCTTTTGCTTTCCTGTTCACTGTAACTGGAGCTGCTTCTAAATCGCCCAAGGGGAATGTGAATGCTGAATCCGACTGCTAGGATTTCATTGTAATTGCCTCCGAATCCAATAGCAATTTCATGCATGCTGCCGGTGTTCCGGATGCTTTGTTCTTTCGGCATGACAAATCCCGGATGGCTAAGAAGGTCCGTCGTATAAATCGGATGATCAGGATCGGTGTTGGATTCATAAATGGCACCTGCCTCGTAAGCGAGTCCGGCTTCAAAATCATCGAGCTCGCCGCTTGGCAATCCCATCAGCCCGACGCCCTGAGGATCGAGTGCCAATTCCAGAAAACGGTCTGTAATCGACCCTCTGCTTTGTCCTTTCATGTAAATACTCTGGTCAAATTCTGCCAACTTGTTCAGACAAATGCTAAAACTTGTGTTTTTCCAGTTGGAAAGACCTACCGGTGTCCCGACAAACACGACGCCTGCACCCTGAAACGAGTTTGTCAATCTTGTTTCTTGCGTAGTGAGATTGGACAACTCATCCGAACGGAGCGTCGATTTGATATCGCTGTTATTCAAGCCAAAGGAAACAAAGCCATCCGATTTGCGGAACATTCCAAAACCAGCGGGATTCACGGATGCTGCTGTAAAATCTGCACCTAAAGCGGTGATTCCGTTACCACATGCCAATGCTCTTGAGGTCGAGCTCGGACGCAGCATGGAATACCTCAAGGCTTCAGAAGGAGTTTGACTCCTCATTAGCTGTATTACGGAAAATAAACTCAATACTAAAAAGGTTTTTTTCATGACTGCAAATTTGGACAGAACATCTTATAAAATGCTGTTAAATACTATCTGGGTGACTTTCGGCCACCTCCTGAACTTTTCGTGCTCCCCGATTTATCAGTATGGTTGTTGGAATTTGATCCGCTCTCTGATCGCTCCTGCCTTCCCATGATCTTGTCAAAAAATCCTCCGGTTTCCTTAGTTCTCTTGCTTTCGCGATCTTGCCGGTAGGTATCATTGCTTGGACTAAGAGTTCTGTCCCTTCCGGACTCCCTATCAGGATTCCCCTCGGGGCGGATGGACCGATGAGGTGTAAACCAACTGCGCTTGTCGCGATCTTCCCTATACTTTTCTGAATCAGGCATTTCCCGGGGGCTCCTCTCGCGATCTGTACGCGGACTTCCCGGAGGATTTGCAGATTCCGGATTGACCGGATTGTAATTTGAATCGTCCATATATAGACGAGGTTTGGGCCTTGGCTGATCCGTTCTTTCCGGCTTGTCGTTATGGTCTCTTCCGGCTCCTTCTCCCTCAGCGGACCTTATCGGCTTGCGTCCCGATTCTCTTTTGGGCGATTCCTCCCGGGATTTGCCCGGCAGTGCTTTGAGGATTTCAGGATCCGGGTTGTAGAGTCGAACAGGCCCTCTGTTGGATGTTTGCGTGGCCCCAAAGCGCCGGCTTCCATAATATTGACCTTTGGGATTTCGGTCTCCGCTGTTCCAATCCCAATCAGAATGTCTTCGGCCATGATTGTAATAATATGGATTTCCATAGTCATAGCGATAGGGCCAGTACCCATACCCGTAGGAGTAGGAATAAGGATTCCAGCCTAAACACCAATCCCAGTATGACCAATAAGGCCTGGAATAATAACGATAGGAATTCCAGCGATTCCAGCGATAGCTATCGTAATAATACCAACGTGTAGAATAGATGTCGCGATCGAAAAACCAAGGGTCGCTGTATTCGTAATTGTCATAAAAGTAATAATCAGCGTAACAGGGAGAATAATAATCAAAGCCATGATAGGGCCTGTGAAAGCGCTTTATCCTGGACGCATAATAATAATCCTGATCATCCCACTCACTGTATGCATCATCGTAGTCAGAATCATTGGCATTCAAATGTTTCTCTTTTCCGTGAGAATATTCATCCTTGTCAGGCACATCTTGATTTCTTTGATTTGAATAAGGAACTTGTTGATCCTTGTCAGGATCATAATAGATGTCGTCAAATTGCGCATGTATTCCCTGCGAAATAAATGCGAGAAACAAGGCGAGATAAATTTGATTTAATGTGTTCTTCATGGTTCTATTATGAATGCAAATGTTTAATAATGAGATAGCTGATGCAATTTATTACTTTTGTGCCTCGGCTTGGTTAAAATCATTTTAAGATTTCATTTCAGATCGTTAAACTCATTTAACAAAGCCTAAACCCTTGATATTAGATAAGTAACAAGGCAATACGTTTAAAAATTCCAAAAAAATGGCAAAGCAAATCACAGCCCGCTCTGAAGATTATTCGCAATGGTACAACGACATTGTGTATAAAGCCGGCTTGGCGGACCAAAGTGCAGTAAGGGGATGCATGGTTATAAAACCCTTGGGCTATGCTCTCTGGGAAAACATGAAAGACGTTCTCGACAGAATGTTTAAAGAAACAGGACACGTCAATGCTTATTTTCCCTTATTCGTTCCGAAAAGTTTATTTGAAGCGGAAGAAAAAAATGCGGAGGGATTTGCCAAAGAATGCGCCGTCGTAACCCATTACCGCCTGAAAAATGATCCAGGCCAAAAAGGCAAACTCATTGTCGATCCGGATGCAAAACTTGAAGAAGAGCTGGTGGTCCGACCAACATCGGAAGCAGTAATTTGGAATACTTACAGAGACTGGATCCAGTCATACCGGGATCTGCCCATCCTCATCAATCAATGGGCCAATGTAGTTCGCTGGGAAATGCGCACGAGGCCTTTTTTGAGGACCACAGAATTCTTATGGCAGGAAGGCCATACAGCACATGCCAGCCAACAGGAAGCGATCAGTGAGGCAGAAAAAATGCATGAGG
The DNA here is from genome assembly GCA_964439105.1 of uncultured Saprospiraceae bacterium. GTDB lineage: Bacteria > Bacteroidota > Bacteroidia > Chitinophagales > Saprospiraceae > Vicinibacter. The sequence continues at coordinate 31,537 of CAYTNG010000004.1, forward strand.
TTTACACGCGTTTTGCAGAAGACTATATGGCAATTCCTGTAATAAAGGGATTGAAAACTGAAAACGAACGATTTGCAGGTGCCCTGGAAACGTATACCATCGAAGCCATGATGCAGGATGGAAAAGCTCTGCAGGCGGGTACCTCGCATTTTCTGGGCCAGAATTTCGCAAAGGCATTTGAAGTAAAGTACCTGACGGATCAAAACGTTGAAGAATACGTATGGGCCACATCATGGGGGGTCAGCACCCGACTGATCGGAGCATTGGTCATGTGCCATTCGGATGACGATGGGTTGATCATTCCACCAAAACTCGCACCCACACAGGTGATCATCGTTCCGATTCCCAAGCCAGGCCCGGAACTGCAATCCGTTGCAGATGCAATAAGATTAGAACTACAGGCCATGGGCATCCGATGCAGCTACGATTCGGATGATAAAAATCGTCCCGGATACAAATTTGCAGAACATGAGTTGAAAGGAGTTCCTGTGCGCATTGGAATTGGTGCAAGGGATCTCGAACAAGGTGTCGTAGAAATCGCGCGCAGGGATACCAAAGAAAAAAAATCGATACCAATTGGAGAAGTGAGCTCCTATGTGAAGGCTCTTCTGGATGAAATACAGATTCAGCTCTTTGAAAAGGCAAAGGCATTTCGCAGTGCAAATACATATGTTGTGGATGAATGGGATCGCTTTAAACAGATCATGGAAGACCAGCCTGGTTTTGTCTATGCCCATTGGGATGGGACTCCGGAAACAGAGGAGAAAATCAAGGAGTTGACGAAAGCCACAATACGTTGCATTCCCCTTAATGCCGCTGAGGAACAGGGAAAATGCATTTTGACCGGAAGACCTTCATCGAGAAGAGTCCTGTTTGCAAAAGCATATTGATTTTATTCCTGAAATTTATTTCGGAGTAGAATAATAGCTTACGATAAATATGGCTGCAACCATCAATGCAGGATCATTCAGTTTTTCAAAATACTCAATGGTCCATTCCCGCAAGTCAGAAAAATAAGTATTGTACAAAAAGCAGAGTTCTTCCTGTTCTTTGCTCAGTTTCCATTGAAATCCGTCGGGATCGCGGATCAGATTCAGGTAATAGGTTTTGTTGTTGTTTGTTATTCTCCACGAATCAAACTGCCCTTTCCAAACGGCTTGTGCAGTGTAAAAATCATTTTGGAGGCGAATTTCCCAATCGTTATTTTGATCTCTCCATTTGTGATAGATGCTTCCCGATAATTCACCTATTCGTATATCCCATTGTGAATAATCCCGCTCAAACTGCCAACTCGCGCGCATTGTCCCCAATTGCTGTTCCGCTGAATCTTTCAAAATCCATTCGCGGAAATCATTGGAGTAATAGCTTTGAAAGAACTGAATCTCCTGTGCATGAATTGTACTATATAAGGAAATCCAAAAAATCAGAGCGTGGAAATACCTCATCTTTTAAAAAGGAAGGTCATCGTAGGATTCTGCCGGTAAATCAAATGGATCTGCAGCTTCCTTGTCTGCAACAAGATCCTGACCTGCAAATTCACCTTTCGCCCCTTCAGCTTCAACTTTCCAGGCTTGCAAGTTGGTAAAGTACTTCCCTTGCCATTCACGTCCCCGCAAGTCAAAAAATACATTGATGATGTCGTTTTCGTTGAACCTGTCAATCAAACTGCATTTATCCTGCACAAGTTGAAATTTTACAAACTGGGGATATTGTTCTTGTGTCTGAATGACAAATTCTCTTGTTTGAAAGCTCGATGTCTTGCTTTCCACTTCCATTTTCTTAACCAACTTTCCTGAAATCTGAAAACTCATATGTACATATTTGTCACAAAGATAAAACCTATCAGGCAATTGCAGGAGGAAGACCTTCCTCCCGGCAGGGATCTGCCGGGCATCAGAGAATAATTCAGCATTTTCGCAATGCAAAAAACCTCTGCGGGAAAGCCCGCAGAGGCAACTGTAATATGATAGTAAACCTGAAGCCTTCTTTTATTCGATCAATACCAACTTGATACTTTTATTAAAATCTCCTGATTCCATCTGGAGTATATACACTCCGGATCCGGGAAGCTGGTCTTTCTTAATCGTAAGGACATTTTGTCCTGCATGGTAATTCGATTTGTTATGGTAAACGGTCTGGCCATTTAAATCCGCAATGGAGTAAACCACCTCTGCGCTTTGCCTGAGGAAAAATTTCAATTGCGTGCTTTGTGTAAATGGATTTGGAACCGGGTCTCCAAAGAGTACATCTGCATTTTGAGTAACTGCATCAGAAGACAACTCTATTCCATAAATGTCTTTTCCTTCAACGTAGGCTTCTGCATGAAGTATGTCGGAATTCAAATCTATATCCTGTGCATCCGTCTTGTTCAGTTCCTTGTCAAATTCGAGGTAGAACAAGACTTCTCCTGCTTCCACATGAGTCAATTCTGCAGTGTTCCATGAAACTAATACATAGCCATTAGCGGCCTGGTTCCAACCAATTTCATCTTCCTCAATGCGAAGCTGACCGGATCGAACTGCAATCAAGTGCGCTTTGTGCGGATTGAATCGAAGCGTAAACTGAAATCCATTCAGTGCGGAAGCCTCTTTCGCACGAATCGCAACTCTGTTTTCACCTTCCACCATATCCATACTCAGCTGAATATTTTTTCCGGAACGCGTTTCAATATTCGAAAATCCATTCCAGGTAGTTTGGCTGACATCCCCGACTTTCACTCCTTTGAAATCCAGATACATCATATCTCCGGGAAGTCCAACAATTGTAAATTCCGTTGGCAATGGCTCGTACCAGGGATCATCCGGCACCGGAAACTGATAGGTCGACTCAACAAAAGACCAGGACAGGTTTGATTTATACTTGGAATCCACACCGAGTATTAATCTGCGCAGAGCAGCCACATCCGCAGCTGTGACTCTTTTATCACCGGTCACATCTGCAGCGAGATAATGCCATGGAGAGTTGAACGTTTCCAATCCAAGTATATGCCGTTGCATCTTGACGATATCCAGGGTGCTGACGCCATCCAGATAATTTTTATCCACGAGAGCCTTGATCCTGTAATCTTCTCCGATTTGCAAATTCGCAAATTGATATTTGCCATTGAATTCCTGAAGCACCGCTCCATTTGGACTGTCTAATTTTATAGATACGGCAGAAACTCCCTGGTCAAACGGAGTCTGTATAAGGCCTCCAATATTCGCCGTTATATTTCCCGTGTTACACAATTTATTGTTGTCTTGTATCGTAATCGCTGAATAACAAAAATCCTGCTTTCCCGTCAGCTGATCCGTCACCCAAAGCGCTGTCCGGTGCATACCTAAGCTGTCGCAGGTAAATCGGATAAATCGCTGTTGGGTATCCCGTGAGAATGAGAGCGTCACGGGGTTTCCGCAAAACTGGTAACTCCCCTTGTCTACATCCTTCGCCCACACATCAATAAACTTTTCAAGACGACCATCCCCATTGGTATCTACAGCCATCAGATTGATACTGACGCCATTCAGACAATAGGCGGTCGGAGCCTTGCAATTTACAATATCGACAAATTGGGTACACACAATCTGGTTACCACACTGGTCTTCCCAGTTCCATAGGATGCGATGGGAACCCAAAGGAAGATCACCATCGAAGGAAATGACATTTCCAAGGTGCTGGTAGCTTGTATCAAATAATCCGTCGTTAAACAAATCAATTTTAAATCCGCTGTTCAGCAGATCATCCGGCGTACAGTCATCAACGGCCGTATGGGTCAGCTGTACGCGCTCTTTAAAACACTCCTGCGAACTCAGACAATATTTCACTGCTTCGCAATCATCCTGAATTTTTGGCGGAAGGTGATTGCTGACTTTAATAATTTGTTCATGATGCCAGGAAGGACATCTCGTTTCCCCTGTCTGTAAATCCTGATAGCATTGACACCAGTCAATGACTTTCCATTTTCTCAATATCTTAAAGCAAAGCGCCGTATCCTGGACGTAATTAAACTGGTGGTCCTCGTAGCTGATACCAACTAACGAACAATCGTTAGCAAGAATAATCGGATAACCGAATGTATCCGGAAGATTTTTAGGATCCGTGTCAGCCCCGCAGGAATTCATATGATAGTCATAGGGCCAAATGATGTCATGTTCATCGAATGGATCCACATCATAGATATCTATTCGTTGTCTGCAGGAATCCAGGCGGCCCATGTTATCCCGCACGACAAATACACGCTCCAGATATCCCAATCCGCATTGATTCAAAAACGAATCCACATACTGGTGCATGTCCACTACACAGTTGTCGTAATAATCAGCTTGTCCAAATCGCGCCAGATTGATCGTGTCGTTGTATTTTGAACAAGGGATGCGGACATCATGCGGACAATTGATCACTGGTGGTGTTTTGTCCTGTACTTCCACGTTCACCATACAATCATTGTGGTTTCCATGCTTATCTGTCACACGAACGATGACCATTACTTCCTTACCTACATCATCGCAGCAAAACTCGACAATAGGTCTGAATAGGGTATCTGCAAAACTGCAGGCATCCCCATTATCCATGCGGCGGGCTGTAAAATTGTCGAGATGGCAATCATCGTAAGAACCATCATCAAAAGCATCTGCGTACACATGAACAAAATTGTCACGCGTCATGGATACGACCGTATTCTGCTGACAAATTGCAACCGGAGGTGTCTTGTCTTCAACTGTTACAAATACTACACAGCTATCCTGATTATAGCAACCGTCATATGCAATATAGACTACCCTGTTGACACCTGGTTTCAACAGGATATAGCCGCCATTTTGATCCCGGAGCAAACCGCCGGGATAGGCGATATCTACATGTACCGTATCCTGGCAGCTGTCGTGCACGGTAACAGGCGGCATATATACATTCGCCTCGCATTGGTAACCGGCTGCGGTCGTGACCGTAAAATCATAAGGGCAATGTAATACAGGAGGTTTGGTGTCAAGTATTTCGATGGTTTGCGCATGGGTTCGGATGACCGCTGAACCGCAATACCACTCGATGATTTTCCACAGACGGATAATTTTCTTTTTGCAGGGCAAATCCAGGGCCACCATATCTTCATAGCTGGTTGCAATATTGCAATAAAACATCTGCGATGGCCACAAAGACTTGCCGTCGATGGTGGGCACGCCTGTTACATATGGATGAGGATGGCCATTTGCATCCGTAAAGAACTGGCCGTTGCACTCCAGATTGCAATTATCTGCACGTACGAAATGTTTAGGATATTTTATGGAGTCCAAAGGAATCCGGCGAAGCCAAAACATGGAAGTGCAGATCTTCCCCGGATTTCCAAGATTGTCTTTTCCCTGCCAGTAACGCGTGAGTTTCTTGATAAATCGAGGATTGCAATCCAATGGCTCTGCAACTTCTCCTAACAGTTGTATGGTTGGGTTGGGATCGCAGTTATCGTAAAAAGGAGGCGTACTGTAGGCCATGGTATCATTACAGTAGATCGTATCGACCCGACATTCGATCACAGGACCGAATTTGTCTTCGATGTACATTTTAGTCCAACACGAGTTCCTGCTATTGGAGTCAAAGACCATTCCGATCAACTCCATACGGATATAGTCACCTGTTGCATATGGACTTGTTGGAATTTTATGCATGTTGTAATCCAATACATCCACACGGTACCGCGCTCCCGGACAGTCGGACGGTCCGCTGGTGAGCAGTGTTTCCGGTGTAATCAGCGCTTTGCAGGAATCACCTAATGAAACGTTGACTTTACCCCTGCAGGCAAGCTGGCACTGTCCCGACACCTGTGCCGGATCCAGGGCGATAAGAATGAATAATAAGATAAGGGTCTTTATAACTAAAGACGCAGAGGAGTACCCCGAAGGGCGTAGTTTTCTCACTCCGAAACCAGACGTTGTTTTCGGTCGCATTGCTTCTAGGTTTAAATGTTTGATCTTTGGAATACAGAATTCCGCAGACAAATAATCAATTACAGTTGAACCGGACAAAGGGAGCTTCAGAAACCCTTCAGCCGGGTAAATCTTCAGAGGAGCTATTATCAGATAAGAAAACTATCGCCCGGAAACGGGCAAACTCAGGTAGGTGGTTTACATATATAAGAAAGACTTATATATAGTGCAAATATAGAGCACGGGTTTGCTAAAAAGCAAATTATATATAAAAATATTTAATATATTTTTATAATATATGTATAATAAATTGATTTAAAGTATCTTACTTGGCGCTGGTCGTGTCCTGGGCAGGCGCAGGTGCAGACTCATTCATGACATAATCCATGCCGCAGGAAGGGCATACCCCTGCATGATCACTTCCGCTGCCCTGGCAATGCATCGGACATATGTAGAGACTCGTATATTCCGGACCGGTGGTATCCAGCTTCTCCATGACGGGTTTTGTCTCTTCCGCGCTGACTTCCTGTTTTGCCTTGCATTGGATAGCTAATGCACTGATAAATGTGAGGGAAAGTAAGAAGTAGCGTAAAGTATTCGTATTGCTGTTCATGTTGTTGTTTTAGTTGCGTAAAATTAAATAATTCAGGCCACTCCAATAGCACGAAGAATTTGCTCCGCGTGCCTGGCTGAATCTACAGGATAAATGATTTCGTGAATCTTTCTCTTTTTGTCGAGTACAAACGTACTCCGGTGAATCGCATCGCTGACCCTTCCCATGAATTTTTTAGGACCATAAACCCCAAGGGCTTTAGCTATCGTTGCCTCTTCATCCACAATCAGGTCAAAAGGAAGTTGAAATTTCTCAATATAACTTCGGTGCCTCCGTGCATTATCCGGACTCAGCCCAAACAGAGCCACATCGTGCTTCCTCAACAGGTCGAAAGCGTCCCTTAAATTGCAGGCTTGCTTGGTACATGTAGGTGAAAGATCCTTTGGATAAAAAAACAGGACCAGCCATTTCTCCTTTAAGGATTTTAAAGAGATCTCCCGGCCATCTTGTTGTTTAAATGATGCAAAAGGAAAATCATCCCCGGGAGCATATTTGAATTTAGGAAGAAAATCTTCTTGTAACATGGCTATCGCTCAAAACTACCGTTATACGAGCGGGTGTTTCCGAGGTTGTCACTCACCACGACCTCATAATTGTGATGACCCTTGCCCAACCAGGGTTCGAATTGATAGGATATCAGTTTGCATTTCTTGTCGTATTCCATCAATACCCACTGTCCGTCAATAAAGGCATCCACTTTCATATCAGGCAATTCACGTGTAGCCATGATGTTGTCATTCAAAATAAAACGCAAAGCATTTAAACAGGATTTCTTCCTTTTCGGAACAAGCCATTTCAGAGTGGGCGCAACCGTATCTACCATAATACTAAACATACCAAGGTATCTCGAACGGGCAACCAACTGACCATTCTCCCAAATACCACCCAAATTCGTTATCGCATTCCCGCGTTTCATCGCAATAAAACACTTGTCCTTCCATAGCTCCTGCATCCTGGAATCTGCCGCCAGCCGAACCTCAACCGGATAATGTATGGGTGTCTGGGCAGGTACTACCCCATACCAATCGCTTACTGCATTCTTCGCTTTATTTTCTGCAGTTCGCATTTCACAGTTCAAATCTTCGTACACGCTTCCCTTCCGAAAAAAGATGGAGGCCTTGTCGTCTCCAAATTTCCTTTCTTCATTATGGTAAAGGGTATCCGCAAATTTTTGACTAAGCGGTTTAGAATGGTAGGCACTTTTCTTTATTCCAAAATCCAGATCCGTGTAATTTCCACTTCCATCTCCAACAATAACATGAACCTGATGAACCGTGCTGTCATTCATAAATATAAAACCATCGTTTTCATGGGTGTTATAGAGATTCATTTGGTTACCAGAAAGCAAAAAGCATCGATGAAAATTGCCTTTAGGAGTTCTGTGGTCGACATGTGCGTTGATGTATTTTGTATCCTCGCGTTTCCACTTATCCAGTGAGAGGTGATAATGTAATTCGCCGTCCACATATACTTGAATGGACTTTATGCCTGTATAATTCCAGGAACGATCCGTACGGTCCAGGGCATCAATTCCCAGGCTGAATACTTCTCCGGGCACCTGAAAAACGGGGTGGTTGTTGAGCTGGCGTGGTCCAGAGTACACTTTACTTGAAACCTCCTGGCCCTGGAGGTCGAAGCCGTAAAGTTTGATCCTGTGAATGGAAGGCGCTCTTGAATCGTCGACAGGCAGTCCAAACATCAGGGGATCCCACACTTCTTCACCTTCGGCATTTCGGATTTCAAAATGCAAATGCTTGCCTCTGCTGGAACCCGAATTGCCCATAATAGCAACAAAATCTCCCGCCTTCACTGGAAACTGATCTTCCGTAAAATAAAGTTCCTGCTGGAATTTCCTGGTCTCGTATTGTTTTTGGCGTATGTATTCTTTGAGGTCTTCTCGAAAATCCTGTAAATGCCCATACACAGACATCAGGCCATTGGGGTGGGTAATGTAAAGCGATTTACCTAAATCCTCGGAATCAATGATAATTTTTGAAACATAGCCATCTGCAGCTGAAAGGATATCATCCACACCCGGACCCCCAAAAGAAGACCGTATGTCCACCCCCCCATGAAAATGATTGTACCTGAGTTCCCCAAAACTACCGGTGATCGATAGAATGTTTCGAACAGGGGAACAAAGAGTCAAAGGACCTGGCACCTTCACCGCAGGAGTGTTATCCGGAGTGAAGGCAAAGCAAAGCCACAGGAATATCCAGACCAGTCTTTTCATACCTACAAATGTCTCAGGTGGCAAAAATAAAAGACAGTGCCAATTCTGCAGCCTCTTCAGGACTAATTTCTCTCGATTTGATGCGTTCTTCCAAACTCTGTTTTGCAGCCTTCAGTCCTGATTGTTGTTCCATCTTATCCCAAAACTTCCGGTTCACCAGATCATGAAAATAATTAATCATTTGACGTTCACGTCTTTGTGTAAACTGACCTTGCCGATGAACGTGCATTTGAAATTCGATGATCTGTTCAAAAAGAGCCGGAATCCCGGCACCACTCAATGCAGATGTCATCATAATTTTAACATTCCAACCCGGAGTTTTTTCTGAAAAAAGGTGGCTGGCCGCAAGTAGGTCCCTAAAGCTTTGGACAACCCTGGGATCTTTTTTCTCATCCGCCTTGTTCAACACCATGATATCCGCCCATTCCATAATCCCTTTTTTAATACCCTGAAGTTCATCACCGGCCCCGGGTATAAGAACCAATAAAGTCAGATCTGTCATGGTGGAAACCTGATATTCTGTCTGACCTATGCCCGCCGTTTCCACAAAAATATAATCATAGCCGGCAGATTCACAAAGGAATATACTCTCCCTGGTGTTTTGTGCAATACCTCCAAGGTAATCACCCGAAGGTGAAGGCCTTATGAATGCTTTTTCGTGTAAACCCAGGGAAGCCATCCGGGTTTTATCACCTAAAATAGAGCCTTTGCTTATGGCAGAACTTGGATCTATGCTGAGCACTGCAACGGAATAACCCTTGTCTATGCATAAAAGCCCTAGGGATTCAATCAGGCTGCTTTTCCCAGCCCCGGGTGGACCTGTAATTCCAATGCGCAGGGAAGGCTTGCTTTTAAAATATAAGCGGCTCAACAGGAAATGCGCCCTCCGCCGGTCTTCCTGCTTTTTGCTTTCAACCAGCGTGATCGCTTTTGAAAGGGCTTGACGATCCCCTTCCGCTATACTTTCTAGCCATTTATCAATATCCGAAAATTTATCCAATTCCTCTGAGCCTTAAGGTATACATTTTTTGATTTCAATTCAAAAATACCACTAAAATCTTAAGGGCCTGTTGCATTTGCAACAAGCTGCATATAACGAAGACAGGTCGCAGTTTCAGTTTAGCTTTTTCTGGCCAGATGAATCTAAATTCAGTGGCAGGAGACTAAACAAAGCATCCTTAAGCGTGTTATTTTTGTTATTCATTTGCATCCTTAAAACGAATACAATTATGCCTTCACATAAAGTGTACCTAGATCACAATTCCACCACCCCCTGCGACCCGCGGGTCGTGGAGGCCATGCTTCCTTTTTTTACGGAACATTTTGGAAATGCAGCCAGCAGAAGTCATCCTTTTGGCTGGGAAGCGGAAGCAGCCGTTGACCTTGCGCGTCAACGCATTGCAGAATTGATCGGTGCGGATGAAAAAGAAATCATCTTTACCAGCGGAGCGACGGAGTCAGACAATCTTGCTTTAAAAGGTGTATTTGAAATGTATGCCCGAAAAGGAAAACACCTTATTACAGCCACTACGGAGCATAAAGCCGTTTTAGACACCTGCCATGCATTGGAGCGCAAAGGAGCCGACGTGACTTACCTGAAAGTGAAGGAAGACGGATTGATCGATCTGGCAGAATTGGAGTCTGCAATCCGGCCCGACACATTGATGGTTTCTATAATGTGGGCCAATAACGAAACAGGCGTGATTCAACCCATGAAGGAAATTGGCGAAATATGCGCCCGACATGGAGTTCTGTTGATGAGTGATGCAACGCAGGCTGTTGGCAAAATTCCCGTAAACCCAAGGGAGTGCGGTGTCCATCTCATGTCTTTCACCGCCCACAAAATGTACGGTCCAAAGGGCGTAGGAGCCCTGTATGTGAGTCGCAAAAATCCAAGAGTTAAGGTAACTGCCCAAATGGACGGTGGCGGTCATGAACGCGGTATGCGTTCGGGTACTTTGAACGTCCCGGGGATCGTCGGCTTTGGCAAAGCTGCAGAAATAGCAAAAAACGAAATGACTGAGGAGGCGGAACGTCTGAGAAAATTGAGAGACCGGCTTGAATCCGGATTGAAAGAAATTCTGGAGGAAGTGTATATCAATGGATCTACGGAACACAGAATGCCCCATGTGACGAATATGTCTTTTAAGCACGTGGAAGGTGAAGGACTTATGATGACTTTCAACCAGAATATTGCCGTTTCCTCCGGTTCAGCCTGTACATCGGCATCACTGGAACCAAGTTATGTGCTCGTCGCTTTGGGACTTGGAGACGACCTGGCACACTCTTCTTTGAGATTAAGTCTGGGACGCTTCAGCACGGAAGAAGATGTAGACTATGCCATTCAGGCCATTTCAAAAGGAGTAAATCACATGAGGGACCTCAGTCCGATTTGGGAAATGTATAAAGACGGTGTAGACCTTAGCAAGATCGTCTGGTCAGAGCATTAATGGAACCATTCCGGAATATTCAAAGTTAATTATTGAACACAGCATAAATACAATATCATGGCCTATTCTGAAAAAGTTCTCGATCATTTTAAAAACCCTAAAAACGTTGGCACACTGGACAAAAATGATCCCAATGTGGGCACAGGCTTAGTTGGGGCTCCCGAGTGCGGGGATGTCATGCGCCTTCAGATCAAAGTGGACCCTTCTTCCGGAAAGATCGAAGAAGCCAAATTTAAAACTTTTGGTTGTGGTTCTGCCATCGCCTCTTCTTCACTTGCAACGGAATGGCTTAAAGGGAAAAGTCTTCAGGAAGCGATGTCCATTGACAATATGGATATCGTTGAGGAACTTGCCCTCCCGCCGGTAAAAATACATTGCAGTGTCCTTGCCGAAGATGCCATTAAAAGCGCTATCAAAGATTATAAATCAAAAAATAACATCTCTGAGTAATGATATTCGTAGCAGAAAGTGCCCTCCAAAAAATTCAGCAGATACGTAAAGAATCCGGCTTGGATCCGAGCTATTTCATTCGTGTAGCTGTGACAAGCGGGGGATGCAGCGGACTGAGTTATAAGATGGACTTTGACAATGAATCCCAACCCAACGACCAGGTTTTCGAGGACAAAGGAGAAAAAATTGTTACGGATTTAAAATCTTTCCTGTACCTGTTTAATTCTACCCTTGAATTCTCAGATGGCCTGCAGGGAAAGGGATTTTTCTTCAATAATCCCAACGCATCCCGCACCTGCGGTTGCGGAGAAAGTTTTGCAGTGTAATTTTCACCATATTCGTTTTTGCTTCATCACCTAAGCATGTGATACCACGTACCTTTGGTACATGCAAATGTCAGCGCCTTTTGAACATGGCGGATCTGTTTTAGGACGCTTCCTCTTCATTTATGTCCTGTGTTGTGGCTTTCAACATGTTCTGTTTTTACCGGTGTTTGAAGACAGGGTCCAACCGGCTGAGATTGTTTATGCACTGATGGTCTTATGGTTCCTCAGAGCCTTCGGACCGGTCAAATGGAATAAATTATGGACCTCCTATACATATTTTATCATTCCATGCATAGCTTGGCTGGCTGTGCATCTGATGAGTTTTGCATTTGAGCCCTCCTTATCAGGACTTTTGGAATGCGCAGGAGTCGTATACCTGGTCAGCTTACTCTTCTTTTTTCTGATTTATTTTGACGGCCTTAAAAAAGACGAGTTCTATCATTTTTCCATGCACGCCTTTCGAACGCTCGGTTGGCTCATGAGTATATCCGGACTTATCTTGTATCTCCTTAGTATTTCCATTTGGCCAAATGAAGCTGCACAGATCTATGAGAATTATCCCTATTTCGGTGACAGCTATCGCTTGCAGGGTCTTACAACGACTCCTGCAATGTACCTTTCCATCATCACCTTGAGCATTGCCTTTTGTCTTTGCAATGCATTCTTTTATGAAAAGAAGCGCTCTGATCTGCACGCTGCGTTGTTCTTTTCTATTGTCGCCTTGCTGACTCTGGCGAAATCATTTCTTTTCATTTTATTTCTCTGGTCCGCCTTCCTGCTTTATCGAAAAAGCATATCCCTTTATGCAATTCTTTTTTTGCTGGCAGGGACTGCATTGGTACATGTAATCTCAAGTCATTTTTTAATTGTAGACGATTTTAAAAAAACAAGTCCAGCCTTTATCAATAGTCCCTATAGTTCCAATGAACTGCTTTTTCACACAGATCATACTTCCGTGCTGGCTTCTGGTTACTATTGTTTTAAAAAAACAGCATGGACTCTTTTTTTGAAAAATCCATTTCATGGAACCGGACCGGGTAACTACAACCGGCAAGTTGAACTCCTCAAAAAAGAAGGGCAATATCCGGCACACCTTCCGAATTATGATCCTCATTCGACTTATCTGGGCGCTCTTGCAATTTTAGGCTGGCCCGGACTTGTTTCACTTCTCCTGATAGGCCTGTCGTTGTTTAATTTTCTGATCTGTTCGGGAAAACAAAATGATGGACTCCATTTTACGATGGTGATCCTGGCAGGCATTCTCCTTGCGGAAGCCGTATCCATGGACATTATGAATTTCAGACACTACTGGATTTTCTTTGCCATGGTGGTGTCCTGGAGCCTGAAAAATGAAGCTCAACCGTAGAACATTCATTGACTCAGAAAGGAGAGCTTTACTTCATACAAATCAGCATTCCGAAAAAAGCCAATTCCGGAAGCTTCATGTATTGAAATGCAATAAAGATATTAACGAACGTTTGTATGTACTTTAATGAACCCAGCATAACAACTCATCCCTTTTAATGAATGAATGGTTTTCGTGCAATCTAGAGTTCAGGCTCTGCATGCTTAAGTTGCTGGCGCAACCTGCTGAAATATTTCAGGCGATGATAATACATGCTTAAAGCTTCATAACCTTCCTGCGTCAGCAGGTTTTCTTCAATTTGATCCAGATAGCCGGCCGCCAAAGCAAGGCTTTCCTGCTCCATGGATTCAAGTTTACGAAGACAGGCGCTATGCAACTCTTCGTCGCCAAATGATTCTTGCACCGACTCGTGCAACTCCATCATATCCATGAGAAAGTCCTGGTCTTCCCCTGAAGAAGTATCGGGTTCTTTCCCAAATTGACTTTCCAAAATATGTTTTAGCCTCTTTTCCGGATCCGTTAAGGTCTGATATGCCAAATTATTCAAAGCGGATTCATACTCTGCATCCGATTCACTTTTGGATCCGGGACTTTGTGCATCAGGATGGTGCATCCTGCTTTTCTCATAATACTTTTTCCTCAGGACATGGAGGTCTATCCTGAATGAAGGCTTTATTCCGTAATAGTGAAAGTAATCCATTTAATGTTTAAAACCGCGCATGACGTCGAGTCCGTTGGCGTATAGCATCAATGCAATAAGCAGGATAAATCCAATTAATGTTGCCTTTTCAACGATTTTGTCCGGAACTTTTTTGCCTGTAACAACTTCGATTAGTAAGAAGACCACATATCCTCCGTCCAAAGCAGGAATAGGCAATAAATTCATAAAACCCAGAATAATACTCAGAATGGCGGTCATCCTCCAAAATGCATCCCAATCCCATGTTTTTGGAAACATGTTGGTTATTGAAGCAAATCCACCTAAGGAATCTTTGGCCTTAATTTCACCTGAAAACATTTTTCCGAATGCTTTGAGTTGGCCTGAAAGAAGATCCATGCCGGTATGGATGCCTTCAGGAATCGCTGCTATAAAACCATATTCGCGTTTGTCCATTTTAAAGAAATGATCAAAGGTTTGCCAATACACACCTAAATAACCATCTTCATTTGATTTAATGGAAAGTCTTATGGTATCCTGGCCTCTTAAGAGCTCCAGATTGTATTCCGTATTTGGATTTTTGCCGACCGCGCGGATCACGTCGCGGACATATTCCGCAGCTTGCCCATTAACTGATAAAAAGCGGTCTCCTTTTTGAATTCCCGCTGCACGCGCATTCCCAACATTCATAAAATCCATGACTTCTGCCGGGATCCGGGGCTCCATGAATGCCATGTTTTTAACTTCCGGCTTGGTTAGTTCGGAAATTAAAGAGGGTTCCATGTGCAAATCCATTTCTGTGTTTTCGCGAATCACTCTGACAGAGTTCGCCCCATCAAGGACAAGGCTTTTAATAATTTTGTTTCTGTCGAATTGAGCTAATTCCTGGTTCCCGATCCGGACGATGCGGTCTCCATCCCTGAAGCCCAATTTATAAGCGAGACTATCTACAGATACTCCATATTTCACCTCGGAATTAGGTAAAAACTCCTGGCCATTTTTCCAGATCAACATGGAAAAAATAAAAAATCCGAGCAGAAAATTTACGGTCACTCCACCTACCATGATAATCAATCGTTGCCAGGCCGGTTTAGAGCGAAATTCCCAAGGCTGAGGTTCGGCTTTCAGCTGTTCGGTATCAAAGCTTTCATCCACCATGCCGGCAATTTTTACATATCCGCCAAGTGGCAGCCAGCCTAGTCCCCATTCCGTCTCTCCGATTTTCTTTTTAAAAAGCGAAAACCAGGGATTAAAAAAGAGATAGAATTTTTCCACTCTCGTTTTAAACCAACGGGCAGGAAGAAAATGTCCACATTCATGCAGAACAACCAAAATGGTCAAACAAAGTATGAGTTGGCTGATTTTTATTACTAGTTCCATTCTTGTAAATTAATGAAATAACGCCGGTGCCAGGCTTTTGTTTTATCCTTCAATTTTAGAACACACATGCGGTGGCGGGACTCCACACACTTTAAAAGAATCCCAACAATATTATCTCCTCCGGCGTTCCTTTTTATCATCTGCCCTCTTGAATTGGATTTCCCTTTTATTCCATTTAATGCCTTTTAAACCGGCTAATTTTTTGGCACTCTGCTCGTCCGTCATAAAAAAGGAATAACTGTTGAACATATCGATATCCCGCATGGACCTGCCACTTATTTTGGTAAGCTTGAATACCACTTCGCGGAGTTCGTCGTATTTCAATTGATCCATTTTACCCAGATTGATAAACATGCGCACGGGGAAACCTTCTCCCCCGCTTCCACCCCTGGACTTCTGCCTTCTGGATGTACTCTCCGTTTTGTAAGAGTCCTGCGTGGATACTTTTTCCTGTACATTGACATCCGGAGTAGCAAGATATGCAGCAGAGTATCGTTCCATCTCAGAGCGGAGAATGATTTCTGCCATCTGCTCCTTGCTCAATTGCATTAAAGGCCAGGTCCATTCATTTTTTGGAGGGTTCTTCAATTCATGGCCTTGTGCATCTTCGACCAATTTTTGAACAAAGGAGGTGATTCTCTTTTCTGCCACCTGGTTGGCTGTGGGGATCCAGAAACGCTCAAACTTGAGGTTCGCAGCTTTTTCAATGCGATGCAACTTGTAAGCCTCCTTAATGTGCAGCAAGGCAATGGAAATTCCCTTCTGCCCCGCCCTGGCGGTTCTTCCGCTTCGGTGGGTATAATTTTCAATATCATCCGGCAAGTGGAAATGAATGATATGTGTCAAATTCTTAACGTCTATGCCTCGCGCAGCAACGTCTGTTGCAAACAGCACGGTAACGTATTTATTGCGGAACTTGGACATGACTTTCTCCCTTTGCGCTTGTTCCAAATCTCCGTGGATACACTCTACAGCATAACCTTCTTTAAGGAGCGCATCGTTTAGTTCCTGTGTTTCCTTTTTGGTATTGCAGAATACAATACCGTAAAAATCACTGTTGTAATCGATAATCCGGCGCAGCGCAATGATTTTGTCTTTGGCATGCAGGACTGCGTATTGGTGACTGATATTGGGGTGTCCCAGATTTTTTCTTCCAATTGTGAGCTCGAGAGGATCATTCAAAAAATTTGAGGCAATTTCCCTGATTTCCTTAGACATGGTTGCAGAAAACAAAGCGGTCAGCTTCTCCTCGGGTGTATTTGATAAAATAAACTCCATGTCTTCCTTGAAGCCCATGTTAAGCATTTCGTCGGCTTCATCGAGAATGACGCGCTGTATGTCATCCATGGCTATAACCTTGCGCTCAATCATATCCACCAATCGGCCCGGAGTAGCTACGACAATATGTGTGCCTTCCTTTAAGGCTCTGATTTGTGGTCCTATGGGAGATCCGCCGTAAACGGCAAGAATCCGGATGTTCCACATATTTTTTGCAAACTTCTTCAGATCTAAACTAATCTGAATACAGAGTTCGCGTGTGGGGGCAATAATCAGGGCTTGCGGCGCCATGATTCCGGGATCTATCTGCTGAATGCATGGAAGGCCGAATGCAGCGGTCTTGCCTGTACCGGTTTGTGCGAGTCCTATGAAATCACGATTTTCATTGAGGAGCAAGGGAATGGCTTTCTCCTGAATTTCGGTGGGCTCTAAAAATCCCAATGTGCGGAGATTTTCCAAAATACTGGGCTGTATACCCAATTGTTCAAAACTTGTCATGATCTTTCAGATGTAACTATTTGATAAAAGAATACCTGCCATAGGCAGGTATTCTTTCCATATTTCAGTTGTTACGCTCCGATCCCCGTGATGGTGGATCAGAATGCGGTATTTGTCAAATACAAATTAATATCTCCTTTTGAAACGGTCATTATTACCACCTCCGTCGCGGTTTGAAGGACGGAATGGTCGCTTTTCGCGTTGTTGGGGAGGCCTTGCCTCAGACACTGAAATGGGACGGTCGTTCACAGATTTCTGGTTTAAGCGGGCAATGGCTTCATGTCCTTCGTCGTCATTAGGCATTTCAACGAAAGCAAATCCTTTGCTTCTGCCGGTCATTTTGTCCGTGATGATTTTAACGGAAGACACTTCTCCGATTTCAGAAAACATGGCTTCCAATTGGGCTTCCTTAACGGAATAGTCAAGGTTTCCTACGTAAAGATTCATTATAAAATATTTAGAAAATGAAAAAATTAAAAGGTGGAGGATGAGATAAGGTGGGAGATATGTGCGAGGTATTATATGAATTTAGTACTGCAAAGGTATAATGAAATTCAATCACTTTTACGAATCTTTTTTAATTTTCTTTTACATAAATATAAACATCCTGTCCAAATCCGTAAAAACTATCGGTATTGAGGCCCATTGTAAATAATCAGGCTCACTCCAAAATGGGTCAGGAAATCTTTATTTTCTACCTGAGAGCTGGATATTAACAGATTGGATGCCAAAGGTTTAAGATCAAAAGCTTCCCAGGCTTTGTAGTAGGAAAGTTTTAAGCTCACCTGAGCATTGCTCCCTGTCGGAAAGTTGAAACTCACATAGTACTGATTCCCGAAAAGTCCTTCCGTGAGAACCGAAATTTTGTTATCCAGGCCAGTAAATCGCTGCTTGATATTCAAACTTGAATAATCCAATGCAGCCCCCAGGCTCAGAAAACGGCTACCCGTTTCAAGGTAGCACACCGCGGAGTTAATGGAATAGTACAAATCCCTTCTGTAACTCCCCTGAATCACAGGAGAAACACCTTCCATTGTCACTTTGCTCAATTGGTTTTGCCAATATAGGCCAAGTGATACCCAGGACCACGTATGCCGCATGCCCAACTGCAACCCATGCATCATGTGGAGTTTGGCAGGACTTGTTCCTAACCAGTCGTTTTCCTTGTAGTACGCTTCTAAAATCTGGTTGTTTGCAGAGGATTGCATGATCGAAAAACCATAACCTACAAGGACATTGACCTGACTTTGCAATGCCGGAGCCATCCCTATTAATGAAAAGAATAATAACAACCGGAGCACTATCGCTTTCACTTTATCATGTGTTTTCCGTTGCAAACATATTAAAAAAAATTATAATATCATAGTCCTTTATGTTATAATATTCCGCAATTGTAAATTGCAGTTTGATTTCAGATAAACCGGAGAATCATGGAAAACATTACTTCAGTAAGTCCGAAAGGATTTGACTTGCGCAATATTTTGCTCTACACCCTGATTTTTGCACTGTCCTTTGGCATATACTACCAGTCTATGAATTTTGGCTATGTACTGGATGATGTGATTGTCTATACCGAGAATAGCTTTGTTCAAAAAGGAATCAAAGGCATATGGAGCATATTGACCAAAGAGAGCTTTACAGGTTATTTCGGCGAACAGAAGGACCTCGTCGCCGGTTCCAGATACCGACCACTCTCCATTGTAACTTTCGCCCTGGAATTTGAGTTCTTTGGCAACAAGCCGGGATTAAGCCATTTTATCAATATTCTTTTATACGGCCTGACAGGCTGTGTGCTGCTGCGCCTTTTGTCACTGTTGTTTCCTTCCAGATGGCAATCCCCATGGTTTTTTGGTCTACCGTTTATCGCAGCAGTTTTATTCATCAGCCACCCCATACATTCCGAAGCAGTTGCCAATATAAAAGGGCGGGATGAAATCATGTCCTTGTTGTTTTCACTTTCTGCCTGCGTGAGTTGGTTGCGATTTAACGATACAAATAAAAAAGGCTATCTTCTCCTGTCCCTGCTCTGGCTTCTGTTCGCACTCTTCTCCAAAGAAAATGCAATCACTTTTGTAGCAATCATTCCCCTGGTAATTTGCTTTTTCAGAGACCTGCCATTAGCAAAAGCCGTAAAACAATCCTGGCCCTTGTTTGCAGCGGCCTTGTTTTTTATTGCGGTACGTACAAAGGTGATCGGATATGTGTTGAGTAGTGGCGTGGTCATCACAGATCTTATGAACAACCCGTTTATCGGAATGCGTGCAGATGAGAAATTTGCTACCATTTTTTATACGATCATTTGGTATTACAAACTCCTGCTTTTTCCTCATCCGCTTACACATGATTACTATCCCTATCATGTTCCAAAATCAGAATGGACGGACCTCATTCCGATCGTTTCACTTCTTGTGACAGCCTTTTTTATCTTCATGGCTTACCGCCTGAGGAATTCAAACAAAACGATCAGTTTCTGCATTTTCTATTATTTTATTACCTTCTCTATTGTATCCAACCTCGTGTTTCCAGTTGGTACATTTATGAATGAACGTTTTCTTTTTATGCCCTCCGTTGGGTTTAGCCTGCTTTCCGCTTATGGTATTCACATGGGCTATCAATCGTTAGTTAATCATTGGAAGACCATACCCATTATCTTCACTTTGCTTCTCTTGTCTGCCTATAGTTTTAAAACCCTGAACCGCGTGCCGGATTGGCGTGACGGATTCAGTCTCAATATGTCTGCGGTAAAGGTTTCCAAAAACAGTGCTAGAATTAATCTCTTCACCGGTGTTTCGTATTTCCAAAAATTCCAAATTGAGGAAAATCCTGAAAAAAAATACCAATACCTGAAACTTGCGGAAGAATATATTGACAGGTCCCTGAAAATTTTTCCGGATTACGGACAGGCGCTCAATATGAAAGCGGGTGTCTTGTCGGAATGGCTTAAGAAGGACAACAATATTCAGATCTTTTTACAAAAACTGGAAGGCATCATCCGCATTAAACCCGATCTCGATTTCGTAACGAAATACATGGAATATCTTACAAAGGACAAGGAAAATAATTCCTTCATGATTCCATATCTCAAGAAGGTTGGATTTGAAATTCTATACAAGGAAAATCAAAATTATCAATTTGCACTTCACTTTCTTGGTATGGCCTACCAACTCAATAATCAGGATGCGGATTTATGCTATTACATTGCAGTTGTGTATCGCGATTTTGCTAAATTTGGGAACCCTAAAGCCCAAAAAATCCAGGAATATGAGAACAATTCAAAGAATTTCTTTCAACAGGCTGCGGCCTTAGACCCTAAATATGCAAAATGAAAACGCACTTTACAAAATTGCACTTACTAAAATAGACCATGTAGGTCCGGCACTCGCAAAAGCTTTGCTTCAATATTGCGGAACTCCCGAAGCCGTTTTTAAGGAATCGCCCAGGGCGCTGCGAAAAATACCACAGATTGGTTTGCGTGTGCTGACTGCATTAAAGGATCCGGAATTATTCCGGAAAGCGGAACGCGAACTGGAGTTCATCAGTCGAAACGGAATCGCTATACTTTTTTATAAGGAAACATCCTACCCCTGGAGACTTCTGCATCAGGCAGATGCTCCAATACTGCTTTATTACAAAGGCACGGCAGCACTTAATGCAGATCGCGTAATTTCAATTGTGGGAACTCGAAATATGACCGAGTATGGCAGCATGCTTTTACAGGAATTCATAGGTCAGATGGAGGGCCAGTCCATACTGGTGATTAGCGGCCTGGCATATGGTGTGGACAGTATGGCGCATTCCCTGTGTCTCCGCCACCATCTCCCAACAGTCGGGGTATTGGGACACGGACTGGACCGGATCTATCCCCACTCCAATAGAAAACTTGGACAGCAGATGATGGAGAATGGAGGATTGCTCACGGAATTTGGCATGAAGACGCAACCTGATCGCGAGAATTTCCCAATGCGCAATCGGATTGTTGCAGGTCTTTGCGATGCCCTTCTTGTCGTGGAAACCGCCGAAAGCGGTGGGAGCATGATTACTGCTGAACTGGCTAACCAATACAGCAAGGATGTTTTCGCCTTTCCCGGAAGAGTGCAGGATCCGTATTCAAAGGGTTGCCACAAACTTATCAAGACTCATAAAGCCTATCTCGTCGAAGAACTAAAAGACGTCTGGGCGGCCATGAGTTGGGATCTAGGTCCAAACAAAAGCAAGCCGCTACAATCCAGCTTATTTGTAGAGATGAACGAAGAAGAACAAACCATTTTTGATTTATTACACCAAAACAAGGAACTTCACATTGACAGGTTTCATCAAAATTTAAAATTCAGTCCGAGCAAACTGGCACACCTGTTATTACATTTGGAGTTTAAAGGAATCGTCCGGGAGTTGCCCGGCAAACGTTATACCCTCATCAAATGATTCAGATAAAATTCCCCTTTCACTTTTTTGGATTTCTGCTTTTCATCGCATTTCTACAGGCCTGTGGACCTTCAAAACCTTTCATAAAGGAAAAGGCCGAAGTTTCCAGGCCGCTTTCCAAACCACGAAATGTAATCTTAATGATTGGAGATGGAATGGGATTGACGCAATTGACCGGAGGAATGTTTGAAAACAATAATCATCTCGAGATCGAGCGATGTACGGTTATAGGACTACATAAACCCTATTCGTCAAATGATTTGATTACCGACTCAAGTGCAGGCGCTACTGCATTCTCCTGTGGCATTAAAACAATTAATAAATATCTGGCGGAAGACGTTCATGAAAAGCCTTGTAAAACCCTGCTCGAGATGGCGGAAGAAAAAAATCTCAAAACGGGTCTTGTGGTCACTTCTACCATCGTGCATGCCACGCCCGCAGCATTCTTCGCTCACCAAAGCAACAGAGATGCCTACGAAGAAATAGCCAAGGACCTCGTTCAAGCAGACGTGGACTTCCTCGTGGGTGGCGGTAAAAAATATTTTGACAGAAGAAGCAATGACAGTCTGAACCTTATCCAATCCATGCGGGAAAAAGGATACCTTATCGCTGATTATTTCGAACAAAATTATATGGACTGGAACATTCCCGATGTAGATAAACTCTGCTATTTTTCTGCGGATGGAGACCCTTTACCCGCTGCAAGCGGAAGAATTTACCTTCCAAAAGCATCCCGGGATGCCTCGCAATTTCTTCAACGCATACAATCCAATGGATTTTTCCTGATGATTGAAGGCTCACAAATTGATTGGGGCGGACACGCCAATGATTCCAAATATCTCATCTCTGAAATGCTTGACTTTGACAAATCCGTAAAAGAGGTTCTGGATTTTGCAGAAAAAGAGGGACACACACTTGTGCTTATTACGGGGGATCACGAAACAGGCGGTTATTCTATAGTGGGTGGGAAAAAATTCGGAAATCTTGTAGGCGCTTTCACCACAACCAAGCATACAGCTGACCTCATCCCGGTGTATGCCTTTGGGCCGGGCTCTGAAAAATTTTCAGGTATTTATGAAAATACAGCCATCTACACAAAAATCAAAGCTTTGCTGTTTGATAAAAATTAGAAGGCTTACATTCCTAAATTACTAACATTTGTTAGTAGCTCAGGATTACCCCGGTCACTATAAACTTTCGATTGTAAAAATTGTCAAGCCCAATTTATAATTTGCCTGCAAGTTTTATCTTATCAGCGTAACATCTCCCGTTTTCCATTTACTCACATTATCCTCCCCTGCAAACTGAATGGTATATGTAAATACTCCGGGGTTGCATTTTTCTTTATGGTCATTGCCATCCCATCCGATGCGTTCACCCACATTGCCATTCAATCGTTCATAAACAAGTGTACCCCATCTGTCGAAGATGCGGAAGACCTCAATGCGGGTCTTTTCAGGAAATTTAAAAACAGGCGTGAACAAGTCGTTGATATTATCTCCATTTGGAGAAAAGACGTTGGGGACATATATGTCAGCCTGATCAACAATAACCGTAATCGTGATTTGATCTGTTGCCGAACAACCATTCTGGTCGAAGGCCGTCAAGGTATAGCTGATCGTTTGGTCCGGAAATGCCTGTGTGTTCAGACAGGTATCGCAACTGAGAAACAAATCCGGATCCCAATGAATGGAGTCGATTATAAAATTTAAGGTCGGATTCAAATTGACAATTGCACCTTTTTTGATGGTGGTATCCGCCGGCAACTTAAGTGCAAGGATCTGCGAGGGATTTATGGTAAAACTGACAACCGTATCGCAAGTAGTTGGATCGGAAATGCGAAGGCTGTGGGTTCCCTGTGATAAGCCGGAAAAATTCCGGCTTCCTGAATAGGAAACTGGTGATGCATTATCCAGGGTCAATTGATAATTGCTTCCATTTCCGCCGGTGACATTCAGTAATTCGAGAATACCCGTATTGGCTTGATTACAATCCAGATCCATTGTATTGAACTGAAGTTGCAAGGGAGGAAATGAACTCAGCTCTACAACCACGACGCTGTCGCATCCTGCAGAGGATGCTCCTGTGAGGCGAACGGATCCAGTGGGGTTGTTTACTGAAAAAGTTTGAGAACCCACTCTTATCTGGTCTTTCCAGCAAATCTGTCTTCTGAGGGTATCACTCACTTCAGGTTTGAATACAATATTCACATTCACAAAACTGTCGCATGAAAATTGCGAGCCATTTGGAATTTTAAAACTACCCCGCGGTTTTAAAATTGAAAAGGTCTGCCCGAAGTAAGTCAAAGTTTGATTTTCACATAAACTGGTATCGAGATTTCCAATTGCATCCGGCCGGACATTCATGCTTACATTCACAGTACTGTCGCAACCGTTTGCTGCAGAATTTGCAAGCAAGATCGCTCCTGTGGTACGTCCGGAAAAGAAAGGCTCACCATAAATAAAAACAGTATCACCGCGGCAAATGTCCTGCGTGTAGCTTCCCTGGGCATTTGGCAATAAATTGATGTTAACATCGAGAATACTATCGCAGCCAAATGAAGAACCATTTGTGATCGTAATGGTAGCAGAAGTATTCCGGCTTGAAAAAAACCGATCTACTACAAATACGCTGTCTCCATTACAAATAGTGGTAGTGAATGTTCCCTTGTTATTTGGATAATTTAATTTTACATGCACGATACTGTCACAGCCAGTGCTGGATCCATTCTTTAAAAGTACATCACCCTGGAGATTTGTCTCATCAAACACCTTGCCGCTTACAATGACTTTATCTCCGGGGCACATGGTCCGGTCAATAAATGATTCAGAAAAATTATTAATCATCAAGTTCACAAAAACGACACTATCGCAACCAGACTGCGCAGCACCGGCAATGATTGCAGTGCCGCTGGTATTGTTTTTATCAAAGCGCGTACCTCCAATTACAATGGATGCATTATCGCAAATGGTTTGACTAAAATTCGAAACACCCACTTCCCTGGCTGTAATAAGTACAACACTGTCGCAACCTCCCGAAGTTTTGAGATTCAGTGAATCAACCAAATGATTTTTATGGATTTCTACATTTCCAAACCGGAGTGTATCTCCAAAACACAAATTAAAATTCACCGACTGACGGTATGCGTTTTGCACCTGGATCTGTACCAGAATTACAGAGTCACAAATACTTACACCATCTCCTCTGACAAAAATGGAATCACTAGGGTTGGAGGTGGAATAGTTTTTACCTCTGTAGCTCACAGATTGACCGGTACACAAAGCTGGATTAAAAACAATTTTAACCTGTCCCGGACAGCTGTAGCAGTTACTGAGTTCAGAATGGATCCTTGGGTTTGCATTTGGATTGCTGTCAAACTGATATGCCGTGATTGTATTTCTATTTGGATATGCAGCACTCAGCACAAAATTTCCACCTGCATCTGCCAGAGTTCTGCCCAGCTCGATTCCTCCTCTGCAGTCTTTTCCCGGACAGGTAAGCAAATTGTTTGCATATACGACCACACTGTCATTTGGCAAAGCGGTTCCCCTCACTTCATTCCGGTTTACCGAAGTGATGACGGGAACGGGCCTAGATGGCATAATAACCGGCTTATTGGCGATGCAGGTAAAACGGTTATCCATATACCTGGAGATGTGGTATGAACCGGGAGTATCCGCGTTAATAAACCCGTCGTAGGTCTGAATATTGTTGCGCTCTACAAAAATATCGAACAGGTTTTTTGAACGCAAAAACTGTGTGCCATTGCGACCATAGTTGTCAACAATTTGCACCGTGCCATGATTAATAAAATTATCAGCAAGGATGTCGGTTGAATTATTGTAAAAGCGGTTTTTTCGGATCAGTGCCTTGAGATTTACATTATTGGCATCGATGGCCGCAGACTTGAATCCAAAGAAAAAATTATCATTGATGTCCGCATCATCCGCAGCAATGATCGAAATTCCCTTCATTGGATCCAAAAAGTTTACACTTTTGCTGGTATCCAATGCGCCGAAGATATTTTTCGATAGAGAAGCCAGTCCACCGTGTATTTCAATCATCTGGACACGTGAAACAAAAAGATTGGAATCTATCTGCGTGAGATTATTACTTTGGCTGTTTTCTATTTTGATATAAGCTTCCGTTTGCACGATTGAAGATTTCAACCGGTCTGTTCCAAAATGATTATTCGCAATTTTGATGCCTTTTCCGGATTGAATTCTAACGGACACTTTTTCCGGCACAGGATTCAGGTTATTGTCTGCAAAAAATGCACAATCGCGAATTTGACAATTGTCCGCATTGTTTAAGGCCAGTATGCAATCGCCAACATTATCGAACAAAAATTCAGTAAAGCTCAGTCCCGCAAGTTGAATATTCTTATTTCTTAGTTCCCAAAAAGGATTGCCAAAAAAATTCCGGAAGGCAAACTTGATCACAACGGATCCCGGCCCACCGGGTTGGCTATTTCCATCTACTGTGAGGTCTGGTTGGGTAACCACAGGAAAATTGGCACTGGGTGAAATGTTATGAGGACCCGCACCGGGAATATTAAATAGGATGGTACTTGGGACCCCATCCGATTCAGATAGCTTTAAGGCCTCCCTCAAACTGCAATGGACCCCGTCACAAACCCCGTCATCCAGATCATCCGACACATTGACGGTGTAAACTTGCGCAAAGGAAATACCGTATTGTATTAAAAAACATAAAATAAAACAAATCCTTTTGTACATATCCAACTTCTTAATCACCGCAAAGTGAATGAAAAAAAATGAAAAAATTCTCAGGGTAAATACTGATTCTTCTCACACCTCCTAAATTAGAAAATATGGCGTTCTGCATGATAACTTGAACGAACCATGGGTCCGCTTTCAACATATTTGAATCCCAATTGAATCCCTTTGTCCTTGTATTCTGCAAACGTTTCCGGATGGACATATTCCGCAACGGGCAAATGCAGTTTGGTAGGTTGGAGATATTGCCCGAGAGTTAGGATCTCACATCCATGGTCTATTAAATCCCCCATGGTTCTGTAAATCTCTTCCCTGGTCTCCCCTAAGCCCAACATGATGCCGGTTTTTGTGCGTTTTCCATAGGCTCGGATTCTATGGATTTGCTCAAGGCTTCTTGAATATTTTGCTTGTGGCCTTACCAGGCGATACAGACGCTCCACCGTCTCCATATTGTGTGAAACCACTTCCTGCCCTGCACTGATCATAAGCTCCAATGCCTCCCAATTGGATTTAACGTCCGGGATAAGAGTTTCAATGGTCGTTTCCGGGCAAAGATTCTTCACCGCCTTCACCGTTTCATGCCAAATCCGGGCGCCGCGATCCGGCAGTTCATCCCTGTTGACTGAAGTCAGTACGGCGTGTTTTACTTTCATTAAAAAGATCGCCTCAGCCACCCTGCCCGGTTCATCTTCATCATACTCCGGGGGCTTGCCCGTTTTAACTGCACAAAAGCTGCAGGAGCGAGTACACACATTTCCCAGAATCATAAAGGTGGCGGTTCCGGCTCCCCAACATTCCCCCATGTTCGGACAATTTCCACTTTGGCAGATCGTGTGCAATTTATATTGATCCACCAGCTCCCGAACCATTCGGTAGTTCTCACCAATAGGGAGTTTTACTCTAAGCCACTCCGGACGCCGCGGTCTGGATTCATGGGAAGGCACAAGTTCCAATTCTATCATGAAATGCGGTCTGTTAATTTATTGGGATTGGGTTTTACGGGAACCTAACTGAAGATTGATGTAAAAGTTCAGATAGTAAAACGAATTATTTTGAAGCAACATAATTTTTGGACTTCTTGAATACATATCCAGCTGAATTCCGGCTTCCAATGATTTTACAAGTTTTTCAAAAGCTCCGGGATCCAACCGAACCGCAACCCTTCCATATGCTCCCGGATTCAAGCCAAGGTGACCAAACCCTTTGAAAAAGCTACTCCCCCCGAGTATTCGGCTTTGATCCAGGAATGTTACAGGATCATCGTTATAGTCAATCTCCCTGATCACGTAGCGTCCATCCTCTTCGTCAATAACTTTTAGGTAATATGGCTTTTCCAATCCCAGCATAACTCCGGCTTCCATCCGGAGTCCAACGGCAATGCCTTTTACCCTGGCCTTTTCCGATAAGGTTTTGACAATCCCACGGCCCACCCTTAAATTGATCATTTGGTTCTGCTTTCCGTAGCAATAGGAATCAAATGACCGAAATCCTATATTCCCTGGTCTGGATATGCGGGTTTCCAAAGGATGGTATAGCAAACCGATATCAAAATGCAGGGTTTTTGTTGTGTGATAGGATTTGATTTTGCCTTGGTTGTATCCTAGAAAAAATCCATTCGTGTGCAAGGCTGCATCAATAGACCATTCGGACTTGAATAAATATCCTTTCCGGACTGTGGAGGGCCCGGCTTCCGTACTTTGAATTTGAGCCATGCAGGGTGTTAGGATTGCCCAAAGCAGAAAGGAAAAACTAAATTTATAAATCCATGCCATTGCAGCTTGCGCTGTGTATCCTTTATTCAAAGGTTTGCAAATGAACCCTGAGGCAAAAGTGATCTGCATCGTGTTTTTCAAAGGCTTGTCATCGGCTTTTAACAGTTAAATGTACGACATTTCGCGGATGCGGACGATTCTTCCTGTCCAGTTTAACAGCTGTCCCTGAAATTGTCTCAAGATTGATTAAGGGACATTTCTGCACGATGGGTATTTTAGCGTTTCCAAAGGATAAAGAAGTTTTTCAAATCGTCGATTTCAAGAATAAACGCGCATTGAATCAAATTTGTATTTACCTACCCTATGCCCACCCACGTTTAAATTACCTGGTAAATTTCTTTAGAGATTACCTCGAGGATGTTCAAATTGAAATTTGCACGCAAACTGAGAAATACCTTCAATGGAAAGGTATCTCCATCCAATACGGCCTTCATCCATTAAAGGAAGCTGAATTCCGGATGTATAATTCAGGGAAACTTCTGCTCCCCTTCAAAGAACTTTTGCCTTTGCCCTACCGCGACACAAGGGAGGGCGTACAACTTTTTCCGGATCCGCACAGCCAGGATTTTGACTTGTTTGCTGCATTGTTTGCCATGCTGGCGCGTGTCGAAGAGTACGATCGGGAGGAATTGGATGCTCTGGGCCGATTCCCGGCAGCAAAGAATATTCTGGTCCGGTTGGGAAAACAGGAGATCCCGGTTGTCGATCAATGGATGCACCATTTCATTGCAGCGCTCAATCATCAATTCAAAAGCTCTCTGAAAGCCAGAAAGCACTTGCCCTCATGGTCAATTGGATTTGACATTGACCATTTTTTTAAACACCGCCACAAAGGGACAATCAAAATATGGGGCGGAATAGTAAAAGCCTTGTTGCACGGCGATTTGAAAAATGCGCTTGAGCGAATTCAGGTAGTGTATGGAAATCGCCCCGATCCTTTTGCCTGCTATTTAAAATTAAAAAAAATACACCGGGAAGGTGATTTTTGGATCAGCTTCATTTTGAGTGGAGGGCAATCGGCTTACGACAAAAACCAGCCCCTCGATCATCCTGCTGTGAAACCGGTGCTTTTATTGCTTTCCGAATTTTCAGAAATAGGCCTCCATCCCTCTTTTTCTTCCCATGATTCCCTGGAGGAGTTGAAAAAAGAAAAGCTTTTACTGGAAAGGCACATCGGAAGATCCGTTTACCGAAGTCGGCAGCATTATTTAAAGTTGAAGTTCCCCCAAAGCTATCAGGATTTGATTGCCTGCACAATAAGGAATGATTACAGCATGGGATTTGCTGAAATTCCAGGTTTTCGTGCAGGCATCTCAAGGCCCTTTTTTTGGTATGATCTGGCCAAAGAACAAGAAACGGAGTTGCGCGTTTACCCTTTCGCCGCAATGGACAGGACCTGTCTAAGCTATATGAAATGGAGCTCCGGGGAAAGTACATCTCACATCAAATCGTTGTTTGAACGTACGATTCAATATGGTGGCCATTTTCACCTGATATGGCACAACAGTAGCTTCGACTTCGAAGGAGAATGGAAATCCTGGGAGGGTGTACTCGAAAAACTTCTACTCTGTTTCAGGCAGGGTCCGATCACTGAAGATCAAAAAAATTGATGAGATTCATTAGTTCTTTTGACCGGTAATTGGGAAGCTTGTTGGTCTTTAGCAGTATCCTAAATCCTCATCGGTTTCAAGAAAATCTCCCTGAACCTGCAATTCCATTGTCGGTTCCAGCTCTTCTTTTTTTTCAACGACCCGTTCAACAGTTGTTGCCTTGGGATCCACGCGAACGGGAATTTTGGTTTCGCGGCGTTTAAACAAGTTTTTCATCATCGGAGGGTTAATACGTTCAAGGATTAAATATTTTACAAATATATTTTTTATTATATATATTAATAACTAACTATCACTTTTTTATTTCTAAAAAATAAAAAAGAAGGGCTGGTTAAATGCAATACATATCGCCCCCCTGCAATTGCAGAACCTTAAAATAAAAATGGAAAGTCGTTGTTTGAAGAGTTTATTCCGGCTGCTACCAAAGCTCAATTAAGAAATTCAGAGGCATGTAGAACTATGTCCAAAATTATGATAAAAATGTAACAATCTTAGACTTATCGCAAAACTTTAACATTTAATAACATTGAGCTTTTCGTATCAAAAGGTTCACGAAACTTTATTCCAAACAATTGTGTTTACATCTACTGTCATTTGAATTTTATAAATCAAATGCGGATACCGGCCAAGAGCAAGAATTTTATAAATTAATTTTCACAACTATGTAAATAGCATTGAAAATTAAGAATATAAATACTTTATTCGCATTTTATCAAAAAAATCAAATGATAAAAAAAGATATATCTAATTTTGCCCAAATTTTTAAAATGAGTAAGACCAGGTATTCGGACCAGGAGTTAATGGAATTCAAGAATGTCATTGATGAGAAACTGGAGGTTGCTAAAGGCGAACTTGCTGGTACGGAGCAGCAAATGATGGAACTCAGAGATAATATGTCTGATGAACAAGGCGGCGATTGGTTTGATGACAGTTCAATTCATACTGAGATTGAGTTTCTGACGAAAATGGCCGAACGGCAAAAGCAGTTTATCCAGAATCTCGAAATGGCGCTTGTACGGATAAAAAACAAATCCTACGGCATCTGTTCCGTGACCGGTGAGCTCATAGACAAACAAAGACTGCTTCTCGTGCCGCACGCTACCAAAAGCGTTAAGGCAAAAGAAAATGAAGCACCGGGACTACCACCTTCCGAAATGCGAAATGAGGCACCCCTGTTCGCAGATGATGAAGACAACCCCCCGCTGGACTAAAATTTGCGGATCAGTTCCTTCTAAACCTCTTATTTCAAAATTTTAGCAGCGAATTTCTTTGACGTTTGCTTCGTTTGGCATTTGAATAAAACAGAATCCCAGATCCACTGGTTTCACATTATTCAATCTTTCAGCCTTAAAAACAAGGCCTCTGAAAGGCACCATGGCTTATTTAGCCCTGACATCCAGTAAAGAAAATCAGGATGTCACTTACCAACCAAGTATCCAGGCAAAAATCAAGGGGACTACTATGGTGGCATCACTCTCAACAATAAATTTAGGGGTATGGATATCGAGTTTACCCCATGTGATTTTTTCATTGGGAACTGCACCGGAATAGGATCCGTAGGAGGTGGTTGAGTCCGAAATCTGACAGAAATAGGACCAAAAAGGCACATCATGCCATTCCAGATCCTGGTACATCATGGGCACTACGCAGATTGGAAAATCACCGGCTATCCCGCCGCCAATCTGAAAAAAACCAATGCCTTTCCCTGAAGAATTCTTCCGGTACCAGTCTGAAAGCTCAACCATATATTCTATTCCACTTTTCATCGTAGTGGCTTTCAATTCATTTTTGATGACATAGGAGGCGAAAATGTTTCCCATCGTGCTGTCTTCCCAGCCCGGGCAAACGATGGGAAGATTGCGCTCTGCTGCAGCCAGCATCCAGGAGTGTTTGGGATCAATTTCATAATATTGTTCCAGCACCCCACTCCTCAGCATCTGATACATGTATTCATGTGGAAAATAACGCTGACCCTGCTGTTCAGCCTTCAACCATAATTCGTGGATGTGTTTCTGGAGCTTTCGAAAGGCTTCCTCTTCGGGTATACAGGTATCTGTCACCCGGTTGAGCCCCTGTTCCAGTAACTCCCACTCTTGTTGCGGGGTGAGGTCGCGATAATTGGGAATCCTACGATAATGATTATGCGCGACCAGATTCATCAGGTCTTCTTCAAGATTGGCTCCCGTGCAGGAGATGATGTCCACCTTTCCCTGGCGAATCATTTCCGCCAGAGAAACACCAAGTTCTGCTGTGCTCATGGCCCCTGCAAGGGTGATCATCATTTTACCACCTTCCAGCAAATGTTGTTCATAAGCTTTTGCTGCATCTACAAGTGCTGCGGCATTAAAATGGCGGTAATGGTGTTGGATGAAATGTGAAATGGGACCTTTATCCATAATTCAAATTGATCTAAAAGTTAAAGTTGATTCTGTTTGTTTATTATTCTTCTTCATCGCGATCTTTGCGCTCAAAATAGTAGGCAAGCATTTTATAATAAAGTTTGGCAGCTAAAAAATCAGGGGCTTTATTTTCCTTTCCAGGAGCCAGTTCAACGATATCAAAACCGACAACTTCCCTGCGCCGAAAGATCATTCGCAAAAACTGCAAGACCTGATACCACTGCATTCCACCGGGCTCTGGAGTTCCCGTACTGGGCATCAATGCGGAATCAAAAACATCCAGGTCGAGGGTGATGTACACAGTATTTGTCATTTTCTTAATGGCTTCCTCCATCCAATAATCATTGTCCATGATTTGGTGTGCGAAATAAACCTTTTCTTTTTGCAAATAAGGTTTCTCGCAAATATCCATACTTCGGATTCCCACCTGGATCAGATTCGTATATCGCTGTGCTTCTGCAAGTGCGCAGGCATGGTTGAATTTGGTACCATGATATTCCTGACGCAAGTCAGTGTGGGCATCCAGTTGCACAACGGTCAATTTTTTATGAACCTTTGCAAACGCCCGCAGAACACCTATGCTAATGCTATGCTCACCACCAAAGTAAGTGAGCAGTTTTTTCAATTTTAATTGTTTTTGCACACGTTTGTACACCATCTCCACCATTTCCTCGGGGCTGCACTTTTTTACATCCAGAGGTTCGTCAAGATATACCCCTTCAAGATAAGGCTCGCTGTGCGTTTCAATATCGTAGAGCTCCATATTCTCGGAAGCATTCATAAAAGCCTTATATCCCTTATCAGCTCCTTTTCCCCAGGTACTTGTGCCATCGTAAGGAATTGAGGTCAATACAACTTTTGCATGTTCTTTTTGGGCGTACTTCGCAGGAATTCCTGCGTAGGTTCTCTTCTTGTTTTTCATGTATTCTGCTTTAAGGATGTTTCCACAAAAGGCTTGCACTCACCGCTACAATAAAGGAAATTAAGATCCTCAATTGTAGCCTAAAATCCGGAGCATATCTCGCGAATTTTGTTCATCGTTATATATCCAGTCCACAAGATTTCCATTTTCATCGCGATCCACAAGAATATGTTTTGGTGAAGGTAATAAACAATGTTTAATTCCGCCATAACCAGAAAGCGCATCCTGGTATGCTCCGGTGTGGAAAAATCCGAGGAACAAAGTCTCTTTGTCGTTTCGACTGTATTTTGGGAGGAATAACTGTTGATTTTGGGCTTCCATATTGTAAAAGTCCGAATTGTCACAGCTCAATCCACCCACATTCACTCTGGTGTAATCATTGTACCATTTGTTGATCGGCAAAAGAATGAATCGCTCGGAAATCCCCCAGCTATCCGGCAGTGTATTCATGAGGGAATTATCTACCATGTACCATACTTCTGAGTCGTTTTGCTGTTTTTGTTCCAGCACGGAGAATATGGTGGCACCACTTTCACCAACGGTGTATTTACCAAATTCCGTAAAAATGTCCGGATGCGCCACATTTGCCTCTTCGCATGCATCCCGAATCATTTTCACAATCTGGTGAATCATGTATTTGTAATCATATTCAAATCCCAGAGAATTCCGAATAGGCAAGCCCCCTCCAATATTCATTGCCTTGATGGAAGGAAAGAGCTTTTTTAATTCAATGTATGTATTGATTCCTTTTTTTAACTCACCCCAATAGTAAACGGTGTCCTTAATTCCGGTATCGACAAAAAAGTGAACCATGTAAAGTTCAAATTTTTTATTCTTCTTAAGTTTTTGCTTCGCAAATTCCACTACCTGTGAAGCGCGGATACCCAGACGGCTTGTGTAAAATTCAAATTGGGGTTCCTCTTCTGTAGCTACCCTGATACCTACCTTGCATTTCTTCTGAACCATTTCCTCAAGCGTATCCAACTCGTAAATGTTGTCAAAAACGGGAATCACATTTTTGAATCCGGAGTTGATGAGGTTCGCGATGTTCTGAAGGTAATGTTTTGGCTTAAAGCCATTGTTGACAATGATGTGGTCTCGCGATATCAATCCATTTTTATGAAGGTTCTGGATCAAATCAATATCAAAAGCGGAAGACGTCTCCAGTTGGACATCATGTTGCAAGACCTCTTTGAGGACATATGAAAAATGACAACATTTTGTACAATAACAATAAAAGTATTTCCCATCGTAGTCCAGCGAGCGAATGGATTTATTAAACAGGTTTTTTGCCTTTTTAATCTGGTCTGCGATTTTTGGTAAAAAGGTCATCTTGAATGGGGTTCCGTATTTCTCGATGAGCATCATGATCGGAATTCCATTAAATATGAGATTGTCCTTTTCCAGATCGAAACCCTCCTGAGGGAAATAATAGGTTTGGTCAATGAGGTCGAAATACTTGCTTTCCATGTATGAGAGAGGGCTTTTATGTGGGACAAATATATTGGAAAACAAAGACAAATACGGCTATTCCTGTTTGGCTGTCGTTCACCCGGCGTAAGCCTTAAGATGGAACAAGTTCCCAGGTCATCCAGAAAAAATATACGTATGTTTATCCCGGCGATCCAGTCATATTAAATATTTTTATATATGTTGAATGAAATCCGCAGAAGGAAGCCCATTGCAAGCCTTGAAGCACAGAGCGAGAAGGCAGGGCTTCACAAGGTTTTGACCGTACGGGACCTTACCGCGCTTGGCATTGCGGCAATTATCGGCGCCGGTAGTTTCAGCAGTCTTGGTGAAGCCTGTTTCAAAGGAGGACCAGGGGTTGTGCTTCTTTTTGTAATTACAGGAATTGCCTGCGGGTTTACGGCTCTTTGCTATGCCGAGTTTGCAAGCCGCATACCGGTTGCGGGATCTGCTTATACCTATGCATATGTGTCTTTTGGAGAACTTGCCGCATGGATCATAGGTTGGGCCTTACTCATGGAGTATTCGATTGGAAATATTTACGTCGCCTTTTCATGGAGCGACTATTTTACCTCCCTGATGCATCGCTTTCATATACATATTCCGGAATGGCTCAGCTGTTCCTACATGGAAGCCAAAAAGGCCGTATTCAACCAATCTGTAAACCGGGATTTGATCGAAGCCTGGAATGGGGCCCCGCAAATTGCGGGTCTACGCATCATTTTCGACCTTCCGGCGATGGTCATTAATGCCCTGATCACGGCATTAATCCTCATTGGAATCCGGGAGAGCAGAAACATGAGCAACATTATGGTTGTGCTGAAGCTTTCGGTCATACTCCTGGTTATTGTCATTGGAGCTTTTTACATCCAGGCCGGAAATTGGTTACCAACTAATGATTCAGGGCATACCAGCTTCCTTCCCAATGGATTTACCGGGGTGATGAGTGCGGTTTCAGGTGTATTTTTTGCTTATATCGGATTTGATGCCATCAGCGTTTTTGCAGAAGAAAGTAAAGATCCTCAACGCGACCTTCCGAAAGGCATGATTTATTCCCTGGTCATTTGTACAGTGGTCTACATTATACTTTCCCTGGTGCTCACCGGTGTTTTGGATTACCGCCAGTTCGATGGAATCGGCGACCCCCTGGCCTATATTTTCGAAATGAAAAACAATGCGGTTATGCAGGTCATCGTATCCTTTGTGGCTGTGGTCGCAATGACCAGCGTATTGTTGGTATTTCAAATGGGTCAGCCCCGCATTTGGATGAGTATGAGCCGCGATGGATTATTACCTGAACAATTTCAAAGAATCCATCCAAAGTATAAGACACCCTCGTTTGCTACAATCGTTACGGGTTTGGTAGTTGGGGTCCCCATCCTCTTCACCGATAAAACTTTTGTCCTTGATTTTACAAGCATTGCTACCATTTTTGCATTTGTATTGGTTTGCGGAGGCATCCTATTTATTCCTGCGCAAGCCATAGAGAAAGGTCGCTTCAGGCTTTGGTACATCAATGGAAAATACCTGTTCCCTTTTATGACCGTGGGCGCTTTCTTTTTAATTTCTTTTTTGTTTCCGGATTATTTCAGAAATCTGACGCATTTTGACGGGACGGAAACGACCTACAAGTGTGCAAGTCTGATTTACTGGGCTTTATTGATTGTTTTGTCCGCCTTGGCTTATTTGCGGGAGTTGTCGCTCATTCCACTTCTCGGCGTTTCAAGTTGTTCTTACCTTTTGACCGGGATGACAGCTTCCAATTGGGCTTGGTTTACGGCATGGCTTTGTCTGGGCCTGGTCATTTACTTTTCCTATAGTATGAAACGCAGCCGTCTGAATAATTCCACCTAAAATAAAAATACGAACGAACGTTTGTATGCTTCGTAAAATAAAAAAACCGGTGGGTACATTTAACCACCGGTTTTAAGTAGTAGGTAAATATTATAGAAATCTTTAATTCTATTTGCTTAAGACCATTAGTTCAACGCGGTTATTGAGCATCTGCCCATCGTAGGTCTTATTATCTGCAACGGGATATTTTTCACCGTAGGCTTTATATTCAATGCGATCTTGCGAGATTCCGGCCTCTGTCAATTTGGACCGGATGGCAAGTGCACGCTTCTCTGTCAGGGTTTCGTTGGCCTTTTCGTCACCTACTCCGTCAGTGTACACCATAAGTTTGATGCGGAGTCCGGGAATGCTTTCCATCAACTTGGCGAGATCTGTCAATTCGTGAGTGAACCTGGGAATGAATTCCGCCTTTTTCGATGCGAATTGCAAATCGATGAATTTGAATTCATCTCCAAAGTCGTTGTCCCCTCTTTTGAGATAGTTGAGCAACTGTTCACCAAGCGTTCCCTTTTCGAAGTTTAATTTTTCCAGCTCCGCCAATTTCTCTTTGACATCCTGTGGCAAATGGCTTGCTATATGCACATATTCCGTATCCACCAAAAACTTGGCTTGGGCGGTATCTCCATTGCGGATAGAGTCCGGAATGGGTTCTGCATTTCGCGGACTCTCCGCTTTTTTACATTGAGTCATGAGCAGAAGCGCAATGAAGGCCAGGATCAGCTGTATCAAGGCTACACTTATTACGGCTTTCCGAGGTTGTCTTAAATGGAGGGATATGATTTTCATAACAAACATTAAAATAAACGGACAAAACAAAATTATGTTCCACCCATTAGCTCAAATTAACAATTATTTAAAATATATGAAATAAAAACGAAGTTTTAACAATCAATTATTCTATATCAATAATTATACAAAGTTACAAATTAAATAATATTAAAATGTATAAAATACTGAAAAATAATATGGGTTCTTCTTAAGAAAACGATCCGCCACAGGCATTGTGAACTATGCAGGCCTGTTTAACATTTCGATAAGCTTGCAGCTTCAATAACTCAGCTTGTACTGAAAGTTTTTTAACTTTGGCAATACCATACATCGACCTATGCGAATACACCCGGATCCCTTCATTGCGGTTGATGCTTTTATTTCAGCTATAACTCCTTCAAACGAAGGGCTTGCCCTGCTGAAAGACAAGCTCGAATTTGAACTCATGCTTCTTTCTGGCGACACCCAGAACCTTTTTAGTTCCGGACTGAGCCGATTGAAGTTTCTTCTGGCTAAACAAAAAATTTCGATTTCCATTTTTCAGCGAATCCGTTCTTTCAGAGAAGCCCCGGATCCTGAGACTTCAGCAGGCCTCGAGGAATTGTGGGACGAAGGAATCTCTTGTTGGTCGACTCTGATATCGGTATCGACAGGCCTGGAAATACCCTCTCGTTTTACCAGTTATCATCCAGGGAAACCGGATGAAATCGCCTCTTCCGGGGTCGAATACGGGTTTCATCCCTCCACGCGTATCAGTCTCCTCCGGCAGGAGCAGGATCCATCCCAATGGGTTTTCATTTTTCAGAATGGACAAATACGACAGGAGTTGCTCTCTGTCACAAACCTTCCTGCAAGAACCCAAAAGCTTATCCTTCAGTGTGCGAAATATCTGGGCCTTCCCTTTGATGTGTTTGCTCATCAGTTGAATAAGTCTGAATCTTTTTGGGAAGCTTCGGAATTAGTTCTATTGCCGGATTATCTCATCGACGTCACCTCCGTCGCAGGATGCTTTAACGAAAGAAATCCATTGCCGCAAAAGCAATTGATTTCCCAATTTATATACAGGTCGCCAGGTCTCCACACGCTTCTTGGAAATGCAGTCAATCAATTTCTGGATGAACTCATCGTTGATCCGGAACTTGACTTCAATAGTCTTTCTTACGAAGCTTTTCGGCAGAATCCCATTTCATTCAGTTTACTTACCGAGCAGGAAGCTCAAAAATTTATTGAAGATGCCCGGCTCCATTTTTCAACTTTAAAAGCACTCGTGCATCGGCATTTTGATCAGAAAATCGCTTACCCTAAGCAATGCATGCTCGAGCCTTCCTTTTACTCTGTATCCTATGGGATCCAGGGCCGCCTTGATCTATTTTACAAAAATCCAGATAATCAACATCAGCTGATTATCGAATTAAAAAGCGGAAAACTTTACCGGCCAAATTCTTTTGGCATCAACAACGAACACCATGCACAAATCGAATTGTATTATCTGCTCATCCAATCCGTATTTGGGCAAGAGCGACCAACCGAGGCGATGGTTCTTTATTCAGCCTATGCGCAACAAAGCCTTCGGCCGGCACCCATTCTAAACGAATTACGGCACGATCTCATCTATCTTCGCAATTCACTGATTGTACTGCAGCTGCACCTCGCATTCCGAAAGCCGGAAGAAACATTCATTCTAGATGTATTGGATCAAAAACATTTTTCGCATGCTGAATCATTTACAAAACGCGATGCAGAAATACTACTGCGCCATTACAGGGCATTAACCCCTCATGAAAAAGACTACTTCAGGGAATTTACGGGCTTTGTGGCACGAGAACAATACATAGCGAAACTGGGTCGATCACAAATTCAGTTTACCGAAGGTTTGGCCTCCCTGTGGCTTCTTGATGAGTTTGAAAAGGAAAAACAATTTATGATTCTTTCCGGATTGCAAATTGCAGATTGTGAACATCCGGAAAGGGATTATCCCGTGTTGCAACTGGAATCAAAAAATGCAGGAAGCCAGGTTGCCAATTTCCGCATTGGAGACACCCTTGTTCTCTATCCAAGTCCTTCGGTACTTAAAGAACAAATATTCAAGGGGAGTCTCATCGATATTCAGTCCAATCGTTATACGATCCGGCTCAGGACCCGACAGTTTCCACAAGAATTGCTTTCAGCTTACCACAGCTGGAGCCTGGAACACGATTACCTGGATCGATCTTTCCAGTACCAGTTCCAGTCCTTGTTCGATATGGCAGCATCAGAACCATCCAGGAGGGACCTGCTATTAGGCATCAGGCCGCCCGTAACAGCAGAAAAACTTACAGTTGAATTCAACCCGGAAACACCACTGCATTTGCGCCCTGTGTTGCAGAAAATTCTTGCTGCCAAAGAGTATTTTCTGGTTTGGGGCCCTCCGGGTTCCGGCAAAACGAGCATGGTTATCCGGTTTCTCGTTGAGGCTTTAATCAAAAATGCGGGCGAACATATTCTACTGCTTGCTTACACAAACCGGGCAGTGGATGAAATTTGCGAAGTACTGGAAATGTTCACTTCGGACCCTGATTTCGACTACATTCGAATAGGTTCGAGATTTGCCGTGCATGAAAAATTTCGAAAGCACCTTCTCGAAGAGCGTACGAAGCCCCTAAAGCGCAGACAGGAAATAAAGTCCCTGCTTGGGCGTGTCAAAATTTTTACAGCGACGCTGGCAAGTATTCAGGGTAAAAAGGAATTGTTTGCCCTGAAGAAATTTGATACGGTCATCGTTGATGAAGCGAGCCAAATCCTGGAGAGCCAGATAATTGGGTTTTTGAGTCTTTTCAAACGATTTATTCTGATTGGTGACCATATGCAACTTCCGGCAGTCAGCGCACAGACTACACAGGAGTCAAAGGTCCAGTCACAGTCGCTGATTGACATGGGCATACGAAGTCTCTCCATGTCCTTTTTTGAAAGACTCTTTGTGCAATGTCAAAAAAATGGATGGCA
Organism: uncultured Saprospiraceae bacterium; assembly: GCA_964439105.1. GTDB lineage: Bacteria > Bacteroidota > Bacteroidia > Chitinophagales > Saprospiraceae > Vicinibacter. The sequence continues at coordinate 71,621 of CAYTNG010000004.1, forward strand.
ATTTACGTACGAAATGCTTCATTATCAAGGAAGAATGCATGACGAAATAATGCAATATCCTGCCAGGGCTTTTTACCAGGGCCAATTGTACATTCTTCCCGATCATGCGCTTCCCCGCCAGCAGCTGCCCTACAACTCCTACTTTCCGCTGCGGATCAGCCCTATCGAAGATCTCCTGGCAAGCCATCGCAATATATTCATTCCGTGTCCAAAAACTGAAACGGGTTGGACTCAAAAGACTAACCTGAATGAAGCAAAACTCATCGTACATCTGGTTGAAAGGCTATACAGCCTCCAATTGCGCAACCAGAGAGCCTGGGGTGAATCCGCCTTAGGAATTATCACCCCATTTCGAGCGCAAATTGCACAAATTCAAAATCTATTGCAGGCTAGTCCTATACACCATGTGCCGATTACAGTGGACACCGCAGAAAGGTATCAGGGTGGGGCCCGTGACATTATCGTCCTTTCCACTGTTATCACCGATGAGAATCAATTAAACCAGATCAGTTCCATCAACGAAGATGGCTCGGATCGGAAGCTGAATGTAGCGCTCACCCGTGCCAAAGAACAGCTTATTCTAATAGGCGATCCAAACGTATTAAATTCTTCAGCTCATTACCGGGATCTACTTGCATCATTTCACCATGTACCTCCGGAATTGATAGAGTTCTGATTTTAGGGAAAATTGCGGGATTATTTACTTTAAGTTCCTTGTGATTAGGGCGGTTGACTGAATTACAAGCTCCTGTGTTCAAGTTCCCAAAACGGATAGCCGGATGCCTTGTTCGAAAAATTTTAAATCCATACATACAACTGTTGTATGAGCTAAGCTATTCGCATATAAAATGTTAATCCTGAGTAAGCGTACAACAATTCCCGGACAAATTGGATCTTCATTATAGTTTTGCAGTCCACAATTACGCTCCTCCATGAGAATTTCATCCTTTTGTGTTTTTTTGTTGTGCGCCTCTTTGTTAAATTCCCGAAGCTTGTACGTTTCGCCAAAAGGCAATGACAGCAACAAAGGCAATCACTGGTTCGTTCCTCTTCGAACTCTTGCGAAAGCGCAGTCGATGGTTGTTCCTGGAGATACTGTTCAAATAATGAATGGTGATTATTATTCTGAATCCGGCCCTGTCTTGTGGATTGATAAAAGCGGCACCGAAAATCAATGGATCGTTTATAAAAACTACCTCAGCCATAAACCGGTATTGCATGTGCGGCACGGAGCAGGTATTCACATTCCGGGATTACACTACATCAGTGTGGAAGGCCTTTACATTTCGCAAGATCCCAATGCAGTTGCAGACGAAGACCATCTTCAGACAGGTATAAATCTTGAAGGTTCATATTCCAATCCATGTACACATATTAAAATATACAATTGCTTTTTCCGAAACCTCAATGGACCTGCAGTCCGGTGTACATATTTTGATTATCTGACAATCAGTTACAATAAATTTTACGGCAATGCCTATGCGTCAAATGCATTGGCCGTATTGTTGTTCAATAACATTGTTGAATCAGATGACCGCAGCATATATCATGTATACATCCAGGGGAACACGATGGAGCGCAACAGTTTAAGTGCTTCAAAAGAACATCCCGCCTGCAATACGCTGATGAAATTTGACTACAACCGCGGAATGCAAACTCATCCGAACAATCTCACCTTGATACACAACAATATTCTGTACAACAATGGAGGAGGAGGATTGTGGTTGCACGAAGTACTCGGTTTTCACATTATCAACAACACCTTTTATAAAAACGGCCAACAGGAATTTTGTACGAATCCCGAGATCGCGTTTGAACGTTCAACAGGCTGTAAGGTGTACAACAATATCATATACTGCTCTTCCTCCCACCAGGGAAGCACGAATCGCAATGGAGTGGACATCTGGTTTAAAAATAATTTATATTACAACTTCAGTTACCATGAGAAAGGAGTGGATGATGTAATTGCCAACCCTGATTTTGAAAATGTAGGCAATAGCCCTGATGTGTACAATTTTCGCCTGAAGGGAAGCAGCCCGGCTATCAATGCAGGTATTGATGAACTCCTACCTGACAAGGACTTTGAAGGAAATCCGCGTCGGATAGATACGCATGTGGATATTGGAGCGCTTGAATTTACAAACAGGATCCTTCCATCACTGAAAAGTATCAAAACAGGTCCTCAGGGCGGCGGTAAAATAAAATCCAACTGGTCCAGTTTGTATGTCAGAGATCAAAATGTATACACCCTGTGGAATGAGCTCAACAAAGGTTTTTCGGTACGTATTTACGACAATCATGGAAATTTGATATTTGAAGAAATGCGGTCCGAAGAAGGAGAAACCGGATTCGAATTTGACTTTAACCACTATCCACCTGCGGTTTATACCGTTGTTGCCTTTAATAAAAATCAACAGCACATTGATCGCGTATCTACAATAAAGCAAAAGGAGAAATAGCCTCAAAGCGCATCCCAAAACCCAGCTGTCTTTTTTTTGTTATTTTTGCAACAACTCTTCCAAACGCATGCAGTTTTTATTTCCAGGAATGCTATGGGCCCTTTTTCTTTTGGGAATTCCCCTGCTCATACATTTATTTTACTTCCGCAGATACCAAAAGGTTCTCTTTACAAATGTTCATTTCCTCAAGGAACTTGTTGAAGAGACCTCGGTACGCAACAGATTGCGAAATCTTCTGGTATTGCTGGCAAGGCTGTTGGCTCTCAGCTTTCTCATCCTTGCATTTGCCCAACCCTTCCTGAAATCAGAGATCAACAATAAAAATGCAATACGGACGGTAGGTATCTACATAGACAACAGTTGGTCCATGGAGGCTGCCTCAGAAGAGGGTAATTTGATACAAAGGGCCAAATCCAGGGCAAAAGATATCTTGAATGCCCACTCGGAGAATGACAAGTTCATGGTGCTTACGAATGATTTTGAGGGAAAACACAGGCGACTGGTATCCAAAGAAGACGCTGCTGTGTTTATAGATGAAATTAAAACAGGTCCTGCTTTTCAAACCCTGAGTACGGTTTTGAAAAAACAAAAGCAGTTTTTTCAAAATGCATCGATTCAGGAAGCAGAACTATATATTTTGTCGGACTTTCAAAAGAGTATGTGCGATGCAGATACAAGCAGCATGGACAGTCTTTTTACTGTAAAACTGATTCCACTTCAGAGTATCCGCGAAAACAATGTCAGCATCGATACGGCCTTTTTTGAAAGTCCCATCCTGCTTCCGGGACAACAAAATCAAATTGTCTTCCAACTCACAAATCACGGTGTTTCCCTGATCAATGAATTACGCACCACGCTTAATCTGAATGGACAGGAATATCCCGGACCCGTGCTTGAGATTCCTGCAGGAAAGTCAATAACAGATACGATTCCACTCAACATCCTGAATCCCGGATGGCAACAAATTACATTGAAAATCAAAGATTATCCCATCCAGTTTGACGATCAATACTATCTCAGCTGTATGACGGAACAGGATATAAAAATATTGATACTGTACGATGGCGCTTCCCCCCTGGTCTTGCAACAGGCCTTTCAATCCATACCCTACTTTTCCGTGCAAAGTCAGTCTGTGCACCAGTTGGATTACAGCAGCTTTGGAGACCAGAAATTAATCGTACTCTGTGATCTCACCTCACTTAGCACGGGACTCGTGCAGGAATTGCAAAAGGCAACGCAGGAAGGAACACAGGTTTTAATTTTTCCAGGGCCGAACATCCCAAGTGGAAGTTACGATGCTCTGAATCAGATCCTCCGGCTTCCTCAAATTTCAGAATTTTCCAGCGATCAAAAAGAAGGAGGTTTGATCAACATGCAGGCTGATGTTTTCAGCGATGTTTTTTCAAACATTACAAGAAACACCAAACTTCCTGCAACGAAAGGACAATACAGATTTTTACCCGGAGCTGCAGCGGAACAAATTTTAAGCTATCGCGATGGCTCTGCGCAGTTGAACCGCTTCAAAGTAAATAAATCCTATGTTTATTTTTCAGCAAGTCCTTTTGATTCCAAATACAATGAACTCAGCAAAAATGCAGAATTTTTTATCCCTCTGCTTTTTAAAGCAGCTTTAAACACAGAAAACAGGCAAACACTCTCTTATACCATTGGACCAAATTTAAGAATCAGCATGCCGGTTCCCGGAATTCCAGGTAGCCAGGACCAGTCGATGTCACTAAAGGGGCCGGAAGAATTGGTTCCTTCCGCGCATTTCCTGGGAAGCAAGTTGATTCTCGATTTGTTTGACCAGCTGAGAAAAGCTGGAATTTATGAGTTGAAAAACAGGGACCAGCTGTGGGGATATCTCGCATTTAATGATTCCAGAAATGAATCCAATCCCGATTGTTATACGACTTCCGAACTGAGTGAAAGGTTTGGCGGCAAAGCAGTAATACTGGAAGCAGGATCCGAACAGGAATTTTACAGTAAAGTAAAATCAGAAAAGGAAGGAATACCTTTGTGGTGGTGGTGTTTATGCGCCTCTGCTTTTTTCATTTTTTGTGAATCGATTTTGATTCGTTACCTGAAGCCCTCTTAAGTCATGGATTACATTTTTAAAAAAGTCAAAATCTTAGATCGCGAAAGTAAATTCCATAATAGAGTTTGCGACGTATGGATCAAAGATGGAATCATCGAGGACATCAAATCGGACATTCCAAATAACAGAAAAGCAAAAGTATATGAGCATCCCGGATCTTTTTTGTCAAGAGGATGGATCGACGTGGGAGCCCTTTGCGGAGAGCCCGGTTATGAACACAGGGAAACTCTTGAAAATGCGGCGAAGGCAGCAAAATCGGGCGGCTACACAGGCGTGTGCGTGTTTCCAAATACAAAGCCCTGTTTGCACTCAAAATCAGAAATTACTTATATCAGCGAAAAATCTAAGAAGCTTCCCGTACACATCTATCCGATTGGTGCCGTTTCAAAATCCTGTATGAATGAAGAAATGGCGGAGATGTTGCAAATGCATGAGGCGGGCGCCATCGCTTTTTCAGATGGTAAAAATCCGGTACAAAGCAGCAGCCTCATGATGCGCGCTTTGGATTACATCAATCTCATTCCCGGCAGCGTCCTCATCAATCAAAGTCTTGACAAAGGAATTGCAGCCACTGGACAAGTCCATGAAGGCGTTTCCAGTACGATAATGGGATTAAAAGGAATTCCGGCCCTTGCCGAGACCACAGCTCTTTACCGCGACATTGGATTATTAAATTACTGCGGTTCCAAACTTCTGGTTCATAAAGTTTCCTGCGCAGGTTCCGTCAGCATTTTGAAGGAGGCCAGAAAAAACACATCAAATTTATTTGCATCCGTGTCCCTTTTTAATTTGATTTTTGAGGACCGCGATGTCGAAAATTTTGATGTACACTTAAAACTGAATCCACCACTCAGAACAAGTGCAGATCGCAAAGCGCTGATTCGCGGATTAAAAGAAGGTGCAATAGATATCATCGTCAGTGATCACACGCCCTGGGATCCTGAAAACATTGATTTGGAATTTCAGACGGCCGCATTTGGATCCATCAATCTGCAAACTGCATTTGGAGCGTATTGCCAATACCTTCTCGATGATCTGGGTATTGAACTTTGGGTCGAAAAATGTGCACATCGCGTTTCCGAAATTCTCAATTTGAAATCAAATCGCATTGAAATAGGAAAACAGTGCGACTTAAGCTGGTTTGAAACCCGATCAGAATGGACTTTTCGTCCGGAAGAAAATCACTCTCTTTCAAAGAATAGTCCCTTTCTGGGTAAAAAACTCCGTGGAAAAGTTTTGGGTACTTTTGTAAAAGCTGAATTCCATCCAAATTCCTGATTCAGATACACGCGGATGAACTTCCGGGACTTCAGCTGAAGTGTCTCCCAAGATAAAGAACCCTCTATTATAAAATTACGTCCACAAACTGACAGAGCTCCCTCCTAAAGATCTATATATCAAATGTCAGAACAACCCGGGACTTTCGTTTATTGTGTCTTTCAGTTTTAAAGTACATTTGGGTTATGAATAAAACCACACATCGCATTTATATCAGCACGCTGGTGCTCATCAATTTACTCGTATTGGCATTCCTGATCATGAAAGGATTTAGCTATTACCAAACACCTGTTGTGGATCGGTTTTTTCACGAAGACCATTCTCAGTTAAAGCCCAGCGGACCATTTGGCCATGGTTATGGAATTGTGGGTTCGTTGCTGATCCTGATCGGTGTATTCTCTTATATTGCCCGAAAAAAGTACCAGTCTCTCGCTGCATTCGGCAGACTAAAATACTGGCTGGAATTCCACATTTTCCTCTGTGTTTTGGGCCCTATGTTGATCTTGTTTCACACTGCCTTTAAATTTGGAGGCATCGTTTCATTGAGTTTTTGGAGCATGGTATTGGTCGTTGCCAGTGGTGTGATTGGCAGGTTCATTTATATTCAAATTCCACGAAGCATTGAAGGAAGGGAATTGAGTCTTGCAGAAGTTCAAAACTCAAAAATAAATCTGCACGCTATTTTATCGGAGCGATATGAAGTCAGCGGCCAGATGGTACAGGCACTGCTTCAAATTACAGATCACAGTCTGAACAAAAAGCAAAGTTTTCTGAGACAATGGATACTTGAATATTTTACCATCCGCAGCGCAACACATGACGTTCAAAAATTACTTGCACCTACTGATATAGATCCTTCCGCTCAAAAGAGCATCATCCGCATCATGAAGCAGGAAATCAAAATCAATGGAAGAATCAACAGGCTGACAACGATGCAGACTATTTTCAGGTATTGGCACGTCATTCACCTACCCTTTGCGATCATTATGCTGATCATCATGATTATTCACGTCATCGTCACTTTAAGTCTTGGTTATAAATGGATCTTTTGATAAGCAGTATTTTATTTGAAGAGTTCATCATTTATGGACTTGCTCTTTTTTTATGCGTACTTGTCATAGCGCTATACATTAGAAAACAAAAGAAAATTTCACGGCACTATGAAGTAAAAATAGAAAAAGCAAAAGAAGAAGGACTCTTCGAACCCTTATCGCTCCACCCGGTCATTGATACAAAAACTTGTATCAAAAGTGGCGCTTGTATCGCAGCGTGCCCAGAGAAAGACATCATCGGTCTTGTGAATGGGCGGGCTACGCTAGTCAATGCATCTAACTGTGTAGGTCACGGAGCCTGCTTTCATGCATGCCCGGTCGAGGCCATCAGTCTGGTGATCGGAACGGAACGCAGAGGAATTGACTTACCCCATGTAAATCAAAATTATGAATCCAATATCCCAGGTATTTATATCGCCGGAGAACTTGGTGGTATGGGCTTAATTAAAAATAGTGTAGAACAAGGAAAAACTGCCGTTGAAAATATGGTGAAGTCAGGTTTCAAAGATCAACCAAACTGCCTTGATCTGGTCATCATTGGAGCCGGGCCTGCAGGAATTTCCGCCTCCCTGGCAGCTAAAAAACAAAAATTGCGTTTTGTAACCCTCGAACAAGACAGCCTTGGTGGAACCGTATTTACGTTCCCCAGAGCCAAGGTGGTGATGACCTCCCCAATGGATTTACCACTGCATGGAAAGGTACAGTTGAGGAATACAAGTAAATCTGAATTGCTCCACCTCTGGAAACAGGTATTGAGTCAAAATCAAATTCAGATCAATGAGCAAACAAAAGTCAATTCCATTGAATGGAAACAAAATTATTTTATAGTCCATACAAACAAACAAGAGGAAATTTCCACCCAAAAAGTATTGCTGGCGATAGGAAGGAGAGGCACTCCAAGAAAACTGAATGTCCCGGGGGAGGATCTTGAAAAAGTAGCCTATCGCCTTCTGGAACCCGAACACATTTCAGAAAAGGACATCCTGATTGTGGGCGGTGGCGACTCGGCAATTGAATCCGCTCTGCTGCTCATGGAAAGGAATAAGGTCACCCTCTCTTATCGGAGTGAAACTTTCAGCCGCCTGAAACCAAAAAATAATGAGCGCATCAAAGAAGCGATGGAAAAAGAAAAGCTCACAGTCCTGTTCAATTCTCAGGTGCAATTGATTGAAATGGACTCTGTACATCTCCGATCAGAGTCCTCTCAGAATACGAAAAAAATACCCAATGATTTGGTTTTCATTTTCGCTGGTGGCGAATTGCCAACGCAATTCCTTGAAAAGGCAGGCATTCAGATAAGTAAAAGGTTTGGATATACGATGATGAAACACAAGTAAAACAAGGACAGACGGATGTACAACCATCCGCCCAATAGCCATATGAGTGTATTTCTTCAAATAATTCTTCTGTATTTCGGGTTTTTATCCTAAATTTGTTCTGAACACAAAATCACCTTTTGCAGGTGTTACCCTTTTCAATTTTCCAATCCACTTTCGGTAAGATTTATATGTATATTAAGTTTTATTAATATTTGTGTTTCTCCGGTTTTTAAAATATATCTTTTTCATGTCCTTTCTCTTTGGATTGCCTCTTCAAACGTTTTCACAACTTTCTCCGGGAAAGTTAGCTAAAGTGCACTCGCAGCTTGAGGGGAATCTCAATTGTACGAAATGTCACACCCTGGGAGAAAAAGTGGAGAATTCAAAATGCTTGGATTGCCATATCGAGCTACAGGAAAGAATACGGATAAACAAAGGATATCATGCCCATCAGGAGGTTAGATCAAAAACATGTGCATCCTGCCACAATGATCATCATGGCACGGAATTTAAAATCATCAAATTCGACGAAAAGTCATTTGACCATGCCAAAACGGGATACGCATTGACAGGTAAGCATGCTCAAGTCGATTGTAGGCAATGCCACAAACCCGCTTTTATCTCAAGTGATAAAATTCGAAGTAAACAATTTACTTATCTTGGACTGGAGACAGCTTGTGTAAGCTGCCATAGCGATATTCATCGAAACAGCCTGTCAAAAGATTGTGCAAGCTGTCACACCACGCAATCATTTGTTCCCGCTTCGTTGTTTAACCACAGTCGTTCCGCTTTTCCACTTAAAGGAAAACACCAGCAAACCGAATGTAAAGCTTGCCATCCCATTGTTACAACAGATGCAAAACCCTTTCAAAAATTCAAAGGAATAAATTTTCAAAACTGCACCAACTGCCATACGGATCCGCACAAAAAGAATCTTGGCATTCGTTGCAGTGATTGCCACACGGAAAATTCATTTCAAACTTTTAGTGGGGGAAAAACCTTTAATCATAATACCACCGCATTCCCTTTAAAAGGAAAACATAAAGGCCTCCAATGCAACAGTTGCCATTCACTCAGTGCCAAGCCTGAAGCCCTTTTTCAGGATAAAGTCAGCGTAAAGACTACGGATTGCATTCAATGTCACAAGGATCCGCATCAATCCAAGTTTGGAACAAACTGCTCAGAGTGCCACAATGAAAATGGCTTTCAATCACTGCAACAATCTCAAAAATTTGACCATAACCTGACTGCTTTTAAACTGGAAGGGAAACACCAATCTGTAGATTGCAAAAAATGTCATACCTCAAAGTTCACAGACCCTCTGCCCCACCAAAATTGTACAGATTGTCATGTAGATTATCACGAAGGCCAATTCATAAAAAACAATCTAAACCCAGATTGTAATAACTGTCATTCAGTTTATGGATTTCAATCGTCTGAATATTCCATTGAGCAACACGCCTTAAGCTCCTTTCCTTTAGATGGGTCCCATCTGGCTACCCCTTGTTCATCCTGTCATTTTTCAAATTTAAAATGGAAATTCAAAAACCTTGGGAAGAACTGTGAAAATTGCCACAAAGATCCTCATGAATCCTACATCGATGGTAAATACACGAAGGATGCAAATTGTAAAAGCTGCCATTCAACATCAGAATGGAAAGACATCCATTTTAACCACACACTAACAGGATACGCACTTGAAGGACAACACAAACTTGTGGCCTGTATGGACTGTCATAAATTGAAAGATGGAGAGAAAGGTTCAAAGTATAGCAAGTTCAGGTATAAAAACAGCGATTGTACTGATTGTCACCTCAACATACATGGTGACCAGTTTGTAGTCGAGGGCAAAACCCATTGCAAGAACTGCCATGATAATAATTCCTGGCGGCCTGTATTATTTGATCATGACCAAACGGCTTTTAAGTTGGATGGCAAGCACCGCAATCTGGAATGTCAGGCCTGCCATAAAAGAGATCAGGGATATCCCGATCGGCCCATTGTTTACAAATTAAAAAATTACCAATGCGCCGACTGTCATCATTGATCATCTATTTTATCGGAATCTGGGGCGCTTTCGGACAAAATCCCCATGGTGACCAGCTTAAGATCAATTGCGCTGCATGCCATTCTCCCTCAAGCTGGAAAATGGATCTCCAAAGCAGCAGCTTTAAGCATGACGAAACTTCTTTTCCCCTAACTGGAAGACATAAGGATCTCGATTGCAAGGCCTGCCATAAAGTACTAACTTTCAATTCAGCGTCTGGCAATTGTGTGGATTGTCATTTGGATCCGCATCAGAATTCTGTCGGCATAGATTGCAAACGCTGCCACACAAGCACGTCCTGGATCGTAGATGAAGTTGCAGACCTGCACCGGCAAAATGGATTTCCTTTGTTAGGCCAACATGCTACGGCGGATTGCAAATCATGTCACGTTTCGGAGACCCAATTGAGATTTGAAAGAATCGGAAACGATTGTATAAATTGCCACATTACTGATTTTAATAAAACAACGACTCCGGATCACAATAAATCCAATCTCTCTAAAGATTGTGCCAGCTGCCATGACCCCGCTTCAGATGAGTGGAATTCACCAAACTTCAGGCATGAAAAGTTCCCCCTGACCGGAGTACACGATGTTTCGCAATGTGCGCAATGCCACAAAAATCCAGACTATAACAGTACCAGTTCAGATTGTTATTCCTGCCACCAGTCGGACTATGAATCCAGCCTGAATCCCAATCACAGGGCTGCTGATTTATCTAAAAAATGTACGGATTGCCACACCCTGTTGCCGGACTGGAAACCCGCCGAATTCAAAGATCACGATGGGCAGTATTTTCCTATCTACAGCGGAGGCCATAAGAACGAATGGATGAAATGCAATGACTGCCATTTGAATCCTTCCAACTATTCGGAATTCAGTTGTGTGGTCTGCCATAAAGAAATAGAGACCGGAGAAGATCACAAAGCCGTTCCCGGCTATTTTTATAATGACGCCGCCTGTTTTGCCTGTCATCCAACAGGCAACAAGGGTGACAAATTTGATCACAATACGACAGGATTTATACTCACCAATGCGCATGCCCAGACGGAATGTATTAAATGTCATGCAGCAGGATTTAAAGGCACGCCCACTGAATGTGTAGCATGCCATCTCAGTGATTTTCAGGCTTCACGAAATCCCTCTCATAAAAAATTAAATCTTTCTACGGATTGTGCAGGCTGTCATACCACTTTACCGGGATGGAATCCTGCAAAGTTTGATCTCCACGACCAGTATTATGCCATTGAAGGTGCACATAATGCCTTTCGAAATGATTGTGCCAAATGCCATAACGGAGATTATAACACTACTCCTAACACCTGTTCAGGCTGCCACCAGAATGATTACGATCAAACCCAAAATCCACCGCATAAACCTCTTCAGTTTTCAACAGAATGCACGCAATGTCACTCCCAAACCAGCTGGATACCTTCTAGTTTTGATCACGACGGACAATATTTTCCGATCTATTCCGGGAAACACAAAGGCGAATGGACGGAATGCAGGGATTGTCATACCAATCCATCCAATATCAGAGAATACAGTTGCACAGTATGCCATAAGAACCCGGCCACTGATGATGATCATCGCAATGTGAGCGGATATTTTTACAATGATAAAGCATGCTTTGCCTGCCATCCCACAGGTGATGCAAGTTTTAAATTTGACCACAATACTACCGGTTTCATTTTGACGGGTGCACATCTTCAAACCGACTGCATCAAATGTCATGCGACTGGTTTTAAAGGGACTCCAACGGAATGTTCAATCTGCCATATTTCAGATTACAACCAATCCAAAAATCCGGAACATCCTAAATTGGGTCTATCCATGGATTGCAGGCAGTGCCACACTACCGATCCGGGCTGGGCGCCCGCTAAGTTTGATGTCCACGATCAATATTACCCTCTGAATGGGGCCCACAAATTGATCGCAAAGGACTGCGCAACCTGCCACAAAGGAGATTACACAAACACAGCTAACACTTGTTCGGGATGTCACCTTGAAGATTACAACAAGACCATTGACCCGCCGCATGGTACACTACAGTTTTCTAAGGAATGTACGCAATGCCATAACGAATCCGCCTGGGTACCCTCATCCTTTGATCATGATGGACAATACTTCCCGATCTACTCCGGCAAACATAAAGACAAATGGACGGAATGCAGGAACTGCCACACCAACCCGAACAATATCCGCGAATGGAGCTGTATTGTTTGTCATATGAAGACCGAAACGGATGATGATCATAAGAATGTACGGGGTTACTTCTTCAACGATCAGGCATGCTTTGCTTGCCATCCGGATGGACGGGCTGATTTTAAATTTGATCACAACACCACAGGTTTTCCGCTTACGGGCGCACATTCCCAGACCGACTGCATCAAATGTCATGCGACCGGTTTTAAGGGAACTTCAACGGTGTGTTCCGATTGCCACACGCCTGATTTTAATCAAAGTGTAAATCCAAATCACACAAAACTAGGCTTGAATTTGGACTGCGCTCAATGTCATACAACCAACCCTGGTTGGGCTCCGGCTACATTTGCAATCCATGATCAGTTTTATCCACTTCAAGGCGCACACAAACAGATTGCCACCAATTGCGCCTTATGTCATAAGGGAGATTACAATCAAACTCCTAACACTTGTTCAGCCTGTCATGACATGGATTACAAGCAAACCAAAAACCCGGATCATCAGGCGCTCCAATTTTCAACAGATTGCGCAAGCTGCCACTCAGAAAATGCATGGGTGCCTTCAACTTTTGACCATGATGGCCAATACTTCCCTATTTACTCGGGAAAACATAAAAACGAATGGACAGAGTGCAAACAATGTCACCTCAATCCTACCAATTACAAAGAATTCAGTTGCACGGTTTGCCACATCAACCCGGAAACGGATGACAAGCATATCGGCGTCAACGCCTATTTCTACAATGATCAGGCCTGTTTAGGCTGCCATCCCACCGGAAGCGGCGACGATAAGTTTGACCACAATGCCACCGCATTCCCATTGACTGGAGCACACGTGCAAGTCGACTGTAAACTATGCCATATAAAAGGTTTTAAAGGAACACCGACAGATTGCGAATCATGCCATCTTACAGATTATCAAAACAGTGCAAATCCGGACCACGAAAAACTTTCATTCCCCTTGCAATGCGCTACCTGCCATACCACTTCTCCGGATTGGAAACCTGCCCTGTTTGCCGAGCATGACAGTTATTACCCATTGACCGGAAAACATCTGGAAATTGCAAATGACTGCATAGCCTGTCATAAAGGAGATTACAACAACACGCCTACAACCTGCGTCGGATGCCACCTGGAGCATTATAACCAATCTAAAAATCCAAATCACCCGGCTTTAGGACTTTCACAGGATTGTGCGCTTTGCCACACCACAAAACCGATGTGGGAACCTGCAGCCTTTCCCGTTCATGATCAGTTTTATCCATTAACCGGTGCGCACCAATCCATTGCGACGGATTGCGCATTATGCCATAAAGGCGATTACAACAATACGCCGAACACTTGCGAAGGATGCCATCTAAAGGACTATTTGAATAGCAAGAATCCAAACCACAGCGTCCTCAATTTTCCCCAGGACTGTAAACTTTGCCACACAACAAATCCGGATTGGAAACCCGCATCCATGCCTACGCATGACAGCTATTATCCCCTTACAGGCGCACATCAGTCGATTGCGATGGATTGCGGAATTTGTCATAAAGGCGATTATAACAACACTCCAAAAACATGTGAAGGCTGCCACTTAAAGGATTACAACGGAGCCACCAATCCCAATCATAAGAATTTGGGCCTGTCTCACGATTGTGCAATGTGCCATACTACAAATCCGGATTGGAAGCCCGCATTATTCCCTGACCATGACAATTACTACCCATTGCACGGAGCCCATATGCAGATTGCAAATGAATGCAATTTATGCCACAACGGGAACTACAATAATACCCCTAATACTTGTGTGGGCTGCCACCTTGCTGATTACAACCAGACAAATGATCCACCTCATGAAGCGCAAAAATTTCCAAAGGCCTGTGCGGACTGTCACACAGAAACTGCCTGGATTCCTTCCTTCTTCAACCACAACAATTATTATCCTTTGACCGGCGCCCATGATCTCATAAAAGACGAATGTTTTTCATGCCATAAAGGAAATTACGGAAACACTCCAAATACCTGCTTTGGTTGCCATGCGACGGATTACAATCAGGCTACCAATCCCAATCACGTCAGCCTGGGCTTTTCGACCAATTGCAGCTTATGCCATACCACCAGTCCGAATTGGGAACCTGCGACAATGCCTACCCATAATAATTATTATCCCTTATTAGGAGCCCACCTTGTCATAGCAAACCAATGCGCGTTGTGCCATAATGGTAATTACAACAATACGCCAAATACATGCGTGGGATGTCATCTGAATGATTACAATTCAACGACAAATCCGGACCACCAGGCAGCCCAGTTTCCTACCAACTGTGAGTCTTGTCATACGGTAAATGCATGGGTGCCCTCCACGTTCAATCACGATGCCATGTATTTTCCAATCTACAGCGGCAAGCACAAGAATGAATGGAATCTTTGTGCGGATTGCCACACCAATTCAAATAATTACGCGATATTCAGCTGTATTCTTTGCCATGAGCATAATAATAAAAATGAAGTTGACAATGATCATAACGGCGTAAGTGGGTATTCTTATAATAGCAATGCATGTTATTCTTGCCATCCAAAGGGTAAGAAATAATTCCCTCTTATGGAAAAGGCCTTTTGCCAAAAAAATCTAATCAGAATCATCCCTGCAGTCCTTGCATTTCTATTTCAATCAAGCGTCTATTCACAAACATTGGATACACTCAATGCAGGTGCTGTAAGTTTTACCTCTTCAAAAAATATTTACATCCGCTTTCCGCAAACAAAATCCATAAAAGTCGGTGATACCTTGTATGTGCGAAAAGAAGCGGATATTTTTCCCGCCATTGTGGTGACAAACAAATCATCGAGCTCCTGCGTCGGACTGAAATTAAGTTCAGACACCTTTAAGCTTGGTGACCAGATTTTTTTCAAATTCCAGCCTGCCGAAAAACCTGAGCCAAAACCGAAAAACCAGCTTGAAAATCAGGAAAAAAGTGAAGGCGTGGCACTCACTGAAACAGCTCCAAAACACTCTGAACCTGACAAAAAAATCCAGACTTCCAATCTCTGGAAAGGAAGACTTTCCGCAGCTTCATACTCCTACCTTGGCGATATCAGCTCATCAAACAGCACCCGATTCCAATACACTCTGTCCCTGCAGGGAAATAAGCTTGCAGGCGGCAAGCTATACCTTGATTCCTATGTTTCCATGCGTTACAGGACTGATGAATGGGAACAGGTCACACATGATCTGGGTACAGCATTAAAGGTGTATAGTCTTGCTGCGACATACGAATTTAATAAAAACAACATACTGAGTCTGGGTAGGAAGATCAACGCAAACCTATCCAACATGGGTGCCATTGACGGCATTCAATTTGAAAAGAAACTTCATGCTTTCAGCATAGGATGCGCTGTCGGTTCACGGCCAAATATTTCAGATTATGGCTACAACCTCAATCTCCTGCAGGCCGGAATTTATGTGCATCATGAACTTTCATATCACCAGGATCATTCGATCTCACATACTGTTGCGGTTGTAGAGCAGCAAAATCATGGTCAGACAGATCGAAGATTCTTGTATATCCAGCACTCGAGTAATTTATTCCGTAAGCTAAGTTTGTTTGGATCCTCTGAAATTGATATGTATGCGAAAATTCACGACACCGTAAAATCGAATTTCAATTTAACCAACCTTTATTTAAATCTCAGATATCGCCTACTGAAAAATTTAAGTGTTTCGGGGTCCTATGACGCACGTACAAATGTGATATATTACGAAACATATAAAAATGACATTGACCGTTTACTTGATGAAGAAACCAGAAAAGGTCTGCGATTTCAAATCAATTATCAGCCTATTCGTTTTGTGTCCATTTCTGCCGGGACCAATCTCCGCTTTCAGAACAGTGGAGGCAACACTTCTAAGAATTATAATATTTACTTGTCGCATTACCGGATTCCGCTCTTGCTTGGTTCACTGACCCTAAGCGGGAATTACCTGACTACCGATTATTTAAAATCCAGAGTGGAAGGAATACAATTCTCAAAAGACATTTTTAATGGAAAATTATACTTTGATTTGTATTACCGCAGGGTAAATTATACCTATTTAAATTTTGAATACACTTCTACACAGCATCTGAGTGGTCTGAGTGTAAATCTTCGCGTAAACAAAATGCTGACAATGGGCGTTTACTCAGAATATACCTCTGAACCGGAACATTCCTATTTAAGGTTGAATGGCCGCATTATGCTTCGAATATAGTATTACAATAATTATACGATAAGGTCTTATGTTTAACTCCATCGAATTTAAAATTTCACAATCTATCAGAAACAGCCTTTACTCGCTTTTGAGTATCATGTTGCTTGGATCCTGCGATTCAAAGCCTAAAGTCGTAGAAGCAGTTCAGGAAGCTCCCGTTCATGAGGCAACTCAAAGCAACCCAACCGGAGAAAACCATTATGTAGTTGTCGAAGAAATCCAGCAAACCTCAAAATATACCTACTTAAAAGTAAAAGAAGCAGAGACATCCTATTGGATTGCAATTAACAAAGCGGATGTTTCAGCTGGAGATCAATTGGTTTATACGGGCGGACTTAAAATGCGCGCTTTCCAAAGCACAGAGTTGAACAAAGTTTTTGACGAAGTTATTTTGGTTTCCAACATCAGCCGCAAAGGAGCTGGTCCTTCAGAATCCGGTTCTGAGTTGTTTAATAAACTTCAGGGCAAGGAAAGCACCGGACCAACCGAACCCATTAAACCCGTGAAAGGATCCGTAGCAATATCTGAACTTCTTGAACACCCTCAAAAATTTGATGGAAAGGTGATCACCGTAACAGGTCGTTGTACGAAAGTGAATTTTCAAATAATGGGCAGAAACTGGATCCACATTACGGATGAAAGCAGTAAAAAATCCGATCTTACAATTACAACCCAGGATGCCCTTGAATTGGGCAAAGTAGGTGTTTTCGAAGGGAAAATTTCCATTGACAAGGACTTTGGAGCGGGATACCAATACAAGGTCATCATGGAAGAAGCCAAACTGAAATAGTACCTGCCAATTCCAGGCAAATCTCCTGGATTACAACTTGAGAATTATATTTCAAACTTGCGCGTTCTCCAATAGGCCAAAAGAGAAATAAGTAATAGTCCGGCAACAATGTAATAGACAAACGTTGGTATGGGCACAGGATCCCCCGCCGCATAGGAATGTAATCCGGAGAGATAATAATTCACGCCGAAATAGGTCATCATCACGGTAGCAAATCCAAAAAGTGTTGCGACATTATAAGCGTATCTTCCCTGCAGTCCAGGAATTAATCGCATATGCAAAATAAAAGAGTACACCAGGATGGAAACCAAGGCCCAGGTTTCTTTTGCATCCCATCCCCAATACCTGCCCCATGATTCGTTTGCCCACACACCACCTAGATAGGTTCCAATACTCAGCATGCACAATCCGCCCATTACCGTAATTTCACTTGTATAGCCCAGCTCTTCGACAATTCTTTTAATCCGTACATGATTTCGATCCGTAATAAAGATCATCAGCAAAAGGTTTAAAGCTCCGATAAGTGCACCTAGTACAAGGAAGCCATAACTTCCCGCCTCAAGAGATACATGTATGGTAAGCCAGTATGATTTTAAGACCGGAACCAAGGGCGTAATTTCAGGATCCAGCCAACTCAGACCTGCTACCATTAAAACGATAGAAGACAGCATACTCGTTGCGGCCATACCTCCCGGAGAAGTTCTGGAAAACAACAGACCTGCCAGAACAGTTGTCCAGGATATATATATCATAGATTCATAGCCATTGCTCCAGGGTGCGCGTCCGGAGACATACCAGCGAAGCCCTAATCCCATCGTTTGAAATAAGAAACAGCATACGACTAAAATCAACAAAAACATGGAAGCTTTCTTCAGATTTAATGAAGGCTTAAAAACATTTGTAAACAGCAAGGCCAAAAAGAATAATGATAGCATTCCATAGGCTTTACCGAGTCGACCAAAAACATCCATTTCATTTAGTAGTATTTCTGCTTTCAATTTGGATTCTGAAGGATAGACCTGGGAACCTGCATTTTTCTGAAATTGATTTAATTCAAAGATCAAAGTGTCACACAAGCTCCAGTTTCCTGTTTGGACTGCATTTCGAATTTGGTTGACGTATTCTTCGTGAAAGCGATCCGGAAAACTGGACTCATCCAGCACTTGATTGTGTGTATGTGTAAAAGAAGGAGACTCCCACAGATTACTTGGATGATCCTTGACGGGAAATAAGCGAAGAAAACTCCCAGTGAAAATCATATTCACAATATTGATGCGTTCATCAAGCTTCAAAACTTCCTTATCGTACTGATCCCGATCGACAGGCTTTTTATTATTTGCAATTCGTGCATCATCTTTAAGTCTGTATTCCCCCTGCTCATCAAATAAGTCAAAATAACTCACGTAGCTGTTAGAAGCATTGAACATCTTTTCAAGTTTTTCATGCTTCCCTAATTTGATTAGGGGAATTTTATTCCAAACTTCAGGAAAAGCGGTCATACTTAAAAACAGTTCATCCGCATTCAAATCCGCATAATGCTCCTTCCTTGATATTTTTCTGAATACTTCTCTTGTCAGTGTATGCACAGGTTTCATACGGCCGTTCACATCCTGAACCACCAGTTGGCTGAAAGCTTTAGCGTGTTGCTCCTGGACGTGTGGAAGTTGCTCGGTGCCTTGAGCTGCAGAGGCTTTCAGAGTAAACGCAGAACCAAGCAGAAAAATCCAAATGACAGCTTGCATATGCATTGCCCTCAATGATTCGATGCGCTTCCGCAGAAAATAAAAACGCCCGTTTCTGCTAAATAAACTAAGAATCAATCCGAGTGTAAGAATGATATAACCAAGATAACTTATGAGTGTCCCGGGTGCATCATAATTTACACTCAGGTAAGTGCCTAACTCATCCTTATCAAATGAGGATTGAAAAAAACGGTAACCCTTGTAATTGAGAATGTGATTCATATAAATGCGCTCCGCTCTTTCCACACCATTCGTTTTATCGATAAGAGTTACTTTACTTTCAAACGATGCGGGGCTATCCGTTCCCGGATACCTTTCCATAATAAATTTTTGCAAGGCAATTTGAAAAGGGAGGACAATTTCACGTGAACCATAACTCATTTCAAAATAATTCCCGGAACGAAACTGCATGCGATAAGGAGTTCCTGTACTGCCCTGACCACCTGCAATAAAAAACTCCCGCTCCTCATCATTCACTTTCAATTTCATTCGGAGACCCGCATTGCTTGAACTGCTCATTTTCAATCCTGAAGAACCCATACTTGATTTTGCATGTTCATTAAATTCGGAAATAACAAAATTGAAATTTGACGAACTATACAAGGAACGCATTAACAAGGGGTATACATTATCCGCAAGGAGCGTATCCCTCTGCTGAGTTGCCATGACCATTTGCGTTAAAGGTAGTTTTGACCGGAAGCTCAATTTACCTTCAAGAAACTGTATATCAATATCCGCTGGAGTCGCTTCAGGTGCATTTCCAAAGCGAATGCTGAAATCCCCTATTTCTCTCTGGCTGTCTTTTTTAATAATATATTCTTCCCTACCCATAGCACCACCTACTACCACTTTAAGACATGGAATACCCGCAGGATCCTCTTCCATAGTTTCTATGGGATTCGGAATAAACTCCTGAAGACTTAGGTCTACCTGGTTCCCTCCAATCAGATAAGACTTTTTAAACGAGTTCTTACCCAAAGAAGCAAACAACGCAGGTTCCTGAACCGTGTATGTCTTCCCATTAATGAAAGCCTTCATCTGTACAAAACTTTCAGAGGAAAGGAAGCTGTTGGACGAACTTCCTTCGCGAATATGCATCATCCCTTCATAACCAAAATATCGGGTAACACCAGCACCTGCCAGAATGAGAATAATCGAAATGTGAAATGACGCCACCGCCCATTTTTTTTGCTGGATCATCCTGAATTTAATGACATTCCATAAGATGCAAAGCCCGAAAAGCAGAAGCAATACTTCAAACCACAGGGAGCGAAAAACTAATTTCTGCGCAGCACTGGTTCCAAAATCGTTTTCAATAAAAGTAGCTGCTCCGATAGCAATCGCAAACAAAAGCAAATACGCTCCGGCAGCCGTTGTCGAAAAAAGGGAATTCAGAATACGATAGATCTTCTCCATGCCTGCATTTTATTAAATTGTAACAATTCTTTTTTTAATTATCCCGGCAAGTCAATTCCCTGCTTCAACGATAACAAGTTCAGGAAAATTACTTCAGTTTCACAAATTTCACATCAGGAATAAAATCTCAAAAAATGAATTTAAATTTATTTCGTACAGCAATCCAATAAAAATTTTTCACACGATTTTAGCTGACCAAATACCACCAGAATATACAACTGAAGATGCATTTTAATCGCCCAAATAGGTGTTGAAAATATTATTTGATTTGCCCTGAATGTATCGCAAATATAATATCTAATTGTAACCGATTGGCCATTTTACTTAGATCGGACAAGCATTTTTAGTCAGGATGGAATCATTTAGCGAGCTTGAAAAATTGACAAAAATCTAATCATTTGGATCTTAAATTGATCCATATATAAAAGCAACTCCCCAAAATTAATTTCGCACATGCGTGGTATGAACCAATTCTATTTTTCGTGTCGCGTTTTCCTTTATTTAAAATCAGGAATACGGATATTATTTCACGCTCCAACATGGATCCCAATTCTCCAGCCGCCTTACCGATTTGGAATGGACTTTACGAACATATACACCCCTCCTATGTTGTGACGCCAATTAGTCCCAACTGATCCATAGAGTCCAAACCTGATTCTTATATCTGAGATGGTCCGGGCACCCTTATGCAGGCAGCGAATTGAAGAATACTGACGTCTTCAATAAAACAGCCGATTATGATGTTTCATGGAGAATACAATTATCAGGCAAATTGCGTAAAGAGTTCGCATAGCAATACCATTAGCAAATTTTCAAAAAGCACTTCTCGTTTTATTCAAATTTTCAAAAAAAGGAAAGACCACCCATCTCATTTATCTTCCATTCACTTAACTCTTCGTACTTCATATAATTTCATAAAATTGATTTTTATCGTTTCGGTCAGCATGAGCATTCCTTCAGGCATTCAGGCACAATGCAATCCTCCCTACTCCGAAAATTGTGAAAGTGCAAATGTACTTTGTTCCCTGGAAGAATTAAATGGGTATACATGTACGAATTCAAGTGGGATGTCGAGTTCATGCAACCCATTGTGTTCTCAAGGTGGCATGGGAAACAATACCAGCTGGTGGGCATTTACCACACAGGGTGGCAATGTAAGTATCAGCCTTTCCATTGGATCCTGCTCCCTTCTTCAGGGTCTCCAATTTGGCATTTGGGGGGATTGTAACTGCGAAGAAGAAATTGTCTGCCGGTCAATTCCCTGTGCGCCACCGGCATCCGTGCAGACGATAAATGCAAATCTTTTAAATTGCAAGATCTACTATCTGTGGATCGACGGATGCAGCGGTGATCTGTGCGACTTTACAATACATACTTCAGGTGGAGATCCTCCATTATTAAACCCGATAGGATTTATCAATAATAGGGCCAGCAAGGTTATTGAACCCATCTGCAGAGGGGCATGCAATGCACAGTTTTTTGTTAATCCGCAACCAGGCAATTGTCTTCCATACTACGAATGGAGACTTGACGGCAATGTTGTGGGCAGCAACTCCAATGAAATACGATTAGACTTTCCGGATGAAGGTGATTTTATGTTATGCGTCACAGCCTATACAGGGAATCCCTTGAGCGGCTCCATCTGCTCGCAGGTTGGACCTACTTGTGCCATTGTTAAAGTGCGGCCAATTCCTGATAAATTGGGTCAGCAGAGGGCGATTTGCTGGGAACAGGCAAATCCGGGAGGATACAAATGGCATTCTCAAAGAATCTTTCAAAGTGGGACTTACCGCGAGCAGTTTACAGACGCAGCCTGCTGTACTTATGACTCTCTGATTTCATTTACAGTGTTGGACCCTCCCGAACCTGTTGAAGTCTATTACATTAGTTGTGACAATACGCCTTATGTCGATCTTAGGGGTGTAAAATGGAAACCCTGTCAAAACCATGTCGAGGTTCCCCTTCCAAAATCTTCGGCTACATTCCATTGTGATAGTTCTATATACCTAACTGCAGTCAATGTGAATTTGAGTTCGGATTTTAAAATGCAATGCAATGAAACGGGTGTTGAAATTTCAGCTAATATTTTTATTGCGGATGCCTGTGATGTAGGTGAAAGTTATCGCTTTGAATATATTTGGTATGATCTGGAAGATTCTCTAAAAAATCCGTTGAGTACAGATGAAAGAATATTCCTGCAAAAGCCACAACAAGTCCGCAATTACGGGCTTGATATTCAAGTTACCACGACTCTGGGCACAGAAACCCATATTTGCACAAAAAGCTATCCCATATATCTTGGCAATGGCTCCGGTGGACCTGACTTTTCAAAAAGAGGATTAAGTTATAGAATGAAAGCATCTGCTTTGCGAAAAGGCCATTGGAGTTTCCTTTCAGGGCCGGGTGTGGCCGAATTTGATTCAGTGAATGAAGCTGATTCCAGGGTACACGTCTCCACTTATGGAAGCTATTGTTTTCTTTGGACCATCGAAAATGAGCACTGCCCATATCAGGACACCGTTTGCGGTCTCTTCTCCGCTTTTAAAAAGTTTCCCCCTGACACGATAAAAAGGGAATTGGATGAAAGAAATGCACGTCGCACACCAAGCACTCTTGATAATTCCAATATTTTCACGCCTTCATTGATTCAAATGGGAACGAATTCCTATTTGTTGATTCCAACTTCATCGTTCAGGACTTGCTCCTATGAATGGCTGGATTTGACTGGAACCACGATTATGCGCGAAAAAGAAACCGCCCTCGAATTCTTAAAAAAGACTGAAATCCAAACACCTTTAAACAGGGGTATCTATTTTTTACTCATTCAGGCAAATGGCCAGAAGATCTTTCGAAAGGTCTGCATCATGTAATTCGTTTTAGAAAATTTGTTTACAAAATTCCCGGGGTTTTCTATGTATCCCTTATTTCTTTAAGAAGAAGAATTTACACTGCATACGGCTGACACAAGTCAAAGGAGAAAGAGCTTATTTTGCGTTTTAAAATTGGTCCCCTTGCTCCACCTGTTTTTTCATAACTTGCACGAAATTTTTGTCCATGGAATCGAATAAGATGGCAATCAGATTAGGCCTAATATGGGGTGGTATCAGCATTGCTACCACACTTTTGCTTTATCTATTGGGAATGATCCAAAACCCTGCTGCCAGCGTTCTGCTATTCTTTTTTGGCATTTATATGATGTACCGTTCCGGCCTCTTAAAACGCGACGAGCTGGGTGGTTATATTACATGGAAGCAGGCACTGGCCCCCATATGGCTCACATCCGTCATTTCAAGCGTTTTATCTGTTGGCTTCAGCTGGATCCTTTTCAAATTCATAGCCCCTGACCTTCAGGAATTGCAACGCGAGGAGGCAATTAAAATGACAGAAAAAATGCGCTCCTGGATAGGAGACGCTGCAACAGAGGAGCAACTTGAAAAATTACAAACACAGGATTTTGCAAGTCCCGGACAATATCTATTGGTATTATTTGGAGCTTTCTTGATTTATTTTGCTATTGCCTGCCTGATTGCATTAATTGTCAAAAAGAAAAACCCTGAAGAATTATTCTCAAAATATTAAACAATTATTCTTCTACCTGGACGTATAGGTTTCAAAGATCTTGACAAAATATGAACGAAGCCACTTTGGATCTTTCCATTCTCATTCCTGCATTTAATGAAGAGGAATCCCTGCCGGAATTGGTAGATTGGATACAACGGGCGCTTTCGGATTCCGGGCTGGCTTATGAAGCATGGATCATAGACGATGGAAGTACGGATCAAAGCTGGCCTGTTATTGAAAAGCTTTGTTCAAAATATGGTTTTTTAAAAGCGGTTCAGTTTAGAAGAAATTATGGAAAATCAGCTGCACTGAATACCGGCTTCCAGTTAGCGGAAGGAAAAGTAGTGCTGACCATGGATGCCGACTTGCAGGATAGTCCGGAAGAAATTCCGGAATTATATCGAATGGTCCGCGAAGAGGGGTATGATATCGTATCGGGATGGAAAAAAGTGCGCCATGACAACGCGCTTGCCAAGAATATTCCTTCCAAAGTGTACAATGCAGCGACCCGTTGGATGAGTGGAATTCAGCTTCACGATATGAATTGTGGAATCAAGGCCTATCGTTCGGAAGTTGTCAAATCAATAGAAGTGTACGGTGAAATGCATCGGTATATTCCTGTAATTGCAAAATCAGCGGGCTTCAGAAAAATTGGTGAAAAAGTTGTACAGCACCGCCCACGCAAATACGGTTATTCAAAATTTGGCATGAGTCGTTTTATTAATGGGTTTCTCGACCTTTCTACAATTTTGTTCATTGGAAAATTCGGAAAAAGACCCATGCACTTTTTTGGAACTTTTGGTCTGGCCTTTTTCTTTATTGGATTTTGCTTTGTAATGTATCTCACTATTACAAAATTTGCATTCGGTCAGGTGGGCATGACACAAAGACCTGCTTTTTTCATAGCATTGGTAGCCATGATTATCGGATCCCAAATGTTTTTTACGGGATTCCTTGCTGAACTGGTTACGCGCAATGCAAGTGAAAGAAATCTTTACCTTATCAGCAAGAAGCTTTCCTAAATGCCTACACTTCTTCTTATTGGGCCTGCCCACCCGCTGCGTGGAGGACTGGCCTCCTTCAATGAACGACTGGCTCGTGAGTTTCAACATAGGGGATGGGAAACTAAAGTAATCACCTTCTCGCTTCAGTATCCGCAATTTCTATTTCCAGGAAAAACTCAGCTATCCTCGGAACCAAAACCCTCCGACTTGAACATTGAAGAGAAAATAAATTCCGTCAATCCATTCAATTGGATCATCCAGGGCATAAAACTTAAAAAATGGAACGCAGACCTGGTCATCACCCGATTCTGGATTCCATTTATGGGGCCTTGTCTTGGCACATTACTGTATCTGATCCGACAAAACAATCACAGTCGGATCGTATGCATTGTTGATAATTTAATTCCACATGAACGTCGCTTTGGGGATTCATGGCTCACACGTTATTTTGTCAGCAAACCCCATTCATTCATTTGCATGAGTGAAACGGTGCGTGCTGAACTTCAAATGATGTGTCCGCATGCAAAAACGGATCTTGTCAATCATCCATTGTTTGATAATTTCGGCCCACCAATGAATCAGCAGGATGCCCGCAAATTACTGGGCCTCCCTATTCATTCAAAAATTGCTTTATTTTTTGGCTTCATTCGCAAATACAAAGGCCTTGACTTGTTGCTTAAGGCAATGGCTGATGCAGAGATCCGAAATCAGGATATTCATTTATTGATTGCAGGTGAGTTCTATGAACCTGAAGAAGAATACATTCAACTCATCGAAAATTTACAAATCAAAGAAAAGGTTCACCTGCACACCCATTTTATTCCGGATAGCGAGGTAAAGAAGTATTTCAGTGCATGCGATTTGGTTGTTCAACCCTATCGGGATGCCACACAAAGCGGAGTCACTCCATTGGCCTATTATTTCGAAAAACCAACTCTGGTTACAAATGTAGGTTCGCTGGCACGACTTGTTCCGGAAGGTAAAGCGGGATACGTTTGTGAGCCTATACCAGATCGCATAGCTCAAAAAATGAATTATTTCTTTCAGCAAGATCCGCTTCCTTTTTCACTATTCCTTAAAAATGAAAAACAGGAACTGAGTTGGGAGCGATTTGCAGACGCGATCGAAAGAAGTGCATTTGAAAATCCGAAGGGATTGACTATATCAAGTAAAAACGAATGAACTCAAAGGAACCATTATAGAATTTGCTATGTTAATGCAGGATTGATATCCGCTTCATGAGCTGACCCATTTGAAGTACTAACCGTAAGTAATTTAAGTAACAATTGACATGTCCCAGCAAATAATAAATCGAATACAGGAGTCCGTTGAAGTTAAACAAAGATTGGCCGCAGACTCCGGGCTCATCTTAAAAATTGAAGAAGCCACAAGGCTCATGGTATCTGGCCTCGAATCGGGACACCGCATTTACTTTTGTGGCAATGGCGGCAGTGCCGCTGACGCACAACACCTCTCCGCTGAATTATCAGGCAGATTTTATAAAAACCGCAAAGCGCTCCCGGCAGAAGCCCTTCATTGCAATAGTTCTTATGTAACCGCTGTTGCCAATGATTACAGTTATGATGTCATTTATCAACGGCTCATTGAAGGATTTGCTGAGCAAGGTGATGTACTTGTGGCTTTGAGCACCTCCGGGAACTCCAAAAACATTATCCTGGCGGTTGAGGAAGCAAATAAAAAAGGAATGCAGACCATCGGGCTTACAGGAGAACAAGGTGGTATCATGAAATCCATTTGCTCCTGCTGGATTGGCGTTCCCTCAGCAGACACACCAAGGATTCAGGAATGCCACATACTCATCGGCCACATCCTGTGTGAAATGATTGAACAAAAAATTTTCGAGTCCTGATCAGTCCATAATGGTATTAGCCCTTAGAGATCTTTGGCATTAAATGAACCCGGGAATTGGAATCAAAAACACAACATATGCTTTTACTCGACCGGGATGGCGTATTGAACGAATTACTCCCGGGAGACTATGTAAAAAACTGGAATGAATTTAAATTCAGAACAGGGGTCTTGGAAGGACTTTCAAAATTGGCAAACGCGTTCACATACATTTTCATCATTACGAATCAACAAGGAATTGGAAAACACCTGATGTCTGAAGAGGATCTTATTCAAATCCACAACAAAATGCTAAACGAAATCCGAAATTCCGGCGGTCGGATTGACCATATTGCATATTGTCCGCATCTGGCATCAGAAAACTGCACATGCAGAAAACCTAAAACAGGAATGGTCGAAATGCTTTTCAATAAATTCCCCAAAGCAAAATCGAGCAGAGTGTATTTGCTTGGTGACAGTGCTTCAGATTTTGAATTGGGCCAAAGCTTGGGAGCAGTTTGTTTTGGCATGAGACATGCAAATAACAAGGACCAGAATTGGAATTCCTATCAGCTCATGGAGGTAGATAGTTTTATGGATTTTCAGAAAGAGATTCTAAAATTCACAGAGTGAGCTTTACATCCGGGCTCTTTATAGAACTCAAAAGTCCATGAATCTTTGTTATTTTGCACAGCTTAGAGTAAAGCCTTCCCGGATATTTTGATTTTTTATATGTATTCCATCAAAGAAATATTTTATACACTTCAGGGAGAAGGTGCGCAAGCCGGGAGAGCTGCCATTTTTCTTAGATTTTCCGGTTGTAATCTTTGGAGTGGCAGAGAAAAGGACCGGGCAAATGCCATTTGTAATTTTTGCGATACGGATTTTGTTGGGATAAATGGAATTATGGGCGGTAAGTACCCTGATGCAAAAACCCTTGCCGGAAAAATCAGAAATCTATGGCCTGGCACTAGTCATCCTTATGTCGTTTGCACAGGAGGTGAGCCATTACTCCAGCTCGACGATGCATTACTTGACGCTTTACATGAAGCAGGATGTATCGTCGCAATTGAAACAAATGGCACTATAAAAGCACCTCCTGATGTAGATTGGATCTGTGTAAGTCCAAAGCCAAAAACAGAAATCGTGCAGCAGTCGGGAAATGAATTAAAATTCATTTATCCTCAAAAAGATTTTGAACCGGAGCCTTTCCTGGAAATGCAATTTGATCATTTTTACCTTCAGCCCATGGATGGTCCGAATCTTAAAGACAACACCTTACAGTGTGTACAGTATTGTATGGAACATCCGGAATGGAAGCTCAGTTTGCAAAGTCATAAAATATTAGGAATTCCTTAGTACAGGGTTATTAACATTCTTTCTATCTGTGGAAAAAAAAAGCAGATGATTCATAAAGTAATAAGTGCTTCACACTACCTTTATCCATTGAAATAGATTCGAAGCCTTTTAGTAACCAACTCATGCCACAAAACAAGAATCAAAAAAGCAATTCTCTTTTTTCAAAAGTCGTTTATAATCCGGAAAACCAGCAAAATGGTTTGGTATCCATGAAAAAATTTAAAAAAGGAGATGTCATTTGTCATTTTGGCTCCAGTGAAATTCTTCAGCATCCAAATCGTTATACCGTTCAAATCAGCGAAGACAAACATATCATCCTGTCTCCTCTCTACCTTGAATACATCAACCACAGCTGCGAACCCAATTGTTTTTTCGATACGACTGCATTTGTTTTAAAAGCTCTCAGAGATATTCAGTCAGGTGAAGAGTTCAGTTTTTTTTATCCATCGACAGAATGGGAAATGGATGAAGCCTTTGAATGTCAGTGCCATTCTAAAAAATGCCTGGGCACAATCCGGGGAGCGAAATATCTGGATGAGCCACAACTACGCAACTATCAATTTTCAGATTACATCTTAAATAAAATAAGGAGGTCAGCTCCTCATGTTTTCCAAATTTGAATCTGATCCTTTAGAACCTGCCAGTGAATGGCTGGTCTGGGTACTTTATCCTTATCTGCGAACGGACGATCCCGACCTTCAATACTATTATGACTTTAGCCAAAGTTATGAAGAATATAAAACTGTTTTTGCGGAATTGACCCTGGACTGGGTGTGGCAAGCTGTTGAATTACACAACCATGCGGAGGTGGTTGCCAGCATTAAAAAAAAATCGGGGAACAGGAAACCAATAGTACTAAATCTTTGCGACGGTGACGAGGAAAGCGGCGTTGCAGGTATTTCGGTCATTCGCGAACTAAAAAAAAATAAATTAATTTTTACAGGCGCAGAAATGGATTTCTATTCCATGACCACTTCAAAGATTCCCATGAAGCAATACTTTGAAAAGTTTGGGGTACCCACTGCTCCCTGGAAAATTCTGAATCCGGACCAACCCCTTGCTTCCAATTTATTCCACGATTTAAAAACACCTCTGATCGTTAAACCTGCCGTTTCAGCTGGAAGCCTCGGACTTGGAACCCATTCTGTGATATCAAATGAAGAAGAATTGCTGGATTATTTGCAATCCGGTCGCAGGTATTATAAACATTGGGACCTCTACAAAGCGGGTGTATTCGTTGAAGAATTTATCCAAGGTCCGGAATTTACTTGTCTTGTAGTAGGTTATGCAGATCAACCACAACACCGCATCCTGTTTGCACCGGTTGAAAGACGCTTCGAATCGAGCTTGCCCTCTACGGAAAAATTTTTATCGTTTGACCGTCTGTGGGAGTTCTATGAACATGAAAAACCATTGGAAAGTGACTTATGGAATTATCATCAAGTGGAGAACGCACTTGCGGACCAGATTTTAAAAATAAGTTGGGAGGCATTTTCGTCTGTAAATGGATCCGGATATGCAAGAGTGGACCTTAGGCAAAATCAATATGACGGTCGTCTTTATGTACTTGAAGTGAATTCACAATGCGGTTTATCCGATGATGAAAACTATACTTCGATTGGAGCTATATTAAGATTAGGCAATACCACTTTTACTTCACTCATCAAATCCATATTGACCGTTGCAATCCTTCATCATTCAAGTCAATGATCTACTTTATCTCAATTGAATTACTTTAACATACTTACATGTAATTAATTCATAACTTGCACTAAAATAAGTCTGTCGCCTATTCATGAAAGTCTGCATCCTGCAACCCGACTACAGCCAATCAAAAGTTGACTATAAAAATTACGACCCCCAAAGAAACCTAAGTGCATTGTTACCCGGACATCAGGTCGATCATGTGTTCCTGAACAAATTAAGCACCTACCGCCAACTTAAAGAATTGTCTGGTCAGCATTACGATGTCTTTGTAAATCTTTGCGAAGCATATCTGGAATGGGATGTACCCTCCATTGATGTGATACAGTCCTTGGAATTATTGAATCTTCCTTACACAGGCCCTACACTGGAGTTGTATGATCCTTCCAAAGAATTGATGAAATATGTTTCAAGCTTGTGCAATGTTGATTGTCCGGATTATAAAATCGTTGATCATTTGGATGATCTAAGCAATTTAACTGAACAACTTCGTTTTCCGCTTTTTGTCAAACCCTCAAAAGCCGGAGACAGCCTGGGCATCGATGATGCTTCATTGGTACATGACGAAAAATCTTTGTTGATCAAGGTTCGAACCCTTCTCGAAAATTTTGGTCAGGTGATGGTTGAAGAATATATCGAAGGGCGTGAATTCACAGTACTCGTTGCTGCAGATCCAAAGGAGGATCGCAAATGCACAGCCTTTAAACCCGTCGAATATATTTTTCCCAAGGGTATGCATTTCAAGACATACTCTCTAAAAACTTCTGAACTTCATCCCGAAAGCAATATTCCATGCCAGGAAGAAAGTATTGAACGAAAACTTAAGAAAGCAGCCTGCGCCATTTTCAAAGAATTTGGAGGTAAAGGGTATGCAAGAATGGATTTCAGGATGAACTCCAAAGGCAAAATTTATTTTCTCGAAGTGAATTTTACCTGCTCTGTCTTCTATGCGGATGGTTATGAAGGCTCTGCAGACTATATCCTGAAATATGACGGAATAGGTCAATCCGGATTTCTCCAATGGATTATAGAAGAAGGAATAGGAAGGCACCAACGCAAACAAAAAAAATATTACGTACGAAAAGATGCCAAGAGCGGATACGGTATCTATGCACTATCAAAAATAAAAAAGGGCGAAGTCGTTTTTCAAGGCGAAGAACGCAGTCAACGCATCGTCACAAAAGCTCATGTTGAAAAGAAGTGGAATGCGGCCGACAAAGAAAATTTTAGAAAATATGCCTACCCCATTGGACCGGAAGTTTATATCCTCTGGGATAACAATCCTTCGGAATGGGCGCCGCAAAACCATTCCTGCTGCCCAAATACAAAATACCATGGGCTGAATGTCGTAGCATTGCGCGATATTGAAAAGGATGAGGAATTAACCCTAGACTATACGCTGTTCCTCGATAAGGAAATGAAGGGATTTGAATGCAAATGCGGACACCCGGATTGTAAAGGATGGATTTCACTAAAGGGTCCATCAAAAGAGGAAATTAAACTTAAACCTCTGATTCATTAGTATCTTTTTTCTATAGGTAATTCAATACTACCGGATTGCACTAAACTTAATTAAAGTTCAAATCCGAAGCCTAACTCCCTTCACCTTTGCAATACTTCCCTGCAATTCAGTGAGTTATTTCATTGCAAATCATTCATCTTCAGGCTTCTTCCTTCCTTACTCTATTGGTTTTGCATCAAATTGGAATTTACCAAGCAGGCCAACCATTGAGGGTCCATTAATTCCCCAACAGAAGTTGAATCCAGACTTTAAAATTCTCCCCTCTTTTTTATTCAGCTTGACCAATCCTGATTAGCTTTGTGCCCCGACAATGCCGAAATGGCGGAACTGGTAGACGCGCTGGACTCAAAATCCAGTGACCCTCAAAGTCGTGTGGGTTCGAGTCCCACTTTCGGCACTTCTTAACGGAACCTGATGATTTTTCTAAACATGGGTTCCCTCATCGATTTTTTTCTAAACGAGACCCTCATTTCCTTTGATCATTTTTTTAAGCTTGCCAGATTTTATCGATGCAGGATTTGTAATGCCTGCTTTAAAATGGAATCGCTCCGGGAGAGCCTACTTTGGATCCAGAATCAGAATACGTTTTTCAAAAAATTCCTGGCTTTTATTAAAAATCCAAGCAATCCCCCATTATTCCATTGATAGCTGTAGTATGTTTCTTCAATAGAGCCAAATCCTTTCATAAAATAAGCGATACCGGGAATCATACTTCCTTCAAAATCCAGGACCCAACTTGAATTGCAATATTCATAAATAAGCCGATCCAATATGGCATGCATGGCAAACTTTTCCTTACCCTCTTTATTGGAACAGGAACTGAGATAAACAATACGTCCATTGTAAAAAGTAAAAAATGCAGCGGCAAGCATTTGATTATCTTCACCCCTGGCAATATATATCTTTCCGGCCCGGCGATCATAACAAGCCTGTATGAGTCGACGCATAAGGGCTTCATTTTTGTAAGCCAATGGAATTTTAGAATTTGAATTCCTGGAATAAAACTTTACAAACGTGTCAATGTCTTCGGACTCTTCAATCCTGGAGTCTGATCGTTTAAATTTTTTAATATTCAGCTGATGCCCTTTGTGATAATTATGAAAGAGCTCGGGATAATTTTTGTCTAATTTCAGAATGTAGTTCGTTCTTTTGCTTTTAATAACAGATTGTTCCGGCAAATTTAAATCGGCATCTATACAGATCAAGCCGGATTGATAGGTATCGATAAGTGTGCTAAGGAAGGATGCCTCAATAGCGGAATGATGTACCCTTGAAGGAATCCCAATACGTTGCACAAATGGAGGCACGTACACCCTCTTTTGTCCAAAAAATAGTTGAAACGGAATTGGAATTTGGACTCCATCACAAGTTATACTTTCGTACGTACCGGCAACTATGGATAAGTACCAGCTTAACTGAGAAATGCGAATGTTGGGATCATTCGTAAATGCTAAAGATTCCACTGAAATGACACCTGTCTCCATAACAACGGATGACTACCCTTGACTGGTTTTCATAGAAATACTGATGCCATCGCGAATGGGCAACAAAAGAGTTTGCCAGTTTTTGGATTCATAAATGGCTTTGTTAAATGCATCCAGTACGCGTGTTTCCTCATCTTTTGTTTCATCCAATACTTTGCCATACCACAGCACATTATCGGCAATCAGTATCCCCGCAAATGCCATTCGGGGTTCTAATATCCCTAAAAATTCAAGGTACTTACTTTTTGCAGCATCAAGAAAAACCAAGTCCCAATCGCCATCAAGCTGTGGGATAATATCAAGTGCATCACCTAAATGCCATTTTATTTTGGAGTAGGCAGGATGAGCTGATGCGTATTTTATTCGAATGTGATCGTAATCGCGGCTTGCCTCAATACTGTGCAGTACTCCATTCTCTTCCAATCCTTCAGCAAGACAAAGGGCGCTATATCCTGTAAAACTTCCAATTTCCAATATTCTCTTTGGTCGCTTTAATTGAGCAATCAGACTGAGCAATCTTCCCTGTGTTTTTCCAGAGATCATTTGTGGTGCTACTGTCTGCAGGTATGTTTGTCTCTCAAGAACATGCAATGATTCATGGCCCTGTGTAGTCCATTGCTCACTGTAATCCAATAAGGCTTTCCATTTTTTAAAATCCATGCAGACTTACTCAATTAAACTCAGATCTCCGGAGGCCATCTTAAGTCTTCCATTTTCCATCCACTCTGCAACAAAAACGTAAACTCCGGGCAAACATTTGTTTCCATTCTGACTTTTCCCATTCCAGCCTGATGCCGGATCATTCGAAGCAAAATTCTCCTTACTGAAAACCAGATTGCCCCAACGGTCATAAATTCGCATGTAATCAATCGATGTGGATGCTCCGGGAGAATTTGGATAAAATAAATCGTTTATATTGTCTCCATTTGGCGAAAATACATTTGGAAAATAGATTTTCACTTCTCTTTTTACAACCAGCTGAATGCTGGCAGTTGCCGTACATCCGTTCTTATCTGTGACAAGCACATGGATAATATCATCATGAATGGCAGTCCACAAAGGTTCAATACAATTGTTGCAATCCAATTGATCTGATGGACTCCAGTTTACAGATGCTATATCGTTTGGATCCGTCAAAATTTGCAGGCTCAGACGCGTACTTGAATTCAGGACAAGTTCAATACTCGGAATCAATTGAATTGCAACTTCCGGAAGGTCTTTTATAGTTACTTTCTGAATAAAACGACAACCGTTGGCATCCTCCACAATCAGATTATAGTCACCCGCTGCGAGTAACAAGCCAGACAGGTCGTTTATAAAACTCACTCCATTGTCCAACGAATAACGAACCGGTAGCTTACCTCCGGAAATGCCCGTTATACTTATAGTGCCATTATTCATTTTGCATCGCGCATCAACAGCTTGCGTTACAACATTGCGTATGCGATTTGTATCTTCCAATACCTGTATGTCTTCAACTGTGCTGCAACCATTTCTAGGATTTGTAATGGTGCATTGGTAAAGACCCGGTACCATCGTAATAAATTGTGGAAGTGTGTAGTTAAAACCATTAGGGCCTGTCCATCGCATGGTAAATCCCTGAAAGCTGGAACCGGCTTTTACAGGAACGCGATCGCGTAAACAATTGATCGTGTCTGCGGAGAGAATGAGGTCCGGATGCATCGTATCCGCTACAATTTGAATGAACTTGGTCAAATTGCAATCTGCCGCATTACCGACTGTCACCGTATAGACCCCAGGTACTTGAACAAGAGGATTCTGGACCACGCTGGAAAAGCCATTTGGGCCCGTCCATTGAAAACGAAGTCCTGTATCATTGGTTTGTAATGAAAGATTGAGACTCGGTCGATTACAGCGAATACTGTCGTCCATCACAACAAAAACAGGCAGTTGACGCAGATCCTGGATAACGATGCTGTCTTCTGAAAGACATCCGAACTGATTTACAAATTGAAGTTTATATAAACCAGGCTCAGTTACTGAAATTGAACTATCGCTTGAGTTGAATCCATTTGGACCTTTCCAAATCAATTGACCGGGAATCCGGTTAGTTAGGGCCGTCAACTGCACGATACTATCCTTGCAGGTGATTTGGTTCCTTACAAAATCGAGAACTAAGGGACTGGGTTCGGTAAATTTAGCAATGTATACTTCGACCATGGATTCACAACCCTGACTATCGATCACTTTCAAAATATATGTTCCGGAGTCCTGGATTTCCGGTTTAGCTATATCTGAGAAAAAGCCATTGGGACCCGTCCATTCAAACCGGACGCCGGTTGTCCTGGAATCTCCCTGCAAATTGATTTTCGTGCGCAAACAGTTTAGGGTATCTCCTTTCGCCGAAATATCCGGCAACACATCTTTTTGTACAACATCAATGGAATCCACATACGAACATCCGTTAGCTCCGGTAACGGTTACAAAATACCTTCCTCCGTTGTTCACTGCAAAATTTGAATTGGTATTTGTAAATCCCATGGGACCAGACCAACTATAATTCACAACACGCAGAGGATTCAGGCTGCGCACAAAAGCCTGGGTTTTGCATCGAATCGTGTCGGCTTCCAAATCTACCGCAGGAAGGATAGTATCCTGCTCCACGTAAATTGAAGAAACGGCCTGGCAGCCATTTTTTGCAAATACTCTAAGGGTATAATTTCCACCCTTATCTAATGTAACGTCCTTCAGACCAGACTGAAATCCATTGGGTCCTGACCATTGAAAGGCAAGCGCATTGGAATCCACATTCACTCTTGGCACTACCTGTAGTTTAAGGCAATTGAGAGTATCCGATTCTACAAAAAGCATGGGCGTGGCTTTGTCTTCTATAATCGTCAGGCTGGCATTGGATGAACATCCGTTAGTACCTGAAACAGATACCTGGTATATGCCGCCGGATCTAACTACGGGGTTCGCCAGCTTGCTGGCAAAGCCTCCGGGCCCACTCCAAGAAAAACTAAAAGCTCCTGTATGGGTCAGACCTAATAAGAGGCTATCCTTTATACAGTTGAGTGTATCATCCCTTGTTTGAATTAGGGGTGCCTGGGTATCTTTGTAAATAGATACAGTCCGGGAAATGATGCACCCGTTGCTGCCGGTAACCGTCAAAGTATAAAGACCACTGTCTGCAGTTGTGAAACTGCTGCTTTTCAGAATGTTGCCTAAAGGAGTTCTCCACTCAATCTGTGCACCGGCACTTGTTGTTCCTCCGCTAATGAGTACAGAATCCTTCAAACAGGTAATGGTATCATTTTGTCCTATAAAAATATCGGGAACATCTGATGACTTGAAAACGAAAATGGAATCCAGAGTCCTGCATCCGCTTCCTGAAATCACCTCGAGGTAATACCAGCCTGGTTCACTTACAAATGGTTGCCGCAAACCTGATTGAAATCCATTGGGGCCTTTCCAGTTTATTTGTGCAGTGGTGTCGGTATCCAATCTCAACTGAACCTGAGTACGGCTACACGTAATGGTATCTGCAGAAACAGACACCGCACTGGCAAGTCCACTCTTTTTTACAAAAAAAGAATCCAGTTCACTGCAACCCGCACTATCAATTGTTAGTAAGTAATACCACCCGGTGTCACGCACGACAACTGTCAAACTGCTGTCCGCTTTAAAATTTCCAGGCCCGGTCCAATTGTATTTTGGTTTTGTAGCAATAGAACTTGCTTTTAAGATTGCGGAATCCTTATTACAACGTAAACTGTCCCCCTCGATTTCAGCTTCAATGATCGTCCTCAAATCTTTTACTTCGACCTTGGAATTGCTTTCACAACCATATGCATCAATGACTTTTACGGTGTATTCTCCGGGTTCTTTAATATTCAGATTAATGGCACGGGTGCTGAAATAACCATTAGGGCCATTCCATTCAAATTGCGGTGAGCTTGACTTTGAACTTGCCTCAATGCTTGCGGTCGGGTGCGTGCAATCGATATCCGTTGCTTTTGTTTTTATATCCGGTGGCGTTACACTCCCGCGTACTTCAACCATGATCTCTGTCTCACAACCAAACAGGCCCATGATCTTCAAAGTGTATATGCCTGGGGTATCTACCTGAGGAGTGAGCGTGCGATCACCGCTAACAATATGCCCATTCCTCGTCGACCACAGATAAGTGATTCCGGGACCTTTCGTGGATCCGGAAGCATCGATCGTAATAGGCCGATTCAGACAATTTATTTCGTCCGGAGGAATGACATCTGCAATCAATTCATACACCGTAACCGTCACTTCATCTTTAACTTCACAACATTCTTTGACTACAATGTCATCAATGGCGCACATACTGAAATTACCGGTTCCGCCATAATTGGCAAAACATATATTCGCTGTTGTGGAAGCTCCACTGTTCCAAACAAAACTGCCTTTGGCCTCAATACATAATCCACTCACTGCATCCACTGTACCGATGAGTGTTCCATTTACTTTCAAACCGATGGAAGGTGGAGAACCTAAGATGTAGGGAATGCCAAAAACTTTATATTCAATTTTATAATCCGTATTGGGATTTACATTGATGGTCTGACACCAAATATTGGTTCCGGATCCCGTTGGTGTGATGGCAAGAGCAAAAGAACCAATACCCGGGTTGCAACCGAGTGCCTGTACCAATTGCGGAACACTCAAGACCATGTATCCCCCATTCGAAAATGCAAACGCATTGACATCGGTATAAGGCGTATAAGCACTCGTTGCAGGAGAAATGGAACCTGTTTCAAAGGATCCGTTTGCAATCAGGTTGCCTGACATGCCCTTAGCAGTTAAAGTGTAGCTCGTCGTCATGGAAGGGTTGGCGACAGGATTGAGTATATTTGGATTGCTTAAGCCATCAGGAGGTTCCCAACTGTATTGAGTACTTGCTGTCACCATACCCGATAAATTCTTCCCGCTTCCCGGACAAATGGTAATATCAGGACCTGCATTTACAGTAATACCGCATGCATTCGGCAGAGCATATTCTTTTTTCAGATTTGGAGATTTATTCTGCGCGGAAAGCTGTAATAAATTGCCTAAACCCATTACAATAAAAGCGAAAATCTTGATATGCCTCCTTCTCATCGTATTAATGTGATATCACCTTTTAACAACCACTTGTTTCCATTTATGAGCTCCACTTCTGCCCAATACACATACACGCCTGGCTCACACTTTTCTCCTTTAAATGTACCACTCCACCCTTGCAATGGGTCATTTGGCCTGAAATTGGAATTTTCAAAAACGCGATCGCCCCAGCGGTTAAAAATTTGGAAACTCAGAATATTCGTGATTCGGGCATCGGATCCGAAAATATAGACCCGGTCATTGATATTGTCACCATTTGGACTAAACACATTTGGCACCCAGACTTCTGGTGTCTCGACTTTTAGCCGGACACGTGCAACGGACACGCAACCGTTCGTATCTGTAACAGTCACTTCGTACTCTTCTTCAACCCATGGATTTGCATAGGGATTCAAACAATCCGTACAACTCAGATAGAGGTCCGGATTCCATTTGATAGAACGCACTATACTCAAATCCGGAAAAATATCCGGCTCAAGCCGGGCGGAATCCCCAAGTTTAACGGTGACCTCCGGCTGAATACTTATTTGAATCGGAGGAAGTTTAACAATATCAAAATCCTTTTTGAATTCACAATCTTTATCATCTGCAACAAATAATGTGTAATTGCCCGGTAACAATCCGGTAAATGTGGTATTGGTTGTAAAACTCTGTCTGTTATCCAGGGAATACTTCAGTCCGCTATGCCCTCCAATTACCTTCAATAGCTGCAGGGATCCGCTTATCAGATCACAAACGGGATTGCTTGGTTCAATCAATACATCTTGTATTAAAAGACTGTCTTCTTTGACAAACTGGTCTTTAAAATTGACGCATCCGTTGGAAGGATTTTCGACACGTACCTGGTAGGATCCACCAGATTGTACATTCCAGATAGCCTGATTGCTAAGCAGCTGTCCCGCAGGATCCAGCCATTGATACAAGGCGTTTGAAATATTTGACTGAGCAATTAATTGTGCACTTGCATGTTTGCAATCAATACTATCTGCAGTGGTTTGAACGCTTGGTCGCAGCGTGTCAATTCCGACGAGGACGGTTCGCTCCTGCTCACAACCATTTACTGCGCTAACACGTATGTGGTAGGTTCCCGGTTTAGTGGCCAGAAGATCCCTTGTTGCACTGTTGCTTCCGTCAGGCGCCGTCCATTGAAACTGAACCCCTTTGGTATTACTAACAGATGTTAGTAAAATGGATGCCTTTTTGCAGTTGATGGTATCGCCCGCTACAGAAAGGTCGGGCTGCACCGTGTCAACCGGAACAAACAAATTTAAGGTACTGATGCAATTGTTCTGCCCCTTTACTTCGAAACCATAAGTACCACCCTCATTCACATTTAATGAGTTGGCAGTACGCTTCTGACCGCCTGGAAAAGTCCATTCTCCTATGAGACCCGGCGGACTCACTGAAACACTCAGGTTAATTGTCCTCTGCCGGCAATTGATGGTATCAGAACTGCCTTGCAGAATAGGATGCAAGGTATCCTGAACTATTTGAATGCTACTCTCCGAAGTACAATTGTTTGGAGCAGTAACAACAAGCTGGTATAAGCCACCTGAACTAATCTGAGGTTGAGGCTTGGAGCTTGTGAATCCCCCTGGTCCGGACCATAGAAATGAGGTCAGGGAAGAACCACTTTGATATTGAAGTTGCAAACTTGTTTTTAAACAATCGAGTGTATCAGTTTGAAGCAAAATAGAAGGCCTAACCGTATCCTCAACTACCAAAACTTGTGCAATAGTCGCGCAACCTTCGGGACTTTCAATTTTCACAGTATACACTCCCGACTGGCTCACGCGAATCAATGAATCTGTCGAGGTAAATCCTGCAGGACCGGTCCACAGGTAGCTCAGGCTGTCGCGACCGGAACGTGCTAACAACTGTGCGTTACGCTTCAAACAGTCAAGTGTATCATTCTGTGTAATAAGGTCGGGCTTTCTGAAATCCTGTTCAATACGGACCGTTACGGAATCTTTACAGGAATTGCTGTTCTCAACTACCAGTTTGTATAATCCCGCTTGCCTGACAACAGGATTTTGTACCAGAGAGCCAAAACCATTTGGCCCGTTCCAGCTAAAACGTGCACCGGACTGATCAGCCGTAGCGGACAGCACCAGGCTATCCCTCTTACAATTTAAGGTATCATCCCGGTATTGTATCCGCGGTTTCATCGTGTCAATTGAAATGTTGACTTGCAAGGTACTTGCACATCCGTTGTTCAACTCTGCGACTACGGTATATACTCCCGGAACCACCGCATCAGGATTTTTCAGATTGCTGCTAAATCCGGATGGGCCCGTCCATCTGTATTTTGAAAGTTGATCATCCGTCAAAGACAACTGGATCTTCGTCCGCAAACAGTTTAGCGTATCCGGCAAAACCTGAAGATGAGGATGAACTGTATCAATGGGAATGTAGATCTGTGAAATAGACTTACAACCGTTAGTACCAGTAGCTATTAAGGTATAGCTGCCTGAATTTTTCACAACGACGCTATCCCCATTTGCAGTAAATCCTGCGGGGCCGGTCCAATTTAACCGGACACCCGGATCCGTCTTACCTGAAATCAACAAGGCGTCCGTCTTGTTGCAATCCAGGCTATCCGCGGGGAGTACAATGAAAGGTGTGGCGGTATCTGTTTCAATATGAATAAGCAATGAATCGCTGCAGGCATTTTCAGCAGTAGCAATAAACAAATACGTACCGGCATTCCGGACTGAAAAAAGAAGTGTATCTAATTTCTTTCCTGGCTGCATTCCCCCGAGATCTGCTTGAATCAATCTGGAATTGCTGCTTATCCGTATGAGACTTGAATCCTTCAAACAGCTAAGTGTATCCGCAGTGTAGCCTAAAACAGGTTTTGTCTGATCCTTCTTGATACGGACGGTGTCAAATTTGATACAGCCCTGAGGTGTGACGACTTTCAGAACATACTGCCCGCTATCAATAGTAATTAAACTATCTGCTTTGATATTAAGTGAATTGGGTCCAAACCATTCAAAACTGGAACCGGGAATACTTGAGCTTCCGTACAATCGGGCGGTGTCGGATTGACAAGTGATGGCATTGGAACGAATGCTAATTTTTGGATTATCGGATCGTTCAATGACCCTTGCGGAATCGATAGTCTTGCAATTGTATTCATCTGTGATTGTCAGATAATACATACCACCTGAAGTCACAACAACAAATGGATCATTAGAATTAAATCCATTAGGCCCGGACCATTCGTAATTCAAAGGAGAAACACGGCTTCTGCTGATGATACTTGCAGATGCCGTATTGCATCCGATGGTGTCTTTTACAATGAGGCTTAAATCAGGAGGCTTTATATTGCCTTCCACTACGACAAATCCCGTTTTACAGCAGTTAGGAAGTGGAGAGCATATCGTGAGCATATAGGTACCAGGTCCTTCAATAAGAGGCTGCAGGGTGTTGCCACCGGAAATGATCTTTCCATCTGATGTGGTCCACTGTGCCGTCCAACCTTTCCCACTGGATGATCCTGATGCATCGATTTTAGCGCGAGGCTTATCGCAGGTCACTATATCGGGTCCTTCTATGGCAACAATAATTTCCTCGACTTCTATTTTCATAGTGTCCCTGATCTCACAAATCTTTTTAAAACTCAAGTCGTCTATAGCAAAGTCATTTCCTCCGGTCGCCGTATTTTCATTGAGGATGCAAATATCCGCAGTGGTACTCGATCCGGAGTTCCAGATGACTTCATATTTTTCCCATTGGCAAGGCACTCCGCTGGAAGTGAATACCGGACCTATACTTGTTCCATTAATTGAAAACTGCAAAATCGGAGGAGAAGACGAAATAACGGATGTCACCCATGCTGTAAATACATAATCCATATCCGGCATGACATTGATTGTTTGACACCATATGTTTTGGAAAGCTGCGGAACCATTAAGCACCATCATCAACCCGGATCCGCTGGTGTGGTCGCCGCAGGGAGCCCATGCGCTATGTCCCAATTGGGGATTATTGATAACATCGTAGGTGCCTTCACAATCGAGATAGCCTGCGCCATAACAGGGTGTGCTGCCGACGATATAATCGGTTGAATACCCTGTCTTCCCTGCTTCAAAATTTCCATTGGTGATCAGATTGATATTGCTGGTGCCTTTTGCAGTCAGAATGTATTCAATGGGGCCTGAAACCGTAGCTTTTGTCACCGGGGATTTTGGGTTACTAAGACCGGTAGCAGGGTCCCAGTGGATCTCTTGTACCGAGCCAATCACTTTTCCATTAATTGTAACCATATCTCCCGGATTGCAAACTTTCATATCCGGACCGGCGTCCACAGTGAAACTACATTGACCCTGGATAGTGCCCACTACACATATCCAAAAAAAGATTAAACTATAACTTGCTTTATTCATGTCAAACCTGCCTCCAAATATACATCATAGCGGGAAGTTAAACGATATGATTCGAGTCACTGATTATAGCTGACTAAAGGAAAAAAAATCGTCGGTCATAAATGCACTTTAACTTCCATTCCAAAATCACAAGGATCATATAGGACGTTTGCTTTCATGGGCAAAAATTCTGTGACGAAATCTAAAAGAAGTACTTAGTCATCTCAACTGTTTTTTGAGGGATATCCGGAAATGGCCCATCCTTATCCAATTTTTATATTACAATTAATTAAATTCATATATTATTAATTATAATATAGTTGCAATATTATCTACCTTGAATTTCCCATAAGTACTCAAGATGCAAATAACCTGGCCCTCATTTCATCCAACTTGTTTGCTGATGGGCTCAACCGCTTTCTCCTATTCCAGGAGTTATTCAGTTCACTTGTTACATTAACAAAAATTCCAAACATAAAAATCTATCCATTTCCTTTTACACAGGCTGTGAACGTATGCAATTCTGCTATCTAAAAAATTCCTTGCGCAGTTTTTTGATGAGCCCATAAATGTATACCACGCCCTATTCTTGATTTTTCCAATAGCATTTCATGGTCATTGACCTGCACTGCAGGGCTGATGGACTGTTGACAAATTTGGTTTAAGTGAATGTGCCTAATACCTGTTGTAAGCTTTCAGTAATTCTAATTTATGATACAAGTTTGAAAAAAGTATTTAGTCTTTGACCACTTTGGCATTCCAAACCCATTTGCCATTTTGGAGAATTCGTATAAAGTAAATTCCATTTGCGTAATCAAACATGGGAATCCTGAATTTGGATTCTTGTTTATTTAATATTGATTGAAATCTAATCTGACCGTTGATATCCAAAAGCTCAATTTTAGTTTTTACGATCAAGGGCTTTGCAAATTCCACGATCAGATCATCATAACTTGGATTCGGATAAGTCTTTGCAAATGCTTTGCTATCCGTATTATAGTTTGCAACAGTTCCAATTTTTTCTATACAAATATCATCGATGCGCAACCATGAAGTGAAAGCTTTGTTCAGGGTATTGTAATTATTCCAAACTGAGATCGTTAACAAATCGTAGTTCTGGTTCGCAATCCAGGGAGCAGAAACATACTGAACCCAGTTGGGTGTCAACACTGGTGAAAGAAAAATATCATCACAAGTTCCAGGATTGCAAACATTATAATCCAGATATGAAACGGGAGCTACATGCGCCCTGAATCTGGCCTGAGCCAATGGATATGGAGTATTGAGTCTTTTAGCACAAAAACTTACTTGATAAATTCCCCCTTGCTGAATGGTTATAGCTTGTTTCAATCCTTCGCCAACAGCCTGGTTTCCCCACATCTGCATGGAAATGGAATCTTTGCAAAAATCAAAATCGACAACTTGTGGAGTCCAGGTAAATATCGACCAATAATTGCTGGCGCCTGGTGCGGTGAGGTCACCCGGTATTGCCCCTTCATCAAATCCTCCATTTCTCACGATATTTCCAATACAGCTGTCTGAAGGTTCGAAAGGTACCTGGATATTTTTGCAAACTGTATCCTTACAACTGACATTTGCATTTCCTCCCGTAACGATGAGGCAAACCGAATAATTTCCAATAGCGCTATAAGTATGCGTGGGATTTTGAAGATTGCTGAAATTGCCATCTCCAAAATCCCAACTCCAGCTTTGTAAACTGAAATTCGGATTGATCGCAGATTGATCTGTAAATGAATAGGTGTTGCCATTTGCTGAAAACAAAAAACCTGCATGCAGTCCAACGTTTGCACAACGATCCTGAAGTACTATCACATCTTTGCAGATGGAATCTTTGCAGAGCAGCCCGTTAAATGACGAACTGATTACCAGGCAAACCACGTATGTTCCGGGATTTGAATAAAAGTGGATTGGATTTTGACTATTACTGGTATTGCCATCTCCGAAATCCCAGTTCCAGGAATTGATGTTATGACCAACTGCTGCAGAACTTAAATTTGTAAAAACCACCGTAGTGCCTGCGGATGCAAAATTGAAATCAGCATTCAAATCCAGGGAATCACACAGATTAAACGGACAGAAGACCTGTTTGTCCTGATAAGGTTTAACCAGAAGAATGGTACTATGCAGACTTTGAAACGAAACTCCTGTTGTATTTGACGATGTTACAGCGGGGGTTAAATTTGCTATTATTGCATTTGCATTCCGATAACAAGATGCATTGGTTTTTCCTGCAGTATCTGTTTTAATCGCAAGAATATCATAATCAGATTGACGGACGACTGGAATAGTAAAACTATGTCCTGAAATA
This sequence comes from uncultured Saprospiraceae bacterium, assembly GCA_964439105.1. Taxonomy (GTDB): domain Bacteria; phylum Bacteroidota; class Bacteroidia; order Chitinophagales; family Saprospiraceae; genus Vicinibacter. The sequence goes on from CAYTNG010000004.1 coordinate 116,537, forward strand.
AAATATTCATTTTTAGAGGTTCGTTCAACGCGATTTCCATGTGAAGAAAATCCCATATCATAAATTCGGGTCCACTCAGAAACAGAACCATTGTTATTTACTCGCATCAAAATACATTGGCCCGTTTCTGGAGGATCGGATACCCCTGTTTCTTCTGCCTTGCCAGTAAGTACGAGTTTATTATTTGCATCGATGATGAAGTGTGACGAAATTTCCCTAAAACTGGGTTGAATGTCGTACGATTTAGCCCAGACTGGATTACCGGAGAGATCCGTACTAAGGATCATCATTTTTTTTGGATTGTTGAAATCAAATGGATCCACTGTATAACCTGCAAGAAAAAGCTGGCCCTGATTCCCTGTATTGGAAGGACATAAACCTTGAATGCAGGTAGCGAAATCATCTGTATTTGGACCGAGATCATAGTATTTTATAAATACCACTGCTCCGGTGTTTGCGTTCAAACTCAACAAAAAAATAGTATTGTTGCCTCCACCCAGTGGTATAGAATTTCCAGTGATGTAATATTCATTAGGAAGATTATTGCATGTTCCAGGTGAGGCTGCGAAAGAAGTTACAGATGAAGCATAAGAGGTCAAACCAACCTTAAATTCCTTTTCCCAGATCAATTTTCCAGCACAACTCAGTTTGACGGCATACACCGTTGATAAATTATTTACGGGATCCGTTTTTGTCCCAACAAGGATAAAGTTGCCGGCTAGATCCTGCTTAACGCAACTGCTTTTTTCATCGAACGCTGGCAATCCAATATAATTTAACCATATCGGATTTCCTGTAAGATCCGTGAATGTTATGAGCATGTTATTGGTACCTGAACCAAATTGGTTGGCAGCGACTATATAGCCTGGATTCCCAGCACAATCCACTGCTTTTTCAATCCAGGAACCAGATTCGGCAACATCCTGACCAATAAATTTGCTGGGATTTATAACTGTGCCAAAACTATTAAGCCAAATAAGTTGCATATCTCCATTGGGATTAAAAAATCCGGATGGATGATTGTAATTACTTCCGAGGACAAGGAAGTCCCCGGTATTTGTCACAAGTCCCCCAACTCCATCTTCATATGTGGGCAACTTAAATCCAATTGTGGTCTGAAAAGTCTGTGCATCGACAAGTTCAAAAGAAATGAAATAAAAGATGAGTAACACAAGTCTTACGGCTCTTCTCAAAGAAAACATTGATTTTTTCATATTTGAAGAATTTAAGGTGAGTAATCAACCTTGAGCCAATTCTGCATCAGTCGGAATTGAATTAGAAAATTACAAATTTTTATTCTGAATAAAGCAGAATAAACAAAAATAATTACTTTCAAATGCAAATATTACAGAATTTGAATCCGGACTACGTGCACTTTTTGGTCCAATATCCGGAAGAACTGCAGAAGTCTATATTACATCTGCGGATATATAAATTAGACTGGTAAAAGTGCTAATGAATCAGTGTTTGGCCTCTCCGTATCCTTTACGGGCAATAATAGAAAACACTAATGGAAGTTTGGTTCCAAATTTCTCAATCACAAAATTTCCAGGAGAAAGCTCCTTCATTCCATTCAGGCAATTATACGGCGCCTGCTTATACTCATTGAATTCTTCAATTTGCAAATTTTGCCTGAGCAAACTGCTGATGGTTTCACTTAAGCTGTGGTTCCATGTAATGCAATCGAGCTGCATATCTGCACCGCCGTCGACATAGGTTCCCACATTTTCCTCCGCAATGGCATCTTCCTTAAAATAGGAATAGTAAATTTTTTCAAAAGCATCATCAAACATCCAAACCACCGGATGAAACTCTACCAGGACCAGCTTGCCTCCGGGTTTCAAAAAATGAGACACTATAGATGCCCATCGCTCCAGATCGGGCAACCAGGGCAATACGCCATAACTGGTATAGACGATATCGAATTGCTGCTGAAGCTGTTGGTCCAATTCATACACATCGCTGCATAGAAAACGAGCATCCAGATTCAGTCGGCTAGCCAATTCTCTGGCCTGGGATATGGCAAGGTCTGAAAAATCGACCCCTGTTACCCGGGCCCCTTTCCGGGATAGTGACAAACTATCCAATCCAAAGTGACATTGCAGATGAAGTATGTCGGTATTGCGAATATCCCCAAGCAAATGAATATCTGTTGGCGGCAGAGTGCATGCACCTTTGATAAAAGCATCCAAATCATAAAAGCGCGAACGAACGTGAACCGGAACACGTTTATTCCAACTTTCGCGGTTTATCTGTATATACTCGTTTATATTCAACATATTGTTTTCGACTGAAATGCGGTTGGAAATATACAAATAAAACGGAATCCCTTGTAAATGAATGATTTCCATTAGTTCATTAAACCCCGCCGGAAATCATTGCCCATTTCGGGAGTTTAAGCGGATGAAAGCTGCAAATGGTTTTGCAGCTTTTTTGTATTCTTGTGTACAATACAATCATATGGATCGCAGAACAGCCGTATTAGGCCTTGGCACGCTAAGCAGTGGTTTGATTTCAAATCCTTCTTCCCTTTTAAAATCCATCAACAGAAATTATCAGGACGCACTCCAACAGATGGAGGAGTTGGGAAAAAATAACAACCAGAGCGAAGAATACTGGAAAAGCATTCGCGAAGCATATACCTGCGCTCCCAGTATGATTAACCTAAACAATGGCGGAGTCTCTCCACAACCCAGAGTAGTTCAGAATGCCGTCGAATATTACAATCGCATGTGCAATGAAGCTCCCTCTTATTACATGTGGCGCGTTCTCGATCAAAACCGTGAACCACTCCGGGAAAAATTATCGGCCCTGGCCGGATGTGAACCCGGCGAGTTGGCCATCAACCGGAATTCTTCAGAAGCCCTGGAGACCATCATTTTTGGATTGCGTTTGCAGGCTGGCGACGAGGTGGTATTGAGTAAGCAAGACTATCCAAACATGATTAATGCCTGGAAACAACGCGCTCACCGAGACGGCATCAAATTGGTTTGGGTGAACCTTGAGTTACCGTCAACCAATGACAGCTACCTTACCGAATCCTATACCAGCCAGTTTACCGAACGCACGCGACTCGTCCACCTAACGCATATGATCAACTGGAATGGACAGTTGCTTCCGGTTCGTAAAATAGCGGATGCCGCTCATAAAAAAGGAATCGAAGTACTCATAGATGGTGCACATACTTTCGCACACATACCTTATCACATTCCAGACCTGGGAGGCGATTACTTCGGAGCTTCCCTTCACAAATGGCTTAGCGCACCATTTGGATCCGGATTACTCTATGTGAAAAGGGATAAAATAAAAAATTTGTACCCATTATTTGCTGCAGGTGATCCTGAACAAGATGACATACGGAAATTTGAAAATCTGGGAACCCGCTCCATGGCTATCGAACATGCCATTGCACATGCAATAGACTTTTACGATATGATCGGCGTGGAAAGAAAATATGAACGTTTGTACGAATTACAAAAATACTGGACGCAACAACTGGCTGATGACGAGCGCTTCATCATCAACCATCCAAAAGCTTCATCACACAGTGGGGCATTGGGCAATATTGCCATAAAGGACAAAAAAGTGGAAGAAGTTGCAAATCGCCTTTTCGATCAGTATAAAATTCATGCAGTTTCAATCAATTGGGAGAACATTCATGGCGTACGGATCACACCTAATGTGTACACTCTCAAATCCGAACTCGACAAATTGGTTAGAGCATTAAAGACGATTGCAAATTCGTGAGAATCCGGCTAAAATAGATTGGTGTACCCAAAATGAATCTTCCCTGCTGAAAGTTGAATCGGTTCATTTTTATTTGTACCCAAAGCGTATTGCAATTTGAATGCGCCTGCCTTGGTTTGAAATTGAATTCCCAGCCCAAAGCCATTAAAATAATTCCATTCCATACTTGCCCCAGCCGGCTGCTTCAGCATTGCGAAATCATTAAAGAAATTCAAAAAACTGCTTTGATCCAATAAAAACCTGTATTCAAGACTAAATAAACCATATTGACTGCATCGGTAAAAATCCTCATCAAAACCCCGGAGATTGGCTGAACCTCCCATCCTGTACAATTCGTTTTCCGCAATGCGACTCCCGCTTAAAATCGCTTCTGTGGTCATGACCCCTTTCAATATACTGCGACGAGTCAGTGATTTGTAAACTTCGCATTTCAATTCCAACCGGGCCTGATTGGTATTCCGATTCAGACTGTCGTATTGTGAACGCACATTTCGCTGACCGGAATCATAAGATAAAAGTGTATTGTTTGATAAAAATTTTTTAGTTCCATATTCGGCCAATATATGTAGCCGTATGCCCTTCCTGGGTATCTGAAATGGCTCCAGTGTGTTGTACCCGAAACTCAGGCCCCAGGCTGAATAGCTATAATCCAGCTTTGCTGGCAGTCTGCCTGTTTGAAGAAGGCTTAACGTATCCGGCTGTAGTAAAGCAGACCGAATGCTCCGGTAGCTAAACGAAACTCGCTGGCTACCTCTCCAGCTGTAACTCAATGCTACGTATGGAGTCCATTCAAGATATTCTTCTCGGTACCGGTACATATTGAAAGACCCAGATATTCCAAATGGAAAAAAAGGAATAAATGGAAAATCAACTAACAAACGTAAGTTTGGGGATTGATTGCTTAAATTTTCATATTTTACAAGGAGCTGTTCCCCGCATTTGAACAAATTGAGTAAGTCAAAACCTCCTTCTCCGGTTAACCTGTAAGCTGTTCCCTCAGTTCCCTGATACGGATTCAAACCTAGCAGCAGGTCGAATGTTGAGGAATTTGATTTTTGAACATACAGCCATACGAGACTCTCCTGCCCTAAAAACAGGACGCGGGGTTCAGATCCCAATTTCAGATAAGGCAGGCGGCTTAATCTTCCCGGAAGTTCGTCCAGAAGACCTTGCGAAAATTTTCTCCCCGAAGAGATGCCCGTGATGCGCTGAATCACGAAATCTCGCAGTACTACCTCATCACGTTGCTCACAGGCATGAAATGTAATAGCCGGCCCCTTATCCAAACGAACGTTCATTTGTATGGTATCCCCGCTTGAATGAACAGGAACCAAGGTGATCTTGCAAAAAGGGAAACCAAAGTCCGAATAGCTCCTCACGAGGGCCCGCATCGTTTCAGTAAACTGGACGGGATCCTGATATTCCAAGCCGGAGAAAGCCAGCACATCTCTTGAAGTAGAATCACCAGCAACAAGCTCCGGTAATAGAATGGTTTTAAAGATTGGACCTTCATACAGATAGTATACGTCCTGATCCGATTTTACAATTACCGAATCCACACCAGCGAGAAGATGTCCTCTTTGCCAGTTAGAAAATTGCCATTCCTGAAGTGTACGTCGAAGTTGGTCAGGATCGCCTACCTTTGCAGAAGTGAATTTGATCTCCTTTTGATTCACCAAAAATAAAGCTGCGGGCTTTTCCTGGGCCCAAACACCAGGCTGGCAAATGATAATGATGCAAAAGCAAACCGCTACGGATACATTAGGCATGGCAGGCAGTGATATCAATCATGCAGGCTTGTACCTGCATATTCCATTTTGTAAACGCAAATGTAGCTACTGTAATTTTCATTTCTCCACATTGCTCAAAACCAAGCCGGAGCTGCTTAAAGCTATGGTTCACGAAATGCAAATCCGCCAAAACGAAGCTCAAAACTATGTGTTTCAAACTGTTTATTTCGGAGGGGGCACGCCCTCCTTGCTGAGCCGTGAGGAGCTTTCCTTTCTGACGGACGCCATGCAAAGATTTTACAGGATCTCAGATGATGCCGAATGGACAATTGAATGTAATCCGGAGGATATCCAGCCTGAGTATCTCCGATTTTTGCACGATCTTGGATTCAACCGGATAAGCCTGGGTGTCCAGTCCTTTATACAGGAAGACTTGCTATGGATGAACCGCGCCCATAACGCAACACAGGCCCATTATGCATTGGAATGTATGGCCGTCGGTCCTATAAAAAATTATAGCCTGGACCTTATTTATGGACTTCCCGGTTCAAACAGCCAAAAATGGTTTATAAATCTGCAACAGTTGGACTTTTACAAGGTTCCTCATTTTTCCGCATACGCGCTAACCCTGGAAGAGCGCACCAAATTAATGCAACTCCACAGAAAAGGAGAATTGCATCCCGCATCTGATGTCGATACCGTGGACCAGCTCTTTCAGTTAATGGACTATGCGGAATCTGCTGCGTATGAGCACTATGAAATATCGAATTTTGCAAAACTGGGATACCGATCCCGTCACAATAGCGCATATTGGGAGGGCCTGCCCTACCTTGGCTTTGGGCCTTCTGCACACTCCTACGATGGAGAACAACGACGCTGGAATATCTCAAATAACGCCTTATATACAAAGATCGTACTGGAAAACAAGGACTACTTTGAAACAGAAACCCTGAGCCCCAAAGAACATTACAATGAATACATCATGTTAAATCTGAGAAAAATAGACGGGATAAAAGGCAGCATCATTGAACAAAGATTCCCGCAATTCGCGAAGTATTTCTTTGATCAAATCCAATTAGATGTGGAATCAGGAAATGTGTCCGCAAGTCAAGGCCTTTTTAAATTAACAAAGAGAGGTATCGCCATTGCAGACCAGGTTGCATTAAATGTATTCATTGCCTAAAAATTCCATATACAATTAGCCTTTTTACACGGAGGCCCTTTTTTTCTTCTCCCATTCCCATGCCGTATGCATAATATCATCGACATCATATTCCGGAAACCACCCAAGGAGCGTCTGTGCCTTGCTGCTGTCGGCATAGATTTCAGCCATATCCCCAGCCCTTCTGGGCCCGATTTCACAATTTAATTTTAAACCGGAGATCCTTTCGAAAGCCCGGATCATCTCTAATACCGTTATGCCTTTGCCAATTCCGAGATTGAATGCATCAAAGGATTGTTCCTGCTTTCCGGCTAACAAACGTTCGATAGCAATCGTATGGGCCCGTGCCAGATCCATGACGTGCACATAATCCCGCACACAGGATCCGTCGCGTGTGGGATAATCCGTTCCAAACACCTTCATGGATTTTCTCAAACCGATGGCCGTTTCCGTAATGACCGGAACCAGGTTGAGTGCAGGATTTGAAGGCGCCTCACCGATCCATGCTGTGGGATGTGCACCGGCAGGGTTAAAATAACGCAGCGATATTCCCTTTCTTCCATTGGATCGCAAAACATCCTGCATGATATATTCACCCATCTGTTTTGATTTGCCATAGGGCGAGGCCGTATACCCAAACGCAGCGCTCTCCCGGACCGGCAATAAACAATCTTCGCCATACACCGTACACGATGAAGAAAAAATCAGATTGGGAATGCCCGAAAAATTCATGAATTCCAGAACATGAAATAAACTGTTCAGATTGTTTTGATAATACCGCAAAGGCATTTCAACAGATTCTCCAACAGCCTTCAGCGCTGCAAAATGGATGATGCCCGCTATAGGTGCTTCGCTTTCTGCAATGTGCTTCAGTGAATCAGGCTGAGAAAGGTCAATTTGATAATTGACTATGCGTTTTCCGGTGATCTTTTCAATTCCATCTAATACATCTTCGGAAGCATTGATGAGCGAATCAACGCTAAATACCTCGTAGCCCTTTTGCAAAAGATCCACAATAGTGTGGCTGCCAATATATCCACATCCGCCTGTTACCATAATTCTCTTTGCAATTTGCTCCATTCTTCTATTATTATTGTTCTGATAGGTCAAAGTGCGCCCTTATTTTTTTTGTAATCTCGGGACCAACAAGGGCTTCCAATTGTTCCTGACCTGCCTCTTTAATGTGTTGCACAGAACCAAACTGCTTTAATAATTTCGAGGCGGTTTTTTCCCCGATACCTTTTATATGTGTCAATTCAGTTTTTATAAAAGACTTTGATCGCTGATTTCTGTGAAACTGCAAACCAAAGCGGTGGGCTTCATTTCGAAGTTGCTGGATGAGTTTTAAAGACTCTGATTTTTTGTTTATGTGCAATGGAATCGGATCTTCGGGAAAGTAAATTTCTTCCAGTTTTTTTGCAATGCCTACCAGGACCATACGGTTTTCAATTCCAAGTGCCTGAATGGATTTCATGGCTGAAGAAAGCTGGCCCTTACCGCCATCGATGATGACAAGCTGTGGAAGTGCCAACTGCTCATCCAACAACCTCTTGTATCTCCTGTATACCACTTCTTCCATAGAAGCAAAATCATTAGGACCTTCAACCGATTTGATATTGAAATGCCGGTAATCCTTTTTATAGGGTCGCGCATTTCTGAATACAACACAAGCCGCAACTGGATTTGAACCCTGGATGTTTGAATTGTCAAAGCATTCGATATGAACGGGTAATTCTTTCAAATGCAAATCATCCTGAACCGTTCTGAGGATTCGTTCCGCGGGGCTCAGCTTCCCTGCACGGTTGATTCGTTCTTTTCGCTTTTGGAGTTTGTAATATTGGATATTACTGATGCTGAGGTCCAGAAGTTTCTTTTTGTCCCCTTGTTTTGGAATTACAATCGAATAGGGACCCTGCTCAAGGCTCAGATCAAAAGGGACAATAATTTCAGGTGCAATGCTGTCAAACTTCTCACGCAATTTTGGAATTGCCAGGGCAAGTATTTGGGATTCATCATCATCGCAATTCTTATCCGCTTCAAGTGTAAACGTATGGATAACCGCACCATCTATCACTTTCATAAAATGAATATACGCTTGCTCTTCATCACTGGCAATACTAAACACATCTACGTCCTGAATGGAAGTACTCACCACGGTGGATTTACCCTGGTAGTCCTCAAATGCATGTAGTTTGTTTTTGCATTCTTGCGCTTTTTCAAATTCCATACCATCCGCATACGCATTCATTTGCTGCTTGAGAAACTCGCGCACCACTCTCAAATGTCCTTTCAGAATGTTTTTGATTTGCGAAATTTTTGCATTGTATTCTTCTTCGGACTCAAATGATTGACAAGGACCATTGCAATTTCGAATATGGTATTCCAGACATACCTTGTACTTTCCCTTTTCAATGACCGCAGGTGCCAGATTTAAATTGCAGTTGCGGAGAGGAAATAAAGTCTTAATAAGATCGAGAATGACTTCCGCTTTGTATTTGGATGCGTATGGGCCAAAATAAGTAGAGCCGTCCTTAATAATTTTCCGGGTGAAATAAACTCGAGGAAATGGCTCATTGCGGATGCAGATATAGGCATAGGTTTTACCATCCTTCAACATGACGTTGTACTTGGGCTGGTGAGTCTTTATCAGCGAATTCTCCAGCAGTAAAGCATCCTGCTCCGTATCCGTGATGGTAAACTCTATCTGCATTGCATTTCGCACCAATGATTTGGTTTTTGCCGCGAGATACTTTTTGTCCCCGAAGTAAGAACCCAGCCTGTTGCGGAGGTTCTTGGCTTTTCCAACGTACAAAATTTCCTCCCGGTGACCCATGAAGCGGTACACACCCGGGTCCTTTGGTATGAGGTCCTGCAACTTAATAAAGTCATCATGGGTCATACGGCAAAATTAAGCTCCTACCCTGATACCATTTATAATTTGACAAAGGACAATCTCATGGCAAATACCACATTGATACATTCAGGGTAGTGCCCGGCCTGAATACAAATTTTTACTTTTACAAATCCGCTGTCAGGCTGATGCCTCAACCACTGGAGTGGTCTCCTTTTCTGAACAGAGCACCACCATAAGATTGCTTACCAGTTTCGCTTTTTCATGCGAATCAAGGTGGACAATATTTTTAGTTTCAAGCTGGTGCACGGCACCTTCCACCATTCCTATCGCCCCTTCCACAATCTTGTATCGGGCTGACACAATGGCTTCCGCCTGTTGACGTTTTAACATCGCCGCGGCAATCTCCGGAGCATACGCCAGGTAACCAATCCGGGCTTCGAGAACTTCAATGCCGGCAAATCCAAGCCTTTCCTGCAGTTCATGTTCCAATACCTGGTTTACTTCTTGCTCAGCGGAGCGCAAGGTAATCTCCGTGTGATCATCCACGTGGTCATAGGCAAAACTGCCGGCCAACTTTCTCACCGCTGCATCGGACTGGACCTTTACATAGTGAGAATAATCTTCAACTTCAAAACTTGCTCTGAAAGTATCTTGTACTTTCCAAACCAGCACCACACCAATTTGAATTGGATTACCACGCTTGTCATTGACTTTTAAACGGTCGCTTTCAAAGTTATTGGCTCTCAGGGAAACATGGCGTTTTGCATAAAAGGGATTTGCCCAGAAAAAGCCATCATCCCGGATGGTCCCTACATATTTTCCAAAAAGTGTAAGCACCTTGGAACCATTGGGGTAAACTATGATGAACCCGGCAAGGATCAGCATTTCAATAAATCCTCCGATAGCCCATACGATGGGGTTCCATATTTGGGATAAAGCAATTGGTAGTATGATAGCCACTCCCAGCACAATCCATCCTGAGCTGGCTTTAAAAACTTGTTCTTTCATAAAATCTGATTTATTATTTCAATTGGGTTTCCTGTCAGCTATCAGTAGAGAAGCTGTGTGGAGATAAATATACCCATAAACAAGCTCCGAATGCGCAAGATTTCAGTAAAATCAGATAATGCGACCTACCTGAGCATTTCATCGATAAACCGGAAGTGAAGAAAGATGAAAAGCCTTTTAAAGTAATTCAGGTCCAGCCACAGCGAAGCAAGATCCTCTATTTTGTTCGTTTCGTGCCGGAATTCAACTCCTTGGATTCCATTTGCTGGTAATTGTAACCTTTAATGCGGTGGTGATCGGCTTCTGCGGCAATGTATGCAGGCTGATTCCAGAATGGACTTTCCATAATTTGCTCCAGAACCTTCAGATTCTTTTCTTCCTTTTTTTCAATGGAAGCCTTAACCGCAATAGCATAAGCTTTGATCGACCAAATGCGAGCTTCTTCTGAACTGCGCGGCAAGGTGTTCAAATCGACCAATTTTGATTCATCCAATTCACCCTTAAAGTATAATAATGCATCGAGATAAGGTTTTGTAGCCTCTGAAATATACATTTTGGGGTTAATGGTGGTGAGAATGGAGGCTGCATCCTTTTCACGTCCTGAGCGCATGTAGGCCTGATATTGCCAATAATAAGCCATGCAATATAAATCCGGGTTACTTGCAAAGTCTCCACATACTTCAAACATCTTTTCTGCATTTCCAAAATCACCCTGACATTGAAAAGCCAGACCCATCCAGCGGTATATGTCATAGTGGATGGTCGCATCGATTTTTTTGTCATCTCCTGTTTTCTCCAGCATGCCCTTTGCGCCTTGCTGGCCTTCAACTGCTTTGCCCGCCTTCCAGAAATCATTCACGGCTGTTGGAAACTGACGTCCTTGGACCTGGGCGATCCCTCTGTACAAGTAAAGGTCAGCTGTATTGGGATACTGATCCAGCCCTTTGGTCAGGACTTGAATTGCGTTCTCCACATATCCCAGGGGCAGACATTTATACCCATAATCCACATAGGCTTTCACATCGTTCAAGTGGCCCAAATAGTATTGACGGGCCTCCTGAAGCATCGTTTTAAATTTTGTATGGACTGAATCCGGATCCGGGAGATCTTTCAATTGTTTGCCGTCAAGTGTTGCGGCATAGGTCGTTCCCTCTGTAGAAGGATCTACTACCGTCTGATTGTTAGAGCTTTCTTCTGTTGTTGCATTTTTTGGTTCTTGTTTGCAAGCTGTTAGGAAAATGCAAATAGTTATTGAAATCAAAAAGAGTAAACGTGACATGTTGATTCTTGAATTAATAAACAAAAATCAAAATAAAAGCTGCGTAATTTCATGCCCGGGCTGATGTTAACAAATATTTTATGAAGGAGCGCCCTTTGTACGCATTTTTAAAATTACTTTCGGTTGTATGTGTCTGGACGGGATATTCCTCCTGCAGGCATCTTAACGAAGAGCCATTCAATCCTTGTGAAGTAGCTCAAAAGCTTGAAGACCTTTGGCCAACTACTCTGAGTGTGGATTATCTGAATTATCCGGTAAACCGTTTGTTGCTGTTTACAAATAGCCAGGGAGAAACCGATAGTTTCCGGGTTGCAGAGTCCATGCAAGCACAGGAAGGACTCTATTCCAGTTTTAAGATTCAATGCCCCTATGATTCTGCCCAACAAAGCCAGGTGGACTATCATGTAAAGGAATACAGCTACACGCTCGTCAATTTGGATACAAATTCCCTGATCCAAAATATTCAATTTGAACTTTCCGTGGTCCTCGATGAACGGAGCAGTACCCTCGATCGCCCGCTTCTTGCGGACCTCCTTACAATCCGGACAAAGCAAAGCCGGAGGGGCAGTTACAAAGTACTGCAATTTCCGCTGACCCTGCGCGGATATGAAAACCCGATTCAGGGTGGATATCAATTTTATGAAATCTACAATTTAGCCGGTCGTCAATTCAGCAATGTCTATGTAAACGAGGACAACGAAAGTGAGCTCAAACTGTATTGTAACCAGGATGGTCTGATTGGAATCCAATCTTCGGCAGGCCTTTTTCTGATAAAATAGAAAGCCGGCTGTTTCATCATGCAAAAACCATATTTAAAAAACAGCCGGCTTTCCCTTGTCTTCACCTGCAATCAGAAATTCGGACAAGAACTAACATATGTTAGTATTATAAAGAGAATCATTCAAATTTGGTAGTTCCATTGCCCTGATATACATACCTGAAGCTATAATATCTGGCTGCATCTGTAAATGCATTGGGGCTGGTGGGAGAATTTTTATAATAACTCAAGACTTCCATTTTTACAAACTTGTTATCGGAGGTTCTTATCACGAAAATCTTGCCTGGCTTTGGGGTCAAAACCATTGCAACCGGATCGTAATTGTACCAGGTTTTCCCTATTGCGTAATTGCCTGTAGCATCTTGTTTGAAGGTACTGTCGGTAGGAACTACCTTGAGTTCACTGAGCAAACCGTTGAATACAAATGCAGCTGCATTTCCCGGTCCGCTGATGCCGCTGTTCAGAATGACCTCCGATCCCCGGAATCCAATATCCCATTTGGTCGTTGCGCTGTCGCTATGGGCCACGATAGTGCTGTCACTAAAACGGAAGAAACTGAATTTATTGGTCTGTCCGATGGGAGCCCCATTCGTGGGGTCATACCCGGTAGGAGGGTCCGCTGGTAAATTGGCTACAGAAACTGTCGCAATCGTGTTGATAACCGGATCATCATCACCGTTACAGGCAACAAACAAAATGGCTATACTTGCTGCAAATAATTTAAATGTCATTTTCATTTTGAACTTTTTTGATAGATGAAATTATAATGAACGCTTACGTAAGAAATCCTTCCCGATATGTTTGGAAGATGTTCCGCATCTGTAAAGTTGAACAAATTGTCTATGCCCGCACGAACATTAAAATGTGGCCCGATATTTTTACCTATTGACAAATTGGTCAACACATATGCATTTACAAAACGATCATAGCGATCTAGGATTCCATTGTCATTAATATCCGAGGAGGGACGAATGGCACCCTGAACACTACCTGCCGTATTCGGTATTCCGAATTTACTTTTATAGAGGAACCTCAGACTGAATTCCCAGCCTGTGCGGGAATCCGAATAAAAGAACTTTAAACTCTGATTCAAACGCGAGCGGTTATACAATCCGAAATAGTCCGATGATTTGAGGCGGTAGGATTCCTTGGTGACCGGATTCCTCGCAAAAATCAAACCTTTATCAAGCTGATCTTCGATTTCTTTATCTCTTGCATACAGAAGTTGCGTTGACAGGCTGACTTGCAATCCGGAAAACAAATTATACCTTAAATTCAGTTCTACGCCCTGAGTATATGCCCGTTTGATATTGGAATAAGAGTAAATGGTTCTAAGGTCTGTGGTAAGTGCCACAGGTAAACTTTCGATAAGACCATTGAGATCATTCCTAAATAGATTTAGATCTGCAAAAAAATGATCCGAACCACGAAACTGGAATCCCAGATTAAATGCCATTGAACGCTCCGCATCAAGCTTCCCTATAGAATTTACATCCGTGAGATACTGAAGGATTTCTCCATTCGATTCAAGAATCTGAAGTTGCGGTTTGACCTGTTCTGTACCAAATACAGAATAAGCTGCAGCGCCATTTCTGAAATTAAGATATAAATAGCGGAAGTCAGGAGATTTAAAGCCATGCCCAAACGAAGCTTTAAAAGTCCACGCCGAACCAAAAGACCTCTGAATGGCAATTTTGGGACTCCACTGGTTTCCATACACGGAATTATGATCAAATCGCAATCCTGTCACCAACTCCCAGTTCTTCCAGCCTGACCATTCATGTTGCAGGAAGGCATAACTGGTTTGCTGCTCCTTTGCGTCCTGATCTCCGTAGCGGGATGTACTGAGCGATTCAAATGCAGTGCCCGCTCCAGCAGTCCATTTTTGAGATTCTCCGATAAAACAATTAACCACTGCTTCGGGACGAACGAACGTTTGTTTGAACGTATCTGTATAATAAACCGATTCATCAATAGAGTTCAACAGACGTGTTTGCGTTTCATAACGACTTCCGTATGCATGGATCTGCAGGAATGCAGGTTCCGCCAATTTTAATTTAACACTGGGATGAATGCTAAAATCCCGGACATGCGCATGGCCATAAACCCGGATGGAATCCATCCCGCTAACGACCTGGTACTCATTATCCTGAAGTTCGTCAAAATATCTGGAATTTAATTCCAGTACGTGGCCGTTTGCCAGCTCCTGCTTTAATTTAAGCTGGACACTGTTGTTGTGAAAAGGTGAAACGGTTTGTCCAAAATATTGTGGAAAAAGGTCAAAACCATTGGTGCGATAGTGATTGGCAAAAGCAGTACACGAAAACCGGCCGATATGATAATCGGTTTGGAGATTTGCATCCAGGGTTTGATAACTTGCGTATTTAATCCCCAAATCCATGTTATTTGCCACCGCGTTTCGGGTCACAATGTTTACCACTCCGCCCAAGGCTTCGGAACCGTATAAGCTCGAACTCGGTCCTTTAACTATTTCGATGCGCTTGACATTCGCAAGTGGAATACGGCTTAATTCCAGGTTTCCGGTCAATCGGCCAATAACCGGCTCACCGTCTATCATAATCATAGTGTAATCCGGATTCAAACCCTGGATTTGAAGGCCATTACCGAATCCATTGATCTGAGGCACAATATTCAGGCCCGGTTGTTCCGCCAGGATGTCCTGCAACCTGCTGGAACCCGCTGAACGGATTTCAGCAGGCTTGACAAGTAATACCGGCATCGGAACTGCCGTTAATTTTTTTTCCGTCCGTGTGGCACTGATCACAAATTCTTTCAGAAATACAGAATCTTGCTGGGCAACTGCAGATACAGAGAAAAATATTAAAAATATAAAGGGCCTAAACTGCATAAAGCGCAAAATTCAAATGGTACACCGAATAAAAATATCCCATTCGGTATATTGCTTGCCCCAAAAGGTCATATTTTTATACCCTTGAGTAATATCAAATAACTCATTAACAATATATTATAATAATAAAATGCCACTTCAAATACAGATAAAAAACGGGACTGATAAAAATGCCCTAAAAATGAATTTTACAGCCTGTTATGAAGATGCCGATTTGGTGCTGCGCTTATACAACGCCAACCATTTGACAGAAAAACCCATTTTATCCCTGTCCCGAAACAAAGTCCACTTTTTTTTCAGCCTTCATCAGGATGTAGCATTTCAATTTGGACCTCACTACTCCAGGCTCCTGGCAAAGGACAAAGCCTTCCTTATTTACAATCCGGAACGCGATTTGGAAGCCCAGCTGTTGGGCAAGGAAGCCGCACACCTGATTCATTTGAGCATCCGCCTGGACAAACTGCATCAGCTATTTGTTCCTGCCACGCATTCCGCTCCCATTTTTGATCCTGAAAATACACATGTCAAATTTTACGAAGAACGCGAACCCAATGCAGAATTGCTCGTATCGTTAAATCAAATTGACCAGAAATGCCGCTCGGAATCTTCGAATCGCCTATTTTTTCAGGCGAAGATTCTAGAAATCCTCAGTTTACTCTTTACGGAAAGGACTCAAAATAATGAGCAGTGTCCATTTTTGAAAAACGAATTGACAGTGCGGAAAATCAAAGAAGCTAAAGATATTCTGCTTCAGAATTACCTCCGTCCTCCCACCATTCCGGAACTGGCAAAGCAGGTGCAGCTCAATGAATTTCAGCTCAAAGCCGGTTTCAAAGAAATTTATGGAATAGGCCCCTATCACTATTTACTTGAACACAAAATGGAAATTGCACGTAGCAGGATGCTCGATTCCAATGTTCAAGTGAAGCAAATTGCACACGAAATAGGATACAGCAATATCAGTCATTTCATAAGCGCTTTTAAAAAGCAATTTGGCATCACGCCTAAAAAATTATTGATGAACAAATAAAATAAAAAGGGGCTGCCCATAAACCAAAATGAAATTTCTTTACTCCTTACATTTTTGTCCAATCTTTGCAGAACGGATATGAGAAGGGTACTTAAAAAAATGATTTTTGGAAAGCATGCGCCCGTTCGTCCAAACAAGGAAGACTATGTGGACAAACGGCTGGTAAATATCAAAGCCATTTGGGAAAACGAACACCATGACGACTTTGGTCTTGAAAAAATGTTACGCCTGTTTCTGGTTGCCACGCAGTTTCTTTTTCCGGTCAGTAATCTGAAATATCTTGCGGGCCGCTATGGTGAAAGATATAAAGACCTTTGTGTTGATCTTTTAATTCTCTTTAAACTCGGCCTGCCCCTCATGATCCTGATTTCCGGATTTGAGCATGTAGAGTGGTTGGTATGGCTTCAGGTGTACATTGTCAGTGAAACCATTCTGTACATACCTGCACTTGTGTTTGCATCAGACATCTATTCTAAGCCATCTTCCTACAGAAGATCCATGTTTTTGGTTTTTCTAAATTATATTGAAATCATTCTTGCCTTTGCTGTGTTCTATGCATCCGGTCCTCATTTAAATCAAGCTTCAACCTACTGGTTCGATACGGTATATTTCAGCTTTACGACAGCGACTACAGTAGGATATGGCGACTTGCATCCTGTCAGCCTGACCGGCAGAGTTTTAGTGACTATCCAGGGAATACTTTTCATTTTATTTGTGGTCATATTCCTGAATTTTTTTACCAGCAAAGTAGAAGGCAAAGGTTATTTCCAGGAGTAATCCTGATTAGCTGCAGAAATCCTTTTTACAGTTTCAAATCAAGATACAAGTGACTTCTTCCTGACCATCGTCAAAATCGTTGCAATGGCAACCGTCTCCCCCGTTTCATCATAAACATCAACCAGCCAACGAACGATTGCACATGGGATTTCAAGGGGCTGATCCGGATCTTCAGCGGGAATTTTAAGTCGGTTGTCCTGGTCTATTTTTTCCTTAACCGTAAGTTTGACGCAAATCGTACTTCCCGGGTAAACCGGCTTGGTAAAACGGCATTCGTCGATTCCATAATTGAGAAGCACAGGGCCCTTTTTAGCCTGGACAAACAAACCTGCAGCCTTTGAAAGGATGAAATATCCATGTGCTACCCTTCCTGTAAATATGGTTTCTTGAAGAGAAGTGACGTCCATATGTGCATAAAAATGATCTCCGCTGAGGTTCGCAAAATTGCTAATGTCCGTTTCTGTAACAGTATGTCCGGCTGTGGTAATGGTATCTCCAATGTGTAGCTCTTCAAAATATTTGCTGAACAAATGCACTTCACTTTCTTTGCGTTCGCTCCCGGTCTGATATACATTCGTAATGCCGGTAATCATGTCCGGGCTACCTTGTATTGCAGTCCTCTGCAAATAGTGTTTAATCCCGCGGAGGCCACCCATTTCTTCTCCGCCCCCCGCACGTCCGGGACCTCCATGGACCAATAAAGGCATGGGTGAGCCATGACCTGTACTTTCTTTTGCACATTGTGAGTTGAGTACCAAAATCCTACCATGATAAGACGCTGCCTGAACTGCAAAGTCCCTGGCAGTCTGTAATTCACTTGTAACTATTGAGCTTACGAGAGATCCTTTGCCAAGCTTGGTAATGGCGACGGCTTCATCCAGAGTATGGTAAGGAATTAAAGTACTTACAGGGCCAAAAGCTTCTATTTCGTGACTCAGCGTATGGCTAAAAGGCTTCTCGTTCAGCAAAAGCATAGGCGAGATAAATGCACCTCTTAAGGTATTTGCTCCGACCACGTTCACTTCTTCCGGATCTCCAAAAACTATCGGCGTAAAAGCACTCAGTTTCGCTACGCGTTCGCGCACTTCTTCCAGTTGGGCTTTCCCTGCAAGAGCTCCCATGCGGACTTCTTCCAATTCCGGGTTGCCAATAACGGTTTTCCTGAGGCGGTCTGACAATGCTTTTTTGACATCCTCCAAATAATTTGCAGGAACCAAAACACGTCGTATGGCTGTGCATTTCTGACCACATTTTGCAGTCATTTCACGATGGACTTCCTTGATAAAAACATCGAAATCAAGACTTCCGGGCACCGCATCCATTGCCAGCACACTTGCATTGAGGGAATCAGCTTCCATTGTAAATGGAACGGATTCACTAAGAATGCGGGGATTCGATTTCAGCATTTGACCTGTGGATGCTGAACCTGTAAATGTGACCACATCCTGACATTCTACGTGATCCAGCAGACCCTGCGCGGATCCGCAAATCAATTGCAGTGACCCTTCGGGTAAAATACGGGACTCAATGATATCGCGAACCACCGCTTCCGCAAGGTAGGAGGTCAGTGTGGCAGGCTTCACAATTGCAGGCATCCCGGCTAGAAGATTCACTGATATTTTCTCGAGCATTCCCCAGACAGGGAAGTTAAATGCATTGATGTGAATGGCAACCCCTTCTTTTGGGACCATGATGTGGTGACCAATAAAAGACCCTGATTTTGACAAAGGAGCTGTTTCACCATCTACGAGATAACTTTGATCAGGAAGCTTCCTTCGCAAACTGGAATACGCAAATAAAGTCCCTATGCCTCCATCGATATCAATCCAGCTATCGGTCTTCGTTGCCCCGGTTCGATAACTGATCGGGTAATATTTTGACTTTATTGAACTCAAATGTAAAGCGAGTGCCTTTAGCATCCGGCCGCGCTCCTGAAAACTCATTTTGCGCAGCGCAGGGCCTCCTGTTCTGCGACCGTATTCCAGCATGCTCTTGAAATCAAGGCCTTGGGTAGAAGCGGTAGCGACCTGCTCTCCATTCACGGCATCAAACAATTCCTGACCGACACCTGCCCCGGTATGCCAGCCTCCCAGTACATAATTTTCCAGCTTCATAGTTGTGATTCCTTTTTTGGGTATTTCAATAATTATTCTCCGGAAGCGTCAAAGGGCGACTGCAATCCAAATTGTTTCAGGTGATGCCAGCAATGCTTATACAGGAGCTGAACCCAATGTGCATAATCGAGATCGCCGAAAAAAGGATTGCGAAGTAATGCGTTTTCCTTTGAATTCCAGAAATGAAAAAAATCATCAATCTCCCGGCGAAGCTCGGCAATACTTGCTTCCACCTGAGGGTGCCTTGCAGCTTGAGGATCTTCAGACATCAACAGATTTTTTGTATTTTCCTTAAATGGCTTGTCGGACCGGATGAAAGCCTGGACCTTTTCGATGCGCTCTTCAGGAGTCAGGATACCCGTATATACGTCCTTGCCATTTCCCATGCGGAATGCATCTGCCATGTGTTCAATCATTTGCTGAACGTTCATCTTACCCCACTTTCTTTCGGCATTGGGATTCAGCCCATAAAGGATTTCAATATATTCCGATTTCAAAAATTCTTCTTTCGACTTCAAACTCATTCTTCTCTAATTATTCAGTACGTAAAATTGTTATTCCAATATAAAAATTACTAACATTTGTTAGTAATACTCATGCTCGCTCTATCACGCATGCATACCCTTGTCCCACTCCAATACACATCGTAACGAGAGCATAATTTAAGTTCTTCATCTGTAACTCGAGTGCAGCAGAATAGAGCAAGCGGGTGCCCGACATACCCAAAGGATGGCCAATTGCAATGGCACCTCCATTGGGATTCAAGCGGTTATCTGCTGCATCCACATGCCATTCGGCTAAACAAGCCAATACCTGGGCAGCAAAGGCTTCATTCAACTCTATAAGGTCCATTTGATCCAGCCGCAAACCTGCTCTTTTCAGTGCCATTTCGGAAGCCGGAACAGGTCCTATTCCCATAATTCGTGGTTCAACCCCGGCAACTGCAGCAGAACGTATCCTGGCCAATGGCTTAAGGCCATATTGAAGTACGGCATCTTCCGAAGCAAGGATCACAGCTGCTGCTCCGTCATTTAATCCTGAGGCATTCCCGGCAGTAACTGTTCCACCGTCCTTCTCCGGTTTAAATGCTGTTTTCAACCGCGAAAGTGACTCAAGACTGGTGTCCGGTTTAATAAATTCGTCTAAATGGAAGCGCTCCACCTGCCCTTTGGTAGCAGGGACTTCGACTTCAACAATCTCGCGGGCCAGCCTTCCTGAAATTTGGGCTTGCGCAGCACGCGACTGACTCTGAACTGCAAAACGATCCTGATCCTGACGACTAATTTTATAAAGAGACGCAAGATTTTCTGCCGTTTCACCCATTGCATCTACTCCATATAAGGCTTTCATTTTTGGGTTCACGAAACGCCAGCCAAAACTGCTGTCATGCATTTCTGCATCGCGGCCAAATGGAGTGCTGGTTTTCGATATCACCCAAGGTCCACGAGTCATATGCTCTGCTCCTCCCGCTATTATGAGATCTGCTTCTTGACTCCGGATGGTCCGAAAAGCCTGGACCGCTGACGCCAGTCCGGAAGCACACAATCGATTTACGGTTTCCCCGGGCACAGACCAGGGAAGGCCTGCTAAAAGTGAAGCCATCCGGGCTACATTGCGGTTATCCTCCCCTGCCTGGTTTGCACAACCCAAAATGACATCTTCATAAGCATCCATTGGAATTTCAGGATGCCTTTCGACGAGTGCTTTAAGGACACTGGCTGCCAAATCGTCTGTCCGTATTTTGGACAAGCTTCCGGCAAACCGACCGACAGGTGTTCGTATTCCATCAATTAGAAAACACTCCCTCATTTCTTTATTATTTGCTACGATGATTGTCGGCAAAGCTAGTACATAAGCGGTAAAGCCTGGATACCGATTTCTTTCTTAAGCCCCAAAGCGCACCAAAAATGAAGAGTGCTAAGTTATACGGTTGCACCCCCACAACTACTGCCGGAACCTGCGGTACAGCCATAGCAATGTTGATTTAAAACCAACTCGCGATTACGCAGCAGGCTCCCGTCAAAATGATCGATGTGTCTGGAAGTACAGGCTACTTTTAAATCCAGCATTTGGTTAAAATCGCAATCGTAGATCCAGCCATCCCATGCTATACTGAGGGTATTGCGGCACATGACATTCGTTGCAGCGACAGGATTGAAAGCTTGTATAAGTTTATTCATATAGCTTTCATAATTGCCACTTACGAGAAGGTAATCCAGGTAACGGCTAATCGGCATATTTGTAATCGTAAACAAGTGATTGAAAACAATACCATAGTGTTTCCACAATTCTTCCTTGAAGTCCCGCTCAAGACTCTCCTGACTCGCAGGTAAAAATGCACCCGCTGGATTATAAACGAGGTTTAACACCAAACCTGAACCAGGAGTACCATAACCCACTTCATTTAGCATTTTCAAAGCGCGGATAGAATCTTCAAATACGCCATCCCCCCTCTGTTTATCCGTTCGGACTTTTGAATAAAAAGGCAAAGAGGAAATCACCTCAAGTTCATTTGTTTTAAAAAACTCAGGCAAATCGTAGTATTTTTTATTTGCGACGATAATCGTGAGATTACATCGCACCATTACTTTTAATCCTATTTTTCGAATCTCTTCGACAAACCAGCGGAAATGAGGATTCATCTCAGGTGCACCACCCGTAAGATCAACCGTGCTGAATTCCGGATTTCTCCTGAGTATTTCCAGACAGCGTTCCATCGTCTGCTTCGTCATGATCTCCTTTCGGTCAGGTCCTGCATCAACATGACAATGCTTGCAGGTTTGATTGCACATTTTGCCAACGTTGATCTGAAAAATTTCAAATTTTAAGGGCCGCAAAGGAAACAATTCATGCTCCGCCAATGATTCCTGAAATGGTTTTTGACCAGGACTGTTTCCCAGCACATCCAATTGATAGCCTGCTTCCGACAGGGCATGATGCATTGCCTTTAAACTCTTCATCTTCCTGACTGCATTTATTACATTGAAATTTCATTCACTTTGTTCATCATCTGAACCCCATGAACAAGTGATGCACCGCCCCGGATGGCAGCAGCAACATGAACCGCCTCCATCATTTGAGCTTCGCTGTAACCCTTTTCAAATGCATCGGAGCTGTAGGCATCTATACAATACGGACACTGAACAGCATGAGCAACAGCAAGGGCAATCAATGATTTTTCACGCGCACTCAGCGTACCTTCTTTAAATACTTCCCCATACCAACTAAAAAATTTCTCACCCATTTCTTTTTGAAAATCTGAAATCTTTGCAAACTTTCCCAGATCGGAAGCATTGTAATAATGTTGACTCATTCTTTTATGATTTTTATCGCGTAAAATTAAACAATTTAAATGCTTCATTCGTACATTGAAGAGCCCTAGATCTATCTGCAATTGTAAGCTTCCAGATGCACAATCCGCCATTGCTAAGTATTATTATTCCAACTTTGAATGAAGAAGAATTCATTGGCAATTTGATTAGGTTTATCAAAAAACAAGTTCAGTCAGACAAAATTGAAATTCTCGTTTGTGATGGCGGCAGCAAGGATGACACCTGCAAATTGGTTCAAGCTGAACAAGTGACGCTTTTGATTAGTAACATCGGTCGCCGTTCTGTCCAAATGAATTATGCGGCTTCACATGCAAAAGCAGCGCTCTTATACTTTTTACATGCAGACGCGATCCCTCCTTCCGATTTTATCCAGTTGATTCTAAGATTTCATGAAACAAACAATTGTCTGTATTGTTTTCCTTTCCGTTTTAATTCGGATCGCCATATACTGCGTTTGAATGAATATGTAACGCATACGACGGGTATATGGACAGGCGGCGGCGATCAGTCCCTGTTGATTCAGAAATCCATTTTTCAAAGTTTAGGCGGCTTCAATTCCGAATTGCTCATCATGGAAGATTACGATCTGATTAAGAGGGCTCGTAAAAATGGATATAAACTGAAACTCGCTGACAGGGCGCTTCGTGTTTCAGACCGTAAGTATCGGTCCAGATCCTGGCTTCGCGTGCAAGCCACACACCTTGTAGTTTTTTTTGCCTGGCATCTTGGCGCAAATCAACATACACTTGTTTGGCTCTACCGGAAAGGTATCCATTGAACGTAGTTTAAATTAGTTATCAAACTACCGGCACCCGGGTCATTTTAGTTAAAATAAGTTAAAGAATTCATTTTTTCCAAATACCATTCAACCAATTTCCCTCAAAAGCATTTTTATTGCTCATCTAATCACTCAAAAAAATAAATTATGAAAATGAAACACATGTTGCTCTTTCTTTCAGTTGTATCTGCAGTTACTCTTTTTTCCTTTACACCGGGTGCAAACGGCCTGAAAGTAAATACCAGCCTTTCCACTGTTAATTGGACAGGTTACAAAGTTACAGGCAAACATCACGGACTTATTAATCTGAAATCAGGTGAACTTCAATTTCAGGATAACAAGCTTGTAGGCGGTGATTTCACTATTGACATGACAAGCATTAGTTGTCTTGACATGACCGGGGAATATGCGGACAAACTTGTAAACCATTTAAAGAGTGATGACTTTTTTGGTGTGGCTTCATTTCCTACTGCACAGTTCAAAATCAGCCAGGCTGTTCCTCAGGGAAATGGACTTTATAAATTGATCGGCAAACTGACTGTTAAAGGAACAACCAAAGACGTTCGATTCAATGCTCAAATCAAGGAAGAAAACGGTGTTAAAGTGGCTAATGCACAAATTAAACTGGACCGCGCAGATTTTAACGTAAAGTACGGTTCCGGCAGTTTTTTTGATAATCTCGGGGACAAAACAATCTATGACGAATTTGACCTCGACGTAAAAATTGTTACCCAGAACTAATTACATTAAATAGTCCTGTTGTTGAGCCGCTTCCTTCTGGAAGCGGCTTTTTTTTTATACGAAAAGATTGACATTTAACATTTTGTTATATATTTTTGAAACGACAAAACGATTTTTTCATTTAAACCAATTTTTATGAACACAAAAATGCTGATCGCCGGATTGCTTGGCGGTATTACGTATTTTTTATTAGGCTGGCTGTTTTACGCTAAACTATTCGCCTCCACGTTTGACAATTTAGCAGGAAGTGCTACAGGTGTCATGCGTTCAGACAATGACATGGTTCTATGGGCCATTTTACTGGGGAATATTTGTTTTGGTCTAGTCCTCGCCTACATTTTCTCAAATTGGGCCAAGGTTAGTACCCCCCAAAGTGGTTTGACTGCAGGTGCAACGGTTGCGGGATTGTTTATACTTGGAATGGATCTTTCCTGGTACAGCACAACCAATATCTATACACTTCCCGCCGTGTTTTTAGATGTTGCCATATTTGCCGTAATGGGTGCACTGGCCGGTGCTGTGATTGGCTGGTGGTTGGGCCGTTCAAATGCATAATCCCCTTTTTCTTCATTTTTAAATACGTAAAACATGAATACTAAAATATTAATAGCTGCATTATTGGGTGGAATTTGCTCCACCGCATTAGGCTGGGTTCTTTACGGAATGTTGTTAAAAAACATGATGGCAGGCATGATGGGTTCTGCAACAGGAGTCATGCGTGCCGATAGTGAAATGGTTATTTGGGCTATGGTCCTGGGCAATTTGACCATTGGTTATTTGGTTTCTTATATTTTTAGCACCTGGGCTGGCATCTCCACATTCATGGGAGGCTTGACAGCAGGAGCTGTATTGGGTCTTCTCTTCTCTGCAGGGATGGACTTCCTATCCTATGGAACCAGCAATATGATGCAATTAAATGGAGTATTTCTTGACATCGTGGCGAGTATCATTATCTGGAGCATAAGCTCCGGTGTCGTGGGCTGGTGGCTGGGCCGTTCAAAATAATCTGTGCTAAAAATACCGCAGTGGTTCCTACTGCGGTATTTTTATTTTATACAACTTACATTTGTTAGTATCGTCGAAATTCATCCTTACTTTTTCTCCCAATGGGTTTCTTTTCGGTACACCATCCCTCTGAAGATGGCTATTTTCTCTTGTCGCTGGTTGCATATTTCGATCAAGTAAACGGCATGGGACCTTTGTAAAGAAAGCTCTCTGGCTTCCGCAACAAGAAGGTCTCCCTCTTGTACCGGCCTCAGGTGATTGATGCTGCATTCAATAGAAACGGCATGTCGTCCATGGCTGTTGGATGCAAAAGCAAGGGCGCTATCCGCAAGCGAAAATGTAATTCCGCCGTGGGCAATCCCAAAACCATTGAGCATTTCTCTTCGGACTTCCATTTGTAATTTTGAATACCCGGGA
Source organism: uncultured Saprospiraceae bacterium (assembly GCA_964439105.1). Lineage (GTDB taxonomy): Bacteria > Bacteroidota > Bacteroidia > Chitinophagales > Saprospiraceae > Vicinibacter. The sequence continues at coordinate 142,158 of CAYTNG010000004.1, forward strand.
GATTCATCCACTCTTTTGATTCCAAGCCAAAGACTAAACGGGTCATTAAAATACATCTGGTCAACTACCTGACTGGCACTGATGCGATCTTCCATAATGTGCGTTCGTTATAAATAAATGACAGCACTCATTTCCGGGAAAGATCAAGATTCGCGGATGAGTCTGTTAAATCCCGGACTGAGACGGTACCGGTCTTCCTGATAAACATCATACAACTCCTGCATAAATCGTATGCAATCCTGTAATCCAAAGTCAACAGCCCATTGAATGAGGCCCTTTGGATAATTTACGCCCCGGGTCATTGCAGTTTCAATTGCCTCACGTGATGCAATTCCGTAATACATGGCATCCATCGCTTCATTGAACAGCATGACCATAATCCGATTTCGGATTCGATCCAAAAGCAAATCATTCCCTGTATCAGGTGATGGCATGGGAAGAGCATAGTTGTAAAATCCCCGTCCTGTCTTTTTACCAAGCCAACCTGCAGAAACCAGGTTTCGCTGCGTATAAGAAGGCTTGTATCTGGGTTCAAAGAAACAGGCCTCCCAAACGGATTGCGTGACGGCATAGTTGACATCATTCCCAATGAAATCCATAAGAGTAAACGGGCCCATCCGAAATCCCAGTGTGGAGGTCATGGCATAATCGATCGTTGCAAAATCAGCAAGACCTTCTTCATAAATTCTCAAAGCTTCAGAATAATAGGGTCTCGCTATGCGGTTCACGATAAAACCAGGAGTATCTTTTGCAACCACCGGCAGCTTACCCCAGGAAATCATAAGCTCTTCCGCACGTGAAATCAGGCTTGAGTCCGTTTGCAATCCGCCAATCAGTTCAACCAGTGGCATGGCCGGAACCGGGTTGAAAAAATGAATCCCGATAAACCGTTCGGGCTTTTTTAATGCAGAAGCCAATGCACTGATCGAAAGCGAAGAAGTATTGCTCGCAATCACACATTGTTCTTTCAGTATCGATTCAATTTCGGTAAATACTTTTTTCTTGACCTCCAGATTTTCCAACACAGCTTCGATGATCCAGGAACAATCCGCCAATCCACTTGTGTGATGGGTTAGAAAAATTCTTCCGAAAATGGATTCCGTTTCGGTTGGACTCCACTTGGACTTTTCGGCAAACTTATTCAGCTGAGATCGAATGCGCTCACCTGCCTGATTCAAAGCGGGCTGACTCAGGTCATATAAAACGACATCGTGCCCCGCCATGGCGGCTACCTGGGCAATTCCGCTTCCCATAGCTCCCGCACCTATAATTCCAACTGCTTCTTTAATCATTTCCTTTTGTTTAGAAACCTTTAAACTGAGGAGTTCTTTTTTCAATGAAGGCACGCACACCTTCCTGATAATCATCAGTGGAGCCCGCCCTTACCTGATACTCCTTTTCCATTTTTAATTGCTGCTCCAGATCGTTGGTTGCTGAAGCATTGAGCAATTCCCTGGTCAACAGAAGCGCTTTGGTCGGCATCAAAGCTATCCTTTGTGAAAGCTTGTGCACTTCGTCTCTGAATGCAGCATCTTCCCATACTTTGTAGAGAAGACCGCACTGTAGAGCATCCGATGCCATAAGCCTATCACCTGTTAGCATCAAAGCTGATGCCCGGTTCCATCCCACCAATCGAGGAAGAAAATAGGTACCACCGCTATCCGGTACGAGGCCAATCTTGGAAAATGCCTGTATAAAACTTGCCGATTCACAGGCTACCACGATATCGCAAGCCAGTGCAATATTGGCGCCTGCCCCTGCCGCAACTCCATTAACTGCAGCAATTACAGGTTTATGAATCTGGCGCAGTTTCCTGATAATCGGATTATAATGCTCGTCGATGATTCTTTCAAGTCCGGGACCATTTGGATCTATCGCCTCCTGTAAATCTTGTCCCGCGCAAAAAGCTCTTCCCTCACCCGTTAGCACGATGCAACGCGAATGGGTATCCGCCTCCGCAGTATCCAGCGCCGCCAGCAATTCAAGTGCCATCTGACGGTTAAAAGAATTAAATACCGTTGGACGGTTCAGCTTCATCCATGTAACCCATTCTGCATTTTCTATACTAATAAAATTCATGTGCACTTCTTTAGTGGCATTTAAAATAATCAAAAGGTTCCCTGCAATCCAGACAACGGTATAATGCCTTACAGGCAGTAGATCCGAATTCACTGATTTTTTCAGTATGGTTTGATCCGCAGCGTGGACAAACGACCGGTTGGGACTCCGCAAATGCCTCCGCACGTAAAACAGCTTTTCCACCCGGAGGGGCTATACCATAATTTTTTAGATTCAGTTTTCCCCTTTCAGACATCCAATCAGTCGTCCACGCTGGAGACAACACGGTTTCAATGCGAACCTGCAATCCCTTTTGCTCCAATGCAGCCCGCACATTCATTTCTATCAGATGCATCGCAGGGCAACCCGTATAGGTAGGTGTTATTTTAACCAGAACACCGTCCTCCAGAATTTGGATATCCCGAATGATTCCCATATCTATAACGGATAATACGGGAATCTCCGGATCGAAGACGGATTCCAGTATACTCACAATATGATCCTTCGTAATCAAAATAACAATCGTTAGTATCTCAAATAAGTCCTGCGGACTAATAATTCTGCGTTGCCCATTTTCGTTTCGAATTCAGGCTGCACATCCCCCTACCACTCCAAACCGGGATAGGCTCGCTGCATATACTGTAAGTCGGCGAGAATATAGCCCAAATGTTCGGAATGACGACCATCCTTTCCTCCTTTCTGCATCCACTTGACCTCTAAGGGCGGCAACGTAGCTTCCTCAAAAACGCTTTGAATTTTATGCTGCCAGCTATCTCGTATCATTTGCAAATTCGGGGCAACACCCTCATGTACCATTGCTTGTTCGTAGCTGCTTTCTGCAAACATTTCACCTGTATAGGGTCCCAGTATATCAACCGCACGCTGTACCCGCTGATGGGATTCTTCTGTTCCATCACCAAGCCGTATAAGCCATTCACTGCTCCATTTGAGATGGTACGCAGTTTCTTTGACCGTTTTCTCTGCAATGGCAGCAATCCTTGCATCTGAACTTTTGGCCAAGGCGGAAAAATAAGGAAACTGAAATGCCTCTAAAAAAAACTGCCTAACAACTGTATGGGCAAAGTCCCCGTTATCCTGTTCGGTTAACAATAAATTGCGATACTCCCATTCACTCCGCATGAAGGCGACATCGTCCTCCGTCACAGTTGGTTGTTGCAATTCCGCAACGTATTGAAAAAGCAAGCGGGCCCTTCCGATATAATCAAGCGAAATATTGGTCATGGCCATATCTTGTTCGAGCACAGGCCCATGTCCACACCACTCCCCAAGTCGTTGACCCATAATGAGTGCGTTATCGCCAAGGTGCAGCAAATATTGAATTTTTGCTTGAGATGTATTCATGGTTACATGTGTTTTACTTCCTCGGGCAAATCATAAAATGTGGGGTGCCGGTAAATTTTGTCTGCTGCCGGTTCAAACAGCGCATCACTGTCGGCAGGATCTGAAGCAATGATATATTTGGATTCTACAACCCAAATACTCACACCTTCCAGACGACGTGTATAAACATCTCTTGCGTTTTCGATGGCCATTTGCGCATCAGCTGCATGCAAACTACCAACATGTTTATGATTCAATCCTGATTTGGAGCGTATAAATACTTCAAACAGAGGCCAGTCTTTCATATTTTATTTTTAAACTTGTTTTGCGTTTAGTTCAGATTTTGCTTGCGCTTTTTTAGAAGCATATGCCATCGCCGCATCGCGAACCCAGGCTCCTTTTTCATGCGCCTCCACGCGATCATGAAGCCGTTCGCGATTACATGGACCATTTCCGCGGACTACATTCCAAAACTCATCCCAGTTGATTTTTCCAAAATCATAAGACTTTCGTTCTTCATTCCACTTTAAGTCGGGATCTGGTATTTTCAAACCGATCAATTCGGCCTGAGGTACGGTCATATCGATAAAACGCTGACGGAGTTCGTCATTCGTAAAGCGTTTAATTTTCCATTTTATACTTTGCTCAGAATGCACTGATTCCGAATCGTGCGGACCAAACATCATCAGAGATGGCCACCACCAACGATTGAGAGCGTCCTGGGCCATTTCCTTCTGAACATCCGATCCTTTTGCCAGAGTGAGCATAATTTCATAACCCTGGCGTTGATGAAAGCTCTCTTCCTTGCAGATGCGGATCATCGCCCTGGAATAGGGACCATAACTGGTGCGGCACAGTGGTATCTGATTTTGTATGGCTGCTCCATCAACTAACCACCCGATCGCTCCGATATCTGCCCAACTGATGGCGGGGTAATTAAAAATACTTGAATATTTCGCTTTGCCTGTATGCAGTTCATGTAACAACTCATCGCGGTCTATTCCCAGCGTTTCGCAGGCACTGTAGAGATATAAACCATGACCCGCTTCATCCTGAATTTTTGCAAGTAGGATGGCCTTGCGTTTTAATGAAGGCGCGCGGGTAATCCAATTGCCTTCGGGAAGCATCCCAACTATTTCCGAATGGGCATGCTGGCTTACCTGACGGATTAAAGTTTTTCGATAATCTTCCGGCATCCAATCCTTTGCTTCAATTTTCTCTTCGGCATCAATTTTATATTGAAACTTCGATTCCAAATCTTCTCTGAACATATCGTTAAATCATTATTTCCAATTATTTCAAATTCATTATTCGTCAAAACTCAACTCCACAGAAGCGGACTTGGGATAAGACTGACAACTCAATACGTAACCCTTTTTTAACTCATCCGGTTCAAGACCATAATTGACAACCATGGCCACTTCACCGGACAATACCTTTGCTTTGCAGGTGCAGCATACACCCCCTTTGCAAGCATAGGGAAGGCGGGCTCCTTGAACCATAGCAGAGTCAAGAATGCTTTTTGAATTGTAGGGCAAAAGATATTCAAATGTTCTTCCATCAAGCGTAATGCGAATGCGACTTGAATCTCCGGCATCATGCTGCATCAAAACAGGCGCCTGCTTTTGAATCTGGACACCAAACAATTCCATATGTATCCTTTCCTGCGGAACTCCCAATCCGAGAAGCGTCTCTCTCAGTTCAAGCAACATCGTTTCCGGACCGCACAAGAAAAATGCATCTACTTCCTGGACCTGAAAAAATACTTTTGCAAACTGACTTAGTTTTTCCGCGTTGATTCGCCCATTCAGAATGGGTTCTTCAAGCTCTTCCCTGCTCAACAGAAAATGAAGGGCCAGTCGATTGGGATACAAATTTTTAAGGCCCATCAATTCTTCTAGAAAAATAATGGAATCCGTATGCTGGTTGCCGTAGAAAAGCAGGACAGAACTAGATGTTTCTTCATGCAGGATGTGCTTTATATTGGATAATACGGGTGTGATTCCCGATCCCGATGCAAAAAAAACATAGAGATGCTCTTTGTCTTTGGGCAGATCTGTAAAAAAACGACCTTCCGGAATCTGAACTTTCAGGCTATCTCCCGCTTTTAGTTTTTCATTCAAATAACTGCTAAAGACCCCTCCATGAATGCGTTTTGCGGCAATGCGCAAATCATTCTCGTAGGGCGCAGCACAAATCGAATATGAGCGTTTTAGATTTTCGCCTTCGGTAGGATGCAACAAAGTGATATGCTGCCCCTGATGAAATTTGAATTTGTTTTTTAACTCCTCAGGAATACTAAACCGGATGGCAACACAATCTGCAGTTTCCCTGCTCACCTCCTTTACAATTAAATCATATGCTTCTTGGACCATACCGCAAATGTAGGGCAGCAGGCCCATTATTGGAAGTAAAAATGCAGGCTTGGAGCAGCCTCTTCAGATAAAACTCAGATTCCCATTAATCATTGTACAGTGAAGCTTTCCCAAAACGCTCCACCAGGAGGTAATAAAATATTGCGCGGTGCTTGGACCTGTTCGAGGAACCAAATTGGGCAGTGACTTCTTCTATAGCGGATTTGATCGCCGCATCTTCGGTAACTCCAAGCTTTTTTTGGATAAAGTTTTCTTTTACCCTGGACATTTCATCCGGGTCAGAAGTAGATACCAGAGAAGCATCCTCATTGTAAATAGAAGGACCAAGGCCTTTAACCACCTTGGTGAATAACTCGGGATTGACATTCAATCCAAGTTTACCTGCTTCATCCAATAAGTAATTTAGTTTTTCATCAAATGCGCTCATCATTTTAAGTTTTATCCCCTAAAACTACTACGCGATTTAAACTAAATACCTGGTCTCGGATTAAATCCATCTTAAAATTTTCATACCTTATTTAACTTCTTTATATAATACATATAAATAATGTATAAAACTTTAAATATCTTAAATTTGCGATTGAAAATTTGATCATGAACGCTATTCTATCCTTTCTTTGTCTTGCAGTTAGTCTCCCCCTCTGCTCCCAAAAGGCCTATTTTCAACAAAAAACGGATTACAACATTCAGGTGAGTCTGGATCCGGGAGGGCGCATGCTTCGTGGACATCTTGTGTTATTGTACACCAATAAGAGTCCTGACATATTGGATAAAATAGGATTTCATCTTTATCCGAATGCGTACAAAAATAAAAGTACTGCCTTTGCCAAACAAAAAATCAAATCGGCAGATCTCAAGTTTTACGATGCTCCGGAAGATCAACTAGGGTATATTGATAGTCTCAATTTTCAGGTGGACCATGCATCCGCTTCGTATTCACAATTCAATCAACAAGAGGACCAGATCTGGCTTCATTTAAATAAGCCCCTAAAACCAGGGCAAACAATCCGAATAGAAACACCATTTCGCGTAAAAATCCCCGTCAACTTCAGTCGAATGGGATACTCGGGTGAAAGCTTTCAAATCTCGCAATGGTATCCTAAACCTGCAGTCTACGATGCAACAGGCTGGAACCTCATGCCATACCTCGATCAGGGTGAATTCTATTCTGAATTCGGTTCCTTTGATGTAGAAATCCGGGTGCCTGAAAATTACCTGGTGGCGGCAACGGGAAGTCTGGAAACCGAATCTGAAAAAGAATGGCTGGCCCAACGCGTAGAATGGAGCGATAAGTATATCAAGTCGGGCTCGGAACCCAGGACTGTCATCACAAGGGATTCTTCAAAAATGAAAACTCTTCGTTACAGGGCTGAAAATGTCCATGATTTTGCCTGGTTTGCAGACCCACATTTCCTGGTCCAACACCGAAGGCAAACCCTTGAAAATGGAAAAGACATAGATGTGTGGGCAATGTTCCGCAACCCGGCAGTGTGGTCCGAGGCCGCTTCTTCCGTTGCGCGAAGTGTCGAATTTTTTTCCCGGGAAATTGGCCCTTATCCCTGGCCTCAGGCAACGGCAGTGGAGGGTGAACTTCTGGCAGGCGGAGGAATGGAATATCCTATGATCACAATTATTGGAAGTATGTCCGGCAAAACCGAACTGGATAATGTCATTGCCCATGAAGTATGTCACAACTGGTTTTATGGAATTTTAGGCAGCAATGAACGGAGACATCCCTATATGGATGAAGGCTTGACCAGTTATTATGAAAACCGTTATATGCTTCATTATTATGGAGCTACTGCTTTTGACTGGTTTGAAAACCCACTGGAACGCATTACAGGACCCGTCCATCTCGGAAAGCTGCTGTACCTGCTCTCTGCCAGAACGTATTCCGACCAATATCCCAACCAGTCTGCGGAACGCTTTACATCCTTCAATTACGGCAATGACGTATACTACAAGACAGCACAGTTGTTTGAATATCTCGAAAGCTATATTGGAAAGGAAAAACTGGATACGATCATGCAAGCCTATTACCAATCCTGGCAGTTTAAACACCCGAAGCCACAGGATCTCCGGAAGGTTTTTGAGGAAAAATGCAACAAAGATACCAGGTGGTTGTTCGAGGGCTTCTTAAACAGCAGCAAAAAAATGGATTATGCAATTTGTGGACTTACATTGAAAGGGGACTCCGCAACGCTCTGTGTCAAAAACAAGGCCCAAATCGATGCACCTATAAAACTAACAGGCGTTCGTGAAGGTATTGGACTCTATGATGTATGGATTGATGGATTTAAAGGCACAAAAAAAATAAATATACCGCGAAAAGATTACGAATACCTCGCCCTGGATATAGACGATACTTCTTTTGATTTGTATGCAGGAAACAACTATTTTTCTCCTCACGGACTTTTCAAACGCCTTCGACCGCTTCACCTGAATTGGTTCATTCCCCTTGACAGGCCTGAAACCACGGATTTGGGGATCACTCCTGTTATTGGATACAATCCCAATAATCGCTTTATGGCCGGCTTGTATTTTTCAGGGCCCTGGCTTCCTTCCAGAAAGCTCAGCTTGTGGATGATGCCACTGTATAGTTTTAGCAACAAGGATTGGGCAGGGCAGGCAAAAGCGAAGTATAAAATTTATTTCCCGGATATGAAAATTCACCATCTGGAATTGGGTGTTGACTTCAAACGCTTTAGTTATAGCCATTCAATTTTTAATGAAAATCCAGATTACGTAAAATGGAAACCCTTTCTTGAAATTCATTTTTCTACGATCCCCTCCAACAACCGATCTTCCATCCTGTCGTACCAGTACATCTGGCAGCAGGATGATTTTGTCGATTTTAAGGACAGCACAGCTTTTACAAACCAGACACATAATTCTATTCATACCCTAAGATATGCGTATAGCCAACGCTCTGTATTGGGAGATATGGACGGAGAATTAAAACTGAGTTATTTTCAAAATAAACCCTCCGCTTCAGAAAAACAAAGAATGCTTCGCCTCGAGATGAGTCTGCAGAAAGCATTTCGCTATAAAAAGGATCGCTTCGGTTCCATACGATTTTACCTCGCTTGCTACCCTGTTCATACAGAGCGAAATTCAAGTTATATCAGCACAAGAAGCGCCCCCTATTTTTATAAAGGATCTATAGGACTGTCCTATCAGAACTACCTGGATGAATGGAACGAAGATTTTTTTATAGGGAGGACGGAAACGACAGGTCTGTGGTCGCAACAAATCGGGCCCGGCATGGGAGGCTTCAAACTAAATATCGGAGAAGCACAACGGGAAAACGCAGGCAACAGCAATTCACTGGTTTCCTCAGTCAACCTGGCTGCAGATCTCCCAATCAAAACAATAGGAAAGTACCTTCGACTCTATTGGGATCTGGGATTCTTCAAGCATCCGGATTTGAGTACAAAAGACAGCTGGCTGAGTTCGGGAGGCCTCCAGCTAAAACTTGTTCCGGGGCTGGTGGATGTCTACTTTCCCATAGTCCATTCCTCCCGAATCCGCTCACTTTATGATTCAAATAAGGCTCACACGTATTGGAAAGAAATTTGCTTTTCACTTAAAATGAATCTCGCCGATTTGCATCTTCAGGAAAAACTATTCGGAAGTAAATAGTATTTTAAAGATTCTATATTGAACCTGTACCTCCTGCAGTTGAAAGATCAGCCAACGGGCTATTCCCGGATTCATAAAATCCATCATAACGAACAATCGTTAGTGTACTACAAGTGGGTGACACGGTCCGTTCCTGTTATTTCATACCCTGCCGTCCCTCCTAATTGTTACCAATTAAAAGGCGCAGCCAGGTACCTACCCGCCAATATAGCTGCCTGAAACACCTGATTATTTATTCACGACGATATTGTGACTTGCTTTTGGCGTTTGATTGACGAGACCTGTCATAAGAATGCTGTATTTTTTACCTGGCAGTAAATTGAAATTGCTTATGGACGTAAGAATCGTTGAATTCGAGCTGATCGTAAAATTTGTCTTTCCGGCTGTCAATGCCTGAAATGCCGAAGCAGACTTAAAACTGAGGTCATTTACGACATCAGCACCTGAGGTGATTTTTAACTGCATAGAACTGGAATTCGGACACAAATTGATTAAACGGATATAAGCTTTGGTGGTATCGGCTATGCTGAGATCATCTTCAACGAGCACCCATTCAGGATTCAGACTGCTGTTTACCGCCATCAAACTGTAGTGCCTGTCGCCGCCAATTTTAAAACTGCCTGTCAACAAAATCGAGTTGTTTGTATTATCCCTTAATTTGAATTGATGATCTCCATTCGCTACATCCTGATACTGGGTAAAATTCCCAAAACCTGCCGTAAGGCCTGTATAAACGGAATCCGATACAAGAACTGTGGATACTTTTCCATCTGTAAGTCCATTGATAAACATGATTCCCGAAGGTCCTCCCGGCTCATCTTCAGATTTGCTGCAGGAGGTCAGAACAAAAGTCAACATGGCGAAAATGCTCAACGCGAGCAGTAACTGTGTGCGTTTCATAGTCTAAGAAGTTAAGTGTAAAAAAAAGGAATATTGAAGTGGGGCGAGGAAATCCTCCGAAAGATAAACAACTTGAATTATTTGTAAACGAATTATTTGATACATTAGTGTGTTATACGATTTTAAAAAGATAATAGTAGGCTTATGGCTTGGAACAACAGGACAACAACCGGGACGAGTGCAGTAAACAGATTTGGCATGAGCCGCGGAAGATCAGGGGGTACCTTAATTCTCGCACTGCTCATCGCAGGCTTTTCCTATTTCAAATATTGCAGTTCGAAGTCCTTCAACGAGTACACACAGCAATACCAGCATGTAAACATCAGTCCGGAACAGGAGATTGCACTTGGTTTGCATTCTGCTCCAGCGATGATTCAGCAGCATGGAGGAATGCACCCCGATCAAAGAGCGCAGGAATTGGTAAAAAAAGTCGGCAAACGGCTGGTCGCCAATACAGTCGCTTCAAAGACTCCCTATTCCTATGACTTTCACTTATTGGCCGATGAGCAAATCATTAATGCATTTGCATTGCCAGGTGGTCAGGTATTTATCACGGAAGCCCTTTACAGTAAACTTCAGAACGAGGACCAGCTTGCAGGTGTATTTGGCCATGAAATAGGCCATGTAATTGCAAGGCATGGTGGTGAGCGAATCACACAAAACGAATTGTTTGAAGGACTCTCAGGGGCTGCTACAGTAGCCGCGGGTGACCAAACCGCAGGACAGGGAATGGCGGCACTTTTAAACCAATTTTTCGCCATGCCCTATGGGCGCGACCAGGAATTGCAATCCGATGAAATCGGCGTACAGCTGATGCTTCAGTCGGGCTATAACCCGGAAGAAATGATTGGCGTGATGGAGATTCTTAAAGCGAGTGCGGGACCCAATCGCATACCTGAACGGATGAGCACCCATCCGGACCCTGAAAACAGGATCGCCCGAATTCGCGAGGCCATCGTGAAATATAAAAGCCAAACCATTCCTAATTAAATTTAAATATATAAGTTTCTTATTTATAGTTCCTTATCAAAAATTTTGGGCCTGAATTTTGGATCATTGAAACTTTGTGGGAATTTCAATTTGTTTTTATCTTTGCATCCTCATTTTTTCCATTTTGGAGCCGGATCGGTAGTTCAGTTGGTTAGAATGCCGGCCTGTCACGCCGGAGGTCGCGGGTTCGAGTCCCGTCCGGTCCGCCAAAAGTCCTGAGGGTACATACTTTCAGGATTTTTTTTTAGTAGGCTGCCCTTATTCTCCTATGCCTTTTATCGATTGAACATTTTTGTTTTCCAACCATCCCCGATGCACTACATTATGAACTCTATTTGCTGACAAGGTATCCCTGGATTCACTTATCCATGTTATTTGAAATCGTTTAAGTTTTCTTTAGCATTGAAAATTTATGGATCCATCTCCTACAAAATGCCTAAACAATATTTCTGAAGGCATCAGATTGTAATGATAATAAGGCGTACTCCTTGTTAATTTCTTCATTTCTATGACCCCGAAAGCAACATGTCGATGATTTTCAAATCCCAATTTACATCAACTATAAAATTCACATAAGCAAGAAGAAAGCAGCATTCCATTGATCTTTTTTTCATGAAGAAGCATCTCGAATTATGCACTTGAAAAAAAGTAAAATGCACAAACAAAAGTTTGAATTACGGAGATAACTCAATGTAAATCTAAACTCGGGAGTTTAATTGATAAATAAATATTCTTCCTGAGAACTGTATATAAGATCAAAATTCAAATCTCGAATTGTCCATGTTCAACATGCTGATCTGTAAATGAATTATCCGATTACAGCGGGCAAGAAATGATATCTCTCATTTTCAAAAATGATGCAAGTCACGAAACTGCCAATGCATACATCCTAACATTGGGTAAATTTTTACATCATTTTAAATCTTTTCCTATGAAATCAAATTTGTATGTTTTACTTGCTTTATTCATTCTAGGTGGGGTATATTTTGCCTGCACACATGATGATGGAGATATAACTCCTACTGGCCCGAAAATCACCAGAGGAACTGCTGTACATCTTCCAGGTTTAACGACAGGAGATTCAACACAGTGGAAATATGATAAAGTACACTCAAGTGTTCTTTGGCAAACAAAATATGTTGGTGCATCCGGTCTATTGACAGGACGCTTTAACCAGTTTGGCTTGGCAAATGTTACAGATCCTCTTGCAATAAGGTATACTGTGACTGCGCAGCCGTTGCCGGATACCTCCTGGGCATTTTACGAAAATGAGCCTGCTAAATCTTACTTCTATGGATACGTTCAGATAAACACTTCAAACACGGGTGAACCGGGTAGAGATGCTGGATGTAATGTAGCAGGAATGGGTACCGTAGCAATTGAAACCGGGGTTCAAAATCTTACCTATCCAAACCTGGCAAAAATTGCCGTTAAAAATGTGAGATTCGATCCAAGTAGCAATGGTTATCTGGTTGATGTTGATTTGACCTATCAGGGAAAATTGGCTGCTCCGCTTACGAAAACACTTCCGGGTAAATTGGTCTATGTTCCGAAACAAAGAGTTCAGTTTGGAACCGCAGCCGCATATTCTGTATTTGGTCTTCAACTAAGCTTTCAGATGAACTGTAGAGATTTTGGTATCACCAGCACCAGTGTAGCGGATATTATCGAAATCCAATGTAACGCCAATTTCCATAATAAATAATTAAAGCAAGCATCATGAAACGAATACTTCAAACCATATGTGGAGTTCTGTTTCTGGCCTTCCTGATGACAGGATGTTATAAAGACATCATCAGTCCGGAAGCTGATCCAGATGGTCCGCCACAAGCCGTAAGCTTTAAAGAAGACATTGCACCCATGTTAAACTCTAAATGTACTAATGTGGGATGCCATGTTCCAGGGGGACATAAACCCTATTTGAACGTCGTAACACAATCTTATGTGAATCTAACCGGTGGAGGTTTTGTAAATACTCTAATCCCAAAGGAGAGTGTTATTTACAAACAAATCAATGGCAGCATGGCTGAGTACATTCCTTCAAAGGCTGATAGACAAAAGGTCTATGACTGGATTCGCAATGGCGCTTTAAATAATTAACCACCACAATTACTGAATCTATGAAATCCAAGATAAATAATTTAGGGGGCAAACTCTGTAGCCTGGCAATCATGCTCCTGTGTATTCACACATTGGCAGTGGCTCAGGAAATGGAAGTTAGCTCAGAGACTACCCAAAAGAAGCGCGTGAAAAATACTTTTGAAAGTGTATGGATCATTGACAATCAAACTGTCATTGTTCCTGTGGAAGGTACTTTTGAATTTGATATCGCTCACCGCTTTGGTACTATGAAAAACGGAACAACAGATTTATGGGGGCTGTTTGCACCTTCCAACATCCGGTTTGGTGTGAGCTACGTGCCTATCAATAATCTGTGTGTAGGCCTTGGGCTGACAAAAGACCGTATGATTCTCGATGGTAGCTTAAAATATGCCATTTTTCAGCAAACAAAGGACAGTTGGGAAATGCCCGTGAGTCTGACATACTATGGCAATATGAGTTATGATATGAAAGAAGATCCGGATCATAGCCTCTATCGCGAAAAATATGACTTTACAGACCGTCTCCGCTTTTTTAACCAACTGTTGATTGCTCGGAAAGTAACTGATAACTTCTCGGTTCAGGTAGGGCCTAGTCTGTCCCACCAGAATTTCGTCTACGGTTATAAAAAACAAGTGGACAGCGCAACTACTGAAATAGCAGGTGAGATGAAGCACGATCACTTTGCAGTGTCTGTGTCAGGCAGGTATAAAGTAACGGAAAGCATGGCTTTGATTGCTAACTATGATCAACCTATTACGAAACATACCACTGGCAATCCAAATCCCAATATTTCCTTTGGACTGGAAATGTCTACAAGCGGACACGCTTTTCAGATCTTCATTGGAAATTATTCTTATCTGAATCCACAGAGAAATAACTTATTCAATACGAATGACCCTTTGGATGAAGCAAAAGTACATGATGGGTTTTTTGATACCTTCCTTATAGGATTCAATATCACAAGACTATGGAATTAAGAAGTTTTGCGGTCCTGCCGATTTAAATTTGTGGAATAGGAAAAAACCCCGGGCCCGAAATCCCGGGGTTTCTTATTTTTAAGCTGGTTCTGCCATTGCATAGCTTTGTTATTTTGCCAAAATTGAAGCCCGTTGATACCCTTGATTGCATCGAAATTATGAAAGAATCGATACCAACTACTTTCAGTTTAAAAAAAGAAACGACGATCCCATTAGTGAACTTTACTTTTACATTACAGTATATGAAAAACAGATGTGTCATCAAACACCATCTCATTTGCATTTTATGTGCTGTCTTCTTAAGCTGTCAGGGTACTTCAACAACAAAAGTTCAAATGAGTCCGGTACAGCCTGTTGCAAGCGATACAATCAAAACAAAGCCGCCCTCTTCCTATAACGACACACTCCTTATTCACGAATCCGGTGTTGTTTTTTTTCTTCCGGATTCAGGGCAAATGCTCCGTATAAAGTCCGTTACAAAAGATTGGATCTTCGATGGTACGATGCACGAATGTTATTACCAGATAAGAAATTCCAAAATTGTGATGCATGCCGACTGGAAAGACCTGAAGATCTATGAAGCTTACAAACACCGATTTCTTCTATTCAAAAAATCAAATTCGGAAAATCAGATCATTGATTTGAATAAAGTCAATGACCCGTGTGGAGCCTATGCTTTCAATATGATCAAAGACCCTTTATACCTTGACATGACAAACATTGAACAGGGTCTGTATTATTACTTTAAAAAATAGTAAGGAATAAGCTAAAAAAATAAACTAAATTGAAGATCCGTTTTCCTTCAGAATTGATTTATTTCCTGATTGCCGGGATAAGCATCGCAGGACTGTATGGTGTGCTCCGGCTTCGTTTTGAATTTCAATACACAGATTATTTTGTACATGGCCATCGCACTACCGAAGAATACCTTAGCTTTCGCAACACATTCAATCCGGAAACTGAAGAAAATGCCATTCTGATTGGCATTCGCTCTGATTCAGGAGTTTTTCAATCTTCCTTCCTAAGCAAACTGGATACATGCACACGGTCGTTAATGAACCTGGTGCCTGTTGATAAAGTGTACTCCCTTTCTAATACATTCGTCTATTCATTACAGCAGGGAAATTGGCTTATCGAACCACTCGTGCACAGCAACTCAGCAGAATCTTATCCGAAAGATTCGGCATATATTTATGCATCAAAGGAATATCGAAATATACTTCTCTCCAAAACCGGAGCCAGCACCTTAATCAGTGTATTCCTAAAACCCTATCTCAGCGATCCCGATCAACTTAAGGTTTTGCAGGAAATTGAAGCATTGGTATCCAAAGCCGGATTTCATTCTTACCATATCATTTCCAAATCTAAGTTGATCAAAGCCTACACTGAAGAGTTGAGAAAGAATATGCTCATGTTCATTGCGATGACCTCCCTGACGCTTATACTTTGCATGCTATGGATGTATGGCTCGATACAATTTGTTGCATTATCCTTTTTAATTCTTGCGCTTAGTGTCCTTTGGACACTGGGGCTCAGCTATTATATCCATGGTTCTTTCGATTTTTTGGGTTCCCTCCTGGTTCCTGCCATAGCCACCATAACCATGACCAGTATATTACACATACGGCAATATTTCGATCAACATGATCTGCTATTCGGCCAATCGAAAATATCGATCCATGATTACAAATACGGCATAGGAAAAGCAGTTTTTCTGACCTCATTGACCACAGCAATCGGATTTTTATCTTTTGACACTTCAAATATTCTTCCGCTCCACCATTTTGGTCGAATGGCCGCATTTGGAATTTTTACCGGCCTTGGACTTAGCCTGTTTTTCCTGTATATATGGTTTGCTCAATTGAAAAATCCTGCTGGAATGTCTCCAACATGGAATAAATGGTTTGCTGAAAAGAAGTTGGTTCAATTGTACCATGCACTTTTTCAACATCAAAGGAAGGTCTTATTATTTCTCCTGATGATATGTGTATGGGCCTGCGCACTTCTGCCACAAATAGAGCTCAATGGAAGTCTGATCAGTGAGATCCCTGAAAAAAGCGATGCCTTTAAAGATAGCAAATTTATCGAATCTGAATTTGGTGGAGGCCGTAGTTTTGAAATGGTCTTATCGGCGAATTCAGAATCTGAAAAGTTTTCTGACCTTCAATCCCTTCAAGTGTCAGATCAAATCGTGAGGTTCCTTGAAGACAGCCTGAAATTATCCTTCGTCATTTCACCCGTATCCATGCTTAAGGCAGCCAATAAAGCCTTTTCCGGAGGGGATCCCTCTTTGTATAACTTGCCTGACAACCAGGAAAAATTGAATCAGTGTTTTCAGGCGGTTGAGCAAACCCAATACGGTCAGGACCTGAGAAGATTTTTGTCGGATGATAAATCACAATTGCGCATTAGCGGTCGCATGCCGGAAATCAGCATCAAGGAATACCAGATCATAGAAAAAAAACTTGCGGATTTTTTTAAAAAATTACCTGACAAGAGAAATCTAAAGTATTCCCTTACAGGAGCCTCTCATGTACTTGACAAAACTCCCGGTTACCTGGCAGAAAATATGGTATACAGCCTTCTGCTTGCATTTATACTCATTGCATTGATCGCATGGAGCTATCTGAAAAACTGGATAGCCATACCGATTGCCATTCTTCCGAATCTTATTCCACTCCTGATCGTTGCAGGAATTATGGCACAATTTAAAATTTACCTTAAAATGGATACCGCCATTCTGTTTCCGATTGCTCTCGGAATGTCTGTTGACAATACCATTCATTTCTTTCACAAATTAAAATCCAACAGCTCTGCTCAACATAATATCGGGGAAACATTGCAAAGATCCTTTATCGAAGTTTTTAAACCTGTTACACTTAACATGCTTGTGCTGCTTGCCGGTTTTTCTGCTTTACTTTTATCATCTTTTGAATCTGCTCAAAAGATTGGCGTCATCCTGTGCGCTTGTCTTTTGCTTGGCTGGGCATGCAACCTGACTTTATTGCCCCTCTTTTTTTCATATTTAAGTAAAAATATTGGAAAAAAGTTATAAAATTGATAACTGTTCTCTAAAAGAATGACCATAATCATGGAGGCTGCCTTCGTAACATCCTAACTTGCCCATTGTTCCTAAAGGGGAATGAATTGCAAGTTGTTAAATCAATCAAGTTTTTCTTAACTTTAAAAATTCAAAGAAGTGAAATCTGTATTATTAAGTTCAGTTTTTTTTGTAGCCTTTGCATTCTTCAATGCAAATCGTGTTCAGGCGCAGGAAGCTTGGGAAGCTCCTGCTAAAAATCAAAGTATGGCCAATCCTGTTGCCTCAAATGCCGAATCTATTGCAGCCGGTAAAGCAGTTTGGACCAAACATTGCCAATCATGCCATGGTAAAACGGGTCATGGTGACGGTTCAAAAGCCGCACAATTAAAAACAGAGCCAGGTGATTTCTCAACTGCTAAATTTCAAAAACAAAGTGATGGCAGTATTTTTTATAAAACCATTACTGGCCGTGATGACATGCCTAGCTTTAAGAAGAAAATTCCAGATCAAGAGGACATTTGGAGCGTTATAAATTATATCCGCACCTTTAAAAAATAATCCTCTGAACCCCTCCCCAAAATGTGGGAGGGGTTCTACTCTTTTTATCAGGAATTCCAATCCTGGAAATCCTTTATTCATCGTATTCTGTTAATTACTTTCATCTATAAAAGGGGTGTGCTATGCCTATAAATAAATCCCAGCCAGTCACCAGAAAAAAATTCATCCTCTGGAGTTCGGCTCTCCTGCTTTTTACAAGTTTTCTGAGTCTCTTGAAAATCAGATCCGGGGAAAAATCTTCGAAGAACAAGTTCCTCACACGAGATGGACAATTGGTCGAAGTGGATCCTTCCCACATCAACAAGGTCATCGGAAAAATGTATACAAATGAATTAAAAGATTGGGTTCAAAAACCTTAAGTAAATCTGTAGCACCATGGACAAAATTAAAGATACCAGTAGACGAGATTTTCTTTCAAAAGGAATTTTTGCGGCGCTTTTGGCCACTTCCTGTAATAAAAATCCATTCGAAGAACATACAGAGGCAGTCCCTTCCGGCGAAAAAGTACAATTGCTTTCCGTTGACGGTGAAATCATCGAGGTGGATAAAGCTTTTTTAAAACCTGTTCCGGATTTGCCTCCCATCAGCAACGATGAAGCAAGAGTAGGTATAGCAGGAAAAAAGTTTGTAATGGTTATCGACCTTTCCCGTTGCAAGAATTTGAAAAAGTGTCAGTCTGCATGTAATCACATGCATTACGTTCACCCGGGTCAAAGTTGGATCAAAGTGTATGGTTTGCAGGATGCCGAACATTCTGCTCCTTACTGGCAACCTACTACCTGTATGCATTGCGATGAGCCTCCCTGCGTGAAGGTTTGTCCTGTGGATGCTACATTCAAGAGACAAGATGGCATCGTATTGATAGACAGTGACCGATGTGTGGGATGCCGGTTTTGTATGGCCGCATGCCCTTATTCCACAAGGGTTTTCAACTGGGAAGAACCAGACATTCCACTAGAAATGGCATCAAAACCTTATCAATGTGAAACCAGTGTTCCTCAGAAAAAAGGAACTGTAGGGAAATGCGATTTCTGTCCTGATATGGTGCGGAAGGGGGATTTACCCCATTGCGTCTCTGCATGTCCGAACGGCGTTTTCATGTTTGGAGATATGAATGAAGATTCCGTAAGCAATGGACCCGAGACATTCCGGTTTTCGGAACTCATTCGCGACAAGGCGGGCTATCGTCTCATGGAAGACCTCGGCACCAAACCAAGCGTCTATTATTTGCCTCCGGTCAATAGAAACTTCCCATACGAAGCAGGACTCCAGGGTGAGTCGGAATCAGATAAAAAAACTTCTCACTAAAAACTGAATCATTGTGAAAACGGACTCAATTACAAAATCTCAACAGATTATCCAGGATTTGATGCCAAAAAAATTTGGTATGCTGGGCAAATTATGGGTTGCCGGACTAAGCATCATTTGCCTGATCGGGGCCTATGCTTATTATAGACAGCTTAACCACGGACTTGTCGTGACTTCAATGGGTGACTATGTGTCCTGGGGTATTTACATTTCAAATTTCGTTTTCTTCGTAGCGATCAGTCTGGTGGGATCATTAATTACCGCCATATTCAGATTGGCCAAGATTGAATGGAGTACCCCTATTACGCGCATTGCGGAGATTATTGCCGTTTCTGCAATCTTCTTTGCATCTCTTATC
This sequence comes from uncultured Saprospiraceae bacterium, assembly GCA_964439105.1. GTDB lineage: Bacteria > Bacteroidota > Bacteroidia > Chitinophagales > Saprospiraceae > Vicinibacter. The sequence continues at coordinate 161,811 of CAYTNG010000004.1, forward strand.
ATCATCGTGGATATGGGACGACCGGAACGCCTTTTAAATCTGGCCTTACATCCGCGCATGCAGTCTCCGATCATGTGGGATGTCATCGTAATCGGAACTTATTTTTTAATAAGTATACTCTTACTCTATCTGCCCTTGTTGCCTGACTTTCGCATTATGCTCAAGCAAAATATTACAGAGCCATCCTGGTTAAAAAAGGCATACTCTTTTTTAGGGTCTTTCTGGAAGGGATCCTCCGACCAAAGAAAAATAAACAATCATTCGATCAAGATATTAAGTATCATGATTATACCGGTTGCTTTCTGCATTCACACGGTTACATCATGGCTGTTCGCCACCACGTACAGGCCCGGCTGGGACAGTACAAATTTTGGGGCATACTTTGTTTCTGGGGCATTCCTCGTGGGATCAGGAGGTGTTGTCATAGCGATGTATGTATTCAGAAGGGCATATAAACTGGAAAACTACATTACTGATCAGCATTTTGACCGCATGGGAAAGGCAGTGGTCATGCTTGCCTTTCTGTATCTGTATTTCAACGTAAATGAATATCTGGTACCCGCATTCAAAATGAAAAAACCGGAAGAAGCCCACTTAACGGGTTTGTTTACCGGAGATTATGCACCTATGTTCTGGTTCGCAATCGTAGTCGGAATGCTCATACCGATCGCGATCCTGATCACGAAAACCGGAAGAAAACCAGCTATGGTATTTGCGGCTGGAATCATGGTAGTCGTAGGTGCATGGTTTAAGCGTTATCTTATCGTTACACCTACCCTGCTTCATCCCTTTTTACCTATGCGGGATGTCCCGGAAAAATTTAAACACTATTTCCCAAGCTGGGAAGAATGGGCTATAGCCATGGGCTCATTGGCAGGTGCTATGTTGATCATCACTTTATTTGCTCGTATATTCCCTATTATTCCAATTCACGAAACCCTTGTTGGCCATGATGAAGAATCTGAAGACCTTATCTAAAATCGCAGTTGGGCTGTTTATTATTACAACATGCTGCAAGCCCCTGGTGGCGCAGGAAGATTCTGTAAAACCAGCACGAAAACCTGTTTTTACCCTCAGGTATTTTAACCAGGATAATAAAGTACAGTATTTGCAACTGCAAGTACAAGTCAAATCAGGAAGAGTATTTGAGCCCATTGGCAAACTGAAGGTAAACCTCTACATGGATGATGACAGCAATCCGTTTGCTTCAGTCATTACAGATGCAAACGGAAAAGCTATGGCTTTTATACCTTCATCCCAGAAAGAAAAATGGGCATCCGGTATTTCACACAACTTTATTGCAAAAACGGATTCCGTACCTGAATTAGGACCTCTCGATACCGAACTGGAAATCACAAAAGCACGACTTACCGTGCAGGCAAAAGAAGAAGAGGATACGAAGAATGTTACAGTTCTGGCAGAAGAGCTAAAAGACAGTAGCTGGGTTCCCGTGCCCGAATTGGAATTGAAAATTGGCGTCAAAAGACTGAACAGCATGTTAGGTATTGGTGAGGAAGAAAGCTACACGACAGATGAAAATGGGCTCGCGACAGTAGAATTCAATCTGGACTCTCTGCCAGGTGATGCAGATGGAAATATAGTCCTCATGGCAAAGGTTGACGACCACGAAACCTATGGAAACCTGCAAGCTGAAAAGATAATGCCATGGGGCGCTAAACTGATTGCCAAAACGCGATTTGGAGAGCGAAGCCTCTGGGCAACCGGCGATAAAGTCCCATACTGGCTTTTGGCACTGGCAGGATTTATCATTACCATGGTGTGGGGCACATTGATTTTCCTTATACTTCAGTTGTTTAAAATCCGCTCTATTGGATTTCGCAAAACATAAGCGAATGACATCCAAATACTGTATAGCTTAAAGATAATTCAAGTGCATTGCAAATAAGATCACTTGCACTCAAATATCAAATAGCATACTTGAATGCAAAAAGGAACCGGTTTATTCCTGTATTCGTATTATAAAAATCGCTCTGCAATTCTGATTCATCAATTTCGCTTCCTTCAATAGATGGGAGTACTTCTAATGCATGAATGAGCTGTAAGGTGATTTTGAATTTGAATTCAATAGAACACACATTACAAATCGAAATTTAGGGTATGATGTGGTTTAGCGATGGTTTCAGGAAAAATGATTCACTATCCAAAAATAGAGGGGCATTCCAATTGTGATATTAAAAGGAAAGGTAACGCCCAATGCCATTGGCACATATAAGCCAGGGTCTGCTTTGGGAGCCGCAATCCGCATTGCTGCAGGTACAGCAATGTAGGATGCACTGGCTGCAAGTATGGAAAAAACAAATCGATTGCCCACATCCTCTGTGACATATTGACTGAGGAATGCTACAACACATCCATTAAATGCCGGAATTAAAAGGGCAAAGAAGGAAACGAACCAACCGTATTTTATGAAAGCCGAAAACCTCTTGGCCGTTACCATTCCCATTTCAAGTAGAAAAATTGCCAAAAACCCCTTAAAAATATCCGTAGTAAAGGGCTTAATACCTTCCGCTTGTTTGCTGTCAGCAATTAAACCAATTACCAGACTCCCCAAAATCATGAGCACACTTCCATTGGTAAAAGAATGATGAATGACCGATTTAAGGTCCACTTTTTGCCCCGCGTTGCCATCCTTTTCAAAATGCATCATCAGGATAACACCTACGATAATGGCAGGAGATTCCATCAGTGCCATAACGGCTACCATATGGCCTCCGGAAACAACTCGCTGCGCCTCCAGAAATGCAACTCCCGCAACAAAAGTCACCGCACTCACGGAACCATAGGATGCCGCAACGGCAGCCGAATCACTGATACTTAGCTTTCGTTTTAATATAAAAAAGGAATACAAAGGAATGACCGTTGCAAGCGCCATTCCAAACAAAAGGGAATATACGATTTCCGGGCTAAAACCACTGTGCGCCAATTCCTGCCCACCCTTAAAGCCAATTGAGAAAAGTAAATACAGGGATATAAATTTGCTGCTGCTCTCGGGTATGCTTAAATCGCTTTTTAGCTGAGTGGCGATGATACCTAATACAAAAAACAAAAGTGTTGGATTGGTCAAATTGCTTAACAATATTTGAAATTCCATATTTTCTATTGGTTTAAATTGTTAGCCTGTGCAATTAAAATGTGAATAAGTTCCAATTGCATATACTGCATATAATACCTCTTGTTTGAATACTTTTATCCTTCCGGGTTTATTTCTGACTTCAATTTACACAATGCGAATTTAAAAGAGCCTAAACAATTCTTAAGAAAATTTCCTTTGCGTTTTTCCGGAACAGTTATGTTGATCTAAAGCATTTTGCAGGATGTTAAGAATTTGCTCTTCATTCGTTTGTCTAAGGATTACAGAAATCACAAAACATAGGGTCTTCAGATAACCTGCCGTGCGGAAATCTTTTTACTTCTTTGAACGCACATTTTTTACAGCCATACACATAACTTAATATGCTTTTAGTCGGGGATCCGCAATTACTGCATGGCAATCCGGAAATCGCATTTGAAATATCATATCCTGGAGTCCTACATTGAGGGCATTGAGACTTGATCTTTTCAACCAGTTTCTCCGTCGCTCGTTGAATCACTTTCATACGTGTTGGATTATACATCGCTCTCATGTCCGTTTCCACATAAGCACTTCCATATGTAGACAACATCATTTGAAAAATTGCATAAAGTTTGTCATGATCCGTTATCCCCTTTACAATAGTTGAAACATCCAGTTTATCTCTTCTTAAAATCAATCCATGTGATGGAAATAACGCCCGTTCTGCAAAATCAGCTAATTCCTGCTCAGTTCGTACTTCCCTGCCTCCCAGGTTTGTTTCCGTTGTAAGCTCCCTAGCAGTAATTTCAAGATCATTTTCTTTGTCCATAAACAGAAGCCATTCATCATCTGCTGGAACATACCACATTTGTGGATGAGGACCAAATGAACCTTCACTCGCTATGCACAAATTGGAATTGTACATTTCCATTGCCTGGAGACATTTATTCCTAAGTGTTTGTAGTACTTCATCCTTACGTTCGATCTCCCCGGTAAAAGTCCCCAATCGATCGGTATCAAAATTCTCTGAAACAACCGACTTTAGACCTAAACCTGATTCCATCAAAGGTGCAATTACGCTCTCCTTTTTATGTTTCGTTGCGATGAGCAAGCTCCTGTTTGAAAACATTACTTGACAGTAAATTCTACTTTTCCTGTTTTCAGATCGTACATTCCACCAACAATGAGCAATTCACCTTTGCTTTCCATCTCAAGCAGAATCGGACTTTTATCTCTGATCTCCTCAATAGCAAGTCGAACATTTTCATGAGCCACAGCTTCAACAAACACATCGTTCTCGGAACTGCGTTTGCCTGATACATCTTTTACCATCTCCACAGCCGGAGAAATTTCGTTGATCACGCTTGTAAGGTTTCCAAGTTGAACATGGTCGCATGCCCCTTTTACAGCTCCGCATTTCGTGTGTCCAATAACCACAATTAACTTAGCTCCTGCAACTTTACAGGCAAACTCCATACTCCCTAAAATATCATTGTTTACAAAATTTCCTGCGATCCGCGCATTAAAAACATCACCCAGATTCTGGTCAAATATGATCTCAGGGGAAGTCCGCGAATCTATACAACTTAGTATAAACGCATAAGGATATTGCCCTTTATACGTTTGATGAACTGCCTCCAGATAATTCCTCTGCAGGTTTTTCCCGGCAAGGAATCTGTTGTTTCCCTCTATCAACCTTTGTAAAGCTTGCTGAGGGGTCATAGTACTCTGAAAGGTTTTGGTCATGACTGAGTCATGAGGAAAACCTGCTGCTCCGCTAATTTTTGGCTGTAGATGTTGTGCTGACATCATGCTAAAACCGCAGACCGCAAAAAAAGCCACTGTTAATACAATTGTACGTCTCATCATTTCTGTTTCGTTTTTTGTTCAGCTGCAAAGATGAGATGAAATATACATAATATTATATTTATATTTGCAATAATATACATAAATTTTATTTATGAACTATACTCTAAATCAATTGCGGATTTTTCTTCGAGTAGCACATACCGGAAGTATTACGAAAGCCGCAGAAGAGCTGCATCTTTCTCAACCCGCGGTTTCCATTCAAATAAAAAATTTTCAAAACCAGTTTGACGTTCCGCTCATTGAGTTGATCAATAAAAGAATATTCATAACTGATTTCGGAAAAGAGATTGCCCGTGCAGCTGAAATAATATTATCTGAAGTTCATGCAATCAATTATAAAATGCATGCGCACAAAGGACAACTCACAGGAAGATTGAAACTATCCGTTGTCTCAACGGGAAAATATGTTGCTCCTTATTTTATCTCTAGCTTTATTAAGCAAAATGAAGGAGTTGAATTATTTATGGACGTGACCAACAAAGCCAAAGTGATTGAAAGTCTGGAAGAGAATGAAGTAGATTTTGCTCTGGTCAGCGTGTTACCAGAAGCCATGCAACTTGAAAAAGTTGAATTAATGGAAAATAAGTTGTTTTTGATTGGCAATAGTGAAATGATGTTTTCCCGAAAAGAACTGAATAAAAAAATATTCGAAAACATCCATATTATTTATCGTGAATCAGGTTCCGGTACACGACATGTCATGGAAAAATTCATCAAAAGAAATAATTTACCCATTCAAAAAAAACTGGAACTTACAGGGAATGAAGCCGTCAAACAAGCTGTCATTGCAGGCCTTGGATATAGCATAATGCCTTTAATTGGCATTAAGAACGAATTGGAAAACGGACAACTTCACATCATTCCTGTCAAAGGTTTTCCAATTAAATCCAACTGGTACTTAATTTGGTTAAAAAGCAAAATCTTATCCCCGGTTGCCTCAGCCTATTTAAAACATATCAAAAAAGAAAAGCAACACATCATTCATGATAAATTTGATTGGATTGAGAAATATTGAAATGCATGAATGCATGAGAACTGAGAGATTTACATGATAACAAAGTAGTCTGATAATTTATAGCTCGTACGTCCAATCGGCTCCATAATGTCCATAATGAATGCCGTTAAATATATAAGAGGAACTCAAAAATGAAAGGTGTATATGCTCACTCATGCAGGCTACGAAATCTTTCTACATTTTTATAAAAAAACTATTTCAATTCCCATGGAATGAGTAATCCTTTAATTTCAACAGTTACCCTCTACCTGAGTTCACCATTTGACAGTGCGCTTATTTCAATTTGGTTCTCTTCTAACAAAATCCTTCTATAGAAATAAACCTGACAAAAAGATCAGGCACAATGTATTTCAGGAAAATGCATTGGGCTTATGTACCCATTTTTAGGATCCCTATGGCGGGTCATTAATAATGAATTATATATTTTTATAATGTTTATAAATCTATTATTTAACCATTTGCATGAAGTATTTCAAAAATATGTGGAGGAGGGAGTTGCGTTGCCAGATTTGAATTAACTTGCCCGCCTGTACCAAACCCATTTCGTCACCAATTCAGAACCATTGTGGTATGTCTATGATTTTCATGGATTTTGAAAAACCCCTTGAAACCTTATATGATGATCTTGAAAAACTCAGGAAAATCTCTGAGGACAGCAAGATCGACATGTCTGAAAAAATTGCCGAGTTAGAAGAAAAAATAAAGGAGACCCGTAAGAAAATTTACGAAAATCTTACCGGATGGCAAAAGGTATCATTATCAAGACACCCAAACCGTCCTTACACATTAGATTACATCAAAGGGATAACCAAGAAGTTTATTGAGCTTCACGGTGATCGCTGTTTTAAAGATGACAAAGCCATTGTGGGAGGAATTGCCAAAATAGATAACCAGGCTGTGGTCATTATCGGACACCAAAAAGGAAATACCACAAAACTCAGGCAATACCGGAACTTTGGAATGGCCAATCCTGAGGGCTACCGCAAAGCATTGCGTCTTATGAAAACCGCGGAGAAGTTTAAGTTGCCGGTCATTACGCTGATTGATACACCCGGAGCCTATCCTGGCATTGAGGCAGAAGAGCGGGGACAAGCCGAGGCCATTGCAAGAAATCTATTCGAGATGGCAAAGCTGGAAGTGCCCATCATCTGCTATATAATCGGAGAAGGAGCTTCCGGAGGAGCACTTGGAATTGGCGTAGGAGATCGCGTATTTATGCTTGAAAACACATGGTATTCTGTTATCTCCCCGGAATCCTGTTCATCCATCCTTTGGAGAAGCTGGAATTACAAAGAACAGGCGGCCGAAGCCCTGAAACTAACAGCGGATCATATGGCGGATTTCGGATTAATTGACGGTATCGTGAAAGAGCCTCTGGGGGGTGCGCATTCAGATCCGGAAGCGATGTGTAAAATTCTTAAAAAGCATATCAAGGCGCAATTGGCGGAACTCTCAGACAAATCACCGGAAACTCTTGTACAGAATCGGATCGACAAATATGCCAAAATGGGCAAATACATTGAAGAAAACCCAAGCTCTCTATCTTCCTGACCATGGTACCAAATTATTCATTCTTGCGTGGCACTGGAGTCGCATTGATTACTCCCTTTGATCTTCATCAACATGTAGATTACGATGCCTTGGCTAAAATTATTCATCATTGCATCTCCGGTGGCGTGGATTACCTCGTCACCATGGGGACAACGGGAGAAGCCGCGACACTGAGCCTTGAAGAGCGTTTGGCCATCATTCATTTCACGGTAAAAACTGCAGCTGGCAAAGTCCCGGTCGTGGCTGGAATGGGCGGCAATAATACCAGAGAATTGGTCAGGGAAATAAAAATGCTTAATACGGAGGGTATCTCCGCAATTTTGTCAAGCAGCCCCGCATATAACAAACCCTCGCAAGAAGGGATCTATCAACATTACCTTGAACTCATCGAGCATAGTCCGCTACCGATAATAATTTATAATGTCCCCGGAAGAACAGCTTCCAACATCTTACCTGAAACTACATTGCGTCTTGCCCACGCGTCCAATTTATTTGCAGGAGTAAAAGAAGCTTCAGGTGATATCGCCCAAGCCACTAAAATTATTAAAGATAAACCCGATCATTTTCTGGTGCTTTCAGGAGATGACCCCATTACGCTTGGCTTGCTCGGAACCGGTGGTGATGGCGTAATAAGCGTCATTGCAAATGTGTACCCGAAACTTTTTTCTGAGATGACGCGGGCCGCATTGAACGGAGACTTTAATACTGCAAGAAGCCATAATCTGAAATTATTTGATTTACACAAATGGCTTTACATCGAGGGCAATCCTGCAGGTATCAAAGCTGCAGCACATTACCTTGGCATGTGCCAGAATTTATTCCGTTTACCTTTGGTCCCAATGTCACACTCGAATTACGAAAATCTGGTTCGCGAAATGAACAAGATTGGAATTTAAAATGCAGTCCCCGGCAAAAGGCATCATACCACTATCCCTGTAAAACGGGTTGCTCTCATAACGGATTTAAGGCTCGTAACATCTTGTTTCGTTTGCAATCAAACGCTTCAACATGCACCTGCCAGGCTTTCGTCATGAGCTGTGCGGTCTTACATACATAACCAGATTATGGAAATTATCCATTTGCTAAGCCGCAACTGCAACACAACTCGCCAAGCCTACTCATAGGCCTTTCACCGGAGGACTGCGCCTAATAGAAAAACAACTTTTGTCTTCCTTGAATATCTGTCTTCAGTACAATAGCATATCTTCTTCATAAGAAGCCCTATTGCACCATGTTTTTTCAATACATCACTATGCAGTTCATGCATCAATCTCTTTACATATGAGTTGTACAAACGAGGCTTGATTGAATTTGATACCGGCAAAAGCACATGCCGGCATGCAGAACTTTTCGTATTCCGAATAGATGGGAGTAATACACAATGATATTAAAGATTTGCCTCATACTAAAATAAACAAACCGAAATCTGTTAAAAATCAGGGAAAACCATGAATGAGGTTCAGGGAAAACCCTGAAGTGGCCAGAAAATTCTCCTGGCTAACTCATCACTTATACAAACTTAATAATTAGATAACCGCAACTTTACGCCGATCATTTAGACATTAAATAATTTTGCAGATGATTTACTGGACACAAACTCTACAAGCCTCTTTAACATGAAATTGACCGTGGACAGCTCCAAGCATATTGTAGTCAAGGATGCCTATAAAATCACGGATCTGACAAAGAAAGAATTTGAAATTCTTCTATTTATGTGCAGGGAAGCTTGCCGGAAAGAAAGAATAATGCCTGATTTAATTTCAATATAACATCCAAAATTTTACTGTAAGGGAGAAAGGATATAGCCCAGTTCCGGCAATGTATAAATTATTACAACAAGGCACTAGTGTTCACCATTCAAGACCAATTGTGCAAATGCAGATTAGCCGTAAGCCTAAAATTCCAGGCAATCATTCGCATTTAGAATAAAAATATGAACCAATTGGCTTTTCTCTCTGTTTAATCGTTAAATACCGATAATGGGAATCAGCAAAATCGAAGAATTCAGCTCCTCAGATAATGAGTTGTCCAAATATGCGAAAGCATTAGGTCACCCTGCGCGAATCGCTATTCTTAAAATTCTGATAAAAAGAAATCAGTGTATTTGCGGAGATCTTGTGGACGAGCTCCCTTTGGCACAAAGTACCATCAGTCAACACTTAAAAGCCTTGAAAGAAGCAGGCCTTATTGAGGGAACCGTAGAAGGCCCTTCTACCTGTTATTGTATCCACAAAAAAAACTGGTCAAAAATTCAAAAAACCCTGACCCGATTTCTGAACCTTGACCCGGAATCAAAAAAAACTTGTTGTTAGACGAAACCTTTTATCGTAATATTACGTTTTAACTTTAAACAAATAATCATGGATACACAATCGATTAAAGAAATGGTCCGGAATAAGTATGCGGAAATTGCAAAACAGGAAAAGTCTCTGAATCAATCCTGCTGTTGCGGCTCGGGACCCTGCAGTACAGAAATTTACAATATCATGACGGATGATTATTCCCAGCTTAAAGGATATGCTGAGGAGGCGGACCTTGGCCTTGGCTGTGGTCTTCCCACTGAATTTGCCCATATTAAAAAAGGACAGACTGTGGTGGATCTCGGATCTGGTGCCGGAAATGATTGTTTCGTTGCAAGAGCCGAAACCGGAGCTGAAGGAAAAGTAATTGGTATTGATTTCACGCAAGCCATGATCGACAAAGCAAAAGAAAATGCAACTGGCTTGGGATACCATAATGTTGAGTTCCGCCTGGGAGACATCGAAGACATTCCTTTGGCAAATGATTCGGCCGATGTGGTCATCAGCAATTGTGTTCTAAATCTGGTTCCGGATAAAAACAAGGTCTTCACCGAGATTTACAGAATTCTCAAACCTGGCGGACACTTTTCTATCTCCGATGTTGTCCTGGAAGGTGAACTTCCGGAACATCTGAAATCACAGGCTGAAATGTATGCAGGCTGCGTGTCCGGAGCGATCGACAAAAATGAATACCTGCAGATCATCGAAAAAAGCGGATTTGCGGCTATTACAATCCAAAAAAATAAAGTCATACAAATTCCCAGCGATATTCTCGCCCGGTATCTAGGTGACGCAGATCTTGAAAAATACAACCGTGGTGAATATGGCATATTCAGTATTACAGTTTATGCCGAAAAACCCGTTAAATCAAGCTCTTGCTGTGCACCTGGATGTTGTGGATAAATCACCGGCGACCAGAAAGAATCGCATGCTGAACGTGGATTTGACGTATAAATGGGAAGCATAACTTCAGGGACCAATTACTGAATTGACCTGGACTGTTTCATTTCAATCTATAGCAATAATGTAACCATTTGCGATCACCGCATGGATGCTAAATGAGCCATCTTCCATCTCACCAAGGAATTGACTTGTACCAGCTCCTGACCAGGCTATAATTTGTTTCATGTGTGCCATGCCGTTCATTACAGGAATCATCTGGGTGGAAGCATCGGTTATAAACCATTTACCATGGATGAATGCAAACCTGACAGCTTTAAGTGCATATGCAAACTGTTGAAGAAAAGGATTAAGCGAAATCGCCTTCGCATGATGATCCAACATATCATGAATGCTGAACGCCTTTATTGGACATTCTGGTGAATTTGTAAATTCCCGATCCTGAACTTCCGTAATGCGCACCGGAAATGCGGAAGGATAGTACCTGACTCCTGCACGATAGGCTTTTCCGGTTTGATAGGATTTCATTTTTGTAAATCGATTGAACTGGTACTCAAGAAACATTCCCATTTGGTGTGAATGCCTTCCATAAAACCAATGTCTAATGACCCACAAATTTTCTTCTCTCTCTTTTTGATGAAAAAGAAAGATCCACTCGTCTATAAGAAAATGAGATTCCGGGATTTGTGTTTTTTTTAAAGGCACACCACCATACACAAGCAGGTCCTCTTTTTCTACATCAGAAATTTTTAAGGCATGCTGCATTCGCTGAACAAAGAGCAATAAGCCTGATAAGCGGATGACTAACAATTCCGGGGGCCCTGGATCATTGTTTAAATCATGGGCTATTAAACGAAGCTTTTTAGCTATCCCTCCTAAGCCATAATCCACCATGCGGCTTGCAATTTCAGAAAGCTGTGCCGACGAGAACTGACTTGACCTCAAACCTCCCTGCAGAAGGTCCTTCAGCCACTTATCCAGGAGCGCTGTTCCTTCAAATAATTGACTTTCTTTATCTTCTGATATCCGTGAAAATACTTTTTGCAAAGTATCAATGGCTTTGCTTGTGAGCTAAAGATCAATCGTTGTTTTCCTCCCTGATGCCAAGAGATTTTAAAGCATGTTGTGAAGCAATCTGTTCTGCACTCTTCTTATTAAAATCCTCAGCACTTGAGACTTCACTACCGTCAATAAATACACCTACCTTAAATCGATCCCGCTTGTCAGCCTTGAATTTATTGAGCACTTTGAAGTCTATTTCTTTGGAATGTTTCTGGCACCATTCCAACAACTGGCTCTTGTAATTATCATCAAAAAATTCAAGATGGTCCATATTGATGAACCGCTTTAAGATTTTTGAAAGGATAAAGTGCCGGGTGTATTCAAATCCCTGTTCGATGTAAATGGCACCAATCAATGCTTCCAGGGCATTTCCAAGCATTGACTGGGAAATCGTCGTTTGATTGAATTCCATCATAAGGTGATCAAGACCCATTTGCTCCGCAACATAGTTGAGCATTTTACGCTTCACTATTTTGGACCTCATCTTTGTAAGAAAGCCTTCGTCCGCCCCGGGATATTTTTTAAACAGATATTCACCCACAACGAAACTCAACAGGGCATCACCAAGATATTCCAGACGTTCATTGGATTGATAAAGTCCATTGGAATCCTGCACGCCATTATTCAGCGTGGATTTATGATAAAAGGATACTTTGAAAATATAGAGGTTGGAAGGTGTAAAACCAATAAGTCCCCGCAGCCGCTCTGCAAAATGTTTCTCTTTGGAAAAAAACTTATGATTTGTTTTTCTGTAATACTTGTATAAAAATCCTAGCATCGCTTTAAAATCACTGAACTGTTATGCCCGCCAAAACCAAAAGTGTTGCTTAAAAATGCATTCACCTTTCGATGTTGGGCTTCATTGAATGTAAAATTGAGTTTCGGATCCAAATCTGGATCGTCAGTAAAGTGATTAATGGTAGGTGGTATAAAATCATGCTGGATAGCCAGAATTCCGGCTATGATCTCAATGACTCCGGCAGCTCCGAGAAGATGACCTGTCATGGATTTTGTTGAACTGATGTTTAGCTTGTAAGCATCCTCGCCGAAGACATTCACTATTGCCTTTGCTTCCGCGATATCCCCCAAGGGAGTTGAAGTGCCATGGGTATTTATATAGTCGATATCGGATGTGGAAAGTCCTGATTCCTTAAGGGCCAGCTTCATCGAAGTACTGGCTCCCAAACCATCCGGATGGGGCGCCGTGATGTGATAGGCATCTGCGGTAGCGCCGGTACCAACGATTTCTGCATATATTTTGGCACCTCTGCGTTTGGCGCATTCATACTCTTCGAGGATAAGAGCGCCTGCACCTTCTCCCAGGACGAATCCATCGCGATCTTTATCATATGGTCGTGAGGCCGTCGTACAGGACTCATTCCGTTCAGAAAGCGCCTTCATTGCTGAAAAACCGCCCACACCCGCTTTCGTAATCGCAGCTTCCGAGCCTCCTGAAATCATGATATCCGCCTTATTAAGTCGGATGTAATCGAAGGCATTCGTAATGGCGTGTGCAGAAGATGCACAGGCGGATACCGTGCCATAATTTATGCCCATGAGACCATATTTGATGGATATGTGACCAGGGGCAATGTCCGAAATCAGCTTAGGAATCAAAAATGGACTATAACGAGGTGCTCCGGTATGCAAAGCCGCCTCAGACAAATCATGCTCCAAGGTATTAAAGCCACCGATTCCGGAACCCCAAATGACTCCAAATCGGCTAAGATCAGTCTGACTCAGGTCAATGCCGCAATCTTTCATGGCCTCTTCCGCAGCCACAAGGGCGTATTGGGCAAAAGGGTCAATTTTCCGGGCTTCTTTTTTGTCCAGATATTCTTCGGCAACGAAATTTTTAAGTTGGCAGGCGAAACGGGTCCGGAAAAGGTTTGCGTCAAAATAGCTTATGGGACAAGCCCCACTTGTGCCTTTCTGCAAGCCTTCCAAATAGGCAGATGTGCCACTTCCAATTGGAGTGAGCGCTCCTATACCGGTAACGACTACGCGTCTCATGCTATCTGGGTTTTAGCCGGAGTGTTTCCAAATTTCCGGAAGCCCTGCATAAAGTGCCTTAAATTATTTACAATTTGCTTCGAGGTAGGCTACTGCCTGACCTACTGTTTGAATTTTTTCAGCCTGATCATCAGGAATTGAGGTGTCAAATTCCTTCTCAAATTCCATGATAAGCTCAACAGTATCAAGGGAATCTGCACCCAGATCGTTTACAAAGCTAGCCTCCAGAGTCACTTCGGATTCATCCACGGCTAGTTTATCTACAATAATTTTTTTTACTCGTTCTGCAATTGTTGACATGATAATTGTTTTGTTCTTAGTTTTAAAACCAAAGCGCAAAATAACGGATTCGTAGATCGAATACCAAAATAATTTTAGCTTTTTTTAATGAAACCCAACTTGCTTTGCGTTGTTTAAGAACAGATATTCGCCCTTGTAACACACAGGTATAACTAAATGATCCATCACAACACAAAAATTATCGCCACAGTTGGCCCGGCCTGCCGCAATTATGATCAGTTGCTGGCCCTGGCCCTGGAGGGGGTTGCTGTATTCCGGCTGAACTTTTCTCACGGAAGCCACGAAGAACACGACCAAACCATCCAAAACATACTCAGGATCAACAAAGAACATGATGCACATTTAGGCATACTTTGCGACTTGCAAGGGCCAAAACTTCGCGTTGGTAAAATTGAAAATGAAGGTTTTCTTATACAACCCGGCGAAAATTTGACCATGGTCAATGAAGATTGCCTGGGGACCCGCGAAAGAGTGTATATGAGTTATCCGAATTTTGCGGAAGATGTGAAAAAAGGTGAAACGGTGTTGATCGATGATGGAAAACTGGTCTTTGAGGTACTGGAAACAAACCAGAAAGACCGCGTGCTGCTGAAATGCATATTTGGTGGCATGTTGAGTTCCAATAAGGGGGTAAACCTGCCCGATACGCAAATTTCATTGCCTTCACTCACGGCCAAAGACCTTAAAGACCTTGATTTTATCTTGACAAAACCTGTCAACTGGATCGCACTTTCATTTGTAAGAAAAGCAGAGGATATTGAAGCCTTGCAACAGAAAGTGGAAGCAGCAGGCCATCCGGCAAAAGTTCTGGCAAAAATAGAGAAACCCGAAGCCTTAAAAAATATTGATGCCATCATCAAATCAAGCAACGGAATCATGATTGCCAGGGGTGACCTCGGTGTGGAGGTACCCATTGAAAAACTGCCAACGCTTCAAAAAATGATCATTGGCAAATGCATCCAACGGGCAAGGCCGGTTATCGTAGCTACCCAGTTAATGGACAGTATGATCAAACAACCTAGCCCAACCCGTGCCGAAGTCACGGATGTTGCCAATGCAGTCCTGGACGGTACGGATGCCGTGATGCTGAGCGCGGAAACTTCCGTTGGTGACCATCCCGTTATGGTTGTAATGGCCATGAAGAAAATTATCCACGAAGCAGAGAAACATTATTCCATAGTTCATAAACGTCCAAAACCGGATGAGAAATCATCTACCTTTATTTCAGATGTAGTCTGCTTCAATGCCGCCAAAACAGCCGAAGACATAAGGGCTAAAGCCATTATTGGACTTACTGTGTCGGGATACACAGCATTCAAGACTTCTTCTTATCGACCTAACTGCCCCATATATATTTTTTCAAGCGCAGTCCATATGCTGGGTACCCTCAACCTCGTATGGGGTGTTCGATGCTATTATTACAACAAAATGAGCTCTACAGATGAAACCATTGAAGACCTCATCGCTTTATTAAAAAATGAAAATAAGTTAAAAAGTGGAGACCTTGTCGTCAACACGGGAAGTATGCCCATTCATAAAAAACTCAGAACCAATATGCTCAAGGTTACCGAGGTTGAATAATGGATATGCATTCCTTCATCAAGCCAAGCACGTCGTATGTTTAAAAACCGGTCCAGGATTTATATATTCCAATTCAGAGTTTTCCTCTTCTTCCTACTAACTATCGTTAGTTCAACCACTATGTTTTCCCAGGAAGTGGAAAAAAGATTGGAAAACCAAAGTCAACTTATAGAGGCTGTCAAACAGGAACAAATTGGAAATCCCGATAAAGCGATCCAGATTTTGGAAAAGCTGAAATATGAACCGGAATTCAAAGCAGTCAGTTATTATATGCTGTCCCGCCTGTATTTAGTCAATGGCAAACAGGAGGAAGCACTCAGAGCAATTGATCAAAGCGTACTGAATGAGCCGGATAATAAATGGTATGTACTTTTGAAAGCGAACATAAATGAACAAGCAGGGCATAACCATGAAACTGCGGTCTGCTACGACCAATTGAGAAAACTCGAACCTAATAATTATACCTTTTACGATAACGCCGCATTTTTCTACCTTAAAGCAGACAAATTTACAGAAGCGCTTGCAGTGATGGATCTGGCTGAAAAAACATTTGGACTGAATCCACAAATCGCCATGAAAAAATCATACGTCATGGAAGGCACGCAAAAACAAAAAAAAGCTATTGAACTCATAGAGCGCTGCCTGCAGACATACCCTGCGAATGAGGATTTGAAATCCAGATTAAGAACGCTGCTGTTTAAGACCGGAGATACAAAAATGATGAGCGCCTATCGTCAAAAATATCCATTTCTAAAATCAGGAACAGACTCCATTCAAACCGGACAGACTACCGCCGGTTTGGAGTCCGGTATACAGGATAAATCGCTGAGCCTCGATCAGAAAATTAAACTATTTCTTCAAATTCTCGATCAACCCGGTTTTCAAAATTCCGAACAATTATCAAAATTGCTGCCCTTAACACAGCAATTGATATCGCAATATCCGGATGATTCGAAATCCTACTGTCTTGCTGGAGATTTGTATTTCCTGACACAAGACTATCTTAACGCAAAAATGAATTATGAAAAATCGGTTACTAAAGGAATAGCGCCCTATTCTGTCTGGGAAAAATTATTGCAAAGTCTCACAGTTCTGGGCCATTGGAATGCCGCCAAAAAATATGCCAATGAATGCAGCGAATATTACCCGAATTTATCCTACCCCCTTTTCGTCTTGGCCCAGTCCTCCTTCTATTTGAATGAATTCGAGGATGCACTACGCCGGATTGATCAAATTGAGCCAATGATCAGCCAAAATCCAAATAAACAAGTGGAAATGCTGGTACTGAAAGCAAAAATTTTTAGTTTGCAGCAAAAGGATGCCAGAGAATTGTGGAGTGCCGCTCTGGAGAAAGACGCCCTGAACTGGGTTGCGTTGGAACAACTTTCCTGGGAATGTGAAAACACTAAACCGGAGCTTTCAAAAATAAAATGGCAGACGCTGTTGCCAATATGCAAGAGAGAAGAGCCCTTTAAATCATATCAAAAAGCGAAGTTGTTTTTTTGCAACAATCAAATCCCGGAAGCAAAAATCGAAATCGAAAACTTACTGGAAGCAAGTAAATTCCAAAATTCCCAGTTTCTTGAATTGGGAATTAAGATATACCGCGTTGTTGGGGATCGAAACCGACTGGACTCACTTATCTCACATCTTAACGACCTAAAAGAGAAGTTGCCTTAGCATGAACACATGTTCGCATCAGAAGCATATCGCAGGCCTTGTTTTACTTGTAATCACTTTATGGGTTTTCAATTCATGCCGCAGTAGCCGTGGATCCGGCACTCCTGAGCTCACTAAAAATAAAGTGCCTTTTGAAACCTTGTCTGTACATTCGCTCAGGCAGCAACTTCTTGCCCAAAAGGAATGCAAGTATTTTTCAGCGCAGGGACAGATTGAAATAGATCACGAAGGAACTCATTTCGATGCAGGACTCACTCTCAAAACAGTGCGTGACAGCGTATGTATTATCACTTTAAAAAAACTGGGAATTGAATTAAGCCGCGTTTTAATTACAAAGGACAGTTTTGTAATGCTCGACAGGACTCAACAAATATCTTACTCCGGTTCTGTCGAAGAACTCACCTTTAACTACCATCTCCCCATTGATTTCAAGGTGATGCAGGATCTCTTTGTGAGCGGATATACTTTTATTGAAGGCATGACTTATGAACTTCACAATTCGGCAGATTACTATATACTAAAAAGTGCAAGAGCGCATGAAAGTTCAGAGATCTGGTGTAATCCATACACATTACGTCCCATCCATTTTATCACCGAAAATCAAGATAGCAGAATTCAGCTTACCCCGCAACGGTACGACACCAAAACCCACTGCACCGTTGCTTCGGAATGGACCATTGAAAGTCAAATGATCCATCAAAACAAGTCGCTAAAAGCACATATAGAATGGAGAGAGGTAAGCACAAAAGCCCTTTCTGATTTAAAATTCAGCATACCCAAACATTATACAAGGGAAACGCTATGACTCCAAAATATAATAAAACCTGTTTCCATATCGCTTGTCTGATCATTGGAACAAGTAGCACAGTGCTCATGTCTCAGATCCCTCCAAAGGGGTCATCGAATGAACTGAAATCCATTCAAAATTCTATTTTGAAAACTGAACAACTGATCAAAAATGCTTCTGTACAAAAAAATGCCGGGCTTAAGCAACTCGAACTCCTTCAGAGTCAGATCAGCTATCGCACTGAACTCCAAATAGCCCTTCAGGAAGAATTAAAAAAAATTTCGAAAGATCTTCAAAGTCTTAAAGTAGAATCCTCCGAGCAGCTGAAATTGATGCAAAAACAACAATCCGATTACTTTCTTCTTCTGAAGCAAAAATTCATTCACCGTAAAACTTTCAACCCACTTCTCAGCCTGATTCAACCTGTTGAACTCGAATCAAAAATGAGACGATGGTATATCCTTCAGCATCTGGAAAACAAAATCAAATTCAGGCTTGAAGAATTGCGTCGGACCAACGATGCGTATAATGAACACATCCAACAGTTGAACAAAGCTTCATTTATAAATGACTCCCTTATAACCGCAAGCAAAGTCGAACAGGACGGCCTTTTAAAGGATAAGAATCAAATTCAGAAACTGATTGCGGATCTCAGCAGTCAGTCAGCCGGTTTAAATTCAAGCCTTGTGGAGTATAAAAGAAAAAAGGAGGAACTAGGAAAACTGATTGCTGGAAGCATTGAAAAAATGCCGGCCTCTACTTTTAAAAAGACAAACCTTAAAGTCGCTCTTCAATTCCCGATGGAATATCCTACCATCATATCGCGTTTTGGAAATAACATGGAAACCGGGAGAAGTAAATTGGTTATCCGGAATAATGGAATTGACCTCCAATCTACAAATCCATTTGTCACAGCCGCCCTGGATGCAGAGATCATTCAAATCAAGAAAATGCCTAGTCAGCAATATTTGATCATTACGAGAGCCGATCAATTGTATCTGGTCTATTCCAATTTAAAGAACGTACTGCTGAAAGAAGGCGATAAAATACAGCAGGGCGCCAATTTGGGCCAGGCTTCGATGAATGAAAATGGGCAATATGAATTACATTTCGAAACATGGGAAGGGCGCAAGGCTGTTAATCCCATGCAATTCTTAAAATGAGTTGAATGACCCTGAATTCATGCATTCAGTACCTGTTTTATATATTTGGCAAATAAAAAAGCCGCACGAAATCGCGCGGCTTTTTTATTTTAACCGGTTCACAATTTCGGAACCAGGTACACACAATTTTCAATATTAATGAACAACTGTTAGTTTTTTAAATATTTTATGTTCGCCTACTTTCAGTTTAATTAAATAGTTTCCATTCTCAAGAGAACTTGTCTGAACCGGAAGGTCGACAGCTCCGTTCATATGTCCATATGCACGTGAAGCGAGAACCCTGCCCATCAAATCGATGAGCTCCATTCCAACTGGCATCTCTTCTTTTAATGTAAAATGAACCTGTGCCATGTCAGAGCAAGGATTCGGACTCACAATCACATCGCCTGCAACAGCTGCCGGATTTTCAGATGCAGTAAATAAACCTTTAGCAACTGCTTCGTCAAAACTGATTTCGCTGGCATTAATGATTTCTCCATTTGGGTCAAGCATCATCACTACGATTTTCAACTTGGCGAGATTAGAAGTTGCGGGGACGATATAGTCGTATGATTTAATGTAGGAAGTGTTTGCAGGGATGTTGTCAGGAAGATAGCCCGCTTCTCCTGCCCATCCATCCATAATGGCGCGACCTACGTGATTGTAAACCATACGCGCAGCAGGTACCGGGTTTGGAAGCAATTCGTAACCTCCCATCACTCCGTTGGCACCTCCTGCATATGCATTGGACTGGTTATAGCCGGACGCAGTACCTTTTACTTCGTCTTCCACAACAACCAGATTAAAACGGTAGTCACCGGAAACACTTTCTGTAAAAGTACTCTTAGCTTCCATACGCAACAAACGACTGTTAGGATCAAAAGCAGCGCCACAGTCTAGTAACACAGGAGTCAATTCGACGATCTGATCATAGAAGATTGGTTCGATGGCGCTTGGATCACTCAGTGTGCGGCGGTTTGTCACAACACTTGGAAATCCCGTAAAACCAGGAAAGGTAGTCAATCCTGCATCGTAGGCAGTAACGGTCATAGGGTCACGGTTGTGCACTGCGATTCCAATAAAATGATCAGGGAACAATCGGGTCAGGGAGTCGAGATACACTGCTCCCCTCGGACACCATTGACACCAGGTACCGGTTGCCTCTTCAACTACTATTTTCTTGCCGGGTGCAGGTGTAACCCCTTCCATGCTAAGTGTCTTGCTGTTGTTTGCAGCCTTGTCATCTGCAACTCCATTGATTTTGGTAATATTCACATTTAATGTGGAGATACCTGGATTGTAAGTAACAGCCTGTGAAAGTGGCAATCCTGCCGATTCTTTCAATGAGTCAAGACTCAAGGTATAGTTTTCAGTAACCTTGGTACCTCCATTTACTGACCATTCAACTTCTGCTGATGTAATTTTCGTGCGGCCTACATTCTTAATTTTTATGGAAGCCTGGGAACTGGTTCCTGCCAAACCTTTTTGGCGTACTGTGGCCTGGGTTAAAGAAGCATCCAGGTTGGGTGCGACAAAAGGCTCAAATTTATAACTGACATCGTCCACAAAATATTCAGATTGATTATTGGAGCTGGTAGGATAAATATCCATGGATGACACTGCGTTATTTGGATTGGACCAACTACCAATGGATTTGTCATCTATAAATGCTTCCCAGTTGTTATCTGTCAGATTTGCTACGACTTTCAGCTTAAACCAGCTATCCTTGGGATGCTGGCCTGTTGCCACTGAAGAAGATCCTCCGGTACCCAGTGTAAATCGGACGGCTCCGTTCGGGTCAAAAAAAGCATCGAGTGACCAAATTTGCCCAACTACGGCATTTCCCTGAAAATTAAAATATGCCCCCTTGTTCGCAACTACATACATCCACATTTCCAATGTAAATGTGCCACTGGTTCTGCGGCCACCAAATGGAAGTATGATATCAGCAGGTCCTCCTGATGAGGAATTAGATAAAAACTTAAGGGAATTTACTCCGCTGTGTGCTCTTTCGTTGCTCACCTGATTGTCATCCGTACCCCCTTTTGTGCCGCTCCAGGTTTTCCAGGTGTTGGAACTTGCGGCTATGTATGAACCTGCAGTGTATTGCTCAAAGTCATCTGAAAACGAATTTTGAGCAACTAAACAAAAACTGCCGGCCATGAGAAAAACAACATGTAGAAATTTCTTCATACTCCAGTATTTAATGTTAATAATTTGAAAAGCGATCCAAATATAATTTCTTTTTAAACAATAAAACAAAGCTTAACACTACTTATCCTTCGTAGTATAAATTATTAAATAAATAATTTTATTAATATGTATAATACTAATAAGCAATTTATTTAATCAATTTGCAGCGCCTCCGTCCCCTCTTCTTCCACATCTTCATCAAAAGGCATCACACTATCAGGGATCTCCTTTTCACTAACCAAACCTAGTTTCTTGAGTTTTTGGGCCTGTTTCACTACACTACCCCTTCCGTCGCGAAGTTGATTTAAGGCTCTCTGATAACTGTCCTGGGATTTATTGATATGCTTACCTACATCGTCCATGCTTTCAAGAAAGCCTACAATTTTCTCATATAGCTTTTCCCCCTGTCGGGCAATCTCCAGGGCATTTTTACTTTGCTGTTCGCGTTTCCACAAATCAGCAACAAGTTTCAATGCAGTGATAAGGTTGGTCGGACTAATCAATAGAATGCGCTTGGCATAAGCATAGGCCCAAAGGTCCGGGTCTTGCTGGATCGCTAATAAATAGGCGGGCTCAATGGGAATGAACATCATTGTAAAATTCATCGTACCCGCAACGGTATCGTATTTTTTATCTCCGAGTTCATCGACATGTCTGTATATGGATGCGATATGCTCTTTAAGAGCGAGCTCTTGCTCTTCCGGAATTTCTGCTGAACAAAACCGATCATAAGAGACAAGGGAAACCTTGGAATCGATCACGATCGTTTTTGACTCCGGCAGATATACGATCACATCCGGTTGGAGTCTCTTGCCATCTTCGTTTTGGACACTTACCTGGATTCGGTATTCCCTGTTTCTTGCCAATCCCGATTTTTCAAGAATACTTTCAAGTATGACCTCTCCCCAATTTCCCTGCTTTTTGGATTGCCCCTTCAGTGCGGATGCGAGATTATTTGCTTCCTGACTGAGACGTTGGTTCATTTCGACAAGTTCTTTGACCTTTTCTTCGAGTGAGAACCTTTGTTTCGACTCTTTGTCGTAGGTCTCCTCAACTTTTTTCTTAAACTGGTCCAGGTTCTCCCCAAGAGGCTTCAGGAGATTGTCAATACTTTCCTTGTTGCTTTGTGTAAATCGTTGTGCTTTTTCTTCCAGGATTTTATTTGCAAGATTTTGAAATTCCAGTTGGGCTTGCTTCCTTAATTCCTCAAATTCGACGCGCTGGGTATCCAGTTTATCCAGCAGGTATTTATTGTGGCTCCGGAATTCCGCAATGCGTTGCTGTAATTCAGACAATTCTTTCTGAACGGCAAGGTGTTCGGTCTTACTATTTTCAAAGGCCGACTGCAGTTGTGCCTGACGTTCGTTTGAATTCAGGATCTGATTGTCTAAGGCTGCCTTTTCTGCATGAAGTTGCTGCCAGTTATGTAACAACTGATTGTATTTTTCTTTTTGTTCGATGAGTTGTTGGTCGAGCTCATTGATGCGGTCTTCCCGCAATTGCTGGCGGATCATGGCTTCCTGAAATTGATTTCGCAAAGGATCAGCTCGCTGCGCAAGTCGCAGCCAGAGCAACATTAAAGCGATCAAACCAATTGCCAGGCCTACAAAAAACTCCAGAAATCCAAAATGCTCCATAGCTCAAATATACGCAGAAAACAAGCTGTTCCATTGAGCCTAAAACCCATGGTTGCGCGCCCCAGTTACCACTATAATCACCAGATCGCGTCAAAAAAAAGCCGGAGTTTCTCCGGCTTCGATATTATTTAGCTTTCCATTTTAAATCCTCGGTAAAACCGCAATGATGCAATAAGCAGACAGGCGATTCCGAAAATGACATTCCATGGTTCCGGAACAATTTGCCGGATCCAAACGAACAGACCAATTCCAAAATAACAAATTGCCAACAGGAAGTAAAATAATTTCCTGATCGACATGAGGATTAGCCTTCCAGTTTAAAACGGATTGGGAGTGTGAAGCTCACCGGAACGGCTTTACCATTATGCTTTCCGGGTTTCCAATCCGGCATGGATCTGACTACGCGAACCGCTTCTTCGTCGCATCCACCACCAATGCCCCGCGCAACCTGCACCTTGCTGATATTACCTGAAGAACTCACGACAAACTGAATCACCACGGTTCCTTCAATTCCGTTTTCTTTTGCAATGGTGGGGTAACGAACATTAGCACGGATGTACTTCATCATAGCAGCCTCTCCATCCGGGAAGGAAGGCATCTGCTCTACATATTTAAACGGTTCTTCCTCTTTCTTTTCTTCAATTACCGGTGGAGGCGGCTCAGCAAGTGAAGCATCTATTCCTCCCTCCTGTCCTTCCTTGGTCTCCGTAGAAATATCCTTGTCCTTCATTTCTTCCAATGTTGGCGGGGGTGGCTCCTCTTCTTTGACCTCCTCATCCTTTTTTACTTTGGGAGGGACAAATTTGATCTGATCCCGTATTGGAGGTGGCTCCACTTTTGGGGGCGGAGGCGGAGGCGGCTTGGTTGGATCCATGGGAGGCGGTTCCGCAAGAACGACTTCCTTCATTACTTCCTTGGCTTCCTTTTCGGGGATCCAGCCTTTTATGATTTTGATGATCATCGGCATTGTAATTCCCAATACAAAAAGAATGATGGCAAGGATAATTCCCCTCGCCATACGACTTTCGTAAATCTTGCGCAAGAAATAAGCACCATAGGTCTTATTCCGGCCCTCGAATACGATATCGTCCATGGTAAGCTTTAAATAATCCTTATTTTCCATTTTAAAATTGGATTAGTCTTAATTGAAAAACAAATTCACTTTAAAATTATTTCCTGACCTGACCCACTTTAACACAAACTAAACTATCCACAGGATCGTCCGGCTTCAAAATGGCATAGGTTCTCACGTCATTGATCGTCATTTCATCCAGCACATCGACGATATTTTTATATTTCGAGGCGGGCAATGGCTTGATCATTACAAACAAATTCGTCGTGTCATTCCACTGCTCGTGGACCTCCTTGATTCTTCTCTGGATAATTTTCCGAAGACCCGCAGAACTATAATCCACACTGTCCAGCGCCAATTCTGTATCCGCGGTAATTTCATCCGGCGAAACGTACCAAAAAACCTTATCGTTGTCTCCTAAAAGAAGGGTTACAGTCTTTGACATTTTGATTGCAGGAATATCCTCTTCTTTTATCTTATCATCCTTTGGAGGCTTAATGATCTCCATGGTTTTCGGCTTATTGAAAGTCGTTGCCAACATGAAAAACGTGATCAGCAAAAAACCAAGATCCACCATCGCAGTGAGGTCTACACGCGTGGACATTTTCTTTGATCGCGCTTTGCTTTTCCCCTTTTTCGCACCACTCTGGGGTACGTTCATTTCTGCCATAAATTAAAAATTTAAATGCATGATGGAAAATTATTCCTTGGCGCCCCTGGCAGAAGTGATGAGGTTGAAACGATTCACCTTTCGATTTTGAAGCGCTTCTATCACCTTGTCAAAAGCTTTGTATTCGGTTGTCTTATCTGCCTTAATGGCAATCCGTAAATTGTTGTTTTCCTGTCTTGACCACAAAATGAGGTCTTCAAGTTGATGCTCACCGCCCGTTGTATCGATTTTTAATCCCGGTTGAGCGTAATTCGCCCGGGCGTTCATATCCATGGATAAAAAACGGGGCAATTCGCGGATGTCCATCCCCCACAATTCGAGGAGGCGAAATGCATTGCGTTGATCATCCGTAAATTTAATGCTGTAGCCTTCTTCAAGCCTGGTTAGTAATTTCAGGCGGGTATTTTGATCGTCCAATCCAAAAAAGACCTTTCCTTCCGGGGAAATATGAAACATAAGAATATCCTTGTCCGGAATTGGGATCTGAGCCGTTGAGGAAGGAATGTCTATCTGGACTACCTCCTGCGGCCTGAATTTGGTTGTCAAAATGAAAAAGGTCAGCAATAGAAAAGCGACGTCGCACATCGCAGTCATGTCGATGGCGGTACTTTTCCGTGGAACCTTGACCTTGGGCATGGTTGAAAAATTTAAAGAGATCTGTTAATGTTTGGAAGCAAAGGTCTGGGATATGGAGAATCCGGCCTCATCTATACCATAAGTCATACTATCGATACGGGTGGTAAAGTAGTTATAGGCAATAATGGCAAGAGCCGAAGTACTGATACCCAGTGCCGTGTTGATCAAGGCTTCAGAAATACCTGTTGACAAGGCAACAGCATCCGGAGCTCCTGCAGTAGCTATCGCAGAAAATGCACGAATCATCCCGAAAACCGTACCCAAAAGACCAAGGAGGGTAGCTATCGAAGAAATCGTAGCAAGAATCACCAGATTCTTTTCCAGCATAGGCAATTCCAGCGAAGTAGCTTCTTCTATTTCCTTCTGAATTGCCAAAACTTTATGATCTGTGTCCATTCCCGTTTTCGTAGCCATTTCCTTATATTTTGTCAATCCCTCACGGATTACATTAGCTACAGAACCTTTTTGCTTGTCGCATTCAGCAATAGCCTGGTCTACATTATTACCATCCAACAGACTTTTCACTTTTCTTACAAAGCTCTGGATGGAGCCCTTACCGGATGCTGCTCCAATAGTGAAAAGCCTTTCAATGATGACAGAAAGGACAATGATGAAATTTGCCATAAGGATCGGCACCAGTGGACCACCTTTGTACATCATACCAAGGTAATCACCAGGATGAGGGTGTCCTTTTGGATCTCCATTTTCAAAGTGAGAGGTGTCTCCCAAAATGTAGTTGTACACGAGAAGTCCTACCACTAAGGCCAATGGAATAGTAATTGTAGCAAACAAAGCGCTGAACTTGCCGCTCGAGGAATCGCCTGAGGATTTTGCATTTGGATTGCTCATAACAGTCTGATATTAACAGTTTTGAATGATTGTGATAAAATTTTATTTCGAATTGTATAAAAATAAACCTAGTCTGCGAAATTTTATTTTAATTCATCCTCGTTGAGGATCATTTACAGAGCGTAATAATAAAACGATTTGTGAATAAAAATGTGCTGTACACCCTTTGCTTAAATAAATATTTGGAATGCAGAAAATTTTGAAGTATAAAATATTAGAAATAAATAATTTAAATATATAAAAATTATGCTATGTATTAATTCCAAAAAAAATTAATGCCCAGCTCCTTCAAATAGTTCCAAAAATCCGGCATTGGATACACTTGGCAGAATGGAAATCGCACCAAATAATATTTCGTAAATCGCTTTTTTGTTTCGCCCGATTCAACAAACGAAAAGAGCCGTGGATCTTGCGGTCACACGGCTCACTACATATACTTTTAAAATCGATTTCTTATTTTCCTCCCTGCGGATTCAGCAATTCAAAGAATTGATCAAGTTTAGGTAAAACGATGATCTCTGTACGTCTGTTTTTCTTTCTTCCTTCAGCTGAAGAGTTAGGTTCTTTAGGATCGTACTCTGAACGTCCTCCTGCGGTCATCCTTGAAGGATCGACCTTGTACTTGGTTTGCAGCAATCTGGCCACAGATGTTGCTCTTTTTGCACTCAGGTCCCAATTGTCAGCTATGCAATCATTTGACATAGGTACATTGTCGGTATGACCTTCAATAAGAATATTCAAATCTTTGTGGTCATTCAACACTTTGGAAATTTGCTCCAGGACTTTTCCTGCTCCTTCGTTTATTATTGCGCTTGCAGTGCGGAACAACATCTTGTCAGAAAGGGAAATGAACACAACTCCCTGACGAACTTCTACATTGACATCTTCAGAATTCATTCCGGAAAGAGATCTTTTAAGATTAAGCACCAATGACAACATCATGGAGTCTTTACGTGCCATTGCTTTATTCAGGTTGCTGATATATTTATCCTTCTCATTCAGCGCATCAAGAGATTTGCGGATGCTTTCTGCTCCTGATTTACTCACAATAGAAAGGTCTGCAAGACGATCGAGCAGATTGTTGTTGGTCTTTTTCAACATATCCATTTGATCCGTCATGGATTTCATTTTGTTGTTGCAATCGGAAAGTTCTGTTTCCAGTTTTCCGGTTTTCATTTTGCAGTCAGCGGCCATTGCATTTTTGTCTTTTTCGCAATTTGCCAGATTCTCCTGACACTTGGAAAGGCTTGATTTTGTGTCATTCATCTGCGCTTCAAGATCCTTGTACTTTTTACTGGATACACAAGAGCCGAGAAGCCCTACACTTACAATAAAATAGAAAATCTTTTTCATAATATTAGGTTCGTTATTTTTATTAAAATTGGCCCCAAAATTAACCAATATAGCAAATTTTAGGCCAAAATTTATGTTAACGAGCCATTAAAGTCATGGAAATCAAGCCTCTGAATGTATTTGGAAACGAATTGGAATCCTGCAGTTTAAGACCTCTGACCGGATTTTACAGAGATGGATGTTGCCGCACCGGTAAGGAAGACCTGGGTATGCATACCGTTTGTATCATCGCCGATTCAAGGTTTCTGGACTTCTCAAAAAAGATGGGAAATGATTTGAGTACGCCACGCCCGGAATTTCAATTCTTCGGGGTAAAACCAGGGGATCGCTGGTGCCTTTGCGCGATGAGGTGGAAACAAGCCTTCGAAGCAGGTTTTGCTCCTTATGTCAAGCTGGAAGCAACCAATCAGGATGTACTAAAGTATATTCCCTTTGAGCATCTGCTGGAAATGAAATTTGTCGAAGAATTCAATTGTTAAAAAGATGTTTGCAGAGCTTTCACTCCTCATCTCGTGAAGCCACAAAGAACTTTTTGATAATATCAGCCGCCCATTCCTTTCCTCCAAGCCCAAAAGCCAGGGCAAATGCGAGACCAATTGATCCAAAAAAGATACTCACCACATTCGTAATCAGTGCCTCTCCAATTCCAATCTGCGTTAAGGCAATTGCGATGGTAAAAAATGCTATGCAGTAAAACACCAGGCGACCAATCAAAGCCGGATTATGAAATTTGGACTCTTCCAGCAATCCGGATACCAGGCCGGATACAAACTCTGCAAGATAAAAGCCTAAAATCAGTACGATCACCGCAAAAAATACATTCGGTATAAATAGAATGAGTTGATTCAGTAAATCAGAGACCACGTGTAAACCAATCAACTCGAAAAATTTTACAAAAACAATGAGAAGAATAAGTGAATAGACCAAAAGAGCCATGAGTCCCGACAATCCTTTTTTATATCCTTTGCGATCTAAAAAGCGGTGAACCGCCGATTTCTGGGCTAATTGATCCAGGCCTAACCAATGACTTAATTTAAAGACAATCCATTGAATGAATTTAGCGAGGATCCATCCTCCACCCAGAATAACCAATGCATTAATAATCGCAGGTATCGAGCCCGCGATAGAATTCAGGTAAGAGTTAAATGCATGTTCAATTTCGGTCCACATCAAATATTCATTTAGGGCTTCTACCGCACGAAGATACGGAGCCCGGCATGATTTTGGCAAATGGAGCAGCGATTCGCTCCGCATTCAGCCGGCTAAACCACTGACCCATCCTATTCGTCCTGAGGATTGAGATCTTCGGTAATTTTCCGGATGACCTTGAACTCGCTGAGAAATGTCTTGGCAACGACTCTGAAAATGGTGTAGGCCGGAATGGCAAGAACCATTCCGATGATGCCTCCAATTCGGGCTCCTACCATAATGACAATGAAAATTTCCAAAGGATGAGCTTGAACTTTTTTGGAAAAAATGTAGGGTTGTATAATGAAGTCATCCAGCATCTTTATCAGAAAAAACACACCCAAAACTTTTACGAGCAAGGGAATTGTCTGTTGATAGAAATCGAGTTCCAGATTCG
This sequence comes from uncultured Saprospiraceae bacterium, assembly GCA_964439105.1. Classification (GTDB taxonomy): domain Bacteria; phylum Bacteroidota; class Bacteroidia; order Chitinophagales; family Saprospiraceae; genus Vicinibacter. Next base: position 191,079 of record CAYTNG010000004.1, read on the forward strand.
AAGAAAGTGTCAGCAAACATGCGAAAACAGCCCCCATAAGTGGGCCCAAATAGGGAATAATGTTGATTACGGCATAAAAAAATGCAATCAGAAAAGAGTTTTTTATACCAATAAAGCTCAGCATGATCACCGCCAGAACCATCAATATGGTCATTTGAATTGCGATTCCGCCAAAATAACGGGTCAGAAGAATGCTGATGTCATCAATCACATTATGCGCCTTTTTTTCCAGACCGGTGGGGACAGCTGCCACTACAATTTCCGTAAACAAACCTCTCTCCTTGAGGAAGAAAAAGCTAATGAAAATGACGGAAAAAAGACCAATCAGTAAATGTCCGGCTTTCGCGAGTAAGCTGCCAAAAAATTCACTGATCCTGCCTGGGTCAAAATAACTGCCAATAAAGGACCTAATCTGATCAGAAGCACTCGGACCAGGTTCAAGGCCCATGGAGCGCAGCCAATGATTCATTTTTTCAATAGGCTCCTGAAGGGCCAGCGAAAGGGAGTCAAAATCTACTTTTGAAAGCACAACCGCTTGCTGGATCACCAAAGGAATGAATAACCAAAGCAACATTCCGATCAGTGAAAATAAGATAATGAGAGTAAGTAAGGCCGCTAAGGATTTACCGAAACTGAAGCGCAGAAATTGAAGGCGCAACAGAAAAAAACTCATGAAGGGTTGTCCTACCATACTGATCACCCAACTGATAAGAATATAGCTTACTACCTCAATGAAATAGCTGAACACAAGCGCCAGCGCACACAACAACACAATCCCAATAATGTACCGAATGTATCTCTGCCACATGTCGTAAATATACTAAGCTTTTACAGTGAGCAGCGCATCACAAATACTCTGTATGGAACCATGTTCAAAGATTTCTTCAAAATTGGATATATTGCCCCTTCAAGATGAATCTCCGCTTTAAATTTATCGTTGTTGAAATTTTTTGGTGGCTGGGCTCCGCACTTACTGCTCTTCTGTTCCTGCTTCCCATCCGGATGTATCCAATACAATACCCTTTTTGGTTTTCCAACCTGTTTTTCATAATATTGGCATGCACCTATGGCCGTTGGATCTTTTTATGGAAGTACACGCCCTACGCCTGGTCTCTATATACCAAGGCGGCTCTGATATTGATGGTGGCCTTCAGCTTTTTCTACGGTTTCAATTTATTTTATGAGTTCAGAGCCTATCTAAACGAAACCGGAATTCAGGATCTCGTAGATTCCCTTGACCCGCCGGATCAAATCAGCCTTTCAAAATATGTGCGTACAGAAATGGTGTTTTGGGCTACTTGCTTTTTAATTTTAGCTGCCATGACTCCCTTCCGGCTGTTTTGGAGTATATGGACCCAATACAATCGAAATGAAGTATAATTATTCCAAGATTTAAGCTTTAAACTATGTCATTAATTCAGGAATTTAACGAATACCGCAGCCGAACAAATGAGTTGATACTATCTCATGACAATCTTGCCCTCAAACGTTTTTTTTCACTCGATCATCAAATGTACCAGGAAGGCGCCCTTTCTGTGCAGACAAAGGAAATGCTGGGACTCGCAGCCTCAATGGTGCTGCGTTGCGATGATTGCATAAAATACCATCTTCAGAAATGTTATGAAAATGGGGTCAGCACAGAAATGATCTATGAAGTATTTGCGATTTCCAATATGGTTGGAGGTTCTATTTGCATTCCCCATACCCGCCGAGCCGCTGAATTCTGGGAAGAATTGATCAAGGAATCAGCGAAACCCTAAATTCCAAATAATTAGTCGAACTGCATTTCCGGCAAATCCAAAAAAATGCCTGAAGCTTTACCTGTGTGGCTTGGGTCCGAAATGGGCATAAAAAAAGCCCAAATTTGCAAGGCGCAAATTCAGGCTCTTTCGACTAAGGTCTCAAAATAAGAAAACTACGATCTTTATCTGACTGATCAGAATACTCAATTTGGGGACCATGAGGTCCAAATAATTTATAAGGAAATACAGGAGGCGAGAGGGTATTCAATCGTTATAGAATATACTGTCGCCGGGATTTGGTGTAAAAATACTTTTTACATGCATAAAATCCAAATAATCAACGAAAAATATTACAAAAAAGTTTATATATGATCGAAAAATCTACACTAGCCTTGCCTGAAGTTAGCATAAATAATATATATATTATTGTTTAATACATACATTACATATTAATAAATTTATTAATATAAATTTTAAAAAAAATACTGCTGCTTCGGCTGCCGAAATGTCGCATTGTCTGAAAGTGCAATTTCGGAAAACCGGCAATTGTTTATCTTTGCGTCCCCGCCCGGGTGGTGGAACTGGTAGACACGTACGTTTGAGGGGCGTATGCTGAAAGGCGTGCAGGTTCAAGTCCTGTTCCGGGCACAAAAAGGAAACGGGTTTTCCCGTTTCCTTTTTGTGAACATGTTTCCTTGAAAATTTCAAAGAAGGATATACTATGGCTGAAGGCCATGTGCACTTTGTTAAATGGATCTTAAAAATCTAAGCAATTCTATCCATGCTTGTATTCAACAGGTCAAATACTAAAAAAGATACATGAAAAACTGTTTTTACCTTGCTGTCAGCCTGCTGGTTTTCAGCTCTTGCGCCAATGTGCAAAAAATGATTGACAGGGGGGAGTATGATCAGGCTATTGACAAGCTGGTTTCCAAAATGGCGGGCAAAGACAAGAAAAAACATGAAGACGTACTTGCCCTCGAATTCGCATTTAAAAAAGCTCAGGATCGCGATCTCAATAAAGAAAAAGCCCTTAGGGAGGAAAACCTGGCAGAAAACTGGAGTGCAATCTATAGCTTGCACAACAAGATATCCTCACGGCAATCCAAAGTTGAGGCGCTGGTACCCCTTTATTCTTCTTCCGGTTATCAGGCCAGCTTTCACTTTATAAACGTTGAGGAATTAAAACGGGAATCGAAAAAAAATACCGCCGACTTTTATTACCAATCCGCACTACGGCTTTTAGATGAAGCGCGAAGCAGCGCTGAAAAACAATCTGCACGGGAGGCATACGACTACCTCAACCGCATTGACCCTTTGTTTAGTCAATACAAGGATAAGGATCAGCTTAAGAAAGTGGCCATTCAGCTGGGTCAAAAACATTACCTGATCAGGCTTAGCAATGAATCCCGGATGGTTCTTCCCGAAGATGTGGAGCAGCGCATGCTCCAATTCAGTCTTGACCATTTGAATAAAAACTGGAAATCCTTTGACATGCACAAAGATCCTTCTGTCGACTATGATTACCATATCCTGGTTCGCATCCTGGATCTGGAATTTAGTCCGGAACGCGAACAATCAAGAGTCTATGACGACGTCAACGAAGAAACCAGGGAGGAAGTTCTAAAGGACTCCAAAGGAAAACCGGTGAAGGATTCTTTAGGCAATCCCATCAAACAGAAAATCGTGACCAAATTCATTTCTACCATCGAAGAGATCACTCAACGCAAATCCGTGCAACTTGGAGGTATACTTGAATACAGGAATATGAAAAACGGAGATGTCGAATATAGTGAGCCACTTGCCATTGAAGGTTTGTTTGAAAACAAAACCGCAAGACTGCTTAAAGGTGATGCAGACCATGTGTCTGATGAATGCCGCAGAAAATTAAAAGGTCGGACCATGGCTTTCCCAAAAAATGAAGACCTTTTGTTGGATGCAAGTGAAAAGTTAAAAGTACGCGTAAAAGCGATCATCAATAAGCGTGAAGAATAATTCCAACTTTCGTTTAATAAAGCATTCAGCCCTTTTACGTCTCCCTGAATGATGCGAATCATGAATTGGATCTCATGGATTTTTATTGCTCCTATAAAACTCTATCAATGGCTCATCTCACCCCTGCTCGGTAAAAATTGCCGATTCGAGCCAAGTTGTTCCAATTATATGATTCAGGCGATTCGGGAATGGGGACCTTTGAAAGGCCTGTTCCTGGGTCTAAGAAGAATTTCAAGATGCCATCCTTGGGGATCTCATGGCCCTGATCCCGTGCCGCCCAATCCGAAAAAACACGGGCGGAATTCAGCGAAATAATGGCCTCTATCAGACTTTCGAAATAGCTGAATTCATTAATCAGTAGACTTTAAATTAAGAGTGAAAAGCTTATCGCGGGACTATTCTGCGTCTGCAAAAAGTTATGGAGGAGTATCCTTAAAAAAAAGCCCCGATAGTAAACAATAACCAACCTTTGTCCTTTGACAAGAAAATAAGTACTACCGGGGAGCTCTTCGTGTTGTAAATATAAAACCGTGTTTTATAAAAAAAGTTCAACAAATGTTAAAGTTGCTAAGAAGCTTGCTTTTGGCGGGTTTTTCCAACAAAAGAAGTAAATTTATACTTTCTTGAATTCGCATTTATTCTAAATATTCATACACATTAAATAATTTGCTATGCGTAGTACTTTCTACTCTGTTTTATGCTTGTTTTTGTTTTCTATAGCCTTGCACGGGCAATCGCCCCGAAAGGTACTTGTTGAACATTTCACGCAAGCGTCCTGCCCGCCCTGTGCATACTACAATCCATTAATTACACCCATACTCGAGCGCAATCATGCAAAGGTGGCCTGGATCTCATACCAGGTTTCATGGCCTGGTGTTGACCCCATGAATAAAGATAATCCGGGTGAAGTTCAAACGCGGGTAAATTATTATGGCGTCACAGGTGTTCCTGATTCCTATCTGAACGCATACAGTGGAGGTGCTCCTACAAATACCATTTCAGACGCTACCATCCAGTCTGCTTCATTAATTCCTTCTCCATTTGAAATTAAAGTTGAAAACAAAATTTTGCCGGATTTTAATTCCATGGAAATTACAATCGAGGTAAAACGTACTGCTGCTTCAACAGGCACCCCTATGATGCGCGTTGCCGTGCTTGAAAAAATAATCTCCTGGTTATCCGCCCCGGGAACAAATGGTGAAAAAGAATTTCATCATGTCATGAAAAAATTCATGCCCAATACGACCGGCACCTCCGTAGCTGATATCGACCAAATTGGCGAAAGCAAAACTTTTAGTTTTATCTATAAATTTGACAAGCTCTACGATTTCAGAAATCTTGAAACTGTTGTTTTCCTTCAAAATGATGCAACAAAAGAAATTTATCAGGCAGAAAATGCAGAACTCGAACTTCAACCCAATCAAGGTTCTGATGTAGCTGTTAAACTGGCAAATGCAACAGGTAATTTTGATGATACCCTTGTTTGTGGAAACAGTACGCGACCAGTTGTAAAATTGATTAATACGGGTTCTGTAGCCGTCACAAGCATGACCGTAGAATACAGTATCAACGGAGGTCCAATAAAGACCTATGACTGGTCTGGCAACCTGGCTTATTTGAAAGAGGCAACCGTTCAGTTGCCTTCCATTGACTTCAATGCGTACAAGGGTGAAAACAAATTTAAAATGACCATTTCCAAAGTAAATGGGCAGGATGACGTTTTTCCGTTAAACAATACCAGCGAAAGCAGTTTCTATTCCGCACCTTCCACAAGCGTTTTCTCCACATTTGAAATCAAGCCTGCAGCACAACCTACCCAAATCAGTTTTAAAATCTATGATGACAACAATACCATCATTCAGGAAGGAGGGCCTTTTACAGACAATACCGCAAAAACGTATTTCCTTCAATTGCAAAAAGATCATTGCTACCGTATTGTTGTAAACAACAATACGACAAGTTTAAACGGGACATACAAAATCTTCGATGATCAAATGGTGCAAATATTCCAGCAACGCGTTATAGGTACCGGAAGCTTTAGCCGGGATTTTAGTACTTATAGCCTTGTAACAGGAACAAATGATCAGGAAAGGCTCCATGCCTTTATGGTTTATCCAAATCCAGCCAGCGGCTCTTATACCATAGAATTGCATTCAGATATTTCTGAAAATGCTGTGATTGAATTGCGTGATGTTTCCGGTCAGGCCCTTTTACAAAAACAGATTCAATTACTTCCTGGACTAAATAAATTTCAAATGAGCACCCAAAATCAGAATCCAGGATTGTATATCATCAATCTGCGCACAGAATCCGAATCTTCGGTTAGAAAAATCCTTATAGAATAATATAATTGATACTGAATAAATGAGAACCCCTGCCTTTTAAAGCAGGGGTTCTTTGCTTATATCCGTTACAAAACGCAATAATCATTTCAAGAAACCATCCACTTTAAAGAATGTGACATGGCATTGAATAATCCCGGCTTTGAAAATAATTCATTCATGAACATGCCTTCTTTTGGCAACTAAGGCAAACTGTTTAAAAAGACATGCCAAATTTTCCTGCAATTAAATTTCATTGGCTTTGGCGGTGACCCGACCTGGTATACATATACAATGGAATACCCAAAAGTACAAGGAAAGTACCCAAAAGACAGCGTATACCTGTTTGTTCACCAGAAATATAAGCCTGAACATCATTGTATATGGTAAGGACCAGATAAAACAAACTGAAGGCAACAAATCCTATCGGAAGCCAGGGATATAATGGTACTTTAAATGGCCGTGCATGATTGGGATACTTCTTCCTCAAAATCAAAACACCCAATGCGGACATACCGTAAAAAAACCAGCTTACGAAAATAAGCATGTCGGTAAGTACATCAAAACTACCAACGATGATCAGGACAATAGCCCATGCTGTGTTTACAAATATTGCCTTGTAAGGAGTGGCATATTCGGGATGAATGGCACCAACTCCCTTCCACAAATTGTAGTCCCGGAAGAATGAATAGCTGAGTCGCGAGCAGGAGAGAATATTCCCATTAACCGCGCCAAGCACTGAAATGATCACAATGCAACTGATCACAGCGCCTCCTCCATGGGGAAACAAACTTTCCAAAGCGCTGGCCGCTACAAAATCAGATTTTTGAATTTCTTCCAGTGAAAGAAGTTCAAACAAGGTCAGGTTAAATAAGAAATATACCGCTGCACACAAAGAAAGCCCGAATACCAGGGCTTTCCAAATTGAATTCATGGGATCTTTCATTTCGCCTGCTATAAAACTGATGTTATTCCATCCATCAAAACACCAGAATACTCCGGCAAGTGCTGCAATAAAACCAAAGGGTTTGACCTGTGCTCCATAATCCAAGGAATCTACATCATGACCTGATTCCGGATGAAGAAATACGATCAAAACGATTCCGAGAATACCTGCAATCTTTAAAACAGTCAGTACCTTCTGCCACTGGCTTCCCTGTCTTAGGCTATACGCATTTAAAACGGAAAAAAATATGAGGATGGCTATCGTCAGCATTTTTCGACCAAAATGCTCCAATATATAAAAGGATCCCAATCCAGGCAGTGTACAAACGAACGATTGTTCGGTTGATGTTGAAAACCGGAAAAGCGGAAAGACGTAATCAAAATAATAAGATGCGACATAAGCAATTGAGGCGATGCCTGCAGTATTAAAAACGATGAACGAAGCCCAACCATATAAAAAGCCAAACAAGCTCCCATACATTTTATTGAACAAGATATATTGGCCCCCTGTCTCTGGAAACATCGTAATCGCCTCGGCATTCGTCAAGGCTCCCATCATCGTGACAAGTCCTCCTGCTATCCATAGCAAGAGTATAATTTGCCTGTCAGGACATTGAAGTGCAATGGACGCAGGTTTTACAAAGATGCCGGAACCAATGACATCGCCAATGACCACAGCAAGTATCGTATAAAATCCAAGATTTCTTTTAAGCATAAAAAAAGCCGGATGTAAGATCCGGCTTTTTAAGTTGGTTTTGATTTTTTATTAAAAATTAAACACCAGTCTGGCAAATAATCTACGACCGTTGCCTCCCATTTGTACAGCATCGTAGGGTCCGCCTGTTTCGTTATTATACGCCCAGCCAGCAGCACCGTTCACGTAACCCAAGTCCGGATGAACATTCCAGATGTTATCAGCTCCAATATAGATATGAGCTCCGTCGAGGACACGCACAGATGCATACACATCCTGAACCCATTTCCTGGTATATTTATATTCGTCCCTGTATCGTATGTTGGGATCCGTATCTGAGGGCACTTCCGGATCAAGGGTTTCAAAATCGCCATAACCAAGTATATCAATTTCCCCATATTGCGTAAGTCTTGAACCTAGGCTGAACCGTGACCAACTGTATTCAAGACCCATTCCGAATTTAGTCTTTGGTGCAGAGGCAAGAAGGAAATACTGTTCCCTCGCACTAAAAAAATATTCCTTATTAGATGGCGAAGTATTCAATTCTGAAGGGACATTGATCTGGTCAATTTTCATTTTTTGAAAATTGGCGGTAAAGAGGTATTTCAAATTTGAGTTTTCAAATTTCTGATTGTAATCCAATACGACATCCACTCCATTGTTAATTGTATTTACTGCATTTGCAAAAAACTGGGCGTAACTTACATGAAGGTCCCTCAAAGTAGCGCGAAGGTTTTCACTTAAAGTCTCATCATCTGCGCTAAATTGGCCGGAAAGCACCACGCGGTCATCGACCTTCACATGGTATGCATCGACAGATAAAGTAAGATTGTTAGCCGGCTTAATACTCACGCCAAAACTGAGATTCAGGGACTCCTCTTGTTTTAACTCCGGAATGCCTGCAGCCTTTGTAATTGGACTGGAATTCGGTGCAATTTTAACTTCTGAAATTTGTCCACCCTGAACTGTAGTAAAGGTTGAGCTGAAATTGATCTGTTGCAAAGAAGGCGCACGGAAACCCGTGCTTAAGGATGCACGTAATGACGTTATATTGTCGAATTTGTAACGGCCTGCTAATTTAAAATTGGATGTAGTTCCGAAATCGGAATAATTTTCAAATCGATACGCCGCCCCTAGGAGCAAAGATTTTGTGAGGTCCGCCTCAACATCTGCATAAAAACCGAATGTGTTTCTGGATGCATCCACAACATCAGAAGGCTGGTAACCGGGGAATCCCTGCGAACCACTTGCTTTATCCGGATTGTAATTTTTATAGGATGCTTCTTCCCCGCTATACAATTTATAATTTTCGCTGCGATACTCTGCACCCAATGCAAGATGCAGGCCATTCAACACGGATCCAAACTCCCGACCGATATTAAAATTCGCGGTATTCTGCGCAAACGAAAAACCTCCATCATCAAAATTGGTTTTGTCTGCGCCCAATCCTGCATTGAAAGTTTGATCACCGAAAAAGTGAAAATCATTTTTTCCATAGCTGTTGCTCAAATCCCAATCCCAATTTTCTGAGAGTTTCCCTTTAAGACCAACTGTAGCGGACATATCTTTAATTTCTGTCTGGATATGCGGGTTGTAATAAAAACTTCCGTCTGAATCTGTCTTAATGATGCCGGGAACCAGAATGATATTGCCTGCATTATCCGTTGGAAATCGTTCCGGATTATCATTAAATCTTCTTGTAAATGCATAGGCATCCGCATCGCGGAAATTGTAAGAGCCAAAGCCGTAGACTGAGAGTTTGCCTGTTGAACTCAATGGCAGATCCAGATTTAACAATCCACCATACGCATTCAATGATCCATCTCCATGTGCTCTGCGGTAAATATTAAATGGCAATGTACCCGTTGGGTCCTGGCGGTAAGTTTTTCCAAGCTTGGCATAATCACCCGATAAATTGATAAAACCGCCGTTATTACCGATTGAAATTCCATAGTTCGCTCCCACATTTAAACTGGTTCCATCCAATTTATTTCCATATTCATTGTAACCCAGATCCTGACTCAGCCGGGTATTAAATTTGTTATCATAATTTGCACCATACGAAACATTTCCACTCAATTTTCCTGTATTCGTTTTTGTTATGATGTTCATCACCCCCGCAATGGCGTCAGATCCATACTGTGCAGACGCGCCATCCCTCAACACCTCTATGCGATCAATTGAGGACACAGGAATGGCATTTAGGTCCGTACCGGAATTTCCTCTGCCGCGAGTACCGAATACTGCTACAAAGGCAGATTGATGACGACGCTTTCCGTTGAGCAGGACCAGCGTTTGATCAGGCCCCAAACCGCGAAGGGTCCCAAGATCCACATGATCTGCACCATCTGAACCGGATTGTCTTGTGTGATTAAAGGAAGGAGTTGCTGCATTCAGCATTGCCGTGATATCCGGCTTTGCGCTTGGAAATAAAGCCTGCCCAACTTGTATTACATCCACCGGAACAGGAGTCTCTGTACGTATCCGTCCGGGTCTCCTCGTTCCCAATACTACAACCTGATCCAATTCCGTCAACGCTTCCTCCAATTGTATCATCAGTGGAAGTTTGGTAAAATCAGACCACTCTACCGGTCGATAACCGACCATACTGAATTTGATTTTCTCCCCAGATGAAATGGCAATCTGAAAGCGACCCTGATCATCCGTAGTGGTTCCTTTTGTGGTGCCCATCACCTGTGCAGAAGCCCCTATTAAGGGCTCGCCGTTGTGGTCTTTTACCTGACCACTGATCAACTGTTGTGCTCGTCCAAATATTGGCAATAACAAGCATAACAAAAACAAGAATTTCATTTGTCTCATGTCTTTCGTCTTTTATTGAATGTGAATGTACAAAAATCGATAAGATTTATAAATGACTCCGGTATTATTCCTAAGTGGAAAAGCTTAACTCGCTCACAGGCATATTTTAGATTTCATAAATAAAAAGGGCCATCTGCTTTTCGCAAATAGCCCTTTCACTTGCTTTTTATGAAAGAATATTACTTCATCACTTCGAATGGTACTTGTTTAAGTCCATTGTCCGTGCGAATCTGTAGATGGTATAAACCGTTTGGTAAATTTTGCGTTTGGAACTTTGCAATATAATGATCAGAGCCACTGCGATCTACTTCCTGAGACAATACTTTTCCGGAGTTGTCATATATGGAATAGATCAACTTGGAACTTGGTGTTTTCAGTTTTACAGTAGCAGTAAATACATCTTTCACCGGATTAGGGAAAATTGCAATTTGTGCTTCGTCCTCTGAAAGTTGCTTGCTGTCGACCAGACAATTTCCGGAGAATACCAGGACAGCGGACAATCCTGCATTTAAATTTGTGAAAGAAAATGCTGCATTTTCGACATCAGGCACACCCGTATTGGGGTCATAACCTGTTATCCCAAAATAAGGTGCATCTGCATCTGTCAATAAGCCTGCCGCGTTAAGCACTGCATTATTACACAAGTAATCCATTCCTTCATCGAATCCAAAGAAGGGCAACTCTGAACCTGCATAACGAACACCCACAAAAACTTTAAAATTATTTGATGGAATAGTAAAGCCTGCATCTCCCGTAGCAAAATCTTCCAACGGTATTCTCACAACAGCGCCTGTGCGGGTATCCGCTCCATCAAACGTATAGGTGCCCAATGCAAGAAAGCTTAACTCCGCGTTGGTGACACCACCATCTCCATCTGCGTCATCCCAACCGTACAATATCGCTTCAGGTGTCAGACCCGCGAGGGTTGCTGGCGCAGAAATAGACATATAAAATAATACACTATCAATTTTACATCCGGCTCCATAAGGTATATTAAACCCGGTCACGAATTCTGCATTTGTTCCATCCGCCCGACGGTATGAATTTGTAGCCAATGGATCACGGCCACTTGTTGTCAACCTTGCCTTGGACAATAAATCCGTTGAAAGATAGAATTGCGAAACTCCGGTGTTATCAAATGGTGAATTGTCAGCCTGGGCCGCGCTTATCGTATAGGTAATAGTTCCTACCCCAGGTTTATTTCCTGGAACTTTCCCGGCGAGGTCTGCAGATTCCAAAAATATATCACGCGTAGAGTCGATTTCAATAACTGTGGAATTATCGGATGTCTTGTCATAAAATGTAGCTGCACTACCTCCATTCGGAGTAAACGCAATCTTACCATTAAGACTAACACCGGCTTCAATATTTAAACCTTTATTGGTAATACTGGCACCGGGCACAAAATCGTAATCACCTGCATTGCGTATCCAGCCTGATGGAAATGTTCCATAAGGAGCGTGGCACAGTCCCGCACGATTGTTTGTTGCAAGATCATGATCAAATTTTATATTACCGATGCTGATGTTAACTGCACCGTTTAAAAGTGCCGCTTTAATCTTTTGGCCATCCTCGTAAGAAAGCATCACAGCGGGTATAGTAACAGATGCACCGTAGGTACCAGCACCCATGCCGGCTACACCACCGTTTGGAACATTATTAATAATAATGCAAGCGATTCCTCCCCAATCCTGGGCTTGAAGCGCTTTAAAACTAAAATTACAAGTGCCTCTGTCAACGAGGACAATCTTTCCTGCTAGTTCAGCTTTATTAGTAACGGTATCGCATCCATCCGATGAACTGGTTCCCATATCCTTCATGAGGACAGCATCACCGGTCCAAATATTTGATGTCAGGTCTGCACCCCAACCTGTAGCCGTTCCAAACTGGTAGGTTCCAGCCAGAGAAGGGGGTGAATTCACGACTACGGACTGAGCCCAGCCTGCAGCAAACGTGAACATAGCGCATAAATTAAGTATCACTTTCTTCATATGTGTGGTTTTTATTTAAAGTAAATTTAGTCATTCCTGCAAAATACGAATGTGCTTTATTAAAGTAAAGATTCAATTATTTATAGAATTTTTATTTTCAATTATTTATAGTGATTCAAATTGCTTAATTCGCTCTGATTGCAGCCGGGTTACCTCCTCCTGATTCGGCATAAAATCAGACTGTATCGCCTGGTATTGAAAGGAGCGGGCAAGAAATGAATGAAATGATGGATATGGCCCATTATTTTTGAAAAGATACAGGATTCGGGACAGGTATTGAAAACATTGTAAGCCAAATTGCTTCAATTTTCGTTTTTGACTTTTGAAATCGCTAGTACGATATGGATGGTCAGTTTCATTTTGCCAAATTGAAAAACTTGAAATTTCAGAATAGACCAGGAATTGGCTGGACCACAATTCCTGCTCAATTACATTCAGAATTACCCTTGCAAGATGGCCTGTTCCGATCCATGCAATTGGATGTTCTACCCTTAAATGGTTATTTCTAAGCAGAGAACTCGCATAAGATTTAAACAAATCGGAACCGGGAACCATGGGAATATTCAAAATACATGTTTTCAATCCTTCTGCTTCTGCTCTCCAGACTTCCATTTCACATTCGAATTTCAATTGTGCAAAATAGCTGTAGAAGAAAGGATTGCCTTGTGTATCCATCCCAATATAATCCGGATTTGAGGACCGGGTCAAACTAAACGCAGAACTCAGGAATAAAAAATGCGGAACGTGATAAGCCAGGCTTGCATTCAAAAGGTCTCGGGTAGCGCTTAGATTCATTGCATACATCCTGGGCTGATCCTTCCTGGAATAAGATTCATATTGCGCCAGATGAATCACCATATCACATCCTTCCAGGTGGTGCTCATACGTGCTGGGGCTAAGCAGATCGCCCTGCACCCACTCCACTCCGGGTTTCATTTGCTGGCTTCCATCTACCAGCGCTTTCAGCCTGTAGCCTTTCAAAATCAGCTGATCTAACAAAACCTGCCCCAAATAATCCTGTGAGCCTGTTATGAATACGGTATTACCTGGCATGGGCATCTTGTTTTTTCAACTCAAGTGTATAATGTGCAATGGAATCAATTTGCTCCGGACTCAAGTTGGATGCAAATCCTGTCATGAGATTGCGGCCCATGGATATTACCATTTTCCGTTCTTCAAAATTCAAAGTAGAGAATTGCAGATTTATGGCTCCATTCACCCCAAGACTGCCATCTGCCCCGTGGCAATTGGAACAATATTTCTTGAAGAGCTGTTTTCCGGTCTGAACATCGTCAGCTGAACCTGCCTTTCCGACACAGGATGTATATAGCAATAGGATACCGACTCGTAAATAAAATTGCATTCGTTCTAAAAATGATGTTTGCTAGAGTAAACCATAGTCTGCAAAAATAGTTTCCTTGAAGTGAAAAGTTGAATGCAGGGTTCCACACTGTTTGGTTAATCTTGTAGTTGCTTTCGGAAAATTCAACTTTGAAAGTCCGAAAAGCTATTTCTATTCCATTCGCAATTCATTAATGAGTGATTATCATACATTAACAAAGTTTAAAAAATGAAGCCAATTGAACACAGCATCTTTGTAAAAAGCCATTTTATGCGCAAAGTCTGTCTCCTGAACCTTCTTTTTTATTGTTTGATCCTGCAAACCAGAGCTCAGGATGCCTTCACTTTGCAAGAAGCTCAGGCGTATGCTTTAAAAAACAATCACAAGCTCCAAATTCAGCGAACAGATGTTCTGGATGTAAACGAGCAGATCCGCGAATATCTCGCCATTGGCTTACCTAAATTAAGTGCCTCTGCTTCCTATAATTATTTTTTAAAACTGCCAACGAGCATTTTTCCAAATTTTATTGAGCCTGCTATTTACGATGTTTTGTTTGATGAGAATCTTTTGCCGCGCCGCGACCGCCCGGACCCTGAATCCATACCCGTGCAATTTGGTACGAAGCACAATGTCTCAGCCGGATTGAACCTTAATACGATGCTGTTTGATGGCAGTTTTTTAGTTGGTCTCAAAGGCATGCGCATGTATCGAGATCTGATCGGGAAACAAATTCAACAGTCAGAAGCCGATGTTCGATACCAGATCAGCAAGGCTTATCTGGCTTCCCTGCAAGTCCGTGAAAGTATTAAAATCATTAAGAAGAACCTGTCCAACCTGGAAAAAGTTAAAAATGAGGTTTCGGAAATTTACAAAGCCGGATTTACGGAAAAGCTGGATGTGGAGCGACTTGAGCTATCCCTTCAGAACCTCATGGTCGAAAAGGAAAAATTGGAAAAGATCCAACGCATCACTGAAAATGTGCTCAAATTTCAAATGAACTATCCCCTGGAAAAGTCCATCCTGCTCAGTGATCAGCTCGACCAACTGATTCAAAAAACCTATCTCGAAGTCATGGATCCTTCCATACAATTGCAGATCGAGAACCGCCCGGAATATCCTGTAATCATGCAGGGAATAAAACTGGCAGAAATCAATATTAAAAGGTACAAATCCACCTATTTACCCAGTCTTACGGGATTTGCAAGTTACCAGCAAAGTCTGCAGCGGAACAAACTCTTTGATTCGAAAGACAACGGCTGGTTTCCTACTTCAAACCTGGGCGTAAACTTCAGCTGGCCACTCTTCACAGGATTTGACCGGAAGGCCAAAGTACAAAGGGCGAGCATCGTCTATGATAAAAGTAAAATGCAATATGCCGAATTTGAGATGGCCGCAAAACTGGAATTTGAAAATGCAAAAACAGCCTATCTGAATGCCCTGCTCAGCCTTGATGCGCGCAAAAAGTCCCTGCAGCTTGCTGAAAAAATTTATGAAACTTCAAGGATAAAATTCAAAGAAGGAGTAGGTTCGAGTTTGGAAACTACTTCGGCCGAGAGAGATTTATACCAAAGCCAGGCCAATCTCATGGAGGCACAAGTAAACCTTATACAGGCAAAAATAGACATGGACAAAAGCCTCGGTAAACTATAAAAGGGAAACATGAAGTCACTTCGCAAAGAATATATAAAATCCACCCTGGAACGAAGTGATCTGCTTGCGGATCCTATCGAGCAGTTCCAGCAGTGGTTCCGGGAAAGTGTGGCACATGGCCAATCAGAACCTAACGCAATGATTTTAAGTACGGTAGGTGAAAATGGAAGGCCTTCTTCCAGAGTGGTCCTTCTCAAGGAAGTTACCCCTTCAGGCTTCATTTTCTTTTCAAATTACCTCAGCAGAAAATCCAAAGAACTAATTCATAATCCATTTGCCAGCCTCTTGTTTTATTGGGACGAACTGGAACGCCAGGTGCGAATTGAAGGACGCGTTGAAAAAATTCCAGCCGCAGATTCAGAACAATATTTTTTCAGCAGGCCACTCATGAGTCAGGCGGGGGCCATCGCTTCCCCTCAAAGCCAGGTTATTCCGGACCGGGCTTTTCTTGAATCCCGGTTAAAAGAAATCCTCAATCATCCGGAAAGCATGAAAAAACCGGAGCACTGGGGTGGATTTTGTTTACATGCGGACTACTTCGAATTTTGGCAAGGACGTGAAAATCGCCTTCATGACCGTTTTGTCTACCGGCCAATGAAAGAATCATGGCTCATAGAGCGTCTTGCCCCCTAGCCTGTTTTTCAAAGAACGATGGTATTGTGTCAATTTGTCCTGCATATCAGGCGTAATGTCATGTTTTTTGCAATGGCATACAGATTGAACTCTATTTATTCCGGCTTCGTCTATACGAACTAAAACGAAAGAAAAAATCCGGTCACACCATGAATTTTGATACTATTTATTTGAACAGTCCCTTGCAAGACGATGCGGAAGTGCTTCCATTTGTAGCAGTTGCTGATGATGAGTTGCCTGTAAAGGAGGATAATTTTGGAGACGTACTCCCTGTCATGCCTTTGAAAAACACGGTTCTTTTTCCAGGTGTAATTATCCCGATTACTGTTGGAAGGGAAAAGTCAATACGTGCGGTAGAAAAGGCCAATGAATCTGACAAATATATCCTCGTGCTTACCCAAATGGATCACAATACGGAGGATCCTGCCGGAAAAGATCTCTACCAAACCGGAAGTGTGGCACGAATTGTAAAACTATTGAAAATGCCTGATGGCAGTCAGACGGTCATCCTCCAAGGAAGGAAAAGATGCTCTGTAGAACAATGGATTTCGCAAGATCCCTACCTGCTAGCCAAGGTACGGAAAAGGGAACATGTGAGCTCTGTAAATGCACTGGAATATGAAGCCATGATCAAATCGATTCAGGAAAAATCCAGACGCATCGTAGAACTCACTCCCCAAATTCCAAATGAAGCGCAAGTTTTACTTCGCAATATCAACAATGACCGCTTCCTGCTTCATTTTATTTCCTCAAATTTGAATATACCGATTCAGAAAAAACAAGAACTGCTTGAGCAAGACAATTTACAGAAAAAAGCAGAGGAGTTGCTCGTGTTGCTGAATAATGAAATTCAGCTTCTGGAAGTAAAAGACCAGATCGAAGCGCGTGTGCGAACGGATCTCGAAAAGCAACAAAGGGACTACTATTTGAATCAACAGCTGAAAACAATCCAGGAGGAGTTGGGACAGGACCCTGTTGAGCAGGACATAGAAGAATTGATCAAACGTGCCGAAACCAAACAATGGCCTGCTTCTGTAAAAGCGCATTTCGAAAAAGAACTCAATAAAATCCGGAGGATGAATCCTCAGGTGGCAGAATATTCTGTGCAGATGAACTACCTGGATCTCATGGTGGATCTTCCGTGGAGTGAATACACCAAAGATCGTTATGATCTCAAGAAATGCATGCAAATCCTGAATCAGGATCACAATGGACTCGAAAAAATCAAAGAACGCATTGTTGAACACCTTGCTGTTTTAAAACTGAAAGGAGATATGAAAGCTCCCATCCTGTGCCTGGTTGGGCCTCCGGGTGTGGGTAAAACATCCTTAGGAAAATCCATCGCAAAAGCATTAAACAGGAAATTCATCCGGATGTCTTTGGGTGGACTTCATGATGAATCTGAAATACGCGGACACCGCAAGACCTATATTGGAGCAATGCCCGGACGGATCATCCAATCCATTCGAAAAGCCCACTCTGCAAACCCGGTTTTCATCTTAGATGAAATTGATAAAATAGGGAAAGATTTCCGTGGTGATCCTTCATCGGCACTTTTAGAAGTCCTGGACCCGGAACAGAATTCAAGTTTTCATGACAATTACCTTGACCTTGAATTCGATTTATCAAAAGTACTTTTCATAGCAACTGCAAATAGCCTGAGCACCATTCAACCTGCACTGCTGGATCGGATGGAGGTCATTGAGTTGCAAGGATACAGCACAGAGGAAAAAATAGAAATTGCAAAAGCCCATCTCATCCCTCAACTCCTGGAAGAGCATGGTGTAAAACCCAAACAATTCAAAATAAGTAATGAAGTATTGGGACGTATCATTCAGGATTACACGCGCGAATCCGGAGTGCGAAGCTTGCGCAGACAATTAGCAGGTGTTATACGCAAGGCAGCCTCCTCCATCGCAATGGATCATATCAAGTCTTATCAAATCAAAACCGAAGAACTTGGCTCCGTACTTGGTATATCAAAATACAGTAGCGAACGCTACCAGGAAAAATTACCTCCCGGAGTAGCAATAGGTTTAGCCTGGACCCGCGTCGGAGGTGATATACTGTATATCGAAACCAGCTATTCAACCGGTAAAGGTAAAATGGTACTGACCGGGAATCTTGGAGAAGTCATGAAGGAATCCGCAACAACGGCTTTAAGCTTCATAAAGGCGCATGCTGCCGACCTGCAAATCGAAGCTGACTTTTTTGAGAATCATGACTTGCATATTCATGTACCGGAAGGGGCTATTCCAAAAGATGGGCCTTCCGCAGGAATCACCATGTTGAGTTCGATATGCTCTTCCATCAAACAAAAACCCGTAAAAGCGTTCCTTGCAATGACCGGGGAGATCACCTTAAGAGGCAAGGTATTGCCGGTGGGAGGGATCAAGGAAAAAATTCTGGCGGCAAAGCGCGCAGGTATTAAAACGATCATGTTGTGTAAAGAAAATAAAGCTCACGTCGAAGAAGTAAATCCTGAGCACCTCAAGGGACTTGATTTTTATTACGTTGACACGATGACCGAGGTTCTTGAATTTGCCCTGGGAATGAATCGTTTTTGACCTTGCTATGTAAGTACCTGATGCATCTCACGTATTTCGCATGAAGTGGAATCCAGCTGTGCTCATTCTAACTAACTAATGTTTGTTACTATACGTTTTTCAGCTGTGGCGCATGAAAGGCTCCATACATGAGCTCATTCCATATACTTTGATCAGCAACATTTAACTAAAAAAAGTACACATTTCATATTTCACGGAATTATTCCATATCAGGAAATTTCCATAGACAATATATACTTATCCCTAAACAATTGGAACCCATATGGTGATGAAACTTTTCCTTAAATTCCAATTGAATAAATCCGGCTACCTGCTGAAATGACTAAAATTGGAGCAGCCCATTTCAGATCTCATTTTTCTCTGCCCAATAAAATTCGATGTCACCCCAATCCGGGATAACTATCACGCCAAGCTGAAAATGAAATCCGCATAGACACAGAAATGAATCCCAGGTGAAACATACCCCTTCTTGCTCCAATATTGTAAAGGCTTAAGATACCCCTGTAAATAAAAGAGCTGACCTTGGCCAAGGTCAGCTCTTTTACGTTTTCAATAATTTCGTTTTACTTCATAACTGTGAAAACTTTGTTGATCACTCCATTCTGCGAAACAATTTGCAAGATGTAATCTCCTGACGGCAGAAGATTCGTCTGTATATGTTCGAGGTGATAGCCTTTAACCAAATTGCCGTTAAAAGGTGCAAGCATCACCGTCTTTCCATGTTGGTCATAAACCCTTGCCTCTACAAGTCCATCTTCCGGCAACCAAAGCTTTACATGAAGTAGGTCGCGGACCGGATTCGGACTGACTTCAAGCTTTAAGTCTGTACCTTTTGCAAGACTTACAGCAATTATCCTGCTATAACTTTCGAAGCCATTTTTATCTACTTGCTTTAATCTGTAATAGTATGTTCCGGCAAGATCACAATTGTAATCATTGAATGAATACTTATGTGATGAAGCAGATGCGTTTTTATCTGCTTCAACCTGCCCGATTTCTGAAAAATCAGAATCCGACTCATGCCTGCGCTCCACCACGAAATAGTCATTGTTGAACTCTACACCTGTAATCCAATTTAACTCAGTGAATGTTCCATTGTATTGTCCCTCGAAACCAAGCCACTGAAGAGGAAGCGCCTGAGCGACAACACCCGCATCAATGGTAGGTCTTACTTCACCTGCAAGAATACGGTACATTTTAGTCGTACCATAACCGTAAGTTCCGTCAACATCACTATCTACATTATCTGAACCGACGTGTGCCTGGGTAAACCCGTAATAATTGTTAGGCAGCGTAAATTTCACAAAATAGTCACCCTGTACCACACCATCCAGCATGAACTGTCCATCAGTACCTGTAGTCGCTTCGCTGATAATAACTCCCGAGCTCTTGTAAGCTTCAACTTTTACTCCTGGTAATGGCTGTTCACCTGTATCCTGTAGTCCATTAAAGTTCTTGTCAATCCAAACATGGTCTCCAATTAGTGATTTAGTCTGGAAACCACCTCCTAAATAGCCAATAATATCGCCACTTATCACGGTAAACTTCTTCGTTGTGTTTACACCATTCTCATGGGATATATCACTATCTCTATTTGGATTTGGTCCTTTATATGGTTCACTGGCACCGAGGTGACCGGGGCGTTCGAAGCGGATATAGTACATACCCGGCCTTAAACAATCAGCAATGTAATAACCATCATCGGAGGCAGTGCCTGGTTTCACACTAGTAATCAACGTGGTTACGGTAGCACCACTCATTGCGTCAATAATTTCCACATGCAATCCGTTTATTCCCTTTTCTTCTGGATCATATATTCCATCCATATCAAGATCAAACCAGACATCACCAGAAATTTTAATACACTTGTAAAATCCTGCATCTACAGTAGAATCGTCTTCACCAGGTGACAGATGCGTCGTTGCTGTAGTTCCAGGTCCATTACTGTTGTCCACATCGCTGTCTTTAAAGTCAGCTGTCGTATTTGCATAGGTAGCAATCCAATCTGATGGCGCGACAAATTTCAGATAATAATCCATTGGCATTAAATCCTTAATTAGATAATGGCCATTTGCATCCGTTATTGCATTCTTCACAGGAAGCTTAGTCACCGCGTCGTAGACAATAACTGTGACACCTTGAATTCCTTCTTCAGCTGGATCTTGAATGCCATCACCATCTTTATCATTCCAAACAAAGTCACTGAAAGATCCAAGTTTAACTAAACCAGCATCATAAGTTGAATCCCTCTTTCCTGGCTCTACAACGAGGCATGGGCCTACTCCACCTGCACTTACATCGCTGTCTTTTGAATCATCGGATCCCCTGTTTTGGAAGGTAAATCCATATCCGGGAGGCAACTGGCTAAAGTCGTACTTAACGAAGTAAGACTTCAATGGCAATAAAAAGTCAAACAAGTACAATCCATTTGCATCAGTCGTATCCTTCTTAATTATGGCTAGTGTATTACAATCATACAAGGAAGCGATTACATTAGGCAAGCCTGGCTCACCGCTGTCCTGAATACCGTTTCCATTTAAGTCATCCCAAACACGATCCCCAATGGCACCTGTGACTTTTACATTTTCAAAATCATGGTCGTCCTCATCCTCATTTTCTATTTGGCCATTGCCATCTACAACATTATCCCATGGATGATTCTCCACAACCTGTTTTTCCCATGCGCTATTCGTATTTGGCTTACTATCCGCATCATCAACGTCCCTTACTACCCCTTGTGCATCCATCGCTGTACGCAATTCTGCATAGTTGTCCCAATCTTGAAGTGTTGGGTTTGCAGCGATTTGCACGGTTAACTTTAACGGAACATCAATGCTATCACCGGCATTCAGTTTAGCTATACTGTTGTACACTAAGGTAGATCCAATATAGCTCCATCCTGGGTTTATTACCGGATTGAATACATAACCTTGCGGAATGTAATCATTAATCTGAATATTCATCGCTGTGATATTACCTTGATTGAATACTCTCATTGTAAATGGAACAACATCTCCAGGAATATAATATGGAGCTTTGTTTATTACAATGGCTTTCATAGCCAAGTCAAACACAGGACCCACAGATGGATCATGATCATCTTCATCATTCGGATCATCTATCGCATCATCAATTGCAGGACCATCATCATCCTTTGTACCTCCAGGTGTACTATCAAAATCTTTTAAGCTTACACCTAAAGTATCTGTAATGGATTCAATTTCTCCAATATTATCCCAGGCTTTTGGATTACCAAGAATAGGTAATAAGACTAAATTGATCGTTACTTTGGCGCTATCCCCTGGTTTAATTTTACCGGTTAATGTGGTTAACGCTTCACGGGTACCGCTATTATACGTCCATGACGGATTATTCGCAGCAACAAACTGGAATCCTGCTGGTACATAATCTGTGATTTGGACATTAGTTGCTGAAATACTACCTTGATTGAATACCGTTATTTCAAAAGGAACAACCTCACTATAATTTAACGGATAGTTTCCTTTACATACTTTCCTTAACGCAACATCAAACACATTAAATCCGGCAGGATCATGATCATCTTCATTACCTCCAATTTCCATTGTACTGATGTTATCATCTCCCGGATCACCAGGTAAAACAGCTAGTTCAGCCGGAGTATTGGAATTTGGTTTGCTATCCAATTCCTCAAAAGTACGGTCATTACCCAAGACATCCTTATAGGATTTAACTTCAGAATAATTAAACCATGATTTATATCCGCTACTTCTTGCGACTCTTAATTTAAGAGGTACAATAGTTGAAGCATATCTTGGAATATTCGCAACAGCATTAAACTCAAGTAAACTTGGATTGACCTGGCTCCATCCCGGAATATTATCAGCTGGACTAAACGTAAATCCACTTGGCAAATAGTCGTTCAGTATGATACTGGTAATTGGAATATTGCCCTGATTAAATACTTCCAAATTGAATGTCAATAATTGTCCATAACTATATGGTGCAGGAGTAGCAATAGTTTTACGAATTGCCATATCCACTATATCTATATCACCACAAACATCATCAACATCTTCCGGAATGCCGTCATTATTAATATCCATTCTGGATTGATTAAAGACACCTTCTCCAGCTTTTGGTGTACCCGGAGTAGTTTGACCGCATTCAGTATATACATTATCTCCACCTGAACCTTGTCTTAAATCTAAGGTAGCCTTGACGGTCAGGTTATATGTATGCGTTGCTCCCACTGCAATGTTTTGGTCATTAGCCAGGACCCATGGTCCGGCACCAGCCAAAGCACCTCCAGGATTACCAGGAGCTGTTGAAGTATAAGATGCTGTATTGATCGTTAAATCGTTGTCAAAACCAGGAGCATCTGTCAAATCATATTGACCAACAGCACCTCCTAAATTCTTAACAATTAATCTGTAATTGATGGTATGCATTCCACCGCCTAATGGAATAATGCTTACTATTTCCTTGCTTGATACGACATAAGGTAAATCGGCACAAGCCTCATCGTATTCTTCCGGAATTCCATCATTATTGGAATCCATAGTCGATTGGTTGTACAATCCTTGTCCTGGATTTGGATCTCCCGGCGTAGATTCTCCACAAGCACTGTAAACATTATTACCTCCACTGGTTGCACGCAAGTCAATCGTCACTTTAACCGTCAGGGTGTAAGTATGCGTTGCCCCTGCATTAATATTCTGATCATTGGCAAGTATCCATGGACCAGAACCGGCCAGTGCACCTCCGGCATTACCGGGTGCATTGGAAGTGTAATTTGCATTGTTGATTGTAATATCATCATCAAATCCCGGAATGTCATTGAGGTCGTATTGTCCAGAAGCTCCACCTAGATTTCTCACTGTAATGGTGTACGCAACATTGTACATATGACCACCAAGATTGGTAATGCTTGCAACAGATTTTGCAGAAGTAACATAAGGCAAATCACCACATGCTTCATCCACATCTTCAGGGTTACCATCATTATTGATATCCAATTTTGCTTGATTGTACAAGCCTTCTCCAACAGTTGGATCACCCGGTGTCCCCTCACCGCATTTTACATAACGGTCATCACCAGCACCACCTTCCATTTGGATAGTTACTTTCAAGGTAATGGTATAGGTATGGGTTGCACCGGCAGAAATATTCAAATCATCTGCCAAAGTCCATGGACCGTTTCCAGCCAATACACCTCCGGCACCAGGACCGGTTGTAGTAAATGATGCATTGTTAATTACAATGTCGTTATCAAAACCGGGAACATCCACGAGGTCATACACGCCTGTTGCGCCTCCCAGGTTTCTAACTGTAAGCTGATAAACAACGGTGTACATATTGCCTCCTAACGGAGTGATCGATGATAGCGTTTTTGCATTTACCACATAAGGTAAATCTCCGCAAGCTTCTTTCACTTCTTCTGGAGTTCCATCGTTATTGGAATCCATTCTCGACTGATTGTACAATCCTTCTCCAGCTGCAGGATCACCAGGAGTCTGAGCATTACACTTCGTATAAATGTTATCGCCACTACTTCCGGCTTCCAGATTTAATGTTACTTTAATCGTAATGGTATATGTGTGAGAAGAAAATGCATTGATATTCTGATCATTTGCAAGTGTCCATGGGCCAGCCCCTGCCAAAACTCCACCAGTGTTACCCGGTGCTGTTGTGGTGTATGAAGCAGATCCAATTGCAATATCGTTATCAAAGCCCGGCGCGTCGGATAAATCGTATTGTCCGTTGGCACCACCTAAATTCTTTACTTCTATCACATATGTCAGGTTATACATATGTCCGCCTAATGAACTAATGTTCGTTAGTGTTTTGTTGGTAGTTACAAAAGGAAGATCGTCGCAAACTTCATCCAATTCTTCCGGAGTACCGTCATTGTTGGAGTCCATACTGGATTGATTGTATAAACCTTCCCCTGGTTCTGGATCACCAGGTGTATGCTCACCACAAGTTGTGTATATATTATTTCCAGAACTTGCAGGATTCAAATCTATAGTCACTTTTACTGTGAGAGTATAGGTATGCGTTGCGCCTGCATTGATGTTCTGATCATTTGCAAGTGTCCATGGGCCTGTCCCTGCCAATGCACCACCAGGATTGCCCGGTGCATTGGTCGTATATGATGCACTACCAATGGTTATGTCATCATCAAATCCCGGTGTATCCTTCAAATCGTATTGTCCGGTAGTACCACCAAGATTTCTGATTGTCAGTTTGTAAACAACATTGTACATGTTGCCTCCCAATGGATTGATTGCAGCAATTGATTTTGAAGAAGTAACATATGGCAAATCACCACATGCTTCATCCACATCTTCAGGAATACCATCATCGTTGATATCCAATTTCGCTTGATTGTACAAGCCTTCTCCAGCAGTTGGATCACCCGGTGTCCCTTCACCACATTTTACATAACGGTCATCACCAGCGCCACCTTCCATTTGGATAGTTACCTTCAAAGTAATGGTATAGGTATGTGTAGTTCCTGCAGGTATATTTAGATTGTTTGCCAATGTCCATGGGCCGTTTCCAGCCAACACACCTCCGGCACCAGGACCGGTTGTAGTAAATGATGCATTGTTGATTACAATGTCGTTATCAAAACCGGGGACATCCACGAGGTCATACACGCCTGTTACGCCTCCCAGGTTTTTAACTGTAAGCTGATAGACAACGGTGTACATATTACCTCCTAACGGAGTGATCGATGATAGCGTTTTTGCATTTACCACATAAGGTAAATCTCCGCAAGCTTCTTTCACTTCTTCTGGAGTTCCATCGTTATTGGAATCCATTCTCGACTGATTGTACAATCCTTCTCCAGCTGTAGGATCACCTGGGGTCTGGGCATTACACTTCGTATAAATATCATCACCACCGCTGCCTGCTTCCAGATTCAAAGTCACTTTAACGGTAATTGTAAATACTTGCGTTGAAAAGGCTCCTATATTCTGGTCATTGGCCAAAATCCAAGGCCCATTTCCGATCAGCGGCGAACCAGGATTACCTGGAGCCGTTGATACATAAGAAGCCGAACCAATTGCAATATCATTATCAAATCCTGGTACATCTGTCAAATCATATTGGCCTAAAGCGCCACCAAGATTCTTAACCACAATTTCATAAGTCACGTTATACATGTGTCCACCCAATGAACTAATGTTCGTTAGTGTTTTGCTAGTCGTTACATAGGGCAAATCTCCACATACTTCATCAATCTCTTCCGGCTGACCATCATTGTTGTTGTCCAATTTTGATTGGTTGTACAAGCCTTCACCGGCAATTGGATCACCAGGTGTAGTATTTCCGCAATGGGTATACACATTATTTCCTCCACTTGTCGGACTCAAATCAAGAGTCATCTTGGCAGTCAGGATATAAATGTGTGTTCCACCCACCCCGATTGCCTGATCATTTGCAAGCGTCCATGGACCCGTACCTATCAATGAGCCACCAGGATTTCCGGGGGCATCTGACGTATACGAAACAGAACTCATCGCAATATCATCATCCAAACCGGGTTGATCTACCAAATCATACATACCAGGTGTACCACCCAGATTCTGAACTCTGATCTGGTACTTAACGGTATACATATTTCCTCCCAATGGTGTAATCGATGCTATAGATTTATCGGAGGTAACATAAGGTACATCACCACAAGCTTCATCTACATCTTCAGGTACCCCATCATTGTTAATATCCAATTTAGATTGGTTGTACAATCCTTCACCAGTATTTGGATCACCAGGAATGGCACTTCCACATTTTGTATAGGTATTATTTCCAGAACTTGCCGGATCCAAATCAAGGGTAACTTTTACGGAAAGGTTATAAGTATGTACTGAACCGTTGTTAATATTTTGATCATTTGCAAGAACCCAAGGTCCGCTTCCTGCTAATACACCACCCGGATTTCCCGGAGCATCTGTAGTATAACTAGCAGAATTAATTGTGATATCATCATCAAAACCAGGTACATCCGTTAAGTCATACGGACCTGCGATTCCACCTAAGTTTTGAACGACCATTTTGTACTTCACATTGAACATATTACCACCTAATGGAGTAATCCCTGTAAATGTTTTACTACTCACTACATAAGGCAAATCACCACAAACTTTACTTACTTCTTCCGGAGTTCCATCGTTGTTGGAATCCATTCTTGATTCATTGTAAAGACCTTCTCCACTTCTTGGATCGTTTGGATTGACTTGACCACATTTGGTATACACATTATCTCCACCACTTGCCGGATCCAGATCCAGTGTAACTTTCACAGATACCAGATATGTGTGCGTTGCATTTGCATTTATTAGCTGGTCATTTGCCAAACTCCATGGTCCGATACCAGCTAAAGATCCACCCGCATTACCTGGAGCATCAGAACTGTATGAAGCAGATCCAATGGCAATATCATTATCAAAACCAGGCACATCTGATAAATCATACTGACCTGCAGCACCACCTAAGTTTTTGACAACAATTTTATACACAACATTGTACATGTGTCCACCCAATGAAGTGATACTATTGATTGTCTTGGCACTCGTAATATAAGGAATGTCAGCACAGGTTTCTGAAGTGTCTTCAGGAATTCCATCATTGTTAATATCGACTCTGGTTTGATTGTATAATCCTTCACCACTATTTGGATCAGCCGGATTTACACTGCCACATTTTGTGTATACATTATCACCACCACTACCCGGAGTTAAATCCAAGGTAACTTTTACAGTGACTACATAATTGTGTGTTGTGCCCGAAACAATCGCCTGATCATTTGCTAAAGTCCATGGCCCACTGCCTGCCAATGCACTACCTGCATTTCCAGGAGCATCAGAAGTATAAGAAGCAGAACCAATTGCAAAGTCATTATCAAAACCAGGCACATCCAATAAATCATACTGTCCATTTGCACCGCCAATATTTTTGACAACGATGTTGTATTTCACATTGAACATATTTCCACCTAATGGCGTAACGCTGTTCACTGTTTTCGTATTGATAATGTATGGAAGATCTCCACAAGCTTCTTTTATTTCTTCAGGAGTACCGTCATTGTTTGAATCCAGTCTGGATTGATTATACAAGCCTTCCCCTGCTGATGGATCTCCAGGAATAGAATTTCCACAAGCTGTATAAATATTATCACCCGGAGTACCCGAACGCAAATCGAGCGTTACTTTAACAGTGAGGGTATAAGTATGTATAGCACCTATTCCGATTGCCTGATCATTTGCAAGTGTCCACGGCCCTGAACCGGCAAGGCCTCCTCCCGGATTGCCCGGAGCAGTCGAACCGTATGAAGCAGACACAATGTTAATATCATTATCAAATCCAGGTACATCATTTAAATCATAGGTACCATTTGCTCCACCAAGGTTTCTGACAACGATGGAATAAGTAACGTTGTACATATTTCCACCCAGATTATTGATACTTGAAATGGTTTTTGTCGAAGTTACATAAGGAAGATCTCCACATGTCTCATCAATATCTTCAGGAGTACCATCGTTGTTAGAATCCAGTTTGGATTGATTATACAATCCTTCTCCACTTTGAGGATCGCCGGGGTTTAGAGCTCCACATTTTGTATAGCTGTTATCACCGCCACTTCCCGGATTGAGATCCAAAGTTACTTTTACTACAAGCGTGTATGTATGTATCGAACCAACAGAAATAGTCTGGTCATTGGCCAACTGCCAAGGTCCACTTCCTGCTAAAGGTCCTCCGGGATTTCCTGGAGCAGAAGACGTATATGAAGCTGAACCAATGGTAATATCGTTATCAAAACCAGGTACATCACTTAAATCATATTGACCGCCTACTCCTCCAAGGTTTCTTACGACTATTGAGTAGGTGACATTATACATGTTGCCACCCAATGGCGAAATGGATGCTATTGATTTGCTTGCAGATACATAAGGAATATCACCGCAAGCTTCCTTAATTTCCTCTGGAGTTCCATCGTTGTTTGAATCCAGTCTGGATTGGTTGTATAAGCCCTCACCACTGGTAGGATCGCCAGGAGTTGTATTTCCACATTTCGTATAAATATTATCACCTCCTGATCCAGGTTCGAGATTCAAAGTCACATTTACCGTAATGGTATAAGTATGACTTGCACCTGCAGCGATTGCCTGATCATTGGCAAGTACCCATGGAGTTCCCGCTAGCACTCCACCAGGATTACCTGGTGCAGTTGTTGTGAAACTGGCACTGTTTATATTGATATCATTATCAAATCCTGGAATGTCTGTTAAATCGTATTGCCCATTTACAGCTCCAAGATTTTGTACGGTAAGATTATACGTTACATTATATGTATTACCACCTAATGGAACAATGGCTCCTATATTCTTTGTAGAAGTGATGTATGGCAAATCTCCACAAACTTCATCTACATCTTCAGGCACACCATCGTTGTTGGTATCCATTCTGGATTGATTGTACAATCCTTCTCCACTTTGTGGGTCGCCTGGATTTATTGATCCACATTTGGTGTACAAATTATCGCCACCAGATCCCGGACTTAAGTCTATGGTAACTTTAACGGTAATTGTGTAGGTATGATTTACACCAGCAGCAATGGATTGATCATTAGCCAAAGTCCATGGGCCGCTTCCTGTAAGAGAACCACCAGAATTACCAGGAGCATCTGATGCATAGGAAGCTGAATTAATTGTAATGTCATTGTCAAAGCCAGGGATATCAGTAAGATCATATTGACCGGATACTCCCCCTGCATTGCTTGCAACTATCTTATATTTGACTTCAAACATGTTTCCGCCCAAGGCCGTAATACTTGCTATGGTTTTAGATGTCGTTACATATGGTAAATCCCCACAAGCTTCTTTGATGTCTTCCGGAACACCATCATTGTTGGTATCCATTCTGGATTGATTGTACAACCCCTCTCCACTCTGAGGATCACCAGGTGTGTTGTTACCACATTTTGTATAAGTATTATTACCTCCGCTTCCGGCTGATAAATCAATGGTAGCCTTCACTGTGAGCGTATAGGTGTGCACAGCGCCAACATTGATGTTTTGATCATTTGCAAGTGTCCAAGGACCTGAGCCCGCTAAAGGAGCACCTGCATTACCCGGAGCATTGGAAGTGTACGAAGCATTATTAATAGTAATGTCGTCATCAAATTCAGGTACATCTGTAAGATCATATTGTCCCACCGCACCACCTAAATTTTGAACTGTTATTGTATAGTTTACATTATACATATTTCCACCAAGATCTGTCTTGGATGTAAATGTTTTTGTCGTAACGATATAAGGTAAATCACCACAAGCTTTTTTGGTTTCTTCCGGTGTACCGTCATTGTTGGAATCCATTCTTGATTCATTGTATAAACCTTCTCCTGGTGTTGGATTACCCGGTGTTGCATTTCCACATTTCGTATAGATATTATCTCCACTGGTACCTGCTGTTAAGTCTAATGTAACTTTAACAACCAGGGTATACGTATGTGTTCCACCTGCAACAATCGCCTGATCATTTGCAAGGGTCCATGGTCCAGTACCTGCCAATGCACCACCGGCATTTCCAGGAGCAGTTGTTGTATATGTAGCTGATCCAATTGTAATATCATTATCGAATGCAGGAACATCCAATAAATCATATTGTCCTGCAGAAGCACCTAAATTCTGAACTGTTATCGTATAGGTAACATTATACATATTGCCACCCAAAGGAGCAATTGTAGTCAAGGATTTATTACTTGTAATATATGGAACATCAGCACAAGTTTCGCTGGTATCTTCAGGAATTCCATCGTTATTTATATCAACACGTGCCCGGTTATATAATCCCTCGCCTGCCGTTGGATCCCCCGGAGTTGCACTACCACATGCAGTATAAATATTATCACCTCCACTACCTGCTGTTAAGTCTAATGTTACTTTAACAATTACAGTATACGTATGTGTTGCACCAGTAAGGATTGCCTGATCATTTGCCAAGGTCCAAGGTCCATTTCCTGCCAATGAAGAACCTGCATTTCCCGGTGCATTAGATGTATATGACGAACTGTTGATCGCAAAGTCATTATCAAATCCAGGAGCATCAATTAAATCATAGCTTCCATTGGCGCCACCTGTATTTTTAACTTGTATTTGATAAGAAACATTAAACATGTTACCACCTAATGGCGTAACAGAGTTTACTGTTTTTACAGTAGTTATGTATGGAATATCTCCACACACTTCTTTAGTTTCTTCAGGTATACCATCGTTGTTGGCATCCATTTTAGATTGGTTGTACAATCCTTCTCCAGCAGCCGGATCACCCGGTGTTGCTGTTCCACATTTGGTGTACACATTATTTCCACTACTTGCAGCTCTTAAGTCTAGTGTAACTTTAACTACTAATGTATAGGTATGAGTTGCACCGACAACAATAGATTGGTCGTTTGCCAAGGTCCATGGACCCGTTCCTGCTAAAGCAGCACCTGCATTCCCAGGAGCATTGGAAGTATAAGAAGCTGAATTGATAGTTATATCATCATCAAATCCCGGAACATCCGATAAATCATACTGACCTGTGGTTCCTCCAAGGTTTTGTACTGTAATGCTATAGCTAACATTGTACATATTGCCACCAAGGGAGTTGATGCTAGAAATCGATTTGTTGGTTGTTACATATGGAACATCTCCACACACTTCTCTCAACTCATCAGCAACGCCATCATTATTTATATCCAATCTGGATTCATTGTAAAGACCTTCACCTGAAGTTGGATTACCAGGAGTTGAATTCCCACATTTTGTATAAATATTGTCACCCCCTGAACCTGCTGTTAAGTCCAATGTAACTTTAACTGTCAATACGTAAGTATGTGTTGAACCTGCGTTGATTGCTTGATCATTCGCTAAAGTCCAGGGGCCTGTTCCTACCAAAGTACTGCCTGGATTTCCAGGAGCATTGCTGGTATAGGAGGCAGAAATGAGTGTAAAATCATTATCAAATCCTGGAGCATCGGTCAAGTCATACTGACCATTGATACCACCCTGATTTTGCACTGTCATGTTATAGGTAACATTGTACATATTACCACCCAATGGAATAATACTGGCAATCGTTTTAGTACTGGTGATGTATGACAAATCAGTACATACTTCTGAAGTGTCTTCAGGGATTCCATCATTGTTTACATCTACCGTTGAACGATTGTATAAACCTTCGCCACTTGTTGGATCACCAGGTGTCGCAGAACCACATTTTGTATAAACATTATTTCCACCACTACCAGCTGATAAATCCAAGGTAACTTTTACTGTGATCGTAAAAGTATGTGTTGCACCAGCTGTAATTGCCTGATCATTAGACAAGGTCCAAGGTCCGCTTCCCACTAAAGCTGCACCTGGATTTCCAGGAGCATTGGAAGTGTAAGAAGCGCTATTAATTGTAAAGTCATCATCAAATCCCGGTGCATCAATTAAATCATATTGCCCGTTTGCACCACCGGAATTTTTTACCAAAACCTGATAAACAACAGTGTACATATTTCCACCCAATGGAGTTACACTGCTTACCGATTTCATATTTGTTATGTAAGGTACATCTCCACAGACTTCATCAACATCTTCAGGAGTACCATCGTTATTCGTGTCTAATTTAGATTGATTGTACAATCCCTCTCCACTGGTAGGATCACCAGGAATTGCAGTCCCACATTTCGTATAGCTATTATCTCCACCGCTACCTGTTCTTAAACTCAAAGTAACTTTTACAGTTAGTGTATACGTATGTGTTGCACCTGCTGTAATAGCCTGATCATTTGCCAATATCCAGGGACCAGAACCTGCCAAAACAGATCCCCCGTTACCTGGAGCATTTGAAACATAGGATGCACTGTTGATAGTAAAGTCATCATCAAAACCCGGTACATCTGTCAAATCGTATTGGCCATTCGCACCACCCAGATTTTGAGTTGTGACTGCATAAACCACATTGTACATATTGCCACCAAGCGGCGTAATACTGGTCAATGATTTATTTGATACTATATATGGTAAGTCACCACAAGCTTCTTTAGTCTCTTCAGCAACACCATCATTATTTGAATCCATAGCAGATTGATTGTACAATCCCTCTCCTGCAGCAGGATCTCCCGGTGTAGCAGTTCCGCATTTTTTATAAATATTATTTCCACCGCTTCCTGCACTTAAATCTAGTGTTACTTTCACAATAAGGGTATAGGTATGTGTTGCACCTACCAGAATTGATTGATCGTTTGCAAGCGTCCAGGGTCCGGTACCCACTAAAGTTGAACCTGCATTTCCTGGAGCATTTGATGTATAAGATGCACTATTGATTGTAATGTCATCATCAAATCCAGGAGTATCTGTTAAATCATATTGTCCATTTAATCCACCAATATTTTGAGCAGTGATCGTGTAACTGACATTGTACATGTTACCACCTAATGAACTGATACTGGTTATTGATTTAGTAGTAGTAATATAGGGCACATCTGAACACACTTCACTGGTATCTTCTGCTATGCCATCGTTATTTGAATCCACTCTGGATTGATTGTACAATCCTTCGCCACTTTGTGGATCACCTGGATTGGCATTTCCACATTTGGTATACACATTATCTCCACCACTTCCTGGTGTAAGATCAAGTGTAACTTTTACAGTTAATGTATAGGTATGGGTTGCTCCAGCAACTATATTCTGATCGTTTGCTAAGGTCCATGGTCCTGTTCCAACCAATGTCAATCCTGGATTACCTGGAGCATTGGATGTATAAGAAGCATTGTTGATTGAAAAATCATTATCAAAACCAGGTGCATCAATTAAATCATATGAACCATTTACACCGCCCAGGTTTTTTACCTGAATGCTGTAAACCACATTGTACATATTTCCACCCAGTGGAGAAATACTTGCAACTGATTTTGTATTTACGATATAAGGTAAATCTGCACAGGCTTCTCTGGTTTCTTCTGGTATTCCATCATTATTGGAATCCATTTTAGATTGATTGTACAATCCTTCTCCGGCAGCCGGGTCTCCCGGAATAGCCGTTCCACATTTGGTATACACATTATTTCCAGCGCTAGTTGTGCGCAAGTCTAATGTAACTTTTACAGTCAGTGTATAGGTATGTGTTGCTCCGGCGCTTATGTTTTGATCATTCGCTAAAGTCCATGGACCGGTTCCAGCCAAGGAACCACCCGGATTTCCAGGAGCATTGGTAGTAAAGCTGGCACTGCCGATTGTTATATCATCATCAAAACCTGGTGCGTCAGTTAAATCATATTGACCTGTTGCACCTCCTAAGTTTTGAGCTGTAATAGAATAAATTACATTGTACATGTTACCACCTAATGGAACTATACTTGAGACAGATTTAGATGTAGTAACATAAGGTAAATCACCACATGCTTCATCCGTTTCATCAATAGTACCATCATTGTTGGTATCCATTTTTGACTGGTTGTACAAACCTTCTCCACTTGACGGATCACCTGGAATGGCTGCGCCACATTTTGTATACACATTATCCCCACCACCACCGGATAAGTCCAGAGTAACTTTTACGGTCAATGTATAAGTATGCGTTGCACCTGAAAGTATAGCCTGATCACTCGCTAAAATCCAAGGACCTGTTCCGGCTAATGCAGAACCAGCATTTCCCGGAGCTGTAGATGTATATGATGCACTTCCAATGTTGATATCATTTTCAAATGAAGGAGCATCTGTTAAATCATATTGTCCATTTGCACCGCCAATATTTTTGACTGTAATCGTATAAAGAACATTATACATGTTGCCACCTAATGGATTAATAGATGCAACTGATTTTGTCATATCTAAATAAGGAATATCACCGCAGGTCTTTTTAGTTTCCTCCGGATTTCCATCGTTGTTTGTATCTAATCTTGATTCATTGTATAAACCTTCTCCTGACGTTGGATTGCCTGGAGTTGCTGTGCCGCATTTTGTATATATATTATTTCCACTACTTCCTGCACTTAAGTCTATTGTTACATTAACCGTCAAGGTGTAGGTATGGGTTTGGCCAGTCAATATAACCTGGTCATTTGCTAAAGTCCATGGACCCGTTCCGGCTAATGCGCCACCTGGATTTCCAGGAGCATTAGTCGTAAAGGACGCACTTGTAATGGCAATATCATCATCAAAACCAGGCACATCTTTTAAATCATATTGTCCATCACCTCCGGTGTTTCCAACAGTAATTAAATAAACCACTGAAA
Organism: uncultured Saprospiraceae bacterium; assembly: GCA_964439105.1. Taxonomy (GTDB): domain Bacteria; phylum Bacteroidota; class Bacteroidia; order Chitinophagales; family Saprospiraceae; genus Vicinibacter. The sequence goes on from CAYTNG010000004.1 coordinate 226,040, forward strand.
AACTATGTGCACCTGTCTGTGTGGCAGAAACAAAGCTTTTGCTATGCGTAATAATAGGCTGGCAATTAACAGGTGCTGTATAATTTACACTACTTGAACATTGTGTACCGCCACTAAATACTGCATTTACAGTATGCACGGCGCCATCAGCTGTCAAACCTGTAATAGTATAATTTGTAGGTGAGTTAAATGGTGCATTAAAGACTTGTTGACTTGCACCAATGCTTACTGTTAAAGTCCCACTTGAAGGTGGGTTCACTAAAGTTAAACTTCCTGATACGCTATACGTATTTGTAGCAGGATTACATGCACCTGGATTTGCAGTCATGGCACTGATACCTTGTTGCTGAACGGTACCGCTTGCTGTATTGATACAATTGTTATTGTCTTCTACTGTAACAGTGTATGTAGCATTAGATAAATTAGTAATTGTTGCAGAAGTTTGACCATTGCTCCAATCATAGGAGAATGGCGCAGACCCACCTGTTACAACCGCAGTTGCAGTTCCATTGCTTACTCCAATACATGCAGGTGTGGTTGTTATTGAAACTCCGGGTTTTGGATTTACAGTTACATTTACCTGGAATGTTGCACCTACACAACCATCAGCTGATGTTGGTGTGACGGTGTATCGTACAACCCCTGCATTATTATTTGTTGTATTTGTCAAAGTTTGAGCTATAGTAGTTCCACATGCAGATGCACAATTTGAAAATCCGGTTATCGCAGCACCTGATTGTTGCGCAGCAATCCATGTAAATGTAGTCCCAGCAGCTGTTGAACTTAATGCCACACTTGTCGTAGCACCGCTGCAAATTGTTTCAGGACTTGCAGATCCTACCGGTTTTGGGTTTACCGTCACATCAACATTAAACGGATTTCCCGCACAACCATTTGCTGATAGAGGAGTAACTGTATATCGCACAACTCCCGGTGCAGAATTACTGGTATTGGTTAAAGTTTGGGCAATCGTCGTACCACATGCTGCTGCACAATTTGAAAATCCGGTAATTGTTGAACCAGATAATTGCACAGCGGTCCATGTAAATGTTGAACTTGCAACCGTTGAACTTAAGCTTACTGAGGTAGTAAATCCACTGCAAATGGTTTGATTTGAACCAGAACCTATTGGTTTAGGATTTACGGTTACATCCACTGTAAAGGTATTTCCAACGCAACCATTCAGTGCTGTTGGAGTAACTGTATATCTGACAACACCAGCTGTCGTGTTAGAGGTGTTTGTAAGAGCTTGTGAAATGGTATTCCCACAACCCGTGGTACAATTACTAAAACCTGTTATGGTCGAACCGGATTCTTGCGATGCCGTCCATGTAAATGTTGTTCCACTTAATGTTGAATTAAGTGCCACACTTGTTAAATTTCCGCTACATATTGATTGAGCCGATGCGGAACCCTGTGGTTTTGGATCAACGGTTACATCAACTGTAAAAGTATTGCCAATACATCCATCAGCAGATGTAGGCGTAACGGTATATCTTACAACGCCAACAGTATTATTTGTTGAATTGGTTAATGTTTGAATAATTGTTGTACCACATGCAGATGCACAATTTGAAAATCCGGTAATGGTTGCACCAGATTGTTGTGCAGCCGTCCAGGTAAATGTAGTACCTGCTGCTGTAGAACTTAATGCTACACTTGTTGAAGCACCGCTGCAAATTGTTTCAGGACTTGCAGATCCAACAGGTTTTGGATTTACCGTAACATCAACAATAAACGTATTACCTGAACAACCATTTGCTGAGGTTGGAGTAACAGTATATCGCACTACTCCGGGTGCAGAACTACTGGTATTGGTCAAAGTTTGGGCAATTGTTGTCCCACATGCTGCGGCACAATTTGAAAATCCGGTAATGGTTGCACCTGATTGCTGTGCAGCTGTCCAGGTGTATGTCGTTCCAGCAATGGTTGAGTTTAAGTTCACTGAAGTTGTCGCACCGCTACAAATAGTCTGGTTTGATCCTGAACCAACAGGTTTTGGATTAACTGTAACATCCACTGTAAAAGAATTTCCCACGCATCCATTTGGTGCGGTTGGTGTAACTGTATATCTGACAACACCAGCTGTCGTGTTAGAAGTGTTTGTAAGTACTTGTGAAATGGTATTCCCGCAACCCGTGGTGCAATTACTAAATCCTGTTATGGTAGCACCTGATTGTTGAGCAGCCGTCCAGGTAAATGTAGTTCCACTTAAGGTTGAATTAAGTGCAACACTTGTTGAATTTCCACTACATATTGATTGAGCCGATGCGGAACCCTGTGGTTTTGGATCAACGGTTACATCAACTGTAAAAGTATTGCCAATACATCCATCAGCAGATGTAGGCGTAACGGTATATCTTACAACGCCAACAGTATTATTTGTTGAATTGGTTAATGTTTGAATAATTGTTGTACCACATGCAGATGCACAATTTGAAAATCCGGTAATGGTTGCACCAGATTGTTGTGCAGCCGTCCAGGTAAATGTAGTACCTGCTGCTGTAGAACTTAATGCTACACTTGTTGAAGCACCGCTGCAAATTGTTTCAGGACTTGCAGATCCAACAGGTTTTGGATTTACCGTAACATCAACAATAAACGTATTACCTGAACAACCATTTGCTGAGGTTGGAGTAACAGTATATCGCACTACTCCGGGTGCAGAACTACTGGTATTGGTCAAAGTTTGGGCAATTGTTGTCCCACATGCTGCGGCACAATTTGAAAATCCGGTAATGGTTGCACCTGATTGCTGTGCAGCTGTCCAGGTGTATGTCGTTCCAGCAATGGTTGAGTTTAAGTTCACTGAAGTTGTCGCACCGCTGCAAATAGTCTGGTTTGATCCTGAACCAACAGGTTTTGGATTAACTGTAACATCTACAGTAAAAGAATTTCCCACACATCCATTTGGTGCGGTTGGAATAACTGTATAACGGACTACTCCGGACGCATTATTTGTTGTATTCGTTAATGTTTGCGAAATGGTCGTTCCACAACTTGAATTACAATCAGCGTAACCTGTAATTATTGCACCACTTTGTTGGGCAGCTGTCCAGGTAAAAGTAGTACCCGGTATTGTAGAATTTAAAGCGACTGAAGTAGTGAAACCACTGCAAATAGATTGAGGTGTTGCAGAACCAATGGGTCCCTTTGAAACTATGACTGCCGCAGTATCTGTGCAGCTTCCTATAGTCCATATATATAAATAGGTACCTTCTCCTGCAAAATTATTTATTGTAGTAGTTGGAGAAGAAGGTGTTACGATGGTAGAACTTTGGTTGGATGGATGAGCTGTCCAGGTACCTGTACCCGTTGCACTCATGCTTGTCGAACCACCAGGGAACGAAATTACGCAACTTACATTTTTGTCACTACCCGCATTTGGTTTTGCAGTAACATTCACTACTGCAGTATCCGGACAACCACTGGTATTGGTCCAGATGAAAGAATAACTACCAGCAATCGTAAAGTTGGTAATGGTTGTAGTTGGTGAATTGGGAGAAGTGATCGTTGCTGTACCAGGATTACCGGCAGCCGCACTCCAGGTGCCAACACCAGTTGCCCCCATAGTAACCGAGCCACCGGGGAAATTGTTAACACAGCTTGCTGTTTGGTTTCCACCCGCATTTGGCTTTGCAGTAACAATCACCAATGCGGTATCCGTTGCACAAGATGTGGCATTTGTCCAGACAAATGCATAGGTTCCTGCGGCACTATAATTTGTAATTGTTGTTGTAGCTGAGCTGCTGTTTGTTATTGTAGCCGTACCGGGGTTCCCGGCAGCTGCAGTCCAGGTGCCCGCACCACTGGCTGCCATGGTAGCGGAACCACCAGGGAAACTTGCAAGACAATTTACATTTTTATCTGCACCAGCTTTAGGCTTTACACAAATATAATAATCTTCAACTTCTCCGTTTTGGGCAGCTTCGATTGATCTCTCATCAAGACTGGTCGTACTGTTATCATCTGTTAATGCATCAGTTGTCAGTCGAATACGGAGATATTGATTGGATGGGTCTCCTGACACAGTGACGGAAGACCATGTTAAGCTTTTTGAACCACTGAATCCATTAGCAACTGAAGTTGATGTAAATTCAGTATTATCAAAATTTCCATCATTATTGAAATCAATCCATCCATAAAGAGTAGCTGATTTGCCAGTTGTGTTAAAAATGTTATCCACACTGACACTTATATTTTGAGGACCCCCGCTTTGATATACCGGAAAAACTGTAATTCCGTCCTCATCATCTATACCTGCAAGGTCATCTCCATTTGCATTCACTCCAGGCACCGGTGCAGTTTCAGGATCTAACATATCAATGCCTATATGTGCGCAGTCCAGAATATGAGAAGGGGTACCATATGAAGCGGGTGCATCCGAATAGTCCGTTTCAAAAAGTGAGGTGAACTGGATAGAAAACAAAACATGCGTGTCATCCGTTGTTGGATTTGCATTGTTCGTTTTAGTTTGGTCAAAACCTGTATTTCCAACAATAACAGGACTGTGTGTAGCACTGTGGGTTGTAGTTCCACAATAGATATTTGCACCCTTAACCCATAAATGGTTTGCTCCTCTTGGCTCGCCTGTATCACCTAGATAATCATTGTAAGGTCCCCCGATATTTGTTGAAAATAAAAGTGAACTGAAATTACTGGGAAAACTGGCAAAAAACATATCCAGACCCCCATTATTCGTAGCATCATAAAAGGGATCTCCATTTATATTTACGGTTGGTATACCTACTGCATTTTGTGCAGTAGTTCCAAATATGAGCAGAAAAGTGACCTCTGTTCCATCACACTTAGTTTGTGAAACTTTTTGGATTCCACTGCCAAGATCATCACCACCACCACCAAAGAATGTTGCCTTATAATCTGCAGATCCTCCGTTATCACCAGCAGTACCCGCAATTACATCCAATCCACCATTATGTGTTTGGTCATAAGCACCAGCAGTAGTGGGAAATCCATCACTTGAAGATCCCGTCCAGTAAAATACACCACCACCATTCAATTCTACATCGTTGATTTTATCATCCCCAGGTCCTCCGATTTCATCCAAATAATTCAATGCAGTGCCTGTGTTGTTCAGAACGCCAATAATTCCGTCATAATCAGTTCCTGTAGAACGCGACGCACCACTGTTAATCTCCGTAAGTGACCCGGTTCCTGATCCGCCAAAAACTACCCTACCATCTGGATATAACTCAAGGTCATTAAAAACTTCCGCTGAAGATCCTCCAATATAGGTTCCCCATGCAAGCGTATTCAATCCAGAAAATTTGGCTATATAAATATCTGAGCCTCCTCCAAATACGGTCTGTGCAGCACCACTTGAAATATAGTTAGCGGGCAGACTGGCTTCTGCCGTCATGCCACAAACAAATGTATTGTCATCTATCGCCCGAATAGACGTCACCCCAAGATCTTCCGTGCCTGTGCCCCCAAGGTAGGTCGAATAGAGAAGCGAACCTAGGTTCCTTGAAAATACTGCAACAAATCCGTCATTATTATCAAATGTATTGTCGAAGGAAGATCCTACCATCGGAAGACCACTAACAGTTGTTCGACCTCCGATCATTACTTTTGTTGGAGAAAGACTCAAGCCGTATGCGACTACCGTATTGGTTCCCGTCACTGCACTTGGACCATACAAAGTAAGGTCGACCAAATCAGATCCCGTACTATTTACACGGTAGACTATGGCAACGCGCGGGGTCGCCCCTGTACCGAATCCTGTTACACTATTTAGGTAACCGTCTGCATCGTATGGTGGACTATTTGTTGGAATATTTCTATTTGTAGCACCTGCACAATAAATCATCCCGTCCACAGGATCCACCTGAATGGCGAACAAATACTGATCAAAATTTGCATCATTTCCATCCATAAAGGTTCCCCAGCTCAAAACAGGATCTATTACTGTTGGCAAACTGGGGTCTAATTTTTGAGATGTATGGAACCCTATCACATTACTTGATTGCTTTTGAAAGGCAAAGTCCACCAGCTTTTTTCCCTGAGGACTGACCTGGTAACATTCTGGAATTTTAAACTTCACATCTGTAAAATTCAAGCCCACGCTAAGGTTACCGGCATCGTCTACATTTAATTTATCCTGACCTGTAAAACGCAATTTAATATTTTCATAAGAAACACCAGGTTTCATAATCCAGTCAAACTCCAGGTCACCCGCAGATGAACTATACAACCTTAGGTCAACACCCGGATAGACATTTTTCAATACAAGGTCTTTCGCTGCATGCACACCGGAAACCCATTTCTTTGATTCTTCACCTAAGAAAAAGTTATACTTTGTTGAAAACTGATTACCCAACTCCAGACCTGGATTTGGGTTACCATTGTCAAAGTACATGCTAAAGCTATGTTGACCAATATCTATGGACTGATCTTCTTTCTGAACCTGGTCACCAATTTTATCACCCGCTTTTACGACCACACGCTCCTTGACTATAAACCGCAAGCGACCCTTCTCAATAATTACAGTACCCTGATTTCCTGTTAAATAATATAATGCATTACTGTTGTCATATTGACCTTTGTTTTCCACAAAACGCAAAATTTCTGAATTCTTCTTTAAAGTTTCCTTGATTTTTGTTTCAAGTGGGTTTTCGCCAATTATCTGGCTTTGAAGATTAGTTGAACTCAAGGTCATGATACTCGTAATGGTTACGAGTAATAAAATTGATTTAGTCATCATAAAATTTGGGTTGTAATATGAAAATGGAAATCCGGAGTTCTGTTTTGGGTAGTAGAATTGATACTTTGGAAAGCCTATCTGAATGTTCTCAAATAATAATCTTTTAAACCTCGGTATATGAAAACTACGACATGCCCAATGGACACATGCGAAACTCAAACCCATCCAGACCAAAATGTTTGATTCAGGAAAAGTTGCAGAAAAACTGTACAGAAGAGGTAAGGGAATTTCTAAAACAGAAATTGAAAGTGCTGTAAGAATAACAACACTTGTTATGAGAATGCAATACATTCCCATGCGCATTTTTTGCGCTTTTGTAGTTTTCATATTTAGAGACGTTAAAATTCAGTCATTAAAAAACCAACCATTCCCCTACACAAAATTCTAGCCCTCAGCTGGATCCTTTAGATGGAAATCAAAAGCAAATACTATACCAAAAATGACAATGCCATTCACTTTTAATAGTCCATACTATTTAATACAATAACGCTTGCAAATGTAATTATGAATTACAATAATTCATCATGTATGTACATCATTTTTTATTAATATATTTATTAATTTGATTATTAATATATTATATATTGTATATAATATTATTTATATATATTAATTAAAAAATAATGTTTATTTTTACATGCAATTATATGCATTGGTCCTGCTCCATTGCAACTACATCAAAATAGCCTTGGCTTTCCTGATTTGAAATAGATAATAAATTAAAAATTGAAATACCGTTCAGGTATGGTGATATGCCTTTATTCAGGTTTTACTTTTGCTATTCAAAGTGAACAGCAATTTTTGTTTATGCCTTTGGATGTGATAAATTCATCAGGACGCTGATATTAAAAAACAACTGAGGATCATGTATAAATAGTATATCTAAACTTATAGTCAGCAAATTTTATGACTGCCCTTAAGTCTATCATCCCCTTAAAATCAATTTAAAGATGAATAGCTCTTTTTCCGCAAGCTTCAAGTGCAGCCTCTTTGAGGGCTTCTGAATATGTCGGATGCGGGTGGGACATCATGGACATATCTTCCGCGCTGGCTTTGAACTCCATAAGGCTTACTCCTTCCATGATGAGATCTGCGGCACGCGCACCCACGATATGTATTCCCAGTAATTCATCGGAATTTGCATCTGAAATGACTTTCACCAATCCATCCACATCCATACTTGCGCGGGACCGTCCCAATGCCTTGAAAGGAAACTTTCCTGTATTATATGAAATTCCTCTGGCCTTAAGTTGCACTTCTGTATAGCCTACAGATGCCATTTCAGGCCAAGTGTATACAACGGATGGTATGAGGTGATAGGAAATATGAGGCTTTTGACCCGCGATAGTTTCGGATATAAAAACAGCTTCCTCTTCCGCTTTGTGGGCAAGCATTGCACCCCCTACGACATCGCCGATTGCATAGACATTGGGATTTGCGGTGCAAAGTTCTTCATTTGTCCGTATGAAACCTTTTTCATTCAGGAGTACTCCCGCCTTTTCAAGAGCCAGTCCCTCCGTATAAGGGCGGCGGCCAATGGCGATCAAAGCATAATCAGCTACTAACGTTTGTTCGTTAGTTCCCTTCTTATCCGTGTGTTTCAACTGAATTTCTCTGGATTTTGTTTCAACGGAAGTCACAGACCTGCCCAGTGAAAATTTTATACCCAGTTTCTTCAGGCTCTTCTGAAGCTCTTCCGCACAATCAGGGTCCATACCATTGAGAATCTGATCCATGTATTCCACAATCTCCACCTGCGTTCCCAAACGGGCAAACACAGAACCCATTTCCAGTCCAATGACACCTGCACCTATAATGGCCAGGCTTTTAGGAATCTCCTTTAAATTTAAGGCTTCCGTCGAACTGATAATTCTTTTTTTATCATAATGAAAAGCTGGCGGACATAAGGGTTTTGATCCCGTTGCAATGATACACCGGTCAAAGGAAAGCTGTTCTTCGCTTCCGTCTGCCTTCTTCAAAAGAAGTCCCGAAGGGCTTGAAAATTCAGCAGTCGCCTGAATGACACGGATTTTGTTTTTCTTCATCAGGTATTCGATGCCCTTGGTATTTTGTTGCACGACCTCATCTTTGCGCTGCATCATGCGTTCAAAATCAATTCGCCAAGAGTCCACCTGTATGCCATGTTGTGAAAACTCTTTATGCATTTTATACACATGCTCCGTACTGTCAAGTAAAGCCTTTGAGGGAATGCAGCCTACATTAAGACAGGTGCCCCCAAGCGTTATGTATTTCTCAATCAATGTTACCTGAAAACCCAATTGAGCGCAACGGATAGCAGCTACATAGCCACCCGGACCCGCTCCTATAATCGAAACATTCATGGTCGTGTTTTTAAAAAGTAGGAATACATGCAGACTTGAAATTAACAAGGAGATGTGATGCATGTTCACTTAGCTTCTCCTTCCCTTTGTCTTTTATAAATAGCCAGAGTAAATTACCAAATGAAAGGGCCAGGCTGAGTTGCCCTTCTGAAAATCAGACTAAAACCAGATCAATCTTCCTTACGGCTATTGTCCTCTTCTCTTTTATGATCTTGTCCTTTAGGAGTATTTGGCTTTTGATTTCGCTCCTCTCTGGACTTTTGATTTTGTCCCTGGTTTCTGTTTTCCGGATTCGCCTGGTTTGGATTCCCCCTGCGGTCTTCATTCCGCCTTTGTTGCTCATTCCTATTCTGAACCTGAGGTCGATTTTCGTTGGGTCGTTGGTTGGGATTGAACCTAGGGTTTTGCTGGGGCCTTTCATTTGGGCCTTGTGGTGTTCTTCGGTCCTCATTCCGCCTTGATTGCTCGGAAGTATTTTGCCCTTCAGTCTGCCCCCCATCGCCATGCTTGTTTTTGAATTTCTTTTTCTTCTTCTTCCGACGTTTCTGGTCTGGCAACTCAATCTCACCCGTCACATCGACAAATTCACTTTCAACTGATTTGGACGATTCCTGGGGTTCTTCGGCTGCTATGATTTCTTCAGGCAGTTCACCCCGGTCATTCATGGATTTGATTTGCCTCACATAATCCGGAGTCAGAGGCATTACGAGGGATCGCCCTTTTTCCGGCTCATATATGTAGTACAGGACTCCCCGGAAAATATCCACTTTTATAAGGCTCGCCTTACCCTTTTTTGAGCGCAACTCATCCACATTGGAGGGATATTTATCTAACTCATCCACATAAAGGTCCAATTCATAATTCAGGCAACATTTCAATCTTCCACACTGTCCCGTTAGTTTGGATTGGTTGATCGCGAGATTCTGATACCTTGCGGCATTTGTATTTACAGTCTTGAAATCAGACAGCCAGGTGGAGCAACATAATTCCCTCCCACAAGAACCAATTCCACCAATGCGAGCGGATTCCTGACGGGCACCAATTTGCCACATTTCGATTTTGGTTTTGAACTCCTTGGCATACAATCGAACGAGTTCTCTGAAATCCACACGTCCGTCAGCAGTGTAATAGAAGGTGGCTTTGCGCATATCTGCCTGAAACTCCACATCGCCGATCTTCATGTCGAGTTTGAGATTCCGGGCAATTACCCGGGCTTTGACTAATGCGCTATGCTCCATCAGGCGGGCTTCCTCCAGTCGCTCTACATCCCTTTGATTTGCCTTGCGGAGTATTTCAAATGTGATCCGGTTTTCAGCAAAATTTTTCTTCTTCATCTGAAGTTTGACGAGATCACCCATCAGGCTTACACGTCCAATGTCATAGCCACCATAACCTGTATCCACTACGGCCAGGTCCCCGGTCGTCACTCTGCTATGCTCTGAAATGCGATAAAAAGTCTTACGCGCACCATTTTTAAAACTGACTTCCGCCAAATTGGATTCCATAGGATCTTCCAAATCAAGCACTGTAAGCCAGTCGTAGGTATTCATGCGATTGCATCCACCCGAAGCACAGTGCCCTTTATTTCCACAGCCCGAAGGCATTCCGTTTTTTTGATTTGAACAAGACGTACACGCCATGTTATTTGTATTTATGTATCAATTTAAATTCGCTTTTTTCCGGAGTATCCCGGAAAGCTTTATCGTTAAATCCGTCATGAGCAGTTTCACATTTGCGTTGCGGGGTATGGCATCCAAGGCCCCATCCAGTAAAATACTCCATTGCTCAATTTGTTCATAATTCATGCTTCCCGAAAGTTTGAGCGCATATTGTAAATAGGGATGCTGCCCTTCCGGCTCTATTCCGGATTTGTATCTCAGTACAAAAGAAAGCAAACGCTGAACCCAGATTAAATAGTGTTTTTGATTCTCACGGTTCATCTTTGAAAACTCATCCACCCATTCGAGTATTCCGGAAACCTGATAGGTGTATGCATGTTGCAACCACTTTCTCAGAAAACCCAAAGATACGCCCGCTTCCTGGTCCGATTGAAGTATAGCTTCCTGAAGATGCCCACCTGTGGTAAGCAAGGAAGCATAAGCAAGCTCCTCTTGCTGATGGTAACGAACTGCCAGAAACTGAGCGGCTTCCTTCAGGTCCAGACTTTGAAGACGGAACCATTGAGCCCTTGATCTCACTGTAGCCAACAACCTTTCTACGGATTCCGCAACTAGAATAATGTAGGTCTCCTCAGGAGGTTCTTCAAATAATTTTAAAAGTCGGTTAGATTCCTTTCCCAAATATTCAGGAAGCCAGATGATAAGAACCTTTCGCTCCGATTCATAAGGTTTTAACTGGAGCACTCCCAGTATGCGATCCACCTCCTTCACAGCAATATTTGCATTTTTGCTGTCTTCACCAAAATGATCAAACCACTGCGAGATTCCCATAAATGGAGTTTCCAGGACTGCTGCACGCCAGTCCGAGGCATACATGTCACAAGTTTCTTTGGCTTTATGCAGGGGAAAACTAAAATGGAGGTCTGAGTGAATTAATCCCGACACTTTCCTGCAAGAGTCGCAGATTCCACAAGGAGCATGCTCTGCACTACACAATAAGGCTTGCGCACTTGCCAATGCCAAAACGAGTTGCACATTTCCGGGATCAGCACTCATCAAACTCAGATGAGGAAAGTGTCCACTGCGAATGGACTCCCTTATCCTATGCCACAGCACAGACTGGCTTACCAATTGGTCTGACCAAAGGTGTTGAAGGCTGCTTAGTGTTTTAGCTTGTGACATGTAAAGGCTAACTAAAAACAAAGATAAGGATTTCTCTTCTGATTTTAATTTTAATAATTGATATATAGTTATTTACATATTATATTAAATTATAATTTACAATTAATTGTTTTTCAAGTATCGCAAGCCCATTTCAGGTAGTGTTTCCTTCATCCAACCCAGATATCCCAAATTGCAGGTTCCCGTTATGGACACAACATAGTTCTTCATTCGTCTGATGAACGCTCATAGCTGCCTACTGTTATAAAAACAGCTTCTAAAAAAGAAAGCCTCAATTTTTACCGGATTTACAATCACTACCAGGACCCGACAAGCAATCCATATCTGAATAAAATGTGGTGACTGGCGAATCCATTTTATCATTTGAAGAAACTCAAACGAAGTGGAAAAATGGAGAGGTCTTGATTTGCACCTTTCATTTCGCTATTGAAATCATCCTACAAATCGGGTGAGGGTGCACCAAGCTTTTTTCTGGATAAAAAAACTCATCCCCATCAATCTCCCTCATTCGCATAACGAAGCCGGAATTGAAGGACAAGCATTTTCATTATCTCAACGAGTATTGAATTCCCTTCGGTTTACAAGCAAATTCCAGTAAGCTTACCTGAGCCAATTATTAAACACTTCCGGAACGATTCCGGCGGCAAGTGTACAAAGTGTAAACAAAATCAAAAGACCTGAATGAAGAAAGGATATGGACCATTTCTGGTCTGCACTTGGTGAAAAAATAGCATTTACAATCCTATAGTAGTAATACACTGAGAGCAAGGTACAGATCACCGCAATTACAACCAATGCGGAAAATCCATGCTGGATGGCGTGTTCAAGCATGAATATTTTTCCTACAAATCCTGCTGTTAGAGGCCCTCCGGCAAGGGATACCAAGGCTATAGTCATGACCCATGCCAAAGTGGGGTTGCTTTTACTCAATCCGGCAAATGCATCTAAATCATCTGTTCCGCTATTTGTTTCAACAAAGTGCACTACGATAAAGCACACCAATGAAGCAAGCACATAAGCTACAAAATAATAGAGTATGGGCCATTCCTGCCCGGCCTGCAGTTCTATAAATCCCATTAAAATAAAACCGGCCTGAACTATTCCGGAATATGCTAACAAACGTTTGGCACTCCTTTGCTGCAATGCAAACAAATTTCCGAATATCAAGGTAAGCAGTATTAAGAATGCAAAATACCAGTTCATCCAATCGGGAAACAATTCGTGATTCAGTTGTACTATCCTGAAAAAAGCACCAACTGACGCAACCTTAACCAAACTGGCCATCAAGGCCGTAAATAAAGTTGGTGTTCCTTCGTACACATCCGGAGCCCAGAAGTGAAAGGGAACTACAGCAACCTTCAATGCGAAAGCCGTAAACAAAAACAGATAGGCGATATTGGAAAGGAAACTGGATTCGTGTGCCGGATTATGAATTGCTAAACTCCCATTAACGGCATAAAGAAGTCCAATGCCGAAAAGCATGAGAGCGCTTGTAAACGAACCGGTGATAAAATACTTCAATGCTGCTTCGTTGGAGCGAATTTTCCTTCTGTCGGCTCCTGCAAGAATATACATGGAGATGGAAAGTATTTCCACACCAATAAACAAGCTCATAAAATGGGTACTGCTAACCATAAGCGCAGCCCCGACCAGTGAGAACAGAATCAGGCCCAGAAAATCGGCCATCTCCTCATTTCCGCGCTGTTTAAACTGGCTGTAGAAAGGAAGCAATGCAAGACCATTGCATAAAACCAGTGCTGTCAAAATTTTGGCGGAACCATCCGTTTGGACCATATCCATCAAATAATGGTTCCAGAAATTTTGCTGTCCCAACAGAGCGGCAAGAGCAAGAACAACAGCGAGTATCGAAACCGGAATGACCCATCCGCTTCTTTTCATAAAACCCATAAAAAGAACAACAACGCCAATAAGGCTAAGTATGATCAACGACAACATCATATCATTTCATTCAGTAGGTATATAATTCATAAAACCATAGGCATATTGACCAAGTCCAATCCAGCTACTTGGGAAAAATCCCAATACAATCACCAGTATGACGAGGACAAGAAATACGTAATCTTCGGATAAGGATAATTTTTCGAAAACATGTCCGTGATTTTTACTTTCTCCGAACATTGTTTTTTGATAAAAACGAAGCATATAAACAGCTCCGAATATCAATGTGAGGCCTGCTAAAAATCCGACCCACAAACGGAATTCGGAAATAGACCAGATCAGGTAAAATTCTCCGATGAATCCGCATGTAAGTGGCAAGCCAACAGCTGACAAGAGTAAGATAAAAAAGTACGTTGCAAATCTGGGATTGGTTTTTGCAATTGCAGACATATCATCAACACCTTCTTTATTCGTTCTTCGGATCATAACGTCCGCAGCAAAAAATAATCCTGCTGCTGCCAGACCATGGGCCAACATGGCGAATAAACCACCTTGAATGCCCTTATTGGTCGTGGTGAGTATACCCGCTGCAATGAGTCCCATATGCGAAAGAGAGGAATAGGCAAGGAGTTTTATCATGTCCTTTTGTCTCCATGCAATGAGTGCACCGTATACCACTCCCGCGAGAATCAATGGTATGAGATAGCCGAACCATTTGTATACTGCATCGAGAAATAAAAAATCAAAACGTATCAAACCAAACACACCCATCTTGGACATTACCGCAGCTATGATCATTAAGCTGGGTCTGTCTGCCTGAGAATACAATCCGGCCTGCCAGGTGTGAAATGGAAACAAAGGCGCTTTAATGGCGAATGCAATGAAAAAAGCAGGAAATAACCACAGTTGATATTTTGTAGGTAACTTGTATTTATAGAAATCCTCCCAGGATAAAAGGGAGATTTTTTCAGGCATATAATACTGCATAAATAAAATTGCCGAGAGCATCAGCAATCCTCCGAATACGGTGTAAAGAAAAAATTTAAACACTGCTTTTTTTCTCTCCGCTCCGCCATACTGCAAAACGAGAAGATAGACCGGAATCAAAGCAGCTTCAAAAAATATGTAGAAAGTGATGGGATTTTGCGCGGAAAAAAATGCATTCAGACCAGCATGCGCTAAACCAATCAAGCCATAATATCTCGGGTCTCTTTGATTTCCGTTTACCATAGTTGCCAGAACACTCAGACTAACGATCAGTTGGGTGAGCAATAAGGGCAAAACCGAAGCTGCATCCATACCCAGATGAATATGTGCTTTTAAGGAAGGTAGCCACTCGAAATGAGAGTTAAAGGCCAGGTATTGTTTATCAACATTGTATGCACTCATCAATACCAGAAAATAAAACGTGCTGAGTACACCCGAAGTTAAAGAAATAACCGGAGCCCATTTTTTTCCCGAGAAAAAAATAATCAGGGAAAAGAAGACCGGGATAAGAACTAAAAACGCAACCTGATGCATGATGAATTAAATTATCAGAAATAAGATAAGTGTAATCAATAGGCCCAATACACTGTAAAGTAAATACCAGCTCAGACTTCCATTTTGAATGGGGCGCAAAGCTGAACTACAGGACTGAACCAGATGAACCGGAAACCAAACTATTTTGTCAATGATCTTGTATTCAAATAAATTCATAAACTGGGTTCCCAGTTTTTTCAGAGGATTGACAAATAGAAAATCATAAATTTCGTCCAGATAATATTTGTTTTCAAGCAATCGCGACAAGGCATTGGAACTTTCGGATTCCTTTTCCTCTTTCCCGCGTGCATAAAAACGGTAGGTCAGAAATCCGGTAACGACTAAGACTGCGATGGTAAATGCCCAAAGAGCGTATTCGAATTCATGAGATACGGCCGGCTTGCTTTGGGGAATGACGGAATTCAGAAAGATCCTCAATTTATGAGGGGAGCCCATCAGGTCCGGCGTGCCGGCGAATCCTCCCAGTATGGAGAATCCAGCAAGCACAATCAAAGGAATCAACATGCTCAGCGGCGATTCATGCGCATGTTCATACTTTGAATCCTCGCCTTTAAATGTTCCATGAAAGGTTGAAAAAAACAAGCGGAACATATACCATGCGGTAAAGACCGAAGCTATAGCCAGGATCATAAAAAGCCACACCTGCTTGGAAAATACGGCAGCAAGAATTTCGTCTTTGGAAAAGAAACCTGCCAGTGGCGGACATCCTGCAATCGCAAGTGTTCCAATGAGCATGACGAGATACGTCACTTTCATTTTTCCCTTCAATCCGCCCATTTTCCGGATATCCTGCTCGCCATGCAAACCATGAATCACGCTGCCCGCACCAAGGAATAACAAGGCTTTGAAAAAGGCATGCGTCATCAGATGGAACACTGCAGTAACATAGGCACCCACACCAAGTGCAACGGCCATAAAACCCAGTTGGCTTACCGTGGAATAGGCCAGTATTTTTTTAATATCATTTTGCTTTAAAGCAATAGATGCAGCGACGATTGCAGTGAGAGCCCCTACGATGGCAATAACATGCAATGAGAATGGAGCGAGATCAAAAAGAAAATGCATTCTCGCTACGAGGTAAATGCCAGCAGTTACCATGGTTGCCGCATGAATCAGGGCAGAAACCGGTGTAGGGCCCGCCATGGCATCGGGAAGCCAGGTAAAAAGGGGTATCTGTGCTGACTTTCCGCACACGCCTATGAAAAACAACAGGGTGATAAGAATTACTTTTGGATCGTTGATGGACTGACCATTCAAAATGGTCTCCTGAATATCTGTAAAATCAACAGCCCCGCTGTAATCGATTGTCAAAAAAATGGCGATCACAAATGCAAGATCACCGACGCGGTTCATGATAAAAGCTTTAGAAGCCGCTTTGTTGTATTCGTGATTGTTGTACCAAAAACCAATAAGCAAAAATGAACACAATCCTACGCCTTCCCATCCTGCAAACAGCACGACCAGGTTTGAACCCAGAACCAGCATGAGCATACTGAATACAAACAGATTCAAATAAGCAAAGAAACGATGATACCCTTTATCTTCACTCATATAACCGGTGGAGTAGGCATGAATTAAAGTACCCACTCCCGTCACGACGAAGAGCATTAGAATGGTGAGCTGATCGATGTAAAATGAAAAATTGACACGTGCAGAGTGTTCAGCGACAAACCATGTGTACAAATTGATGGTGGCAGGTTCAGCAGAAAGATATTTATACGCAAACAGCGTTCCGATAAAACTTGTGAAAGGTGCCAGGCATGCGACCAGGGTCACCATCCATTTCGGAAGCTTCGTACCGAAGATTCCATTTACTGCAAAACCCGCCAGTGGCGGCCATAAAATAAGATGTAAAATGAGTTCCGGATTCATTGTTCGGGTAAATCTGTTTTAACCTTTCAGTTGATTGAAAAGGTCGATATTAGTTGTTTTCAAATTCTTATAAAGCATCACGATAATCGCCAGTCCTACGGATACCTCCGCAGCTGCAACAGCCATCGTAAATAGGACCATCACCTGCCCCGCCGCATCACCACGGTAGGAAGAAGCAGCGACCATAAGTAAATTCACCGCATTGAGCATAATCTCAATGCACATAAATACGATGATGATATTCTTCCTCAATAAGACACCGATCATACCTATAAAAAACAAACAGGCACTCAACAGCATATAGTGTGAAAAAGGTATGGTTCGTATCAGTTCAGGTATGTGATTCATGACATAGGTACATTAGCAGATTCAACGTGTTCTTTTCTATTCAGCAATACTATTCCAACCATGGCTACCAAAAAAAGTACCGAGCATAATTCCATGGGCACAAGGTAATCACGGTACAACACCTCCCCCAATTGCTGAACCAAACCATATTCATATCCTCCTGTATTCTCCACTTCAACTTTTGTATGGCTGAGTGCGGAAAGGAACACCAGGAGCAGACCCCCACCGGAGATCAGAGCAGCCAGTATAGGTATCCATGATTTGAATGCTTCTATTTCTCGGTTCAGATTTAAAAACATCACAACAAACAGAAACAATACCATGATTGCTCCGGCGTAGACAACCACATTTACCAATGCCAGAAATTGCGCATTCAAAAGCACATAGTGCGCAGAAATGAGAAAGAAGGTGGCCACGAGAAATAATATGCTTCGGATGGGATGTTTGGACACAATGACCATCAAGGCACAAAGTAGGGTGAGTCCGGATAAGATGTAAAATATCAGATCCATAAATTTAGTTTTGTTGAAAAGGCTCTACGAGCCGGTCTTTACCATAAATAAAATCTTCGCGCTCATAACTTGCAGGAGCCATTTTATCATTTTGCAAAAAGATGGCTGCCTTTGGACAAGCTTCCTCGCACAATCCACAAAATATACAGCGCAACATATTGATTTCGTAGACTGCTGCATATTTCTCTTCGCGATACAAATGCTTCTCATCCGGTTTGCGCTCTGCGGCTGTCATCGTGATTGCTTCAGCCGGACAGGCAAGTGCACAAAGTCCGCACGCAGTGCAACGCTCCGCGCCTTTTTCATCGCGCTTCAAAATATGGAGTCCGCGGAAAACCTGACTCATAGGTCTTTTTTGTTCAGGATAGCTGATCGTAGCCTTCTTTTTGAACAGGTGGCTGAGTGTAATTCCCATGCCTTTGAAAACCGCTGGCAGGTACATTCGCTCGGAAAGGCTCATCGGTTTCCGCTCCATTACTTTTGTCCGCGTGGTAAGTCTGATCAATTGCATGGCTGATTATTTAATGAGGATGACAATTGCGGTTATGAGAATATTGATGACAGAAAGGGGTATCAGTACTTTCCAACCCAAACCCATCAATTGGTCATACCGGAACCGCGGCAGAGTCCACCGGATCCAGATGAAAAGAAAAATGAAAAAGAAAATTTTACCAAACATGACGGCTGCACCTAAAACGGTCTTCAGGATGCCCGGATCCATATCACTGACAAATGGAAATTGGTATCCGCCAAAAAACAGAGTAGAGATCACCGCGCTGCTTATAAAAACATTGATGTACTCTGCAAAGAGGTAAAATCCCAGTTTCATGGAAGAAAACTCGGTATGGTATCCTCCTATCAATTCCGTTTCACATTCCGGTAAATCGAAAGGCGCTCTGTTTGTTTCTGCGAAAGCACAAATGATAAAAATCAAAAAGCCCAGGGGCTGATAAAAAACATTCCAGTGCCAACCAAATTGCTGATCGACAATCTCACGCAGGGAAAGTGTACCGCTGTTCATTATAAGCGCTATGATTGCCAGTCCCATCGCAAGCTCATAGCTGATATTCTGAGAAGCTGCCCGTATGGCACCCAGTAATGAAAACTTATTGTTGGATGCCCAGCCTCCGATGAGTATGCCATATACTCCGAGAGACACCACACCAAATATGAATAATATACCCACATTCAGATCTGTGGCCTGAAAGGAGAACACCTGTTCGCCCCATTGAAGATCCGGAGCAAAGGGTATCACTGCACTGGTCATTAGGGCAGTACACATGAATAATGCAGGGCCCATGATAAACAACCATTTGTCAGATGCCCTCGGGATAAATTCTTCTTTAAAAAATAATTTCACACCGTCGGCGAGCGGTTGCAGAATTCCGAATGGACCCGCTCTGTTGGGGCCCAAACGATCCTGAAGGAATGCGGCAAGTTTACGCTCGGCATAGGTCGTATACATTGCAATAAACAAAGACAACCCGAAGATGACCGCAATGAAGATCAGTTTAAAAATCAACTCGTTCATTCTGATACAAATTTTGCATCTACAACTACTGCCGGGGAGACTACCGGCAATTCATATTTATTTGCGGATATGACCGACTCATGACTAACATCGCGGACTCCTTCGATCTGCCAGTCTTCTTTTGATTTATGTTCAAATCTGCAATCATTGCAAATGAAATCTTCAACCTCGCCAAATTTGTTTTTCCTTGCCGTAACGCGTATGAGTTGGTCCCCTTTCATCCATACAACTACTTTTCCTGAACAGGAACTGCAATTGCGATGGGCATCGTAAGGTTTGGAAAACCAGACCCTTTGTTTAAATCTGTAAGTTTTATCCGTCAACGCGCCTACCGGACAGACATCAATGATGTTTCCGGAAAAATTATGGTCTATTGCCTGTTGTATAAACGTAGATATCTCTGAAACATCTCCACGATTCATGACACCGTGTACCCGCTGATCTGTAAGTTGCTCAGCCGCATAAACACAACGATAGCACAGAATACATCTCGTCATATGTAATTGCACATAAGGACCAAGATCTATTTTATTAAATTCTCTCCGCGCCTCTTCGTAACGAGTGGCTTCTCGTCCGTGATCAAATGATAAATTTTGGAGATCGCATTCTCCGGCCTGATCACAAATAGGACAATCCAGGGGATGGTTGATTAACAAAAATTCTACGACACCGTTTCTTGCATCGATAACCTCTTTTGACATTTCATTTTCCACGACCATACCGTGTTCCACACGTGTGATGCAACTGGCAACCAGTTTGGGCATCGGGCGTGGATTATTCTCGCTGGATTGCGCAACTTTTACAAGGCACACCCTGCATTTTCCCCCTGTATTTTTTAATGATGAATAATAGCACATGGCAGGGGGATATTTTCCACCTAGCTGCCTTGCAGCCTGCAATATTGTGGTGCCGGGGGGAACTTCAATACTTCTTCCGTCTATCGTAACTTTTAGTAAATCGCTCATGCCTCTTCTATTTTAATGCGCCATGCTTTGCTCGTAATGTAAATGTTTTGCCAGACAGGAATCCGGAATTTTAACGTGATCTTCAAATTCCTGCCGGAAATGTCGGATAGCACTTGCTACAGGCCATGCAGCCGCATCTCCTAAAGGACATATTGTTTTCCCTTCAATATGTTTGGCGACATCCACCAATAAATCGATGTCCTGCATTTTTCCATGACCATGTTCAATGCGGTGTAACACTTTTTCCATCCAGCCTGTACCTTCCCTGCAAGGACTGCATTGTCCGCAACTTTCATGATGATAAAATCGCGTAAAATTCCAAAGATTCCGGACAATACACGCGCGGTCATCAAAAACAATAAATCCACCTGATCCAAGCATGGAGCCCGTTTCAAAACCTCCTTCCGCAAGAGATTCATAACTCATCAGTCTTGGTTCGCCCGCGGCCGTTTTTAAGATCAATGATTTTGGCAATATGGGTACGGAGGACCCTCCGGGCACAACGGCCTTTAACTCACGACCGTTAGCAATCCCTCCGCAATAGGAATCGCTATAAATAAATTCTTCGACCGGAAGTCCCAATTCTATTTCATAAACGCCGGGCTTATTGATATTGCCACAGGCTGTTATCAGTTTAGTACCCGTGCTTTTTCCAATTCCAATGGACGCATAGCTTGCTCCACCATTCATGACTATCCAGGGCACGGAAGCAATGGTTTCGACATTGTTGACCACCGTAGGACATCCATACAGACCCCACACTGCAGGAAAAGGGGGTTTATTGCGGGGATTCCCCCGCTTACCTTCAAGGGATTCGAGTAAGGCAGTTTCCTCTCCACATATATAAGCTCCACCTCCGGGTTGAACATACAGATCCAGATTGTAGCCACTTCCCAGAATATTCTTTCCAAGAAATCCTTTTGCATAGGCTTCTGCAATGGCTTTTTCCAATATCCGAATGACATACATCATTTCACCGCGCACATAGATATAGGAGCAATTTGCCTGCAATGCAAAGGAAGAAACAATCATTCCTTCAATAAGCAAATGAGGAATATGTTCCATAAGATAGCGATCCTTGAATGTTCCCGGTTCAGATTCATCTGCATTGCACACCAGGTATTTGGGTTTGTCTGATTTCTTATCCAGAAATGACCATTTCATTCCTGCCGGGAAACCCGCACCTCCCCTTCCGCGGAGACCGGAGGTCTTCACCTCTTCTACCAACTGTTCGGGGCTTAGACTTTTTAAGGCCTTGGCAACTGAGCTGTAGCCACCGTGTTTCACATAGCCTTCAATACCCTGAATGCCTTCCTTACCTAAATGCTCAAATAACAATCGCTTTGCCATATCAGGAGTTGGATCTTAGTTCATCAATTAATTGATCAATTTTCTCTTCCGTCAGATTTTCATGATAGCGATACTCCGGACCTATTTGAAGTACCGGTCCGGTACCACAGGAGGCAAGGCACTCCACTGTTTTAATCGTAAACAGGCCATCTGCAGTGGTCTCCCCTTCTTCAATTTGCAGTTTGTTTTTTAAGTACTGAAGGATGCGTTCCGCACCTACCAGACAACAGGGTCCGGTTCTACATACTTCAAAAACATATTTGCCGACGGGTTTAACATGAAACATGGTATAAAAAGTAGCCACTTCGTATACTTCAATGGGCTGAATACTCAATATCCGCGCTACTTCATCCATCGCATCCACACTCAGCCAACCCTGATCAGCCTGAACCAAATGTAAAATAGGCAGCAAGGCAGATTTCTGCCTTCCTTCCGGATATCTTTTGATGATCTGGTCAATTTCTTTCGTCCTGCTTTCTGAGAATATCATGTGATCGAAAACTTATTTTATTGATCTGAATTTTTTTAATTTATATATGTCGGAGTAGACTAAACCTTCCTTCTTCAAGATCAGGCATCCAACTCACCCGCAATTACATTGAGACTACTCATGACGACGATTGCATCGGACAACAACTGGCCTTTTACCATTTCAGGATAGGCTTGGTAATAAATAAAACAAGGTCTCCGGAAATGCAAACGGTAGGGCGAGCGTCCTCCGTCGCTAATGAGGTAATAACCCAACTCTCCATTGGCCCCTTCAATAGCATGATATACCTCTCCCTCAGGTGCTTCAATTTCCCCCATAATAATTTTAAAGTGATAGATCAGTGCTTCCATATTTCTGTAAACCTCCTTTTTAGGGGGCAGATAATAATGATCCGCATCCGCATGATAAACGGGATCCATCTTTTCTATTCTATTCAAAGCCTCTTCTATCAAGCGGAGACTTTGCCAGATTTCCTCGTTCCGCACCATAAAACGGTCATAGGTATCTCCGGTCGTTCCAACAGGGATATCAAATTGAAAATCCTCGTACGAGCAGTAGGGTTCTGCGATGCGCAAATCATAATCGATGCCGCACGCACGCAGATTGGGTCCGGTCATGCCATAATTTAAGGCGCGCTCCAGACTCAGAGGACCCGTATCTATGGTGCGATCCATAAATATCCTGTTGCGGCTCAACAAATTTTCAAACTCCTTCCAACCTTTTGGAAATTCACGAAGGAGCTTGCGGGTCTTTTCAAAAACGATTGGATTGAAATCCCGCTCAAATCCGCCTATCCTACCCATATTGGTAGTCAGTCGCGCACCACAAATTTCTTCGTAGATCTCGTAAATAAATTCACGCCACTGGTAGACATAGGTAAAACCCGTTAACGCACCCGTGTCGACACCCAAAATACTGTTGCACACAATATGATCTGCAATACGGGCAAGTTCCATGACCACAATGCGCATATAATCCACGCGCTTGGGTACTTGTATACCGAGAAGTTTTTCTACGGTCAGATGCCAGCCCGTGTTGTTCAATGGAGCAGAACAATAATTGAGGCGATCTGTAAGCGGGGTAATTTGATAGAAAGGTCGGCGCTCGGCAATTTTTTCAAATGCACGATGAATGTAACCTATCGTTTGTTCGCCATTTACGATCCGCTCTCCATCCATTGTCAGCACATTCTGGAAAATTCCATGCGTTGCCGGGTGGGTAGGACCTAAATTAAGTGTATTGTATGGGATTTCCGGACGTTCGATCGTCTTTACAGTAGCGAGATATTCTTGGTTTGTCTTCATGAATTTTATCGTCCAAATTGAAAATCAGCTTTATCCTCACGTGTTGGATCTTCCAGTGGAAATTCCTTTCTCAATGGAAAATCCTTCATTTCCTCCATGTTCAATATTCTTTTTAGATTGGGATGCCCTGCGAACTGAATGCCAAAGAAATCATAAGTCTCCCGTTCCATCCAGTTTGCACTTGCATAAATACCGGTTAAACTGGGAACCTCAGGCTTCTCAAGCGGAACAAACACTTTTATACGGAGGCGGATTCCTTCTTTCATGCCATGCAAATGGTAAACGACACCCAACTCCCGTCCTTTTTCTTCCGGATAATGAACTCCGCACAAATCTGTGAGAAAGTTAATTCCCAGGGTTTCGTCACGGTATAAAAACAGCACCAAACGATACAATTGATGAACGGGTACTTCGAGATTGTAGACGCCGAATGCATCCCGGTTCAAGGTAAACGACTCACCCAAATTTTTGCTCAGGTGTTCTGAGATTTGCTCTGTTGTATGCGTTTGCATTATTTTATGTAATATTCATCCATCAATCGGGTGTATTCTTCGGAATTTCTGCGACGCAAAGACTCCTTTCCAATCAGATCCTGGATTCGCATCACCCCTTCAATAATTTGTTCGGGACGGGGCGGACAACCTGGAACGTATACGTCAACCGGAATCACCCGGTCAATCCCTTGCAATACACTGTAGGTGTCAAAAATGCCCCCGCTGGAGGCGCAGGCACCCACAGCAATCACCCATTTGGGTTCCGCCATTTGTTCATAAACCTGACGAAGTACGGGTGCCATTTTCTTTGCAATGGTGCCCATGACCATGAGTAAATCAGCCTGACGAGGTGTAAAACTCAACCTTTCAGATCCAAAGCGGGCCAGATCATAATGGCTGGACATGGTAGACATAAATTCGATACCGCAACAGGATGTAGCAAATGGCAATGGCCAAATACTGTTTTTTCGGGCTAAACCAACAACGGCGTCCAGGCTGGTAGCAAAAAATCCATGCCCTGAAACACCATCGGGAGCGTCTGCTATTTGAATCTGTTTACTCATAGATATAATTTTGTACTGCGGACGGATTGAAATTCACTTCCATCCAAAATTACTTATACGTCGTCTCTTGTTTCCCATTTCAGCACGCCCTTCATCAAAACATAATAAAATCCGGCCATTAGGAAGGTTATGAAAATGAACATTTCAACAAAACCAAACCAGCCCAATTTTTTAAAGTTGACTGCCCAGGGATACATGAACAATATTTCCACATCGAACAAGACAAAAAGGATGGCAGTCATAAAATAACGCACTGAAAAAGGACTGCGGGCATTCCCAATACTGTCGAGTCCACATTCAAATGTATCGTCCTTGCGCTTTCCATGGCGCTTTGGTCCTAAAAGGTGTGTAACAATTAAAACAAAGAAGATAAAGCCCAGGGCGACCAGCAATTGCAGTACAACAGGCACATAGTCATAGGGAACATGATTGGATTGCATAATGCCTCCATTTAATTTAAGGCAAGGCAAATATATAATAGCGCAGCTTAAACGAGTAATTCTAAGGGCTTTTTACCCTCCTAATAAATTACTTGAGCTCCATGAGATGAGCCTGAAGCCCGAATTATTTAGCTTTGGGACAAAAAAGATGAGAATATCAGTCATTAGAAAAGGACATTTTAACGCCGCCCACCGTCTCTACAGACCGGACTGGGACGATGCAAAAAATCTGGAGGTCTTCGGAATTTGTGCCAACCCAAATTTTCATGGGCATAATTATGAAATGGAAGTGAAAGTCACCGGTGAACTGGATCCAAAAACCGGAATACTAATTGATCTTAAAGTGCTGAAAGACTTGATCGAAAAACATGTGGAGAACCACTTTGACCATAAAAACCTAAATCTCGATTGCCCTGAGTTTGAGCATAAGATCCCGACTGCCGAACACATTTGTATTGAGATATACAACAAGATGAGAGCGGTGCTCTCACAGGAACTCGATATACAAATCCGATTGTCGGAAACACCCCGGAATTTTGTAGAATACCCGGCATGAGGGGTGTTTAGATCTCTCTCAACCCAAATAAAAAAGGCAGCAGGAAATCCTGCTGCCTTTTCTTATTAAAATTAAGAATTATGCTTTGATACTTCGTTTCTGCAAACGGATAGTGCGAAGGGTTTGCTCATTAGGGCCAATGAGGCGAACGAAATACAATCCATCTTCCAGTTCACTCATGTCGTAAGAGGAATTAGGGCTTGCCTTAAAGGATTTCATCCGCTTTCCCAATATACTGTAAAGTTCTACACGCAGAAGACCCGTGTTGTAATCCACTGTAAATGAATTTGATGCCGGATTTGGGTATACTTTAACCACGATATTTTTTACATCCCGGTTAGATACGGTTTTATTAAAGGTGTAATCCACTTTTAATTTCTTTGATGTGTCTTCCTTTTCATAAACCCACATTACAATATGTGCCTCCCCATTCGTTCCATCATCAAAAACATGCACATCCAGACTCACGGAATCATTCGCCTTGATCACGTTTGGGTAAATCTCAGGGCATTTTCCAACATGGTCTGCATAACAGTTGTTGGCATCGCAGACATACGTACTCCATCCTGCAGGCAACATGAGAATTTCACGTGTCCAGTACAAGTTCAATGGACTGTTGGTGTGATTCCTGATGTGCCCATGGGCATTGTGGTCGGAGTTATCCGGAACGAAATAAACGGTGTTGGGATTGGGTGCTGCTGAAAATTTTGCATTTTGCGCAATTGCAAGATTTAAGCACAATAAACTGAAAATCAAGTAAATATACCTCATAGGCTCAAGTGTATAAAAATCCAAATGTAAATATACCAAGGCCTGCCCAGATTAAGTCAATAATATTCAAAAAAAAACCGGCACGAAGGCCGGTTTTAATTTTTATAAACTAGGATCCGTCGATCAATGAATCTGAAACTTCATATTCTTCGTTCCCTTTTCAGTCTGAAGTTTTAAAGTATAGAATCCTTCCTGGATACCGTTAACAGAATAGCTCAGATTAGAGATACCCTGATTTAAATGCAACTGATTATCAAAATTGCGGACGGTGCGTCCCTGGAGGTCTACCAATTCAAGACTTCCTGAAACTGCCTCTTCCATATTCACGCGCAAGCTGAAGTTTTCTGTTACGGGGTTTGGATACACTTCTGCAGAAGTGATCACTCCCGGATTTTCAGTAGCTACAACTACAGCACCAATATTGATATCGTCAATAAACAACAGATTTGAACCATTGGCGGAATTAAATCCTCTCATCCGCACAATCACTTCAGCTTCTCCATCAAAATCTTTCATGGATACACTGTCACGCACCCATTGACTTGGATCCGGAATGAAATAGGTACCTGGAACAGGTGCAGCTGTTGCTAATTCTGATCCATTTTTTTGATAAACAGTCGTCCACGTTTTGCCGCAATCTTTTGAAGCTTCAATCAGGAAATAAGAAGCTTCGTTGTCCAATTGCGCATATGCGCGATTGAGAGATAGTGTGGTATTGGTAGAAGTGCTCAGGTCAATTTTGTCAAAGAACACTGCCACCTCCGTATTTACAGGGCCAAAGTACCAATCCCAGAAAAGGGCATAGACTGAATTTCCAAAACCACCCACATCGAAGGAAGTTCCAAAGAAACTCTTTTGAGCAGGATACACCCTCATGGATGAACTGTTGTCGGCATATACATTTTTAGGAAATGTTCCAGTTGCACTCACTTCAAATCCCTGACTCAAGTCTTTGGTAAATGGAACAGGGTCTACATTAAATACCACGCGGTTTGGACCTGCATGGTTCAATTTATCAATATCTTTTGTGGATCCGTTCACGTTGTTGATCCGGAAATTCATATTGGATTTTCCAGGACTGACGTTCACGTTTTTAAATTCATAGGTTCCACGTCCACCCGGAGCTAAGTCAAGTTGTAAAGCCGTTTGACCGGTTTTCTTGATATTGTTGACCAACAAGTCAATAGACACAGTGCGGATGGAATCTTTTCCCAAATTTTCAAACTCCACCAACAGTCCGACGTTATTGTCGCAAAGTCCTGTATAACCCGTAATGGAAGAACTCGCTTTAACGTCGATATAGCTGCTGTTTGCAGGCAATGGCTTTGGCAAGCTTTCTTCGGATTGAAGTACTTCTTTCTTGGTTGTATTTTGAACGAAAGTCACAACGCCAAGATTTCTGTAATTATAAATATAAGCTGGTATGGCAATCTTAAAACTGAAGTCTTTTGATGCACCGGCATCCAAAGCACCCAATTTTGTTCCACTTGCGTTTGGTATCATTTTACGCATTACAGAGTGAAATTGCAATTCGCCATTCGTACCCGGAGGCACACTGAAATTGATCTCCTTTTCAATTAATACGACCTGCAAAGTATATACATCCGCCAGGTTGTTGGTACTAACATTTTTAACATTTACAGTGATCTGAACGGAATCGAGTTTGTCTGCAATCACGTGATCCACTTTGATTTCAATAGGACTGGTCACGGCAGCACGGCTATCGATATTTGCCTGGCTGAAGTTCGCTGGATGATCTTTAAAAATAACGGCATTTGTTTCTGTAGCACCTCCATCCTCAACACCGTGAGGAACTGAGTTTACGCCATAATACGTAACGCGGGTAGCTACTTCGGTCGGATTTTGCGTGTTCATCGGATCCGTTCCCGGCCAGCTGGTCTGGTATTTTAACAAGGTCAATTTGGTTTCATTGCCAGGAGTAAACAGGATTTTGTGGAAACCCGGATTGGTGGCGGCACATGGACCACATGATGCCTGCGTGAATTCTTCCACCAAAACCTTCCTCTTGGCCTGTGCCTGGAGCATCGCACTCAGACTGGAAAGGACTAATAGAAATAGGTAGATTTTTTTCATAAGGGGAAATTTAGATTTGAATAATTTTAAGCATGCAAATGTAATTTTTTCAATTGAAGATTCTAATATCTTAACATTTTCCAGTAAAAATCTCTTTATTTGGCCTCCAAGACCACCACAACAAGATGCCCCATTATTGCATTCTAGGCAATGGAATTTCCGGAACAACGGCAGCGCGCTGGTTGCGCAAAAGCTGTAATGAGCCCATCACCCTCATCTCCTCTGAATCGGAGTACTTCTTTTCCCGGACGGCTTTAATGTATGTGTATATGGGCCAAATGCGTTGGAAGGATATCGAACCTTATGAACGCAGTTTCTGGGACAAAAATCAGATTCAAAGAATACAAAAGGAAGTCAGGGCAATTGATTTTAATGACAAAAAACTCATCTTTTCGACCTTAGAGACTTTGAGTTACGACTACCTGATCCTGGCAACGGGTTCGGTACCCAATTGGCATTCGTGGCCGGGACAAGAGCTGCAAGGTGTATGCGGATTGTATCACAAGCAGGATCTCGAAGAAATCGAACTGCTCAGCTCTTCGATACAACGGGCCGTAGTTGTAGGCGGAGGCCTAATAGGCATTGAACTCGCCGAAATGTTTCATTCAAGGAATATTCCTGTCACGATGCTGGTCCGTGAAAAAAGCTATATGGATCATCTGTTCCCGCATGAAGAATCCGCTCTTCTATCAAGACATATTGTTAAACAGGGTATTGATGTTCGGTTTTCCAACCAGCTTCATGAAATTCTTGGCAACGGAGAAGGCCGTGTTGCGGCCATCCGAACAAGTGCAGGTCAGATAGTGGATTGCAATTTTGTAGGACTGACCACTGGAGTCCGGCCCAATATTGATTTCCTCCGGGAGAGCCCACTGGAATGCGATTATGGCATTTTGGTAAACGAGTACCTCGAGACCAACCTCCCCGGTATATACGCGATCGGGGACTGCGCCCAAGTTCGCAATCCGGTTGAAGGCAGAAGGGCTATAGAGCCCTTGTGGTATACTGGACGAAAAATGGGAGAAGTACTTGCATCTAACTTATCAGGGAAACGTCAAGCTTATAAGCCTGGAATTTGGTTTAATTCTGCCAAATTCTTCGACATTGAATATCAGGTTTATGGCCATGTACCCAATGAAATAAAGCCTCCCATGGATTCCCTGTATTGGGAGGCACCGGATGGAATGAAAAGCATCCGGTTGGTCTTTGACAGCAAGGAACAATGCATCCTTGGATTTAATCTTTTGGGAATCCGGTTCAGACAGGAAGTTTGCGAAAAATGGATCTCCCAGAAAACAAAAATCGAGGAGGTATTGGGTTATATCAGATTAGCCTTCTTTGACCCGGAATTCTACCTGGATTACGCAAAACCACTCCTTGAAATCTATTTTCAAAAAAGTGGCAAACGTATTCAATTGAAATCGAACGGAAGCCTGAACGCCGTTCTGCGTTTTTTAAAATCATAAGAGAACAAGGTCATGAATCCAACAAAGCATTTAAAAATTCCACCTCAAAACAGAACTCATTGGGTTTATAAGGCACTCGGAACAATCGGGACCGGCATCCTGATCTTCGGTGCGATTCTAGGGATGTTGAATACATTTACAATCAGTCTTTTTTTTTCTTCAATTAGTATTGCCATTGTGGGAATCTCATGGAATACCTATCAGAAAGATTCCTCAGGCACTCAAAAACCGGGAGTTTGGTACCATTCTATCAGTGCACGCGGAATCGCAGCATGGTGTACTGCACTCATACTAACAAGCGTTTATTGCATTCTTTATTGGTGGCCTGAATACTTTGGCTTGAACCCGAATGGAAATACGGGTTTGATTGCGTGCTTCGATCCGTTGAGTCAGCTTCTGAAAAAACAAAATGCTTCACAATGGTTTGTCTATGGTGTCTTTTACACACTTGCCATCCTGCTTTTTGGGATCCGGTTTATCCTGAAATACCGCACGAATCGATACCAACTCTTCCGCACAATTTCCATTATATTTTTCCAGTTGGTCTTTGCCTTCCTTCTTCCGGAAATCATGATGCGCTTGAATCTGCCCTACATGGATCTGAAGAACATGTGGCCCCTCAATTATTACTTTTTTGATACGTGGAATCTGCAGGCTTTGACGAATGCCGGATTTACAGGATGGGCCCTCCTGGCTTTCAGCCTCCTCATGATCCTGATCATTTCTCCACTTCTCACCTACTTCTTTGGTAAAAGATGGTATTGCTCCTGGGTCTGTGGTTGCGGCGGACTTGCAGAAACTGCCGGAGACTCTTTCCGGCATTTATCCTCTAATTCTGTAAGGGCCTGGAAACTGGAACGCCTTATGATTTATTCCACACTGCTTTTTGTAATCGTCATGACTGTAGGCGTTCTGTTCTCTTACTACACCGGAGAGACGCATCTGCTGGGTCTTTCCACGGCAACGCTCAGATCATGGTATGGATTCGCAATCGGAGCTGTGTTTTCAGGAGTTATCGGAGTGGGCTTTTACCCCCTGCTCGGTAGTCGCGTCTGGTGCCGGTTCGGATGCCCCATGGCAGCTCTTCTTGGAATTCAGCAGCGCCTTTTCTCCCGGTTTCGCATCACGACGAACGGGGGTCAATGCATCTCCTGTGGCAATTGCAGCAGCTATTGCGAAATGGGCATCGACGTTAGAGCTTACGCACAAAAAGGACAAAATATCGTCCGGGCGAGTTGCGTAGGTTGCGGAATTTGTAGCGCTGTATGTCCGCGGGGTGTATTAAAATTGGAAAATGGCTCACTCGACCTGTTTAACAGGACTTCCTAAAACAAACTGCCCTTTCACTTTACTTTTCATTACCGGAATGACTCGGTCCCGAAATGAGTCACACTTCTGCATTCCTTTCGTTATACCTTTAATAACTTATAATTCATTCACTATGAAACCAACAATGTTAAAGACCATCCTGACCATTGGATTTTTGTGGTCCATTCTTCTTTTTGGCAATGCTCAATTCTCCTTACGCGTCGGCGATGTACGCAACACCTCCTATACACAACAGGGAACAATAGAAGATGCCTTGCTTTCCATTAAACCAAAAGGCTTCTACATGGAATACGGTCTATACCTGACTTTTTCTGCACGGGATTGCGGCTACAAACCCAACGATTCCCTGGAATCAGTATTGCGGTTCAGACTACCTCAAAATGCAGTAATTACTGACTCATGGCTTTGGATCGGAAATGAAATATGCAGGGCAGAAATACTCGACGTCTGGACGGCAAGCAATATTTACGAAAATATTGTAAAGCGCCGGAGGGATCCCTCGCTGCTTACTAAAAATTCAAATATCGATTATACTTTGCGGGTATTCCCGATGGGAGGAAACGAAACAAGAAAAGTGAAGATCACTTATCTGGTGCCTGTGCCTGGAAATAATGGTGAAGTGAGTCTTTCCATTCCTTATGACATCCTTAACTCCAGCAGATACAAGCCTTTTGATTTTCCATTGTTGATTTGGGAAAATACACATTGGAATCTCAACCGCATCGAAAGCTCAAACTTCACTCAGATAGTAAGTGGCCAGGACAGTATCTGGGGTTCCTACAAAACGACCAGTGTGCTTCCCATCAGCGGGTACTACAAAAACGATCAAGTGGTGTACAGCACCTCCCAAAATGATCCTGTTTACATGGCTTACTATCCCGATAAGAACGAATCCTATTATCAGCTTTCCATTCAACCCGGTCGTTTTCTGGATGACATTCAGAGTACTAAAGTTTTATTCCTGGTGGACTATGAACAGGTGAGCAATCCATCAAAAGAACAGTTGTTAGCAACATTGAAAGCGGAAATAAAAAAGAATTTCACTCCGGACGATTCTTTCAACATCATTGCTTCGCATATTAGTTCTCAACCAACATTCAGTAATTGGCAACGTTGCACCGAAGATAATATTGACCTGGCTATTCAACTGGTTCAAAACCGGCTTGCCGCATACAGCAATTTACCGGGACTAATCTCCTCCGGTATCCAATACCTAAACACACACGGCGGACGTGGAAACATTGTATTACTGAATAATTCTTCACAATTCAATTCATACCTTGCTGCAAATTCTCTTCTAGCCGAATTAAATCAACTGAATGCGGCGAAGTACCGTTTTTCCATTCTGGATTATTCCACAAGCTATGTGTATTCCTATTTTAATAACCGCAATTATTACAACAATGAGTACTTGCTCAGGAATCTGGCTAATTTGTATGGCGGCAGTTATAAAAGTTTACTGTTAGGGTATACGCTGGAATCCGGGATGGCGGAAACAGTTCCGGACGCTTTGCCCAAAATCCAAAATTTTGATGTCTATATACGCGTGGATCAGGGCATTGCCTACGGTAAATATTATCTCAACTCCCCGCAGTCCTTTCCATTGAATCAAAGCTATAAGCAACTTGGCTTGTTTCGTGGAAATTTTCCATTGACTCTTGAAATGAGCGGAGAATTGGATCACGTGATCTTCAATAAGTCGATAACCATTCAGGAGCCAGATGTTTTTAGACTTGACTCCATCGCCAAAACGGAATGGCAAGCCCAAAGCCTTCTGGCTCTGGAATCACAGAATGCTAATGGCAATCTTACATCCAATATTGTATATAAGAGTATTGAAGGAAGAATCTTGTCTTTTTACACTGCGTTTTTATGTCTTGAAGATTCAAGTCTTTATTGCAGCAATTGCAGGGATGAAAATTCATTTCCCACGGCGGACAAAGAACTCGTTTCGGACAGTTCATTCCGCCTGGAAATATTTCCCAATCCTTTTGTAAACCATGCGCGTATTGAGTTACACTGGGCACAAGGCGTTGATGCTATTCCCGTAAAAGCCACGATCAGTGATATCTCGGGTAAGGTAATCCGGCATCTGGAAATCAAAGATAAATTCAATGGAGATATCAGTACTTATGACTGGGACGGACAATCTGATGCCGGAGAAGTTCTTTCTTCCGGAATTTACATCGTAAGGATACAGACCCTGTCAGGTAGTTTATTCAAAAAGCTCATTAAAACATAGAAACCGCCTCTTTTAAGTCCATAAGAGTTCATACAATTTGACAAGCCTAACGAACGTTAGCTTTTGTCCCTATTAGCCGGAACAGTTTCCTTGTTGTGAAAAAGAATTCCTGGCCACTTCGTGCAATTATGTGAGCGGGTATGTTTTTCCTGAAACCGAAAGGCGGATAGTATTTACTCTCCTACCCGCACCCCTTTTACCACGCGGGTGGATTTTTCCAGGGATTGGGCCTTTTTCAAATCGACCAGAAGTCCTGCATAGGCTGAATTGGAAGCGGTGAACCAGCTGGCATCATTGTAACTTATGGTGCCCATGTTGCGATCCCATTCCTTGCCCAGCAGAACATAGCGGTTACCAAATTTCGGATTGGGTCCAAACATTAAAAATTTGGGAGGGTCGCTTTGCTCAAACCCAATGGCAAAACGGTTGGACTTTGGAGAAAACAAATAAACACAGGGCGTTCCCTTAAGAAAAATCAGCTCTTCAATTTTTTCCCCATTCACAGTTCGTATTTTTCCTTCCTGGATGCGCGTTTCTCCATCCGTATATTTTCGTTGAAGGATGATGTCCTCGGACAAATAAAACTGGATCTGTTTTAAATCGCCTTCCTCCCATTTGTTCTCATCGTAAAGTTTTTGGGTAAAGGGCGTCAGGCTTGGGCTGCAGGAGGCAAGAAAAACTCCAAGACCCGCTAATAGATACATTAATTTCGTACTCATAAAATAGTTTTTTCGAAGGTAATCTCAATAGGGATTAGACTGAAAAACTTTAATACTATTTAACCAGCGGCAAACTTTTTTTTGAAATTCTTAACGCAGGGGAAGGGGCGTCTACTTTTTTAGCTTTCTCAGGGCTCTTTTCCGCATAAAAAAATCTTTCAGCAATTGGGAGGATTCGTCGTGCATCAATCCAAATTCGACTCTGGTGTCCGGGTGAAGTAGCGCATTGCCAAAACGCATATAGCCCATTTTTTCATCCTCAGCAGCATACACCAGTCTGCCAATCTGTGCCCAGCGCAAAGCTGATGCGCACATAGGGCATGGTTCAAGCGTAACGAAGAGACTGCATTCCCTGAGGTATTTGCTATGCAGATTCTGACTGGCTGCACTTATTGCCAGGATTTCCGCATGTGCCGTCACATCATGGAGCAACTGAGTTTGATTGTGCGAGCGGGCCAGAATCCTGTTTTTGTGTACAAGCACAGCCCCAATGGGAATCTCCCCGGCCTCCTCTGCCTTCCGGGCTTCTTCGAGTGCCCGTTTCATAAAATAATCATCGCTGTAAACTTCGATCATAAGGGGTGCTCTTGGTACAATTATCTACAAAGTTATATCTTTGCACATGGAACCACATTTCTTTTCCGCCAGATTTCCTCTTCAGGAAGCATTGACCTTTGACGACGTTCTCCTCGTTCCCTCCTATTCAGAAGTTTTGCCACGGGAAGCCGACATTTCCACTCAGTTGACTACCGATATCCGGATTCACGTTCCCATCATTTCTGCAGCAATGGATACCGTAACCGAAAAAGACCTGGCCATCTCCATGGCCCGTGAAGGCGGATTGGGAATGATCCACAAAAACATGAGCATAGAAAAACAATCGGAACAAGTCCGTAGTGTGAAACGCTCAGAAAGTGGAATGATTATCGACCCGGTCATACTGAAGGACGACGCAAAAGTAAAAGACGCCCTCCAGCTCATGTCCTTTCACCACATAGGTGGCATCCCGGTCATAAATGGTAAAAATAAGCTGGTAGGCATTCTGACCAACAGGGATTTGCGTTTTGAAGCGCATCCGGAAAAGAAAATATCCGAAATCATGACGCGGGAAAAGCTGATCACAGCTCCTGCAGGCACAACTCTGGATCAAGCAAAAACCATCCTTCAGAAGTATAAAATTGAAAAACTTCCTGTCGTAAAAGACGACGGAACACTGATAGGCCTTATAACCTATAAGGATATCATGAAGTTGCAGAACTTCCCCAATTCCTGTAAAGATTCGCTGGGAAGACTCGTAGTGGGAGCTGCGGTTGGAATTGCAGCAGATACCATGGATCGCATTGAAGCCCTCGTCAATGTCGACGTAGATGTCATTTGCGTGGATACTGCTCATGGTCATTCAAAAGGCGTGTTGGATATGGTCAAAAAAGTCCGGAAGAAATTCAGGAATCTGCAGATCATCGGTGGTAATGTAGCTACCGGGGAAGCTGCGCTGGCCCTCGTGGATGCCGGAGTAAATGCCGTTAAAGTTGGAGTTGGGCCCGGAAGTATATGTACCACCCGTGTGGTTGCAGGTGTAGGCGTGCCCCAGCTGACAGCTATCGCGCTTGCAGCCCAGGCACTGCAGAAAAAAGGAATTCCCGTAATTGGCGACGGTGGTATCCGGTATACCGGAGATATCCCAAAGGCCATTGCTGCAGGCGCCAGCACGGTGATGGGAGGATCACTGTTTGCAGGAACCGAAGAGGCTCCGGGCGAAACCATCATTTTCGAAGGAAGAAAATTCAAAGTATACAGGGGCATGGGCTCACTTGGAGCGATGCAATTGGGAAGCAAGGACCGTTATTTCCAGGACGTCGAAGACGACATCAAAAAACTGGTACCGGAAGGGATCGAAGGCAGAGTGCCTTATAAAGGATTGGTGTCAGAAGTTATGGTGCAGTACATAGGAGGACTGCGGGCCAGCATGGGTTATGTGGGCGCCAAGGATATTAAAGCATTGCAGCATGCACGAATGGTGCGCATCACCAACAGTGGTATCAATGAATCCCATCCGCACAACATTACGATCACACGGGAGTCTCCTAACTACACGAGACGCTGACAAGTGTTCGCATTTTGGTAGAAACGGATCAGCCTTCCTGGTAAAGACCGCAAACAGCGCCTGCAGGATCTTTGATGATCGCATAACGGGCACCTCCACCAAATTCTTTTGGCCCGTTCATTATCCTGCCACCCATGGACTCTAAAACTTTTAAGCTTTCATCGAGATCTTTCACATAGAAATAGATCATCCAGATCGGTGGGAGCCCTTCATTGCTCCCACGGGCATGGCATATTCCTGCTTTTGTCTGTCCATCGTCAGGAGAGTTCAAACAAAAATCATTGTAATCGCCCATGTCCACATCGGTATGGGTGTATCCGATGACGCTTTTGTAGAAATCGCGAAGCTGAACCGCATCATTCACCGTGAGGTCTGCCCAGCCAAATGATCCAACAGGATTTTTCATAAATTATACAGTATGTAATGGGAAAGATAGGAAATCTATGAAGCTTTAAAAACATCAATAGCTCCGGCAAGGATTTCAGCTGATGCCTTCCCACCGGAAACGAAAAAAGGCAAGTCATTTTTGACTTGCCTTTTATATCCTTAACTCTTTTCGTCTGTGTACGAAAATCATAAAGCCAGGGTGCCGAAGGTGGGACTCGAACCCACATGCCCTCACGAGCACACGCCCCTGAAACGTGCGTGTCTACCAATTTCACCACTTCGGCAATTCGCGACAGTTTGCCACGGGTCTGCAAAAATAAACATTCGCGCATTAATTGGAAGCAGGCTTTAATATATAAAAAAGCCTTATATATCAGGCCTCGACTTATCTTTGCATGAACGAACCCGGTCCCATGATCCACTACAAAAGACATTTGGTCACTGCTGCATTGCCATACGCCAATGGTCCGCTGCATGTAGGGCATCTTTGCGGAGCTTATCTTCCTGCCGATGTATACGTCCGGTTTCAGCGACTAATGGGTAAGGAGATCGTTTTTATTTGCGGATCGGATGAGCACGGTGCAGCCATTACCATGCGTGCCTTAAAAGAGCAAAAGACTCCCAAAGAGATTATCGATACCTACCACGAACTGTTTCAGAAAACTTTTAAAGGGATTGGGATCTCGTTTGATTTTTATCACCGCACATCCGCTCCACTGCACCATGCCACTTCTCAGGAATTTTTTCTGAACCTGTACCACAAAAATGAATTTACAGAACTCGAGTCTGAGCAGTTTTACGATCCCAGGGCACAGCAATTCCTTGCGGACAGGTATATTATCGGCACTTGTCCAAAATGTCAAAATCCATCCGCTTACGGGGACCAGTGCGAACAGTGCGGTACTTCTCTTAATCCAACGGACCTATTAGATCCCCGCAGTGTATTGACGGGAGAAACGCCTGAATTGAGAAAAACCAAACACTGGTATCTTCCGCTTGATCGCTATGAATCCTGGCTTAGGCCCTGGCTGGAAGAGGGATTGCTCGATGGCAAAGAACACCATGATCCCCAAAGCTGGAAAAATCATGTTCTGGGCCAATGTAAGTCCTGGATCGATGGCGGTCTTCAGGCCAGAGCCATGACCCGCGACCTGGATTGGGGTGTGGATGTTCCTAAAGAAATTCCGGATTCCGCCGGAAAAAAATTATACGTCTGGCTTGATGCACCTATCGGCTACATCTCCTCTACCAAACAATGGGCCATTGAACACAATAAAGACTGGAAGGATTATTGGCAGGACCCGGAGTGCGAACTGATCCACTTCATCGGAAAAGACAACATCGTATTCCACTGCATCATTTTCCCGGCATTGCTGAAAGCCCACGGCAACTATAATTTGCCAGCCAATGTACCTGCCAACCAGTTTATGAACCTGGAAGGACAGAAAATTTCAACTTCCAGAAACTGGGCAGTTTGGGTTCATGAGTTTCTAGAGGATCTCCCCGGAATGGAAGATTCGCTGCGCTATTACCTGGTGAAGAACATGCCGGAACAAAAAGACAGCGAATTCACGTGGAAAGGATTCCAGGATGCGCATAACAATGAACTGGTCAATAATTTGTCCAACTTCATACACCGCGTGCTAAGCCTCACGCATAAATACTACAACGGACTGGTACCTGACTTTGACCCGGATCAAAGTATCGAAGGTGTTGCCGGAGATGAGCTGGGCGGTTTCCACGATTCGGAAATGATTTTCCTCTTCGATCAGATCCAGGAAATGGCGGATCATTTGCGGGCCTATGACTTCCGTTCGGCACTAAAATCCCTGATGGACATAAGTACACTCGGAAACCAGTTGCTTCAGAATAATGAGCCCTGGAAACTTCAAAAAAGCGATCCGGACACCGTCCAGGTGGTCATGAATCTCTGTCTGCAATACGTGGTTGCCATCAGTGTCATTATGCATCCCTTTTTGCCGTTTAGCTCTGCACGATTAAGGAACATGCTTGGCATGGGTGAAATCAAAGAAGAGAACGAGCTCAATGCCCTGCTGGATGCCATCGCGGAGGGCGAATTTTTAATTCCCGCCGGACACCAAATCAACGAAGCGAACTATGTATTCAGCCGTATAGAGGACAGCCTGATTGAAAAGCAAATGCAAAAACTGGAACAAAATCAACCCGTTTCACCAACGGAAACTACAGCTGAACAGACTGTGTATCATCCCCTGAAGTCCACCATCCAATTTGATGACTTTGCAAAAATCGAC
>CAYTNG010000005.1:0-258426 GCA_964439105.1 uncultured Saprospiraceae bacterium
ATGAAGGAATTGAAGAACTCAAAAAAGTATTGATTTCGAATCTGCCCGTACACCCTGCCTATTTCCCGGAAGACGACAAGAGTGACAGATCCATCCGCTTCTTTATTTCAGAATTGATCAGAGAACAAATCTATCTTCAATATGAAGCCGAAATCCCTTATCATAGTTTTGTCGTTGTGGAAAGCTGCAAAGGTGTTGACGAACAAAAAGAAATGGCAGTAATTGATGCCATCATTTACGTCGGCCGGGAATCGCATGTAGCCATATTAATCGGAAAAAAAGCCAGCAAATTGAAAGAACTTGGAATTGCGGCCCGAAAGGAAATTGAAAAGTTCTTAAATCAGAAAGTATATTTAAATTTAAGTGTAAAAATAAAGAAAGACTGGAGAGACAATCCGGGCTTTGTTCAAAAATCAGGAATATTTCAATGAGTTATACCGTAGCAATTGTAGGAAGGCCTAATGTCGGCAAATCAACTTTTTTCAACAGGTTGATTGGTAAAAAGAAATCTATTGTAGATGATGTAAGCGGTGTAACCCGGGACCGCATATATGATGTATGTGAATGGAATGGCAAAACGTTTACTATCATTGACACGGGTGGTTTTGTACCCGACAGTCAGGATGTTTTTGAAACAGGCATCCGAAGACAAGTTGAACTGGCAATGGAGGAGGCAAGTTGCATCCTCTTTATGACGGATGCATCAACAGGCATCACGGATTTGGACAGCAGCATGGCACTGCTTCTCAGAAAATCCAACAAAAAAGTCTATTTGGTCGTCAATAAAGTGGATAACCCCGAGAGGCAGTTTATGGCGCACGAAATGTGGAGTCTTGGATTTGATGAGATGTATTGTATTGCAGCCATTTCAGGAAGTGGGACAGGTGACTTGCTGGATGCCGTGACTTCACAGATCAGTATGGAACCTCAGGAAGAAAGCGAATTGCCCCGTTTCGCCATCATAGGTCAGCCGAATGTCGGCAAATCTTCCCTATTGAATGCCTTGCTCAACGAAGAAAGGAACCTAGTAACAGATATACCGGGCACCACAAGAGATCCAATCCACACCGTGTATAAAAAATTCGGCAAGGAATTCATTTTGGTAGATACTGCCGGGATCCGCAAAAAATCTAAAGTATCTGAAGATCTCGAGTTTTATTCCGTAATACGAGCCATTAAAGCAATTGAAGACTGTGATGTTTGTTTTTTGGTATTGGATGCAAATTGCGGTATAGAAGCTCAGGACATGGAACTGGTTTCCATTGTAGTTAAAAGGAATAAAGGATTGGTCATTCTGGTAAACAAATGGGACACTATTGACAAAGACACAAATACGGTAAACAAGTTTGAAGTGTTGATTAAATCAAAATTGGCCCCTTTCACGGATGTCCCCATTTTATTTATTTCCGCAAAAGATAAACAACGAATTTTCCAAGCAGTTGAAACGGGATTAACTGTTTACGAAAACAGAAAAAGAGAAATCAAAACATCTGAACTCAATGATAAGATGCTCGAGGCCATCGCCAAAATTCCTCCTCCGTCATATAGAAATCACCTTATTAAAATCAAATACATTACACAAATACAGAAACCCTATCCGGTTTTCGCATTTTTCTCCAATTACCCTGATCAGATAAAAGGTTCCTACAAGCAGTTTCTTGAAAATCAAATGCGAAGCCTTTTCAATTTTAAAGGGACACCTATTCGGTTAATCTTTAAAGAAAAATAGGATGAATAAAATTGAAACAGGATTCAAGGATCTATATGTTTTGGTTCCAAATATATTTATAGATCAAAGAGGATATTTTTTTGAAAGCTATCAATCAAAAGAATTTATAAATTCCGGACTGGATTACTTTTTTGTTCAGGACAACGAAGCTTATTCCAACTTCGGTACAGTCCGTGGCCTTCACTATCAAATTGGGAAATATGCACAAGCCAAACTTGTAAGGGTTGTTGAAGGAGAAGTTTTGGATGTGGTTGTAGACCTTAGAAAAAGCAGCCCTATGTTTGGAAGGTATTTCAGCATTGTCCTTTCGGGAGAAAACAAAAAGCAACTTTTAATTCCAAGAGGCTTTGCTCATGGTTATTCGGTTTTGAGCAATACAGCCATTTTCAGTTATAAATGCGACAATTATTACCAAAAATCAGCTGAGGCTGGAATACATCCATTGGATCCCGGACTGCAAATTGACTGGAAAGTGCCCACTGACAAAATTATCTTATCAGAAAAAGACCAGACCTGGCCATTTTTAAAATAGGAAACCACCCATTATGAGAATTTTAGTAAGTGGATCGAATGGCCAATTAGGGATGGAATTAACACAGATAGCACAATATTACCCTGATTGGAGTTTTACATTTTTCAACCATGCCGACTGGGATATAACTGATGAACGTCTTAGCAATTCAATTATCAAGGATTCCGGTGCGCATGTTTTGATCAATACTGCTGCTTATACAAAAGTGGATTTAGCAGAATCAGAATCAGACTTATGTTTTAGAGTGAATGCCTTAGGTCCAAAAATTTTAGCCTCTGCATGCAAACAAACCGAAACTCTGCTCATCCATTTAAGCACTGATTACGTTTTTCACCAAAATGAAGCCGTACTCCTCAAAGAAGGTGATAAAAAAAATCCAATGGGTGTTTACGCCCAATCTAAAAGTGATGGAGAAGATGCTGTGCTTTTTGAAAATCCTGAAAGTTTGATTATCCGCTGTTCCTGGCTTTATTCCAGCTATGGTCATAACTTTGTAAAAACGATGCTTCGTCTTGGTCAATCACAACCATTGTTGAGAGTCGTCAAGGACCAAAGGGGTAGCCCAACTTACGCTGAAGACTTAGCCAAAACAATACTGGAAATCATTCGTTTAAAATCAATGAGCCCCGAGGTATTTCAACCAGGTGTTTTTCACTATTGTAACGAAGGATTGTGCAGCTGGCTGGAATTTGCAGCAGAGATTTTTGCTTATTGTGGAATAGAAGTCGAACTTCGTGGTATCACTACATTAGAATATGCCGCTGCTGCCCCAAGACCTTATTTTAGTGGATTAGATTGTACAAAAATCAAAAATACCTTCCATATAGAAATTCCTGAATGGAAGGAGAGTTTGCATCATTGTCTCGATAAAATCCGCAACCCTCAAATCATCCGATGAAATCGCTTCGCTTTTTAATATTCATTGGTATTCTTTATTTTCCATGGGGATTAAAAGCCACTCATAACAGAGCTGGCGAGATAAGCTTTGTGCAATTAAATGATCTGACAATTCGCGCAACTGTAACAACATACACTAAAGCCAGCAGCACTGCTGCAGATCGCGACAGCATTGTTATTGACTGGGGTGATGGCTCGTACTCATCAGTAATAAGGGCGAACGGTTCCGGCGAAATTCTATCAAACAATACCAAAAAGAATATTTATATCTCTGAACACAGCTATCCAGGAAGGAACACCTATAGTATAAGCGTGATGGATCCAAACCGCGTAGATAATATATTGAATATTGATCCACCCAACAGCGTCAACATTCCCTTTTTTCTCCAAACAAACGTTACTCTATTAAATCTTCAATTTCAATCCCCAAATCATTCTGTTATACTGCTGCAGGCTCCTGTTGATTTCGCATGTGTTGGTTTGCCGTTTCAGCACAATCCGTCCGCATTTGATGAAGATGGGGATAGCTTAAGTTTTGAATTTACAATTCCGCTGATGGACAAGAATGTGCCTGTACCAAATTACAGCTTTCCAAATCAAATCGTTCCAGGCACCCTGAACAACATTCGTCTTGATTCCAAAACTGGAACATTTTATTGGGATGCACCTCAAAAAGATGGAGAGTACAATGTAGCCTTTATCATTCATGAGTACAGAAAAGGTGTGCGCATTGCAAGTACAATAAGAGACATGCAAATTTATGTTCGTCCGGATTGTAAAGCCAACAGACCCCCATCGATCGTAAGTATTTTTGATACCTGCATTGTGGCCGGGGCCCTATTAAAAATACCCTTTGAGGTTTTTGATCCGGACACATCAGGCTCCGGTTCTAAGGTTAAAATAGAAGTGAGTGGAGCCCCCTTTCTGGTTTCGCCAAAAATGACAGTTCAGGCTCCGACAGGATATCAAACTGACCGTATCCATGGCTCCCTTATATGGGAAACTGATTGCAGTCTTATCCGAAAGGAATATTACACCCTGGTGCTAAAAGCGACCGATGATATGTTTGACAGTACCGGTTTATCTTTCCTGTATACAGTAAGGATTAAAATCGTCGGCCCTGCTCC
This sequence comes from uncultured Saprospiraceae bacterium, assembly GCA_964439105.1. Taxonomy (GTDB): domain Bacteria; phylum Bacteroidota; class Bacteroidia; order Chitinophagales; family Saprospiraceae; genus Vicinibacter. The sequence goes on from CAYTNG010000005.1 coordinate 4,286, forward strand.
TGAAAATTTAGATGGTGAAGTGATTCCAAACAAAATAAAATTAAACTGGTCATTCCCCTATTCATGTGACACGAGTGCAAGCAACTTTCGCGGATTTTCTGTTTGGAGAAAGGAAGGACCTGCTTATTTACCGCACGACACCTGCAATCCCGGATTAGATAATTCCTCTTACAACATTATTGCCTATTTGGTAAGAAACATCCAAAATGGGGCTTATACCTACTTAGACAGCACCGTATCCAAAGGCAAGGTTTATTGCTACAGAGTTCAAGCTGAATTCGCAAAGTTGAGCACCTCAGGCTTTCCAGTTAATTTCGTAAGCAGTCTGCATTCCAATGAGTTTTGTGGAGTCCTCTCCTATGATCTACCCTTAATGCTCAATGTGGATGTTCTAAAAACAGACACATCACTTGGAGAGATTTTCTTACGATGGACAAAAGCTCCTCTTCAAAGTATTGATACGATTGCCTTTCCGGGTCCCTACACAAGTATAGTAAGGACCAAAGAAAAAAATAAAACGGACTGGACGTATATTTCTGATTCAAAAAGAGATTTTGAATTTTATCAAATGGTTTGGGATACCATTTATACACATTCCAGGTTAAATACTTCACTGAATCAATATCAGTATTCAATAGAAATACAGGCATCCAATAAACAAATATCAAGTTCAGACTCAGCGGATATGTTGTTTTTGATTACCGAGCCCCTGGACAGAAGTATTCAATTAAAATGGAGTGGAACAAGCCCGTGGAATAATTACCAGTACAGGATCTTTAAACTAAATTCTGCTACAGGAGTTTTTGACTCTGTAGGCATAACCAATGTAACGAATTATGTTGCAGGATCTTTATCTAACGATTCCCTTTATTGCTATTATATCCTTTCAGAAGGGTCCTATGGCATTTCAACAGTGGAGCATCCATTATTCAATCGATCAAATATTTCCTGCACACAACCTATGGACAAAAAAGGTCCTTGTTGCCCTACCCTTACCGTATCAGACCCTTGTGCTGAAAATCTAACTCCTACAGGAGAGTCCATAAAAAATATTTTAAAATGGAACAATCCCAATCTAAGCTGCACTGAGAAAGATGCAATTGGATATCTAATTTATGGTTATTACAAGGGAATCAAAAAAAGTATTGCCCGTATTAATGACATCAACCAACTCAGTTATGAACATACTCTTATGGATGAGGTTCCTGAGTGCTACGCCATCACATCATTTGACAAAAATGGCAATGAATGCAGTCAGGCAGATACGGTCTGTGTAGCATATTGCCCTTTTTACAAACTCCCAAATACATTTACCCCTAATTCAGATGGTCATAATGATTATTACAAAGCCTATCCACACCGTTTTATTGAAGAGGTAGATTTTAAGGTTTTCAATCGTTGGGGCAACCTTGTCTTTCAAACTTCAGATCCGGATATAAATTGGGATGGCAGGGATCAAAGCGGATCCACTTTACCTGACGGCACATATTTTTACACATGTCTGTTAAATTTTAGCGGATTGCTTTCAAACATCAATTACCCAAATCAATTAAACGGGTCTATCACTATCCGGGGCACTAACAAATAACTTATGTTTACAGGCATCATTGAAACGGTTGGCACGATCAAGTCCCTTAAAAAGGATGGAGAGAATCTTATTATGGAAGTTAAATCCTCAATTTCCACCAATTTAAAAATCGACCAAAGTGTAGCGCATAACGGAGTTTGCCTTACAGTTGTTCACAAAACGAAAACATCCCATTCAGTCGTCCTGGTAAAGGAAACATTAGAGCGTTCAAATTTTAAATATGCAGAAATTGGAAACCTATTAAATCTGGAGCGATCCATGACTTTAAAGGATCGTCTTGATGGCCATATCGTATCAGGGCATGTAGATAAAACCACACCACTTTTAGGAATAGAATTCAAAGAGGGAAGTTGGAAATTGAAATTTGAACTTAGAAAAGAAGACAGACCTTATGTAGTTGAGAAAGGCTCTATTTGCATCAATGGAATCAGTCTTACAATAAGTACATTAAAGAAAAAATTCTTTACGGTAGATATCATACCATACACCTGGAAACATACAGGTTTAAACAAGATCTTGGAAGGTGATCGCGTCAATATTGAATTTGATATTTTAGGAAAATACATTTATCAAAACCTATCGGAGTACCTGAGAAAGCGATCCAAATAGTTGTTCTCACCTAAAATTGATTTGCATTTCCGGCTTCACATCAGAAGTTTACACTATCAAAAATTGAAAAAAGGCACTTTGGAATACCAAAGTGCCTTTTCTTAGTTGTTTTTATTGAATCCGAACGACGTCTTCAGCAATCAGACATTTTCCAGTTCTTTATTTGCATTAGAGGATCGCACGAAAATATCCTTAAACTTCTTTAAACCCGTACCTGCAGGAATTTTCTTGCCAATGATCACATTTTCCTTCAATCCGGAAAGGTCATCGCTCTTAGCGGCCATTGCTGCTGAACTAAGGACTTTAGTAGTTTCCTGGAACGAAGCTGCAGATATCCAACTACTCGTTCCCAAAGAAGCTCTCGTGATACCCAAAAGCAATGGACTTGCAGTAGCTGCCGTTGCATCACGAACGACAACAAGCTTGCGGTCATTTCTTTTCAAGTAGGAATTTTCTTCGCGAAGTTGTCTGTTGCTCACCAATTGCCCAGGCTTAAGTTTAGTCGAATCACCTGCTTCCGTAACAACAAGTTTGTCAAAGATATCGTCATTTGCCTCAATGAAATCCCAGCGATCAACGGGCTCCCCTTCCAAAAGGGTCGTATCGCCTGGATCTTCAATTTGAACCCAACGCATCATTTGACGTACGATCACTTCAATATGTTTATCATTGATGTTGATACCCTGTGAGCGATACACTTCCTGAACCCCATTAACAAGGTATGACTGCACCGCAAAGAGACCTTTAATCATCATAATATCACGTGGTGCAATATTTCCATCAGACAAAGGAGTACCTGCACGCACAAAGTCACCTTCCTGCACCAGGATATGCTTTGAAAGTCCGATCAGGTATTTGCGACGCTGTGCGGTTCTTTCATCTTCAACAAATATTTCCCGGTTTCCTCTTTTGATCTTTCCATAATACACAATACCATCAATCTCAGATACCACTGCAGGGTTTGAAGGATTTCGAGCTTCAAATAATTCTGTTACCCTTGGGAGACCACCCGTGATATCGGAAACCTTGCTCACATTTCGGGGCATCTTTCCGATAATCTGACCTCCGCTGATTTCAGAGTTGTCATCCACTGTGATGTAAGCACCTACTGGTAATGAATAATTTTTGAGTTCATCACCTCCGGCATTCACAATGGAGATCATTGGTATCTTTTTCTTGTTTTTCGATTCTATAATGACCTTTTCAGAATATCCGGTTTGATCATCGCGTTCCATACGGTACGTAACCCCTTCTTCAATACTGTCATATTTGATGATACCGCTAAATTCAGATATGATAAGCGCGTTGAACGGGTCCCAGTTACATATCAAATCGCCCTTGGACACCTTCTGCTTTTCTTTAACGTACAATGTAGAACCATAAGGAATATGCATGCTGGTGAGCATTTTATTTGCTTCAGCATCCAGTATTCTGATTTCACCGGAGCGAGAAATGACAATCATACTCTTTGATCCATCCTGAACGAGTTCAGAAACTTTAAGACCATCATATTCGACAACCCCGTCAAATTTTGTGGTGATTTCAGACTCTGCCTTTGAAACCGCAGCAACACCACCCACGTGGAACGTACGAAGAGTAAGCTGTGTTCCCGGCTCTCCGATACTCTGTGCGGCAATGATACCGACGGCATCTCCTTCTTCTGCAATTCGTCCGGAAGCCAGGTTCTTGCCATAACATTTTGTACAAACACCCGCTTTCGATTCACAGGTTAATACGGACCGGATAGTAACAGATTCGATACCCAAAGTTTCTATCAACTCAGCTGATTTATCATCGATATAATCTCCTGCTGCCAAAATAAGCTCATCAGAAAGTGGATGAAGAATGTCATGCAGTGTAAACCTTCCTGTAATCCTGCTGGCAAGATTTTCAATGACTTTGTCATTATCTATCAAAGCAGAAGTTTCTATTCCTCTTAATGTATTGCAATCTTCCTCTGAGACAACCACATCCTGAGCCACATCCACAAGACGACGAGTAAGGTAACCTGCATCAGCCGTTTTGAGGGCCGTATCAGCAAGACCTTTTCTTGCACCGTGAGTAGAGATAAAATATTCCAATACACTTAAGCCATCCTGGAAGTTGGATAGAATTGGATTTTCAATAATTGCATTTCCAGTATCGCCAGATTTCCTTGGCTTCGCCATCAATCCTCTCAGACCGCAAAGCTGTTTGATCTGTTGTTTTGAACCACGCGCACCGGAGTGCAACATCATGTATACAGAATTAAAACCTCCCTTATGGGATGCCAATTCTTTCATCAAATTGTCGGTAATCCGGTTGTCGGCAAATGTCCAGCGATCAATGATTTGATTATAACGCTCATTATTTGTAATAAGCCCCATGTTGTAGCTGTCCCATATTTCGTCAACTTCTCTTTGCGCATCATCCAGCGTTTTCTTTTTAATTGAAGGCGTAATCAAATCTCCAAGATTAAATGACAAACCTGCTTTAAACGCCCAGTAGAAACCCAAATCTTTTATTTCATCCAGGAATTTTGCAGTAGTTTGAAAATTGGTACGCGTGATGATTGAAGCAATAAACTGCTTCAAGTTCTTTTTTGTCATCAGATCATTCACATAAGGAACTTCCAGAGGAACAGCCTCATTAAAAATGACGCGACCAACTGTTGTTTTAATGACCTTCATACCCATCTCGCCATTTTCGAGTTCAACGCGTGCGCGTACGCCAATTGGATCATGAAGCTCAACTTTCTTCTCGCCAAATGCGATAAGTACTTCTTCCTTATCATAGAAGTTTCTCACTTTGACGTCTTTCTCAACCACTTTCTCCTTTGTCAGATAGTACAATCCAAGAACCATATCCTGAGAAGGCAGGGTCACAGGAGAGCCATCCTGAGGGTTAAGCATATTATGACTTGCAAGCATCAGCAATTGCGCCTCAAGAATCGAAGCATTGCTTAATGGTACGTGTACGGCCATTTGGTCACCGTCAAAGTCCGCGTTGAAGGCACCGCAAACAAGAGGGTGCAACTGTATCGCTTTTCCTTCAATCAACATTGGCTGAAAAGCCTGTATGGAAAGTCGGTGAAGCGTTGGAGCACGATTTAAAAGCACAGGATGTCCGCGGAGTATATTTTCCAGAATATCCCAAATCACAGGATCCTTGCGGTCCACTAATTTTTTCGCAGACTTAACGGTTTTTACAACCCCTCTTTCAATCAACTTGCGAATTATAAATGGCTTGAATAATTCGGCTGCCATATTTTTCGGCAAGCCGCATTCATGCAATTTCAGAGTTGGGCCCACGACGATTACAGAACGACCGCTATAGTCCACACGTTTACCTAAAAGGTTTTGACGGAAACGACCTTGCTTTCCTTTTAAGATATCGCTCAAAGACTTCAAAGCGCGACCGCCTTCGGCTTTTACGGCATTTGATTTCCGAGAATTGTCAAATAAAGAATCAACCGCCTCCTGCAACATTCTCTTTTCATTACGGAGAATTACTTCAGGGGCTTTTATTTCCAAAAGTCTTTTGAGACGATTGTTACGAATGATAACCCGTCTGTAGAGATCATTCAAATCGGAACTTGCAAAACGACCCCCATCCAATGGCACAAGTGGTCGCAATTCAGGAGGTATTACCGGAAGATATTGAATAACCATCCATTCCGGCTTGTTATTTTTCTCATTCAGCCCCTCTCTAAATGCCTCAGCCACACGAAGCCTTTTCAAAGCTTCCGATTTACGTTGTTGTGATGATTCATTTGAAGCCTGATGCCTTAATTCAAATGAAAGGTCATCCAGATTGATGCGAGTCAACAAATCAAAAACGGCTTCAGCTCCCATTTTAGCAACAAACTTATTGGGATCCTTATCATCAAGTAATTGATTTTCCTTTGGCAGTGAATCAAGAACTTCGAAATATTCCTCTTCAGTTAGCAAGTCGAGGTAAGAAGAACCGTTACCCGCAGCAACACCAGGTTGTATGACTACGAACCTTTCATAATAAATGATCGATTCGAGTTTCTTAGAAGACAATCCAAGCAGGTAACCGATTTTATTTGGCAGTGACTTGAAAAACCAAATATGAACAACAGGAACAACCAGTTTGATATGCCCCATGCGCTCACGACGAACCTTTTTCTCAGTAACTTCAACACCGCATCGGTCACACACGATACCTCTATATCGGATCCTTTTGTATTTACCGCAATAGCATTCATAATCCTTTACGGGACCAAAGATGCGTTCGCAGAACAATCCGTCGCGTTCTGGCTTATAGGAACGGTAATTAATCGTCTCAGGCTTTAATACCTCTCCAAAAGAACGTTCTAAAATATCATCCGGAGAGCTTAAGCTGATCGTGATTTTATCGAATTCCTGATCTTGTTTAACAGTTTTATTTCTAAGTGACATATTTATTTAAGTTGTGGCGGTTATTCAAATTTTACATCCAGGCACAATCCACGCAATTCATGAATCAATACATTAAATGATTCAGGAATATTAGGTTCCGGCAAGTTGTCTCCCTTGACAATAGCCTCATATGTTTTTGCACGACCAATAATGTCATCTGATTTGATTGTCAAGAGTTCCCTTAGAATATTTGATGCACCGAATGCTTCGAGTGCCCAAACCTCCATCTCTCCAAATCGCTGACCACCAAACTGTGCCTTACCACCAAGAGGTTGTTGCGTAATCAGGGAGTAAGGACCGATTGAACGTGCGTGCATTTTATCGTCAACCATGTGAGAAAGCTTCAACATGTAGATTACCCCAACGGTAGCTTGCTGATGAAAGCGGTCACCCGTCTCACCATCCGTTAGATAGGATTGTCCATATTGAGGAAGATCAGCCTGACGAATTTGGTCTTCAATATCATGAATGGTTGCTCCGTCAAAAATCGGAGTCGCGTAATGCAATCCCAAACGACGTCCTGCCCATCCCAGAACAGTTTCAAAAATCTGACCCAGGTTCATCCTTGAAGGTACGCCGAGTGGATTAAGAACGATATCCACAGGAGTACCATCTTCCAGAAATGGCATATCCTCTACGCGAACAATTCTGGACACAATACCCTTGTTACCGTGACGGCCTGCAAGCTTATCTCCCACTTTCAGCTTCCGCTTTTTAGCGATATACACTTTAGCCAACTTCAGTACTCCGGTAGGCAATTCGTCTCCAATGCTTATATTAAATTTTTCACGCTTGTATTTTCCAACTTCCTCGTTTACCTTGATATTGTAATTGTGAAGAAGGCGTGTAATCAATTCGTTCTTTTCCGTATCCTTGGTCCAATTGAAATAATCAACTTTTGTGTAGTCAATCTTTTTCAATAATGCATTGGTGTACTTACTGCCTTTTGCGATCAGTTCTTCGCCATATATACTCTTCACGCCCGAAGAAACCTGATCCTTCACAATCTTCAGAAGTTTATCAATGAGGATCGTCTTCAATTCATTGAGGGCAACCGCATGCTTATCATCAAGACGCGTCAAGAGGTCCTTTTCCTGAACTTTTTGGAATTTATCCTTTTTTGCCCGGGCATACAACTGTTTGTCAATCACGACACCTTCAATAGACGGCGGAACCTTTAGGGATGCATCTTTTACATCACCAGCCTTGTCACCGAAAATGGCTCTAAGAAGTTTTTCTTCCGGTGTAGGATCTGTTTCGCCCTTAGGGGTGATCTTACCAATAAGTATATCTCCCTCTTCGACATTGGCCCCAATCCTGATGATTCCATTTTCATCCAGATCCTTTGTAGCTTCCTCACTAACGTTAGGAATATCATTTGTTAGTTCTTCCTCGCCCAGTTTGGTGTCCCTGACTTCAAGTTCAAAACTCTCGATATGAATAGATGTGAAGATGTCCTCCTGAATAACGCGTTCAGAGATCACGATGGCATCCTCAAAATTGTAGCCTTTCCATGGCATAAAGGCAACTTGAAGGTTTTGTCCAAGTGCCAGCTCTCCGCTTTCAGTAGCATAACCTTCAGACAGGATTGTTCCCACAACAACACGCTGACCTTTCTTAACCAAAGGTTTCAGATTAATACAAGTCGCCTGATTTGTCCTAGCAAATTTTGTCAAAGAATATTCTTTCAAATTTTCTTCGAATGAAACCAGGTTTTCTTCCTGATTCCTGTCATAGCGAATTACAATTTTTGTTGCATCGGCATATTCTACCACGCCTTCTCCTTCTGCGGTGATTAGCATCCGGGAGTCATGAGCCACTTTGCCTTCAAGACCTGTTCCTACAATGGGTGCATGGGGACGAATAAGCGGAACAGCCTGACGTTGCATGTTAGAACCCATCAAAGCACGGTTTGCATCATCATTTTCCAGGAATGGAATTAATGAAGCAGAAACCCCGACAATCTGATTGGGAGCAACGTCCATAAAGTTCAAATCATCTTTATCCAAAACCGGAAACTCCCCATGTTCACGGCTTTTAACTTTTACAAGTTGGAACTCACCTTTTTTATCGATAGGAACGTTTGCCTGGGCAATTTTTGCATAATCTTCTTCTTCTGCAGACAGATATTGTATTCCACCCTTGACGCTAACCTTTCCAGAGTCCACCTTCCAGTAAGGCGTTTCTAAAAATCCCATGCTGTTGATTTTAGCATGGACACACAAGGTACTGATCAATCCAATATTCGGGCCTTCAGGTGTCTCAATTGTACATAGCCTTCCATAGTGCGAATAATGCACGTCCCTAACCTCGAATCCTGCTCGTTCCCGGGAAAGACCTCCAGGTCCCAAAGCCGATATTCTTCGCTTGTGAGTAATTTCAGACAATGGATTGGTCTGATCCAGAAACTGGGAAAGCTGGCTTGTACCAAAAAATGAATTGATGACTGAGGAAAGTGTACGAGCATTTATCAGATCAATAGGTGTGAACACTTCATTATCCCTAACGTTCATTCGCTCGCGAATTGTCCGCGCCATTCTTGCCAATCCCACTCCAAATTGGGCATACAACTGTTCGCCAACCGTCCTGACCCTTCTGTTACTTAGGTGGTCAATGTCATCGAGCTCTGCCCTTTGATTGATAAGCGAAATCAGATATTTGACAATTTCGGTTATATCCTCTTTTGTCAAAACTAGTGTTTCGTCAGATGTATTCAGGTTCAGCTTTTTGTTAATTTTATAACGGCCGACTTCACCCAGATTATAGCGTTTATCTGAAAAGAACAACTTGTCAATTATCCCGCGAGCGGTATCGTCATCCGGTGGATCAGATCCCCGCAATTGGCGGTATATATGAATAACGGCTTCCATTTCAGAGCTGGAAGGGTCTTTCTGAAGTGTATTGTAAATGATGGAATAATCTTCAGTAATATCATCGCGCTGAAGAATTACCGTATCAACGTTAGCTTCAGAAATGAGTTTTATATTTTCCTCATCGAGGATCGTATCTCTCTCGAGTATGATTTCATTCCTTTCTACAGATACAAGTTCACCCGTATCTTCATCGACAAAGTCCTCCGTCCATCTGCGCAGAACTCTTGCTGCAAGTTTCCGGCCGATTGCTTTTTTCAAATCCTTTGAGGTCGTTTTTATTTCCTCAGACAGATTAAATAAATTGAGAATATCCTTATCCGATGTATAACCAATAGCACGCAATAGAGTGGTTACAGGAAATTTCTTTTTGCGATCGATATAGGCATACATGACCAGATTGATATCTGTGGCGAACTCCATCCATGCGCCTTTAAATGGGATTACACGAGCAGAAAATATTTTCGTCCCGTTTGGATGATAGGTCTGGCTAAAAAACACACCTGGTGATCTGTGCAACTGAGATACCACTACCCGTTCCGCACCGTTGATAACGAAAGTTCCTTTGGGAGTCATGTAAGGAATATTTCCTAAAAACACATCCTGTTCAATCGTTTTGAAGTCGACATGTTCTTCATCGTTACAAGAAAGGCGCAGTCTGGCTTTAAGAGGTACTGAAAATGTCAAACCCCTCTGAACACACTCATCAATCGAGTATCTGGGTGGATCTACATAGTAATCGAGAAACTCCAACACAAAGATGCTTCGCGCATCTGAGATCGGAAAATTCTCCTTGAATACTTTAAAGAGACCTTCATTTATTCTCTTATCCGGAGTTGTTTCCAGCTGAAAAAACTCTTTGAAAGATTTCAGTTGAATCTCCAAAAAGTCAGGATAGGGAACATGCAAAGGAGCTCTTCCGAAGTTATGTCTTGTTCTCAATTGGGTCGTGTTTTCGATAGGAGCCATTTTTAAATTTTTATATAGTTCTTAGACAACTTCAAACAAACAATGAAAGGCTTAGGTCATTTAAATTAATGACCTAAGCCCAGTGAATATGTATCCCTTTTATGATCAAAGGTATACGGTGATCAACCAGAATAAATTACTTTACTTCGATTTCAGCACCGGCAGCAGTAAGTGTATCTTTCAGAGAGTTTGCTTCCTCTTTAGAAACACCTTGCTTTAACACGGAAGGAGCTCCGTCTACCAGATCCTTTGCTTCTTTAAGACCCAGATTCAGCAAGTTTTTCACTTCTTTAATGACATTCAGTTTGTTGGCACCACCGGATTTCAGCAATACATCAAACTCCGTTTTTTCCGCAGCAGGGGCAGCACCACCTCCAGCAGGAGCAGCAGCAACTGCAACTGCAGCAGCAGCAGGCTCAATGCCATACTTATCCTTCAATACAGAAGCCAATTCGTTTACCTCTTTAATGGTAAGGTTTACCAGCTGATCTGCTAAAGCATTTACATCAACCATGATTTAAAAATTTTACTAATGTTAACAAAATATGCGTTTACTACTTGGAAGCCAATTTTCATCAGGCGTTAGCCCTTTCTTCGAGTGTCTTGACAAGTCCGGCGATTTTCTGACCGGCACTATTCAGTGCACCGATTACATTTTTAGCAGGTGACATCAGGATCATGATAATTTCACCGACCAATTCATCTTTTGATTTCAATGCAACCAGAGTATCCAGTTGATCGTCACCGGAAAAGACGGCTCTGTCTATAAAGGCTGCTTTTAGAATCGGGCGGTCGAATGTATCGCGGAATTCCTTAATCAACCTTGCAGGAGCAGAAGGATTTGATGTAAAGAGCACAGACGAAGGACCTTCGAATGCGGTATACAATTCTTCATAACCTTCATCCTCCAAACTTTTCAGTGCCTTTACGGCAAGTGTGTTTTTAACCACTTTCATTTCGATTCCCTGGTCAAAACATTTTCTACGGAAGTTATTAATTTGTTCAACCGTAAGTGTGGATGCATCTGCAACATAAAAGAACTGTGCAGCTGAAAACTTTTCTTTCAGATCCTGTATTGCTAAAGTTTTATCTTCTCGTGTCATGATTCAATTCGTTGAAATGGGTAAACAAATTAATTGGCAACTCTCGTGTCAATATTAATACCTGGACTCATTGTGGACGCCATTGAAATAGTTTTAAAATAGGCACCCTTTGCTGATGAAGGTTTCAATTTTGCTATTGCATGAATTAGTTCAAGACTGTTTTGCTTCAATTTTTCCGGAGAAAATGATACACGTCCGATTGAACTGTGAATGATTCCAAACTTATCTACGCGAAATGCAATTTTTCCACCCTTCACATCATTAACTGCACCAGCAAGGTCCATTGTAACCGTTCCTGTTTTTGGGTTGGGCATTAAGCCGCGGGGACCAAGTATTTTACCTACTTTTCCCAATTGAGCCATCACGGTAGGCATGGCAATGATAATATCGATATCCGCCCATCCAGCAGCTATTTTTTGAATATACTCATCGAGACCCACATGGTCTGCGCCTGCTGCGCGAGCCTCAGCTTCCTTGTCCGGAGTACATAAAACCAAAACCCTTTTGGTTCTTCCTGTACCATTGGGCAATGTGACTGTTCCTCTGATTGCCTGATCGGGTTTTCTTGGATCTACACCAAGGCGGATGTGAAGGTCTACCGAAGCATCAAATTTGGCCGTGTTGATTTCCTTCACGAGTGTGCAAGCCTCATCGATATTGTATAGTTTTCTCGAATCGACTTTGTCGTTAACTGCTTTGCGTTTTTTTGTTAAATCTGCCATTGTTTTAGGTTTTAGCGCTCCGGTCTTCGCGGAACTCCCTTATGAAAAAATAATTTTTATGCCCAAGGTGCATTTCCACTGACGGTCAGACCCATGCTACGGGCAGTACCAGCTACCATCTTCATGGCAGATTCCAGGGTAAATGCATTCAGATCCTGCATTTTGTCTTTTGCAATTGTCTCCACCTGCTCCCAAGAAACGGAACCTACTTTCTTCCGGTTTGGCTCAGGTGATCCACTTTTTAGTTTTGCAGCCTCCAGCAATTGGATTGCAGCGGGAGGAGTTTTTACTACAAAGTCAAAAGACTTATCTTTAAACAAAGTGATCACAACGGGCAATAGTTTCCCCGGCTGATCCTGCGTTTTCGCATTAAAGCGTTTGCAAAATTCCATAATATTAACCCCTTTGGAACCCAATGCAGGGCCCACAGGAGGTGCAGGATTGGCTTGTCCGCCCTTCACCTGCAACTTTATAAAACCTTCAATTTCCTTTGCCATAGAATTTTTATTAACTCGTTTTTTCTACTTGCATAAAATTTAATTCGACCTCTGTTCCACGCCCGAATATTTTTACGATAACCTTCAACTTTTTCTTTTCCTCATTGACCTCTTTGATATCACCAACAAAGTCATTGAAAGGCCCATCGATAATCTTTACGGTTTCGCCAACAATGAACGGTTCAATCATCGTTTCTCCCACCTGCTGGGATTCGTCTACCTTTCCCAGCATCCTGTTCGCTTCCGTTTGCGTCATCGGAATGGGATTGTTTTTACCCAGAAAATGAATGATATCCGGCATATTCGTAATATGCTGGACAATTTCCCCGCTCAATTTAGCAGGAATAGCCTCAACTAACAGATAACCCGGAAGGATGTTGCGTTCCATGATTACCTTTTTGCCATTCCTTATTTTATAGACCTTTTCGGAAGGAACAATAACCTGTGTTATAAATTCTGACCATCCGGAACGGTTTACTTCCAACTCAAGCCTTTCGCGGATCTTTTTCTCTTTTCCGCTGATGACTCGCAATGAATACCACCTTTTTTCCTCGCTCATTTGGTGGATTTAGATACTGTAAACAAACTTGAGTAGCTGGTTCACTACAAAATCCATCACGAAAACGAGCACAGAAAGCAACAATGCTGAAAAGACAACCACTTTTGCGCTGTCCACCAGGTTTTCCTTTGTTGGCCAGGAAACCCTTTCCATCAACTCGTGATAACTTTCTTTAAGATATAACATGAACTTATCCATCGCTTCATTTCGTTTGCACGGGCAGAAGGACTTGAACCCTCAGCCTACGGTTTTGGAGACCGTCGCTCTGCCAGTTGAGCTATGCCCGTTTGACCAAAAAGGATTTCTCCGTGTAACAGAGAAATCCCGATTAATCGTTAAGGAATTATTTATTAATCCAAAATTTCAGTTACCTGACCAGCACCTACGGTACGGCCACCTTCACGGATAGCGAAACGCAGACCTTTCTCCATAGCGATGGGATTGATCAGATTTACTTCCAGTGAAATATTATCTCCAGGCATCACCATCTCTACCCCTTCAGGCAATAGACACTCTCCTGTAACGTCCGTAGTTCTGAAATAAAATTGAGGTCTGTACCCTTTGAAAAATGGAGTATGGCGGCCACCTTCATCTTTTGAAAGTACGTACACTTCGCATTTAAATTTCATATGTGGTTTCACGGAACCAGGTGCGCAGATAACCATACCACGACGAATATCATCTTTTTCGATACCCCTCAGGAGAAGACCTGCATTATCCCCAGCTTCACCGCGATCAAGAAGTTTGCGGAACATCTCAACACCTGTAATAGTAGAAGTCAATGCTTTCTCACCAGGAGCCTGCATACCAATGATTTCAACGCCTTCACCAACTTTTATAACTCCACGCTCAATTCTTCCTGTTGCAACCGTACCACGTCCAGTGATAGAGAAAACATCTTCAACGGGCATAAGGAAAGGCTGATCTATAAGACGAACTGGCTCTGGGATATCCTTATCAACGGCTTCCATAAGATCCATGATTGCCTTTTTTCCTCCTTCTTCTCCCTCCAAAGCTTTCAAAGCAGAACCTTTGATAATGGAAGCGTTATCTCCGTCGAACTGATATTTGCTAAGCAGTTCGCGAACTTCCATTTCAACCAGGTCCAACATTTCCGGATCGTCAACGAGGTCAACCTTATTCATGAAAACAACGATTTTTGGTACACCTACCTGACGAGCAAGAAGGATGTGCTCACGAGTTTGAGGCATAGGACCATCTGTAGCTGCAACAACCAAAATAGCACCATCCATTTGAGCCGCACCCGTAACCATGTTCTTCACATAATCCGCGTGACCAGGACAGTCCACGTGTGCATAGTGTCTGTTTACTGTTTCGTACTCTACGTGTGCAGTGTTAATTGTAATACCTCTTTCCTTCTCTTCGGGCGCATTGTCGATAGAATCGTAGTCTTTCTTTTGTGCCAGACCTTTCTCAGCCAATACCATGGTAATTGCTGATGTCAAAGTGGTTTTACCGTGGTCAACGTGACCGATTGTTCCGATGTTGACGTGCGGTTTCGAACGGTTGAATGTTTCCTTTGCCATTGGTGACTATTTTATACAATTTAATATTTGATGATTTGATATCTATTGAGCCAATGAAGGGAATTGAACCCTTGACCCCTTCCTTACCATGGAAGTGCTCTACCCCTGAGCTACATTGGCAGGTTTTGGGAGGGTTAAAAACAGATCCCTCTCAGATTGAATCCACTTTTGGAGTTCAGCCTTTGAATTACAAAATCAGGAAATCTACCTTATGGATCTTGTACCCAAAATCAGGTAAAACCCTTCATTAAAAATTAGAGCGGGAGACGAGGCTCGAACCCGCGACCCTTAGCTTGGAAGGCTAATGCTCTACCAACTGAGCTACTCCCGCAATTCTGCATGAGTGTGAGTGTGAGTGTGAGTGTGGGTTTGAATGATTTCCAATTTTTTTTATCATTTAGATCGGATCGTTATCCTCTCTCAATACATTCTAATCAAAAAGTGTAGAAAGCTTTTGATTCAATACGAATCTGATTGTTCGCAATTTCATTCAAAAGCCCCGGACTCCGGAAAACCATCCTGCATGTACCACCTTCCTTAAGGCAGTGAAACAGAATTTGTGGGGGTGATTGGATTCGAACCCATTCAGTCATAGACACCAGATTTACAGTCTGGCCCGGCTCTCCCACTCCGGCGCACCCCCTTCAAATTTTCCGAGCCAGTGGACGGACTCGAACCCCCGACCAGCTGATTACAAGTCAGCTGCTCTACCAACTGAGCTACACTGGCTTCTGTTTTGTTAAGGACATACGATTATACCCCTAAAAAAAGAGATTGCAAAGATATAACTATTTGAAATAATGGCTTTAAAAAAAATCGAAGTAATTGTTAATTGGCAACGCAGCACATAAATGCCTGTAAATTAACAATTTGCGGAAACGAAGAATCCGCATACGCTTATCCATGCTTATTTTGCAGCTTTTCCTTGGACTTAATCCATTGAGCCTTTAAGTTGTCAAGGGAACTTTTTAATGCCTCTTCAAAGGATTTGGACGTACTTTTTGCGACCAGTTGGTTGCCGGGAAGAGTCACTATCAATTCGACTATTTTATCCTGCACTTTATTGGTTTTTTCAAGTTTCAGGATCACCTTGGCGTCAACGGGTTCCTGGCCAAAGGTCTGAATAAACTTATCTAACTTATCTTCTATAAGATCCAATAGTTTGGAATCAGCGTCAAAATGAATGGATTGAATTCTGGATTTCATATTCATGTGAATTTATAATTATCAAACGAATTAACATCAGGTAATTGTCTTTGAGGATATAGCCCTTGGGTGACATTGCTGGTATGCCTTTTTCTGTTGCTCAACTGAATTGTGCATATATATTTGGGTTGCAGAAAGATTGGAATGCCCTAAAAGGGTCTTTATCGCATTTATGTCAGCCCCTCTGTCGGCAAGATGAGTGGCAAAAGAATGCCTTAATACGTGGGGTCCTTTTGAAGTTAAACTTGTCCTGTATTGCAGCCAATTACGAACCATCAGGTACAGCTTTTTAGGATAGAGCTTTTTTCCGTTTCCGAGTAGAAAAAAATAATTTGAATCTTTACTCTTCACTGTATCCCGTATTTCTATATAACGGATGAATTTCAGTTTCAGTTCTTTTCCAAAAGGGATAATTCTCTCCTTACCGCCCTTTCCCATCACCTTTAAAGCCTGATGCTGCAAATCGACATCAAGGCATTTTAACTCGATAAGCTCCGATCTCCGGAGTCCCAGTTCATAAAGCGTTCTAACAACTAATAACTCAAGGTATTTGTCATAGGATTCCTCTACCTCCACTTCTTCATGGATATCACTCATATCGGACTCCCTTAAAGTACCAGGCAGCCTTTTTTTCATTTTTGGAGTACTGATCTTTGAAAGAGGATTTTTCTCAAGCCCTCCCCTTTTTTTTATCATTCTAAAAAAACTGCTCAGGGAGGATAATTTACGCCTTAGGGTACGGGCTTCAATGCTCTTTTCACTCATTGATGCCAACCATGAACGCACATGCATAGACGATGCATCACAGAGATCTTCAATCTGAAAAGTAAGGGATAAAAATTGTTGAAACTGCCTCACATCCCGCAAATAGGCTTCAACGGAATGTAAAGAATACCTGCGCTCAAATTGCAGGTAAGACTGAAAAAGAGATAACGAATCCATCTATCAGCAAAGCTAAGTAGCAGATTCTAATCTTTTTAAATATTACAATAAAATATTATGCGTTTTTGGCGATATATTCCTGACGGTACACCGCTTTAAGGACTTCGGACCTCCTTTCGACAGATGGCTTGGTAAAATGCTTGCGCTTGCGAAGCTGGCGCAAAGTTTGTGACTGCTCAAATTTCTTTTTGTATTTTTTGAGAGCCCGGTCGATGGATTCCATTTCCTTTACATCGATTATAAGCATAGAGACATAAAATTTGGACTGCAAAGATAGCAGATCTTTTAAATTGGGTAGCTAATTTTTTTATTTACAACCAAAAGCCTCTATGGGTCTTTAGAAAAGGCAATTTTGAATGATCCTGAAACGCCAAGGATTAGAAGCCTTAGACATCGGAAAATAAAAAAGGGCTCCAAATTGGAACCCTTTTTTTAATCGTATCAACAAATATTATTGCTTCTCAAAAGTTCGAACGCCAAGCCCCCACTGGCAAAGGGCTGCCCCAGTGTGAACAGAACTGGGACTTGGAGAAGGAAATTCAAAAATTTTCCAACGAAGAGTCAATGGGGATGTGGCAATGATCAACGGAGGATAGTTGTCCGTATAATTTTTACTGGACAAACCATTCGGAGAAGTTTCCCCAACTAACTGAAGACCACCCGCGCAAGGATTTGGTTGGATAGGGAAAACAAGTTTGTCCTTTCCACCATCATCGTAATTGTAAAGCAAATAAGGGAATGGAGGAACACCTGCTCCCCCGGGGTTATCAATGACATAAACTCCCTTAAACACTCTTCTCAGTTCAATTAAAACACCATTGCTCGTCCGTTTGTAGGTGCCTTCCAAGTCTGTGGGGCCCGGATTCGGAATAGGACCGGCAATTACGATATTGGTACCCACAACAGCTTTGTAGGCAGCTTTATTGAATTTCTGAAAGCTTATACTATATCCGCCTACAGCAACCGTATCAGGCCAGGCAACCACATCTGATTTACGAATTTCGACTGTGTCGAATCCCGTTTTGCCACCATGCCCTCCTTCAAATCCCACTAAACTATCAACGGCAATCGCGACAATGTCCGGAATGTCTTTATATACTGATGTTTGGCCAAAGCCATATACATAGCTAGCCTGTACCAACTGTTCAATTACAATTGGGATGGAAGTCGGCGTTGGGGTTGATTTTATTTCTTCTGCTTTATCGCAGGAACTTAAAAACAGACCACCCCCCAGCGCAAAGAATATAAAATATACTATTGATTTTTTCATTGCATTGATTTTTTACTTGTCCCAAAATACTTTACTTGTGAGGCTATGTTGGCCCGGAAAACTGCTATTCAGGCTCTCCTCACTTTCAGGATAAGGCAGAATAGAAGGAAAGGTATTCCCACCAAGTGAATTCAAGGTTGGGGTTTTAAACAGACCACCCTGAGAGCTGAAAATAGGATTTGTGGCATTATCAAATCTTCTCGTTTCAATCCATGATTCGATGGATTGCAAACCATTCATACACACCCATTTTTGAATCGCAATGGATTTTATTTGATTGGCCGCGTCAAAAGCCCCGGGGCCAGCCAGATAGGTGTCGCAAGCTGCTGCATCAACGCCGAGATAGGCACAACTTGCCTTTACACCTGCATCGTAATAAGCTTTTGCATCGCCACTGATCCAGCCTCTGGATACCGCTTCCGCCAGCAATAAGTTACCTTCCCAGGAAGAAACAAGAATTACCGGAGCAGTCGGGCTAAAAATAACACCACCATTTGCCAATTTGGCACCATTCGGTTTAGAGTAGTCTGCTGAAGGTGGAGAGTTTTGGATATCTCCAGGCTTAAGACCTATATGTAAACCGTTTCCAGCCTTATTATAAAAATAATCAACGCGTGGATCTTGTGTTTGCAGCAAATGATCAATCGAAGTAGTTGTTCCTACGAAGTAATTTCCTAGAGCGGAACTCTTTGCTTCAGTCCAGAAAGGATTGCTTGCGGTAGAACCACCGAGGTAGTTGATTTTTGCAATATCGTCATTTGCTATAATAAACTGATCTGCAGATTGGAATAATGCCGCTGCCTTTGCTTTGCCTTCATCACCCTGTCTCAAATACAATTTCAGCAACAAGGTATTTCCAAATTTTTTCCATTTTTCCAAGTCTCCTCCGTAAATGAGATCATCTGCTCCCGGATGCGTAAAACCAACTGCATCCAACAATCCGATCCCATCTGTAATGAGTTTTTCAATTCCAGGATAGACAACCGTCTTCGCGTCATCGTATGAAGGATTCAAAACAGAACCTTCTGAGATATCTCCTTTCAATGCTTCATTAAAAGGAATATCTCCCATGAGATCTGTACAAATTGAAAAGTTATATGCCTGGATCAATTTAGCGATTCCCTGATAATTCTTCTCATTTGTACTATTTAGTATATAATTCAGGTTACTCATGCTGCGATAGAGATCTCTAAAAAGCTGATTGCACTCTGAAGAGGACAATTTATGCTGATCAGGATCACCAAGAGCGACACCAGGTCCTCCGGAATAATATTGGCACCACACCTGGGTTGCATAGGTTATGCGATCACCCACAGCATTGCCGATATAAAGTTGGGCGGAAGATAATTGCAAATCTATCCTCGATGTTGTAGAACGATTCGGATCCGAATTGACATCCAGATAGTCCTCGCATGCTGTAAAAAACAGCATCCCAAACAACAACAGTCCTATTAAAGAAAATAATTTCATGTTCAATTAATTTTTAAAAGTTAAAACTTAAATCTGAGTTCAGCGCCATAACTGGCAGAAGATGGCGTAGTAGATGTTTCGATACCTACTGCATCAGATGATGCTCCAACGCCACCCACTTCAGGATCAGCAAAAGTGTTGTCTTTAGCAACCCAATATTTCAGATTCTTTGCAAATACTCCAATAGTTACATCTTTGAATCCTTTAACTCCCAGGATCTCATTAGGAAGATTGTAGCTAAGGCTGATTTCACGCAATTTCAAATAGGTTGCATCAATGAGATAGTGTTCTGCAGGCAATCCTCTGAAATAAGAGTAAACGCTTGTCTCCTGTGTATTCGTAACGTATGTTCCATTTTCAGAAACCACACTATTGGGTACAACAAAATTTTCGCGTTTGCCATCTATCACTGTACTGCTTGCAGTTCCGTTAAACTCTGTGCTCAAACGGGTTCCTGAATAAAACAAACCCCCTTTGCGGCCATCTAGGAGAATATGCAAATTAAAGTTGCGGAATCTAAAATCTGAACCGATGCTGTAGAGGAAATCAGGTTGATAAGATCCAATATACTTGGATTCTGCACTTCTAACTGGATTGCCCACTCCGTCAACGACAATATGCCCTTGATCGTCATAAACGAATCCTGTTCCTTTGTAAGTACCAAATGGCTGACCTTCTGCAGCTACAAGATTCAATGAACCGTGACCTGCAAAATGGACCAACCCGGTATAGATATTCAGCTCATCTCCTTCTACTCCATTATCCAGAATAGTTTTTACGATATTTTTATTCTTTGACCATGTTCCAAAAACTTTCCAATCAAAGTTCTCTGTTTTAACAGGTGTCAGTCTGAGTGAAAGTTCATGTCCCTTATTCTCCATGCGGCCAATATTTTGAGGTACAATGGAGAAACCCGTTGACCATGGAATATTTACGTCGACGATCTGATTCTTTGAATTTACGATGTAATATGTGTATTCAATAGTAACACGGTCATCAAATAAACCAATGTCGACACCTGCTTCTGTTGTCACAGACAATTCAGGTTTGAGGTTTGGATTACCGATGCGATTCAGACGTTGTGCACCTGCAACATCACCAAATGGGAATAAAACTTTATAATCATCACCCCAGTCCAGAATAGTTGGGTTCAGACTATAGTAGCTCTCCAATCTGTAGAGAGGAGCATCTTTTCCAGATGATCCAAGGCCAGCACGGAATTTCAAATAGGAAATTGTGTTTGAATTCCAATTTGGCAAACTTGAAGGCACAAAAGAAATTCCTCCTCCCTGATAAAAGAAGTCATTGCTTCCTTTTGGCAGTGTTGAAGACCAGTCATTTCTTGCTGAGTATTCCGCAAAGAGGTAATTTCTAAAGCCGAGTTGTGTATTCAAGATTGCACCAAACAGTCTATATTTTGAAGACAAGGTCGCAGAAATAGGTGTTTGGGCAGAATTGCTCAAGTCATAAAATCCAGGAATGACCAATCCTCCAACTGTAGTACCTGCAACTCTGCGAGTTGCCTGATCAATAGAGTTGAATCCACCTGTCAAAGTCCATTTGAAGTCGGAACCTAAATTTGTATTATAGGTTGCAAACAAGTCATAAATGATATCTGTATTCCTTGTAGAGGCTTCCTTATATGAACCCAGGCTAAAGCTTTCTCGTGCACTGTTGAAGTCACTGAGTTCTCCATCTGAATATGAAAGGGCTCTTTCGTAACGGAATTTTGGATTATTCTCCGTAACGGTACTGATAAAGAAGTTTGTACTAATCTTACCCGTCAAAGAAAGGTGATCAGAAATTTTGTAGTTCAATGAAAAACTGGACAAAATATTATCCACATTGTTTTTAACTACCTGGTTATCCAGAATATAATAGGGGTTGATAGAGTATTGACCATAAAATCCTCTGAAATCATGATAAGGACTATTGTAATCTCTCAATTCATGGAATGGAATATTCGGAGGTGTTTGGAGTGCAAAACCATAGGCGGGAGTACCTGATGAATATCCAAATGGATAACCACCTTCCGTAGCGCCTCTTTGATCTGACTTCGCATAGTTAAAATTGAAACTTGCGCTGAACTTTTCAGAAAAACGAGTTCCAAGATTAACCAGGAAATTGTGCTTATTCAAGAAAGTATGAGGCACAACACCATTGTTGTCAAAATTGGTATAGGATAAGAAATAGTTCAAATTTTCGGATCCACCGGAAACAGAAATGCTATTGCGGAGGGTGGAACCGATGTCAAAAAAGTTTTGAAGGTTATCTTCAACAGCGCTGTATGGACGGCTCAACTGCTCGATGCGACCATTGGTCAAAGGCAATAGATCTCCGTGCTCATCTGCAGGAACTGCAGTCCATGGAAGAAGGCGCCCATCCAATTGAGCTCCCCATGCAAAGTTTTCTCCCATAAAAATATCAATTCCGCCACCGCAACCGCCGCAGGATGCATATCCGGAACCAAATTTCTGTTGTTGTTTCATGATTAGGTTCACGCGCTCAGCGCTAAGAGAAGTATTGAAGGTTACAGTAGGTTTTGCATTGTACTTACCTTTCTTTGTGGTAATAAGGATGACACCAGAACCCCCGCGCGAACCATAAAGAGTGGTAGCCGCAGGACCTTTTAATACGGTAACATTTTCAATATCATCCGGATTGATGTCATTTGCACGGTTACCAAAGTCAACATAATTGTCTCTGTCGCCATCTTTGCCTGTGCCACCGCCACCTGATGAGTTGGAGTTATTGACGGGTACACCATCAACTACGATGAGGGCATTGTTTCCTTGTGTAAGTGAAGTTTCTCCACGCAAAACGATACGGGTAGAAGCACCCACAGCACCGGAAGCTGAAGCGATTTTAACGCCTGCCACCTTTCCCTGCAAAGAATTCAGAACGCTGCGAGAAGTAACGGTATTCAGTTCATCTGCATTTACAGACTGGTTACCATAAACGACATCGCTTTTGTTCCGCTTTACACCCAAAGCCGAAATGACTGTTTCTTCCAGCAGGACACCTTCTTCAAGCGAAACATCCACCATGTTACTGGCGCCCAAAGCAATTTCCTGCGAATTGTAACCGGTGTAGCTCACCACAATTGTGGAAACTCCGGAGGGCACATTCAAGGAATATGCTCCATTCACATCTGTAATGGTACCTACGTTGGTACCCTTGGCCACAACATTGGCTCCGATGACCGGGTCGCCTTTCTTGTCCGTGACCGTTCCTTTTACAACTCTCTGAGCTTCTGCTAGTTGCACTACTGCAAACAGAGCCAGAAAAACGAATAGAACTTTCTTCATAATCTGGTAAGTTTTTTTAAGCTTAATGTTTTGTTAACTCTCAAAGATAGTGCCCTTTAGAAATTCTACTAATTTTTGGTTAATTTTTAATTAAGAAAAATAAAAGTCGTATGGCATCCAAATTAGCACTGTGCACAGGCATTTTACTCAGCTTTGCAATAAGCGTTTGTACATAGGAATCACATTTGAAAGGCCATAATACAGTGCATCGCAAACCAATGCGTGTCCGATGGAAACCTCCATTAAATTGGAAATCTGAGACTTATAAAATTTAAGGTTCTCCAGATTCAGGTCATGGCCTGCATTAAGTCCAAGCCCACAGGAAAGGGCCTCCTGAGCGGACTTCAAATGCATTTCAATTGCTTCCAGGGGATTATTAGGATAACGATGCGCATAAAGACCTGTGTACAATTCAACGCGATCTGCCCCTAGTTCTGCCGCTTGATAGACGAATTCCGGCTCTGGATCGAGAAACAAGGACACACGGATACCTTTTTCTTTCAATTTATTAATTACCGGTTTAAGTATGTCCTGATTCAATTTTGGCTTCCATCCCGAATTTGATGTCAATACATCAGGAGGATCCGGAACCAATGTCACCTGATGCGGCAAATTGCGTAAAACCAGCTCCATAAATTCGCCGGAAGGATAACCTTCTATGTTGAACTCAGTACTTAGAACGGATTTTAATTGAGGGATATCATCGTAACGTATATGCCTTTGGTCCGGTCTTGGGTGAACCGTTATTCCTTCGGCTCCAAATTCCTCACAATCAAGAGCAACTTTCAACAAATTGGGTAGATTGCCCCCTCTTGAATTTCGTATTAACGCAATTTTATTGATATTTACGCTTAGTCGGGTATGCATAGTGGCCTGAATTTTATGTTCAAAAGTACGTTGGTTTGTCTTTTATTTTTTGTTGGCATGGTGCTGGGAGGCCTGCTTTTAAGTAATCTGGTGCTCCTCCTTCAGTTGCTTATAAGTTCACGTCTTGAAGAAGGAATTACAAATCTGGATCAGGCAATTTCAGTATTAGGCAGGCATGAATTGCTCATTCAGCAAATGATTGCTCAGATATTTTCGCTGATTTTACCTTCATTTATCCTTTTTCGTGTATGTCCGGCACTAGGCTCTATAAAGCGAAATCCGGATCTAAACCTGGCACTAGCCTTTCAGTGTACATTGATATTGCTGTTCAGCATTCCATTGGTGGGCTTGTCAAGTTTTATAAATCACATGATCCCATTTCCCGATTGGGTTTACGACTCGGAAGATCGAATGACAGACCTGATGAGGCAATTTCTTGTTTTCGACAGCCCCACAGATTTTTTGCTTGCCCTTTTAATAATTGCCGTAATTCCTGCACTGGCAGAAGAAATAGCCTTCCGCGGAGTGCTTCAAAACTTGATGCAGCGGGCAACAGGTAGCGCAATATGGGGCATCGTGATAAGTTCTGTCATCTTCTCTACGGTTCATATGCAGTTCCTTGGATTTATCCCGAGACTTTTGTTGGGATTGCTGTTAGGATATTTTTATTTCAGGACGGCCAATTTATGGTATTCCATTCTGATTCATTTTCTCAACAACGCCGGCCAACTTTTTGCAATTTATATAGCCAAAGGGGCCCAGCTAGACGAACTATTGGATCATCCTAAAATGCCTAATCTTTTCATGGTTGCATGCAGCACTCTTGCTAGCATGTACCCTATATGGTTATTTCATCAAAAAACACTGCTTACAAGGCATGATCAAGCGTAGTATAACAGGTCTCATTTTGGGTCTATTCATGATCGGAAGCATTCTATTTTCAGAATGGACTGCTTCCATTTTATTCCTGCTCATAGCAGTAGGATCTTCTTATGAATGGTATATACATTTTACCAAGCCATCAGGCCAACTGCCCGCGCTGATATTTTTCTGTTTTACATTACTTTGTGTAATTTGCCTGATTGCTATCCCCTTGAATGTATTAAGCCCGGAAATTACACTACACTATGAACGACTGCTGTTTCCCAGTATTCTTGTTTTACTGATGTTTGCGTTCCCTTCCGTTATACTCCAAAAAGAATCGGCTTACGGCACAGGGTGGCATTGTGGAATATTTTATATTCACATACCGGTCCTCCTCGCAATGAGTTACCTACATAATAATTTTGAAGCGCACCGGTGGCTTTTGCTTGGATTAATCATCCTCAATTGGTCAAATGACGTATTCGCTTATTTTGGGGGCCGCCTCATCGGCAAGCATTTTCTTGCACCAAAAATATCGCCCAAAAAGACCATTGAAGGGGCTTTATGCGGACTGGCGGCGGCAATAATCCTCAGTTATTGCCTTCCTTTTTTGCTTCCTATTGAGGGTTTTTCATTCACAAAAACTATAATCCTTGGAGCTTTCGTTTGGGGCTCTGGCACACTGGGCGATTTGTACGAATCCCGTTTAAAAAGATTAAAGGGAATTAAAGACAGCGGCCAAATCTTGCCGGGGCATGGAGGGTTCCTAGATCGATTTGACAGCTTTTTTTTCATTCTTGTAATAGGTATTTTTGTTCTAAATTTTTAATAGATGTTTATTCATAAAGAAGGGCGCACGTGGGTATTTGGTTTGCTGATCGTATACATTTTACTTATCGGCATATTACAAAAAATGGAAACCTCCATTTTTTGGCCGATAACATTACTTTATGGCGTTTTTTATTTGCTTGTAGTAAATTTTTTTAGGAATCCTCCACGTCCCATTCCCATTCAAGACAACCATTTAATATATGCACCTGCAGATGGAAAAATTGTAGTGATTGAAAATTGTGTTGAAAGTGAATTTTTTAAAGATCAACGCAAAATGGTCAGCGTTTTCATGAATCCGTTAAATGTTCATTCCAACAGGTATCCCTTCAGTGGAAAAGTAATTTATTCAAAATATCATCCCGGTAAATTTCTGGTTGCATGGCATCCTAAATCCTCTACCGAAAACGAACGAAGCACGGTCGTCATTGAACGATCCGATGGCAGGCAGGTTTTGCTACGGCAAATCGCGGGAGCTTTAGCCCGTCGAATTTGCACCTATGCCAAGGAAGGAGATACTTGTTCACAGGGAACTGATTTTGGATTCATAAAATTTGGATCAAGGGTCGATCTTTTTCTGCCAATTGATGCAGAAATCCGGGTCCAAATTGATCAAAAAGTTTCTGGTAATCTGGATGTAATTGCGCATTTACCCTAAAGAGGCGCAAGTACGTATAAAAAAAACTTCAAAGTCTGCAACAAAAAAACTCAATGGATTCGATGGTTAAAATCCATAGCTAATGCAAGAATACTAGCTTAATAATATTCGCCCATCAAATCAGGATTTTAAAGGCTTCATTTGTGGAAACAGCAAGACTTCCTGAATTGCCTCCTGACCTGTAATTACCATTGTTAAACGATCGATGCCAATCCCCAACCCAGATGTGGGAGGCATCCCATACTCCAAAGACAATAAAAAATCCTCATCCATGACCATAGCCTCCTCATCACCCCTTGCCGCCAGTAACAATTGTTCTTCAAATCTCTCCCGCTGATCAACAGGATCGTTTAATTCCGTATAGGCATTGGCAATTTCCTTACAGTTTACATAGAGCTCAAAACGCTCTACTAAACCTGGCTTTGATCGATGCTTTTTTGCAAGTGGCGTCATCTCCAATGGGTAGTCCATAATGTACGTAGGCTGAATCAGATGATGCTCGACACATTCGCTGAATATTGAATCAATAAGCTTTCCGACTCCCATGGATGCATCGATCTCAATATTCTTTGACTTGCAGAAAGTTCGCAGTTCAGTTTCGCTTTTCCCTTCCACATCAAATCCGGCATATTCCTTAATGGAATCATACATTGTCAGGCGGCGATAGGGCTTTTTAAAATCTATTTCCCTTCCTGCTATTTCGACTTTTGTAGAGCCCGACACCTTGGCAACTACCTCTTCCAGCATGGTTTCCACCATCTCCATCATCCATACATAATCTTTGTAAGCTATGTAAATTTCCATAGATGTAAATTCCGGGTTATGCGTCCGGTCCATCCCTTCATTGCGAAACATCTTTCCAAATTCATACACTCCATCAAATCCACCTACGATAAGACGCTTGAGGTACAATTCATTTGCAATGCGCAAAAAGAGTGGAATGTCTAATGCATTATGGTGTGTTTTGAAAGGCCGCGCAGCTGCTCCTCCATGTATACTTTGAAGTACAGGTGTCTCCACTTCGATCCATCCCTGCGCGTTGAAATAATTGCGCATTTCCTGGATCAATTGACTTCTCTTAATAAAAACATCCCTATACTGAGGGTTTACAATCAAATCCACATAGCGGTGCCTGTATCGTTGTTCAGGATCCGTAAATGCATCGTGTGTATTCCCATCTGCATCCACCTTAACGACAGGCAAGGGATGTAGCGATTTTGAAAGAAGTTTTAATTCGGAGACATGAATAGAAATCTCACCCATTTTTGTACGGAAAACATATCCTTTAATTCCCAGCAGATCACCGATGTCGATATACTTTTTAAAAAGCAGATCATACAACTCTTTGTTTTCACCGGGGCAGATTTCATCCCGTTTAATATACAATTGAATTTTACCCTTGTGATCCTGGAGTTCTGCAAAGCAAGCCTTACCCATATCACGAACCATCATGAGACGTCCCGCAATAGAAACCTGATTAAATTTCTCTGGATGGGTTTCAAACTCGCTTTTTATTTCGATGGAGTTTGTATTTACTTCAAATGCCTCCGGGGGAAATGGGTCGATGCCCATTTTTCTTATTTCAGATAATGAGTTCCTTCGCAGGATCTCCTGTTCACTTAAATGTTGCATACAAGGGATTAAGCCACAAAGATAGTTGAAATGTCTAATGGGAAAGTGCCTCTTTTAAAGGCCCTTAAATGAATTTCTGCAATTTTAAAACAGGTTTTATGTCGCTACATTGCCATGATCCGGGGTTAGTTTGAAGCTGTGTCCTGTCAAAAAAGCTTGAATCATGTTGCCAAATCCTGAATCGCTCTTGTAGTTTAAATCATCAAGTTCTAATAAAAGCGCAATATTTTTCTGCCTTGGTCAACCCTTGGTACATGCATATCAATCTTTATTCCAACTGTTAGCAACGGGTGGTGTTTCCAGAATACGGGCCTCACTAGAAGTCTGGCCATCCAAGTTATTAGGAAATCTTTGACGATCTTCAGGATTCAATTCTAGTCATTTTCAGTTTACTTTGCATCACCCAAACTTTATACAATGAATCATTTAGCAATTGCACGAAGGTCATTCAGCCTTTTTTATATCCCGCTTATTTCAATTTATTTACTTTTCCCCTGTAGTAAAACTGCTGCCCAGCTTCCGGTTGCTGCGGATAGTTTATTTCGCTATATAAAAGAACAATCTGCATATACCAAGACAACTGACTGGACCTCTATTGACAGTCTGTTTTCCGTCAAACTTGCATTAAGTAAATCAGATGAAGATAGTCTGGGATGCCTGGTCGACGTTTTTAAATCCCTGGGAGATGCAACGAGCCAGATTCGCTATAAGGGCAAAAAGTATCAATTTATACCTTCACCTGATAAATTGGATCAACAAGCCAGAGCTGATTTACTGAAACAAGGTCTTAAATCTTCAAATCCGGTGTATCGGACTCTATTTATGCAACGCTTTGGATATATCAGGATTCAAGGAATGGACATCCACAACAAAAACGAGGCGAATCATATGGCCCAAATGATTTACGATTCTATCATTCACTTTAGTCCTGAAAACACAAAAGGACTCATTGTTGATTTGAGACTCATGAATGCGGGCAGCACCCATGCCTTGCTTGCAGGCTTAAGCCCTTTATTAGGTGATGGTATCATCCTCAAAGAATTAAACAGTGAAGGAAGAACAGATAAATCCTGGAAAATAAAAAATTCGAATCTTTATATTGACAGCCTTGCAGTCATGGAACTTAAGCTTCAAAATCTAAAAGGACTGGAAACAAAGCCCGTTGTCGTTCTTATTGGACCTGCCACATCAGGTCCCGGCAGTTATGCAGGTATTGCTTTTCGAAGACGACCAAACACCCAAACCATGGGTGAACCAACTGCCCCGGGTTACTCTACCATTTCAAAAACCACAACTTTCGGTAAAGATCTGGAAATGGATTTAGCCACTCATTTTATTGCAGATCGCTTCAGCACAATTTATCCGGAAAGC
This sequence comes from uncultured Saprospiraceae bacterium, assembly GCA_964439105.1. Classification (GTDB taxonomy): domain Bacteria; phylum Bacteroidota; class Bacteroidia; order Chitinophagales; family Saprospiraceae; genus Vicinibacter. Next base: position 33,569 of record CAYTNG010000005.1, read on the forward strand.
CTGGCACCGGATCTTTTTGTTCACAGAGGTGATCAGTTTGAACGACTGTTATCCGACAAAAAAATCAAAGAAGCCTTGTATTGGTTAATGAAACAATAATCAAGCTTTTTGTTTAATATATCAAAAGAGCTGGAGCAATAGCGTAGTTGTCCTTTCTAATTGTAGTTCTTAATATATACGGCCCGAATGAAGAGGTACTTCTTTCTTGCATTTGCAATACTCGTAATCGCATTACTGGTTTACTATAAAATAAATCAGTCCAAACAGAATGAAAGCTCAAAAACCCCAATGCAAAAACCAGGGGCAGGACCACTTTCTGTAAAAGTTCAGCTGGTAGATCAATGGCCTATTGAACAGGAGCTTGTGCTAACTGGAACGCTTACAGCAAGTGAAGAAGTACAGCTATCAACAGAAGCTTCCGGAATAATTTCCAAGTTATATCTTCCACAGGGGAAAATGGTACAGCAAGGACAATTGCTTGTCAAAATTAATGATTCTGAACTTATGGCGCGATTAAGCAGGCTGCAAGCGGAGGAAGGTCTTGCAGATGCTCAGGAAAAAAGGAAACTGGCCTTATTAAAAATTAACAGCATCAGCAAAGATGAATACGATGAAAGTCTGAACCGACTTCAGCTCATAAGGGCAGACAAACACATACTTCAAACTCAAATTGACAAAACAGAGATCAGAGCTCCTTTCACAGGACTACTAGGACTTAAAAACATCAGCAAGGGAAGCTTTGTGCAACCTGGAAGTCCTATTGCACAACTTGTGGTGATGGATCCCATATATCTTGATTTTAGTTTGTCTGAGAAATACGCAAGAGCTTTGAAACAGGGCCAAACAGTCCAGTTTTTTGTGGATGGAAAAGAAACTGCTTTTAAAGGCTCCATTATTGCGTGGGATGCGACCATGGACCCGACAGATCGCAGCTTAAAGGTGCGTGCGGAATGCCGCAATCTGGGTAATCAGCTCAAGCCGGGAGGGTATGCACGGATAGAATTTCCGATGCTTCAGGAGGAGCATGGAATTATGATTCCCAATGAAGCCCTTATTCCTATATTAAAAGGTTATAAAGTATTTCTTGTAAAAAATGGAGCTGCAAAAGAGCAAATTGTTAAAACAGGATTTAGGGACGCCAAAAACGTGCTTATAAAAGAAGGACTTCAAAAAGGGGACAGTTTGATTGTAACCGGCATGCTCCGGCTTCGGGATGGAAGTCCGGTCAAAGTAGACCAAAAGCCTAACGAATGAGTACATTCTCGCATATATTTATTCGAAGGCCAGTACTGGCTATCGTCGTAAATTTATTAATTGTTTTATTTGGAGCTATAGGCTACAAATTTTTAGGCATACGGGAGTTCCCTTCCATTGACCCTCCTATTATCACCGTACGCACCAGTTACCCTGGTGCTAATGCGGATATCATTGAATCACAAATCACTGAACCGCTTGAAAAATCCATCAACGGAATTGCAGGCATTCGCACCATCTCTTCTTCAAGCACTCAGGGGAACAGCAATATACGAGTTGAATTTGATCTTGGGCAAGACATGGATGCTGCCGCAAATGACGTTCGCGACAAAGTGTCTCAAGTAATTCGTCAGCTTCCCAGTGATATTGATGGATTGCCAACGGTAACAAAATCGGATGCAAGTTCGGATGCAATTATATCCATGACCATCCAGAGCGACACGCGGGACCATCTGGAGATAAGTGATTTTGCTGAAAATGAATTGGCGCAAAGATTTATTACGATACCGGGAGTCAGTACAATCCAAATATGGGGTCAGAAAAAATATTCCATGCGGCTTTGGATGGATCCAAATAAGTTGACCTCTTTTAAACTTACACCTCAGGACATCAAAGCAGCTTTGGATCGCGAAAATGTGGAACTTCCCGCTGGCAAGTTAGCCGGAGACCTGACCGAACTAACTGTACGGACTACCGGAAAGCTCACGTCAGAAGCAGAATTCAACAACATGATTATCCGGAATGATGAAAATCGGATCATCCGGTTTAAAGATGTTGGGTTTGCGCAATTAGGTCCGGAGAATGAAGAAACCATATTGCGGGAAACAAACATTCCGATGATAGGCCTTGCAGTAGTTCCTCAGCCTGGCTCAAATTATATTGAAATTGCCAATGAATTCTATAAAAGGATGGAGCAAATCCGAAAAGACATCCCAAAAGATTATACTCTGAATATTGCATTGGACAATACCCGATTTATTAAACAATCCATCAATGAAGTTGGTGAAACTTTATTGATTGCAATTGGACTTGTGATATTGATCATTTTCCTGTTTTTCCGCGATTGGCTTGTCGCCTTTCGTCCGCTTATAGACATTCCCGTTTCGCTGATAGGTGCATTTTTCATTATGTATGTGATGGGCTTTTCTGTAAACATACTCACTTTACTCGCCATCGTACTTGCTACGGGTCTTGTTGTCGATGATGGCATTGTTGTGACCGAGAACATTTTTAAAAAATCGGAAAAAGGCCTATCGCCCATGCAAGCCGCATTTCAAGGCTCAAGCGAAATTTTCTTTGCCATTATTTCAACATCCATAACGCTGGCTGTAGTCTTTCTGCCGGTTATTTTCATGGAAGGTTTCGTTGGTCGGTTGTTCAGAGAGTTTGGAATAGTAATCGCAGGTTCTGTTCTTATATCTGCCTTTGTTTCCTTAAGTCTTACTCCCATGCTCAATGCAAGACTTATCCGGCAGCAGTCAAAGCGAAATAGGTTTTATGAAGCCACGGAACCATTATTCAAAGGAATGGAGCAGGCTTACCGCAACTCTCTACGAGCTTTTATGAGTCATCGTTGGTTTGCGCTTGTTATTATTTCCGCATGTATTGCCTGTATTTTTCTTTTAGGAAAATCCCTTCCATCAGAACTCGCACCTTTAGATGACCGCAGTTGGGTTCGTCTCACTGTAACAGCGCCTGAAGGCTCTTCATTTGAATATACAGATTATTTTGTCAGGCAATTGGCGGATTTGATCCATGATTCTATTCCAGAGAAGCAAGTCCTGTTGACCGTTACCGCTCCAAACTTCACGGGATCAGGAGCTGTAAATTCAGCTTTCGTTCGCTTGAGATTGAACCAACCGGAAGAGCGATCGAGATCTCAGCAGCAAATCGCTGCCCAACTAAGCCGTCTTACTGCCAATTTGAGTCAGGCCAGGGTGTTTGTCATTCAGGAGCAAACCATCTCAACTGGTGGAGGTGGCCCGAGAGGTGGTCTTCCCGTGCAATTTGTCCTGCAGGCTCCTAATTTTGAAAAACTCAAAGCCGCGCTTCCCAAGTTCCTTGAACAAGCTAACAAAAGCAATATCCTTCAAACTGTTGATGTGGACTTGAAGTTCAACCGTCCGGAACTAACTGTCCAAATCGATCAGGAAAAAGCAAAAGCACTAAAAGTATCCACTCTGCAAATTGCTCAAACCATACAACTTGCCTACAGCGGGCAACGGTTTGGATACTTTAACATGAATGGAAAACAATACTCCGTGCTTGGTCAGGTTAGCAGAGAGTTCCGCGATGAGCCCGGAGATTTAAGGTCGTTATACGTTCGGAACGAAGAAGGCAAATCGATTCCACTTGATGCATTGGTAAAATATGAAGAAGTCAGCAATCCTTCTCAGTTGTTTCATTTTAACAGATATATGTCCGCAACGGTACAAGCGGGATTGGCTCCGGGCTTTACCATTAAGAACGGAATCGACGAAATGCGCCGCATTGCAAAGGATGTTCTGGATGAATCCTTTTCAACTGAATTAACAGGTGCTTCGCGGGACTTTGAGGAAAGCTCGTCCAACGTCTGGTTTGCCTTTGTACTTGCACTCCTGCTTATATACCTTGTACTTTCAGCACAATTCGAAAGTTTCAGAGACCCGATTGTAATTATGGTAACTGTTCCACTTGCAATTACAGGTGCATTAATTTCTCTATGGTTCTTCAACCAAAGTTTGAACATTTTTAGCCAGATTGGAATCATTATGCTTGTCGGGCTGGTAACAAAAAACGGAATCCTGATTGTCGAATTTGCAAACCAGTTGCAGGACAAAGGCCAATCGCTGATGGAGGCCATTCAGGAAGCATCGGTGTTGCGTTTAAGACCCATTTTAATGACGAGTCTTGCAACATCACTGGGTGCTTTGCCTATTGCCATGGCGTTAGGGGCAGGCGCCAAAAGTAGAATGGGAATGGGTATTGTCGTCGTTGGTGGCGTCATGTTTTCACTCATACTTACACTTTATGTCATTCCAACGATGTATTCCTATTTATCCAAAACCAGAATACATGCAAAAGAAGATTAAGCTCCTCCTGATTGCATCTGTGTGTATAAAAACGCTATACGCACAAGACAGTTTGACTTATCAAGATGCATTGTCTACCCTGTTGCAGAACAATTTTGCAATTAAAATATACCGACAGAATGTAGAATTGGCAACAAACGATGTATACATTGGAAAAGCTGGAATGCTGCCAAAGATTGATGTTACCAGCAGTTATGATCGTTCCACTCAAAATACAAAACAAGAGTTTGTAACGGGCAACCTGGTTGACAAATCCGGAGCCGTATCAACCAATTCAAATGCCGGTATCATGCTGGAATGGAATTTATTCGATGGCATGAAAATGTTTATCAGTTATGACAAACTTAAAATTCTTAAGATTCTAAACGAATCGGCTTTTAAAAAGGAAGTGGAGAATCAGATCCAACTCTTAACGAACGCCTATTATGATGTCTCCAGAAAACAAAATCATCTGGATTTGGTACAACAGCTTTTGCATATTTCGGAAGAACAATTAAAAATAGCTACAGCAAGATTTGAAGTTGGCAGTGGAAGGCAACAAGACATTTACCAAACTAAAATTGGCGTCAATCTTCAGAAGAGTGCAAAATTAGATGCGGAGCACCAGTTGCGGCAGGCTAAATTAAAGTTGAATGAATTGTTAGCCCGTGACCAAAATACAAACTATAATGTAGACTCACAAATACCTGTTGACGCCGGTCTTGAGGAACAAAAATTGCAGGATACAGATCTCAGTAAAAATGTTTACATTCAATATCTGGAAACGCAAAAGCGCGTTCGCGAACTGGAGCGAAATGAATGGAAAGCCCAACAATACCCAACGATTTCTTTAAATGCAGCTTATAAGTTTGGTCGCACGGACAATCAGGCCGGCTTTTTATTATATAACCAAAACCTAGGTTGGACATTAGGATTGGGTGCTCAATGGAATCTGTTTAATGGCTTTCAGCTTAAAAAAGAAATCACAAATGCACATATAAGGGTACTGCAATCGCAACTCGAACTGGAATCCGGGATTTTAAATTCCAAGATGGCAATAGCGCAAGCCAGAGACTCTTATGCAAGCGCAATCCACTATCTGCAGATCGAATCGGAAAATATCCAACTGGCCGATTCCAATTTAAAACTTGTCACCGAAAATTACCGGTCCGGACAAAGTACGAACCTTGAAGTCCAGGAAGCCCAAAGGCTTTACGAAGAAAGCAGGAAACGATTTATTGATTTTCGTTATGAAGCAAAGATGGCGGAAACGGAGTTAAGAAAACAGACAGGAACACTCCTCCAATAGGCCCGGATGTCATCGGGAACCATCACATCTGAACTATAGGAGCTTTTATGGTAAATTATCGAGTCTAAGACTCCGTAAACCTCATTTTTCAAGGTCCTATTTCAAATTGATAGAGGATTGCATTATCGAAATTGACAGCTCTAATAGTCCGCGTTTCGGTCTATCTTTGAACCAGCTACCGAATACTATGCAAATGCGTTTTGCGCTACCTGTTATCATGATTCTTTTTTGGGGAACCCTGTTTGGTCAATGCCCCGCTATACTAAGCACCACCACCACCCCAGCCTGTATCCCGGATTGCCAATTGTGTTCAGGCGACAAGTTAACAATCAATGTGACGGGGGGTGATTTAATTCATAATAGCACAATTGACTATTATGCAAGCCAAACTCCCGGTTTTGATCCCAATTTAGGCCAAGGTGTTAAAATTGGCAGCGCTGCTGTCACAACGGCCAATCCTCCTTGCCGCATTTGCCCTCAATTATTAGGCTTTATGATTGATGCCTGTGGAACGGAAGCTGCAAATGAGTTTTTGATCATGTGGTCTGGCAGTGGCTTTAATACATCAAATTTCAATTTTGATTTTGCAACGCAAAACAACACAGGGGGTGGTGCAAATGCCGACATAGGTCCCGGAGGCTGCTCCATTGCAAGTGGTAATGCAGGTCTTGTTGGAGGATGCACCGCTATTCCCGTAGGCTTGAATTTTGACTTACCTCCAAATTCCATTTGGATTGTGTTCACCAGCAGCAGTGCCAGCACGTCTTATGATTTCAGTGCAATATGCGGTCTGAGTTGTAAAATATATGTATCCCAAAGTACGTGTGCACGGACCATTGGTGCTTTTTCAAATTTTGATGCCAGTCCAGGAAGCCGTTTACAAGTCATGACCATTACGGGCTGTGCCTGTTCTACAAATGCCACCTATGATATACCGGGCATGCTCACCGGAAATGGTGACTTTTGGGCAGAAGGAAGCATTAGCAATAATGGTTGTGCCGTACCGGCGCTGAATCCACCAAACTACACACCAGCATCAAGTGTGGTAGCCCCTTTCATGTATACGATTCCACAAGGCTGGTGCGATAAAGATTATGAAATTGTTGGCATTCCAAACCCAAAGCCTGATCCGGTTTGCTGTATGCCTATCTATACGGATAGAATCACAGTTCATGTGCGTTGCCCGAAGGCGAATGCAACAATGTTGGAGGCTTGTGAGAGCAATAACGGACAAGCTGTTTTTAACCTCGAAGATGCAGATGCCAATGTCCTCGGTGGTGGATCCGGCATCATTGAGTATTTTAAAGATGCTGCCGGTACACAAAAAATCTTTTCACCATACACAACAGGCAGCACAACAATATATGCGCGGATCAAAGATGGAAACTGTTTTTCCAATATTGTAGCTATAATCTTAAAAGTTAACCTGCTTCCTGTTGCGAAAAGTACTAGTCAGGAAGCATGTGACGATGGCAGTGGTTCTGCCAGCTTTGACCTTAAATCTTTAGAAAAGATCATCAAAAACGGAAATAATTCCGCTGTGGTGAGCTTTTACCAGGATGCAGGCAGAAACATTCCAATTGGATCTCCCTACTATACGAGCAGCACAGTGATCTATGCAACAATATTTGATGGCAAATGTGAATCCAAACCGGTAAACATTGTTCTTACTGTAAAGCAAAAGCCAAATGCTACAGAAGCAAGTTTGACCGCATGTCCTGATTTAAATGGGAAAGCCAGCTTTGATTTAAACCAACTAAAATCTAAAATAACCGGAAGTACAAAGGACACACTCGTAGGTTTTTATGAAGATGATCTGGGTTTAAAACCTGTTTCATCCCCTTACTATAGTGGACCGGATACATTGTTTGCGATTGTCGTCCTCGGTGCATGTAAATCAGATCCTGTGCCCGTCATTTTAAAACTTACTGACTTAAATTCAGTTCTTCTGATTTCGGATCGTACATGCGATGATGGTATGGGCAATGCAACTTTTGATCTCAAAGGCGCAACGCGTTATTTACAACAAGGCGATACCAGTATTAAAGTGCAATGGTTTGAAGACAGTCTTCGACTACTTCCATTGAGCCCACCCGTGCACATCACCGGCATCGATACGATTTATGCATTTCTAAGAAAAGACTCATGTGAATCTCACGCCATCCCAGTTATTCTTGAAGCCATTAGCAGGCCCTCAGCTTCTCCGGCAAGTCTGGAGATTTGCGGTGACCAAAACGATATGGCTACATTTCATTTAAATCAACTTGCATCTAAAATAAACAGAGGCACAGGCTTAGCTGTATTTTTTGCAGAAGATTCCCTTTTCATCATTCCAGCAGATTCCATTTATACTACCTCAGAAGATACATTGTATGCCTATGCAGCAGATGGAAATTGCAATTCATTGCCCGTACCCGTAATTTTACATGTAATTAAAAGTCCTTCCTTTGATCCTGCTGCAGATCTTATTGATTGTGATTATATTATTTTACCAATTCTAAGAGGTAAAAACTTATCAGCAGGAGCCGGATATTATGAATTTTCGGGAGGTAAAGGCAAACAATTGTTAGCTGGAGACAGCATATTTTCCGGACAATGGATTCATCGCTTTGACAGCTCAGGTGTATGCATCGTTGAAGACAGTTTTAAAGTTGACATCATTAAAAGCCCACATGCCGGTTCAGATAACACGAGTTCCATTTGTGAAGGCAGCATCTTAAATTTAAATACCTTACTTCGTCAGGCTGATCCAGGTGGATTTTACATCGACATCAGCGGTTCAGGTAGTCTTACAGATAGCTTGTTTGATTCCAAAGGGCACCAAGGTGATACATTAAAATTTCTGTACATCGTAAATGGAAATTCGTATTGCAAAGGCGACAGTTCACTCCTAAAGATTCAAGTAGTTAAACAATTAAGTTCGGGCCTTGACAGTTCGATAGCTATCTGTGAAGGTGAAACTGTTGATTTACCAAAATTATTCCGCAATGCAGATCCTGGCGGACAAATTAAAGATTCAGCAAAAACAGGCGCACTTTCTGGAAATGTTTGGGATAGCCAAATTTCAGGCCCGGGAAGTTTTGTTCTCTATTATATCGTGGGTGATTCTATTACTTGCCCCATAGATCAATCCAGATTTGAAATTATTGTACAAGAACAAATCGACATTGATTCTCCAGGCGACCAGAGAGATTGCAAATTTGATCTGCTGCCTGCAATAAGAGGCAAGAATACCCAGAACTCCACTTTTTACTATGATCAACCGGGTGGAAAAGGAAAGCGCTATAATCCAGGAGATACCATTCGGGCAACTCAAAAATTTTATATTTACGGTCAACGCTCCGGCTATTGTTCAGATGAGGATTCAATAGTCATGAATATTCTTCCAACAATTATGGATTCTTTTTACGCAAAAGATCTCTGTTCTGAAACTTCATTCACATTTGGAAACAAAATATTCAACAAAAGCAATCCAAAAGGACAGGTTTTCTTTCCGAATGGATCAGTCAATGGCTGTGACAGCACACTCGATGTAGATTTAACCTTTTTGCCTGAAGCTACAGAGGATCTCAATTTAACTCTGTGTGCCGGAGATTTTATTCTTGTAAATGGCAAAAAATATGATGAATCGAATTCTAGCGGTACAGAGATTCTGAAAGCTTCCAGCCGGTATGGCTGTGATAGCACCATTAATGTGAATTTACAATTCAGAGCCCGGGCTATTAGAAATTTAAACAGCCGTATTTGCCGAGGTGACCAACTTGTAATAAATGGAAAATTATATAATGCTTCTAAACTAAGTGGCATCGACACACTGATAAACGGGAGTGCACTTGGATGTGATAGTATTCTTATCATACAACTTACTCTCCTCGATCCACAAATCTTTAAACTACAGCAATCGGCATGCTACGGTGAAACTATAAAAATTGGAAATCTAATCCTTGATCAAGCACATCCAACTTTAAAAGACACCTTGTTACACGCCTCGACAAATGGATGTGACAGTATCCGTGATATTTCAATTCTATTTTATCCGGAAGCAACTGATTCATTAAATCAGACCTTATGTGAAAACGAAGAACTGATTATAAATGGAACTACCTATAACAAACTAAAAAATATCGGTACTGAAATAATTAAAGGTGCTGCCCAGAATGGCTGCGACAGTATCCTGCATATTTCACTCAACTTCATTCCCGCCATAAGTTCTAATTACGATCCTGCAATTTGTGAAAGTGACAGTCTTAACATTCGGGGTGTTTATTACAATAAATCACACAGCACAGGTACAGATACATTAAAAGCGGCTTCTGTAAAAGGCTGCGACAGTATTATTCACATCCAGCTTCGCTTTATTCCCAATACATCCGGAATCTTTAACGGCAGCATTTGTGATGGTGATACATTTCAACTAAATGGAATGGTCTTTGATAAAAACAAACTTTCAGGAACCATACTTCTGCCGGGCAAATCAAGCAATGGATGTGACAGTATTGTTAATGTCCAATTAAAGCTCTTAAATAAATCCGGTTTAGTAATTGATGACACATTATGTTCCGGTGAACAGCTGCGAATAAACGGAACCATTTACGATAAAAATCACACTTCCGGCAAAGAGATACTCCAAAATTCAAGTGGATGCGACTCCGTCGTTACGATCCAATTGTCCTTTAATGAACTCCTGGTAAATTATCCACAGGACATCAATTTATCCCCCGGCAGTAATCAGTCCGTTCAGCTTATTCCAAATTTCACACCTAAAGATATCATTTGGTCCCCTTCTAAAGGGCTGAGTTGCAATAACTGTTTAAATCCAATTATCGATGTTGATGCGGACATTGATTATTCTGTGACCTTAACAGATCAATTTGGATGTTCCATCCAAATTATCTTGCACGTCAAAATAGTCGCAGATGACAGGATCTACATACCCAATGCATTTTCACCAAATGGAGACAATATAAATGATGTGTTTAAAGTTCTCAGCCAACGAACAGATCTGCAGATTTTGCAGTTTAGCATTTATGACAGATGGGGAAATGAAATTTATTCAGAATCAGAAAAGAACATTAATGAGTTGCTAGGCTGGAATGGACTTTCATTGGATGGAGAAAAAATGAATCCCGGTGTATTTGTATATTATATTCGAGTCAAAACCTCAAGCAGTGAAGAAAGGAATTTTTATGGTGATATTAGCCTGATACGTTAGTACCTGATATTCGAGAATTTCAAATTTTCAAAACAGGTCCGTTTTACAACTACCTTAAATACATTTACCTGATTAAGCTTAAATCACCTGATAAATGATGTAGGTCACCCGCTTTATCTTTAAATTGAAAAAGATAAATATAAACCCCTGGCAATGCTTTTTGCCCATTCACGTTGCCATCCCATGCTCCCTGAAATCCATTAGGAGCAAAATCATGATACTCATAAAGCAAATCTCCCCAACGATCAAATATATTAAGCACATCTATTCGTTCTACACTGCTGTCCGAAATTAAATTAAAGTAATCATTAATATTATCTCCATTTGGTGAAAACACATTTGGAACATAAAAATGCTGTTTAACTTTAATGAAAACACTTGCAGTGTATTCGCAACCAAATTGATCCTTAACTGTAATTGTAAACAAACCACCGGATTTATCAGGTATAACAAAGCTTGCAGGACAGGTATTACAGCGGACCACACCACTTCCTGTCCAATTAATTTCAGAGAGTGAATCTACATTTATAAGTTTTGCCTCCAATAACACTGAATCACCAAGTGTAACTTCAATAGTATCGGTTGAGAACGCAACTGCGCTATTTGAAGGATCCAGAATATTAAAAGTATACCTGACGAGGCACCCTTTTGAATCTGTTACTTCCAAATTATGTGTACCAGGCCCGACATATTTCAGATTGTTTACAAAAACGGCTGACTGTCCATCCAAAATAATAGAATAAGGAGCTGTTCCTCCGGATAATAAATCGATCCCTAGTTTACCTGAATCCGGAGAAAAGCAATTTGGATTTACTGTTGATGCCTTTAACAATAACGGATTCGGTTCTCTCAGTTCAACCTCGCTTTCACTTAAGCATCCGATTTGATCTCTCACTTTAATGTGGTATATTCCTGCAGGAAGACCGGATCGTTGAAGTTGGGTACTTCCGTCCTCCCAAATCCAAGTGTAAGGCCCGGACTTGCCATCAATTGTGCAAACAATGGAACCATTCCTATTTTGATAACAACGAGGCTCTTCCGTATTAAATTTCAGAACAGGCCTATCTGTAATTTTTAATTTTATTTTGACGATACTGTCGCAAGCATTGGTAGAAACATACTTTTGTTCGTAATCGCCTGAAACTCCATATGAGAATGCACCCACGTTCAATACCTGATTAAAGCATATTGTCGTATCAATATTAAAAGAACTATTGGGTCTGAAATTTAAATGCAGGTTTATTGTTGAATCGCATCCTTTACTACTTACTAAATTCAAAGTATAGACTCCTGACTTTACATAGGTAACACCTCCAAATAATAAAGAGGATCCTTCGCATTGAGAGGTATCTATTCTTATAGTATAGATTGGAGATAATTTCAAATCCAAGATAAGTGTGCTGTCGCAACCAAATGCTGATTTATAATCAAAAGAATACAGCCCTGCCGTATCCAAAGTCAAACCATCAATTTGTAAATTGGAACCCTCACAAATGGTTGTATCGATGTTGGTCTTAATATTTGAAACCAAATCGAGATGAATGGTCTGAATAGAATCACAACCCAAAGAGGAGATTCCTGTTTGAATATAGGTTCCTGACTGACTGTACACCTGGCCATTCCAAACCAAGCTTTGCCCCTGACAGAGCATGGTATCCACTTGATTGCGAGCAATCGGGATTATTTTTAGATTGAGGTTTGTAATGCTGTCACAGCCTTTTTGTGTCGGCGAATGCCAGCTGTAGGACCCTGTACTGTCGTATGTCAACTGGTTGTAAAGTAGCGAAGACCCTTCACACAAAGTTGTATCGATGGTTTTTACAGACGGTGAATAAACGGATAATGCTAATTCCAGAAGACTGTCACAGCCTTTTGAATTTTGGAGCATGATGTGGTATGTTCCCGCATCATGAAAAACCATATTGTGGAGCATTAGTGAGTCTTCTCTGCATATTTCAACATTCAATGTACCAACTGTAGTATCCCTGTCATACACGTATTCATTACTTAACTCACAATCATTTCCATCCTGAGCCCGAAGTACATATCGACCTTCATCCGCTTTTGGAACCACGAAATTCGGATTTATAGCACCAGGAATAGCGATTCCGTCTTTAAACCATTGGTACTTAATCTTCGTAGCGACAGATGCAGGCGAACTTAACCGAATGGAATCTTTGCAAGGATCCCCGGCAATCTGAAGAATAATGGAGTCAAACTTGAAAGATTCTTCCAGTATCAATTCATCCAAAAAATAATAATACAAACCATCCGCACGGTTGCACTCAGGACCTATTGCGATGGCTTCAATATTTTGAGTAGGTTTAATTTTTACCTGTACTTTAACCCACTTTCGGCTCCCACTTGCTGTAACACTGGACAAAAGGCTCCAGCCCGTATAGCTTGTTGGGCAATTCCAACTATTGTTGGTCCCAAAAGGCAAATTTGCACAGGCAGTTGTCCCGTAAACACCCAATGTCGTGATAGCCCTGGGACCATAGGAATTTCCCGGATTACCAAAGCCGATCCAAAAGCTAAGCGTATACTCTTTACCGGCGGTCATGGGTTTTGTTAAACAGGAACCTATATATTCTTTGTAAGATGCATTTTGTCGTGCAGGATGCGCCCGCAAGTCCAGGAAACCCACATATCCATTTCCAGCTGGCAGGGGCTGTGGAGGACTTCCCCTCATAGGGTCATCTTTTAATCCACAGGTATGGAAATAGTCCGAAGTAGCATCTGATGCTTGTATCCATCCATTTGAACAATACATTTGAGCTAATCCTGTTGGGCAACAGCTGTGGTCTTCAAATGAAGGGTTTGGGATCAATGATGAAGGAACAAAGAGAGTATCCTTAATACCCTTACAAAGACAATCCGAATCGTTCAGGTCAATTTTTCCATCGAAGTCATCGTCCAGACCATTATCGCAAACTTCGGGACTTTGTCCATACAATTCACACATTGTCAACAGACTTAAGCATAAAAACAGGTATCGGAACATTTGAGTATTCTTTATGGATAAGGCCATTTGTAAATTTAAGTTTAAAAGTGGAAAACATTTTGTTTCTCCATCCTTTTAACAATTGAAAAAACTGAAGATTTCTTATAGTAAGATAGAGCTGCTCATTCAAAAAAACTTTTGAGACGGCTGTATGGTCAAAAAATAGCTTTCACATTCTTACATTTACGTTTTATCCAGTCCTTGCGTTGCTTTGGGGGCTTGGATTTTCTACCATTTTCAATGGAATACGACCTTGCAAGAAAGATCTAATTTAAAACCCAACAATCATGAACTACTTTTTGCGGAATTGATTATTCCAATTTCCATCATGGGAACTTTTACCTATAAGGTCCCTGCTGAGCTGGAAGAAAGCATCAAAGTAGGTCAGCGTGTTGAAGTTGAATTCGGCAAACGGAAGCATTATGCAGCACTTGTAAAATCCATCACACGTCAGACACCATGGGCGGAAACAAAAAGCATACTTTCAATTATCGATTCAGAACCCTTGGTTACGGAGTCACAACTTGCATTTTGGGATTGGTTAAGCCAATATTATTTGTGCGGACCTGGTGAAATCATGCTAGCGGCTCTACCTTCACTTTTCCGTTTGCAAAGTGAAACCTGCATCGTTGCTTTGGAACCACCCAAAGGGAATACATCGGAGGTCACCGATGATGAATTTATGATACTCGAAGCGCTGGAACTGAGGCACGAACTAAGTGTATCAGAAATTCATCAGTTGCTGCAAAAAACAACTGTACTCAGACTATTGCATTCCATGTTGGAAAAGCGCTGGATCAGTGCTCATGAAAAAATGGAAGATGTGGTTGAAATCCCTAAAATCAGCTGGATAAGGCTTCATGAAACTCTCCGCAACGACGAGAACAAGTTTAATGAATCGCTAAATCAAATTCAAAAATCTGAAAATCAATCAAGATCCATCATCCGCTACCTTCAAATTAAAAAGGATTATGGCTGGATCAAAAGGAGAGAATTACAAAAATTAAGTTCGACAACAAGTGCAGTAACGGATGCACTCATAAAGAAGGAGTTTTACGAACAAGTAGACTTTGCAAAATTCGAATATCCCGAAGAGCGAAAGGAAGTGAAACCAGTTTTACTGAGTGAAGACCAGATCAAAGCACGCGATCTCATTCTCGATGAATGGGACAAAAAAGCTTGTGTGTTGTTGCATGGCGTAACAGGTAGTGGCAAGACCATCATTTACCTTGATTTGATTCTGAAGTGTCTTGAGAATGGTTTACAGGTACTGTATCTCGTCCCCGAAATTGCGCTTACTTCCCAGCTTGTTCAACGTTTAAAAGTACATCTTGGAGATCGTCTTCTTGAATATCACTCCGACCTGAGTCCAAAATCAAAAATAGCTGTGTGGAATGCTGCTCAAAAATTCACTAACGTCTTTATTGGTGCAAGGTCAGCTATCTTTTTACCCTTTAGCAAACTAGGCTTGATCATTGTAGATGAAGAGCATGATGGATCTTATAAGCAAACAGACCCTTCGCCACGTTATCAGGCCAGAGATTGTGCCATCGTTCTGGCCCAGCAATTCAAGGCGCATGTGCTTTTGGGAAGTGCAAGTCCTTCTCTTGAATCCTATTATAACAGCATGCAGGGCAAATACAGTTACATCAGACTTGAGCAGCGTTTTGGGGAAAGCAGCCTTCCTGAAATTCAAACCATTTCAATGAAGGAAGCCCAGCAATTCGGTAAATTAAAAGGACTCTTCACTGAACCCTTGCTGGAAGAAATGCAAAAACAATTTGATGCCGGAAAGCAGGTCATCGTGTTTCGAAACCGCAGAGGATACAGTCCCCTGTTACAATGCAGTAATTGCCTTTGGGAAGCCGGATGCAGCCGATGCGACGTACACATGACTTTGCACAAAATGCAAAACAAATTAAAGTGTCATATTTGTGGAAACCAAAAAGAAGTGCCTCAGCGATGTCCCGAATGTGGTCAATATACACTTCGCATATTGGGTTTTGGTACAGAACAAATTGAAGAAGAACTCAAATCCCATTTCCCGGATAAAAAAGTACAGCGACTGGATCTGGATTCTGCGCGAAGCCGCACCATGCAACAGAAAATCATTGAGGCTTTTCAAGAACAGGAGATTGATATACTGGTCGGCACTCAAATGGTCACCAAGGGTTTGGATTTTGATCATGTGGGCCTGGTAGGTATTTTGCAAGCGGATCAGATCCTCTTGTTTCCGGAATTTCGTGCACATGAGCGCGGGTATCAACTTCTTACGCAAGTGAGTGGTCGTGCAGGTCGCCGAAATGAAATCGGGAAGGTTCTCATCCAAGGTTATCACATCCATCACCCTGTGATTGCCTACGTGATGCAACACAAACCTGAAGCTTTTTACCAAAATGAGTTAGCAGAAAGAAGAAAATTTAAATACCCACCATTTTACAGGCTTATCCGGCTCCAACTTTTGCACTTAAAATTGGAGCGCGTTGAAGAGGCTGCAACTTTACTTGCCTCCCAGTTGAAAAAGCTTTTTGGAAACAGGATACTTGGACCATCTGAACCTCATCTTTCCAGGGTTAAAGGTTCTTACGTCCGTGAAATACTTATTAAAATTGAAAAAAATGCAGAACGTACTGCTGAGATTAAAACTGAACTCCTGCGACTCAGCCAGCAATTAAAAAATGTAAAAGATTTAAAAACAATAAGGGTCCACATAGATGTAGACCCTTAAAACTTTGAACCCTGGTATTCAGTCTGTCCAAACAAATCTGCTTATGGGTTAGGAATCACCAACACCTCGCCCGGGTGAATGAGATCCGGATTTTTTAAAATATTCTTGTTGGCATTAAATATTTTCATGTAGTCGTTTGCATCCTTATAATAGTGCTTGGCAATTTTACTCAGGCTCTCACCGGATTTGACGGTATGCTTCGTATAATAGTCTGTGTTTGCCACCCGGATATCCGCAACTATATCAGCAGGCGACTCCCCCCCGATAGACTTAATGGCGTCCCACAATTGATCTTTCTGATATGCGGTATCAGCTGTGCCCCAAATTTTGAGCACGCCATCTGCTTCCTGAACATCTCCATTTTGTACATTCAGCTGTTTGCCTAAATCAAGGACTGCACGGTACTTGTCTTGTAAACTCATAATAAAAAATTTAAGTTGTGAGTGAATAGAGTACAAATGTATAACAAGAACAAACACAAAATAAACCTGTATATTTGAGCCGCCGAAAAAGAGACTTTTAAAGTCTTTTTCCTTCTGCACACTTTATTTTTTGGCGATATCAACAGGATCGCGATGATTCACGGGGATGTAGCTCAGTTGGCTAGAGCACTTGCATGGCATGCAAGGGGTCAGGGGTTCGAGTCCCCTTATCTCCACTATTTTAAGGTCATTCCATGTTGGCGTTTACGGATCAAGAATATAAGTTGATTCGTAAACCGGAACATTGAGTTATTTCTAATCCGGCCAGGAGCTGAATTACTTATTCGATATTTCATTACAATTCCCATTATTTCATATTTCAAATTCGCCCGCATTCAATCAGGAATGTTTTAAAGACCTTGAATCCTCCCGGTCATAAAATCAAATCTCTCCAGCTTCATTTTCAAAACCATGGAAAGGATCCCTTTTCTTATAAGTCAAATAGTCAGTATTCATATTGTATTGATGTTCAAATTGTTAAATATTAATAAAAATATCCGGTATTAAATTGTATGCTCCACATGAAATGTGTACATTTGTGCCCGACAGCAAAAAAGATTTGCTTTTTACGACGTTTTACATACCATTATAACTAAAAATTTCGATATAACTCAATACGATAAAACAGTTTGATATGCATGTACTCTCCATTCTTTGGGTTGAAAAAGCAACAGAAGTTGCTACTGAAGCGATAGCCAGGAAAAGTATCGTTGACATTATATTATCCAGTGGTCCCATTGGTGTTGGCATTATAGCCATACAGCTGATGCTCTCGTTTATCGCCATTTTCATATTTGTTGAACGTTACCTGAGTTTCAAGGCATTAGCCAAAGAGGACGATCGCGTAATGCAGAACCTCCGTGCAAATATTGGTTCAGGAAATATTCAGGTAATCCAAAGTATTTGTGCACAAAGTGACACTCCGCTTGCACGAATGGTGGAAAAGGGTTTATCCCGTTTAGGAAGGCCAATGCCGGAAATTGAAACTGCAATTGAAAATGTGGGACGCGTTGAAACATTCAGGTTGGAGAAAAAAGTGACCTACCTCTCCCTCATCGCAAGAATCGCACCTATGTTTGGTTTTCTTGGTACCATCATGGGTGTAATCAAAATTTTCTATGATATCTCGCTGACAGACAATTTAAGTGTTGGAGTTATCTCCGGTGGTCTGTATCAAAAAATGCTGACCTCCGCAGGAGGACTGCTCGTGGGTATAGTTGCCTTTCTTGGATATTACTTCCTGACCATGCAATTGGATGAACTGGTCAATAAACTTGAAAGAAGGAGTATAGAGTTTATGGATATCTTACATACTCCAGTTAAGTAAATCTCCTAATACATTTATTATGAATATACGGGGAAGAAGGAGAGAAACGGCAGAACTCAGCGTGGAGTCGCTTAATGACATCATGTTTTTCCTCCTATTGTTTTTTCTTATTGTATCCACACTGGCAAATCCAAACGTGATCAAGCTTTTGCTTCCTTCTTCTAAACAGAGTGAGCAAACAACCACAAAACCCATTACGATCTCTGTTACGATTGACAAGCGGTATTACATTGAAAAAAATGAAGTACCCTATAACCAGCTTGAAAACAAACTGCGCAGCTACATGAAAGCAGTGCCTGAATTGACCTGTGTAGTGCGCATGGATCAAGGCTTGACTGTTCAGGATCTCGTTGAAGTACTTCAGATTGGGGTAAACCTTAAAGTTAAGATGGTGCTTGCGACAGAAAGGCAAGATTGATTATCAAATAAAAATCCCTATTCATGCGGCATATTCGTTAATAATTCATATGTCGTAACTATGCTGTGTACGGCATAGCAACTAATGTTGTGGTGATTCTTACTAATTGGCGTGCACAATCCTTGTTAACCTAAATTTTGATTTTTAGCTTTCGTTTTCAAACCCTACGCATTGCATTTAGCAATGCTATTGATATTCTCAAAAACGCATTGCTCCAAGACCATTCTAAAGTTTATCTTTATCAGCAAATCCTTCAAATGAAACCAAAACTTAGTTTAACGGATGCCATATTGATTGTATCAGGCTCCATGATTGGCTCAGGAATTTTTAAAGTGAGTCCTGATATTGCACGTACGGTAGGTGGACCCGGTTGGCTGCTTTTGATTTGGGCTCTTGCAGGAGTGATAAGTATATTGGGCGCACTCAGTTTAGGGGAATTAGCTTCCATGTATCCAAAAGCGGGTGGACCTTATGTTTTTTTGAAAGAAGCTTTTAATCCACTTACCGGATTTCTTTATGGCTGGACCGTATTTCTTGTCGTGCAATGCGGAACAATTGCAGCAGTAGCTGTTGCATTTGCAAGTTACTTTGGAGAGCTTGTCCCCATTTTTAATGAAGATCACGTTTTATTTGATCTTGGATTTTGGTCCATTAAATCCACCCAGCTTCTGGGAATTGGCGTCATAGGATTACTCACCTGGCTCAATAGTCGCGGACTTCAGTATGGAAAAATCATTCAAAGAATTTTTACGTTCGCAAAAATATTTTCATTAATTGCACTCATCCTATTAGGGATTTTTGTTTTTGGTAATTTCGATATCTGGAAATCCAATTTAGATCACTTCTGGGATTTAGGTCCCAGTTACCTTATAAATGATACAGGGCAATACATCCAAAAGCAACTCTCGGGAAGTTTGCTATGGTCAGCAATTGGTGTAGCATTAGTAGGCTCATTGTTCAGTTGCGATGCATGGAACAATGTGACTTTTATTGCTGGTGAAATGGAGAATCCTGAAAAAAACCTTCCAAAAAGTTTATTTCTTGGAGTTTTACTTGTAGTCAGCATCTATGTCCTTGCAAATGTGGCTTACTTATTTGTTCTTCCTTTTTATGGAAGCCCGGATGCCGCAGATCCGCTTGGAAGGGGCATTCAATTTGCCTTTGACAATCGAATAGGAACTGCTGCTGCATTTATGATGTTCGGACAGATTGCAACATTGATTATGGCATTGCTCATCATGGTATCTACATTTGGCTGCAATAACGGGATCATTTTTGCAAGTGCGAGGGTATATCAGGCCATGGCTATTGATGGTTTGTTTTTCAAAAGCATGAAAGAAAACAATGGATTTGGTGTTCCTGGTAATGCACTGTGGATTCAATTTATTTGGGCCTCTCTCTTATGCCTTTCAGGCAAATATGGAAATTTATTAGATTATGTAATGTTTGCCGTCATGTTTTTTGCGATCATAACTATTCTTGGACTTTTTGTTTTGCGTTACAAGAAGCCGGAATTTCCAAGACCTTATAAAGCATTTGGATATCCAATCGTCCCGGCACTTTATATTTTACTTGCTTCCTTGTTCTGCGTAAACCTGTTGATCCAAAAACCAATGTATTCATTTCCAGGATTGATTATTGTTGCTTTAGGAATCCCGGTCTACTATCTTTGGACGAAACGCATTCACGCGGCAACCAATATGAATGAGACTATCTGAAATCGGTAAGCATATTCGCAATCGCACTACATTTTTGCACTTGTTGCATTTTAAATAATCCTCATTTTTTTTCAAATAAACGAGACTACACAAAAATTCCATTGGAGAGTTATACTAAAAATAGCTATTCAGGATAGTTTATAGATGTAGATTCCGTATGAACCAAGCCGAATGAATAGAAACTAATTATGGGATAGGTAAAATCAAGTATTCCCAAAAAATTCTTTGTGAGACAGAAACGTACTAAAATATTTTTATTACCTAACAAGAAGGGCGGATGATCCGCCCTTCTTCGTCTATTTAAATCTTAGTTCTAGTAAATACATCGCGTGGAAGCGATGAAATCTGAGTTTTTTCATAACACAATATTCCACTTACAATTTTCTGACTTTACTATGATGTTTTCCGTAAGTGAAATAAATTATTATTCCGATCGCCATCCAGATAATCAATCGCAACCAGGTATCGAGAGGTAAGCCCGCCATTTGAGCAAAGCAGATCAAAGCACCCAATATTGGCACAAGAGGCACCCAGGGTGTTTTAAAAGGCCTCGGTAAATCCGGACGTGATTTGCGCAATACGATAATTCCTATGCATACAATAACAAATGCAAGCAGGGTCCCAATTGATACCAATTCACCTAAAATATTAATTGGCAGGATACCTGCAAAAAAAGCAGCAACGACACCAGTTATAATGGTAGTGACATAGGGCGTCTTAAATCTGGAGTGCACTTTTGCAAAGCTGGCAGGCAACAAACCGTCCTTTGCCATTGAAAAGAAAATTCGGGGCTGACCCATAAGCATAACCAAGATGACAGAACTCAGTCCTGCAATTGCTCCCAACTTGATGGGGAAGCGCAACCAGACAAGCCCTTCGCCTGCTTTGTCGATGGCCAGTGCAATCGGTGCCGGCACATTGAGTTCTTTGTAATTTACGATCCCGGTCATAACGATGGTAACAAGGATATAAAGAATTGTGCATACAAATAATGAACCCATAATACCCACAGGCATGTCTTTCTGAGGATTTTTAGCTTCCTGCGCAAGCGTCGATACAGCATCAAATCCAATGTATGCAAAGAAAATAACACCGGAAGCACTTAAAATGCCAAACCAACCATAATGCCCTACTCCATTTGTGTCTATAATTCGGTCGGGTATGAAGGGCACCCAGTTATCAGATGATACATAGTGAAAACCGAAAATGATAAATAGAATGACGATTACAAGTTTTACAATAACAATGATGTTGTTAAAATTTGCAGACTCCTTAATACCAATAACCAACAAGGTGGTTAGCAATCCGATAATAAAGACTGCAGGAAAATTAAATAATGCCGTTACCTGCTCAAGACTGCTCACGTTTACAGAAGACGCAGTAAGTCTTTCTGTAAGACCCGTTGTAAGGGCCTGCCATCCCTCATTAGGTACATTAACCAAGGTTGTCCCTGTTGAAGCTGTTAATTGTGGAGGCAAATAAATGCCAAAGTCTTTCAGGATACTGATGAGGTAGCCCGACCAGCCTACGGCGACCGTTGAAGCTCCAAATAGATATTCAAGTATCAAATCCCAGCCAATTATCCATGCGACAAATTCGCCTAATGTGGAATATGAATAAGCGTATGCACTTCCGGCGATCGGTATCATAGAAGCGTATTCCGCATAGCAAAGGCCTGCAAATGCGCAGCCCACGCCGGATAAAACAAAGGAAAGCACCAGTGCGGGACCTGCATGTATAGCGGCAGCAGTTCCCGTCAATACAAAGATTCCAGTTCCGATGATAGCTCCAATCCCCAATGACACAAGGTTCGTTGCCGTAAGGGTTCGTTTCAGGCCCTTCTCGACATCCAGCGACTCTGCATGAAGGTGATCAAATGGTTTAACTTTAAAGAGTTTTTTCATTTTGTTGAATATTTCGGCTAATATAGTTTATTTTCCGAAATGCGCTTTCCCGGTACATTTAAAGGGCTATTGTGCAATATGAGCCATACCATATTCGGCTTTTGAAACATTCTTATACAAGCGATTGGAGGTCAGACTAAAATTTCAAGTGTTTCGTTTTTAGAACAGATCCATTTATCTTGCAAACCATGTATTCATTGAGAAATTACCTGATTTTATGTTCGGTTATTACCGGAAATCTTTTTGGTCAGAGCAGCGCATTAGTTGAAAACTATCAAAAACTTAGTCCTAACGAGGCGGTCAGATCCATTCTGATAGACAAACAGAATTACAAATGGCTTGGAACAGACAAAGGACTTTACCGCATGATTTCCATGGACAATGATGCAGAGCTGATTGTAAAGGATTCCATTGCGGCCCTCACCGAAGACAAAAATGAGATCGTTTGGTTTGGCAACCAAACGCCTGATTTGCACACAGAGGATGGGCTTCATACAATCAATCTTTCCGTTCCAGGCGCAAGAATGCAATGCATGGCCTATTACAAAGGAGACATTTGGGTAGGCACAACCAAAGGCTTATTTAAAATATCCGATGACCAGGAACGTATATTAAACCACTTTACACCTAAAAATTCAAAATTGAATTCTGAGGTAATCAATAGCCTTTATGCAGATCCCAAGGGCAGACTCTGGGTTGGGACAGATGCGGGAATTGTGCGCATTGAAAATAAAGATTGGGATTCCTATGAAAAAAACCACAAGTTCAATGGATCCATTGCCACTTCTGAAGGCGTATGGTTGTTGGCAGAGGATAAAATGTGGCTGGTCTATGAAGAAGATGGCAGAGAGCGCTGGCAGGATGCCGCAGTAAAACGAGGCTTAAGTCAGGGACCCGTGCGGGCACTGGCTTCGGACAGTAAGGGCCGGATCTATGTTGCGTCCGAGCAACTTGTTCAGTTTGATCCCTACACGGATAAAACGCTCGTACTCGATGAAGACTATGGCTTTGTATCCGCCCAAACACTTTCCCTCGCATGTGATAAAAATGACGATTTATGGGTAGGCACTGCGGACCGTGGACTATTTCGCATTGATATTCTGGATGGGGAAGAAGAGAAGTTTTCAGTCATCGCGTACAGTAAAGGAGAAATTAAATGCAGTGGCGCAAAAACTGCCGAAATTATTGTCATTGCAAAAGGTGGTAAAACACCTTATTCGTACCAATGGGAGAACAGCAGATTCAAAGGGAATAAAAAAGACAGCATTGGGGCTGGAAACTACAAAATCACGGTAACAGATGCGGAAGGGGAAGAATATGTCGCATCCGTACAAATCAAGGAACCGGAACCCATACAGGTTGAATTAATTTCAAAAACACCTGTTAGTGCATCCAACAGAAGGGACGGAACTGCAAACATAAAGGTGTCAGGAGGAACAGGGACCTACAGGTATTTATGGTCTAATGGCAAAACAAGCAAGGACAATGGCAATCTAGGAGCTGGCAAGCAAAGCTTGAGAATCATGGATCAAAACAATTGCGTTCAGTCCTGGGACGTGGTCATAGATCAACCGAAAGTAATTGCTGACCTTGACCGGAAGAAAATTTCAATTGGCCAAACCCTGCAAATCAATCAGCTTTACTTTGATGCAGATTCGTCGATGATTAATTCACAATCTTTTGCGGTACTTAATGAAATCTATGAATTCCTTGCATCGAATACCGACGTCGTAGTCGAGATCGGGGGCCATACCAACGGAATTCCTCCTCATGAATATTGTGACCGCCTCAGCAGCGCCAGGGCAAAAAATGTTGCAGAGTACCTCATTTCCAAAGGCATTCCTGCATCACAAGTTCAATACAAGGGATATGGCAAGAGGGTCCCGCTGGCCAGCAATGATACAGCTGCAGGAAGGCTAAAAAATCAAAGGGTTGAATTGAAAATTATCTCCATGAATTAGCATACAGACTCCCGGTGTTATAGGACCGACTTTAAACCGAGAGACAAACCTTTTTCAACCATGAGCTTAAAAGCAGCCTCACGTTCGTTAGGTATTTGACCTTCAAGAATAGCTTCCCGAATTGTATTTTTTATTTCTCCGATTTCTCTTCCTGGTCCGACTCCAAAATAATTCATGATATCTGAACCATCAATAGGTGGTTGCCAGTTTCTTAATCGATCCCGTTCTTCCAGTTCGTACAGCTTTTGCCGGACTTTTTCGTAATTGTTGAGATAGCGGCTCACCTTATCTACATTTTTTGAGGTGATGTCCGCTTCACACAACATCAAAAGATCTTCAAGGTCCTCCGCAGCTTCAAACAAAAGCCTGCGCAACGCAGAATCTGTTATCTCCTCCTGGGTCAAGGCAATGGGACGCAAATGAAGACGCACCATTTTTTGAACATATTTCATTTTATTATCCAGCGGAAGTCTCAGATTCTTAAAAATACGCGGCACCATCGCGGCACCTACAGCATCATGTCCATGGAAAGTCCAACCTGCCAAGGGATCATACTTTTTAGTCTGTGGCTTTGCGATATCATGCAACAAAGCGGCCCATCGCAACCAGAGATTATCCGACTTTAGCGAAAGATTATCTACAACCTGCAGCGTGTGATAAAAATTGTCCTTGTGCCCTTTGCCATTTTGATATTCAACCCCATGCAATAGGATTAATTCGGGAAGTATATGTTCCAGCAATCCTGAGCGAAACAAAAGATCAAGACCCACGGAAGGCTTTGTACACATAAGAATTTTATCAAGCTCTGCCGTAATCCGTTCTTTAGATACTATAGGTAGCCTTTTCCTACTTTGCAAAATACCCTGATAGGTCTTATCTTCAATGCGATACCCCAATTGAGAAGCAAAACGTATCGCTCTCATCATTCGGAGCGGATCATCAGAAAAAGTACGTTCAGGATCTGTAGGGGTGCGAATGATTTTTTGTTCGATATCATGAAGTCCATTAAATGGATCAATTAGTTCACCGTAATTTTCTTCATTCAAACTGACCGAAATGGCATTGATCGTAAAATCCCTTCGCAATTGATCATCCTCAAGCGTACCTACAACAACTGTAGGCTTTCTTGAGTCCTGCCGATACGATTCCTTGCGAGCCCCAACAAATTCGATTTCGATTTCCTTATGGCGGATCATTGCCGTTCCGAATCTGCTATAAAAATTTACATTCGGACGAGGCTTAAAACGATCTGCGACTTTTTCTGCAAGTTGAATCGCATCTCCAAGACAAACGATATCTACATCTTTCGATGTTCGACCTATCAGTTTATCCCGGATATAACCACCAATAGCAAATACCTTAATGTTCATTTCCTTACCACATTCGGAAATGATGCTAAGAATCTTTTGCTCCGAAGGATCCAACCTAAAAATCAAGGACTGCTCCATACATTTATGAAATCGCAAGCTCAGAATACTGTTCCACCATACGGTCAAGCAGGTTGAAGATGATTTGAGGATCAGACTCTCTAACCAACTGTGCACGATACTCCTTTACATTTGCCATCCCTTTAAAATAATTCGTATAATGGGGCCTCATTTCAAGAATGCCCAACTTCTCCCCTTTCCATAATATGGAATTCTTCAAATGTGATTTCACCGCCTGAACGCGTTCTTCAATGGAGGGTGGATCAATCAGTGTGCCTGTTTGCAAAAAGTGTTTTACCTCTCTGAATATCCATGGATTTCCAATGCTGGCTCTTCCTATCATGATTCCATCTACACCATATTTTTCCTTGTATTCCTTTGCCCTTTGAGGACTGTCCACATCTCCGTTTCCAAAGACTGGAATGTGGATCCTTGGGTTTTCTTTTACTTTGGCAATCCAAGACCAGTCGGCTAAGCCCTTATACATTTGAGAACGAGTCCGCGCATGAATAGTTAAAGCCTGAACGCCGATATCCTGTAATCGTTCGGCTACTTCTTCAATAAAAATATGTTGTTCATCCCACCCAAGTCGTGTTTTAACAGTAACCGGTAATGAACTCGTTTTTATTACCGCTTTGGTCAACTCGATCATTTTGGGAATGTCCTTGAGAATACCTGCACCCGCCATTTTACATACCACTTTTTGAACCGGACATCCATAATTAATGTCAATCAAT
Source organism: uncultured Saprospiraceae bacterium (assembly GCA_964439105.1). Classification (GTDB taxonomy): domain Bacteria; phylum Bacteroidota; class Bacteroidia; order Chitinophagales; family Saprospiraceae; genus Vicinibacter. The sequence goes on from CAYTNG010000005.1 coordinate 60,100, forward strand.
TCAGGTTTGGCACGTTCCACGATTTCAACAGCACGCATCATGGAATCTATTTCAGCTCCAAAAATCTGTACACCAATTGGCCGTTCCTCCGGGTAGATATCCAGTTTTTGCAATGACTTTGTTGCATCTCGGATCAATCCTTCCACAGATACAAATTCGGTAAACATCAAATCGCAGCCCTGCTCCTTGCACAAGGCCCGGAAGGGAGGATCGCTAACGTCCTCCATAGGTGCAAGAAGGATAGGGAATGCTGGGAGCTCAACAGAACCGATCCGGATTTTCTTTTCCATTTCGCCGCAAAGTTAATCACCCTGGCTATGCCATATTCAATAAGTTCGTTTGGAGTTGCATATTGTAAAATATATTATATTAATTTCATATGTATTAATTATTCTATTTATGTAAATTAGATTTAATTCAAAAACTATTTATCCTTACCAATCAAGCTGCATTACAATTTTTTGGGTGGAGGCGGATGGGATTAAAAGGACTTATCTCAAAATATACGTTATTTGTTGAATCAAAGTTTTGGATGTGCTTTCTGTTGTTAGCTTGATATTTTGTATTGGATACCTTCTCGTCATATTTGAACAGCAGGTTAAAATAGATAAGTCGGTATCTGCACTTTTGGCTGGCATCACTTGCTGGGTCATAATAGGAATAAACATGAACTCCCCGGAAGGAATCCAGGAACTGACTACATATCTGGGCAGATCATTTGGGGACATTTCCGCCATTTTATTTTTTCTATTGGCTGCCATGACCATAGTTGAACTTATTGATCTTCACAAAGGATTTGATGCCCTATCCGCCTCTATTAAAACAACCAATAAGATCAACCTGCTGGTCGTCATTTCTCTTATCAGTTTCTTTTTATCTGCTGTGCTTGACAATCTCACCACAGCCATCATCATGGTTTCCTTAACGCGTAAATTAATTCATAACAATGAAGACAGATGGTGGTATGCCAGTTTTGTAGTCATTGCAGCCAATGCAGGAGGTGCTTGGTCCCCCATTGGTGACGTCACGACGACCATGCTTTGGATTGACCACAAAGTATCCAGTTCAAAATTGATTTACCATTTATTCATCCCAGCTTTAATGTGTGTTGGCGTACCCTTACTCATTGCATCAAGATTAAACAACTTCCGTTCTTTTTTCCCGGATCAAAAAGAAAAACTAAAGAAGCATCATCCTGCTTCCCGGTTTTATTTGGTATTGGGTATAGCGCTTTTAATAGCCGTACCCTTGTTTAAAGCAGTTACTAATCTGCCGCCATTTATGGGGATGTTGGGAGCACTGGCAATTTTATGGCTCGTATCTGAATTAAAAAATCCTTATGCATTCCCCGAAACAGATTCAAATGTCAAACCTACCGTTCGTTTGGCCTTGTCTAAAATTGAAATTCCGAGTATTCTTTTTTTTCTTGGAATTTTGCTTTCGATTTCCGCATTGGAATACATTGGTCAGTTGGAGAAATTGGGCGCCTTACTGAATGATGTCAGCCCCAACAATGCCGCAATAGCATTCTGCCTGGGACTGCTTTCCGCAATAGTGGATAATGTCCCTCTGGTTGCAGGAGCCATCGGAATGTATCATTTTCCTATCGACGATTCTTTTTGGCATCAACTCGCCTTTGCTGCCGGAACCGGAGGTAGTTTGCTTATCATTGGTTCTGCCGCAGGAGTTGCGGTCATGGGTATTGAAAAAATAAGTTACAACTGGTATTTGAAACGCATAAGCTTGTTAGCTTTGATGGGTTACCTCGCTGGTTGGTTATATTTAATTTATATTTAAACCAATTAAACGCAATTTCTTACAAGTTGTGTAAGGTGAAAACAGATTTTCATTCAATAATTTATTCTAGAACTTTAACACATGTCTTTGAAATATAACACTTACCTGTTCCTTGGTTTTTTTACAGTAAGCATGACCCTGTTAAACCTGATGCCGGCTTGCGGGCAGAGTCCAACAGATGAGAAATTTTACAATTCCATGGAATGGAGATTGGTAGGACCGTTTCGCGGTGGACGCAGTTGTGCCATTACCGGTGTTGAACAAAAACCACAGTTGTTTTTTATGGGAACAACAGGCGGAGGCGTGTGGAAAAGCATGGATGCAGGGAAAAGCTGGAAGAATATTTCAGATGGTTTTTATGGTGGCAGTATAGGTGCGGTTGAAGTTTCTAAAGCAGATCCAAATGTAATATATGTGGGAGAAGGTGAGGAAACGATCAGAGGTAATGTAAGCCCGGGCCGAGGATTGTGGAAATCCGACGATGGTGGAAAAACCTGGAAAAAAATTGGATTCGAAGAATCGCGGCATATTGTGCGCATCCGCACACATCCCCAAAATCCAGATATCGTCCTTGTCGCTGTATTGGGCAATGTTTTTCGTGCAAATTCTGAAAGGGGTCTTTTCAAATCTACTGACGGAGGAAAAAGCTGGAAAAAAGTATTATTCGCGAACGACAGCACCGGAGTCATCGAAGTGACTTTCGACCCTGTAAATCCCAGATTAGCTTATGCGTGTACCTGGAATATGCAAAGGAACGCATACAAACTTTCAAGTGGCGGACCCGGCTCCGGTATATGGAGAAGCACAGATGGTGGAGATCACTGGACAAATATTTCAGGCAACAAAGGATTGCCCAAAGGAACCTGGGGTATTAGTACGCTGGCAGTCTGTCCGTCCAACAATGACCGGATTTACGCAATGATCGAAAACGAAAACGGAGGATTGTTCCGTTCCGACGATGGAGGTACGACCTGGGTTCTCATTAATGGAGACCGAAGCCTAAGGCAAAGGGCCTGGTACTTTTCGAGGATCTATGCCCATCCAAAAAATGAAAATGAAGTTTATGTCCTGAATGTTTCATTGCATAAATCAACGGATGGCGGGAATAGCTTTAAAACCCTTGCAGTGAATCACGGCGACAACCATGATTTCTGGATCAATCCCCAAGATCCTAATTATATGTGCCTTGCCAATGACGGAGGCGGACAGGTTACCGAAGATGGAGGAAAGCACTGGTCCACTCAAAGCAACCAAGCTACAGCCCAATTTTACAGGCTCACCACGGACAATGATTTCCCATTTAGGATTTATGCAGCCCAGCAAGATAACAGCACCATGCGCATCAGACACCGTAGCCGCGGATATTCCATTTCTGAAAGTGATTGGGAACCAACTGCCGGTGGAGAATCAGGATATATTGCTGTCGATCCTTTAAATCCCGAGGTGGTTTATGGGGGGAGTTATGGAGGATATCTTAGCAGATATGATCACCAGAGAAAGTTGAACCGCAGCGTCCATGTCTGGCCGGATAATCCAATTGGCCACGGAGCAAAAGGTCTCAAATATCGCTTTCAATGGAATTTTCCTCTTTTTTTTAGCCCAAACAATCCCAAACGACTTTATTGCGCATCCAACTATTTACATGTCAGCGATAATGAAGGCCAGTCCTGGCGAACCATTAGCCCGGATTTAACAAGAAACGACTCTACGAAGCTGTGGTCTTCCGGAGGACCCATCACTCAGGACAACACATCTGTTGAATATTACTGCACTATTTTTTCTGCGGCAGAATCTCCAAGAAAAAAAGATTTGCTATGGGTAGGTTCAGACGATGGACTTGTACATGTCAGCCGCGATGGCGGCGATAGTTGGCAAAATGTAACGCCAAAAGGTCTCCCGGAGTGGACTCAAATCAATTCTATAGAACCGGATCCGCATTCTGAGGGCGGCTGTTACATCGCAGCAACTGCCTATAAATTTGGAGATTTTAAGCCCTATCTTTTTAAAACAGAAGATTATGGCCAAACCTGGAAATCGATAACCAAGGGAATTCCGAATGATCATTTTACCAGAGTAATCCGTTGTGATCCTCAACGAAAAGGACTATTATTTACCGGAACGGAATATGGCATATTCATGTCTTTTGACGATGGCAACAACTGGAAGTCTTTTCAATTAAATCTTCCAATTGTCCCTATCACGGATCTGGTTATAAAAGATGCATTCCTCATTGCTGCCACTCAAGGCAGAAGTATCTGGATCATTGATGACCTTGGTCCAGTGCGGCAGTTGCAGGATAAAAACACCAAAGCTTCTTACCTAATTTTCAATCCAAAGCCTGAAATCCGCATGGATGGAGGAAGCGTACAATCCGCAAGTCAGGGCATAAACCATCCTAATGGCCTCATGCTACATATGTATATCGATTCCATTGAGAGTAAAGATACTGTCCAGATATATTGCATTGGCCCTGAAAAAGACACAATATGCAGTTGGTCTACTCAAGCGGGAGAGAATCAACAATCCATAAGTTTGCATTCCGGATCGAACCGATTGATCCTGCAACCTTACTATAAACCTGCTAAAAGCTTCGAAGGCATGGTGCTCTGGTGGTCAAGCCTCAGTGGACCTAAGCCTATACCCGGCTCCTATACATTGGCGATCAGTGGCAATAAAATAAATGACTCAATGCCCTTTGAAATTATTGCGGATCCGCTTTATCCTGTGAGTTCAGAAGACATTAAAAAACAATTTGAGTTCATTAAAAAAGTCAGAGACCGTATCGACGAAGCGCACAAAGTCATACTGCGAATGAGAGACATCAAATCACAGATGGGAAGTTTCTGTGCAAACATTGAAAAAAACAAAAAGACGGATAGCCTATTTATTCTGAAGGCCCTAATTGATTCTGTTTTTACAAATATCGAGAACGAACTATACCAAACCAAAAGTAAAAGCAATCAGGATCCAATCAACTACCCCATTAAACTGACTAATAAACTCGCACATCTGATTTCCTTATATGAAGGCGGCAGTTATCCCCCAACGGACCAGGCTGAAGAATTTAGGAAAGAAATCGATCAATTGATTTTAATACAATTACAAAATTATCAATCGATAGTTGACCATCCTTTAAAAAGATTTAATGAATTAGCAAGATTATTGGAGTTGGATTTTATCAAACCCAAGCAGATTAAAGATTAAAACGAATTTTAGATTACTTCGCTTGAAAAAAGAAATTAAGAAAAAGCATTTCCTTCCTAAACCTGAATATGCAGGGGGATCTAAAGCGATTGCAGAATTTATTGCCCATAATCTCAAATACCCGGAATCTGCCGTTCCCCGAAAAATAGAAGGCACCGTAGTCCTGAAAGGAGAAATTAATCACAAAGGAGAAGTAATCCACACCAGGATCATAAGCCCTCTGGATCCGGATTGTGATCAGGAAGCCCAGCGCGTAGTTTCCCTTCTGAAATTTAAAGTTGATAAAGTTCGAAATATAAAAGTCAGTTTTTTTAAAACCTTTCAAATACATTTCAAAATACCAAAACAGACTGCACTTCAAATACAATATGTTCTAAAGCCTCAAAGTGAAACTTCCAAACAAACAACCGTACCTACAAGTTTTGTGTACCAGATAGTATTGCCAGAGAAATAAATTGTATAGTGTAATTAAAAAATCTAGTAAGCAGGTTTTAATAAAACAGTCAGTTTAAATCGTACCAACTTCATGAAATCCGATCGGCGATTTAGTGCAACCGTTCAATTTAATCAGCTTTCATAAATTTTATTACTTTCGAGTTTCCTCCATTATCAAGTAATTTGATAAAATGTATTCCTTGAGCTAAACCCGAGACAAGGATCTCGCTTTGATTCGTCTTACCGCCTTCAATTAATTCCCCATCTGCTGTATATATAAAATAATGATACAATTCATGGTTTTCATTATGCAAAAGAAGATATTCACTTACAGGATTAGGAAAAACTGAAAGCAATGATTCCATATCATCAGAAACAGTTCCAACCGGAGTATCCTTTGTGGTTTTAATAATAACGGAGCCATACTCGTTTGGTCGCAACTGTCTATCCACACCAACAATTGCGAGGCCGCCATCAGAACATTCTGTAATGGCGTGTCCAAAGGAAATGTTATCCTTCTTATAGAACTGCTTAAACCACAATAATTGAAAATCCTGAGATAATGAAATAATACTGATACTTCTTTGAACTGGACTGCCTTTGTGCAGATTTGCAGCTATATAATACGCTTGATTTTTGGATTCGATCAATGAAACACTTAAACTCGTCATGAAGTAATTTCCTGTTTCAATCCTCTTCCTTGTTAATAATTTCCCTTCCGTATTTAATTCTATTAATGCAAGTGATTTTTTTTCAACGAAATTTGAGTCATATTCCAAAGCGCATATTATTAAACTAGTATCTTTTACAAGAATATCTCTATTGCTTCCTAAATTTCCATGTTCCTCGAATTTCCAAACCTGATTTCCCAATGTATCAATTTTCAAGACCATTATTGAATTCGGGTCATCATCCAAATATTTTTTAGCAGTAAAATACAATTGGTTATCCACGGATTCTTTAACATAATAAAGCAAGGTATAATTGGGTATTGCTACACCATTTTGCTTTCTGATATCTCCATTTGGCAAAAGCCATCTAAACGTGTATTTCCCATTTAGTTGATCAAAAAGTACGGATAAAATCCTGTCATCATTAAACACCACAATATGTTGCGCATATAATAACTTATTCTCCAGAAATATTTTTTTAACAACAATCTCTCCATTTTCATCGAGTATAAGAAGAACATTATATAATTGATCATGACTATCAGATCCGGTCCCCATAAAATAGGAATATGTGCCCTTATGTGTTATATTAAACCCAGAGAATCCATAACTTGCAATGGTATTATTGTCAGTAACCCCGGAATAAGTCGATCTTATTAAAACGACCGAATCAAAATATCTATAGACTTTCTCCTTGATCAATCCACCACAATAGTCAAATTTTCTGAATAAAAAGCCATATTCACAACTGTTCGTATCAAACCCTTCGCGATAGATGTTTATTCCTATCCCAACAAGAGATTTTTCATTTGGCAAATCAAAAACATCCATGTAATCCTCTTTACAAGAGGGATAAGTCGTGTATTTCTCAAATGTACATTGAGCCCCACTGTCCAATTTGCAAAATATTACAAATAAGAGCGTTAGTGTTTTCATATTCTAATAATTTGTACGCACCCCTTTTCTGAACTCCCAACAGAATGATATCAGATCTTTGACTTCTGCAAGTACTTTATGGGAATAAAATAAATAATAAAAAATACGAGCATTACTAACTGCCCTGAAATCAGATACCAGGGCCATGGCCCCAAATAGTCAAGTAGTGTTGCTGCATCAGGCTTCCTGACTGAAAAGAAATAATTCCCACCTGTTATTACGTTAATGATGAGTGAGAAAACCAAATACACATTTGCTCCAATTATAGCATTTCCGATATCTTTGATTTCAATCCTCCATTTTAATACAGCGAGTCCATACACTATTAAACTTATTAATCCGCAATGAACCCACCAATAGCGGAAATAAACAAAATGCGGAAAAGGTTCTTTCAGATCTGGTGTGATCACAGCCTGCAATGTTCCAACCAAAACCCAGAAATACAGGATTCCGAAAAACCAGCGGAGCTGAACATACAATGCGATTGGAAAAATGACGGCAAGGATATTGCAAAGATGAAAAGGAAGGTCTTCCCGAAAATCAAACTCTCCCCTTAACCAACGTATCGCCATCCAAATAAAAACCATTGCCGCCAGGCTCATTGAAAACCAATAAGCCGAACGATATTGTCTTTCAAGCTCCCATTTCCTTGCAGCGTTGATCCACAAATAGGTTGATAGTACAAATATGCCAAGAGGGATGACATGTTCTGCAGAAAAGCGCTGAAAGCCCACTGCAGGATCCAGGAAGAGGTGAATAGCCCTATCCATATATACGCAAGTTAGCTATTCTTCCGGATCTTTCAAAAGTTCTGGTCTTCGTTCCAAAGTTCTTATATAAGACTGTGCGCTTCTCCAGTCATCTATTTTTTGTTGGTGTCCGCTTAATAAAACGTCGGGCACTTTAAGGCCCCGGAAGTCAGAGGGCCTGGTATAAACGGGAGGCGCTAGAAGTCGATCCTGAAATGAATCGGTCAATGCAGATGTTTCGTCATTTAAAACACCTGGAATGAGCCTGCCCACCGCATCTACAAGGACGCAAGCCGCAAGTTCTCCTCCGGAAAGCACGTAATCGCCAATCGACAATTCCATTGTAACCCAGGCGTCGCGAACACGCTGATCGATTCCTTTATAATGTCCACAGATCAGTAGAAGATTCTCTTTTAAACTTAGCTTATTCGCCATTGGCTGATCGAGTAACTTTCCATCAGGGGATAGGTAAATAATTTCATCATACACCCGCTTAGAGGAACAATCTTCTATACAGTTCACCAGAGGTTCAGCCATCATGACCATACCGGCCCCACCACCATATGCATAATCATCCACCTGGTGATAGGCCCCCAAACCAAAATTTCTTAAGTCAATAAGCTCAACTTCCAGTAATCCCTTTTCTTTTGCCCGCTGCAGGATCGAATGATTCAAGGGACTGTGAAGCAATTCCGTAACCACACTAATAATAGTGACATGCATAAGAATTGGCGTTTATGCAAAAGCGCAATGCCACAAGTTAATTTTCAATAGCGAGCAATTCCACTTCAAAAACAAGCGCAGAATAGGGTTTTATATCGGCTCCTGCACCACGCTCTCCATAAGCGAGATAATAGGGAATGAAAAAGCGAAATTTCGACCCAACAGGCATTAGTTGCAAACCTTCCTGCCATCCTTTAATGACGCCATTTAATGGGAATGAAATAGGTTCACCGCGATCCACGCTGCTGTCAAATACTTTTCCATTTATCAGAGTTCCATGGTAATGCGTCTTCACTTTAGAGCTCGCTTTGGGTTTTTCACCATCGCCCATTTTAAGGACCTGGTATTGGAGGCCACTTGGCAAAGTCACAACTCCTTCCCGTTTTTTATTTTCTTCCAAAAAACGCTCACCCTCCTCCTTGGCTGCGCTTCCTGCTTTCTGCGACAATTCGTTTAAGGTTTTAGTATAAATCTGGGTTGCCTGCTCGCGACTTAACTTGGTTGGATTTCCCTTCATCACCGCATCAAATGCCTGAGCCAGATCGTCCGCGTTTACCTTTTCGATTCCTTGTTGCTTTAAGCTGCTTGCGAACAAGACTCCAATACTGTAACTCAATGTATCCATTTTATCTTCTTTTTTCTGCGCTATAGCTAAATGTACAATTAAAATACTAACAATTGTTAGGGCGAATGTTTTTTTCATTTTATATTATTTTGTTTTACTTTTCATTTCTGTAAAATACTGTAAAAAATAAGGTATGGTTTCAATGCCTTTGTAATAATTGACCAGTCCATAATGCTCATTTGGAGAGTGAATATTATCAGAATCCAAGCCAAATCCCATAAGAACAGTTTTTAAACCAAGGACCTTTTCAAAAAGCGCTACGATAGGAATACTTCCGCCCCCTCTTGTGGGGATAGGCTTTTTGCCGAATGTTTTTTCAATTGCTTTCGCAGCTGCCTTGTAGGCATCACTGTCCGTAGGCGTAACGACAGGTTCACCTCCATGCAATTCCGTAACTTTAACTTTGACAAAAGGAGGAGCAATTTTTTCGAAATGTTTTTTGAACTGTTTGGCAATTTTCTTGGAATTCTGATTGGGAACAAGACGCATACTGATTTTTGCAAATGCCTTAGATGGCAGCACGGTCTTTGCGCCTTCTCCTGTATAACCTCCCCATATGCCGTTCAATTCCAGGGTCGGCCTAACACCCGTTCGTTCTAAGGTAGTGTACCCCTCTTCGCCCCATAATGCATCCACAGCAAGATCCTTTTTGTAATCTTCCTCGCTAAATGGCGCCGAATTTAAAGCTTTGCGTTCCTCGGGAGTAAGATTCAACACATCTTTATAGAAACCACGCACTTTCACTTTATTTTGTTTATCATGCAGGGATGCAATCATTTTCGCAAGAATGGTTATTGGGTTAGCCACGGCACCGCCATATACCCCTGAATGAAGGTCTCGGTTTGGACCAGTCACTTCAACTTCAAGATAGGCCAAACCCCGCAAACCCGTTTCAATGGAAGGATTCTCCATGCTGATCATGGAGGTATCGCTGACGAGCACAATGTCTGCGGCAAGTTTTTCCTTGTTGGACTTCAGAAATTTCTCCAGATTTGAAGAGCCCACTTCTTCTTCACCTTCAATCATGAATTTCAGATTACAAGGCAATGAATTTGTTTTTGACATGCATTCTAAAGCTTTTACATGCATCATCACCTGCCCCTTATCATCGCATGCCCCACGCGCATAAATTTTACCGTCCTTCACAACAGGGTCAAAGGGTCCGCTGGTCCAAAGCTCCAAGGGATCCGGAGGCTGGACATCATAATGCCCGTAGGTGAGCACCGTGGGAAGTTTTGGATCTACTATTTTTTCTGCATACACGATGGGATGCCCTTTCGTCTTACAAACCTCGGCGTGGGTGCAACCCGCATCCAACAATGATTTTTTCACCGCTTCAGCACAACGATAGGTATCTTCATTTCGCGAGGAATCCGCCGAGATGGAAGGTATTCTTAAAATTTCAATAAGATCTTCTAAAAAGCGCTGTTTATTGGATTCCAAATATTGACTTGCATTCATAAAGCTATTTTAAAATGGTCTAAAAAGTTTTTAACGAAAAATTCAAACATTTATTACAAAATGGGCTTCAATCCCATATTAAAGAACATAAAACTCATCATATCGGTTGTCTCATCTATCCGTTTTGAGGTAGGCTTTCCGGCACCATGACCGGCACTGACATCAATTCGTATCAACACAGGATTCTCCCCTTGCTGGGCTGTCTGTAATGCTGCAGCAAATTTAAAAGAATGAGCCGGAACGACTCGGTCGTCATGGTCTGCAGTGGTAATCAGTGTCGCAGGGTAAGAAGCAGGCCTCGCGTTGTGAAGCGGTGAATATCTAATTAAGTAATCAAAATCAAGCTTTGATTTACTCGTACCGTAATCTGTAGCCCATGCCCACCCAATCGTAAATTCATGATATCTCAACATATCCAAAACGCCCACACCCGGAAATGCGACCTTGCAAAGGTCCGGTTTTTGGGTAATGCAGGCACCAATCAGAAGTCCGCCATTAGACCTGCCTTCAATTGCCAGGTGATTGCGATCTGTATAACCATTGTCCACCAGGTAATTGCTGGCATAGATAAAATCATCAAAAACGTTTTGCTTGCGTTCCCTCGTTCCCGCCAAATGCCATTCCTTGCCGAACTCACCCCCACCGCGAATATTGGCGACTGCAAAAATTCCTTTATTTTCAAGAATTGTTAACCTTGACACATTAAAACCAGGAGTCAGGGAGATATCAAATCCACCATAACCATACAATAGAGTTGGACCGGGCGATTTCAACATATTTTCCTTTGTGAGTGCTTTCTGATACGTCAGAAACATCGGGATTTTAGTTCCATCCTTACTTTGATACCACACTTGTTCCGTCTTGTATAAATCCGGATTATAGCCATTGATTTTAGGAGAAAAAAGTGCTTCTGTGCTAAAATCATTTAAATCCATCCTGTAAATTGTCGGAGGCCGAATAAATGAACTGAATGAAAAGAAAGCTTCCGTATCCTTTTGTTCACCGCTAAATTCACTCACCGTGCCCAATTCAGGGAGTGAGAGGGTATGTACTAAGGTTCCCTCCAAATCGAAAATCTTCACCAAACTGGAAGCATTGTGCAAATACATTGCAATGAGTTTGCCGCCTATCAGACGAACCTCCTGAAGTACATCGCCGGAGGCATTAATGATATTTTTCCAATGCTTTCGACCGGGCATGTTGACATCCACCGCCATTAAGCTCCAGTTGGGATCCACCTCGTTTGTAAGCAGAAACAAGGTATTTCCTGAATTTCCCACGATCGTATAATCGTATTTAAAATCTTTGCTAAGCCAAATAAATTCCTTTGATTTTTTATTTAAGTCTCTGAACGCAAGGCCATTCCCGCTAGTAGACTCCGTAGTAGACAAAATCAAAAACCTGTTATCCTCTGTTACGGTGACACCTGCATTTCTCTGAGAATGCGCCTGATCTTCATAGATGAGTTCGTCCTTATCCTGGGTAGTTCCCAGGCTATGAAAATAGACCGCATGGTATTCATTTTTCTGCGAGTATTCTGCCCCACTCGGCTCCGGATAACGGCTATAGTAGAAGCCTTTTCCCCGCCATGCAGAGTTACTGAATTTAACCCATCGGATTGTATCTTTCAAGTAAGTCTTTGATTCCAGGTCAAGTACCATAATTTTATTCCAGTCAGATCCACCTTCCGCAACCTGGAATGCCATGTATTTGCCATCCTTTGAAAAAGAAAAAGAGTTTAAGGCTGTGGTACCTTCTTTTGAAAATTGATTTGGATCAATGATTTTATCAGGCTGTGATCTGATGTCCTTCGTTCCATAAAGCACATCCTGATTCTGAAGCCCGTCATTCTTAAAAAAGTAGTAATGACCGGCTTTTTTAATTGGCGTGCCAAACTTTTCATAGTCATATAATTCTGCAATGTGTTTTCGCAGACTGTCTCTGAATGGAATCGTCTTCAGATAGCCGAAAGTACATTCATTTTGAGTTTGCACCCAGGCTTCTGTTTCCTTTGAACGGTCATCTTCAAGCCATCTAAAGGGATCGGCTACCTGCACACCGAAATAATCATTTACCACCGAATCCTTGCGCGTCATAGGGTACACCAATTTTCCCTTTTGAGACTGGGAATTCACTGTGTTTTGGTCAGTATGTACACAAGCTAAGTCCACGAAAATAACGGAAATCAAAAAAACAAATATCCTGCTTCTCATCAAAATGCATTTGTAACACAACAGATTTGTGCCAAAATTACTCATTCGGCCCCTTTTTCCTTAATTTTGCTACAACAATTCCATGTATCCACTTTTAAGCCGCATTGCAAAATTCATCTGCTTGTGCACACTTTGTTACTCAGATGCAGCAGCTCGTGTTCATAGTGCATTTGATTACTACTCCACCCCACAAGATACCCAAGATCTCAATGCTCTTGAGCAAGAAGTTCAAAGCCTTATCCACTCTTTTGACAACAGACTCGACAGTCAAAAAGAAAATCTTGCCGCTGCCAAATCAGAACTGAACAAGGCGGCAATGTCTAAGGCCAAACCTAAAGCGCTTCATGCAAAAGTCATCCAACTGGAGCAAACCTATAAAAAAGAAATCCGCATCAGAAATTACTTACTTTCTGTCCTTGAGAAAATACGCAAGCTGCCCTATCAGGCGGAGGGCAATCAAAACGCATTCATTTCAGAATTGAAAAGAAATCTATCCGCCATAAAAAACAACCAGGTGCAAAAAGTGGCGGATATTCAAAATGCCTCAGCAGAAATGTATGTCGCAGATGAGAATTCAGATATATATTCCGAAAACCTATTAACGCCCTGCAATCTAAGTACGAATATGCAAAGCGGGCTTACCGCGAATGCCTTTGTAAAATTATTTGATCTTACTGAAGATCGCCTCTCCGCTTACTTCAGGGAGGATGAATTTTTGAGCTGTTACTCCCGATTTATCCGCTCCAAGTCTGATTATTTTTTAGAACTCAAATTTGTCATTAACAGCCCTAAAGCTTCGCATATTTTTGGAGTTGTGGATCCGCAGAATCCAAGCAGACTGGACTTTATGAATGGTGAATTTGCGTACCTCAACGTATTCGCAGTGAGTGAACCCACCATTGATGCTATAAAAGGACAAACTATATATCACATACAATATATACTCGACAAGGAAGACATTGGACGCATCAGAAAAAATTCACTGGATTTTATCACTCTACTTTGGTCAACAGGTGCCGAGCGTTATGAAATTTACAATATCGAGTTGTTAAAAAATCAATTTGCATGCATTCGGAACATGAACTGACGAAACTCGGACTTCACTTGCCCACAGATCCCAGATGGGTTGATCTGGCTTCATTAACTCTGGAAGATATCCTAACGGATCATGCTTATTGTGAACAGAAAGCGGCAAGTGCTTGTATCTCATTAATTCAGCAATATCCGGAAAAAGAAGAATTACTGGAACAGGTAACTCCTGTGGTAACAGAAGAATGGGGGCATTTCAGGTTGGTTCTGCAGGAATTGAAAAGACGCAATCTGAAACTGGGTTTTCAGCGAAAAGACGAATATGTCAATCAATTGCTAAAATTTCAAAAGAAAGGGGGCAGCCGCGACGAACGATTAATTGAACAGTTGTTAACCTGTGCTTTGATCGAAGCGCGGAGTTGCGAACGATTTCGTTTATTATCTCTTGAATTGGAAGATTCTAAAATGCGAGATTTTTATCACCACTTCATGGTTTCAGAAGCGGGTCACTATAAAATGTTCATCGGACTTGCAGAACGATACGGAAAAAAAGATGAAGTAAGAAAGAGGTGGAAAGCATACCTGGACCATGAAGCAAGCATCATGCAAAATTTAACCCCAAGAGGCGATCGCATGCATTAATAAAAAGAATGCGATTATTTATTTTTTAGTTGTATCTCCGCTACTTTCCTTACTCAACTCGATGAGTTTATTCATAATCTTGACGCAGCTTTCCACGATGGGTCCTATTTCCAGCTTTTGCTCTTCCACAGGTTTAGCCATGAGTTTTTCATACATTTCTGCATCCATAGCCTCCGTTATTTTAGCGGTTGCACATTTGCAATAATCTTCAACTATTGTCGGATATTTTGCAGCAGTATTTTTTCCATTTTCCAGACATTGCTTATAAAGATTTTCCTTTACTGCAGCATCCCAGTAATAGACTTTCGGATAGGCAGCACTCGGGGTGACGGCTGTTGGAGAAGCGGGTGCTGCCTGACCCGCATGCTTCGAAATCCCAAACAACAAATAGGCTCCGGCCAATAAAGCTATAATAGACAGACTTATTGAAATGATGCGATCTACCTTTTTTGCAGCATCAGGTTGTGTATCCTGTTTGTTGTTCGAAAAGGAAAACCAAGCCAATGTTTTTGCCAGGTAATAGAGTCCAACTACAATTAATAAAATACCCAGATAGTTCATGTCCTTAAAAATTTCACTTTTGAATATGTAGTTTCAATTAACTATTTTTAAACATTCCATCATAGGGACTCTCTGAGCCACCTCCATTGGATCGCATTTCCCTTTCAGGAGCTTTTGTATCCAGACTCATTTTTTCGGATTTACCACCCAATAGAAGCAATTTGCTTTTTTCTTCATAGTCCTGCAGCATTTTCAATCCCTCTTCTTCAAATACTCCATTTTGAAGATCAACCGAATTCATAAAGTTCTCTGAAAGCTCCATGAACCGCTCCATTTCCCCAACCTTATTTGCTACATCTTCCGCGATATGCTCCAGGGCCTGATCAAAAAGAATGCGTTGATCTGCATTGCCACTAATCACATTCATTGCACTTTTCATTGCGCTATGAGATGCACGGATTGCTTTTCTTTCCTGCTCTTTTAACTTCACCTGGTCGCGGGTATCCTCGAGAAGAATTTCAGAATTTTGATACATTTTGGTCAGAACCTTACTAAGGATATCCATTTTAGAAAGCAGGTGCTGGTACTTTTCATTTGTGTCCTGAAGACGGGCCGCTTTGCGAGTTGCGAGCACCATTTGCGGCTCCTGATTCTGTGTTCTCGCCACCTGAGCCATGCGCAACTGATTTTCGATTTCCCTGCCATTCTCTGTAACATCATTTTGCAATTTGCGCATTTGACCTTTGAGGACACCTAACTGCTCGCTCATTTTGGATAAGTTCTTCTCGAGCTCAGAAATGTAGTTTTTCAAAATTCCAATAGGATCGATGGTCACAAAGACTCCGGTGATCCAGCGCATAATACTCTTATACATGTACCCGATCAATGTGCGCATTTTAGGATCCAGGACCATGTAAATGATAGCTCCTAAAACCAACAGCATCCCACTGAGGTAAATGAGATTACCCGTAAGACTTAACAACCATGGCAGGTTTTTATATACGATATAGGCTCCTCCAAGAAGCAGACCACCGAGAACAATACTTCCTGTTATGCCTTCCGGTCTGTTCCAAAAACCCCTTGGGTTCTCTAAGCCAGGTCCTGCATTGATACTTGCCATAATTCAGTTTGAATAGGTGTAAAATGATTTTTGCCTCGCAAAAATAGCTTCAATTCATAGAAAACGATCAGGCTTATTCCGAATTGCCTGATTAGATCGACAAAATACTATATAAAATCTACATCCGGTAGATAAGGATAACGCATGAGAAATTGAATCGCCTTTTCTAACTCAAGATTCTCATATACGACGTTGTAGATCATATTGATGATGGGTACTCTCAAATGGTAATTTTTTGCCAGCTGGTTTGCAATCCTGACGGTTCGAACACCTTCAACTACTTCATCTACAGAGCCCATGATGTCTTTAAATTTTTCACCTTTTCCGAGTCGATATCCAAAACTAAAATTACGGCTGCTTGAACTCGTAGCCGTTGCAATAAGGTCACCAATCCCCGCTGTACCCAGGAAGGACCGGGAAGTCGCACCCACACTTCGACCCAGCTCAATCATTTCTCTTAAACCCCTTGTAATGAGCATTGCCTCAAGGTTTTTACCCAAGCCTTTGCCTGCCAACATTCCTGAACCTAAAGCAATGATATTTTTCAATGCACCCGCCATTTCCGCACCCATCAGGTCATAGGAGCCAAATACAAAGAAATAACGGCTTGTGAGCACCTCCGAGCCTGCCTTGATGACCTCATCGTATTCACTTGCAATCACAGAAGCCGCCGGCTGTTTGTCAAGAATTTCCCTATACAGGTTCGGACCTGCTAGACATCCAACTCTTATCACCGAAGTCTCTTGACGGATAACTTCACTCATCGTATGTACTTGCTTCCTGGAAATATTCACCTGTTTGAGATCCGACATGGATATTCCTTCAATATCAAGGCCTTTAGTGGCATGGATGAGCATATGTGCCGGATTTAAAAATGCGGACATCGCCCTGCAGGTGTCTCTGAAATTTTCGGAGGGAACTACCGGGAAAATAAGATGGGCATACTCGCAGACTTCCTGAAGATTGCGGGAAGCGCAAATTCTTGGACTGAGAGCAACACCTATGTTTTCATGCTGTTGATTGATCCGGTCCACAATTTCCTGCTGCCTGGAGTATATCATCACATCCGTATTATGAGCGAGAAGTGTGGCAATGGTCGTACCGAAGCTACCTGCGCCTATGACTGCTACTTTTTTATGCTTTGGAGCCATTGATCAATAAAAAGGGACTTAAAGGTATGCCCATGTGTTTAAAATAGGTCTATTCGGATTCAAGAGCCGCTCAAATTAGATCTTCCTGGACCATTAAATGAAACAGTTAACTCATAAAATCCCATCTATTCCCAGGATTCGCGAAATTTCACTTTCTTAAAGTGATCTTCCAGAAAAAATTCAAAGTCTTTCAATTCTTTTGGAGCATGGTGATTATCGATCACTTGCTTTCGCTGATTGTATTCTTTAACAGTAATAATGGTATTCGGCAAATCCGGAATGTATAAATGTTTCTCAATGGGATAGACAGGCTCCAGTTCAAAGAATTTACAAATTTTCAAGCGTTCCTGTACTTCCTTCCACCAATCATCACTCACGAGGCCGAAGCGATTGCCAAGTGGTTCTGTATGCTGGATCCCTTCGTACCTTATCAGCCCATTTTGATAAACAGTGTAATGAAAAGTCGGGCAAAACCCAAAACAGGCAGAACGTTGGTAATATAACAGCGTGTCTGTATCCTGAGCTAAGGTGTCCTTTGCAGTGAAATCATTCATGAATCTGGGAAGCTCCGGAACTTGGGTGTTTTTCTGATTCGGATCTACCCATTGCGCAGACTTTCTCTGGCAGCATTGAAATAAAAGCGCTATTGCAAAAAGACTACATAAAACAGGAGATTTCATAGTTCTTATTTTTTTCCTTGCTTGGACTTTTCTTGTTGCTGTCGTTGTTGTTCTTTCATCATTTGCTCCAAACGATCTCTGAATCCACCTTGCTTTTTGGGTTTCGATTTGTTTTTTTCAAGTTCAAATCTGATTTTCTGATCATCAAATAGAAACCTTTTCCCCAGCACAGTCTGTGCAATATTCAGAAGATTGCTAAAGAACATATAGCAAGTAAGACCAGCGGCTGTTTTATTGAACATGAACCAAAAAATAACAGGCATGAAATATTGCATATATTTCATTGCAGGGTTTGCAGAAAAGTCCATGGATTTAGATGAATAATAGGAAAATGCCAAGGTTGAAATCATCCACAGAAAGGCAAATAATGAAATTGTATTTCCGAATAATGGAAGACTAAACGGAAGTTTTAAAAATTCATCAAAAGAAGTCAAATCAGTTGCCCACAGGAAGGCCTCTTGCCTGAACTCGATTGAGGCCGGAAAGAACCGGTACAGGGCAATCCAGATAGGCATTTGAAGCAACAAGGGAAAACAACCTCCCAATGGATTCACTCCAAATTCATTGTAGATCTTCATCGTTTCCATTTGTTGTTTCTGGAGGTCATCCTTAAACTTGGATTTCAACTTGTCAATCTCTGGCTTGAGTGCAGTCATCTTTGCCTGTGAATGCAACATTTTGTAAGCCAGTGGAAATACCAGCAATTTGACAAACAAGGTCATCAACAGAATAATGATTCCCTTTGAACCTACCAGATCGTTCAGGAATGAAAACATGGGACGTATGGCATACCTGTTAACCGTTCCGAAAATGCTCCACCCGTAAGGAATGATGGATTGCACATCCTCCTTAAATGCCGCCAACCTTTTATATTCGTTCGGTCCGATATACCAATTCATTTTAACGGGGCCGGCCCGGAAATCCTCAACGGCCAATTCCATATTGCTCACCAACTTCTTGAGATCCGGTCCTTCCGGGGCTGTGCCAATTGTTTCATAGCTCGCATTTTTAAAACCGTTGGCAGCTATCAAAGTAGAATTAAAAAACTGGTTGGAATTGGAGACCCATTTTATCTGTTTCTCTTTAGTCTCAATTTTATCGTTTGAGCGGCAGCTGCAATAATCCGTGTTTCCCTGGACTTCTTTAAAGTATACGGTACTGTTCAGCCTTTCATACGCTTCGTTTCGTTCAAGTTTGTCAAGATAGTTTTCCCAATTAATTTTCACAGGTGAAGACGGCAGCCAACCTTCCGTCTGAATGGCATAATCCAATTCATAATTATCTGGACGGAGGCGATAGGTTTGCACAAAATGCGCAGATTCACTGAGTTTTGAAATAAATCGGACTGCAAGTGGGCCTTCTTGCTGAACTTCAAAATTGAGATCAGCTGTAGAATATTCCCGACCTTCGAAAGTAAATTTGTATTCGAACCTGTTTTTAGGATCTTCCAGTAATCGAAGAGTTTCCTTATGGTCCCCAAGAATGGAGTCATGAATAATTTTAAAATGATTTTTTACGAGGGCCTCTTTTATGACGGCGCCTTTTGACGTAAGCGTCAGGCGGATCAAATCATTTTCAAGAACCACCTCTTGCTCCTTTACGGGTATTAGTGAGTCAGGAGTGATTTGTGACAGGCTATCCTTTTTTACTGGCGCTGTTGTATCAATTGGAGCTGGCAGTGCCGTCGTTTCTTCCTTTTTATCAATCTGAGCTATAGAGTCTTGTTCATGCATCTTGCGACGCTGTTGCTCCATTTCAGGCTGAAAAAAATACTGGTTCCAAATAAATAAGACTGCAATGATGAGTAGAATACCTATGATGTGGTTGCGTTCCATATGGCCAATTCAGGCGGCAAAGGTACAACAATCAAAGGGAACAGGGGTCCGCCGTTAAAATTGCCTATGGCTAAAAAAAAAACTATCCGTTGACCTGACAATCGGATAGTTTCTAAGACAGTAGTAGGTAATGTATAATTACTTCAATAAGTAAGCATTTAGAAATGCTTCAAAACCCGGGTTCCTGAAGCTAACCTTACCTATCACTACCTTCATCCAGAGTACATGATAGATTCGGTGTCCTTTTAACTCAAAACATTTCTTTATAACCGGTTTACAACTATAAAGACTCCGTGAATTTGAAAAGTGCTGCTTAAGAAGTATTTTTTTTTACATTTTTATTTTTTTAATATATATATAATTGTTTAAGTGCTAATTGCAAAATTTATTTTCTATTTACGGCAACAAGCAATCTGAAACTGTGAAATCATCTATTTGAAAGAATTCATATTATATTTATTTATATGTATAATATCTTTATTATTAATTGTAAATGAAATGTTATCCCTTTATAATGCGTACAACCATTGCGCTTTTAGACGTAATTTTGCACCCTTAAATTTTTAGAATGCCGTCTATACGCAATATTGCTATTATCGCTCACGTCGACCACGGTAAAACCACCCTCGTTGACAAAATTCTTTTGCAAACCAAACTCTTTAGGGAAAACCAACAATCGGGAGAGTTGATTCTGGATAACAACGAACTGGAAAGAGAACGTGGAATCACCATTTTGGCAAAAAATGTATCCGTCCGTTATAAAGACACTAAAATCAACATTATCGATACCCCGGGCCACGCAGACTTTGGCGGTGAAGTGGAAAGAGTACTTAATATGGCCGATGGCGTCCTGTTGCTGGTTGATGCCTTCGAGGGACCTATGCCCCAGACGCGATTTGTGCTTCACAAGGCCCTGAGCATGGGAAAAAAACCAATTGTGGTC
This sequence comes from uncultured Saprospiraceae bacterium, assembly GCA_964439105.1. Lineage (GTDB taxonomy): Bacteria > Bacteroidota > Bacteroidia > Chitinophagales > Saprospiraceae > Vicinibacter. The sequence goes on from CAYTNG010000005.1 coordinate 80,815, forward strand.
ATCAACAAAGTAGATAAGCCCAATTGCAGACCGGAAGAAGTTCATGATCAGGTTTTCGAGCTTTTCTTTAATCTGGAAGCCACAGAAGAGCAACTTAACTTCCCCACCTTGTATGGCTCTTCCAAACAAGGATGGATGAGTACACATTGGAATAAGCCCACAGAAGACATCACGACTCTGCTGGATGCGATCATAGAACATATTCCGGAGCCTGTGGTTCCCGAAGGCAATTTACAAATGATGATCAGCAGTTTGGATTACTCATCCTATATCGGGAGAATTGCCATTGGCAGGATCCTCAGGGAAGGCCTTAGAGTCAATCAGCCCGTTTCCCTTGTGAAAAAAGACGGCCGCATCCTTAAATCAAGAATCAAGGAGCTCTATACTTTTGAAGGCCTCGGAAAAGCCAAAGTTGAAAAAGTTGAAGCCGGCGACATTTGTGCTGTCTTCGGTCTTGAAAATTTTGACATCGGAGATACGCTTGCAGATTTTGAAAATCCTGAAGCCCTTCAACCCATTCAGGTTGATGAGCCCACCCTCTCGATGATGTTCACAATTAATAACTCGCCTTTTTTCGGGAAGGAGGGAAAATACGTGACTTCCAGGCATATCCGGGAGCGACTTGAAAAGGAATTGGAAAAAAATCTGGCTCTCCGGCTGGAGGACACCGATTCCCCGGATTCGATCCTCGTTTATGGTCGTGGAATTTTGCATTTATCCGTCCTTATCGAGACAATGCGCAGGGAAGGCTATGAACTCCAGGTAGGTCAGCCACGTGTTATTATTAAAGAAATTGACGGTGTAAAATGCGAACCCGTAGAATTTATGACTATTGATGTACCTGAATCCTTTTCCGGAAAAGTCATCGAGCAGGTCAGCCAGCGCAAAGGCGAATTAAAAGTCATGGAAACGCGGGGTGACCTCATCCATATTGAATTTGAAATTCCCTCTCGCGGACTAATTGGTCTTCGCAATTTACTCCTTACAGCCTCTGCGGGCGAAGCCATCATTGCGCATCGCTTCAAAGAATTCCAGGCATGGAAAGGCAATATTCCTTCGCGAACAAATGGAGTGCTTGTATCAAAACTGGCTGGCAGCGCGACTGCTTATTCTATAGGCTATCTCCAGGATAGGGGTCGTTTCTTCATTGACCCGGGAGAACAGATTTATATCGGCCAGATTCTGGGAGAGCAAATCAGGCCCGGGGATCTCGTAGTCAATGTTGTAGAAGGTAAAAAATTGACCAATATGAGAGCTTCAGGATCTGATGGCACGACTCAAATCGTACCCAAGATCCAGTTTTCACTGGAAGAAGCTCTGGAATATATCCAGGAAGATGAATTTGTAGAGGTAACTCCCAAATCCATCAGGCTCCGCAAGATTATTCTGGATGAAAATGAAAGGAAGAAAGCCCAGAAAAGAACTGAAATGGTAGAAGCTTAAGCGGTATTAGCAAATACCTGGCTTACAGCGTGAACGCTGATTTTTAACATACGTATTCTGTCTGATTAGTTATTGGAAAGGTTTTGTCGCCTCAGCTCCAATTCAGCAACCCTTTTTCCTATCTGAAAGCCCATTACCAGTCCCTCTTCGCAATCCATGCGGAAGTGTACACCTAACGAGATGCGTGAAAAAGCATTTTCAAATGCCATTTCATAAAAGGATTTAAAGTGTCTTGGTTTTCCGTTGAATTCATCACGGTCCATATGGCTTTTATCATCCATGGCATAGTTAGCACCAAAAATTACAGTCAAAACTTCGGCGGCGGCAGCTCCAAAGACTGAATGTCCTGAAGGGTAAGAAGGAAAGTTAGGTGAAGGTATATGGGCTTCCCATTTTGAATCAAAGACTTTTCGAATGTAGGTTTCAGGCCTTTCTATATTGTAGATGTACTTTGAATTCCAACAGGCCACACCACCGTCGTTTAAGGCTAAAGAAACTTTTAGGAAAGTTTCCAATACTTTGTCAGGAGGCGATTTTTCATTTTGCAAGGCTTGTTGTGCTATTGAAATCCAACGCGATGAAGGCGAAAATGTGAGGCCATCATGATCATCACTCCAGAATTCAGCTATCCACCTGTTTTCGGCTGACAGCGGACTTCCTACCGTCATGACTTCCAGAGCTTCCGTATAAAACTGGGATTTTGCATTGTAGGAATATTCGGGCAAGGGTTTGGCGATGACGTCTCCATTTTTAATTACAAAGCAACGGGCTTTACCCCAATGTGGTAAAAGAGCAGGCATAGGATGGTCTTCAGAAACCGTCCATTTTCCGATTCCTGAATCAGGAACATAATGAGGATCGTAATTGTGGAAGTAGGCCTGGTGGCCGATGGTATCTGTACTTGAATATTCGTAAATCGCATTTGCAACTGCCAGGCCAAAATCATGTGAATCCAAATAAAGATCAGATGGCACTGACTTTCTGAGTATCGTCTCAAGGTCATTGTATATCTGAAATTCTTTTTTGGTTACGCGATCCGGAGCGGATATGTAAAATTTTTGAAAAAGGGCATGGTAACACGCGTTTAAAGCCGAAGGCACATCTAGCACCTGACTATTCATCCATTCCGGCCAATGCTGTTGGAGTTTATTTTGCAGACTATTATACACTTCCTTATAGGCCGGGATAGCCGTCTCATAACCGGCAAGTGAAATATAAGCAAAAGTACGGGCAGAAACCGGCCCCTTATATCCATCCGTAAACCGGTCAGCTTCCAGAAACAACTGATACCATTGATGTATAAGCCTATTGGAAAACTGCTCCTTTTCGGTAAGAGTGCTAAAATTGACCTTTCTGTAAATAGATATGCCAAATCCTACAACTACAGCAATTGCAAGTATAGCTGCAAGAAAATAATATCTGCGGTATGCACTTTTAAAATTTATTTTCACTTGCATTCCAGCTAAAAAGTACTAAGATTAATTAATAACAACCCTTTTAACTTCAACATTCCAGTTTTAATCATTTATTTTTTCATCGAGTCCTTATGCTATTTGATGTTTTGGCTGCAAGCTTACAAACTTTAGCCGGAACAAGGCACCTCCACTGCTTGCAGTTTCCACATTCATTTCAACATTATGCAACTTAAAAATATGGGCTACCAAAGATAAGCCTATACCGGAACCTTTTACACCCGACATCTTTGGACTTCTGAAAAATGGCTCAAAAATATAAGGCAAGTCCTCTTTAGAAATGCCGGGGCCCTTATCTTCAATTTCCAGGTAGATATTAGCTCCCTTGTCCGAAGAGATGCGGATGATCGCCTGTTTATTGGGACTAAATTTACATGCATTGTCCATGAGATTAATCAAAGCGGTCTTCAATAAAGCTTCATTCCCTTTGATCACCAACGAATTTTCATCCTCCGGCAGATGAACGGATTCCAATTGAACTTTATAGTCGGAATGATTTTTAAGTAGCGTGGCGCGTGCCTGCCAAAACAACTCATCAACTCTCAATGGAGTAAAACTTATTTGGATATTTTCAGAAGTAATATTTGCCAACTGCATCAGTTTGTTCGTAACGTCATCGAGATTTTCGATGTCATCGAGAACAGATTTAAATGTATCGATATACTCTTGTTCAGATCTGGTTTTTTGCAAAGTCACTTCGATTTGCGACTTCATAACACTCAGCGGGTTTTTCAATTCATGAGATACATTAGATAAGAACATTTTTTGGGTTGAAAACGCATTTTGAATGCGGTTCAACAGCTTATTAAACGTATCGACGAGGCGACTCATCTCATCATGCTGATTTTTAATTTTGAGCCTTTCATTCATGTTCGAAGGCAACAAACCATCCACCTGATTCATAATCTGATTCACAGGAGCCAGAGCCTGACCTGCAAATATCCATCCCCCTATGGCCACAAATGCAATCAATGTAAAAAATACAATGATCAAAATGCGGTCCAGAAATTGCAAAACTTCAGAGGTAAATATCGCTTCCGCAATAATCAAATGCACATTGTTGTTTTTGTCTTCATAGACAAGCCCTAATGCACTAAATGGATTCCGGCTGAATCGCAACTCCTTCAATCTGCGTATTTCCTGCAGGGTAGTCAGTGAAATATTGTCCGGGCTTGGATTGAAACTATAAACCCGTTGGTAATGCTCATCGTAAATAATGATGTTCTCCGTATATTTCGGATAAGAGCCTTTTTCATAAAGATCTCTTTCCTCATTAAAATTCTGAATATTTGACCTGACGATCATATCCGCTGTCATGATCGCTTTTGATTTCAGATTTCCATAAAAATCATCTTTCACTTTTAAGCTGAATTCAAAATGAATAAAAGACAATGCCACCAGCAGTATCACCGCAACAATCACTATAAATTGCAATGTCAATCGGCTTCTGATCTGCATGAATCGGACTGTGTTCTTATTCTGATTTTAAAATATAGCCTGAACCAAAAACGGTATGGATTACTTTTTTGTCAAATGGCCGGTCAATTTTATTTCGAAGGTAATTGATATACACTTCAATGACATTAGTGTTGGTGTCAAAATCGATATCCCACACCTTAATGGCTATCTCTGATTTGGAAATGACCCGCCCCTGATTCGTTATGAAATAAGCGAGGAGCGCAAATTCCTTTGGTGTCAAATCAATCTTTGTATCTTGTCGAAATACTTCCTTGGTATCCATATCCATTTTGATATCACCGAATACCAGGGTGGAAGGAATTTCTACAGAGCGAACTCCCCTGCGGGAAAGAGCGCGAACTCTTGCCAGCAGTTCATTAAATTCGAATGGCTTTTGCATGTAATCATCAGCCCCTAAATTCAATCCTTCAATGGTATTATCAGTGCCGCCTAATGCAGTCAATAAGATTACAGGTGTATTGATGCCAGAAGCTCTCAAATTTTTCACAACATGAAATCCGTCCATTCCCGGCATAATCACATCGGAAACAATCACATCGTACTTCTTCATTTTGGCCAAATTGAACCCCAGCATTCCTTCATTAGCCACATCAACCATAATATCGTGTTCTTGAAATCCCTTTTTAAGGGATTCAATAGCCTTTAACTCATCTTCTATTAAAAGTATTCTCATTATTCAGGATGCGAAACAAAGGTCCTTTAAAGAAAATTTCCTCACAATAATTATCCGCAATCTAAGGAAATTTTAATATATTTCTAATAGAACCTTAAGTTACTGCAAATAGGTTACATCTATTTTTGCCTCCGAACACATTTTTTCATTTATCAGCTTAATTCACAACATGAACACTTCAACTATTCGATTCCTCATTTGTGCACTGGGGATTTGCACTCTTTTCTTTATTTCCTGTAATAAAGACGATGATTCCCAAAAGAAGGATAATTCTGTTGCATCCTATGATGCGCACGTCATCCTTGAATGGAACAAAATGTTCCTTGAAATAGAGCGTTATGCCGCAGGTTACAGGCCTGGCCCCGCTCCAAGAGCTTTAGGTCTAATGGGCCTTAGCGTTTATGAGGCTTGTATTTCCGGAATGCCGGATTACAACTCCATCTATCACAGATATCCCGGATTGGAAATACCACAGGCGGAAGGTTCAGATTACCACTGGCCTACCGTCATCCATGCGGTGTACAGTTATCTGATCCCTAAGTTTTTCCCGAACATCAATTCAAGTGTTAAGCCACAGGTGGAAGGACTTATCAACAGTCTGAACGCGGAAAATCTTAAAGAAGCAGGAAATGAACGCTATGAGCGTTCCTACAAGTATGGTCAGGATGTCGCTTCTGCTGTATGGGATTGGTCCACTACCGATGCGGTAGGCCATGACCATTACAAAGATCCTTTTGGCAGTTATAAGTGGGAAGACCATTACGATGGTCCCGGCGATTGGAGACCTACCCCTCCAGGTCCTGCACAACCCATGGGATCCGTTTTTGGAAAAGTGAGAACTTTTGCAATAACTGAAACTGAAAAAAAATGCCTGCCTCCATCCGCTTACTACATGCAATACAGCGAAGATCCTAAATCTGAATATTACTCCCAGGCCTTGCAAGTGTATACCAAAAACGGCGCAACGAGTTATCAGGTAGAATGGGTTGGAGAGTTTTGGAGCGACGATTTATTAAATCTTACCTTCAGTCCCGGTCCAAGATGGCTTGCTATCGCAAATCAGATCATTGCAATTGAAAAATCAAATCTGCAAACGGCCATTGAAGCCTATGCCAAAACGGGTATGGCCCTTAATGATGCTGCTGTGGGCGCCTGGTTTTCAAAATATTATTACAATGTAGAACGTCCGGATACCTACATAAAAAAGGTTATTGATCCGAACTACTCTACCAATTTGGACAACCCACTAACGGGAGATGTTGGCTTTACGCCACCATTTCCAGCTTACCCTTCCGGACACTCAACAATGGGTGCTGCAGCTGCCGAAGCCCTTGCAAGTGTTTTCGGATATTCTTACAGTATGACTGATCGTTGTCATGAAAACCGTGTAGAATTTGAAGGCAAACCAAGAAGCTTTGGCAGCCTTTACGAAATGGCTTTGGAGAATGCCTGGTCAAGAGTTCTCCTTGGAGTGCATTGGAGAATGGATTGCGACGAAGGAGTCAGATTTGGTACCGCTATAGGAAGATCTGTGAATCACCTTCCCTGGAAAAAATAAAACAGGCAACTGTCACTACCCTTTCTGTTTTTTTTAATTGTAAAGGAAAATTAAAAGAGGAGGTTTATGTAATTTTAAGCCTCCTCTTTTTTTACCAAAAGCTTCACGCATGAAGGTCAGAATACAAGTCAGCCTATTAAATTTTCTCCTTCTTTCAGGGGTTTGTGTACTTCTACAGGCATGTCAAACCAGTGAAGAAACGAGTTACTATTCAAATGGCAATAAATCAAGAGTTACCCCATTACTCGCTGGCAAAAAGCACGGAATAATGATCGATTATTATCCCAGTGGAAATGTAAAATCTAAGAGGGAATTCAAAATGGATGTCCAGGATGGCCCAAGTAGTTACTACCACCGCAACGGAACTTTGAAAGAGGTTCAATATTTTCAAAACGGCAAACAGGAGAATGGAGATACGCTATGGGATGAAAATGGAATCATGGTATCAACCATTCAATACGAGAATGGAAAAAAGAATGGTGAGATGCGAAAATACGGCTCCCGGGGAGAAATTCTCATTTCTGCCATTTTTAATATGGACAGCATTGTTGATATACACACGGATACCATAATGCAGACCCACTAAACAACTGGTTTTTTCGGTTACCTGCACTTCCAAAACACAAGACTCCAGTCAAAGCAGATTGGGTAGCTATTAAAATAAAACAGGACAACATATGGATGCTGCCCTGTTTTATTATTCGAGGACCTACAAACTTCCTTATGATATTATGGAATCACTGTAAATTCTACCTGACTGCTTTCTTCATCCTCCCCATCCTCTTCTCCCCACACAAGTGCTTTTAACACCCAGCGCGTATTAGGTCCAAATCCATTTGCAGAATGAATACCAATGTAATCAATAAAATCATATTCAACTTTTGCGTTTACATGAGAGTCCACAGGCATAGAATAGACTTCCTCATTTGTATCCTTATTCAATATTTTTATATTGATGTGATGTACCGTTTTGCCCGTATGGCTTTCAAAGGTCACATCAATTTTCAGGCTGTCTCCGAATTTCACCTGCATGGTGTCCAACGGAGAATGAATATGCGCATGATAATCGTATCCGGTATCAGTTGAATGATCATCGTTGCAAGCTAAAAAAGCAATTAAGGAAAATATGATTAATAGAAATATGTTTTTCATAAAATTAAAATTAGATAAAATAAGAAATGCGAACAGAAAACTTATTTAGCAATTTAGCATCTCCACCAGAATATGACTGATAAATGGGTAGAAAGTAATTTGCAGAAATGACTGCTCTTTCATTTTTGATATTCATCCCAATTGGAATTAATACGGACTTGCCTCCGGTGCCATCCGAACTCACGCCTGATGCAAGGATGTCAGGCTGCAGCCTTTCGAATTGCACGCCTGCAATGGGAATTCCCTTCAGCGTATTAGTTATCGCAAACTCCGTAAAAAGCAAAGTCTGGAAGGAAGTCTGGTCTCCAAAACGGAATCCGGAAGCAGATTGAAACTTCTTCAGGTAGGATCCAGAAATCAACAGGCCCATTGAATAATAGGACAGGGCGAGTGCAGGCTCAAAAAGCATAGCACAGGCTCCCCCTCCCGGATTAAAATTAACAGGCAAGTTGCGATCATGAAGTGCCTCAGAATAACTACCTGTCGGAATGTTCAATCCCAGCCCTCCATCAAGATACACGCCCAGGCCATTTGCAAATTCCTTCTGAACAAATTTATAATGTGTGCTCAACCTGACATCTCCAAGGCCATTCAATGTACTTTGTACTGACCGGGTCAATCTTGAATTTAACTGAAAGGGGATCTGAGCCTGAAATTTCCACCGGCTACCCAAATGGTAAATTCCCTGCAATTCAAAAGTCTGGAACACATCCTTTAATCCTTCTGAATGAACAGAATGGAAACGATTATAAGACCATGACAAACCAATCGAATTTCTTTTTGCCAAATGTATCCATCCTAATCCGGAAATGTTTGCATTACTTCCGCAAATATCACATGCGTTTAGACCTATACAGGTCATTAAGTGGCAAATCACCACCATCCATATTTTAGTTTTCATAATTAATTATTTGACAAGAAAAATGTATAATTCATTCTCGTCTAACAATCCGGGGGCTGGAAATTTCGAAAGGTATTCTCTGTCTGTAATGGAGTCAAAAACAGAAACGAAGATTTAAAAGTGGAAAGGGATAAATCCGAACCCATAAGTCTTTCGACAGGAAGACTAAACAAAAAGTCCCATTCCTCACGGTGTGAAGAAGAGGGCATTCCCTGTTTTTTATTCTCTTCAGCAAGTTTTTTGGCAAGGAAGCATTTTCCATTGCACTTCTTGTAGGGTTTATCCTTGTTTATGCAAAGACTTTTAGAAATATTTGTCTGCTTAATTTTAAAAAAACCATAGTAAACCACATCCTTAAGACCCGAGGCAAGAATCAGGATGCTCATCAGAATTATAAAAAAGAGCTGAAAGTGTTTTAAAGACATGCCCTAATTTGGAACCCAAAACTAAGGGCATTAAAAGACCTGCTTATCTCTTTTGTCATGCTTTTTGATGATATTTATCACTTGTAACTGTAAGCAACAAATGAACAAAGAAAAATGTATAAAAACCGGACAGGTTGGAACGACCAGGACTTTATGGGGTCGTCGCAAAATGATGATTTTCACATACACTTTCAGTTGTCTCTGCCTACTGGCATCCTGTAAAAAGGAGGAGGTAAAAATGGAATACGATCAATTTGGCTACTTAGCCAGGAAAGCAAGTTACCGGGGTTCCGATTTAAATGGTAAAACCATCACGTTTTATCAGGATGGAAAAGTAAAATCAGAATTAGAGTATTCCAAAGGGCAGCTTCATGGCATTTGCAGATACTACAATGAGCAAGGGAACCGAATTGCGACTAGGACTTTTCTAAAAGGAAAACACACCGGTATAGATTCCTTGTTTGATGAAGAAGGGGTATTAAAAGTGACAACCGAGTATTTAAATGGAAAAATGCATGGTTTTTTGCGAAAGTATGACAAATCCGGAAGTATAAAATTCGAGTCCAGGTATTCAGTTGACAGTTTGATTGAGGTCAATGGATCACCCTTAAAAAAATAAAAGAAGACAGTTATTTGACTTGAAGCCATTAAAAAAAAAGAGCCGGAACTTTGTTCCGGCTCTTAAAGCTTCATTTAACTTTTACAACCTGTATAATTTACCGTTATCTTCAACAACAAGATAAGCATCTTTAAATCCCCTGGATTTCAATTTCTTTAAAACCATTTTAGCTGATTCTTCGGTCTTATAACTGCCCAAAACAATGATGGTAAGTCCACTTTTAGTCCAGTGTTCAATATTTCCCAAGTCATTTATTTTGCTCACGTCAAACCAGTCCGGTGCCTTATATTCCGAAACCCGAATTTTGTATTTTCCTTCTTCACCTACATCTGTAGGCGTTGAAGCAGGCGCCTGATTTTCTACTTTGGGATTTTCAGTGGGTGCCGTCTCCGCTTTCGGAAGCTCCTTTGGTGCATTTACTGAAGACGTAGAGCGTGCAATCAAAACAGTGCGATCCTGATCCAGAACATCTGTAACAATGAAGGCATCCTTAAAATCATTTTTCTTAACTAGTTTCAAAACCGCTACCGCTTCATTTATATCATTGAAAGCCCCAATGCGGATTTTCATAGTCCCATCGACATTCACTTTATAAATATCCCCATATGTGGCAAATTTTGAAAATCGCTCGTCCATTTTGGAACTGTACTTGGTTAATGCAGTCAATTGTATAAAATACTGCTTGATGGCCTGTGATGGCTTCTGGTCTGCATTTGCGTTGGCATGCGTTGGCTTGCTGCTCACATTGGCATGCTCCTCCGTAGAATTTGATTCACTTTTATGGAATTGTGGAATTGAGCTACCTTTTACTGCAAATTCTCTTGCTTGATTTTCGCTTGCGCTTGGTGGTTCTTGAACCTGCAGAGGCAGGCCAGGTAATTCCTGAACTGAATTCTTTGTTGCGGGTTCATCTGATTGAGACACAGATTTCACAGCAGCGGCCTGTTCATCACAAATAGTTGCAAAATAGCTACCAATAACCGGATTGGATTTTGCATACAGAAGATAGTACTTTTTAGCTTCTGCAAATTCATGATTTGATTTTAATAAATCCGCAAATTCAAAATACACCTCGGGATTCAATTCATTTCGCTGACATAAATCGAGATAACTTTTCCTGGCCTTTTCCAACTGGCCACTGCGTTTGTAGCACAATGCCAGTGATGCCTGGATTTGCTCATTTTGCGGATCGTTGACCGCCAGCTGTTCAAATGACATTGCAGCCTGATCGTAATTTTTGAGGTCAAAAGCCAAATGGGCCTCTTTCAAAGTACTGTTTTGGGTGGAACTCTGGGCAATCAGTTGGCTTAATAAAAGCACGGCTGAAAGAATCATGCATTTTCTCATACTTTGAATTTTGGTTGTAAAAGACAGATTACTGTAATTAAAGCGCTAATATATGATATTTATTTATAATTTATAATGATATGATAAAAATTAATCATATATTCTCTAGCTTCTCATACGTTTTAAGGATATTGTGCCCAATTTCATTCAAGCTGACATGTCATATCCTTATAAAACCCTTCCTCTTATTGCTCTTTTGATTTCCATTATTGCCAATCCATACCTAAAGGCACAGCAATTGGACTATCGCCTGGGTCAACTCATCGTCCAATTGAAATCAAATGCACAAATCACTGACATTACAGGGCTTGCCAGCCGCTCAAATAATGATCCATTTCAAATCAAGCCTATAAGACGGTTGGGAAACGTTTGGAATATTTGGCTTGTAGAATACGACTATACGAAATATAATTCTTCGCAGATCTCATCAGCGCTTCAGGTCCATGCTTCCATTGAACAATTCCAAAAAAACAGGATTTTGAGCTACCGCCAGAAACCAAACGATCCCTTTTTTGGCTGGCAGTGGCATCATGTCAATGATGGGAGTCAGGGTGGAAAGGCCGGAGCAGATTTTGACTCCGACCTGGCATGGGATCTCACGACAGGAGGTCTTACGGAGCGAGGAGACACCATTGTTTTATGCGTCATTGATGATGGCATAGAACTAAGCCACGAAGATCTTGCCCCCAGTATGTGGATCAATCATGGTGAAATACCCGGAAATGGCCTGGATGACGATGGGAATGGTTATATCGATGACTTCAGAGGATGGAATACCTTTAAAGCCAATGATGTTTTTGCAGAAGGTAAACACGGGACTCCTGTCTCAGGATTGGCTGCCATGGCGGGTAATAACGGCTTAGGTGGATCTGGGATTTGTTGGAAATCAAAACTCATGTTTGTTGCGGGCGGCGGTGATGAGGCTAATGCAATTGAGTCGTATGGATACCCTTTATGGTTTCGAAGGCAATACAACCAAACAAATGGGAAGAAAGGCGCTTTTGTTGTGGTCACCAATTCATCATGGGGTTCAGACTATGGGAAACCCGAGGACTCTCCCCTGTGGTGCGCCATTTACGATAGCCTTGGCAAAGAAGGTATTTTGAATGTCGCTTCTACCTCAAACCAAAATATCGATGTCGATATAGAAGGCGATTTGCCTACTACCTGTCCCAGCAACTATTTGATTTCAGTTACCAATGTGGATGATCAGGATCAAAAATACCGCAATGCGGGATATGGCAAGCATTCTATTGATTTGGGTGCGTATGGTGAATCGGTTTATTCGACCTACATCAATAATTCATACAGGAACTTCGGAGGCACCAGCGCAGCAGCCCCTCAGGTGACCGGTGCGGTCGCTTTAATGTATTCGCTACCCTGCTCAAATCTCGCCCAACTCGCTCTCTCAAATCCTTCCAAAGCGGCCCAAGAAGTCCGATCTGCGATACTTGAGTCTGTAAAACCAAATGCGAGCCTTAAGGATATTACAGTCACAGGCGGGGTCCTTAATTTGTATAACGCCCTGCTTCATCTCAGTCCACTTCAAATCTATTCTCCTACAGCCAATATGTTTCATCTTCAATGGGATCCGGGCGCACTGATTCCATTTAGTTTCAGATATCGTATTCCCGGAGAACTTTTTTGGACAGATATAACGATCTCCCAGGGCCAGAGTTTCGACTTAACAGGTCTCGAAGCATGCACTGATTACGAAATTCAGTTTAAAGGCCTGTGTAGTCGCTTCAGAGAAAATTATTCACCAAGCCGCATTTATAAAACTTCAGGATGCTGTGATGCCGTGAGTGATATTAAACTCCTGGAACAGATCGATCAGTCTGCACGGTTTTATTTTTATGATCCCTCTAACAGTCCGGAAATAACGGCTCTCTTGCGCAAAACAGGTACTACAAAATGGGATAGTTTTCAAATCAGCGTAGGTCAATCTGAATTTACTATAAACGCTCTGTTGCCATGCACCCAATATGATCTTTCCTGTTTCAGCTATTGCAACGGAGTTCACACACCGCTCAGCGAGATCTACCAATTCACCAGTGAAGATTGCCAGTTTTGTACAGATCTGGATTATTGCAGACGATACAGGCCATCCAGTGACCTGGAATGGCTCAATGCCATCGAAATTGAAAAACAAACGTTCGTAAGTGGAAATAACCAGGGTTATGGAAATTTTACGGGAACCAATCAGCAATGGACTTTTGAGAAGGGAAAAAACTACGAAGTCAATTTAAGGGCCGGTTATCTGGATGACACAAGCCAAATGGTTGTTGCAGCATGGGTGGATTTTGATCAGGACGGGCAATTTGAAGATGGGGAGAATTTTGCCTCTCCAACTATTGCATTTAAGTACAGTGTTTCTTACACCCTCAAAGTTCCTCAAAACGCTAAATCAGGATATACCCGGATGAGAATTGCAATGAAATTTGCAGAGTTTAACGAATCAACACCCCTGCCCTGCTTCCAGTCCATTGAATTTGGCGAATATGAAGATTATTGTGTTCGCCTCGTCAGCGACGCCTGTGGCGATTTAGGAAACATTGAAGTCACTGAAACGAATGCACAGTCTGCACAATTTTTACTTCCTGCACATCCATCTTCCTTATACGCCTACGCATATCGTAAACTTTATTCCTCTCCATGGACTACGGGAACTACCAATTCCAGAATATTGCGCATCAATAATCTGGATAGCTGCAGTACTTATGAACTAAAATTAGCCGCGATTTGTAAAGATCTGAATTCAAATCCTGTAATATTGCGATTCAAAACACAAGGACAAAACTGTCTCTCGTCCAACGAAGAGTTGACGGCTTCAGATATCAAAGTTTTCCCGAATCCAACAAATGGCATATTCAATATCCGGTGCGAGATTCCCTTTAACACATTACAAGTTATTTTATATTCTGCACAAGGTATCCGGTTGAACTCTTTTGCACTGCAACAAGAGACCTATCCGTTATCCTTTGAAATTCCCTATCCGGCAGGATTGTACTATTTGCGGATTCAGGGAAAAAGCAACAAGCCTGTTGTGGTTCCCATTATAAAACTATAAATCTCAAAAACACATCCTGCCAGACTGCCAAACAAGCTGAATCAAAAATAAATTAAAAGGATTTCTATTCGTGTGGCCTAATTTGAAACTTCAAAGGAGCAAGATTGACTGTATCTGATTGAGCCTCCAAATCCATACCTTTGGACAAATCCAAATCGTCCAGCTCGGGTTGACCTGCTTCAATCCATGCACTCATCCAAAAACTTCCCAAATTAAGAATGCAGGTCCGCATGCGCAATTCAACCTGGGCATCCAGTCTGTCGTGGTATTTTCTTGCGAAATCAGGACAAGCCAATCGGGTAACAACTCCGTTCCGGTCTTCATAACAATATAGACTGGATAGAGGCATTTCAAATGTAAGCCGCTTTTCCTCCTCCAGAACCCTGGCTACACAAGCATGACTGTCTTTTATTATTTGCCATATGAATTGCCGCACATTTGGAATGAAAACAGCTCTTCCAACTACAAAATCAAATTCCTCTTCTGCAAACAATTCAGGAATACGACTCTCCCAAAAAGCGTGGATCCCATATTGATTCGTCAACTGCCCGTTGTAATTCTCTGTTGTATGGAGTGGTACATGAGCATCACCAAGGTAATGGCCCAATTCCGAGGACAATCGCAAAATGCGGCTTTCATTTCTTTGACGAAAGGCATTGATCAATTGATCATAGGTTCTTGACAAATGGTAGGGCAAGATACCATGCAATGAAAATGAATCGCGAATCTGCAATTGATCTCCCTCTTTGATTCCATCAAACCATGACTTTAACCACTCTGGATCTACCAACCAGTTTTCAGGGTCGTACTCAGGTATCAGATCTTTGTAAAAATGGACTCGCATATCACTCCAACAAAGTGTTGCTATTTTGCTGAAGCAGGTATCCGTACTTCGGTATATAATCGACATCCCGTTTTCCGTTTCCGGACCATTCAATTCGATTTCCGCCCGACAAACATTTTCCCTTGTTAAAACCATACGGGAATGCATGCGCCAGGCTTCTGCATATTCATGTGGCAAGGTGTCCGCCCTAGTATCAAGCCAGTGATCAAGGTCAATATAATGTCGAATAGCCTCACCCTTCGAAGCATATCTTCTTTTGTCAGGATCAACAGCATGAGCGGATACAAACTCAATGTGTTTTTTATAAAATTCAATCATCTGCGATGGCAGTGTAAATATGGCCAGCCGATTGATCAGCCGGTGTGCAAAAAATCCCCATGGTTTATTGTCAGAAGAGAACTCCAGGTCGTATATATTTTTGCTTCTGTTTTTATGAATATTGTCAGGATTTTCATTTGCTCCATTAGTGAAATGTTCAATCCTCACTGCACATGAATATGAATTCAATTCCAAATCGCAGAAGAGAACAAAGAAGAACATTAAGCAAAAAGGCAAAGTGATCATGACAGCAGTTCCGGAAATAAGCTCCAGGAAGTGCACGAATTTCGCATGAAGTGGAAATTGAAAAAGCTATGATTTTTCAAGAAGGCAGATCTGTTTATTCAGTAGTCTACTTCCGTTATTGTTTATTTCCCGAGAAAATCATATTTACTCCACAATAGAGGTTTCATAACCTGATATTGCACTACTAAGAAATCTCCATCGGAGCGATCCACATAAAACCTGAAAAAATTTCCTTCTGCTAAAAAATCTGCATCCAGGTTAACCCGAGATCCTGTGGAATCATCTTTGATCGGATAGAATTTACATACAAGTGGTATTGATTCTCCTGAATGCCTGACTGTGATCTGACAAAAAGGAGTCATTTCAGAAATCTTCTTTCTATTTGGATTTTGATTCTGTATACCCTCTGCGCCTAATTGAGACATGGATTCCAGATAATTTGTAAGCAGCTTGCGGTTTTTAACAGGAATGGATTGAGTACTTTCCTGCACATCAAAAAATTTGATTTGATTTTCATCTTTCAATATGCGAAAGGAATTATTCATATGGTAGGGATAATCCACCCGCACTTCTTCAATTTCTGCAGAAGGTATATCAATGAGTGTCCGATCTCTCCAATCCGTGAGGTTCAAATCATAACGCTCTCTGACATTCCCAATAAAGTGGGGTATCTCCATAATATAGGGCTGCTTGAAACCATCCATGAGAAAATATGTTCCATACTCTTGCTGTGTCGTCCCACCTACGATATAGGATTTAAGCAATTCCCCATTCCGATCGAAGATTTTAACTTTAATTCCCATGCCCCTAAAACCATCCATAATATTTTTATAATAGCCTTTTGAGGGGATTGATTGCATCCTGATCGAACTTAAGGCATCGAGCAGATTCATCACTGAATTTGGAAAAGCTTTGTACGTGCCATTAACTATCCAGTGGTTAGCTTGCCTGTCAAGACAGATGGAGTCACCTACAGGATTCTTTAGTAGCACCCGATGAATTTCGGATACGTCCTTTATGGCGAAATCACGATCTGCTGTTAAGCCTGCCTTATTCAGCTCCTGGTATCGATTCAGGTACCAGACCGAAACAGCGAGCAAGACCAGAACGAGTGAGAGCCCAGCTATCCATCGATTTTTATTCATGAGTTTGCAAAGCGTTTCTTTCTAAAATAATTGTGGAGCAAGCCAAAAGCAAGGAGCAGAGCTATCGGAAAGGCAACGTTCAGCATCTGCCAAAAAGTTTTTTCCTTATCAATTTTTATCGCATCTAAAAGGCGGATCCGATATTCCTTTGACCGTGCCTCAAGGATATGGTCCGTACTGCACAGGTATTCGACGGAATTTATAAAGAAACTCTTATTTCCCTGGTAACTAATTTTTTCAAATTTACTGTAACCCATTTGTGAAAATTTCTGGGTGCTCGTATCGTAATAATTGCGCAAAAAATCACCGTCTGCTACAACAATCATTTTTGTTTCGGGACTCTTTGATACATATTTGAGATGAATTGCTTCCAATCCGGATATCATGGAAGGATCCAGTTTGTTTTCAAAGGGAGAGCTGAATTGACCCTCTAGCAAAATACCCATAATTTGATGTGGCTTATCAAATTTTGAAGGATCAGGGGGATAACGCAAAATATCAAAGCCCACTTTGGTTGGGGACAACTGATACCTGCTATAAGGAGATGAAACAATCAAGGGTGTTTTATGGACTGTATATTTTGTTTTCACTGTGTCTATGCGCGCAGGAAAATCCAATAACATACGGTCAATATTATTTACGATGGGATGATTTGAGTAAGGCGCCGGAATGGGAAAATAGTACCATGGAAATAATTCAATTTGTGGCTTATCTCCAATTTTCCCAACCACCTGAGCTATTTTGGCGCATTCCATGTCAACGACCAAAGTAGGCTCAATACGAATACCGTAATTAAAGAACAAGTCTGAAAGATTTAAATCCAAAGGTTCCGGGATATATTCAGGCCTGTAGGTCAAGCTATCAATTCCAATTTGCAATGCGTCCAAAAACCAGAGGATTTTGCCACCGTTCATGAGATACTGATCCAAAATAAATTTACTTCTCTCTGAAAAAGCTTTCAAGGGTTTGGCGACGATGACCAGGTCAACCTCCTTTTTTATAGCATACATGCTATCAAGACTTCCATGTACGATATTATAGAAAGGCCTGAGCATGACTTCCGCAGCACGGAGATTTTCGGATGGCAACTCTCCATTGGATTTCGTGAACAATATATTTTTCTTATCCTTTCTCAGCAGTTTTTCTATCGCATTAATACACTTGTATTCAAGCTGAGAAATGCTATTGTTCAAGTTTGACTCCTGATCAAGCTCCGGTTGCTGTTCTAACAAACTGATTGCGATTTTACGCTCACCCAGATTTAATATGGCATACGGATAGATCAGTTGCTCGGATTGCTCCGTACCTGATTTTACCAATAAATTGATCGGCACTATTCCATCCTTGGACAATTTTTCTCTACGGCTGTTTATTTCTTCAAGTGAACCTTCATTTGGATTTTCAAAGGCGAAATCAATATTGGGATTGATGGATTTGAATCGCATCATCATATCCCGGATCGAATTTTGAAGACGCTTAAAACCGGATGGGAAATCACCATCAAGTAAAATCCGAACATAAATTGGCTCTGAAACTCTCTCTAGAGTTTTTACAGTTGACTCCGTGAGTGTAAATTGTTTATCCTCGGAAAAGTCCAAGGCAACTTTGAAAAATGAAAAGACCACATTTATGAGTAAGACTATAGCAAACACAAGGAGTATGCGCACGGTCCGGTCTAAATGTCTGATCTTCATTTTAGAATTTTCTGCTTTTCAATGATTCAACTGTTAAATAAATAAACAGGAAAATCAGACTTAAAAAATAAATGACATCCCTGAGATCGATAAGCCCCTTGGACAAGGCCTCATAATGATAATCCATACCCAATTTTTGAACAAGGTCATCCGTTTTTCCAAAAAAGATGGGCAGTTTTGAAATAAAATAAAAGCCAAAGTAAAAAATAAAACACAGCGCGGATGAAGCTAAAAAAGCAACTATCTGGTTTTTGAAAAGAGAAGAAGTGAAAATGCCGACAGCGCTAAAACCCGCTGCCAGAAAGATCAAACCAACATAAGAACCCAATACGGCTCCCGAATCTATATTACCAACAGGAGAACCAAGATAATAGATGGAAAAATAATACAGGATTGTTGGCAACAATGCGATAAAGCATAAACTGAGGGAAGCTAAAAATTTCCCGGATACGATTTCCAGTTCGGTAACTGGCTTGGTCAACAACATTTCGAGTGTGCCGCTTTGCATTTCTTCTGCAAATGAACGCATGGTTACTGAAGGAATCAAAAACAAAAAAATAAAAGGAGCAAGTGCGAAAAGTTGTTCGAGGCTTGCATAATTGTAATTCAATATGCTAAAGTCAGGAAATACCCATAACATCAAACCAAGAATGAGTACAAATATGCTGATAACCATGTATCCTATCAGGGAATTAAAAAAACTGTTGATCTCTTTTTTATACAAGGTCCACATACTACTTTTCTTTCGTTAAAAGGCTGAATACATCTTCAACTGAAGATCGTTCCTCTCTAAGCTCCAGGATGGTCCAGGAATTTGATGATGCCATTTTAAACAGGTTTTCCCTCGGGTCAAAATCGCGGTTGCCGCGCAATTCAAAACGCTTGTTATCCGCTGAAGTTATCTTAGTTGCATGAGTACCCGCTTTTATGAGTTCAATTTGAAGAGGCTTGGCAAATTCCACAATAAAAACGCGTGATGCTCCGCTCTTTTGGAGCAACCCTTCCAAAGGATCATCTGCAATAATTTTTCCTTTATGAATGATAATGACCCTGTCACAAAGGGCCTGAACTTCTTGCATGATATGCGTTGAAAATATCAAGGTTTTTTCCTTACCTACCTGCTTTATTAAATTCCTGATGTCTATGAGTTGATTAGGATCCAATCCGCTGGTTGGTTCATCCAGCAATAATATTTCCGGATCAGGCAGCAAAGCCTGGCACAAACCCACTCTCTGCCTGTATCCCTTCGACAGGGAGGATATAAGCTTATGTTGCTCCGGCTCCAGCCCGGTCTGTTGAATTAATTGCTTTATGCGAATCTTTGCATCCGCTACTTTACAAAGACCTGCAAAGAACTGAAGGTATTCGCGCACATACATATCCTTGTAAAGTGGATTATGTTCAGGGAGATAACCGATGCGGCGACGAACATCGAGCGGGTGTTCTTGAATCGACATGCCGCTGATGCGGATCTCCCCGGAAGTAGGCGGCAGAAATCCTGAAATCATTCGCATAGTGGTGGTCTTGCCCGCACCATTAGGTCCAAGAAATCCTAAAATCTGACCTTTTGTGGCCGTAAAGGAAATGTTATCCACAGCCGTTTGATGGCCAAATTTTTTAGTAAGCTGAGATACTTCAACGGACATATAGAAAAAACAAAGCGCTAAGGTATAACGATCCTAAGGAATTATCGTTTTGTGTTGCCGGATAGGAATTCTTTCAATTCAAAAAAATCCCAGGCATCCTCTATATCATATTGCCCGATTGCTTCCCTTTTCAGCGCGGACAGATAGGCCCCACAACCAAGGCGAAGTCCAAATTCATGGGCAAGAGACCGGATATAGGTACCCTTGCTACATACCACTTTGAATTTTATTTCAGGGTAAAAATGCACATCCAAATCAAATTGAAGAATATGCATCAGTTTGGGTTCCAATTCCAGCTCCTCTCCTTGTCTTGCAAGTTGATAGGCCCGTTTTCCTGCGAGTTTGATTGCAGAATGTGCAGGAGGCGGAATCATCAGGCTGCCGGTAAGTTGCTGCCTTACGGACTCGATTTGATCTGTGGTAATGTGCGTCAACGAGGAAGAATGCATTATGGGTGTTTCCATATCATAACTTGGGCGTGTAAAGCCCAAATGAAACCTTCCGGAATACACTTTGGTTAAAGCCTGGAATCGATCTATCTCCTTGGTCATCTTACCTGTTGCCAATATCAATAACCCTGATGCAAGTGGATCTAATGTCCCTGCATGGCCAATTTTTAGCTTTTTACCCGTGCCACGGGTAATTGCGGAGCGAATTTCATGAACGACTTTAAAAGAAGTTAAGCCGTAAGGCTTATTCAATAACAAGACAGTTCCGTCCCAAAAATCGGGACAAGATTCAAAGTTTTTTGTGAATAGCAATTCCTCGAATTTAAGCTTCCTGATACAAGATGTATCCCTCAATGCACTGACTCATTTATTTGAACCGGAAATACCGGCAGGTCTGTCAATCGACCTTAAAGATGGCGTATATCTGTAAGCCAAGACCTGTTAATATCATTATTGGAGCCAGGGTAAGCCTTCTTGGACTGTATATAATGCTTTCGTCCCAAACCTCCGGGCTGGGCATCCAGCCTCCATACATCAGAATCAAGCCTAGGGCAATACAGGCAATGCCAATAAGCATCCACCGAAATTGAGTTTTGCCATAAGTCATGGATCCCGTTGCTTTTGAAGCGGATGAACCGGAAGCTGAGCGCACAGGTTCGCTTGTGGTCTTTTCTTTTTTTGATTTTGCTTCTCCCATTAGATTAACGTATTAAAGCATTTATTTTTCTTCGTACCAATTCAGATTGCAAAGTTGGGCCTAAAATCAATATGATAAACACCACAACCAGAAATTTTATTGTGTCCACCCATTCATAAGCCCAGGGGAGCACATAATACAGGAACATAATCATTAAGCCCATCAGGAAAACACTCAGCAATGCACTTGCAAGCCCAAGTGACCAGGCCCTTTTCAGATAGGGCTTTTGTATGACCTGCAAGGAAGCCCCCATTTGATGATAATTTTGAATGATGTCGATTCGTGAACTTACAAAGATTTGGGCGAGGTACTGGCTGATGAGAATGCCAATAATTGTAAACAACATGGTAATAAACATAAAGCCCATTTTTAACCTGGCAATTGCCTTTTCCAAATCCTCTGTAAGTTCGTTTTGATAATAAAGTTTGCGTACAGATTTCCTTTTTTCGACGCGTTCCTTGAATGCAGAAAACCTGTCTTTACGAAAACTCTCTTTATTTAATTTGAACGTGAAGATCTTTGGAAAATAAGCCTTCGCACCGGACAACAGGCTGTCTGAATTCAATTCATCTGTCAAAACCTGCGACAACTCCGATTCATCCACCATGGAAACTGAACCTTTCAGAACTTCAGATTGCTCCTCCAACCATTTTTTGAAATGAGCCACTTCCTGATCATCGCTTTCCTGTTTAAATTCAACGGCCAGGCTAGTACCTTCCAAAATATCTTTTTCCAGGCCAAATCCATGAATCCAAACGAGAAAGGATATCCCCATTAAAAATAAGATCCAGGCATAATTGACGACATGAAGAATAAAGTTCCGGTCTGCTTGCACGCTAAGACAATTAAAAAACAAATCTAAGGAGATATTACAATTACTTATATATAATAATTGTCCCACTATTTCCTCCAGACCAGACCCTTGACAAAAACAAAGCACTCAATGCGTTCGTGAAAAGGATGTAAAATCAGGAAAGCAGGTCCTGATAAACTGAAATTAAAGTTTTCTCTTCCTCTGACCAGGTGAAATGCAATGAAGCTTTTAGACAGGCATCCCGGCATTGATCGTAAAAAGTCTGGTCCTCCATTTTGCGAATTGCTTCAACTAAAGAAACTGTACCGAGCTTTTGCAATAAAATTCCCATTGGAAATTGCTCATGCAGCTTTCTGTATTCCGGAAAATCCATTTGAATCACTGGAAGACCTACATGCATATAATCAAATGTTTTATTGCTCAATGAGTAATAATAGCTGGGACTTGTATCTGACAATAAGTCCAGGCCTATCCAGGCCTCGCTTGCTTTTTGGCACATTTGTATCCGGCTGAGCCTTCCATAAAAACGGACTCTGTCCTTCAGTTTTGCTTCGTGTACTCTTTGCTTCAACTGATCCAACAGATCCCCCTCTCCTGCAATGCCTAAGCTATATTCCGGCAAATCATGTAGGCAATCAATAAGCAACTCCAGGCCCCTGCCTTTATTTACTGCCCCCTGATACCACAATAGCCGCTTACTCCGATTCGCGAATTGCAGCTGTGGAAAGGACTCGGGAATATTTCTAACCAACTGAAAGGGCCGCTTATACTTTTTTGTTAAAACATCGGCGAGTGAAGCGGATACGGTATACCTCGCCTTAGTTCTTGGGATGCAGATATATCCTATTCCTTCCCAAATTTTCCGCACATACTTTTTATGCAAAATTTCAACACTTTCTTCAAAATACTCATGCGCATCAAATACCAGAATTCTTCTTTTTAAGAATGCAGCCAGGGAGCAGGCAGGCATGGTGTCGAGATCGCATGCACATATGATCTGTGATTTGTGAAAAAGTAAATAAAAGAAAAGCCGGATATTATACTCGGCATAGAAAAGTGCCGACCTTTTAAAAAAGCATGAAAGCCAGTGTGCGTGAAAGGTCAGATTTTCTGGATCCTTTACGACTCCTTTTTTCCGGCCAACGACACTAACTTCATAGCCATTCTTTGCCAAGGAGGAAGCAATTCTTTTCACCCGCTGATCAAAATAAACATCTGTCGTAACTGCAATTTGAATTTTCATTTTGATTTTATATCTGGCAAACGAATCAGATCCCAAGTTCTTATCAGCTGCTGGTTCGCAACCATTTCCTCGACAAGGTTTTCGATCTCATTTCGTCTGTTTAATGGAAACTGATACAGTATCTTTCGGAGAGGCATGGATTGGGATTCAGCAAGCAGCTCGATTATTTTAGCAGTCCAGCGGTGCAGTTCTTCATTCGATAGCTTTTTTTGCTTCTGCGCGATGCAGTTATCGCATATTCCGCAAGGGATCGATTCCTTTTGACCAAAATAAGTGGCTATAAAAATTTGTCTGCATTGGCTGGTCTTTAAAAATTCGACTATTGAACTCAGTCTGGCTTTATATATTGCTTTTCGTTTTGCATACCAAATCCTGTCAATTTGCAAATCCCTGGAGTCCACACGAGTACCATCAAATATGATTTGAGGTTTTGATTTCGTTTCCTGATATTTTAGAATGCCCTCAGAATCCATGACGCGAAGGGCACTTATGACTTCATGCACATCGATTCCAAGGATCCGGGAGATTTGTCCTTCATATACAGGCACAATATTGGATAAAATTCCTTCATAAGCTCTCAGTAATAAATCCAGCACTTTATATAATCGCGGATGATGCTTTTGCAAGGATTTAAAAGTAGAGACATCTGAATCCACAAAAACCCTTGAGGGCCTTAATACAGCATCCGTCATGGTCATTTTTTCGCATTGCTCCAGAATCCTCAGCGCATGGAGCGTCCGGTCTTTCTTTAATTTAAATCTTTCGCAGAATTCCGTCAGATCAAAATCAAGACTTTCTTCCATTTCAGTACCTTTTGGAATGTCCAGATGAATAGCCAGTAAACGGTATATCTCCTTAATTTCTTTGATATCCGGGAAACGTTTTTCCCACTCTTCCAATAGCCTTCGGACATCTCCCTGATGATACATCAAAACTGCATAGGATCGTTGCTGATCCCGCCCTGCGCGTCCGATTTCCTGGAAATACTCCTCCAAGCCCCCGGGAAGGTCCTGATGCAAAACAAGGCGGACATCCGGTTTGTCAATACCCATCCCAAAAGCATTGGTCGCAACAATTACCCTGTCCTTGTTCAAGATCCATCGATCTTGTCTTTCTTTTCTCACTTCAGGATTCAGTCCCGCATGATAATACGTAGAAGAAAGACCATGCTGCGCGAGATGTTCTGAAATCTCTTTCGTGGATTTCCTGTTCCGCACATAAATCAGTGCGGAGCCTTTTGTTTTTTTGATCAGATGAAGCATGAGGTCACTTTTATGTTCCTCCTCACGCACCACTATGGATAGGTTTGGCCTGCGAAAACTCATTTCAAACCATTCCGGAGTTTTCAATTTCAGGCGTTCTGCAATTTCTGAACGTGTTTCCAAAGTTGCAGTGGCTGTCAAAGCGAGAATTGGAGCTTTTGTCCATTCCCTGCAATCCGCAATATGAAGATAAGAAGGTCTAAAGTCATGTCCCCACTGCGCAATGCAATGCGCTTCATCTACCGCAATCATATTAACCGGAACCTGCCTAAGTTTGGACTTCATTTTAGTGGTTGCAAGTCGCTCCGGAGATAGATATAAGAATTTAAGCTTGCCAAACATCGCATGAGAAAGCGCATTCTCAATCTCCCGGTTGGACATACCCGAATGCAAAGCTTCTGCTTCAATGTTCAGTGACTTAAGACGCTGGACCTGATCCTGCATCAGCGCAATCAAAGGTGAAATGACAAGGCAAACGCCTTCCATGCATAGCGCGGGAACCTGATAACATATTGATTTACCTCCACCGGTTGGAAGAAGCGCTATGGTATCCTGCCCTCTTAACACGGAAGCCACTATCTGGTCCTGCAGAGGCCGGAAAGCTGTAAATCCCCAATATTCCTGAAGGACTTTTAACGGATCACCCATCAATTGAACCATTTAAAATACCGGACAACGCACCGGCTTTTTATACAAACTGTTTCTAAAATACTGGTTTTTACCCAAATGGAAATTCAATGACAAGGATACGCTCTGATAGCCATCATTGGACTTGGGGTTTGCCCTTTGCTCTCCTGTTTGGGCATTAATTTTATTCCCAAGATCTGCCGCAGTTCGTCCTTTGGATTGAAGTAACTCCTGGTAAGAGACATAATAACCCGAGGCATCGTCGAGGTAATCACTGGTAGACAATCGCCATGAATATTCAAGTGCAATGGTAATATTTGAACTCAAAGGATACCTGACTCCACCGCCAAACATCCAGCTTACCGCTTCCAAGGCATACTTATCAGAATAGTTTGGCAAGCCCTGCCCTTCCGTTCCAAGGGGCTGTAATTCAACCCATACGCCCTGGTAATAACTTCTTGGATTGAAAAAGCCTAATCCTATTCCCAATTGCAAGAAAGGACTAAACCTAAGAGGTTCATATGAAAACAGGTCTAAAATTTGAAGCTGGGCCGACACAGACCATTCGGACATGGTCGATGTGAAGTTCAAATTCCGCTTTTTTAAAAGTGCATTTGAAGCCTGTTCATCACTTCCACTCAGTTTAAAACGAGCATACTGCAGTCGAAGGCTAAAAAAGGGATCCAGCGCCAGACGCGCATGTACCGCCAAATAAGGATAGGTGTTTTTTATACTGCTTTTCCAGCTTTCACTCAAATCTCCGTAATAATTTGCTCCTCCTAAAGACAATCCAATGTCCAATTGTTGCGTTGCAGCTTGAAATGCCCAAAATACAGAGATCACTATAAACCCAACGCGTTTCATTTCATCCAATAGAATCCGCAAATCTACTTATTTTTGAGGCCCAAATTAAAATTATACTAACTGATTATGAATAACTTACTTATTATAAAAATATATAAATCAAACATGAAAAACTGGAAATTTTTACTCATAGTTCCATTTTTGATCAATCTTGTCCATCTGCAATCTCAGGAACTCTTGCCTGAAAACTGGCATCTTTTGGATGCAAAGGAAAACGGATTGCCAGGCATCAGTGTTGAGAAAGCCTATAAGGAATTGCTATCAAACCGCAAATCTAAACCCATTATTGTCGCCATACTGGATTCCGGTGTGGACTATAAGCATGAAGACTTACAAGAGGTTATGTGGGTAAATCCAAAAGAGATAGCAGGAAATGGAATTGATGATGATCACAATGGATATATTGATGACATTCACGGTTGGAATTTTATCGGAGGACCAAAAGGCAATATATCCGTTGACAGCTATGAAGGAACCCGCTTGTATGCCCAGATGCGTTACAAATATGAAAAGGCGGATCCTGACAAATTAAACAAAGAACAAAAGAAAGAATACGATTTGTTCCTCAAACTGAAAAATGACATCGAATCTAAAAGAAAATCCGCTCAGCTAAATTACGACAACATAGTACAAACAGAATCGCTTATCAATGGTGCATTGGACGCGCTGGAAACTGCACTGCATGGAAAACCATTGAATGCTGAAAATCTGGCATCTATTGAGGAGGGCGATTCAAAAGCCCTATCTATGGGAATAGCCATAGCAAAGCAACTGATTCAGGAAAAAGTACCCTTCACCAACATCGCTGAAATAAAATCATTGATTTCCAAGGATTTCATCGAGGGAAAAGAGCATTTTGAAAAAGAAATCAAGTATGCATACAATCCTGACTTTGATCCCCGCTCCATTGTCGGTGACAGATACGAAGATATCAAGGAACGTTATTACGGGAACAATGACGTTAAAGGACCGGATGCGATGCATGGAACCCACGTTGCAGGTATTGTTGCAGCTGTTCGAAATAATGACAAAGGGATTGACGGTATTGCAGACAATGTAAAAATTATGTCTGTCCGCTGTGTACCCGATGGAGATGAGCGCGATAAAGATATTGCAAATGCAATCCGGTATGCGGTAGACAATGGAGCATCTGTGATCAATATGAGTTTTGGAAAAGGCTACTCTCCCAACAAGGAAGTCATTGATGAAGCGGTCAGGTATGCAATGGAAAAAGACGTTCTTTTAGTGCATGCTGCGGGCAATGCCGGAAGTGATAATGACGAAGTTGATAATTTTCCAAACAAGAAATACAAAGAGAAAAAGTTTCTATCATGCAATAAGGCTTCGAATTGGGTAGAAGTGGGTGCTTCCTCTTATGAAGCGGGCCCTGAGTTGATAGCAGGATTTTCCAATTATGGTAAAAAAGGAGTTGACCTCTTTGCACCTGGGGTCCAGATCTATTCTACCACTCCGGAAAACCATTATGAACCACAACAAGGAACCTCAATGGCCAGCCCTGTTGTAGCAGGTGTTGCCGCTTTGTTGCGTTCTTATTTTCCGGATCTTACTGCAAAGCAGGTACGCGAGATCCTGTTAAAGTCAACCGAAAAACAAAATTACAAGGTCATTACTCCGGGCACAAAAAAAGAGGCCAAACTTTCCGAAATTTCTTCAACAGGAGGATTAGTCAATGCTTATTCTGCCATACAACTTGCGCAAAAAACAAAAGGAAAAAAGAAAGGACAAACACGGATGGGTGAAGATGAGAAAGTAAAATCAGACAACAAACCCAAGGCCTGATTGATGATTTGTTAATTGCAGATCAGCGATACATCTGAATCCTTTGTAAAAGACTAGTCATTTGCAAACAAACGTTTGTTTGTTTGTTTTTAATTGGGTAAGGCTTATCGGACTATTGGTTCATCTTAACCCCTTGAAACAATCTGCTGTACAATTTCGCGGATTGGTTTTATCCGATCAATATATTTAATGCTGGTTCCTGCGACCCAAACATTGTGATAATTAAAATCAAAAGCGGCTTTCTCCAGCACATGCATTCCCCTTTTATATGTAATTAGCTTTACGAGTCGCTTTAAGGGTTTAAACCGGTTAAGAAAAAACTGGAATTTATTTTGTTGGGTTCCGGTTTGCCTCACATAAGGGGTATTGATAACGGTACATGGGATCCCACTTAGTTTTTTTGTTGTGACGATTTCCTTTTCATCATACTCTACCGTTGCCTTTTTGTAGGCTTCCAGAACCGGAGCTTCTTCTGAAGCGATAAACACCGTACCGACAGAAACGCCGCTCGCTCCTAAATCCAGCATCGCCTTGTAACCAGAATAATCGCCAACGCCACCGGCTGCTATAATGGGTAGTTCCGGGAATGCCTGAATAAGCTGTGGAATCAGAATCTCAGGAGCCCACTCTCCGAGATGCCCTCCAGCTTTGTTACTAATTGCAATCAAAGCATCAGGCTTACAGGCGGCCGCTTTTTTCGCATAGGCCATACTTGAAACATCACAAAAAACGCGAATACCCAGAGGAGTACAAGCTTTGACTATTGAAGAGGGATCACCTAATGAAGTGATTACAAAGGGCACTTTATATTTCAAACACAGACGTAGTTGAGCTTTAAGCTTATAGTTACTTTTATTGACAATTAAGTTTATACCATAGCAGCCTCCTGATGCCTGAAGAGTCTGCAAGGCTCGTTCCAGTTCATGAAACGTTTTGAAGT
Source organism: uncultured Saprospiraceae bacterium (assembly GCA_964439105.1). Lineage (GTDB taxonomy): Bacteria > Bacteroidota > Bacteroidia > Chitinophagales > Saprospiraceae > Vicinibacter. The sequence goes on from CAYTNG010000005.1 coordinate 109,543, forward strand.
TTAAAGCAGGGAGACAGGGAGCTATTCCTGATTCCATTGCAGCCAGAGACATTCTGACATTGGATATCAGAAACATCGGAGCCATAATAATCGGGTAACGGATGCCCAGTATTTCGTCGAGCCTTTGAGCCATGGGCAATCAATAAGCCCACTTAAGATAAGTGGTGCCCCAGGTAAAACCACCACCAAATGCGCTCAGAAAGATTTTATCGCCCTTTTTAAGTTGGTTTTCCCAATCCCAAAGACAGAGGGGCAAAGTACCCGATGTAGTATTTCCATAGCGTTGGATATTGATCATGACCTTTGATTTATCCATCTCCAAAAATTCTGCAACGCTGTTGATGATTCGTATATTCGCTTGATGTGGAACCAACCAGTCAATATCCTCTTTCTTTAGATGGTTGCGCAACAATACTTCTTTAATGGAGTCAACCATGCCGGTTACAGCCGCTTTAAACACGGGCTTGCCATCTTGAAAAACGTAATGCTCCTTATTTTGAACGGTCTGAAGGGAAGGTGGTTTCAATGAGCCCCCCGCTTTCATGTGGAGAAATTCCCTGCCGGAACCATCACCATGAAAAACACTATCAATAATTCCAAATCCGTCGGAATTGGGCTCCAGTAAAACAGCGCCCCCGCCATCCCCAAAAATGATGCAGGTGGCCCGGTCGGTATAATCGATTATGGAAGACATCATATCCACACCTACGACGATGACTTTGCGATGCATCCCGGATTCGATAAATTTTGCACCTGTTGTCAGCCCGTAGAGAAATCCTGAACAGGCGGCATTGATATCAAAGCCCCAGGCCTTCTTGATTCCCACTTTATCGCAAATGGTATTTGCCGTATCGGGAAATACCATATCGCCTGTAACAGTGCAACAGATGAGCAGTTCAATTTCTTCAGGCTTTGTTCCGGTTTTTGCCAGCAGCCCTTCAACCATGCGCTGTCCCATATCAGAAGCTGCTTTTCCCGGCTCTTTGAGGATGTGGCGCTCTTTGATTCCCGTACGGGAAGTAATCCATTCATCATTGGTCTCAACAAGGCATTCCAGCTCCGCATTGGTCAGGATATAATCAGGTACATAGCCCTGGATTCCGGTAATAGCAGCCTGTATTTTGGCCATAGGTCTTACGATTTATGCAGCAAAGATACACTACAAGACGTAAAAAGTAATTCAGAAATTATTATATTAAAAATATTTTATAATTATTATATTTTGATTTATAGGTTATTATAGATTTTTTATTTTTTAATGTTATTTCATGGTATAGAATTTGTGCTTTCCTGAATGATTCCCATTCTTCACTAAAACTCAAAAAAATGAAAACCTTTCAAACCATCTTCTTGCTCGCCACAAGTATTGTGGTCCTTCATGCTGCTGATCCAAACAGCATTGTATTTTCAGGGAGCATCAATGCTGCCAGGGAAAAGGCATGCCGCGAAAAGAAAGTGCTCATTCTCGAGTTTACTGCAAAATGGTGCGAACCCTGCAGAATGATGGACAAAGAACTGTTCTCCAATCCTTCGGTTCAGGATTATATTCAGAAAAACGTCATCCTCTATAAAGTTGATATAGATCTACCTTCAAACAAAAGACTGAAAGAAGAGCACAACATCAGCGTATTGCCAACTACCATTTTAATGCGGGCTTCCGGCAAGGTACTGTCCAAAAAGGAACAAACTTTCAATCCCGAATCCTTCATTTCATGGATAGATGAAACAAAACAATTTGGCTCCCCCGTAATCAGTAAAGAAAGAGAACGCCCGGAAGATGAGCCTTTGAATATGCTACTTCCTTCCGTCAATGAATTCAACGATTATTCAGATCCGTCAGGGAACATGGAAGAACCTCTTCAAAACGGATCAGCAAAAAATTTAAATTCATCAGCTCCTTCCTCTGCTAAAATCTATTTGCAATCCGGAGTATTTTCCAACAAGCAAAACGCAGAAGCCCAGGCAGTAAAATTATTGGCATTGTGCAATCAGGAAGTCCGAATTGCAGAAGAGAGCCAGCCCGGAAAAAAACTATACAAAGTTCAAATCGGCAGATTTGAATCTTTGGAAGAAGCGGAAATACTTGCGAGCCAATTGCATAAAAATCGGATTGAAGCTGTTGTTAAACGTTATTGAATTCAGTCAGTAACTTACATTAATCCATGACACATTCTCCAATTCTCATACGCAACATATCATCCATTTATCTGGCTGCCGATTCCGCAATGGCTTTTAGAAATGGGATTGACATGGCGGACCCTCCAAAAGTGAATCAGGCTTTTTTGCTGATTTCCTCTGATGGCAAAATTGAAGACTTTGGACCGGATTCCGAGGCCCCTGAAAACTCCGGCCGGATCATTGACGCAAAAGGAGGTATGATTTTGCCCAGCTTTGTGGATTGCCACACACACCTCGTTTTCGCAGATTGGAGGGAAACAGAATTTGTGGATCGCATTAATGGATTGAGTTACCAGGAAATTGCATCGAAAGGCGGTGGCATTCTCAATTCCGCGCGTAAACTTTCCTTGCTAAGCGAGGATGAACTTTATAATCGTTCATTTTTACGTTTGCAAAAAGCGATTCATCAGGGAACCGGAGCCATAGAAATAAAAAGTGGATATGGTCTTGATACGGAATCTGAATTAAAAATACTCCGCGTGATTCAGAGGTTAAAATCGCAGGCCCCCATACCCATTCGATCTACCTTTTTGGGTGCACACGCCTATCCTGCAGCCTACAAAAATCAGCATCAAACTTATCTTGATCAGATTACCAAGGAGATGCTGCCAAGGATTGCTGCCGAAGGCCTGGCAGATTATTGCGACATGTTTTGCGAACAAGGCTTTTTCAGTTCGGAAGAAGGCGATGAAATCTTGAGTCACGCGACCCGATTGGGGCTTAAAATCCGAATCCACACCAACCAGTTTACCCATAGTGGAGGAATCGAGCTCGCCATACGCCACAAGGCACTAAGTGTTGACCACCTTGAAGTGTTGAATGACCAGGAAATAGATCAACTGCTACTTTCTAATACGAAACCTGTCCTGTTGCCCTCAGCCGCCTTTTTCATGAGGCAGGAATACCCGCCAGCCCGCAAGATGATCGATCGCGGACTGGGTGTCATCCTGGCATCCGATTTTAATCCCGGAACATCCCCTTCATCAAACATGGCATTTGTCTGGAGTCTTGCCTGCATTCAAATGAAAATGCTTCCCGAAGAAGCTCTGTGTGCACTCACCATTAATCCTGCGGTAAGCCTTGGCCTGGACGAAGAGCTCGGAAGTATTGAGCGAGGTAAAACGGCCAATTTAATTCTCACAAAACCCTGCAAACAATTGGCGTTTCTTCCTTACTCCTTTGGCGACTCCTGGATTTCCATGATTTTTATCAGGGGAAACCCTGAAAATTAGGTTTGCGGTCCCTGCTTCAGACTAAATTACCTGTACTTTCGTTCAAAATAGATACCTGCCAGTCCGCTCATATACTTATTTTATATAATATCTTTGCGGTTTAAATAGACTATTGATGTACACGGGAATGCTATGTAGACGCTCTGCTTTTTTGATACCCTTTTTATTCCTATTTTTTGAGGTTCATGGGCTTTTTTCACAAAATTGTGTTCAATTCGATATCATTGGCGGAAACGCCCCGAAAGGTGATTGCATCTGGGTGCCTGTCCGTGTTTACAATTTTGATACTGTCCTCTCTGTTCAGTATGGACTTGCCTATGACCCCCAGGTTTTAAAACCTGTTGACAAGTGGGCCAATCCCACTTTGGTTGGTCTTGATCCGAACAATAACATCAACTTCGATTCAATACGGAAATTGGTTCGTTTTCTTTGGTCAAATCCAAATGCCGATTGTTCCGGCCTTAAAGATGGGGATACCCTGATCATGATAAAGTTTCAATTGATTGGCGAACCGGGCACATGTACTCCGATTTATTTTTTCAACCGAAGTCCGATCCAGAACGAAGTACTTGATTGCAATGCTGATGAGATCTGTTTTCAGGAAATCAATACTCAGGACAATGAAATTTGTATTGGCAGCCCCGTCAATTTATGTGTCATTTCACACTCCTGTGGTACTTTAACGAATACGGGTAGCATTACTATTAAGCCGTATGGGGGGACCCCTCCCTATTCCATAGACCGGATTGCTCCGCCGCAATCAGATGTGCTTCAGAAAAGTGGCGACTGTCTTATTTACAATAATCTTTTCCCGGGTGTTTATATGATCCATGTTCAAGACGCTGCCGGAAAGGACACAACGCTCTCAGTGACAGTTGGAATGGGAAGTCCTATTGCAATTTTACCCAACGGCATTAAACAACCTCGGTGTTGGAACACCTCAGACGGAGAAATCAGTATCCGTATATCCGGCGGTGTAGGAAGTCTTGTAATAGGCTGGCGACCCATAGATTTGTATGGTGTAACTACAGTCAGGAATCTTCCTGTTGGAAATTATATCATCACGGTCCATGATTCTGCAGGTTGCGTAGCAACGGACAATTTTACACTTTTCGCAGATACCTTATTTACAGAATTGGAGGTCTTAAAAGATGCAAGTTGTACGGATGATGGGGCCGCAGTTGCACGTGCAAAAGGCGGGAATCCTTATCCCGGAGGACTTTACGACTATTTTTGGTCCCAGAACGTTGCAGCTAATACTGCAGATACCGCAAGTTACAACTACCGCCTCTCCGGCAAACAGTTTGTCATCATCAGGGATTCAAGAGGCTGTCTGGATACCTTGCCTTTTGAAATACCTTATTCAGGGGTGCTCCTTGATTCCTTAGTCATCGACAGCATCAAATGTTTTGGTGATTCATCTGCTGTCATTCACTCTTTTATCCGATCTAATGGTACTCTGAATATTCCTCTGGCATTCCGACTAACAGACCAGAACAACAATCCCATATTTGGTGGTGTCAATGGTGTGGATCGATACGTGAGCCCAGGCCTGAAAGCCGGCAGGTATTACCTGGAAATCACCGACACAAGTGGATGTAAAAGGCTTGATACCATTGTCATCACACAGCCAGATCTGCTCGAAATTATTGAAAACAACATCGACAGTACAGAAAGTTGTCAGCCGGGGAAAGATGCCTTTGTTGATGTACGAGGTTTCGGTGGTGTCCTGCCTTATCGCTTTGCATGGAGCAACGGACCTTCCACTCCGATAAACTCCAAACTTTCAGCTGGAAGCTACACTTTAACCATGACCGATCAAAATGGTTGTGCCGTTCAAAAAACATACCTTGTTAAAAAACCAAACGGGCCGCATATTGACAGTATTTCTACAGTAGGACCAAACTGCCCGGGAGATTTCACAGGAAGTGCCGAAGTCTTTTTTACACAAGGAGACCAGCCGGTATCCCTTTATTCATGGAGCACCTCAGCTGTCACGAAGCGCATAACAAACATAAGAGAAGGCACTTATTCCGTAACTATCACAGATTTAAATGGATGTCAGGATAGTCTTTCCGCCATTGTAAATCCTGCAGGAAATGCATTGCGCATTAGTTCGACCGTTTTGCGCGATCCCCGCTGCAATGGTGATCAGGACGGTTTTATTGTCGTTACTGCAACCGGTGGCCAGACGCCGTATACGTATTTATGGGACAACGGAAATCAAACTCCGAATAATACAAATCTGAAAGCCGGCAAGCATTGTCTTCGAATTGATGACATTGGTGGATGCCCGCCTCTTGATACCTGTTTTATTTTAGCAGACCCACCTGCCATTGGCATAAACCTATCAGGCGTTAGTTCTCCAAGTTGCGCGTCAGTAGGGAGTTGTGATGCACGAGCCAGTGTAAATCTAACCTGTCAGGATAGCTCCACATCTATCACCTGGTCGTCAGGTGAGCAGGTTTTTGCCCGGGCGGATACAGCGGTAAAGTTGTGTTCCGGGCAACAATTCGTCATTGCCACTTGCGGATTTTGTGCCGACACTCTGTTATTCAACGTTCCGGATGCAGTTCCTATCCGCATTGACAGCAGCGCGCTTCAGGTGACCGCTCCGCGTTGCTATAATTCAAACGACGGCCAAATAAGCATTCAGGCCAAAGGAGGCAAGGCCCCTTATCAGTATTTCTGGTTAAATCCTGCCGTCAATTCCCCGATCATACGAAATCTTGGTGATGGAAGCTATTATGTAAATATCGTTGATAGTCTGAACTGTATGCATCTGGACTCTGTCCGTTTAAGACAACCAGACTCTATTCGTCTTGACATAATACAGGGCTCTACTCTGGACGTGAGTTGTCCGGGACTCCGTGATGGAAGGATCACAACCGCATGGACAGGAGGGAATTCAGGAAAAGGCAACTTTCAATGGATACCAAACATTTCTCAGGACTCCATAGGTCTGAATTTGCCTGCGGGGATGTATCGCATCCGGGTGACAGATGGAAACGGCTGTACAGGTGAAACTGTTTACACTGTAAAGGAGCCTCCTATTATTCAATTTTCGCTAAGCACCCCTGATACGATTCATTGCGAGGGTGAACAATCCCTGTTCAGTGTGCTTAATGCAACAGGGGGCACAGGTCCGCAATACAAGTTTACAGTCAACGGCGGAGCTCCTCAAAACTTAAAGGATAATGTTCCCCTTTTCCCGGGGATGTATAACATCCGTATTTACGATGGTAAAAATTGTTTTATCGATACAAGTATTACGGTAGATCCGTCGACGAATATTCTATCTCTTAATTTCGGGAAAGCTACCGACACTATTCAGCTTGGGGACAGCATTCTCTTAGATGGCAAGTTGGTAAACAGCTCGCCCATTGACACTATACTTTGGAATCCCCTGAACCAGATCAGCTCTCCAAACAGCACTCTTTCTTATGTTCGTCCGGGTAGGACCACCACCTATACGTTAACCGTAATTGATGAGAATGGGTGTGAAGTCTCCGACCAGATTACCATTGTAGTGCGCAGCACAAGGCGTTTTTATGCACCCAATGTATTCACACCAAATGGAGACAATATCAATGATGTAATGGATGTATTTATTGGTCCCGGAGTTCAGGCTATCCGCTCTATCCAAATTTTTGATCGCTGGGGAAATAAGGTTAGTGAATCTGAAAATCCCCCTGCAAATGGGGATCGGGTAACAGTTTGGAACGGCAGATTTGGCAATAACGGAGATTTCATGAATCCCGGAGTTTTCGTGTATGTAGCTGATATTTTGTTCCAGGATGGAAGCAGCATCATTTACCGTGGCGACATTACTTTGCTGCGCTAGCGATCGGAATCTACCGCAACAAGAAAAAGCTACCTTGTTTTTTGTACTCCCGGGCTTTACAGGTATAGGATATTTTATAGTAGTATGTACCCGGATTGAGTTTTGATCCCTTCCATGTTCCATCCCATTGGTCGTTAGCCTGATTAAGTCTTACCATCAACCCGCCATTTCGGTCAATTATATCGAAGTAATGAAGTTTCTCCACCAAATAGTTATTTGAAATTCCAAACAGATCATTAATGTTGTCTCCGTTTGGAGTAAAAGCGGTTGGCACGCTCAACAAATTGCAATCCGATTTTGAAGTATCAATGACCTTGATCAAAACATCATCGCTCGCATGGCAAAAACGGTTTTGAATATCCAGTCGATAACGTATTTCCTGTGTTGGACTGGCAATTGGATTCAAGATCTGTGATGAAGAGAGTCCTGTGGAAGGTTGCCATGAAATTTGAGTTGCACAATCTGACTTTCCGCGCAGCACAAACGAGGCCCCTAAAAATATCAATGTGTCTGGCGTAAGTACTTCATCCTGTAAGATGTATTCATCCTGGACCTGAGTACTGTTCAAGGCATAATTAAAAAAGAGCAGATGGTCCAAAAATCCCTTTGATCGACTTACAAATGCGCAAGGCGAGGCATTAAACCGGAGAGGTCTCTTATTATTGAGTCGGACAATAAACCCTGTGAATGCTTCATCCTTTAGATGCCCATTAATAAAAAGCCGGAATTGCCCATTAGAGCGCACGATCATTATTTCCTGCCAGCAGCGGGATAGATCAGCTTTACCTACTAACTGAACGATTTTATCAAATCCCTGCTGAAAAGAACAAACAAAGGTCGAATCTTTTGACTGGTATAAAACACTCATCGAGGTGTCTGCATTGCAAACGTTCATCTTTGACAAAATGTCCAGATTGCCGCTGCCTGGTTCCAGAAGGACACTAAATCCTAAAGAAAAATCTGAGAAAAAGAAAGTATCCAATTCGACCGGCAAACTCACAGATTGATTAGTTAGCTCCAATGCTTCTTTCTCCAGTCCGCAATCGCATAAAGGGACTGCTGTAAATTGAAGATTAGGAGCAAGTTTATTCTGCTCTTCCTCGGAACACGCATTGAAGGAATAAAGCCACTTCGATTGGGCATTTCCAAATTGACAGAGAATCAAAATGAGAAAGTAATGACACGCTTTTTTCATAAAGCCCAAAATTAGCCAATTCATCAGCATTTTAGTGATACCCTCGCCATATTGACCTTAGGGTCATTAATACTTCGACACAGAAAATGCGAACTGCAAAGGATTACTCCATTGGGTTTTGCACTTAGCCTTAAAGCATTTCAGACTGCGCAGTTTCTTCATGGAGCACCTCGTCCATATTGTTAAGGGTCTCCCAATGTCAAATCATAATTCTTTGAATCTGTGCAGGTTTCCGAAAAAGTTAGACCTATGAGATCGGGCTTCGTCGGGAATATTTAAGCTTAATACTGTATTATTCAAACAAGCCTTTAATTTTGCAAAGTCCTTGCCATGTGATGCTAGCAAAGTTATTCAACAAAAAGTCGGGTAAGCCTGAGGAAACCGAAATGAGTTTTCTTGAACATATTGATGCCTTGAGGTCTCATTTGTTCAAAGCAGCCTTATACATTACAGTTGCTGCGGTTGCACTTTTTACTCAAAAAAAGTTTCTGTTTGATGTGGTCATCTTAGGGCCACTGCATAAAGATTTTGTGACTTACCGATTTTTCTGTGGTTTATCGGAAATGACTTGTTTTTACCCTGAAAACGTAAAACTGATCACCCGTGAGCTCAGCGAACAATTGGTAATACACCTGAAAGTCAGTTTTTTCATGGGACTAATTGTTGCCTTTCCGCTGGTCTTTCGGGAATTTTGGGCATTTGTTAAGCCTGGATTATATGAAAAGGAAGCAAAAGCAACGGCTGGTGTCATTTTTTGGTGCACCGTGTTGTTTCTGATAGGCGTCCTATTCGGATATTATGTTTTAGCACCCTTTTCAATTGCATTTCTGGCTTCCTACAATGTGAGTGATCTCGTCGAGTCGACCGCAACATTGACTTCCTATGTCGATTCAATGACGATGTATACCATGGCCACAGGCTTGGTTTTTGAGTTGCCCCTGGTCGTCTATTTTTTAGCTAAACTGGGCATCATGGGTCCCGGATTTATGCGAACCTATCGCCGCCATGCGATTGTTATCATTTCAATTATTGCCGCTATCATCACCCCACCTGATGTAACTTCAATGCTTGTTGTAACTATCCCGCTTTTATTACTTTACGAATTAAGCATATTTGTTGCAGCTGCAAATTTCCCTAAAGAAAGCACGAGTTGAAATGATCCGGATATCTTCTTCCCTAACCTTGTTTTTAGCCCTTTTCGTGCCTGTTTTTTGGTGTGTGTTTTTTGGGTGTTTTGTTTTGTTTAGCTGGATCACTCCGGACGAGGATCTCCCCTTGCGCAACCCTTCCGCATTCAGATATGCGATCACCGCAATATTCCTGATTTTTGGCTGGCTGATCTACCGGTTTTTAATGAGATTAAAAAGGATTGAAAAGGAGGAGGATATGCTGTATGTTACCAATTATTTCAAAACCATAAGAATACCTGTCAGCCGGATAGTTGATATAAGCCACCGGCCCTTCTTAGGTTTAAGGCTGGCTACAATACAATTCGACTTTAAGAGTAGTTTCGGACAAAAAATCAGCTTTCTGAGTGATTTGCAAAGAATAGAAATACTACAAAACTCATGCGGTTCAGTCTGAGGTAGCCAGATCGCAAAAAAATTTATTAAGCTTACATTACTTTAGAATGCATCCGGATAACCGGACAAATCATTTCTTCCATTGAAACGCCTCCATGTTGAAAGGTATTCTTGTAATAATTCAAATAGTAGTTGTAGTTGTTTGGGTATAAAAAATAACTGTCATTTCGGGCAAAAATGAATGTTGAAGATATATTTGGTCTTGGCAAACCCACTTTTGCAGGCTCTTTAACTTCCAGTACATCCTTTTTATCATAGTTCAGATTTTTGCCAACTTTATAACGCAGGTTGCTTGTAGTATCCCGATCGGCAACTACTTTAACCGGATTCTTTACCCGTATTGTTCCATGGTCTGTTGCAATTATCAACTGCACTTTTTGGGCACTTAACTTTTGCAGGGCCGTCCAAAGTGGCGAGTGCAGGAACCAACTGCGCGTGAGCGATCGATATGCTTTTTCATCTGCTGCAAGTTCTTTGAGAACTTCCATCTCCGTGCGTGCATGAGAAAGCATATCGATAAAATTATACACAACAACTGTCAGATGATTTTTAAGGTAATTCAGGACAGAATCCATCAACTGCTTTCCCTGTTGGGCGTTTGTAATCTTGATATAATCAAACTTAATGTCCTTCCGAAACGTCCTGTTTATCAATGCGCCAAGCAGATCGGGTTCTTTTAAGTTTTTTCCTCCTTCTTCGTTATCATTGAGCCACCAGTCAGGATAGAATTTTTCTATTTCAGAAGGCAACATTCCCGCAAAAATTGAATTTCGGCTGTATTGGGTTGTCGTAGGCAGTATACTATAAAAACAATCCTCCTCTTCCATTTTAAAATGCTCCGCAAGAATCGGCTCAATTACCTTCCACTGGTCATACCGGAGATTATCCAGTAAAATAAAAAATGTTGGGCGATCCTCCTTAATAAAGGGAAATACTTTTTGTACAAGCAATTGGTGCGACCACAAAGGTTGATCCTGGCCTGGTTGAGAAAACCACTTTATATAATTTGCATTAATATATTTGAAGAATTCTGCATTCGCGTCATTTTTCTGATTTGCAAGAATTTCCTGCATGTCCGGCGCATTGATGGGATCAAATTTAATTTCCCATTGGATTAGTTTCTTGTATATCTCGGGCCACTGACGAAAATCCGGATTGCTGTTTATATCCAAAAACAAATCCCTGAATGCCATTTGATAATTCATCGTGCTTTTTTCAGAAACAAGACGCTTATTATCCATGAGTTTTTTAATAGTCAGTATGATCTGATTGGGGTTCACGGGTTTTATAAGATAATCTGCAATCTGCGATCCGATGGCCTCATCCATGATGTTCTCCGCTTCGTTTTTTGTAACCATGACCACGGGCAGGGCAATTCCCTTTTCCCTCAATTTGGCAAGTGTTTCAAGTCCTGTAATGCCAGGCATACTTTCATCCAGAAAGATGAGATCATAGGCAAAAGGATTTTTTTCAAGCTGATCGATCGCGTCAAAGCCATTGGTGCAGGTGTCAACCTTATGTCCTTTTTTTTCAAGAAAGAAAAGTTGCGGCTTTAACAAATCTATCTCATCATCAGCCCAAAGAATCTTGATTTTATCCATAATTTTGGCAGGTTATCTAAGGAAACGCATTAAAACTCCTATTAAGTATTTTATTTCAAAAAGGTGCCAGGATTAAAAATTTTAAATGATCCGATCTATGGATTTATCACCATCCCCAGAGGAATAATCCTGGAACTCATCGACCATCCATGGTTTCAAAGGCTTCGGAGAATCAAACAACTGGGCCTGAGTTATTTTATTTATCCCGGAGCGGTGCACAGTAGATTTCATCATGCATTAGGTGTTTATTACCTTATGTCGAGATCCATTGAGATTCTGCGACAAAAAGGCAATGTTATTACTTCCGAAGAAGCCGAAGCGGCACAAATCGCTGCACTGCTTCACGATGTTGGTCATGGCCCCTTTTCACATGTCTTGGAGCATAGTCTGGTGCCTGTAGCACACGAACAACTCACAACGATGATTCTCCATCAACTCAATGATGAATTTGACTTCAGGCTCCAAACTGCTATTGAAATTTTTGAAGGATCTTATCCAAAGAAGTATCTGTGCCAACTTGTGGCTAGCCAACTTGACGTAGACCGGATGGATTATCTGAACAGAGACAGCTTTTACAGCGGAGTGGCAGAAGGTACGATCGGCTACCACCGGCTATTGACCATGATGGACATCAAAGAAGAGCAGTTGGTATTTGAAGAGAAAGCGGGTCTTTCCATTGAAAATTACCTGGGTGCACGCCGTTTGATGTATTGGCAGGTTTACATGCATAAAACCTCACTCGTCGCAGAACAAATGCTTGAACTCTTGTTAAGCCGGTGCAAGCAAAGCGGAAGTTACGAATATGCTTCGCCGGACCTGGAGTATTTTTTGCGACTGGATACGAATACGGCATTGCCGGACATTCAAAATGAACTACTATATCATTTTCAAAATATTGATGACACGGATATTGAAATGTTTTTAAAACAATGCCGGCATTCAGAAGATGAGCTGATCAGATACCTGGCTAATGGTTTATTAAGCCGAAGGTTTTTCAAAATCCAAACGAATCCGGTGCCATTTGAAAACGATTACATTTTTTATACCCGTCGCCGGCTGAGCGAATTGATGCATTGTTCTATGGATCAGGCCGAACTCATGGTACAGCAATCCAAAATGGAGTTCCTGGGCTACGATTTGGATAGTAATGAGATCATGATCCACACGAAACAAGGTCAGATTAAACCCTCTTCACAAATATTAAAGATTGATCATTTTTGTTCCCTGGAAAAGAAGTACTACCTCAGCATGCCATTGGAGCTGCTGAATTGATTAGTTTGATTGGACTTCGCACAAGTTAAGGCCCGAAGGAAATCTGACATTTACACTTATATTTGTTGGCTTTTATCAAACAATTCTTATGATCAAAGATCCACTTGTAAAGGAATTATTGCAAAAGGAGTTAAACAGGCAACGCCGCGGTGTTGAGTTGATTGCTTCAGAAAATTTTGCCAGCCTGGATGTCATTCAGACTATGGGCAGCTGGGTCAACAACAAATATGCTGAGGGGTATCCGGCAAAGAGATATTACGGTGGTTGCGAGGTGATCGATGAAATTGAGAACCTGGCAATACAATCCTTGTGTTCCTTGTTTGGCGCAGAATATGCAAACGTACAACCGCATTCCGGAGCACAAGCCAATATGGCTATTCAATTGAGTTTACTCAAACCGGGTGACACCATACTCGGACTCAGTCTGGCTCATGGTGGGCATCTAACGCACGGAGCTCCAGTTAACTTCAGTGGCAAATATTTTCATGCCATCTCTTACGGCGTCAATCCTGAAACAGGCTTGGTGGATTTAGATTCCCTGGAGGAATTAGCTAAGACCCATAAACCAAAATTGATCATATGCGGTGCCTCAGCGTATTCAAGAGACTGGGATTATGCCCGTTTCAGATCTATTGCAGATGAAGTGGGTGCAATTCTCATGGCTGACATCGCCCATCCGGCTGGTCTGATTGCCGCAAGGCAACTTAGCAATCCCTTGTTGCATTGTCACATTGTAAGCTCCACCACGCATAAAACTTTAAGAGGCCCAAGAGGTGGTATCATCATGATGGGAAAAGATTTTGATAACCCAATAGGAAAAGCTGATAAAAAAGGAAACCTCATTCCCATGTCTCAATTGATCAATAGTGCTGTATTTCCTGGTACGCAAGGCGGTCCTTTGGAGCATGTCATTGCAGCAAAAGCAGTTGCTTTCAGAGAGGCTCTGGCGGAATCATTTGTCGGCTATGCAAAACAAGTCATCCGCAACTCGAAGGCCCTGGCAAATGCAATGATTGAAAGAGGCTTTACTCTGGTTTCAGGAGGCACAGACAATCACATGTTTTTGGTCGATCTGCGTTCGAAAAAAATCACAGGTAAGGATGCTGAGAATGTACTGATCATGGCGGATATCACAACCAATAAAAACATGATCCCCAATGACCCTGAAAAACCAATGACCACTTCCGGCATCCGGCTTGGTACAGCGGCACTTACAACCAGGGGATTTAAGGAAAATGATTTTATTCAGGTTGCTGAGTGGATCCATCAACTGATCTTAAACAAGGATCAGGACCTCATCATAAAATCTATACGAGCAGAAATCAACAGGTATATGGAAGGGTTTCCCCTATATCCTGAAATCCAGTAAGTTCCATTGGTCCACGGATTCCTCCGGATAGCGTATCTCAACTAAGGTCAAGCCTTCAGCCGCAACACTATAAGATTTTACTATTTGCCTGCGTGCTAAAATATCAGATTTAACTTCCTCCAAACTGATCCTAGAAAGTGCATAATTAATTGACATGCCAACGATGAGCCTAACCATCCCTCTCACGAACCGGTTTGCAGCAATATGATACTCATACGTTCCAGACTGGTCCCGCACCCATCTACTTTCATAAATTGTACATTCAAAATGCTCGAGCTCATTGCCCATTTTTGCAAATGAAATAAAATCCTTTGTTTCCAGAATTAGTGCAGCAGCCTCTTCAAGTTTCAGGATATCCAATTGAGAAGTTTCCCGGAACCAATGGTCGTTAAAAGAAGCAAAAGGATTTTTAAAAAGATGAAGGCGATACACATATCTTCGAAACCAGGCATCAAAACGAGCATGAAATGCATCCGGAACCTGGTACATCCTGTAAACTGCAATATCCTCAGGTAATATCGCATTTAGGGATTTAAGATTTAAGTCGAGTTTTTGTGCCAGGTCGAAATGCGCAAAATAAGAAGACCCGTGAACTCCGGTATCTGTTCGACCGCAACCCGTCAATTCAATTTGTTGCTTCAACAGGATCGCCAACTTTTCTTGCAGAGTTGATTGCACCGTTGGTGCGTCCGGTTGTACCTGCCAGCCATTGTAAGCAGTACCGCGATAGGCCAATTCCAGCAGATATCTCATGGTTCAAAAATAAAAAAGGCCGGTTTCCCGGCCCTCTTTTATTTCAATTATACTTGTATTCCTGCTTAACCGATAATGCTGTTGTCTTTGGCATGGGACTGAGCATACATTAACGCTGCTCCTGCAATGGCCAAATCCTTTAACATCATGGACATATCACCTGAGGACGCGGATTTTAGGTGAATTAGCACCACAAACAAAATCATCATTATAGCTAAAAGTACCGCTGCGAGTTTGTCGTATTTTCCAATAAAAACACTTACGGCAAAAAGAATAAGGCAAAGGCCTACCAGGTAGACAATAATTTTACCACCGAATGGGGCCATGCCAGCCATGTTATCTGCATATAAAAAGTGAAGTACGCCAAAAACAGCCATCGGCAGTGCAAGAAGATACTTTCCAAGTCCAATAAATGCATTCATAAAGGTTTCGTTTTGTAAATGAAAAAATGAAATATCACTGCAATATATTCATTTTTCATAATATTGTTCCTCACGCTTATGGAATTGAAATGCAAAATTTGGCAATAAGCTGAATTTGTAAATTATTGCAAAATTCAAAAAATCACTATTCCGTTCTTGAATGGAAGGAGCAAATTAAAATGGACCAATTGAAATTAGATGCAATCGCCTTACCGCATTACTTAATATGCCATTTGAGCTTAGGCGGATTTTTTAAGCAGGGAAGCATCGACATGATCCTGGACATATTTTTTATCGATAATAAGCTTTCCCTTTTCTTTTAATTTATCCATTTCGAACATAGCTTCTTTGAGAACAGTTTCACAAATGGAACGAAGTCCGCGGGCACCCAATTTATTCTCAAAAGACAAATCCGCTATTAAGTTGATAGCTTCCTTTTTAAAATCCAACTCAATACCATCCAGTTCGAACAATCGCTGGTATTGTTTAATTAATGCATTTTTTGGCAAGACCAGGATTTCCGTAAGTATCTCTCTGGTTAAGGGTTCCAGATAAGCGAGCACAGGAAGTCGGCCAAGAAGTTCAGGGATAAGACCAAACCGTTTTAGATCCTGGTGGTTAACGTAGCGAAGCCAGTTTTCCTTTTCCATTGCACTGCGTTCTCCGGTGCTCGAATATCCGATGACATGAGCATTCAATCGCTTGGCAATTATTTTTTCAAGCCCGTCAAAAGCTCCCCCGCATATAAATAAAATATTTCTGGTGTTCACCTTTAGAAACTGCTGCTCAGGGTGTTTCCGTCCTCCGGCAGGTGGCACATTCACATCAGCACCCTCGATGATTTTGAGCATGGCCTGTTGAACACCCTCCCCGGACACATCCCTTGTTATAGATGGGTTTTCACCTTTTCTTGCAATTTTGTCAATCTCATCAATATAGATTATACCTCTCTCCGCTTTTGATATATTGTAATCACAGGATTGCAATAAACGGCTCAACATACCTTCAACATCTTCACCTACATATCCCGCTTCCGTAAAGGAAGTGGCATCGACAATGGCAAACGGCACGTCGAGTAATTTGGCCATGGATTTCGCCATTAAGGTCTTTCCAGTGCCTGTAGGACCTATAAACAAGACATTTGACTTTTCAATTTCAACCTCCGCATCTATACCGGCAGAAAGCCTTTTGTAATGATTATATACTGCAACTGCAAGTGTCTTTTTTGCTTCTTCCTGACCAATTACATAGAGGTCAAGATAGGTTTTGATAAAGCGTGGCGTAAAATGAGGTGGTAATATGAACGAATTCCCAGCTGTATTTACTGTTGCGTTTTCAAATTCTTCCTTCACGATGTCGTATGCACTCATTACACAGCCATCGCAAATAGAAGCGAACTCACCCTGCACCAAAACCCGTACTTCCTTTTGTGTCTTGCCACAAAAAATACAAAAATTAGAATCCTCCTGAGCCGATTTTTTCTTCGCCACAATTACTTGTTTTTTCCCCTGGACAAAACTTCATCTACCAGGCCATATGTACGTGCTTCATCTGCGGTCATCCAGTTATCTCTGTCACAATCTTCCTCAATTTTAGCATAGTCCTGACCGGTATGAGTTGCGAGGACATCGTATAATTCTTTTTTCATCGTTTTGATGAGCTGGTAGGATATTTCCATATCGCTAAACTGACCTTGCATGCCACCTGAAGGCTGGTGTATCATTACCCTGCTATGTTTAAGGCATGTACGTTTTCCTTTTGTACCCGCACTTAACAATACAGCACCCATAGACGCAGCAAGACCAGTACATATCGTTGCCACGTCGGGATTGACATACTGCATAGTGTCATAGATCCCTAAACCATCGATTACAGATCCACCAGGACTGTTTATATACATTTGAATATCTCTTTTAGGATCAGCGGAATCGAGAAATAATAACTGAGCCTGGATGACATTCGCAACGTAGTCGTTTATTGGCACGCCCATAAAAATAATCCGGTCCATCATCAGACGGCTGAAAACGTCCATTCCTACAACATTTAATTGCCTCTCCTCGATCACCGTCGGAGTAAAATCATCAATCCGCGGAATACTGGATTGCATGTATTTGTCCAGATGCATGGAAGACATACCCAGATGTTTCGTTGCATATTTTTTAAATTCATCTTTGGTAAACATATCCAATTATTTTAATGAATGAATGATCAATGGTTGTGTTCATTTATTTTTCGGACTTTCTCCCTGAAATCATCGAGTGAAATCACCTCTTCCTTTAATTCAATTTGTCCGGTCAACCAGGCAAGTGCTTTTTTATTCTGAGCCTCTACATAGTAATGCATGGCTTTCTCCTGATTATCCAGGCCTCTTTTGGCCAGATCTTTCCATGCTTCATCGGGCAGCTGAAATCCTTGGTATTGCATTTTAAGATCTTCTATTACAGCTTCAATTAGTTCATCATAAGTCACATTCAGCTGCTGCTCTTGAGCAATTTTATCCCGAACCAATCTCCAAACCATACCCTCTTTAAAATGATATAAGGCATGCTCTAGCTCATGGCCTGATTTCTCGGCCCACTCTTTATAGCTTGCCTGCAACCATTTCACTAAAAAGGTATCCGGAAAAAACATTCCCGAATGCTTTACGATGTTTTGAACCAATTCAATATCCACTAATTTTTTGCATTCGGCTTCAAAGTAGTTCTCCAAATTTTTCCTCAGTTCGGAACGCAAATCAGATTCTGATTTGATAGGCGTCTCCGGGCCAAAGGCTTTTTTAAATAGCTCCTCTGTAATTTCTGCTGGTTTTCTTCGAAGCACCTTCACAATTTGTCCCCGGAATTCATTTCCCGGTTTAATCAGACCAGACTCCCCTTCCGGAATTTTCAATAAATATTTTTCGAGATGCTCTTCAGAAAGATCCAGTTCAACTTCGCGAATGTTAAAATCAAAACCATGGTCTTTCTTTTTACCCAATAGTTTTTCTGAAAATGAAGGGTGGATTTTATCATTTAGAAGAACCGGGAACTGGGTCTTCCAACCGCCTTCTTTCAATTCGCCGCCTTCTAATTCCAATGCCTCCAACTCTACAAAATCCTCAAGTGCTATTGGCTCTCCGGATTCAATCTGGTCGCCAAACCGATTTCGCAAATGTTCGATTTCTTCATCAATACGAGCCTCCGGAATTTCAACTTGGTAGCGCTGAACCTGAACTTTTGACAAAAAGTTTTGGAGTTCGGCTTTCGGGGCAATGCCCACCTCAAACTTAAAACGGATGTCCTCATCTGTTTTTTCGTTTTCGACTCCTCCAACAGGAATGAGGTCTCCCAAAAAATGCAAATCTTCGGTTTTCTGGTAGTCTTCAATAGCCTTATTCACCAATTTATGAATCTGGTCGTTTTTCAGTTCCTCCCCATATAATTTGCGGATCATGGCCTCGGGAGCTGCACCAGGCCTGAAACCTTTAATATTTGCTTTCTTCCTTAGTTTTTTCAATTCTTCTTCCACAAAGGGAGCGTAATCGCTTTGTTGAATTGTCAAATTCAGATAGCCGTGTTGCTGGCCAAGGGATTCAAATTGTACATTCATGAATTAAAAAAGAAATGATGTAGATTGGAAAATAACAAGCTCGGAGGCTTAATGTTTGAATAAAAAGTGCGGGCGGAGGGAGTCGAACCCACACACCTTTCGGCACCAGATCCTAAGTCTGGCGTGTCTGCCAGTTTCACCACGCCCGCAAAAGAGCGGCAAAGTTATAAAA
This sequence comes from uncultured Saprospiraceae bacterium, assembly GCA_964439105.1. Lineage (GTDB taxonomy): Bacteria > Bacteroidota > Bacteroidia > Chitinophagales > Saprospiraceae > Vicinibacter. The sequence goes on from CAYTNG010000005.1 coordinate 128,752, forward strand.
AGGGGGCATTCAAAGGTAATCCTTCAAAGAATATAGCAAACAGGGCATCATAAGTACCTCAAACACGCAGAGGTGCAGCGGATTATATTTTGATAAGCCCCGGATTTTTCGTAATTTTGTTAATCAACTATGCATTCTACGGCTCCCATGACCGCTGATTTGACTCCTCAACAGGAGCGAGATCATCGCCTTATTCGTGCAGCATACAGGCGTCTGCTGCGTGCTTTGGGAAAGCATCCCCTGAATCCGGAAGATAAAACACAAATTCGCGAAGCCTTCGAATTTGCCATGGAGGCGCATAGCAAACAGCGGCGCAAATCAGGCGAACCCTATATAACCCATCCACTCGAAGTTGCCCGCATTTGTTATGAGGAATTGGGACTGGGACCAACCGCTGTTATATCGGCTTTGCTCCATGACACTGTAGAAGACACTCCTGTTGAATTAAAGGATATCCATGAACATTTTGGCCCCAAAATCGCTAAAATTGTCGATGGCTTAACCAAACTGGATGGCTTGTACAACGTGGAAAGTCCACAGGCAGAAAATTTCAAAAAGGTCTTATCTACCCTCCTTGAAGATGTTCGCGTAGTCCTTATAAAAATGGCAGACCGTCTGCACAATTTAAGGACCATTGACATCATGGCCCGCACAAAGCAACTCAAAATTGCGGCGGAAACAAGTTATATCTATGCACCTCTGGCTCACCGGCTTGGACTATATAATCTAAGGTCTGAATTCATGGACCTCTGCCTGAAAATCAATGAGCCGGAACTTTATCAGGAAATCACCAGCAAACTAAGGCAAACTCAAAAGGATCGCAATAAATTTATCAATGACTTCATTCGGCCCTTGCGCAATGAGCTTGACAAAATGCAAATTCCCTATAAAATTTTTGGCAGGCCAAAAGCGATTTCCTCAATTGCGAATAAGATAAAATCAAAGAAAGTTGCCTTTGAAGAAATTTATGATTTGTTTGCCGTCCGCATCGTTTTAGACCTTCCCCTGGAAAAGGAGAAAGCTGCATGCTGGCTGGTCTATAGTATTGTAACAGATGTCCACAAACCCATACCTGAACGATTAAAAGACTGGATTACCACACCCAAATCGAATGGATATGAATCCCTGCACACTACGGTCATCGGTCCCGGAGGAAGGTACGTAGAGGTACAAATACGTTCTCGACGCATGGACGAGATCGCTGAAAAAGGCTATGCGGCGCATTGGAAATACAAAGACGTAGGGGCTTTGCAAAGTGTCTACGACCATTGGTTTGACAGCATCCGGGATGTTTTGGAAACCCCACATAATGACGCAATTGAATTTCTCAACGACTTCAAATCCAATTTGTACGGCGAAGAAGTTTACGTCTACACCCCTAAAGGTGATATGATTGTGCTGCCGAAAGGAGCGACCGTTCTCGATTTTGCATTCAGCATACACACCGATGTAGGTTACCATGCAACGGCATTCAAAATTAACAACAAACTGGTTCCAATGGGCCAGGCCCTTGAGAGTGGAGACCAAATTCACATTATCGTCAACAAGAATCAGCGCCCAACTGAAGACTGGCTTAAACTGGTCGTAACGGGTAAAGCCAGGTCCAGGATTCGCGCAGCTTTAAAGGAGGACCAAAAGAAAATTGCAGAACTTGGAAAAGAGATCCTTGAACGTCGATTGAGAAACAATAAACTTGAATTTGAAGAAAATCTGGACACCCTTGTTCGAGTCTTCCAATTCAAAACACGCTCAGACCTGTTCCGCGCTATTGCCGAAGAAAAAATGGATATCACGGAATGTCTCCGGCAATTTGATTTTGACAAAGGCAAGTTGATTGAACGCAAGGCTGAAGTTGAGGATGAAAAGGAAATTGTAACGAAGAGTCCTGGTCCATCTGCAAGTTTGAACGGCGGTGCCGGGATTCTAATAAATGGGGAGCCTGCACGTCAATATAACTATACTCTTGCCCACTGCTGCAATCCTCTTCATGGAGATGAAATATTTGCTTATGTCACCAGCAGCAGCGGAGTCCGCATTCACCGTGCAAATTGTCCAAATGCAGAGCATCTCATGGTCAATCACGGCTACAGGGTGTTAAAAGCAGAATGGTCCGACCTTATTTCCGAAACATTCAATGCAACTCTGTTGATTCAGGGTATTGATAGCGGTCCGGGAGTAATAGAACGACTATCACATCATATTTCCACCAAATTAGGCGTCAACATCAGCTCCTTTAGCATCGAAGGTCATCAGGGTACCTTTGAGGGGAAGATTGGCCTGGTTGTCAATAATAAAGCGCATTTAAATCTCATCATAAAAGCCCTGGAGCAACTTCCCGGCATAAGTACCGTCCAACGCATTGACTCACAGGCCGGATAGAGGAAGGTTTGCTATAAGATCTTCTTACCTCTTAAGCTTTTGCTGATCCTGCTTCTCGAGATCGTTGACTGAAAATCTCTATGAATTCTCTACCTTCGCTCTTCACTAAAATTAAAACGCATTATGCCTGTAGATGCCATACTTGGGCTGCAGTGGGGAGACGAAGGAAAAGGTAAAATCGTCGATTACCTTGCGGATCGTTACCAGGCGGTATGCCGGTTCCAGGGTGGTCCAAATGCGGGCCACACGCTGTATATTCAGGATCGTAAATTTGTCTTACACACGCTCCCTTCCGGAATTTTTCGTCAGAACACCTACAATTTAATTGGCAGTGGAGTCGTCATCGACCCCATAACATTGGCACGTGAAATAGAAGATGTCATTGGTGTCATACCCGACTTAAAAGACCGTCTTTTGGTAGCAAAAAGGGCACACCTGATTTTACCCACACACCGCTGGATAGATCAGGCATCGGAAGCTTCAAAAGGCAAACAAAAAATCGGATCCACACTGAGAGGTATCGGCCCTTGCTATATGGATAAAACAGGAAGAAATGGATTGCGGTTTGGCGATATAAATCTACCAAGCTTCCGTTCAGAATATGCAGCCCTTAAAGAAAAACACCTTCAATTTTTAAAGCAATTCGAAGCATCTGACTTTCCTTTGGAGGAAGAGGAAAAAAAATGGTTTGATGCCATTGAAAAACTGAATGCACTCATCACCGTCAATGGAGAATATTGGATTCATAACTTGCTGTCAAAAGATGCACACATTCTTGCAGAGGGAGCCCAGGGAACCATGTTGGATGTTGATTTCGGGACCTACCCTTATGTAACTTCCTCCAATACAATTGCTGCAGGAATATGTACCGGACTCGGACTGGCTCCCAATAAGATTCGAAGGATCATTGGAATTGCAAAAGCATATTGCACACGTGTTGGATCAGGCCCTTTTCCTTCAGAGTTATTTGATGAAACAGGAGAAGCGCTCCGCAAAGCCGGAAATGAATTTGGTTCAACGACAGGCAGACCCAGAAGATGCGGATGGCTCGATCTCGTCCAACTCAATTACAGTGTCATGGTCAATGGCGTAACGGATCTGTGTATTACTAAAATTGACGTACTTAATGAATTCGATGAGCTCCATCTTGTTGATGCGTATTTAGACTCCGAAGGCAAAAAAAGCTTTGAACTTCCATTCCAACTGACTACCGTCGAAAATGTTCAGACCATTCGCTTTGATGGGTGGAATCAAAATCTGAATACCTGCAAAACGAGGAGCGACCTACCCCAAGCTGTTCAACATTACCTGAAGTCTATCGAAGAAAAAGTACATACGCCTGTTAGCATCTTATCGACAGGACCGGGAAGAAATGAATTACTTCTTTTCTGACCGATAACATCTAATATTAGCATAACCTTTTCATTAAAGCCTTTACCTGGCTTCGTGGAATCTTAAAGTAACGCATAAACTTTAAACTATTTTTATTTTAAACCTCCGAAATCTACCTATTTTTATTTACCTATTTCACGGTTTAGCCTAGTGAGTTTAACCTGTGCCTTTCCTTTTGCACCTAACATTTCGTAGTTAAAAAATATTCTTACACTAAGATACCTAATTAAAAAATACGAAACGTAAATTCAACAAGAATAAAAAAACAAAAAAGGGCATTGGTTTTAAAACTGTCAGGTTATTTTTTTTAAAAACTATTCAATTCAATGGCATTGATCTTATAATATTTACTAATCAATAAGTTATCTAAAATGTTTTAGCAAAAAACTTATTGATGATGCAATAAACCGAACTCAACTTTAAAAAAAACCAAAATAAATCCTGAAAAATCTTACCATATTTTCAGTGTGCAAGAAAAAGAAGTCCTAAAAATAATTAAATGGCAAAATCAATTCCAAAATTGCTCATCGGGATTTTTTATTAACTTTTATTCCGACAGTTCCCTTCGACGTTACAAGATTCAAAACATAATTACCATCGGGAAGACTTTGATTTAAATAAACAGGCTCAGAATGAAATCCAGCGCTTTTTGGCTCCATGCGATATAACATTTGCAATTCCCTGCCATCCATGTCAACCAATTGGAGGCTTAACTTGTCATCACTTTTTAAGGTATATTCCAATTGAGCTTCTGATTGGATTGGATTTGGGTAAACAAACATCGCTGAGGCTTCTGCCTCCTCGTCCAAGTTACCTACATTCAAATTTGATAGCACCCTGGCAATGGCGAATTCAATCCGAGCTCCGTCAACACTGCTGCCCGAAATAATCGTTTTGCCATCATTCTGTAATGCCAAAGCTGCAGCTATATCATCTTCTGGACCGACTGACAGAATAGCTATTCCATCTCTTCCAAAACTCATATCTAATCGTCCATCCGGCAATAGCCGAACAAGTGCGAATGCATAAAAGCCTGAATCGACACATGTTCCACCAATCATAATTTTTCCATTTGGCAATACAACAAGATCAATGGCATCATTATAATTTGAATTGATATCAATTAAATTCAAGCCATCGTCAGAAAAACTATTATCCAAATTTCCATTACTGGTTATCCTCGCAACTGCAAAATCGGTATTGGTTCCGTTAAACGCGTCCCCTGTAAGAATAATTTTTCCATCTTCCTGCACTTTGATTGCATATAGAATCTCATCTCCCTGAGGACTCACATCAAGTGTAAGTTTACCCGAATTATTAAATGTCATGTCTAAAACCCCTTGAGATGTGTAACGCATCACAGCAAATTTAAATTCATTATTCACAACGGCAAACCCTCCTACGAGTATCTTACCGTCCTTCTGTATCGCAATTGCTTGTGCCCCATCATCCCCGTTACCAAAAGGTGTAATCAACTTTCCATCACCACTAAATGTCAAATCAAGTGAACCGTTCGCAAGATAACGCACTATGGAAAAATCCCAATTTTGGCCATTATACGAATAGCCCGCAGCAAGAATTTTATTGTCCGTCTGAAGAGCCATGCAAGTAATCCTATCATCTGAAATACCTACATCCGTAGTAACTCTTCCTGAATTTCCAAAGCTTGCATCTATAGATCCATTAGCTTCAAATCGAATAAGGGTATAGGTATTATCACTAGTTGAATTAACAGCATAGCCTCCCATTAATAATTTATTGTCACTTTGAACTTGCATACAGCTAGAATAAAGTTGATTAGAAAACAAGAATCCTTCTGCTACTCCATCGTTACTGTAACTTGTATCAATTGCGCCATTTTTCATAATTCTTGCAGAAACATAACCAAAGCTTCGGTTGCTACTTGCATATCCACCCGCTAAAATTTTTCCATCAGCTTGTATCTTTACTGATGTATTAATTGAATGGCTCTGATTTAAATTTAACAATTTTACTCCATTCTTTCCAAAGTTATTATCAATAATACCTGTGGAGTTGTATTTAGCAATGATACTTGTGCTCTCATTATAGCCTCCAATTAAAATACCACCGTCTTTCTGAATAATTATTGAACTTGCAAAATCTTGTGTTTTAGAAATATCAAGAAGTGCAACGCCACCATTGGAAAAAGTATTATCTAATACGCCAGCCGAACTAACGCGAATCGCAGCTATATCAATTTCACTAGTTTGATTATCCTTTGCAATCCCAACTGCAACAATTTTACCGTCAGGTTGAACCTGAATTCCATATCCATTTCTTAAATTATTGTTACTTAATATTAGCTTGCCATCCTTATCAAAAGAATTATCTAAAGCTCCTGATGCAGATAATCTAACAATAACAAATTTCCCGAGATAATTTTGGTCCGTTGAGGATCCTGTCACAAGTATTTTACCATCTTCTTGAATAGTTGTTGCATAAGCATAATCATCATAGCCTCCTACATCTAAAATAGCAATGCCGTCTTGATCAAAACTCTTATCTAACTTACCGGAGGATGACAACTTAGCAATAGTAAAGTTAGTATAATAATTTGCATCTGTTGAATATCCAGCCAGCACGATACTGCCATTGGAATACAAAGCCAGATCACTACAACTTCCGGTCTTGGGGCCAATACTCGCAATTCCACTTGATCCAAATCCCAAATCCAAAACTCCATCTGCCTTCAATCGGACAGCAACCATTTCATTACTATTATTAATATTTGCATCTCCAGCGATAATGATTGTCCCATCGGGAGCTATTTCAATTGCATTCGCATAGGATTTGCTCCCCATCTTTATAACATTAAATCCACTCCCATTGAAACTATTGTCCAATGCACCATTTTGGTCATAACGAGCTACCATAAAATGGTAGGTTTTATCATCATTACTGGCAGCACCACATACTAGAATTTTGCCATCAGGCTGGAGAGCCGCAGATAATCCAAGACTAAAATTATTTCCTCCTAATACACCGGAAAGAATAAGTCCATTTTTTCCATAACTCATATCGTTAGATCCATTAGGAAGCAGTCTTGACAAGGCAATATTGACCTCAATGCCAACATTTGCAATACCCACAACCATTAATTTGCCATCAGGTTGTTGCAAAATCATATTAGCTTTATCAAAACCCCTTTCTAAAACAAGCCTTTTGATACCAATTTGGTTAAATGAGGTATCCAATCCAATGCTTTGACTATAAACCCTAATTTGTCCAAATATAAAAAGGACTGAAATCAATAGAATTAGCACCTTTAAGTTTTTCATAAACAATTGATTTTCTTTAATTTATCACATCTATCGAAAATAAAAAATGACAATCGTCAACTTTTCAGATGATTTTCAATAGAACACTAATTCTATGCGCTTTTCCTTAGAAATACCAGACTGCTACTCTATTAATCTCAGGATAAAAATCACTCAGAGGTTTCCAAATACAATAGAAGCTTGTGCCCTTGATAGAAATAAAACTTCCTTCGAAGATTGTGCAGAATCTATATTACAGAGCGCTAACGAATAATTTAAGTTAATACGGAGCATTTGATACATAGAAGTATCAAGACTAAAACAATGTGAATTTTGAATACCAATTCCTGTTCTGTGCCATTAAGAAGTTAAATGAAACCATAATGCAAATGCTTCATCCGAAGTCTTTGTCAAAATTTGGGCGTGGCGATTATAATATATTGGTACTCCAGTTTCAAATCGTCAGAGAGCTTTATTTCATAACCTGCATCGATCAGTTCCTGCTCGACATCTGATTGAGCAAGACGACTTTTTTGGGAAGGGCCGATAGGAGTACCTTTTTTCTTGAAGTCAACAACCATTATTTTTCCTCCAGGCTTTAGCTTGGGTATGAGCCGTTTTAGATAAGCTACTCTGCCGGGTATATAAGGGTAGGTATTAGCCAGAAATATAAAATCCACTTCATTGTCATTCAACATGGGATTGTCTTTTGTAGCCAATCTCGTCTCTATGCGCTGCTGAAGCTCTTGCCGATAAAATTGCTTTTCCTGATTCATCATCAGGATAAGCTCCTGATCAATATCAATTGCAATTACTTTTTCAGCCTCGTGGATAAAGCGAAAAGAAAAATAGCCACTTCCCGCTCCAATATCCGCTATGGTTTTACCCTGCAGAGATCCCAGGAGGTGAATGATCTCGTAAGGCTTTTGCCATACCGTGCGGTCACGAATATCTTGATCCGAATCTTCCACTTGCTCCTGTTCTGTTTGTTCTGCTGAGCCACCAATCTTGGGAGGTGTCCAGCGACAGGAAGCAGCCAGGACATACAAACAACAGCATATCAATATTGCAGAATGATTCATATTCAGTAACGGGTATTTACAACTTCACTCAAAAACATGGAGATCCTTTTTGTCAAATCCAAAGAACTGCAGCTATAGTTATTGATCATGATGTCAATTGCAATCGCCGGCTGCTGGTCTATAACCAAGTATCCGGCATATCCGCGAATCCGCTCCATGCTGCCGCTTTTCAAGTGCAAATTATACCTGGGATCTGCTTTAGGCAATAAATAAGGCTGCATTAACGAACTAGTATAGACATCAGGAATCAAATTCCAAAAGGATTTCAATTTAGGTTTGTTGCATATCCAGCTTAAAAATCGAGTCATATCCCTGGAACTCATTTGATTCTTCCTGGACAATCCACTCCCATCGACCATTGTAAAGGATCTTCGACTTGTGATTGCATTTCTCAAGTACTCATTTATACTTTTTAAAATATATTCACGCCGTGTGGATCCATTCCAATTTTGTCCAAGAAGATGCAAAAAAGACTCACTATACAGGTTAACACTTTTCTTTAAATTCCTCCGCACCAAACTTTCCACACTAGGCGAATGACAGATATAAAATGGGACCTTGCTCTGCACAACGGAATGGTTATGTTCTACTAATTCAAGGTCTCTGTCAACTAATGATTTTCTCATCATTGCAGAGAAGCAGGAAGCGGGATCCGGCATTGAAGCACGGATTTGGAGGCTATCCGAAGAGCAACATTTCCAATACCCTGACAGGGGTCGCTTTTCATAAAGAGAAGAGCCAAGCACAAAAACATCATCTTTGGTAAAGCTATCTTTGCCGATTACATTGGAATAAAACAGGTCTTTATAAAAATCAGGGCGAATAGCAATGATTGGGCAAATGCCATCTTTGGCAAGGCTCGATGCAAGAATTAATTGAATTTCGTTTTCCATAAAATTCAATGAATAACAACCTGCGCCATAATAATTGCCCACATCATACCACAGCCATTCCGGATTCTCAGGAATATCCTGGATATACTTCTGGTCTGCTTCTATGTCCCCATACAACTTTGAAACACCCTTCGCCTTCAACAATTCCGCCAAAGTATCTGCCAAAGCATTAAAAGAAAATGCTTCATCGGTGTAAGGAGAACAAAATGAAGGATCCCCGCTACCTAACACTCGTATGTTGCCTTCAAATCTGCCAGAGTCCTTTAGTTCTCCGTCCAAATAAAATTTTGTTTCAAAATAATAATTTGGATCCAGGGTGTCCAGTAAAAGAGCTGAAGTAATTAGTTTTTGCGTAGAGGAAGGAATAAGCGCGCGATCCGGGTCATATTCTAAAATAGATTTTGCCTTTCGCAGATCGTAAACATGAATTCCGATACTTGCTCCCTGTAAAAGACTATCTTTTACAAAATGCTTTAATTGCTTTCTTAAGTGTCTCTTCCCATGAAGTTTCTGACCGGCCCCCTCCTGCAATCCGAAGAGCAGTATTAATAAAAATAATATGAGTTGCCGGAAATTATAGCCTGGCATATTTTTCCTCTTCATAGGCCAGATGAAACATACCATCTCCGATATTCACAATAGGTGCGTTATTGTGACTTAATATAAAAGCATCTTTTGATGCATGCATGCGATATTCCCGCTGGGCAAAAGGATCTGTAATAACGGCGAGTAATTCCCCCTTGGAAATATATACTCCAGCTTCGCGCCGGTAGATAACCATGCCCCCTGTGAATGCACGTTCCCAACTCGTTTTCCTGAAAACTTTTTTTATCAAAGTCGGGGAAGAAGGCGCCCCAATCATTTGATGAGAAACGAGTATATCTTTTATCAGACGTATTCCGTGTTCGACAATTAATGGATCTAAACGATGTGACTCACCTCCTTCATAAACCAAAACAGGAACTTGCATGTCCTTTGCAATTTTGCGCAATGATTTACTGACTACTGCCTTCTCTACGAGAAGTGGAAAATTCGTTTTAAGTGCGAGAGCTTTGGATTCAGGATGCTTTGATGAATACCGTATATGAGGATAATTCCAATGTTGTTCGCCTCCACTGTGAAAATCAAAACCAAAGTCTACCTGCGGCAGAATTTTCCGTGTGACTATCTTAGCAATTCTGGATGCAAGAGAACCGGAACTCGTTCCCGGAAAACTGCGGTTGACATCCTTTCCGTCCGGTACATCCCTGGAAAAATTGATAAAGCCAAAAATATTTAATAATGGAATTGCAACGATCGAGCCCGCCTCCAGTTCGGAAAACAACTTTTGTGAAACGGCCCTTCTAACGATTTCAACGCCATTAATTTCATCTCCATGCATACCCCCCAACAACAAAATCCTCGGGCCCGGTTTCTTAGCCCGAAACACAAATGTGAAAATTGAAATTTGATTACCCGACGGTAAGCGTCCTGCATTAATTCTCACCATTCCGGAACTGCCCGGTGGGAATTCCTGACCCTGCAAATTGAAATCATCCATGAATCTGAACAATTAAATAAACATCTGCATGTAAGGGACTTGTTTTCATAAGGCCTTCCAGTTATTTTCAATGTATTCAATAATACATCCTGCTATATCTACTTTAGTAGTTCCCTCAATACCTTCCAGACCGGGAGATGCGTTGACTTCCAAAATTAATGGACCTCTTGAGGATCTTAATATATCCACTCCTGCGATGGGGAGATCCAAAAGCTCTGCTGCCCGTATCGCCATCTCTTCTTCCTGTGTACTTAAGTTAGCTATAAATGCACTTGCGCCTCTGTGGATATTAGATCTGAATTCTCCTGCAACAGCTTGCCGGACCATCGCTCCCACCACTTTCCCCCCGACTATAAATACGCGAATGTCAGATCCTTTAGCGTCCTGGATAAATTCCTGTATCAAAACATCTTCGCCCACTCTATGAAATCCTTCAACTACACTAAGTCCCTGACTTCTTGTTTGGGCGAGAATGACTCCTAAACCCTGCGTGCTTGACAACAGTTTTACGATAGCTTTATCTTTGGATATCTGATCATAGACCATTCCTGCGCAATAATCGCCTGCTGAGATTCCGGTTTTGGGAACATCCAGGCCATGACTTGCAAGAAACTGCATGCAGTGCAATTTATTTCTTGCTTTCATTAATGCTTGAGATTTTACAGTTGTAAATATCCCCATAAGTTCGAGTTGACGAATGACCGCTGCCCCGTATTCAGTAGCAGAGGCCCCGATTCTGGGTATGACCGCATCCACATCAGTGATGGGATCCATTCCCAAAAACAGCTGTGGTTTGTTTTGCTCAATAATGATATTGCACATGAGATGGTCAACCACTTCCACCTGATGACCTCTGCGTATTGCAGCTTGAATCAGACTCTGAGTGCTATAGAGACTTGAATTTCTGGATAGAATCAAAATTTTCATTGATCAAGAGCTAATTTAGAGTGGACCCTTAAATTCAGGTCCAAAATAGTCTATTTGCCAAACTCCTTAACAAAATAGAACCGCTAATTCTCTGCTTCCTTCCTTATATCGGAAAATACGAAAGTTTGTGACCTGCCATGATCTTGATTATCTTGGCTTGTAAAGCAGCTAAAATGAATCAACAGAAAAAGGCAGAATTGGGTTGGGTAATGTTTGACTGGGCTAATTCCTCTTATTCCCTGGTCATCTCAACGGCATTGTTTCCCGTATATTTTTTAGATGCTTCCGATAAGTTAATGCAAATTGGTGGTATTGAGATCAGCAACAGCAGTATCTATGCCTTTTCAGTCGCGTTTGCTTATCTTTTAGTTTGCCTTGCCTCCCCATTGCTTTCAGGTATTGCAGACTTTGGCGGCCATCGAAAATTATTTATGCGGCTTTTCACTACGTTGGGAAGTTTAGCGTGCATGACCCTTTTTTTCTTTGAAGGCCCTCACACACAATGGATCGGCATAGCATCATTTATTTTGGCGACTTCAAGCCATGCCGGTTCGCTTGTTTTCTATGACTCGTATTTGAGTCAACTCGTACCACCGGAAAGAGCAGATCATCTCAGTGCTCGGGGATATGCCTTTGGGTACATTGGCAGTGTCTTGTTGATGTGTATTAATATCCTCTCTATACAAAAACCTGAATGGTTTGGACTTGAAAATGGTCAAACTGCAGCCCGTATTGCCTTTTTCAGCGTAGGTGTCTGGTGGCTTGGTTTTTCCCAAGTCTCCTTTAGATGGCTTCCTTCCGATCCGAAAAATAATCGCGATGGGCATTGGCTTCATCATGGATTGGAAGAGCTAAAAAAGGCCTGGCGCTTTACCAGTGAAAAGCCAGAACTGAAATCCTTCCTCAGGGCTTATTTTTTTTACAGTGCAGGTGTACAAACCGTTATTTACCTGGCGAGTTCTTTTGCTAAAGAGGAACTCCATTTCAGAACATCACAACTTATTGTCGTTATACTATTACTTCAATTGGTTGCAATTGGGGGAGCTTATCTTTTTGCGAATGTTTCAAAAAAGACCAACAATCTTTTTGCACTTAAACTGATGATCCTGATTTGGGCATTCATTTGCCTGTTCGCCTATTTTGTGCGCGGAGAAATGGAGTTTTACTTTCTAGCCGCAATGGTAGGAATGGTGCTTGGTGGAATTCAGGCGCTGTCTCGATCTTCCTATTCAAAAATGATCCCTAAAGACCATCCGGATATCACCTGCTTTTACAGCTTTTACGATGTCATCTATTATATCTCCATTGTATTTGGAACATTCATATTTGGCTTCATCAATCAAATGACTCACTCCATGCGCTTCAGCGTTCTTGCCTTGATGATCTTCTTCATTCTTGGCTATATTTTCATCAGACCCTTATCCCCTGCCGCTATTCAAAATAATTCGAAATCATGATTTTAAATGATCAAACAAACGCTGGTGTGACAAGGTAAATGGAAAGAAAAGGAAGAGGCGTTTTTAAAGGCTGCTATCAAAACTAATAAATACAGGCATTTTTAATTAAACGCAGTTTATGTTCTGAACCCAAATATCAAAAGCAACAGGCTGTATGGTTTAATGAATATATTCGAAGCAACCGATATCCGGCTTAAGCATGTCGCGAAGTTGCCCGTCTAGGTCCATATCAATGCCTGGAATCGGCTTCCCTTTAGAGTCGAGAACCGACAAACTGTCCGGATGAAAATCCTGCTGATTGATATCTCTGAATAGCTTTTGAAATCCGGAATAATTAAAGGACTCTTGCGTGAATTGCATTTGAAAATCCGGAATCTGAGACAAAAGTTCTTTAGAACGGTACATGGAATTTTCAAGCAAAAGCTCAAATGAGCTAGCCTCATCTTTGAGAAGCCAAAACTCGTCCTGATCAGAACCTGTGATGATACAATTGGTAAAATGAGCTTTGAGAGGAAATCTGTAAACGATTTCACAAAAAGGGAAGTCGACACATCGGGCATTGCTTAGATAAACAGCCGGATCTGAATTTCCCAGGTTTACAAAGGTCGTGTAGTTGCATTCCACTTGTCCTCCTGTTGAAACAAATAGACCTGAGGAACCCTGATTGTAAAAAAGTGAATTCGCAATGCTAATTTGCGCCGAAGCGGAATACACTCCGTAAAGACTGTTATTGAAGATACGCGAATTATTTATCTGACAACTTGAGCTTGAATCAGCATAGAGTCCAACCAGATTATTTTTTATAATGGCATAGTTTATAAAATTGCCTGTGCTGTTGCGATCTAAAAAAATTCCACTCCATTGACCCGGAGTACTCGCATATTGTGGTTCCAAACGAACCCCCTGCAAAAGAACCGGATTATCCCGTGTTCCCTTTATGACCAAAGAAGCATGTGGGCCTATAACCAGCCTGCCATCGTTGTAAAAAAAGACATTACCATCTGAGTCCTTAGCCTTGGTAAGTCCCCCCCAGAAATGAACATGGGTGCCTGCTTCGATTTCCAAGGTTCCATTTTCGATATACAATATCCCGTAAATAATATAAGGCTTTGAATCAGCCCAGTTTAAGGTACCTCCATTCAGATCCATCACAGAAAACTGACCTTTATTACTTTTCGAGGGAACATAATTTGCATTTTGACCCCAGGCTATCAATTGTACGCGATCCTGATTTCCATTGTATTCAATGAGCAAGGAATCCTCTTTAATAAAAGGGCTATCATGAAGAGAATCCAAAGGATTTACTGTGACTTCACAAAACACGTAAATAGAATCTCCAGGTCCGATTTCTACACTTTCGACTAATGGGCCAGCACGACCATCAACGTTTATTCTAAAATCAGACTGCTTTCCTGATGAAACATAAATTCTTTCGACTGTGATCGATTTCGAATGTGGATTATAGATTTTGAAGAACCGGGTTGCACTCCCAATGGTTGTAAAAACAGTATCGAATGTCACGGTGTCTGTTTCCGCATAAAGTCTGTCCACCGGATCCGTTGAGAACGACTCGGTTTGGCAGCCAGAAATAATAAAAATGAATGCCAAAATGACCAATCCGAAAAAACCAAGGCCCAATTTCATCTTATCTACAAATGAAAAACTACATATTCTTAAAAATTCTATTTTTGCACAAAATAAGTACTGATGTCTGAATCAAATCAATCCCGGGGTAGTGACTGGCTATATTTTTTGATTTCAACTGCCGGAACCTGCTTCTTGCTGGTTTACTATCCTGCATGGTTTTGGGTTGGGCTCCCTTTTGTGCTGACCTATCTGACCAAGGCCTTGAAAGCTCTTTAATCCGGTTTTCAACGATTCCTTTATAAGGTCCCCCATCCGATGACCGTAGATGTCATCATACCAGCACTTAATGAAGAACAATCGATTGGACTGGTTGTAAAGGCCATTCCCGATTTGCTGGTGCGCAAGGTTTACGTATGCGACAATGGTAGCACGGACAGAACTGCTGAAATAGCCCGCCAGGCAGGTGCGCAACTCTTGTATGAACCACGCAAAGGCTATGGATCGGCTTGTCAGAGGGCGCTAAAGGAAATGCAAAATCATCCGCCTCCCGATGTAGTTGTATTCCTTGATGGTGACTTTTCTGATGTTCCCGGTGAAATGTTCTATTTGGTAAATAAACTGGAAGAAGAGCATTTAGATTTTGTTCTTGGCTCTCGTGTCTTGGGAAAAGCCGAAAAGGGCTCATTGACAGCTGTACAAAGATTTGGGAATGCATTGGCCACTAGTCTCATTCAGCTGTTTTGGGCTTATCGATTCACAGATCTGGGACCTTTTCGGGCAATCCGGTATCAGAAACTTCTACAACTAAACATGGAAGATCCGGATTATGGGTGGACTGTTGAAATGCAAGTGAAGGCTGCAAAGCAGAAAATGCGTTGTGCAGAAATCCCGGTGAGCTACCGAAAACGCATTGGAAAATCAAAAGTTTCAGGTACCATTAAAGGCGTTATAGGGGCAGGTTCAAAGATTCTCTTTATAATATTCAAAACTTTTGTTAAAGGTTAAAATTGTGTTAAAAAAAGTCATGCCAATTGCGTTAGCTGACTTTTAAGCTTTTTATTTTTGCTCCACAATTATGGACACAATTCAAATCGTTCTCATTTTCCTTTATACAGGAAGCCTTCTTTACATCACTTTGTTTTCCCTTTTGCAACTTAGATTATTGCAAGCCTACCGGAAACACAAAAAGAACAAAATCATTTTAAGCCCTCTTCAGGATTCCGACCGGCACCCAATGGTGACGATCCAGCTCCCTATATTCAATGAGCAATTTGTAATTGACCGCTTATTGGACAACATTACCCAGTTGGATTACCCCAAAGACAAAATGGAAATCCAGGTACTTGATGATTCCACGGATGATACGAAGCAATATGCTGCTGAAAAAGTAGCGTTTTACCGTAACCAGGGTTATGATATTACACACATCCATCGAACGGATCGTAAAGGCTATAAAGCTGGTGCCCTGAAAGAAGGTACGAAGATCTGCAAAGGCGAGTTTATCGCAATTTTTGATGCCGACTTTCTTCCTCACAGCGATTTTCTCAAAAAAAGTATTCCTTATTTCAATGCTCCTGAAATTGGCGTTGTACAAACGCGATGGGAGCATATTAACGAAGACTACAGTCTCTTAACGAAGCTGCAGGCATTTCAACTTAATGTTCACTTTACGGTTGAGCAGGCCGGCCGTTGCGCTGCTGGTCATTTTCTTCAATTTAACGGAACCGCAGGTATTTGGAGAAAAAGCTGCATTGATGACGCAGGCGGGTGGCAATCCGATACTCTTACAGAAGACCTAGATCTGAGCTACCGCGCCCAACTGAAAGGCTGGAAAATTAAATATGTAGAAGATATTGTATGCCCTGCGGAATTACCTGCTGAAATGTATGGACTAAAATCCCAGCAATTCCGCTGGATGAAAGGAGGTGCTGAAAATTCAAGAAAACTTCTTCCCATAATTTTAAAATCGAAACTTCCTCTTGCTACAAAATTTCATGCCTTCATGCATTTGGTGAGCAGTGGTATCTTCCTTGTGATTTTTTGGGTTGCCCTGATTAGTGTTCCAGTGCTTTGTGCAATGGACAACCTGGAATTAAAAGCTACTTTTCTCGGTTTTTGCTTATTGGGAACCTTGGCTGTCATGTCCGTATTCTATGAAGCAAATGCCATGATGTGCTGGAAAGAAAAAGGAACTAAACATCGCTTTTTGCGCTTCCTGCTCCTGTTTCCGTCGTTTATGGCGCTTTCCATGGGATTCAGCTTTCACAACAGCATCGCGGTGCTTGAGGGCTATCTTGGCAAAAAGTCTGCCTTTATCAGAACTCCCAAGTTCAACCTGATCACACTCAAAGACCAAATTTTAAATAACAACTATCTCATTCAGCAAATTACCCTAAAAACCTGGATTGAGTTTTTCATATTTATTTATTTCGCTTTCGCCATTGGTTTAGGAATATACATTGAGTATTATTCATTTCTTTTATTCCATTCCTTGTTGATGTTTGGCTTTGGACTCAATTTTTTCTATTCACTGAGGCATTTAAGTTTTAAGTAAAGACGTACCTTTTCGTGCATTAAGCGAAAAGATGCGACGCCTGTATATTCCTGTAGCTGCATATCTGTTTTCCTGCGGCTATTTAGCCTTTTACAGTCATCAAACAGACCTGGTGTCTATTCTGATACCTGTTCTGGTTTCATTTGTTTCTTTGATTCAACTCCTTCGTAGTAGTATAAAAGAGGAGAAATGGCTGCCGGTTGTCGCTACCATAGCTTTGGCAAAATGTTTGTTTCTCTTTTCAAGCCCACAGCTTTCAAATGATTTTTACAGATATTGGTGGGACGGTTATTTAAGTACAAATGGTTTAAACCCTTATGCTTATAAACCTTCAGAAATAATAAACCAATTTAACAACAGTTCTTTTACTGCACCCTTGATTCAAAATTTTAATTATTTGAACTCAAAGGAGTATTACAGTATATATCCTTTGCTGAGTCAGCTGGTGTTCTTCGTAGCTGCATTTATTGCCGGCTCCAAGCTCTATTTATTTTCATGGATTGTAAAACTGATATACCTTCTGATAGACTTCTTGTGTTTGAAATCTCTACTCCATTTGTTAGACATGTACCACAAGCCCCAATATTATGCATTGATGTACTTCGGCTCGCCTTTAATTCTAACGGAATTACATGGCAACTTGCATGTAGAACAACTTATGATTTCATTTTTGATCCTTTCCCTTTACTACCAGCATGCAAATAAGGCTATGCTTGCCGGGGCAACTTTGGGAATGTCTATTTTATCCAAATTAAACGCCTTGCTTATAGCTCCCTTCTTAATTTTTCGCGTTAAAAAGTTTAGCTGGAATCTAAATTGGTTTCTTTCCTGCATTACAGCCTGCCTCCCCTTTCTGTTTATTCTGCTATACAGCTTCGCAAACTATCAGGGAAGTTTAAAATTGTACTTCGGACAGTTTGAATTCAATTCATTCATCTATCGCCCGGTACGGGATTTTTTATTTGATAAAGGCCATTATACTTTGAAAGCAGATGCAGCTTTAATATGCATAATCCCTTTTATTCTCTTATATATTACATTGTGGTACAGAGCAATGCTTACCTGCCCAGGCAAAATTCCATTTCGCGAAATCTGGCTTAGCCTTTTCGCTTTTTTGATGTTCAGCTCTACTGTGCATCCATGGTACCTTACCACAATTCTCTTTGTAGGGTTGTTTTGTTTTCCTATGACAAGCCTTGTATGGAGCCTGCTGGTCTTTTTAAGCTATGCGTTCTATGATCCCCATTTTGCGATGTATAATCAGCAATTCATTTGTATGGAGTACACCGTCGTACTTATTGCGCTTTTTATAGAATACAACAGGCCCAAAATTATTGAGAAAATTATCGGCCCTGATAAAAAGCAGGTATCAAGTATTTAAAATTCCTTGATAACCGGCCGAAAAAGAAATCCTGATTAAGAGCGAGGCTCACCTGTCGAAGAATCGTTTGGACAAAATGAATTTCAGGATATTGAAGAAATTTCATGTATACAATATGTATGGATATATTAAAAGATATCCATTCTGTCTTAAACCTACAGTACAGGCAAGTGCTATAAAAGGCCTGTGCATAAAGAAGTATTTTCGATTTTACACTTTTGCTACCAAATTTAATTCTCAATAAGGCTGGCCTATATCAGATAAATTCAATTTAGCGAAAGTCATTTTAGAATCAGGATATTCCAAATAAAAAAAAGGCCGGGTAGAATATACACCGGCCTTTTAAATCTTAGATAAGATTATCAATACGCCCACAAATCGTGTTCAATATTGAGAATGGTATTTTTGATTTTTTCTGATTCAAGCAATAATTTCACTCCATCGTTTTCACCCTTGAATATATCACTCAAACGGACATCCTGAACATTTGATTCCTTAATGATATAGCTGCTGAAAAAGCGATAATCAAATACATCTGCCCACGTTGCAGGTGCAGCATCATTTTGATCATTGAAAACTTTTTCGCGGGCCAGAATCTTACGTGCTTCAGGAAAGTATACCCAAAACATAGGAAGGGTATATTTCAAATTACCGGCATCATCATATTCGTCCTTAATCGGAGCGACACCGAGGATACGGCATTCAAGTCTTGAGGTCTGCTTGTTGAAGTACCACATTTCCTTCACGCGATACGTTTTAATATCATTGTAGTCAATATCAGACTTCTTGATTTGCACAGATTCCACATAGGTTTCCGGGTCTGTTACTACGACGGTATCCACGCGATGAAGGAGTTTGTCCAGCTCTTCACCAGTTACAAATTTGCGGAAGTTATCTTCTTTGAAGATATGGATATCACCATTTTCGGCTGCCTGAACAAGTATTTGGAAAAATGGACGTACCGGATAAACAAATGGCAAGTTCATTTTCTCTCTCACATCCAGTACCCTCCAAATTCTTTTGTCCCAAACGATGTCTGCTTCGCGAACTGGCTGATAATCCAATATGCGCTGTTCTTTTACCAAAGAGCGCTCTACGATATCATCCAGATACCCTGAATCTTCTTCTTCGCTGGCTTCTGTTTTTTCTTCGTCAGCAACCTGCGCAGATAAACTCACACTGAGGCAACAACTCAAGAGCAAGAATAAGTAAAATGAAATCCTGAAATTAAACATGGAATAAAATTTTATTTTATTTGGAAAGACATATCTCCTAGATCACGAGCTGCAGCGTCACCGGGGCACCTTCCTTTGATTTGTTCAAAAAGATAGCGGTCACCTGGTTTTGCCTGTGCCATCAATTGAGTGGCTTGAGGTATAAAACGACCACCCGTGTTGGTCACGATCTGAGCATCTTGTCTGGGAGCTACGCGTACAAGGTTAAATCCTTGGATTTGACATTTCGCGTCAAACTCGAATCCTTCCAATACCGGAATCACACCTTGCTGTGCTTTGAATACACCATTAGGCATGGCACCTCCCCTCTTATCGGAGAGCATGGGTACCGGAGTAGGAATTCTCTTTACGCGGAATTTAAAATTGGTTGGTGGCAGACCACCTCCGCTAAGTACGATAGTGGCTTCACCCGGAGATTTTACATTGGCAATATATTTTCCTCCGCCTTGTTTTGAAAGCTCAATACCTCCACCGGAAGCCTGAACACTCAACTGTGCAGAAGGAACACCAGCTGCAGAGATGGCAACAGGGTTTTCTACTCCAATATAGAAAACGTTCATTTTTTCAGCGGATACGTTGCAAGAACGTTCACCAACTTCAAATTCAAATTCCTTTCTGTACGTATCTGTTTTTCCGGTAACTGGATTCGTTACAGAAGCAACAGCCGTATATTTCTTTGTACCTACATCATTGGCCGTTGTTTTCCAAACAGCTTCACCATCCGCATTAGAAGAAAGGTTCGCTCCGTTTACGGAAAGAGACACTTTCGTATTGGTAGATTTAGAAGTTGATGCAGCCAAAGAAATTGATGTTTCAAAAGATTCACCTTTGATTACATAGTTTTTCTTTGGAGAAGAAATAACTGTAAATTTATCCAGGACCACGTCCTCGCCACCAAGCTTTTTGCTGAAGTGGTTCAATACTGCGTTCTCGGAAGATTTAGCGTCATTGATGAACTTTGTAAATATCGGAAGACACGCACCAAGAGGCATTTGTTTGAAAGTAAACTCTTCCCAGCTTTTCTTGGTTTTGGAGTGTCTCCATGTTTCGTCGTCAATGTTGAGCGGAATTTCGCTTTCCATACTTGCACGCAAGCTATCATCGATCAGGGAAAGAAATTTTCCACGGAACTCCAGAATCTTGTTTTTTAATTCAAGACCTTTTTTGTTGTTAACCATTTCGCGGGTGGTGACGTCCTTGTTTTTCTTTCCTTTCAAGTCTTTGTGGTCACCTACCACGATATAGTCCATGTCATCCACCTTGCCGTTTTTATTACCGGCTTTGTCGATGAGGTCATCTACTACACTATTTACATAGTCTGAGAATTCTTTTCCATATTGTACGGCCAACGGAGCTCTTTCCTTAAAACGCGCATATTCCGGTTTTGCTAATGCCCTCTTTTCAATGGAGGGAACCAAAGCTTCATTGGATTTATCCAAAGCCGCATTGGAGTCTGACAAACTTTTATTTACGAGTTTAAAAGCATTAAAGATCTCTGCTGATACGTTCAATGCCAAAAGAGCCGTAAGAACCAGGTACATGATGTTGATCATGAGCTGGCGGGGCTGCTTAGGTATAGACATATTTTAGTATGTTTATTTGGTTATCAATAGAGATTAATTAATTGCCCATAGTTTTATAGGCAGAAAGGATGTTTCCGTATACACCATTCAGGTTTGTCAAATTCTTATTCAAAGCTGCAACCTGGTCTTTGTATGCTTTGGTGTCTTCAACTGAAGCATTCAACTGAACCATAGCGTCGTTCATACGAGCATAGAAATTGTTCATTGCTTTCAATTGGTCACCTGTTTTGCTGAAATCAACTTCCTGGAGAGCTTTCAGAGAACCGAGACTTTTAGACATTGCCTGCAGTTCTGTAAGCATTCCGGCAAGCTGGCCTTCAACCACTTCTCCATTTGCTGGACGACTTGCACCTTTTACGGGACCTTCAATCAACGGATTGATTTTAGCCTCTGCATCGCCCAATCCCGGATACAATTTATCCCAATAGTAATCTTTGTCCGGTGGGATAACACCAAGAATCAAGAAAAGGAAAGCCTCTGTTACAAGACCTGCAGTGATCATCACATCACCACCTTCCCATGACATGATCTTGAATAGAGCCCCGAGCATTACGACTGAAGCACCTACCCCGATAATGAGATTTTTCAGGTATTTAAACCAATTCTGTTTGTAAATAGCCATTGTTGTAATTTTTTAATTGAGTTAAGAGAAAATTGTTTGCAATAACAATTCACACCTTCCCTTATCTAATAGGGAGATATGAAATAAAGGCCAATCTTGATTACTTAAAGTCGTTTTCAGACCTTCCCAGGAAAGAGAGTACACAGCGAAATCCGATATAGGACTTCGTGGTATCCTGAAACTCCCAGTTGCGTGTGCTGGTATGAAGATAATATCCAACATCCTTCCAGGAACCGCCTCTGATTACTTTGCGTTTGTATGCCTCTGCATCTTCATCCTTTGCATCGTACTTTACATCAGGATTCTGATCGTGCATAATTACGTGAGCATTATCAGAATAGGCTGTCTCGGTCCATTCAGCGACGTTTCCTGCCATATTGTACAGACCATACTCATTTGGAAAATATGCATCAGCCCGCACCGTATAATATCCACCATCCTCCGGATAGTTTCCTCTGCCTGGTTTGAAGTTTGCCAGCAAACATCCTTTTGCATTGCGGGCATAGTATGCTCCCCATGGATATGGAGCTTGCTCCCTGCCTCCGCGAGCTGCCCATTCCCACTCATGTTCTGTTGGCAGGCGGAACTCTTCACTATTTGGTTCATCTTCTCCTTTGAACTTATTCCAGATGGAAGTTCTCCAATAACAGAAAGCACGACACTGCTTCCAGTTCACCCCTACTACAGGATAATCATCAAAGGCAGGATGTGAAAAATAATTTCTCGTCATGGGCTCATTATAGGAATAAGCGAAATCACGAACCCAACACAGCGTATCGGGATAGATATTGGTCTTTTCCTTATGAATGATATTGGAACGGCGAACATCGCGGTTGTGAGCTGCCATTTGCCAGTCTTTCCATTCCCACTCGTAAATAAATTTACGGGAATCGAGTTCCTTGACACCCTTAAAAGCATCTGCGCCCTGAAAGTACATGTCATTGAGGGTTTCGTCCTCCCAGTCAATCTCCTGCTCCCAATCCACTTCCTCTGTCTGGCCATCTTCTCCTTCAATAAAATGTCCTAAAGCCTTGTGAGCTAATTCGTCACGTACATAAAATACGAACTGGCGGTATTCATTATTCGTGATTTCTGTATCATCCATGTAAAACCCTGAAATCGAAATAGATTTCTGCGGTTGTACGAAGGTGTGAAAGAAATCCTGGTCACTCTGACCGACTGTCAAAGTTCCACTGGGAACATATACCATGCCATAAGGATTGATTCCATCCCACTTTGGTCTTGGGGATGCGCCGACTAACTGCCCTTCCTGCTTATTCTTACCGCAAGAGGTCAAAAGGACCACGAGCAAGGCGAAGAGAAATAAACTTGATTTTCTCATCATTAATACATTTACCTACTTTGTCTTTAAAAAAGTGGCACAAATATAAAACAATCCAAAAAGTTTTAATCAAAATATTTTTTGGGTTTTATGTTTTATAGCCCACTATTATTCGAACAAGATAAGGATACTAATTATTGTGTATCCTAACAATATCTTTTTTTAACTAAATTAATAATTTACTAATACGTAATTTACTGGATATCAATCAGCATACCGGGGGCTGTATTCAATTCTTGGTTTTATCCCCACGCCTATGGCTTTTCCGAAATGATAGAAAAGTCCAAATTCCTGGGTCTGAATTTGTAAGTCCCCCCTCAATTTTCCAAGGTAAAACTCATGGGCGTAGGCCAATGATATACTTTTACTCAAGCTAAACCCGGCAGAAATGCCAACCGATTCCAGGGAACGATCATTATAGCCCCTGAAATGTATTCCTCCAAAAACATTGCCATTATATTCAATTCCAGTAAAAAAATCCATCTGGACCCGATTCCCATTCACCGAAACAAGGTATTGAGGCTTTATCGTCAATTGCTCCAGGGGCCATTGATAGGCTATTAGAATCTGATAATGCCTGCGGTTCCTCCAGGCAATATTTTCTTTCACTGAGCGGCTTTCAAAGAGCTGACTGAGTGAAGCACCTACTTGTAGGTTCCGAAATGCGAGAGCCAAAGAAATCCCCCCATCAAGTACATGCAGATTTGATGGCGCAAGCGGAACCAGCGGGTCGAGGTGATCAAAGCTCCCGGCCTGGTATTGTCCATCCGGCGTCCTAGCCAGATCACCCTGAAATTTTATGTTGTTGTATAAAAGCTGAACTGCAGCACTCCACACAAATTCATTCGATTTATAAACAAGGTTGAACGAAGGACGCACATAAATCATTTGGCTTAAACCCAGTTCGTCTTTCCCCAAATTGAATCCACATGCAGATTGGAGCCAATACAAAGGCAGATTCGCAGAAAAGTCAAAGGTCTGAGGGTGCCCTTCGATGCTTTGCCATTGGTTTCGGAAGAGTCCAGAAGCAAATAATGTACCTTCCTGCCCTGCCATCGCTGGTATGAAACGATATGCATCGCGATAGGCCAATGAAAACAAAGACGTTTGCTGGCTGTAGCTCCATGGAAATTTGCCGAAAAAGGCAATCAAGAGGCTCACTATTAAATTCAGCTTCAAAGGCGGGTGTAAAATTTAGTCAATAAAGATACAAACTTATCTCTAGTACCTAAGGGAATAGAGCAACTGCCCTCAAAGCAGAATTGTATGGAATCAGTGCTTGAAACTTGCGGCACGATAAACAAGCCCGGAATGACCAAATCTCTCCGAAATTGCCCTGCAAGGTCCGGATTTGATGCTTTCATCACGGGCCAACCCGTTTCCAGTTTTAAAAGTATGCCCACCCAACTGGCTGCAGCCAGAGGAAAACGCAATGCGGATTCTTTTACTTGCTCTGCCATCCCTTTCCAGAGTATTGCATATTCCTGCAGACCATCATGTTCCGCAAAATAAGCGGCACATTGACAAAGCAGGGCATTGGCGGAAGGATAGTTGGTTTCAGTCCAATCCGTTTGTATGCGATTGAAGTCACTATACTGACCAGGTGCCATTTTGAATAGAAAGGAGCCCTCAACAGAAAATTGTACTCTAAGGTATTCGAAGAATCTATAGGCCAAATCGTAATACTTTTTATTAAAACTGATCTGATAATAGTCCAGGCAGGCTTTGATGATCACCGCATAATCTTCCAGAAAGCCAAATCCCACGCGATCTGAATCCGTCCTGTAATGACAAATGTTGCCATTCTCGTCAACAGTCAAATCCAATATCGCATGGAGAAGTTGTTCCGCCTTAAGAAAATAAACTGGATCTTGTGTATTTATATACCAATCCAGATAAGAGATGAGGATCATCCCATTCCAGGATACAATCCGCTTAGAATCCACTGAGGGCCGAATGCGCTTATCTCTTTCCTTTTGCAAGATCTGAAGGAAGGGCAAACACGCATTTATTTTATCGAAGAGTTGCTCATTATCGCCGGCCTTTTTCAGTCTCAACACTTTTCTGTCCGGATGTAAATAGTCTAGAGGATTGGTCTCAAAAATCGATGCAAAGTGTTCATAATGAGAGCCCAGAAGCGCCTTAAGTTCTTCAATCTGCCAAACATAATATTTCCCTTCTTCCCCTTCAGAATCTGCGTCCATTGCTGCATAAAAAAGACCTTCAGGCCCTTTCATAAATTGTTCAAAAAATAAATAGGAACGGTCGGCAAGCATTTTCAAAAATGGATCTCCGGTATAGCCATAGGCAAAAGCCAGGCATGAACAGATCTGTCCATGATCATAACCCATCTTCTCAAAATGGGGTACATCCCAATACCCATCTACGGAATACCTGCAAAATCCACCGGCAAGCTGATCAAACAAACCACCCATACCCATGCGACGCAAGCTGAAAGACAAATGAGAAATTGCATTTTTATCCCCGGTAAAAAAATACAGATGCCCCAACAATTGCAATGCCATTGTATGGGGAAATTTAGGAGAACCGCCAAATCCTCCTTCAGCAAGATCCATGCTTTCTTTGATTCGCTTCAGGATTTCTCCTGACTCAACAGCAGTATGGGATAGCCTTGGTTGAATCTGGTTCATTTCCAGCAAGTGCCTTTTTAAATGGCTTGCCTGGTCCGCGATTTCCCTGTGATTTTCCTGATAGGCTTGTGCAACTGAAAGCAACACCTGATTCCAGGATGGTCTCCCGTACTTTGGCTCCGGGGGAAAGTAGGTTCCTCCGAAAAAAGGCTCTCCCTCTTCCGTAAGAAAGCAATGTAAGGGCCAACCTCCCTGCAGGCCCATGGCCTGAACTGCATTCATAAAATAATGATCCAGATCGGGCCGTTCCTCACGGTCAATTTTGACATTAATGAAATGTGTATTCATGATTTCAGCCGTCAGTTTGTCTTCAAATGACTCATGAGCCATCACGTGACACCAATGGCAGGTAGAATAGCCAATACTGACTAAAATGGGCTTGGAAGAACGTTTTGCTTCTTCTAGGGTGGAGGAACTCCACATTTGCCAATTCACCGGATTTCCAGCATGTTGCAATAAATAAGGACTGGAGCTTTTAGCAAGTTGATTCATTCCCAATATTTACCGATAATCCATCATATGCAAGAGTAACGCCCTGAGGAAGTGAGGCTTCAAGTTTTTCATGGAGCCCCATTTGATGACTTATATGTGTCAAAAAGGCTCGTTTAGGCCGTATCAGATCAATATAATGCAAGGCTTGGTCCAGACTTAGGTGGCTGTGGTGTTTTTGCTTTCGCAAAGCATTTAAAACGAGAATTTCGCAGGCTTCGATGTTTTTTAGCTCGCTCTCCTCAATAGCACTTGCATCAGTTATATAGCATAAGGACCCAATCTGATACCCAAGAACAGGCAATGTCCCATGAATAACCGGGATAGGACGGATTGTTATTCCCTCAATTTGAAAATGCTCCCCTTCCCTGACAGGCAGCAAATTCAATTCAGGCAATCCCGGATAGTCTCTTGGGCCAAAAACGTAATGAAATCTTAGCCGGATATCATCCAACACTCTGCGCAAGCCATACAAGGGAATGGCCCCATTCGCAAAATTTATTGGCCGGATATCGTCAATGCCTGCTGTATGGTCTGCATGTTCATGGGTTAGTAAAATTCCATTGAGACGATCCAAGCCCTGAAGCAAGGCTTGCTGTCGGAAATCAGGACCAATATCTATTAATATACTATGTGTTGAATCATGTATCCAGGCCGAAGTTCTAAGTCTGCGGTCCCTACTGTCTGTAGAAAGGCAAACATCGCAGGTACAACCAATGACGGGTACACCTTGTGAAGTCCCCGTACCCAAAAACGTTAAGATCACGTTTCGCTTTCTTGCAAAGATCGCATGGATATGGCTTTCTCGAAGAGCTTTTTATCTTCCTCTTCCATTAGCTCCGGGTTATAAGGAAGTTCCTGGAGAATTTCCATCAGACAATTCATTCTGCCTTCCAGATCAAAAAATTTATTGATTACCAAAACTTTCCGGTCTTCTACCCGGCAGTAGCCCGATTGAAAATGGCCTTGCTCATAACGCACTGCATAACCCATTGCCTTACAAAGGTCTTCGAGTTTTTTAAGATTGGTTCTTGTGTACTTCATGCTAAATTGGTCCAGGATGAAGGCGTAAAACTAAAAACTATTTTCATTATTAAAATAAACTACATGTATTATGGCTTGTAAGTTTTTTTATAACACATTTAAAATTCCCATATTTGAATACGTTTATATTTTAAGGCCCTCTTTTTTAAACATTGAAAATGGATGAAAGGGTTCACTTACCCTCTGAATTTTGACATAAATTGGATTTCTTTTCGTTGTACTATCAATTTCTAAAGCCGCAGATGAAAAAGCTCATTTTTTGTACTTTACTCATGTCTGTCCTGATCCTTCGGGTTCAGTCGCAGCGATTTGAGGCCGGATTTAAAGTTGCTGGCTGCCTTTCTCAAATCGACGGAGATGACATATTGGGATTCAACAAACCCGGCTACGAGCTGGGGATTTTTACGGCGGCCCGTTTAAGTCCGGCAACATCTCTTGAATTGGGAATTCAATATAATCTTAGGGGTAGCCATTATGGTAAAAACGATCCTGTGCCTATCCGGTTTGATCTGCATTATGTCGATATACCCTTGCTATTCATTCTGAAAGACTGGCTTCAGGAAGATCAGGGAAAGTCCTACTACAGGATGTCTTTTTTCGGCGGATTTTCAGTAGGACGTTTAATTTCAAGCAGCAGTCTGACGGGCCTCGATCAGGAATTTAACAAAACAGATATTAGCTGGATCCTCGGCACCACATACAACTGGAGTCCCAATTGGGGAATAACGGGAAAATATACACGATCCCTAAGTTCACTTTATACCTATTCAAAAAACGCCCGGGAAATACGGATGATTAGTTATTTTATATCTTTAGGCCTTCGTTACACGTTTTAGCAGATTTATCTATGAGAGTTATTCTTTTTTGTTTTGTGGCTTTTGCCAGCCTGATTGCATGTAAAAATGACAAGAGCGCAAAGGGTGCCGGATCTCCATCAGGCAAATCAATCGATCTGGATGCTTTCCCACCCGATCAGTTGTCTAAAATAAGATCTGAATGCACCAGTATTGATCTGATCTCGTTAAAAAAGGATGTCAATTTGTCGATGAGCTTTGACAACCCTCAGGCAGTTGCGATTATCATGTCACTTATCACTGAAGAGAAAGGACAGCTGACCAACCTGTGTACTCCGGATGCACATCTCGTGTGTCAAAAAAATGGAGAAGTGATTCAGGAACTGGACTTGTATTATCAGAGTAGTTGTAATGCTATGGTATTTACCGATTCCAAAGGAAAACAAATTGGTGCAAACAAAATCAGCAACGAAGGCGTTGATTTTTTTAATAATTTCTTGAAAAACAGGACTGCCCAGGATACTATGGGCCGTTGATTTTCTGCGGGGATTCCGTTACAAAACATCTCTATTGACTCAAGTCAGGTTTCTTCCTGACAAAACATTGCGTTTTACAAACGGGTTGATTGACATTCTCTTATATTAGCTAAGTATTTCCCTACGGGTAACTTAAATTGATCTATTCATGGACACTTTGGATCAGCTCAGCTCCTTCTTTCAATCTGACCTTGGACTTCGTTCCCTTTATATCGCCATATTGGTTGGCGGGATGTGTGGACTACTTGGATGTTTCATTGTATTGCGGAACATGGCTATGATCGGCGATGCCTTATCTCATGCTATTTTACCAGGCATTGTCTTATCTTTTATACTGGTAGGCTATTCCGGAATTGGCTTTTTTATTGGTTCGGTACTTGCAGGACTTTTGGCTGCATTTTTAATTACTTGGCTGCAGCAAAGCCTCCGGATAAAGAATGATGCTGCAATCGGTATCATTTTTACGTTTATGTTTTCCTTAGGGATTATTGGAATTTCCTGGGTAAGTGGAAGAGGAGGTGTTCATCTGGATTTAAAAGACTTTCTATTTGGAAATCTGCTATCGGTATCCGAAGAGGATTTTATTCTTACCGCATCCTTATTTGTCCTTGTATCCGTTGTCATACTACTTTTTTATCGTCCCCTGTTTGTTACCAGTTTCCAGCCTGCACTTGCCGGAACCATGGGAATGAATGCATCCCGCATGCATTACCTGCTCATGTTGCTTCTGAGTTTGGTAGTGGTAGCTTCACTTCGAGGTGTTGGCGTGATCCTCGTCGTTTCCATGCTTATCACTCCTGCATCAGCAGCACTGTTGATTGCAAACAGACTGCATTTTGTATTAGCATGGTCCATGATTTTAGGTATGCTTTCTGCCCTATCCGGCTTGATCCTATCTATCGCCTTTGACTTTCCGGCGGGCCCTTCGATGGCCGTGATGGCAACGATCATATACGCATGCATTGCTCTTTTTGCACCCTCCAAGGGATATTTGCCAAGGTATTTTGCAAGAAAGCGACTGGCGCAGCGGATTTTAATTGAAGACATCCTAAAGCGAACCGTTCAGCTTGGGAGGTCTGCCTCCATTCGTATTGATGAACTTTCACATATTACCGGGTACCCACAAGGCCTTGTTAAAAAATGGATGAACACACTCAAGCAAATCGGCCTCTACACCCAGTCAGGTGAAATGTATACACTTACGCAAGACGGCGAAATAAGAGCCAATCAATTGATCCGCGCACATCGATTATGGGAAACTTTTTTGGTTGAGGAATTGGGCCTGCAAACGGATCAAATACATGAGGAGGCAGATCAAATCGAGCATTATCTCACTGAAGAGGATTTGAGGAAGCTGGACGAAGAATTGGGATTCCCGGATACGGATCCGCACGGATCTCCCATTCCGAAGGCCTGAGTTTGTGCTTCGTGAAAAGTAGTCTGCCCTATACTTAAACTAATTACTATAGAAATGCAACATCGCCTCAAAGCATGTATTGCAATTTTAATGAAATCCATTTCATCCCTATTGAGACAGAGGAGAATTTAGCATGCGAACTTTAAAAAACATTTTCAAATACATGAAAGAACTAACATCAGTTAGTCACCGCTCCCTGCCCGACCCGCTTCGTCTTCAAGCCCTAACTGCCTTTTCCTGGACTTCACCTGGTCATTGCCAAACTTATAACTCAGGTTTAGATTCAGTCGCCGCGAGTCCCAATGGCCCTGACCATAGGAAAGCAATCCATCAAAGTTGGACTCACCATCCCAACCTGACTTCAGGAATATATCACTAAAGCTGATTTTCAATTGAAGCCTATTTGACAAAAATTTGCGCTGAATTCCAAAGTCGAGATTCCAGCTTGTCTTGTACACAAACACTCCTCCCCATATGCCCGGACCTGAAAAGTTACCGGACAATTCAGCTTTCCAGCTTAAAGGCATTGGAAAACTCAGCTGTTGGTAGAAATTGTAAGTAAAAGCCGACAAATCTACAATTGCACCATTGCCATAGTCCGCCATATTGTGAAGATGTGCAGCACTTACATTCCAATAACTGGATATGTCTTTAGTAATTTGAAATGGCAAACTTGCACTGAAGCTGAAATTTCTCTGTTCTGCCAGATTCGCCCAAGTTATAAAACCAGCACGGGGATCCTGTTCGTCGGGACCGATTAATCTGGTAATTTGATCTGTTGTTACACTGTAAGCCAATTTAAAATTATACTGCTGCGCATACGTATAGTTTACATCCACGTTGTTTACAATTTCGGGGGCCAGAAAAGCATTGCCCTTTTCATAAGAAAGTTGGCTCAACTGATTTACGAATGGATTGAGCACGTGGTAATCCGGTCTGTTGATGCGGCGTCCGTAGTTGAACTGAAATCGATGATTGACCTGGGCGTTCCAGTTCAATCCAAAACTCGGAAAAAGATCTACATAATCAGATCGCACCGGAGGCTCCTGCAATTCAGGAAGCATAGCGGTTAGGATCCCGTTTATATTCGTATGTTCAATGCGGATACCACCGGAGTATTGCCAACTCTCATTGATTCTTCTATTGTAGTTCAAATAAGCAGCTGCTACTTTTTCAGAATAGTCAAAATAATTAGAACGTCTTTGGTCAATTGAACCTTGCTGATTCAAATCATTAAATACACGAAACCGATTATCAGAATTCACCTGGCTGTATTTCAGGCCAAGACTGATTTTACCTTTTCCCCATTCACTTTCGTAATCAGACTTTGCAGTCCAAATTTTGATCACCGAAGGAGTATAAAAACTGGATGCCGTTTCACTTAGCACATCCTGCCCTTCCGAATCAAAATATTTGTTTGTCTGACTTCTTTCATTTCCATTATCGAAGTAGCCATAGTCTATGTCAATATTCAGGCTTCTCTTTTGACCTTGCTCGTAATTGTAGTTTAGATTGTAATTCTGCGATGGCCTTTGTTGATCTGTCCAGGTATTTGCAATTAAAATACTGTCAATATGTTCAATCCGGTTTTGACTGGATATTTCAATCTGGTTGAGACCGCGGTTGTCTGCATTTGAGAAGTTACCACCTGCAAGGAATCCAATAGTGTGTTGAGGTTTAATGGTGTAATCCATACCCATGCGGTAATTCAAATACAATCTGTTATTTATACCTTCATTGAATTCATTGAGAAAGATATCATTCTGGTAGCTTTGAAAATCCATTCTGTGAAATCCTTTCCATTCGCCAATTCCCGCATTCCCAAAAACATTGAAATTTTTGTTGCGGTAATTTGCATTTCCACTGAGATTTATCTTTGGATAGCGACCTTGTGCGTAACTGGCATTAATCGATCCGTTTGTGCCATAATTTTTATCCTTTTTTAAACGGATATCAAGAATCCCTGCATTTCCTTGTGCCTCATATTTCGCACCAGGATTGCTGATAATTTCGATGCGGTCTATCTGCTCTGCCTGAAGATTTTGAAGATAGGCTGCAAGGTCTTGACCAGAAAGAGGCAATCGTTTACCATCAATATAGATCAGCACCCCGGATCGCCCCAATACTGAGATGTTGTCGTTGTTATCAACAGTTACCCCAGGAGCCTTGCGAAGTAAGGCGATCGCATCAGAACCCATGCTATTGATGGTTCCCTCCACGTTAAACACTGTTCTATCCGGTTTCACCTCAAGAATGCTGCGCTTCGCACTTACAACGGTTTCCGCCAGCAAAGCGGAACTGCTTGCAAGAGTAAGTTGCCCAAGGTCTGTTTCGGTATTAGGTTCAAGAAGAATCTGATCCTTAATTCCGGTTTCATACCCGACATAGCTTGATTTTAAAAAATACCTGCCCGGCATCAGTCCATCAAAGCGGAAATCCCCCTCCTCTCCGGACAATTCTACTTTGACCACATTGCTATCGGCGGCCTCAAATAAAATCATATTCCCAAATTCCAAGCCCCGCCCTTCAGAATCGGATAGACGTCCTTTTAAAGAGGCATGTTGCGCGGATAGGACTCCGGCAAAAATCAAAAAATAAAATGCGACAAGGATCTTAAATCTTCCCATTATTGCTGATTTGTGTTCGTTGAGTGGAAAACAGCCCGATTCCAGATGTGGCTGATGTCCGCGGTAAATATAAAACCAAACCAACGAAAGTTTTCGTAGTTTAATGAACTTTAACAAGGAATTAATGCCCACGCATGGGATGGATGTCAGGTAAACAAAAAAATATCCCTTTTTAGGAGCCTTACAAAATGGATAAAATCTCCCCGTTCTATTCTCTAAACGATTTATTCCTCTTCGAGGGCGGAGGAGCCGGACTTATCCTCGTACTTTTTGAACAAAGCTTCTACTTTATAAACTTCGTCCACCGTATCATCCAGGTAAAAGCGCATTTCAGGCATGGACCTCAGATGCTTTTTAAGTCGGGCATGCAATTCTTGCTTCAAACGGGCATAATTATGTTCCATTTCAAGCAAAACTTCCTGTTTTGGCTCAATATTGAAGATGCTTAAATATATTTTAGCCAAACCGAGATCAGGGCTCATGATCACATGCGTAACCGTGACAAGTGCTTGTGAGCCATATATATAACGACCTTCAGAGGCAAGCACCGTACTGAATTGCCTTCTGATTAATTCAGCAATTTGTCTTTGACGTATACTTTCCATTTTTTCTATTGCCCTACAAAACTAGGCGCTTTGAAATTAACAGACTGATATTTTGTGAAAGTGATTTTACCGGTTGCTGCATAGTGGTTTGAGCGTATCGTTAAATTGAATTTAATTTGCAGTTTTTCAAAAAGATATTTTGAATTTAAAATCAGACAGTCCGGTTGAATTTGTAAAGGGTGTTGGCCCACAAAAGGGTAAAGCCCTTAGGGAAGCCCTTCAGATCGAGACTGTCCATCAGTTGCTTGAGTATTATCCATTTCGCTATATTGACAAAACGAGGTTTACGGCCATTTCAGAGGCTGGCATGGACGGACAGCTGTATCAATTTAAAGGTTTTCTCCGGGGCCTGGATGAAAAGGGATTTGGCAAAGGGAAGCGTTTAACCGGATTACTGGAAGATGAAACAGGAGCTATGGAGCTCATTTGGTTTCAAAATTACCAGTGGATCCGTTCAAAACTGGAAGTAGGCAAAGAGTACATCGTCTTTGGACGGATCAAAATCACAGGACTTTTCAAAAGCATGGCGCATCCGGAAATCGAACTCTTTCATGCTGAAAGCCTGCATCAGGTATTGCGCTGGGAACCCGTGTATCCGAGCAATGAAAAACTTGCACAAAAAGGTCTGGAAACAAGAGCATTTAGAAAAATACTCTTCAACGCATTGAGTCAAATGGATCCGGCCAGCATTGAGGACCGCTTGCCTCAATATATTTTGGAGAAACTTAAATTGCCCCCTCTTTTCGAATGCCTTCGCAATCTCCATTTTCCCAAGGATGAATCCACACTCCAACGTGCCCGACAGCGCCTTAAGTTCGAAGAGCTCTTTTTTCTACAATTGCGACTTGTGCGCAACATGGTCCTGAGAAAGCAAAAATCTGAAGGCCACCCGATGAAACTGTTGACCGGAGCCTTTAATGCCTTTTATCCAGCCCATTTGCCCTTTGAGTTGACAAATGCTCAACGAAGGGTTTTGAATGAAATCCAAAATGACCTGGCTTCCGGAATTCAGATGAACAGATTGCTTCAGGGGGATGTCGGAAGCGGTAAGACCATAATTGCTCTTCTTTCGATGCTTGTAGCAATCAGCTCAGGGTACCAATGTTGCATAATGGCCCCTACTGAAATTCTTGCCCAACAGCATTATCAAAGCATCAGAGCCTTACTGGAGCCCATCCAGCTCGAATGTGCATTGTTGACTTCATCTATCAAAGGTGCAGAGCGAAAGAGGATTTTGGAAGCCTTAGCACGAAACGAACTGAAGATCCTGATTGGCACACATGCCGTTATCGAAGAAGCCGTGCAATTTGCAAAACTGGGTTTGATCGTCATAGATGAACAGCACCGCTTTGGTGTGCAGCAAAGGGCCCGTTTATGGGCAAAGGCGGCAGACCTACCCCCACATATTTTAGTCATGACTGCCACCCCAATACCCAGAACACTGGCTATGAGTCTGTACGGGGATTTGGATGTTTCAGTAATTGATGAATTACCGCCGGGTCGAAAACCAATCCATACAATGCATTTTACAGAGGCCTTAAGGGGTAAACTGTACGAGTTCATGACTCAGCAGATTGCCGATGGCAGGCAGGTCTATATTGTATTTCCTCTCATCGAAGAATCTGAAAAACTGGACCTGGAAAACCTTGAGATGGGATATGAAAAGCTGCTCAGTTATTTTCCATTACCCAAATATCAAATCTCCGTCGTCCATGGCAAATTAAGGCCAAGAGACAAAGAACTTGAAATGCAAAGATTCGTCAAGGGAATAACGCATATTATGGTAGCCACTACTGTCATTGAAGTAGGCGTCAATGTACCGAATGCAAGTATCATGGTCATTGAAAATGCCGAACGATTTGGTCTGTCCCAGCTCCATCAGCTCAGGGGGCGCGTAGGCCGCGGTGCGAATCAGTCATTTTGCATTCTTATGACTTCGAATCAGCTCAGCAAAGAAGCCAAATTGAGAATTCAGACGATGTGCCAAACCAACGATGGATTCCGGATCGCCGAGGCGGACCTCCAACTTCGTGGGCCGGGAGATCTCGATGGAACCCGTCAAAGTGGTTTGCTACAACTCAAAATGGCCAATATACTTGAAGATCAAAAGATCCTGTTTTCAGCCCGAAAATTTGCAGAAGCCATCCTAAAAAAGGATCCAGAGCTTACAAATCCAATAAATCAATTGCTTCGAAAATACATACATCTCTCCCAGGAAGAATTGCTTGGCCGAATTTCATAACGCCTCAAAATGCATACAAGAGAGATCACATAGTGGCATCCCCGATGCGTTAAAATTTCGAAAAACAGAGCATACAGGCAGCAAATGAAATAGTTGTGGTATCTTAGCTAGTAAATTCACCACCGAATTAAAGAACTATGAAAAAAATAATCTTTGCCGTTTTAAGTGTTTTTAGCTTAAGCTTTCAACTTTTCTCCCAACAAGATATTCAAACAGCTATTGAAAAAACCGACAC
The DNA here is from genome assembly GCA_964439105.1 of uncultured Saprospiraceae bacterium. GTDB lineage: Bacteria > Bacteroidota > Bacteroidia > Chitinophagales > Saprospiraceae > Vicinibacter. The sequence goes on from CAYTNG010000005.1 coordinate 164,644, forward strand.
CCGGTTTATGAAAGAATGGCTGAGCAAAGGCCATGATGTAAATTCGGTCTTATTCCTGTCTGGCCAAAAAATGACGCCCCTTCACTTTGCAGCAGCACAGGGCAATGCGGAAATGGTTCAGTTATTGTTAAAACATGGCGCAGACATCCATCTGAAAGTAGATTTTCAGGATGCCTTGATGTTTGCAGCTGCTTCGGGCAATATAGAAATTATCGAAAGCTTGTTACAGGCCGGTGCAAATCCAATGAATGAGAACCGCAATGGAAAATGCGCAAGAGATATTGCACAAGACAACAAGCGCACTGCAGCTTACAATTTGCTAAAGACGGAGACTGACAAAAGGCTCGGCTTAATGCGTGCACAACGCCGAAAATAAAAGATCAACAAATCTTAGACAAATAGAAAGGAATCCAATTCATTTTGGGTTCCTTTTCTAATTTTGGGCCATGAGCTGGAAAATACTAATTACCGATGGGTTTGAAGAGTCTGGAATCCAATCCCTCCGCAACCATGGATTTGTTGTGGATGTTGTAAAATTAGACGCAGAGAGCCTTGCAACGATGCTTCCGGAGTATCAAGGAATCATTGTTCGCAGTGCCACCAAATTGCGTTCATCGCTCATCCAAAAATGCCCTGGTTTAAAATTTATAGCCCGTGCTGGAGTTGGACTTGACAATATTGACGTGGAAGCTGCGCGGGTGATGGGGATACCCGTATTGAATACTCCAGCTTCCTCTTCGCGATCTGTCGCTGAATTGGCAATGGGCCATATGCTGAGCCTCACACGGGGATTGCAGTTGACCAACAGAAGCCTGGATGGTCCCGATCAATTTTCAGCATTGAAAAAGAAGCTCAGTAATTCGAACGAGCTGAAAGACAAAACACTCCTCCTTATTGGCATGGGCCGAATCGGACGCGAATTGGCGAAAATGGCTCTGGGATTGGAAATGCATGTCATTGCTTCCGATCCATTTCTTGACAAAGCAGCGGTGGAACTTCAGATACAAAATGTAAAAATCCAGATTGTCATCCCGCTTGTCCAACTCGAGGAAGGCATTCGCCAGGCAGATTACATCAGCATTCATTCACCTTATTCGGGAAAAGAAATTCTGCATCGTCAGCAACTCGTCAATCTAAAGAAAGGTTGCATCATCGTCAACACCTCCCGCGGTGAAAATATCGATGAGCTAGCTTTACTTGAAGCCCTCGATCAGGAGCTGGTTGGCGGAGCAGGACTGGATGTATTTCAGAATGAACCCAATGTCCGCAAGGAACTTCTGACTCACCCCAAAATTTCAATTACACCTCATATTGGTGCATCAACGATAGAAGCGCAGCAACGCATTGCAGAAGAGCTGGTAGGTAAAATCCTTGAACTAAAAAGCAAGAACAACAAATAGCAAAACTTCTTTATCTAATAGGCCGAGTGCCTGATATTAACATTTGTTAGGTTTTTTTCGAAAATAGTTTCTAATCAGTTATATCTTCTCTTTAGAAACCATTCATTATCGTTAATGGTAATGCCAAAATTAATTTGAACAAAGTTTTGTTTTAAAATTTCTCCCAATTTTTGTTGGCCTCCATCTATACTCAAATGGATAAAAGCATCCTGGCGTAAAAACAGAACCGGATAAGACCAACCTGCTGTAATGCCCATCGTTTTAGCCTGTTCGCCTTGAACAAGCCGGTAATCCTCCTGATAGTAAAAACCAAGTCTGTATGTGGATTTTTTAAAAAATGGATCGTAGTTATGTATTCCCTTCCGCCACCACGCTCCAATCTGAACGCCAAATGCATTTTCAAAACTGGATATCAAACCAAGGGGGGCCTTGAGATCTTTCCATGCGTCATAGCCGGCTGAAAGCATCACACCGCTGCGATCCTGATAAGAATACATACACGCTGCTTTTATCCCAAATGGAAGCTCTCCTGTGCTTTCCTGATCAACAATATGCAGGAGTGTATCTGTAACAGATAAATTTTCATCAAACCTGGTTTGATGCAAAGCCGAATAACTTCCGGTATAGCTGGTTGGAATATAAGCCGTCAATCCGACATTCAAAATATTTTTCCGGATCGTCTGATCCTTATTGATTTGTTTTTGATTGAGTATGGAACGATACATGAAGCCCAGCTGAGGACGCCAAGCTCCAATATGGTATGCATCGGTTAAATACGAGTCATAGGATCCCGTAATACTTTGAAAAATGAGATTTTGCTTGTAATTCAAATTACCGAAAATATAGTCCATACCAAGGCCCGCAGAAAAATTTTTGTACCTGTATGAAAAACCAATATTAAATGCCGTTAAAGCTCCATATCCTTCCAATTCGCGTAAGAGTGTCCGGTCTTTTTCGCTTGAATCTGTAACCTGACTCTGGTAACCCAGTCCCGAATAGGGGTATAAGCCAAACTGAAGACTCATGGCTGAGTTTCTCTTTTTTCGGTCGAGCAATTCATTAATTGAATTATAGAGCGGAACGGCCAACCAAAGATTCTGGATACCTCCTGTCCACTCACTAAACGATTGATTTTTTTGATCTTCCAGAGAATTGTATTTGGTGTAGATACCAATTTCAACGTCTGTCTGTTTGAGGAAAGCGCCGGAAGCCGGATTAAGTGGGTTGTACAACTGCTCTGAAGAAAAGGCGGCTCCAGCCCTGGCCATTCCTGCCATCCAACTGGGCCCAGAAAGGCGAAGGTCCCCTAAGCCATATCTGGACAATGGGGAATTTTCAGTGCTTTGAGCAGAAACCTGCCCATTGAAAAAGCACAAGCACAATCCACAAAAAAAGAGGAAAAGATGTATTCTAAACTGGTTCATTGATTTCAAGAATATGATTAAGTCCTTTCAAAACGAGATAAGGATCCGCAAAAATGTCAATTTTGAGTTGATTTACAAATTTATGCGCACTTCCGCCAGTCAAAACGCATTTTAGGCCTGGATAATTATCCCTCAACCTGTAAAAATAACCCTCAATTTCCATGAGCAAACCCTGAAACCCACCATTTTCCAATGCTGTAACCGTACTGTGCCCCAGAAACGATTCCACCGCGTGCTGAGGATTTACCAAAGGCAGTGAAGAAGTAAACGCATGCATTGCTTTCCAACGCATCTCAAGTCCCGGAGCGATATTGCCACCGAGAAACTCGCCATCTGCGCTTAATACATCATATGTTACGCAGGTCCCCGTATTCACAATTAAGATAGCTGATTCCAGGTCGAGCAATCTACCGCCCGCCATGGCTGCAATACGATCCGCACCAAGACTTTCAGGTGTCAGATAGAGATCCAGCTTTATCGGAATCTTACTTGCAGGACTTAGGTGATGCAGGGGGAGTTGCCGCTCTATTGCCTGAAGCCATGGGAGATCTTCCTTTACTACGGTCGAATAAATTCCTGTATCGCTCGGGTGCTCGGAAATAAATTTTAAAATTCCATGTGTATCGCCCTGTAGAAAACTTGCAAAATGGAGTAAGGCGCCATCACGGAAGATTGCAAGTTTGACTCTTGTATTTCCGACATCAATGCACAGTCTTGATTTCATCAGTGTTTAAAATGTCTTATACCGGTCAGAACCATAGCAATCCCCAGTTCATTGGCCTTGTCAATACTCTTCTGATCGTTTATGGATCCGCCGGGCTGGGCAATTGCCATTATTCCTGCTTCACCTGCCAATTCCACACAATCCGGAAATGGAAAAAACGCTTCAGATGCCATGGATGCACCCTTTGGCTCAAAACCCATTGCCCTTGACTTTTCGATGGCTTGTTTACATGCATCGATCCGGGAGGTTTGTCCACAACCCATGCCTATCATTTGTAAGTTTTTGACTAAAACTATGGCATTGGATTTCAAATGTTTGGCACAATGAATAGCGAAAATGAGATCTGCCTTTTCAGATTCACTTGTAAGTTTCTGGCTTACTGCTTTCAAGTCCTCAAACCGGGTATGGTGAATATCCATGTCTTGTTCAACAATTCCGTTTATAGCAGTTCGAACTGAAATTCGGATGTTGGGAATATTTTTTATTCGTATGAGAATTCGATTTTTGCGAGATGTCAATAGTTCAACAACCCCATCCTCAAATTCCGGCGCAAGCAGGACTTCAAAAAATAAAGATTGAATTTGCTCAGCGGTTTCCATATCCAGTGGCTTATTGCATATGAGTATGCCACCGAAGGCAGAAACAGGATCGCCTGAAAGCGCATCCTTCCACGCAAGCGACAACTGATCTCTCACTGCAATCCCGCAAACATTCGTATGTTTGAATATGGCAAAACAAGGAGGGCCTTTGTAAAAGTCAGACATCAATCTCAATGCAGCATCGATATCCAAAATATTGTTGTAGGAAAGTTCCTTTCCGGAAAGGATCTCCAGACAATCATCCAATTTGCCTATAAATCTTGCAGATTGATGCGGGTTTTCTCCATAGCGAAGTGGAATTTCATCCCGGCTTATGCTTCCGGAAAGATACCCATAGATGCTTCGGTCATAATGATTGCTGATCTCAAACGCACGCGCTGCAAGTTCTTTTCTCAATTCAAGTGAGCTGATTGCATTGTTAGAAAGGAGATCTGCAAGAATACCATATTCCTGCATAGATGGAATCACCACCACGTCGCCAAAATTTTTTGCAGCCGCACGTATGAGGGAAATGCCCCCGATATCTATTTTTTCGATAATAGCTTCATGGTCGTCTGTGCTGGCCAGCGTTTGCTCAAAGGGATATAAATCCACTACGACCAGGTCAATCATCGGGATATGGAAATGTGCCAGCTGCCCCAAATGATCCGGATTGCGGATGGCAAGAATTCCACCAAATATCTTGGGGTGCAAAGTTTTTACACGTCCCCCCAAAATAGAGGGGTATTCTGTAATCGTTTCCACAGAAATGACCGGGAGATCCAGACTTTCTATAAATTCCATGGTACCACCCGTGGAATACATAACGATTCCCAGGTCATGTAATTTGCGAACAATCGGTTCAAGACCATCTTTGTGATAAACAGAAACAAGTGCTGAGTGAATTCTTTTATTTTCCATGTAATAGAGGGCATCATCTGAATGTAAGTAAAGCTCCCAAAGAGAAACAATATCGGCAGCGCGGCTCATATTTGTCCGCTTCGCCAATGATTACGGTTTCTTCCTCTTTACTAAGCCTGTAAGAATGTGTAGCCAGGTTCCCGCAATGGGGACAAATGGCATGCACCTTTGTGATGTATTCTGCAACAGCCATCAATTCCGGCATTGGACCAAAAGGCTTACCTCTAAAATCCATGTCCAATCCGGCTACGATGACTCTTTTTCCGGAAAGGGCGATTTCCTGACATCTCTGAGTTAAATCCATATCAAAAAATTGCGCCTCGTCTATACCTACCACCTCTGTCTCTGCATGTAGAAATTGCATTTCAGAAGAATGCGCAAGAGGTGTTGAAAGTAAAGCGTTTTCATCATGAGAAACCACGCGGGACTCATCATAACGCACATCTTTTGCGGGTTTGAATATTTCAACTTTCTGGTTGGCAATTCGTGCGCGTTTAAGCCTTCTGATGAGTTCCTCGGTCTTACCGCTGAACATCGACCCACAGATGACCTCAATCCACCCGCTTCGCTGAGATTTATAGATTGGTTCGATAAACATTCCCAAAGCAAATATCTGAAATATTTATATATAAATTATTCTTCAAGCATGGCTCTTTCAAAACAATGTACATTTGCGCCAACAATCACAACAATATCAGCGTTTACACCTTATCAAAAATTAAATATGGAATTCAATACGATTCGCAAGTGGATGCAAAAGATGAACAATATCCTGGAAGTATACGCCCAGGAAGACGCCTTTACGGAGTCTGAAAGGAATTTGCTATTAGATTACAATCAACGGATACGAGAGGCCATCATCGCTCTGAACCTGGAAGAGAAAGCCCCAATGAGCCATCCCGAAGCCCAAAAGCCGGAATTAGCCTCCCCTCCTGCCTCAGCTCTCCAGGAATCTGTACAAAGGGAAGCAAAACCCGGAGCCTCCGATGGCCGAAGGTTTAGCGAATTATTTGAAATTAAAAAGGCGGAAGACCTCTCCGCAAAACTTGAATCTACACCCATATCGGATATCGGCTCCGCATTAGGACTTGGCGAACGCATCCTCATTCAAAATACACTTTTTAACGGGGACCGGTCTGCCATGGATAACGTTATTCGAAAACTCAACAGCCTGTCCACATTTGAACAGGCAAAAGAATATCTATGTGCGGAAGTGGTAGAATCCTTCGATTGGATGCATGAATCGCGAATTAAAAACGCGCAAGTCTTTATAAAGCTGATGAAGCGAAAATATACATGAAGACATTCATAGAGAACGAAAAAGACCAGATAAGCTACGCTCTGTTGGTTGCAGGTTGTCTCAGTCTTTTATGTATTTGTGTTCACCTTCTTTTTATCGCGCTTCCCATTCACAAATATGACTGGAGCATTTATCCCAGGGATCTTGGACAGTGGTATGGTATTTTTACCGGACAGTTCATTCACGCGAGCTGGACGCATCTGATATCCAATCTTCCTACGCTTTTCGTCACGACCTTAATCCTCTTTTACTTTTATCGCAGTATTGGCTGGGCCGCCTTTTTTCTGATACTGTCCATGACAGGCCTTATGGTGTTCCTGATGGGTAGGAATTATTCACATATTGGAGCGAGCGGTCTGGTGTATGGCTTGATTGCCTTTATCTTTTTTTCAGGAATTTTCAGGCGCAATGTGAAATCCATCGCATTAATGGGCATTATGGTCATTATGTACTCCGGATATCTGGCAGGATTCTTTCCAAGTGAAGAAAGGGTTTCGTGGGAAAGCCACTTATTTGGAGCTATCTCAGGTTTTTGGACCTCCTTTGTATTTCGGAATTATCGCGAGCCGGATGAATTGCAGTCCGGCAAGAACGATTCCCTTGAATCCGGTGAAAAAGAGTTTTTTTTCCAACGGGATGTCTTTGATAAAACGCGAAAACAAAGACAGGAAGAACAAGAAGCCCTTAATCAGAATACTACAAACTGGGACCACACCGGACTGTGGTAAATTGCGAATCGGCAGGATAAACGTTATTTCTGAATCCTTCAAAGAAAATAATCAAATAGCCCACATTTTAGTGTCCTTAATTATACTTCTTTGGCACCCCAATTGACTGGGAGATCTATAGCAGAAGATTTATTTTATTTGGTCTTAACGGACATCAGTTTCTTAACAATATCGGCATCTATTGCCATTCCTTTATTAATCGCTTCCTGGGCTCGGGCCTTGTCACCCAAACGCGTATACGTTATATAAAGATTAGCCCATGTACTCGCATTATTGGGGTTGATTTCCGTTGCCTTCAGCAAGTATTCCAGAGATTTAAGTAAATAACCCATTTCCGCCTCTACACCCCCTAATACCTCCAATACCTGGTCATCATTCGGGTTTAATTTATAGGATTTCAACAATGCATTTTTTGCTGCCGTGTTATTGTTGTCTTCATAAAATAATTTTCTTCCCATTTCACGAAGGGCCTTCTGATAATTTTTCATAATGGACACATCGCTGGGATTTAACTGAATATAGGATTCATAAGCGGAAACAGCATCCGTGTAATTTTTACTGAGGTAATTCGCATTTCCAAGTAAAAAAATACAATCTGTGTAACGTGGGTAGATCTGAACAGCCTTTTTTAAGTATCCGATAGCTTGTGTAAGCAAGTGCTTATTGTTTTCCTTGTCATCTGTATTCCGGTACTTTTCAAGCAGCACGAACCCAAGAGATGAGTTTAACTTGGCACTGTTTGATGAATGCTCAATATCTGTCTGAAATAAATTTAAATCTGATTTCCAGTCCGAATTGCGATAAACGGTTCGGGCCGAAAAGAGCAGTAGCAACATAATACATCCATAGAAATAAAACCGCGGATGTGACTTCCATTTCTCCTGTATAACATATGCGAGACCTATGCAAAAACCCAAAGACGGAATAAAAGCAAATCGTTCACCCATAAATGCACCCGTTGGTATAAACAAATTGGATGTTGGAGCAAGTGCAATCAAATAAACAAAAATTGAAAAGCTAAGAATGGGTTTTGTCTTGATCCACCGGAAAGCAAAAACAATTAATGCGACGTAAATAAACAACGACAATAAAGGCAATGGGGAAAATAAATTGTAGGTCGATATACTTTTTGGAGCGTAATCGTGCGTCAGCGGATAAGGAATAAAATGGAGGTAGATATATCGCAAAAGCGTGTAAAAAATAGTTCCGAATTTATCCGCCGGATTCATCTCCAAAATGCGTTCTCCACGAATTTGCAAAAACGGGTTTTCAAGAAAATTCTTAGACGATTCAACTGCCTGGAATCCAAGTACTGCAAAGCGGCAGGCCGCATAGAGGACCAGTCCTGAAATCAGAGGCACCCAACTCAGTTTAAGTTGACGATTCTTTTCGGGAACAAATAGCCAGAGTGCCATCGGCAAAAGAACAAATAATACAATCGCATTTTCCTTAGAGAACAGGGCGGCAGTAAAAGCCAAACCAGCCCAAATCAGATGTATTGACTTGCCAAGGCTTTGAAAGCGAAGAAGAAAAGCCAAAGTAATAAAGCCAAACAACATAGCAAAAATTTCGTCCAGGCTTTTCACGTTTGCCACTACCTCGGTATGAATTGGGTGTACTGCAAACAGGACCGTGCTCAGGAAAGCCAGCCACTTGCTGTTTTCCCCGAATCGAAAGGCCCATAACCGATCCAAGCTGTTGTAAATGAATGCTATCAGAAGTGCAAATGCAAGGACATTGAACAAGTGAGGCCAAAAGGGATTTTTACCAAACAGCTGGTACTCAATGGCAAAAAAAGCAATAGAAAGAGGTCTGTAGCGAAATTCTGCAACTGAACTGGATTTCCCGCTTCCTGTAAAATAGCCTTCATAACTGTTATTGGAAAAAATCTTTGGAATTCCCTGCAAGCCCTTCTGAACAAATTGATTTTCCGTGTATACGATCCGGTCATCCAAGGCGAAATCGTTCAGCAATGTATTGGCATACAATACAATACAAAGTCCGAACAGGAAGTAGACAGGCCACTTGCCGGATAAATTTATCGGAATAGGGGTCGTACTCATAACTAGCTTGATTTAATGGCAAAGATACGTCTTCAGGTTTATGCATATCGTTCTACAGGATGCCGGAATTCAATTTTGTGCATTGCATAATATGAAATTGAAACCAGGGCGGAAATACCACCAATCACCCACCATAACACATCAAAACCAAAATGATCTGCTATAGCGGATCCGGAATAGCTACCTGCAATATGGGCGATGCTGTAAGCCATTGTATATAAAGATGCATACTGCCCTATTGTGGAAGGTCGACTTCGCTTCATCGTAAAACTAAGCATGAATGGCATGGCCAGAATTTCTCCAATGGTAATGATAACAGAAGAAAGCAGAGCCATTGAAAAACCGTCAAATTGAAAAAGGTTGAAGAACAGAAATGAGAGACCTGTCACAAAAGTACCGAAAGAGATCAGTCTTAATTTATTGTGATTTTCTAATGAATAAACAACTACCATCTCAAAAGCGGCAATCAATAAGCCATTGATGGCCATCACCCAACCAATTTCGGATTCATTCAAATGAAGGATTGTCTTCAGAAAAATTGGAAACGTGGTAAAGATTTGAAAGAAACAAATGCCAAAAAAGCAATTCAGAAAAATGAAGCCCATAAAAAACCGGTCTTTAAAAGGCGACAGGTTTTTTTCTGCAGTCGCCTTGTCATGCTTTCTTGCTACTAATACTGCAGGAATGGGCAAAGTAAAATAAATCAAAACGGATGCGAGAATATTGGTAACTCCATCCACCCAAAATAACAACTGGTAATTATGGGAAGCGATCCAGCCACCAAGTGCCGCACCGAATGCCCATCCAAGATTAACGGAAAGCCTGACAAGCGATCCGCTTCTCGTCAAATTTTCAGGATTGCTGTAAGAAGAAATAGCGGCCATACTTGCCGGCCGGAAGGCTTCATTCACAATAGACATGATAAAAGTACCCAGACAAATTGCCCAGTAATTTTGTAAAAAAGAAAGTGAAATAAAGCACAGACCACCGAAAAACAAAGTCACAAGCATAATCCTGTAAAACCCATACCGGTCCGTCAGTTTTCCACCGACAAATGATCCAATTATGGATCCCATTCCAAAACAAGCCATGACAAATCCCGCTTTGGTAATACTCACACCAATCTTTTGAGTCATGTACATCGACATAAACGGTACGACCATGGTGCCTGCCCTGTTGACCAATTGTACAAATGCCAGCAACCAGGAGTTGTAGTTTAATCCGGCAAATGAATTTTTGTAAAGCTTGATAATACGCGTGGTCATTCGCCAAATTAATTTAATCAGAGCAGCTTGGCTTTAAATATGTAAAAGCTTAACAACAAATTTGGCAGATTAACAAAAATTTATTTTTATTTGTCCTTTCATAAGCACATGCATCAAACGTCCTGGTTATCGCTTCTTCTAATACTTTACTTTGGTGTTTTACTATTTATTGCATGGCTTACATCGCGCGATTCTTCAAACGAGAGTTTTTTTATTGGCAAGCGAAGTTCCCACTGGTATGTAGTTGCATTTGGCATGATCGGGACCTCATTAAGTGGGGTAACCTTTATTTCCGTCCCCGGCACCGTCGGCACACAAGCTTTCTATTATTTCCAGGTAGTTCTCGGATATTTTTTAGGATACCTTGTAGTTGCCTTTGTCCTCCTTCCCATTTACTACCGTTTGCATTTAAGTTCTATATACCTGTATTTAAAACATCGGTTTGGACTATATGCGTACAAGACAGGTGCCAGTTTTTTTATTCTTTCCCGAACCATCGGAGCTACAGCACGACTGTACCTGGTGATCAATGTTCTCCAACTATTTCTACTCAATGATTTAGGAATAAGCTTTGAAATAACTGCAATCACCATATTGGTGATGATCCTCATTTATACTATCAAAGGTGGAGTTAAAACAATTGTATGGACGGATACGCTTCAGACCTTTTTTATGCTGGCCGGCTTATGGATATGTTCGTACATGATACTCGAAAGCCTGCAAATTGAGTTTTCGCAATCTGTGGATGCACTCGCAAAAAACAATTACCTGAAGATATTTAATACGGATCCCCTTAGTGGAAGTCATTTTATAAAACATCTTATTGGTGGCGCACTGGTCACCATAAGCATGACAGGTATGGATCAGGAAATGATGCAAAAAAATATTAGTGTCAAAACCTTGCGGGATGCTCAAAAAAATATGATTGTATTCAGTGTAATACTGGTGGTTGTAAATCTGATGTTTTTATACATGGGCGGCTTGCTGCATCTCTACGCGCAGGCCAACGGAGTGCTCGCAAAAGGCGATGATCTGTTTCCTTCGATTGCTTTGCAGCATATGCCTACAGCTTTTTCATTTATTTTTATAATTGGTTTGATCTCCGCGTTGTTCCCAAGTGCAGATGGTGCGATTACAGCGCTCACTTCATCTTTTTGCATTGACATGCTGGGATTCAATCAACGCAAGGACTTAGATGAAGATCAAAAGGTAGCCTTGCGTAAAAAAGTTCATTATGTATTTGGATTGATCTTCCTCGTCCTCGTATTTGTTTTTAAATGGATTGACAACAAATCTATTATTGACGTCATCCTGAAAGTCGCAGGATACACCTATGGTCCCTTACTTGGTTTGTTTGCCTTTGCTTTACTCACAAAGCGCGAGCTTCCTGAGAATCTCAAAGTTCCCACCGTTTGCCTCATCGCACCCTTACTGGTTTATTTTCTTGACATCAATACCAAAGTCTGGTTTAATGGTTTTGCACTTGGATTTTTGAATCTTGGCCTCAACGGTTTCATCACTTTTGTAGGTTTGTATGTTATTTCCACCGAAAAATGAGTTTTAGAAAAATTACAGAGGAACCTTCCCCGTATCGGAATCTGGAAGATAAAACCATACGGCAGATCCTTGAAAGCATGAATGCGGAAGACCACAAAGTTGCAGCTGCTGTTGCAAAATGCCTCCCTGTTATAGAACAATTCGTAATGCAGCTTATCCCAAAAATCAAAAAGGGAGGCCGCCTCTTCTATATTGGTGCGGGCACCAGCGGCAGATTAGGCATTCTCGATGCGTCTGAATGCCCTCCCACATTTGGGGTGCCAGATGATATGGTTATCGGACTCATTGCCGGTGGAGATCAGGCAATTCGCAAGGCCGTTGAATTCGCAGAAGACAATCCAACCGGAGCCTGGCATGACCTTTCCCAATACTACATTGATCCTATGGATACCGTAGTTGGTTTAGCAGCCAGCGGCACAACCCCCTATGTAGTGCATGGCCTTAAGGAATGTAAGGTTCATGGGATCACGACAGCTTCTATATGTTGTAATCCGGACAGCCCTGCAAGTGCATATGCAGATTTTAAAATTGAAGCTTTGGTAGGCCCGGAGTTTATAAGTGGAAGCACCAGACTTAAAAGCGGCACAGCCCAAAAAATGATTTTGAACATGATTTCTACCAGCCTCATGATAGGTCTGGGCAGAATCCAGGACAATAAAATGGTGGACATGAAACTCAGCAATCAAAAACTCCTCGCGAGAGGTATCCAAATGATTCGCGAACATTTTGACATCACTGAAACGGAGGCTGAGAGCTTGCTCAAAAAATATGGATCCGTCCGTGCATGCCTCGAGACTCTTCAAAAATGAATAGAGCCGCAACCTGATGTAAAATTCATGGTTTTCCATGATTAAAATTCAGGGTTTCCTCTGATGTTTTACTGCTTGCTATTCACATATCTTGCAGTATCATTTGATTCCTTAAAAATTAAATACCAGCCATTGAATATTCAGGCAACGAATTTAATTTCAAAGGTGTCACATGAATAGACACTTTATTTCTAACACTAAATGAAAAGTTATGGAACCGAAGAAAGCCCAAACTTATGACGACTATCGTCAGCCCCTAAATGATTTTACCGAGAAAAACTGGGAGAATTGGTTGAATGCGTATCGCAAACACTTGAGCTGGATACGCTCCGGTCAGGAGCAGGATGACCGCAACCTATACAATGACTTGATTGCAGACTGAAAGATAAAATCATGTCATTCAAATTGTAAATAAGCTCTGTTGTCTTTAAATGAAACCATGCAATGTCTTTTCGTTGCATGGTTTTTTATTTTCACTCCTGAACTTTTCATTTCTTCATTTCAAACACACTTCTTTAAACTTTACAAAAGATTACTTCACTCATTGATTTATCGCTGCATTAAACTGGTTTTTAGGCATCGCCTCCTTTTACAATCAGCCAATAAAATAATGTGTACTAAAAAATATCTGCCTCTATCTTCCAATAAAATTGAAAAGAAAACACCTGTTGCTGTAAGTCATTTCCCGCCTATTTGATGCGAAAAACTTTTCTTAGCGGCCTAAAGGAGGTTTTTGTAAAAGATATTCTACACGCTTACCCTCAAAGAAAATTATTTGAAACGGCACCATTCTTTTGAATGCATAAAGTGGTTTTTCTCAATTCAAAAAAATGACCGGACAAAATTCAATTACAGCTTTTAATCAGAACTTTGACAAGGGAAGGACCATTTCTCGTGAGGCACTTTTGCACCGGACAAAATACAATCCTGTGGAAAGAATGCTACAATCCAATTCAGCCGAAGCATCAGAGTGGGATTTGATCTCCCAGCTCTTCAAGACTTTTCCGTTTATGTCCATCAAATTACAGTAAACGGGAAAATCTCCAAACTCTTCATCCATTTGAAACCTTGCCCGGTCCCTCACCGGGTTTGAATGTAAAAAAACAAAGGGTTTCATTGGTACGGGATGAATTGTGTTGCTCACAAGATCATTGGTCCATCTTATTACGAGCAAATCAACATTATTGCCGTCCTTATAATTTGCAGTCATCACAATGCGGCCATCTTTTTGCATTGCAAAATGAGGAGTCTGATCCGTAAGTATGTTGACGGCATCGAATTCTGCAAGACCTGATCTACCAAATCCTGCATCCAGATTGCCATCTTTGTCAAATCGCGCAACAACATATCGGTTGTGCGTCAAAACATTGTTTTCACCACATACGAGATATTTATCATCCGGTTGACGGATCATGTATAAACCATAATCAATGGGACCTTTGAAATCATAAGTCAACTTACCGGTACCACCAAAATCTGTATCTAATGTTCCGTCGTAATGGTAACGCGCCAATGCAAAATTGTAATTGGTAATAGAATCACGTACGGTGCCGGATACGAGGTATTTTCGCTCCGGGGTGAGTATGGATGTATAAGCGATATCGTGATTATTTCCAAAGTCTGTCTGGAGGCTGCCATCCGTTCCATATCCGGGATCTTTGGATCCATCAGGCAACAATCGCAGGAAAGAGAAATTTGCTTTCGGATACACACCTGCGCAACCACTGACTAAAATTTTACCATCAGGTTCCACCATAATATCGAATGGGATGTCTTCCCTCGTAAGGAAATTATGATACATCCAGCCTTTATGATTAAAGCTGGTATCCATATTGCCGTCAGGCAAAAACCGGGCAACGTTCCAGTCAATATCTGATGAATCAACAACGCATACCCCTGTCACCACAAATTTACCGTCGGACTGAACCGCAGCTGCTACGGGACCTGTGGACTTTCCCCCTTTGTATTTTACGATGCCGTTTACGCCAAACTCAGGATCTACAGAACCATCCGGCAGGAGCAGTATTAAGACCCCTGTTGTATTAGGATTCGCTCCTGAAAATCCTCCTGCAAATATTTTTCCATTGGGAAGCTGCCGAACAAATTCAAGATTTTCAAGGTCTGAGCCAAAGTCCCAGGTAATCAAACCATTCGTTCCAAAACTACTATCCAACTGACCGTTTGCTAAATATCTGACCAGCATAAAGTCATAAGCAGCAGTGCTTAAAGCAATCCGGCCACCAACCAGCAATTTGCCATCTTCCTGTACGGCAATGGTCCCGCCCTGTTCCTTGCCACCAAAGTCAGAATGAACCCAACCCCCATTGCCAAAGCTGGCATCCAACTGGCCTGCCTGAGCTAGTATGTGGGCTGAAGGGCATAAAACAGAACCAAGGGTCCAAAGCAAAAGGAAAAGATAAGATCTCATAGACGGTTTATTGTTAAAAATGAAAGTTAATGAATAATATTCAAGCTACATTGTTTTAAATCAACTCAACCGACATTATCTATTCCATATTTTAACTTCAGATGACATGCTCAAAAGTATAAAGCCGGCCCATCAAGATAGTGAGGCCTTTAAAAGCCTGAATTGCTGCCGATTTATATCAATTAACCATATATTAACGAGCTTTAAATAATGAAAAGCCTATTGTTATTGTTTCTTCCAAAACAGTTGTGATGCCTTTGATTCTCTTTTTTTGTTTTGTCATGCAATTGCAGGCCGGTTCAGATCCTGCTGCACGAAAATTGATGGATCGCGTCCATCGTTATTACACAGGATTGGAGAGTTTTGAAATCACTTTTGAATTTGAACAGGAGCGCGATAACCAATCCGGAGGTCTCCAGAAAGGCAAGCTCATTTCAAAGGGCCAAAAGTTTAAATTAAGCCTCCCTGATATTGATCTGTATTGTGATGGAAATTCCCAATATGCCCATTTAAAAAAGAATAAAGAAATTCAAATTTCCAAACCCGATGAAACGGACACTAGATATCATCCGCAAAGTCTCTCAGCAATTCATAAAAACGGACATTACGAATATAGGATTGGAGAAAAGATAAAAAAGGGTGATAAAAGTCTAACTGTTGTCGAGTTTAAACCCCTGGACCACGAGGAAGAAGTATTTAAAATAAAATTATTTATTTCCGAAAGCAGCAACCAAATTGATAAAGTACAGTGGTTTGAAAAGTCAGGCCAAAAAACCACAGTCCAGTTCAACAAAACAAGCGCCAACCTGAAATATAGTGATGGCTTATTTAGTCCGGATCAGAAAACAATGAAGGATGCGCACGTAGAAGACCTGAGAGAGGAATAGTCCTTTAAGCGCAGACAAAGTTGTAATTTTGTCACCAATGAGTTTTAAAAGCCGCCTGGTCCATCAATTTGCCAAATTCTTATCCGGATCCAATCAAGCGGATTCAAGAAATGCCCCATGGATCCAGGAAAAGCTTCTTCTCAAAATGATATCCAGAGCAAAGTCCACCAAGTTTGGTAGGGACCATGGCTTTAGCGAAATAAGAACGGTTGAAGACTACAGACAAGCCGTTTCAATTCGTGAATACGAAGACTTCAAGCCCTATATCCAATTAATCAAAGATGGAGTTCCTGATGTTTTGTGGCCAGGCAGGCCAAAATATTTATGCAAAACTTCGGGCACTACTTCAGGAGCTAAATATATTCCGATTACTAACGAAAGTGTGGGAAATCATATCCGGTCTGCTCGCAGCTCACTGTTCAGTTATGTAACCCAAAAGCCGGAAACCAGGATCTTTGGTGGCAAAATGTTGTTTTTATCGGGTAGTCCGGAACTAGATAAAAGTTTGTCCATACCAGTAGGGAGGCTTTCCGGAATTGTAAATCATGAGATTCCGGCATGGTTTCAATTTAATAAAGTACCTGATGCGAAATTAAACAGCATACAGCCCTGGGAGCGAAAAATGGAGGAAATGGTGAAAAGCCTTTCCACTGAGGACATCCGTGTTCTGAGTGGGATCCCACCCTGGATTCAGATGTTTTGCGAAATGCTGCTCGACTATACCGGGAAGCCAAGTGTTTCGGAAGTCTTCCCCAATCTGGAGCTGTACATTCATGGCGGGGTCAACTTTAGCCCGTACCGCGGCAAACTGGAACAGCTCTTTGGAAAAGAACTATGTTTCATGGAAACCTATCCTGCAAGTGAAGGCTTCATTGCGTATCAGGATGATCCCGACAAGGCAGGCATGCAATTGGTTCTCAAAGATGGTATCTTTTTCGAGTTTATCCCAAAAAACGAAAACTACACAAATAAGCCCAAAAGACTTGGTTTAAATGAAGTCGAATTGGGTCAGGACTATGCCATCGTACTCAGCACCAACGCGGGTTTGTGGTCTTATCTCATTGGCGATCTCATCCGCTTTGTGGCCCTCAATCCTTATAAAATTGAAGTGAGCGGCCGTGTTTCCCAATTTATCAGTGCTTTTGGAGAACATGTCATAAGCAGTGAAATAGATCAAGCCATCAGCCATGCACAAAGACAACATAAATTTGAAGTAATTGAGTTTACCGTAGCTCCCCAGGTCAGCCCGAATGACAACAAACACCCCTATCACGAGTGGTTCATAGAATTTTCAGAAATACCCAAAAATCTCCAGGAAATTGCGTTGACGATCAATACGAAACTCTGCGAATTAAACAGCTATTACAAGGACCTGATAGAAGGTCATCTTCTGGATACCTTGCGGATCCGGCCCGTAAAGAGAAATAGCTTCCTCAACTACATGCGTCAGATTGGACGCCTGGGAGAACAATTCAAGGTTCACAGATTAAGCAATGACCGAAGTGTGGCTGATGCTTTAAATAAGGACGTCGTCCAGTATTAAATTAATTTTCCATCAATTCAGGCAATGGATAAGGTAAATGGAAATATTTCCAATATTGAAATAGTTGTCATTCGAAAGACGACCCAACTTTCCCCTTCTGTTGAACAACGACATAATCCATTGATTTTCTGCACTTTAAAATGCGCCATTTCGTTCTCTTTTTCCAATTTTATGCTTCTGGAATATTTTAGAGACCTTTTGATATTGCGATACTTATCTTGTTGAATTTCCGTTATTTGTATTAAATTTGCGCCCTCAATGGGAAAATCCAATCCAATTTACATTATTGCCTGCCTGGTCTTATTCTTCGCTTCTTGCAAGACCAGTTATGAGCGTATCCGCACCAGTAGTGATTCCAAACTCATTTTGCAGACAGCAGATCATTATTTTGATGAAAAAGAATATTTCAAGGCTCAGGGACTTTATGAAATTATCCTGACTTCCTTTCGCGGTCAAAAAGAAGCTGAAGAGATTTATTTCAAATATGCGCAGACGCATTATTTCCTTCGGGAATATGAGTTGGCTTCTTACCTGTATAAAAATTTCGCAAACACCTTTATCAATAGTTCTAAAAAAGAAGAAGCCGACTTTATGTCGGTTTATTCACTTTATAAGACTTCGCCCGGATACCGCTTGGATCAATCTGCTACAGAAAAGGCGATTGAAGGCTTTCAATTGTTTATCAACAGCAATCCAAACTCAAATCGCGTAGGTGAATGCAACAAGCTTATTGACGAGTGCAGGGCCAAGCTTGAACTCAAAGCCTTTGAATCTGCCAAATTGTATTACGACATGGAAAATTATCAGGCATGTGTTCGTTCCCTTCAAAACCTGCTCAACGATTTTCCTGAGACCGGAAATGCACGTGAGGTGAGGCTTTTGATGTGCAAGTCCGCCTACCAGCTAGCCGAGCACAGTATTTTCGAAAAGCAAAAAGAACGTTTTGAAGAAGCCAGAGGATATGCAGAAGAATTTTTAAAAAAGCATCCGGGCGGTCGCCCGGCTTCCGATGTCCGAGGCCTATTGAATAAAATCAACCGAAAATTAAAATCAGAATTGTATGTCAGACATCAAGACACAAGTACAGGGAATTAATCCCAATGTAAAAGCCCGCAGTATAAAAGAATTCACTAAGGACAGCGGCAACATTTATGAAACGATCAATGTATTGGCTAAGCGCGCGAACCAATTGACCAATGACATCAAGAATGAATTACTTGAAAAACTGGAAGAGTTTGCCACACATTCAGATACTATAGAAGAAGTGCATGAGAATAAAGAGCAGATTGAAATTTCCAAGTTTTATGAGAAACTTCCAAATCCTGCTATCATCGCAACTGAAGAATTTCTAGAAGGAAAACTTACTTCCAATTACCGCCATCAAACCAACGATACCGAATAATTCAAACAAATTGGTATTACAGGCCGCACAGCTGGAAGGGCGAAAAATTATCCTGGGGATCACAGGAAGCATCGCGGCATATAAATCAGCAATTCTGCTTCGTCTTTTGATAAAAGCAGGGGCAGATGTGAAAGTCATTATGACCGACTCCGCTTTGACCTTCGTAGGTGCACTGACCTTTTCAACCTTAAGCAAACATCCTGTTCTAAACAAACTAAGTCAAAACCAGGAATGGGCGCAACATGTTGAACTTGGTTTATGGGCAGATCTGATGATCGTTTCCCCTGCAACGGCTCATACTATCAGTAAATTTGCTCATGGCCTGGCAGATAATCTTCTGTCCGCTGTATATCTCTCTGCAAAATGCCCAATTATGATTGCCCCTGCGATGGATCTCGATATGTGGGAGCATCCTTCGACGCAGTCCAACATCGAAAAATTAAAATCATTCGGAAATCATATCATACCGGTTGGCGAAGGTCCCCTCGCAAGCGGCCTGGAAGGCCCGGGGAGATTGGCAGAACCTTCTGAAATTTTTGAATTTGTACTGCAGTATTTTGACAAGGCTCAGCGATTTAAAGGAAAACGTATCCTGATAACAGCTGGCCCGAGTTATGAAGCCATTGACCCTGTAAGATTTATAGGCAATCACTCTTCAGGCAAAATGGGCATTCGTCTGGCAGAAGCGGCACTGCAACAGGGCGCTGAAGTTTGCCTTGTGCTGGGTCCTACGCAAATCCCTGTGCCCAACCATCCACAGCTCACTTTAATTCGCACTCAATCCGCTGAAGATATTTTCAATGCAGTGCAGCGA
Organism: uncultured Saprospiraceae bacterium; assembly: GCA_964439105.1. GTDB lineage: Bacteria > Bacteroidota > Bacteroidia > Chitinophagales > Saprospiraceae > Vicinibacter. The sequence goes on from CAYTNG010000005.1 coordinate 184,487, forward strand.
CAACACCAACAAACGGACATTTTTATTTTGGCAGCAGCTGTTGCGGACTTCAAGCCTGCACATACATCCAAAGAAAAAATAAAAAAAGACCGGCAGGAAAACATGACAATCCAACTTGTTCCGACGATCGATATTGCTGAATTTGTTGGAAAACATAAAAAAGACAATCAGATCCTTTGCGGATTTGCACTTGAAACGGAACATCTCGTGGAGAACGCAAGTAAAAAACTTCACACCAAAAATATGGATTTGATCGTTATCAATTCACCCAAGGACAGTGAATCTGCATTTGGGTTCGACACCAACAAAATCAGTATATTGGATAATTCAGGAAAAATTGTTTCCTTTGATTTGCAGACGAAGCAAGATGCTGCAAAATCTATTTTACAAGCCTTATTTGAAAGAGAAAGAGCATGAAGAATTGCATAGGTATTGCGCTACTCGTTTTCATTTCCGGAGCTATCCTCAGAGCCCAGGAATTAGATGCGACAGTCCGGGTCATTGCTCCTAATCTGGGATTGAGCGATAAATCCATTGTCACGCAACTTGAGAAAAATATTAAAGACTTTCTCAATAGCCAGAAATGGACTCAGGATGTTTTTGAGCCCAATGAACGCATTAAATGCAATTTTCAGGTTGCCATCAGCGCAGACCGGGGTGAAAACAATCTCTCCATTGATCTTTCGATACAAGCGACAAGGCCCGTATTCAATTCGACTTATGAAACTCCCCTTCTCAACATTCACGACAAGGGAATACCCATTCAATTTGACCCTTATAAAAATCTTGAGAACTCAAAAGAAACATATTACGACAATCTTTCTTCCGTATTGACTTTTTATGCCTATCTGATCCTCGCTCTCGATTATGACAGTTTTAGCCTTGAAGGGGGCGAAAGTTACCTTCAATTGCTCAATAATATGATCAATAGTCTGCCATCAAATGTTCGCAGTGGAGATGATGCCTGGTCTCCTGCAAAAGACAAACGCAATAACAGGTATTTTATCATTGAAAACCTCACGAATCCCCGGATGAAGTTGTTTCGCAGAGCCTACTATGAATACCACAGACTTGCGATGGACAACATGTCAAAAGATCCTGCCGGATCGCGTTCTAATTTATCCGGCATTATGAGCGATATCGGACGTGCAAATGCCTCTTACCCGGACACTTATTTGATGAAAATTTTCGGTTTCACCAAGCAAAAAGAAATCATCGAAATATTCAAACAAGGCACGGTCCAGGAAAAGCAAAACATTAAAGACGTCATGAGTAAAATAGACCCCGCAAATTCAAATCAATACAACAGCTATTTTAAATCCTGATTCGAAGCCGATCCCTATGAAAAAAAGGAACATAGCCATTTTTGCCTCCGGCAACGGTACCAACGCCCTTAAACTGATCCAGCATTTTAAAAACCATCCTGAAATTCAGGTGGGACTCATTGTCTCTAATTCAAATAAAGCGGGGGTGTTGGATATTGCAAAAGAACACAACATTCCCTTTTCTGTGATCAATCGTTCGTTGCTTGCCAACAACAGCTTTATGATCGCTTTACTTAATCTGTACGATATTGATTTCATTGTACTCGCGGGCTTCCTTTTATTGATGCCGCCTTTTCTGATCAAAATGTTTGATCAGAAAATGATCAATATACATCCCGCATTGTTGCCAAAACATGGTGGCAAGGGCATGTATGGCATGAATGTGCATCAATCCGTTTTGGACGAGGGCGACACCGAAAGTGGCATAACCATCCATTACGTTAATGAAATGTATGACCGCGGCAAGATCATTTTCCAGGCTGCGTGCAAAGTCGACAAAAAAGACAATGCCGAAAAACTAAGCAAAAAAGTGCAGGAACTTGAGCACAAGCATTATCCGGAATGGACTGAAAAACTGGTTCTTCAAACGCGCTATATTTAATTTATAAGATGTCTGCAGATCTCCTCAAAGTAAACCAAATCGACAACATCCCGGAGGTCTACAAGAATACTCCCATTGCAGATTTGCTGGCCTATCACAACCTCGGAAAAAGCTACCAACATTACCACCAGGCACAATTGCTCATTGGAATGTGTATGGATAACCGGAAGCATTTATCCATACCTGATAATTTTGCGTACATCATCCGCTCCGGAGGAGCAAATCTCCGCTACAGTGAATTCAGGGTTTCCTATGCTATTGCAGTAGGCAATGTCCGTCACCTCGTTCTGATAGGACACAACAATTGCGGAATGGTCAATTTGATGGCACGAAAAGATCTTTTCATTCAGGGTTTAATCAACAATGCCGGTTGGACGCGGGAAGAGGCAGAGGATCATTTTTACCACTATGAACCGATACATGAAATCGGCAATGAAAAGCATTTTATCCTCAGCGAAACCAAACGTCTCAGACTTAGATATCCGAACGTCATCATAGCTCCTATGATGTATCTGGTTGAGGACAATCTTCTTTATCTCCTCGAAGAATAGGCAGACAACAGGAACGCCATTAAATCCCAGAAAGCAATACGTGAATAAGTTCACATAAATCGCCTCTTCATTTAGCAAGAAAATCGCTTTTTTTCCAAAATCTCCTTCAAAAGAGTACTCTTATTCACATCGTTAGTTTCAGCTGCCAATTCAGCCCATAACTATATGGATCTCTACCTGTATCAGCACATTAGATTATAAAAGGACCCCAGATTATATGAAGGGTAATATCGTCCAAAGTCTTTTAAAAATATATTGAATCGAAAAACCATCCAAGGCAATCCCGGTCCTTCATATCACAATATCAGTATCTTAGTGTTTGTATTTAAAATCAGCTGAGATCATGTTCCGAAAACTTGTGTATATCTATCTGACAGGAATTGCCCTTTTATTTGCACATAAAGGGTATTCACAATGCTCGGGACTGGACGCGGATGCCGGACCGGACGTCTTCAGTTGCGATCCTACCATGCCTCCGCAGTTACAGGGTAGTTATTCCGGAACTCCCATGAAATACTACTGGACACCGACTACCTACCTCAGTGATCCCAATGCTCTGGATCCTACTGTCAACGCACCTGCCGGCCGGTATAAATACACCCTTACCGTTGAAGCCGTTTCTTCTGTTAATCTCATCAACAATGGGGATTTTGAATCAGGGAATACAGGATTTACACATGAATATAATTACGGCACACCCGGCGGCACCTTCCAACCTGGCTGGCTGAGTGTCGGAACTTATCCACCGGCCTACAATAGTGGTTTTGGACCTTGCGGTGATCACACTACTGGTAGCGGAAACCAATTGATCGTCGATGGGCATACCAACACCGGCGCAAAGGTCTGGTGTCAAAATGTAAATGTCACTGCAGGCAAAACCTACTTATTCAGATTTTATGTCCAAAGCGTATATCCAGTAGCCCCATGCGTATTAAGCGCCTCCGCGGGGAGCTTTACCATTGGAACAGTGCAGGCTGCAGGAAATTGCGATTGGCAGGAATTTGAGGGTTGTTTCACAGCTACCGGAGGAACCGTGGAAATGTGCATTCGCGAAATAACAGGCGTCGGCTATGGAAATGATTTTGCCATCGACGACATACAGATGTTTGAAAAATGCATGGACAAGGATGAAGTGATGGTAGAAATTGTCGATTTGAAAGCAAAAATCCAAATACCCAATCCTCCCCGCTGCTCTTCAGACATCTTTGATATCAACGGAATTGGTTCTACAGCAGGACCCAACATAAGCTATGAATGGAGAACGGAAGGTGGAAAAATAATTTCTGGAAATGGCCTTAGCGCAAAAGGGCAGGGCGCCGGAAAATATTTTATTAAAGTGATTTACAAAAACGGCAATGTCCAGTGTGAGGAAGAAGCTGAAATTGAAGTAAACCCATCTCAGGACCTGGAAGGCAGTTTGGATGTGGAAGGCATTGCCAATTGCAATCTGGATACAATAACATTGAAAGGAGCTGTAATAAACGGAACCGGAAATTATTCCTACAACTGGATTCCTGCCAATAAGATTTTAAAGGGCCAAAACGAGCCCACAGCTTATGTCATTGAGGCAGGCGTATATAAATTGGTTATCATCGACAAAGATTCGGGTTGTGAAACGGAAATACAAACGGTTGTGGTATCCGATACGATCCACCCAAATGCAAACCCTGCAGGAGACAGCCTCATCAACTGCCGGAATGCACAAGCCCGTTTGTTCAGCACGCGTTTTGACACTTCAAAATTTACCTATGAATGGTTACTTCCAGACACCACTAAAATCAGGAATATTGACACACTGCGAACTAAAGTGCCCGGGTTGTACCAACTCAAGGTGACGGATAAAACCAATAAATGCACGTCCATTAAAAACCTGAATATTAAAATCGATACCACTCAACCCTACATTGAGTTAGGCTCCAACTTGAACATTGATTGTCTGAACCCAATCGCCAATGTAAGTCCGAGCCCCTCCCCTTCACCGGACTCCCTTTTGTATTCGTGGAAAATTCCGAGTATTGCTCAGCCCATCCAGGAGCGCATGCTCATCAGCAAGCAGGTGAACCAATCCGGGTGGGTCGTTTTAAATCTTATGAATCTTGCGAACGGTTGTTCGTATTCCGACAGTTTATTTGTAGATGATGTGCGCAAACTTCCCGCTGTTAAAGCTGGAAACAGCGATACGCTTAACTGTGCCAAAACGCAGATTCAACTGAATGGAAGCGGCACAAAAACCGACTCCAGCAGCCTGAACTGGTTTACCAACAATGGAAAAATCGTGAGCGGTGCGCAGAGCTTATTTCCAATCATTGACGGACCAGGCTGGTATTTCATTCGAGTGACAGATACCACCAATCACTGTAGTGCCCTGGACTCCGTTTTCATCCCAATCGACACCGCTCACCCGAGTGCCATCCTCGGACCTGATCTCATTTTTACATGCGCAGATACATTAAAAACCATTGATGCAAGCGGCTCCTCCAAGGGCCCCGGAATGTCTTATTTATGGACCAGCAATGGAGGCATCATAGCATCCGGGCAGGGCAGTCTTCAAATCTCCGTTCGAAACCCTGCAACATACACTTTGATCGTCACCAATAATACAAACGCTTGTTCGGATAGTGCAAAGATTGAGGTCAAACCTGACCTGGGCGCGCCGAATGCCTCAATTAAATCACCTGATACACTCAGTTGCATTAAAACGAACATTCAACTTGACGGCATGGTGAGCTCCGTCACAGGAAATCCCATCCACTATTCCTGGAAAGCAAATGGTGGCCAAATTATAAATAATGCGAACTCCTTAAATCCTACCGTACAGGAAGCGGGCACATATACCTTATTTGCACTTGACAGTATCAACGGTTGCAGTACAAGCGTCCAGGTAACGGTTCTCATAGATACGCTAAAGCCTCTTGCCAATGCCGGAACAGATCAAATCTGGAATTGTGCTACCCTCCAGATAGATCTCCAAGCTGCAAACTCAGGTGGCACACATCCCATAAGCTATCAGTGGAGCACGACTAATGGCACAATATCTGGAAACCCCAATCAAAATAATGCACGCGCTCTTTCACCGGGATCCTATACTTTGCAGGTGCGAGATCTCGTCAATGGTTGCAGTTCACAGGATGCCGTCAATGTGCTTGCAGACCTTGCCAAACCCACTGTCCGGATTGCAAATCCAGACACTCTGGATTGTCTCAACCATTCCATCTTGCTGGATGGCTCTTCCTCAAGTTCGGGATCAGATTTTATTTATCAGTGGTACACCAATAACGGCCAATACAGCGGGAATGCACAAAGCAACCGCATCCAGGCCCTTAAATCTGGTGATTACCGCCTTATCGTTATTGATACATCCAACAAATGCGCAGATACGAGTTGGGTAAAAGTACTTGAAGACGTGACACTCCCTAATCCGGATGCAGGAAAAAGCGTGGCTCTGAATTGTGCAAGATTGGACACCTTGCTTTCCGGAAAAATCCTCAACCCAGCCGGCAACGAACAAATCCTCTGGACCACTCCACAAGGGTCAATCCTCAGCCCTGCGAACCAGCTTAACATTCGCGTCGGAAGTGCCGGCAGATACCTGCTTCATATCACAAACACGACTAACGGATGTACGTCTACAGATTCTGTTGAGGTAACCCAAATCAACGACCTGAGAACAGATGCCGGGCAAAACAATGAACTGACATGCAAAATAAGGCAGCTTAATCTCAGCGGATTGGTATTTTCCGGATCCGGCAAAGAACAGCTCCTGTGGACTACCGGTAACGGCCATATTATTGGAAACTCGAATGGCTTGAACATCACGATCGACCAGCCGGGTGTTTATTACTTTAAAGCAGAAAATAAAAACAATGGATGTTCCGACCAGGACTCTGTTGTTATTACAGAAAACACCAATTACCCCGCAGCCTTGATGTTTGATGTTAAGCAGCCACATTGTCCGGGTGATCTCTGGTACCTCGATATCACAGGAAGTACAGGAGGTGAAAAGCCTTTGAGTTTTTATATTGATGGACAGCTTTTAAACGGCACCCAAACCCAGGGCAACACGGGAGGCTCCCATGAAATTAAGGTCGTTGATCGCAATGGTTGTGAACTGAAGAATATTTTTTCTATCGCGACACCCACAGGGATCAATGTACAGCTTACACCGCTTGTTAAAATATCCGCAGGCGATTCCTATGCACTTCAACCCATGTATTCGATTCCTGACGACTCCATAGCTGGTGTCAGTTGGAGTCCTTCGAAATATCTGGATTGCGACAATTGTCTGTATCCTGTGGCGCAAGCCGTCAATGAAGACATCGAATACTTCGTTACGGTCACAAATAAAAATGGATGTTTGTCTTCCTCCCAGATAAAACTTGTGGTGATAAAACGAAATATCTGGATTCCGAATGTATTTAGTCCCAACGGAGATGGCATCAATGATTATTTCATTCCGGTAGTATCAGAAGATTCCTACAATACCATACGATCTATGAAAATATTCGATCGTTGGGGGAATCAACTGTATGATGCGGAAAATATAAATCCGAAGAATCCTACCCTTGGATGGACTGGAATTGTGGATGGAGAACGCATGGATCCGGGTGTCTATATCTATGTGATCGAATTAGAATGGAAAAACGGAGAAATCCAATTTTTTCATGGGAATGTGACCCTTATACGTTAGAATTCAGTCTGAAGCCTGTATTCATGCCCGTGGCAATAAAAGATCTCCTGTTTTTTGAAAACGAGGATTACATCATTGCCCGAAAACCTGCTGGTCTGGTGTCAGAGGAAGACTCAGCCGGATCAGAAAATCTGAGACAATTGCTCGAAGCTTATGTTCGCGAAACCTATCCCTGGAAAAAACAACTGATTTGTCAGTTGGTACATCGTTTGGATAAACCGGTGGGGGGATTGTTGGTCTGCGCGAAGAAACAAAGCATCCTGAAGGAACTTCACAATCAGTTTCATAATAGGACCGTTAAAAAATTCTATTTAGCCATTGTAGAGGGAAACGCTGAACCTCTGAATGTTACGTTGAAGCACTTTCTTAAAAAGTCGGACAAGCAATACAAAGCGATCGTCGTATCCGCGAAGACTCCGGGAGCGAAGGAGGCTGTATTGTCCTATAGGGTTCTCTCCTGGAAACAACAGTTGAGTTTTCTTATGATTGAGTTGAGAACCGGAAAATTCCACCAAATCCGGGCACAATTGTCTCATATAGGTTTACCAATCTGGAATGATTTCCATTATGGAGCCCCCATAAGCCTGCCGGAAGGAAACCGCATTGGGCTGTACAGTTGTGGCCTTCAATTTTATGACCCAAAAACGAAAAAAAAACAAACGTTTGTTAGTATCCCTGAATTGGAAAGTGAACCCTGGAATATTTTTAAAGAAGAAATTGAAAAGGCCGCATCGGAATTATTTTCTATGAGTCGAGAAGCTCAGGAGAACATTCCATGAGTTTTAGTTTTTCGGCAACATCTTCCGGCATATCACTCTGGAATCGGCCGCCCAAATGAGCAGACAGAAAATTTTCAGCGGCAGCGAGAAAAGCCATTGAATTTAATGGATGTGAAAAGCCATGTCCCTCATCCTTTGCACAGAGGTAACGCACTTCTTTACCAGAATAATACAAGGCTTTCACAATTTGATCGGACTCGGCTTTTTTAACGCGTGGGTCATTTGCACCCTGCACGATCATGAGAGGTGTTTTTATCTTTTCCACAGAATACAAAGGAGACTGTCTTTTCATCTCTGCCTCTCCTTCCGCAGTTCTCGGATCACCCATACGCAGATGGAACATTGTCCTGCCCGCCTCCCAATAGGGAGGAATGGAAGCGAGAAGGGTTAATAAGCTGGATGGGCCTACAAATGAAATAGCGCAGGCATACACATCCGGTGTAAATGTCACTCCGGCAAGAGTGGCATATCCGCCATAACTGCCTCCGAAAATGGCCACCCGGCTTGAATCAATTATCCCCTTACCTGCTAAATATTTTACGCCCCAGGTTATATCATCTTGCATCTTATCACCCCACTGCCGATTTCCGGCATCTAAAAATTTTTTCCCAAATCCGGTAGAACCCCGAAAATTCATCTGAAGCACAGCATACCCCCGGTTCGCAAAAAACTGGGCATACGGATGATATCCCCAATGATCCCGGGCCCAGGGGCCCCCATGAGGATTCACTACCAAGGGTAGGTTTTTAGCAGCCAATCCCTTCGGCAGTGTGAGGTAAGCCGGAATATCCAGGCCATCTGATGAAGAATAGTGTATAACCTCCATTGGAGACAGATACTCTTCTTTGAGCAAAGGTCTCGGTCGATATTGAAATTTTAACCTGCGGGTCTTCCTGTCAAAGGAGTACACACTTCCAGGATCTGTATCACTGTATACTCCGATAAGCCATCTGCGTTCATCCTTTGTGCCTGAATTGAAGGATATTTCCTTTTGGCCAAATTGATCCTTTAAAAAGAGATAATCTGTTTCAAAAGACTTGTCTTTCCAGTAAATCCGAAGGTGGTCATCTTCATAATAACTGGCAATCATGCGGTTGTCCACATCTGAAAATGAAACAGAAGCCAAATCAACACGTCCTTCCGGATCTGATTCAAGATGCTCCTCCTCAAGAGTATGAACATTGAATAACACTAATCTTGATAGATCGACCTCCTTTCCCTTATTTGTGTTGAGATAGATCCTGTCTCCGTCATCATGAAATTGAATACAATGCAGGGATTCGAGAGGACCGCATTGATAGATGACCTCCGAGCGCTTTCCATCCATGCGCAATAAGTCCGTGGATCCATCATCATTTGTTCTTTCCGCAAGACGCAATTCATCTTTCCTGTTAAATATCCAATTGGTAATTCGGTCCGTGTTCTTACGCAAAAGTTTTAGCTCGCCGGTATCTGTACGTAAGCGATATAAATCATGCCAAGAAGGGTCGCGGTCATTCAGGCCGATATATAAAACATTGCGCTTTAACCTGGCAACCGCATAGATATACACTCTTGCATGTTTGCAATGCGTAAGAGGGCGTGCTTGCACTTCTATGATTTCCTTTGCCTGATGGAAGGGGCCAACCGCATAAACCTGAAAATTTTCATCCCCACCCTGATCCTGAACATACAACAGTTGTGAGCTATTGCGACTCCAAAAATAACTGCCGATGGGCCGCAGACTGTCTGATGTGACTGGAATGGCATCTCCAAACGGGGCGTTGGTCCGCTTCACCCAAATATTGCGGATTCCCTTGTAGGGCTTCATAAAACTCATCCACTTTCCATTAGGGGAAAGTTTTGCGTTTGATATCTCAGGGTCTCCAAAAAACAGAGCCCTATCCAACAATTTTGTTTCACTCATACTACAATTATCAGCTTGACGGGTCTTAACTTATTCCAATTCAATTTTAGAACGCATCTGCACAGCTTCATCCAATTTTCTCCAACAAGGGAAATGATTAATTCATTATCGGAGCTATTGTTGAATAAAATCTACCTTCCCATTTAAAGTTGAGCAGATAAAAACCAGGAGATAGCGGGATTATATTTTTCTCTTCACCAACTCGCAACTTAAAGGAATGGTTCATCTGTCCCGCCAAATTATAAAGATGCAACTCAATCGGATGGTCCCCACAGCTTGCACAAGACTCAATTAAAATTTTCTCCTGAAAAAGTCTGAATTTTAATGGAACGCCAGGAGTTGGTTCCCTGACAGAAGTCACCTGCTGGAATTCAAATGCCCCTGCATCTCTCACACCATCGTTGTATCGACTCTTCCACGACGCCGGATGCAGATATTCCTTCAATTGCCCCAGATCAACACCGAGGATATTCTCCCTGAGGATGCCCCCACTGTCAATAGCTGGAGATCCCGCTTCGAGGTAATAGTTATAGTTTGTGGCATCTTTGAATTTAAGGGAACTAATATCCTGTTGAATGATATTATGCTCCTTTGTAAAAACGAGTGGTATCCCACTAATCAGGCTGAGGTTTCCAGCAACAATGTTGTTGCTACATTCGACTGTATCCGTTTTAGTTTGCACATTGAGGAAAATTCCTTTGTCTTCATTATTTACGACTGTGTTTTGGAGCACATATAAACAATGAGGCGCCGGATTCGACAATCCTTCGCGACCATAGGAAATAATCGTGTTGTTATCAGAAAACTTACTTTGTTGTATCACATTTCCAAATACGATCGCCTTACCACCGTTAGGCAAATCTATTTCATAGCTGGCATCACCGTCCTCATTTGTAATGCGATTGTATAAAATTACATTTTTATAAGCCCTGCTTTTTACTTCATGACCATAATAAGCATGGTGTACATAGTTATATTGAAATATCAGCGCTTTGACATGGTTGATATAAATGTTGTGTGAATATCCGTCACCAGCTCCATTGTAGGCAAATTCCGAATATTCGACAACTATTGTACTTTCCGGATTGTCCCCGGCAAGGATACCATCTTCATTATGCAAAAACTGACAATAACGCACAGTCAGGTTGATCCCTTCCTGCCGAATACCTGCCCCATTTCGATCGACTACAGTACAATTGCTAAAGGCAATGTGTTCTATGGTCGTATTGTTGCCGGCAACCACCCATATTGCTTTTCCTCCATAAGCCGTATTATCCGCATTAAGGCTTGCAACTCCATTATTCCCGGAAATGTAAAGTTGATTCGCCCTCCATATGCAGACATCTTTGATGTATTCCACCGGGTCAATTAATACACTATCCCCGTCTGCGACCAAAGAGGCCACTGCACTAGGTTTTGTATAGGACCTTGATGGACCAACGATCCATGTTTTACTAAATGCGTGAAATACAAGTAAACTCAACGCGAGTGTAAACAACCATTTCATATCATCGAATTTTGGGTTAATGTCTGATGAGCCTGGCCATATAAAATCCGTCGAAGCCAGATAATGCCGGACTGATGTGCTTTTCTTCTTCTAATTGAAAATGAGGATGCTCCGCACAAAAATATGAAATTTGTTTTGAATTTTCCGAAGGCAAAATGCTGCAGGTAGCGTAAATCAATTTCCCACCCTGCCTTACCATCGAAGAATACGAATGCAGTATGGACTTCTGCGTATCTATCATTCGTTCAATGAATCCCGAATCAATTTTCCATTTTGCATCTGGATTTCGCCGCAATACCCCTAGTCCACTGCAGGGTACATCCAGCAGCAAGCGATCACAACTGTTTGCAAGGCGCTTAACGACTTTGGTTCCGGTGATGTGGCGGGTTTCAATAATCTGAATACCCGCTCTTCGGGCCCGGCGACGGAGTTCCTCTAATTTCCATTCTTCAATATCCATAGAAAGGATACGGCCTTTGTTTTGCATCAAAGCTGCCAGATGCAGACTTTTACCTCCTGCACCTGCACACGCGTCAATGACGCGCATGCCTGGTTTTACTTCCGCAAAAGCTGCTACCAATTGAGAGGAAGCATCCTGTAACTCAAAACAACCTTGTTTAAAGAGTGGATCCGCGAATACATTCCAGCGCTGAGTAGCTACCAATGCCTCCGGTATTCCGTTAATGGATTTCATCTCGTGTCCCTGCTTTGACAAGGTTTCGACAAGAGCTGACTTTGTTGTGCAAAGGGTATTCACCCTCAGGATTAATTTGGATTTTTCATTCAGCGCGAGCAGTTCATCCTGCCAGCTCAAGGGAATTTCCTTTTGCACAATTTGTACAAGTGCATCGGGATAGGATTGGATGACATTAAACTGACTTTTCGCTTCATGGTATTTTTGTTGCACGCGCTCTGCCTCCAAATTACTAAAGATATCCCAGGCCGGAAGTGGAATGCCCTTCAGGATAAAGTAGCTTCCAATAATTTTATATACATCTGTATCCGGAACAATCAGAAATTCGTAAAGCCGATAATATCTGATGATTTCATAAGATGTTTCTGCAATGAACGAACGGTCCCGTGAACCCCATTTGGTATTCTCCTTTAGTTTTTTTTCAATTAGCTTATCGGCAGATGCTCCTTCCACGATGCATCTTTGGACTACTTCATGAATGGCATCAATCAAATTCCTGTGTAACCTGGACATTCAAATTATTAAAAGGTAAAAATGATACTTTTCCTGAATGTGTTTTTATAATAATTTCACTTCCAATTGAAAAACATATTCAAATTGGCTTACACTGCCATCTGCTAGTTTCTGATATTTGGTTAAAAGCAAAACGGAGTAGGATATATTGCACATTCCTGTACTATATTTGAACAACCAATTTTAATTAGAACCATAATTTTTATGAAAAGGATCATTTTAAACTTAACCATGGCGGTTTTGATTTCCATTCAAATCACATACGGCCAATCCAATTTAGAGAAAAACAGTCTCTCTGTGAGGTATGTAGGATTTAATTATCATGCTCCCAACAACGACCAAAAGGATGTTTTCAAAGATTTAGACCAGGGCGTGGAGCTTGGTTTTCACAGGCAATACAGCAATCTGTTCTCCTCAAGCATGCCTCTTCGCATCGGGTATGTACGTTTTCCAAATTACGATGAAGCTACCAAGTCCGTAACTTCCTACACAAGAAAAAAAGTGTATGTTGGCCTGGATGCACTTGTCAACTTACATTTTTACAAGGGAAGAAGTTTATCCCCTTTTATTTACGGAGGAATTGGAATAGTTACCCCGGAACTGTCTTTTGACGATCTCTATGCGCATGTTCCTCTTGGCATTGGTATTGAGCTCCGCGTAAATGACCAGACGAGTATGACGGCCCAAACTGATTACCGGTTTTTCTTTGATGAGGGCTACGACAGTTGGCAACACGCTATAGGAATTAAATTTATACTGCGCGGAAAAGATACCGACGGGGATGGAATAACAGACAAAAACGACGAATGTCCCACACAGGCAGGAGCCATCAACGGTTGTCCTGATTCAGATAGGGATGGTATCGCAGACAAGTCAGACCGATGCGTAAATGAGCCCGGAGTCCCGGAGAATTTCGGATGCCCATCTGATAGGGATAGAGATGGCGTATATGATCGCGACGACGAGTGCCCGGATGTTGCAGGTACTATCAAGGGATGTCCTGATAAAGACAAAGATGGCTTTGCTGATAAAAATGACGATTGTCCGGACAAGCCGGGAACCTTAAAAGGTTGTCCTGATGGTGATAAAGATGGCGTTGCCGACAAAGATGACAAATGCCCCACCGTCCCGGGTCCGGCTTCCAACATGGGATGCCCTCCGGATCGCGACCAGGATGGAGTGCCGGATGCCTCTGACCCCTGTCCCGATCTTGCTGGTAAAATAAACGGCTGTCCTGACACGGATGGCGATGGTATTACAGACAATGTGGACAAATGTCCAAACACCAAAGGGCCGGCCTCAAATATGGGCTGCCCGGAAATAAAGGTCGAAGACAAGAAAAAACTGGATATCGCAATGCGGGCTGTAGAATTTCGGACAGGAACTGCAGTCATAACCACGGCTTCGTACAAATTATTAAATGATGTGGTCGGGGTCTTAAAGAGTTATCCTGAAATGAATCTAAGTATTGAAGGGCACACAGACAATGTCGGTGATGCAAAAAACAATCAAAAGCTTTCAGAAAAAAGAGCAAAATCATGTCTTGACTACCTGGTTAAAAAAGGAATTTCGGCGGATCGTCTGAAGTCGTCCGGCTATGGCTCCTCGAAGCCAGTTGGGGACAATTCAACAAAGACTGGCCGCCAAAGCAACCGTCGTACCGAGTTTAATCCGGTTTGGCGCTAGTAAAAAGTGATTAATGGTATGTAGAAGGAGCTGCCGAACAAAATTTGTAAACGGCAGCTCCTTATTTTTTTGGAATTCATTTTCTTCACCACCTGCAAAACTCGCAATCACAATGTCTTTCAGGCTTCTTCCCGCAAATCGGAAAGAGCTCCTTGGGGAGACAAAACGCCTTTCTTTTAAACCAAATTCATATTCCCGAGGCTTTCCTTTTGCCTCATTAAAGCATAAATGGAATCCGTTTATATCTTTGTGAACTTTACCAAAAATCTAAGAATTGCAGCCTACTGACATTAAAAATCCCGAATACTTTCACAAGGTCGTGGATTGCCAATATGCCTGCCCTGCGCATACACCTGTACCCGAGTACATAAGACTCATAGCCGCTGAGAAATATACAGAGGCATATATGCTAAACTGGGAGTCGAATGTATTTCCCGGAATCCTGGGCAGAACCTGCGATCGCCCTTGCGAACCAGCATGCCGTCGCGGTCGGATTGAAGAAGAACCTGTGGCGATATGCAGGCTAAAAAGGGTCGCAGCAGATTTTAAAGGCGATGTAAAAAAACATATGCCCAAAGGCCCCTTTAACTCCAACGGCAAGAAAATTGCCCTGGTGGGTGGTGGTCCAGCTTCTTTGACGGTTGCAAGAGACCTGGCTCCCCTGGGTTATGAAATCCATTTGTACGACGAACAGGATTTTGGAGGTGGCATGATGCGCAGTCAGATTCCATCTTTCCGATTACCGGATGAGGTTTTGACCGAAGAGGTCAATTTTGTCCTGGACCTGGGAATTCACTGTCATTTTAAAACATATGTCAAAAGTCTCAGAGAGCTGCTGGCCATGAATTACGATGCCGTTTTTGTAGGAACAGGGGCTCCAAAGGGAAAAGACCTTCCCGAATTGCCGGGCCGCTGGGACGCTAAATCAGGAATCCACATTGGAATTGAATGGCTTGCAAATGTAGCCTTTGAGCACACACACAAAATCGGCAAAAAGGTTATTGTGGTCGGTGGTGGAAATACGGCAATGGACTGTTGCCGGACATCCAGAAGATTGGGAGGCGAGGATGTCAAAGTGGTAGTGCGAAGTCCATTTGCCGAAATGAAGGCCTCCCCATGGGAAAAGGAAGATGCACAACATGAAGATATCCCCATCCTGGATTGCCATGTACCCTTGTCCTTTGTTGTGGAGGATGGCGTTCTTAAAGGAATGACATTCCAAAAAGTTAAAGTTATCCACGAAAATGGCAGGCGACAATTGATCCCAACGGGTGAAGCAGACGTTTTTATCGAAGCGGACGAAGTACTGCTTGCTATTGGACAGGAAAACAGCTATCCCTGGATTGAAAGAGATCTTGGAATTCAATTCAATAAATGGGAGCTCCCCGAATTAAACGAAAAAACCTTTCAGTCTACCTTGCCAAAGGTGTTTTTTGGAGGAGACGCTGCCCTGGGACCTAAAAACGTCATCACAGCAGTTGCACAAGGGCATCAGGCCGCTATCTCCATAGATTTGTATTGCCAGGGAAAAGACCTGAATGACCGCCTCCCGCCAACTACCAATCTGATTGCACAAAAAATGG
The DNA here is from genome assembly GCA_964439105.1 of uncultured Saprospiraceae bacterium. GTDB lineage: Bacteria > Bacteroidota > Bacteroidia > Chitinophagales > Saprospiraceae > Vicinibacter. The sequence continues at coordinate 200,319 of CAYTNG010000005.1, forward strand.
GAATCCACGAATGGGCATATGATAGTGCTGTCGTGGATGATTTGAGATACGTAGTTCCTCAGGCCGAGAAAGCCCTCACACTGCGCGACCGGAAAAAGGAAGTGGAGCTTGGATTTGATCTGCAAACCGGCTTCAAAGAAGCCCAGCGGTGCTTAAATTGCGACATACAAACTGTTTTTACCAGCTCAAGATGTATCGAATGCGATGCATGTATGGACATCTGTCCCACTTCGTGCATTTCATTTGTCGAAAACGGGGAAGAATCCGAATTGCGCGGCAGATTAAGTGCTCCTGCAGAAAATCTGAGCCAGGATCTTTATATTTCTGATGCATTGCCCACAAAACGCATTATGGTCAAAGACGAAGACGTTTGTCTCCATTGTGGTCTGTGTGCAGAACGTTGCCCCACATCCGCCTGGGATATGCAAAAATATTTTTATCAAGTGACTAAAGCAGGTTCATGCAAACACATCCTGTGATCAATGATTTTGTAGTTCGTTTTGCCAACGTAAATGGCACCGGAAGTGCCAGTGCAAACAATATGTTTGCAAAAGCCGTATTTCGGATGGGTATACCTGTTACGCCAAAAAATATTTTCCCCTCTAATATCCAAGGACTTCCCACCTGGTATGAGGTCAGGATCAGTGAAAAAGGATATCTCGGCCGGCGCGAAGGTGTGGACATCTTAATTTGCGTCAATCCGCAAAGTATGAAGCAGGATATTGCAGGATTAAAATCCGGAGCCTACTTCATTTATGATAATACCAAGCCACTACACAAGGAATTCATGAGGGAAGACCTTCACTATATTGGAATTCCTTTAACCGAAATCACCGGCCGTGAATACTCGGATCCAAGACAAAGGCTTCTATTTAAAAATATCCTTTACATCGGTGCATTAACTGCTTTAATCAACCTGGATATGGATATCCTGAAAGGGATCATCGCAGAACAATTTCAGGGTAAGGAAAAACTGATTGCTCCGAATCACCATGCATTGGATTTAGGACGAAAATATGTTTTGGAGCATTATTCCTGCCCGCTTCCCTTTCAACTTGAAAAAAGAGATTTACTCAAAGATCAAATCCTTTTTGAAGGGAATGCAGCCTGTGCCCTTGGAGCCATCTACGGCGGCGCAACAGTAGCTGCATGGTATCCCATCACTCCATCCACATCAGTAGTGGATGCTTTTACGGAATATGCAGAACAATACCGCGTAGATCCAAAAAACGGAAAAAACAATTACGCCATTGTTCAGGCAGAAGATGAGCTTGCAGCCCTGGGCATGGTTATTGGAGCCATGTGGAACGGAGCGCGTGCGTTCACTGCGACGAGTGGCCCCGGAGTATCCCTCATGCAGGAATTTCTTGGGCTGGCATATTTTGCAGAAGTCCCCGCCGTGCTCATCGATGTCCAACGCTCGGGTCCTTCCACGGGAATGCCCACAAGAACGCAACAGTCGGATTTTCTGATCGCCGCTTATGCTTCACACGGAGACACCAAACAAGTGTTAGTAATTCCATCTTCGCCAAAGGAATGCTTTGATTTCACCATAATGGCTTTTGACCTTGCAGAACAACTTCAGACTCCGGTCATCGTAATGTCCGATCTGGATTTAGGTATGAATGACCATATATCGCAACCTCTGAAACTGGACGCACGTTATAAGTATCATCGCGGAAAGGTGTTAACTGCGGACGAACTGGAACAAATGAGCCGTTTCGGAAGATATCTGGATGTAGATGGGGATGGCATTCCCTATCGAACCATTCCCGGCACACATCCCAATAAAGGAATGTATTTCACCAGAGGATCCTCTCGAGACGAATATGCGGTATACACTGAAGACAGTGCCGCATATAAAAGAAACATGGACCGTCTGAGCAAAAAATGGGAAACGATAAAAGAATATGTTCCAAAACCAGAAGTCTATCAGGATGAAAATACTTCAAATTGGGGTATGTTGTTTTTTGGAACAAGCAGTTACTCAGCTCTCGAAGCCAAAGACTACCTAAAAGAAGAAGGCATCCTGTTGGACGCTCTCCGCTTGCGTGCCTTTCCATTTTCCAAAGAAGTGGAAGACTTTATTGCTACTCATGAACGCATCTTTGTAATTGAACAAAATAGAGATGCCCAGATGCGCAGCATCCTGATCAATGAACTGGAAATTCCACCACATAAACTGATTAAAGTACTCAACTACGATGGCCTTCCCGTAACTGCAAAAAATATTCAGTCTCAAATTGCAGATTATGTGCTCAACCATTCGAATGTCCTGAACTCCCTATAATCTTGGGAAAACAACTAAAATCTATGACCCCGGCTCACTCGACTTCGTCACTTCACATCATCGGCAAAATACGCATACACTCCTAATTAAATTACGCGAACTATGACATTCCAACGTCCCAATTTCAGACATCCCGATCTTCCAATCAATGAACTGGGCTATCATAAAAAAGATTATGAAGGCTCCCTGTCCACATTGTGCGCAGGTTGCGGTCACGATTCAATAGGCGCTGCTATCATTCAAGCTTGTTTTGATCTAAGCATAGAACCGCATCGCCTTGCTAAACTATCGGGCATTGGATGCAGTTCAAAAACACCGGCATATTTTCTTGGCCACTCGCATGGGTTTAATTCTGTACATGGAAGAATGCCTTCTGTCGCAACCGGAGCAAATCTTGCCAACAAAGATCTCATCTACCTTGGCGTCAGTGGTGATGGAGATACCGCATCCATTGGAATGGGTCAATTCATCCATCTGATTCGCAGAAATCTGAACATCACGTACATCGTAATGAATAATGGCTGTTACGGACTTACAAAAGGACAAGATTCAGCGACTGCAGACCGGGGTTCAAAGAGCAAAGCCGGAAGCGTAAACGCTTTTCAGAATATAGATTTGGCAGGACTTGCCATTGAATTGGGTGCCGGCTATGTCGCACGAAGTTTTTCAGGAGATAAAACTCAACTGATCCCCTTGATTAAAGCTGCCTTTTCGCATCCCGGATTTGCACTCATTGATGTGATATCTCCCTGCGTTACATTCAATAACAACGTTGGCTCCACGAAATCATACGACTATGTCCGCCAACATATTGAGGCCACTTCAACGATAGATTTTGTACCTCATGCAAATGAAATTACCACCTCCTATGAAAGCGGAGAAATGAAAAACGTAAAGATGCATGATGGTTCCATCCTGCAACTTGCTAAAGTTCATCCTGAATGGGATCCAACAAATAAAGACTCCGCAGTGCACGCTCTTCATAGCGCTTATGAGAAAGGAGAAATTCTAACAGGTTTAATTTACCTGAATGAATCCGCACCAGAACTTCATCAGTTGTTAAACACATCAGACACGCCAATGAATAAGCTGGATCAAAATACCCTCATGCCTGATTTGTCCATCCTCGAGGAAATAAATGCCAGCTTGAGATAAATTTCTATCTTCATCACAGGAAGTTGCATGAATCACCCGATGCATTTGAATAAAACCTGAAATGCTGCGTTTGAACTTATGATTTCCTGTAGTTACTTTGTCAATCCTTTTTGGATCTGAAATGGCAACAGGTATCTGAATTTTTGAACGGCTTTATAATGACCTTATTAAAACTCAAATATGGCAAACCCAATGTTTAAGAAGCTACTTCCCCATCTTGCCTGCATTTTATTATTCCTGATCATCATCTCCTATTTTTTTATGCCGCATTGGGAAGGCAAGGTGATGCAACAGGGAGATGTCCTTTCCTGGCAAGGTTCCGCAAGAGAAATACTGGATTACAATAAGGAACATCCGGGCGACCCGGCATTGTGGACCGGAACCATGTTTAGCGGCATGCCCGCCTTTCAGATTTCCACTCCGATGAATTACAATCTCTTAAACTATGTGCAAAAAGTACTTAGCCTGGGATTCCTGACAGGGCCGGTGGCCATCTTCTTTATGTGTGCACTATCCTTTTATGTTCTTTATCTCGTTTTAGGATTGAGCATTCCATTTGCTTTCATGGGAAGCCTTTCCACCTTTATGGTAACAGGAAATTTTATCGTTTGGGAAGCCGGACACCTGCCAAAATTAATTGTGCTTGGCATGATCGGCTTTATCCTCTCCGGTATGATTCAGGCCTACCGATCTAAATACCTTCAGGGCTCGGCCCTCTTTGCCCTTGGCATGGGAATCAACATTTTGAACAACCATGTTCAGATGAGCTACTACACCTTCCTCTTAGCTTTGCCGCTCATTCTTTCGTACTTCATCTATTATTTTAGAGAGAAGAAATTAATTTCATTTGTCATACCTTCCGCTTGGCTAACAGTTGTTCTTATCCTCGCTTTCCTTTCTTCTGCAAGTTCGATTTTACCAACTTATGAATATGCAAAAGAAACTATGCGCGGAGGACATATCCTGCAGACAAAAGCGGATCAAAGCAAGGATGATATCAATACGGCTGGTCTGCAATGGGACTATGCCATGAACTGGAGTAATGGCACACAAGATCTTTTATCCTGCCTTATTCCCGGAGCAGCCGGAGGTGGAACTTCCGAACCCATAGATGCTTCTTCTGCGACTGTAAAAGATTTAAAAAAGAAAGGATATCAGGCACCAAAACGCATGCAGGCTCCATTGTATTGGGGGGATCTTCCTTTTACCAGCGGCCCCTTCTATTTCAGTGCGCTCATTTGTTTTTTGTTCGTGCTTGGCTTATTTATTGTAAAAGGCCCGCTGAAATGGTGGATTGCTTTTGCCGCAGCCTTTGGACTTTTGCTTTCGATGGGAAAGAATTTTGAAATTCTGAATCGGTTCATGTTTGACCACGTTCCGCTATATAGTAAATTCAGAGCGCCCAGTAGCGTCCTATCGGTAGTTTCTTACTTTATTCCCATATTGGGTATGCTTGCGATTCATGAATGGATAAAATCTGATCGCAATGCGGAGGAATTGAAAAAGAAACTCTATTACAGTGCCGGGATTACAGGTGGAATCTGCTTGGTGGTCGCTCTATTGGGCAGTGGCTTTTTTAGTTTTGAACACCCTACGGATCCAAACTATGTAAACCAGGGATTCAGCCTGGATGCTCTGATCGAAGATCGAAAATCACTTCTGCAAAAAGATGCCTTCAGATCCTTTTTCCTCATCCTTGCATGCGCAGGTATACTTTGGCTGAATTTGCAAAATAAAATAAAGACCAATGTGATGGCCGGAACGTTTTCCGTGATCCTCCTTTTTGACCTTGGAGGGATTGCCACACGATATGTTCACAAAGAAGATTTTGTTTCTAAATCCAAAAAGGAAGCAGGCCAAAAACCCAGAACTGTGGATAGTCAAATCTTACAAGATAAATCCTATTACAGAATCCTTGATTTGACAGTGAACACTTTCAACAGCTCATTTCCTTCCTTTTTTCACAACAATATAGGAGGCTACCACCCCGCGAAACTGCAGCGATACCAGGACATCATTGACAGACAGCTTCAGGATGAAATCAACCGTTTGTCCACCCAGCTTCAAACGGCCCGATCTGATAGTGCAGTCACGCAGATCCTTGCCTCTTTGGAAGTACTGAATATGTTGAATACAAAATACTACATACTTGGTCAGGCCGGCAAGGAAATTCCATTGGCTAATCCCGCCGCAAATGGGCCTGCTTGGTTTGTCAGTCAGATCAATTGGGTAAAAACTCCGGATGAAGAAATTGCGGCTCTAGCAAATCACAATCTAAAAACAACCGCAATCGTACACGAGGATTTCAAGAAAGATATTGGAGCAGATAATTTCAATGGTTCCGGCACCATACAACTGAGTTCTCATTCACCTAATAAACTCGTTTATCAAACAGAATCTGCAACAGATCAGCTTGCGGTCTTTTCCGAAGTGTGGTATGGACCGGATTTGGGTTGGACATTGACTATTGACGGTAAAGAAAGTCCTCTATGCAGAGCAAATTACGTATTGCGTGCTGCAAAAATTCCTGCGGGAAAACATGAAGTGGTTATGGAGTTCAAACCTGCTTCTTTCCTCATCGGTAAGAACCTTTCTCTGATTTGTTCCATGTTACTCATCGGGCTTCTGGGTTTTGCAGGCTATAAAGAATTTCAAAATAGCATGAAGGACACCGAAAAAAAATAATCACGAGGAGATCGGAATAGTTAAATGCAAATCATGTAATCATCCGGTTCATACATTGCACCAGACGCTCCGTAAGTTTTCTCCTTGAATACATTTGAATATTTTCCCGATTGGGTCGGAATCCACCTGTTGAAATCCATTGGAATACTTTTTCAATTGCTTCGTATATGGCTTTGGAATCATCAAAATCTGCATTAATTCCACAACCCGTTTGTTGAAGAATCAACTCCAGATCTCCGCCAGATGGTGATATAGACAGAACCGGACGCTCCAGGAACAAGTATTCAAACAGCTTTCCTGTGACCACCCCTTTTTGTCCAGCCACACCAACGAGAATTAATATGGAGGCATTCGCAAGATGCCCTTGGAGTTCTTTATGGGGCATGGGCTTATGAATACGTAGACAGCCCCCCATTCCATGAGATTCAATTTCCTGAAAAATAAACGGATCCACATTTCCCACAAAAACCAATTCAACTCTTTGTGCCAAACCGGGATTTTGCCTTAAATAGCGACCCAGTTCTGACCAGAGCAGAGCAGGATTGCGGTCTTTGGTCAAAACACCGGTATACAGCATTGTAATGCGATCCGGATGGTGTTTAACTACTGGTATTTCAAACGGATCGTAACCATTTGTAATAACTTGGATAGGTTTATTTGAAATAGCTGCCAGACCTTCTGCACAATGCGGACTTACCGTTACTATTTCATCTGCTGCCTCAAGAACTTCTTTCTCCAATTTGTGGTGCATCCATTTTGCAAATGAACTTAAATGCAACTGATCGAAAAAGAAAATTCCGGTCCATGGGTCCCGGAAATCTGCAAGCCAGGGAATATTGCAACGATGCTTCAACTTTTGCGCAATCAGATGCATGCTGTGTGGAGGGCCAGTGCTGACAATAAGGTCAACAGGATTTGCTTGCATCCACTTATTCAAAAAATGAACCGACGGGCGCACCCAAAACACCCTCGGGTCAGGAATAAATAAATTTCCCCTAATCCACAATGCCAATGTTCTCGTGAAGTTCTTTTTGGATGAGCCCGCTAAAACTGTCGGGTCAACCGGCGCTTTGGCTCCGATGAGACGCCGGTAATAGACATATGGCTCCCAAATAGGGCGTCGAAGCACTTGAACCCCTTCAGGAATATGGTTTTTAAGACTTTCATCCAAATAGGGATATTCTCCCCGTTCCACAGTATAGACGATTGGCTCCCAACCAAAATCCCCCAGATATTTTACAAAATAGAGCCAGCGTTGGACACCCGAACCCCCGGAAGGAGGCCAGTAATAACTGATGATAAGTACCCTTTTCAGGTTTTTTTGCATTTCAAATTCATTCCAAAGTCCAAATTTAGAGATTCTGAAGGCAGCATGTGCATAAAGGGACGCAATTGCATGATTACCTTTGCCTGTAAGCCATGTGCGGATTATCGGGAATATACCATTTGGACGGACGTCCCATTGAACCAGGGATCCTGGCTGCAATGAATTCACTCATCCGACACCGAGGACCGGATGACGAAGGTTATGTTCTGATCCATACCTCATCGGGAAAAATCAATTCCCATGCCGGCAGTGACAGCGTGGCAGAAATTAAATCCCTCTATTCACTTTTACCTGAAAGAACAGAATCAAACCTTGGGATCGGCTTTCGCAGGCTTTCCATTATTGATACTTCGTCAAAGGGCCATCAACCTATGTATGATCCCGGCTATAAATTCGTCTTAAGTTTTAACGGTGAAATTTACAATTACAGGGAAATACGTGAGGAGCTCAAAGCACTAGGACACGTTTTCGCAACAGAGAGCGATTCTGAAGTATTGCTTCAAGCTTATATTCAGTGGGATATAACCTGCCTGGATCGCTTTATCGGAATGTTTGCTTTTGTCATTTATGACGATATTAAAAAGCGATTGTTTGCTGCTCGTGACAGGCTTGGAATTAAACCATTCCTTTATTTTTTCGATGGATTCCGTCTGCTCTGGGGTTCTGAAGAGAAACAGTTTATAAAAAGCAAAGCTATTGCCGCAACGCTTCACGAAGAAAGTATGATTCACTTCCTTCGGGATCAGTCTCTGTTTGAAAAGCCAAACAGTTTTTTCACTGACATCCTTCAATTACCTGCAGGTTCTTATCTGATTGCCGATGCTCATGGATTGCACATCCATAAATTCTGGACGCTTCCATTCCCTGATGCGTCTGAACTATTGAACCAAAAGGAAGCAGAAGAACAGATTTATACAATCTTAGCGGATTCCGTGCGCTTGCGCCTTCGCAGCGATGTCCCTTTAGGTATCGCTTTGAGTGGAGGAATTGATTCATCCAGTATTGCCTGTGTGGCCCGAGACCTTACAGATACGCGTATCCGGACATTTTCTGTTTTTTACGAAGGAAAGGGATATGATGAAAGATCCTACATCCAGGCTGTTCTGGATCGGGGCGGATTCGAAAGCAGTTTTTATACTGCCGATGAACGTATCCGTCTGCAGGAAATTGAAAAGTGGATTTATCAGCTGGATGCACCGGCGACGAGTGCCAGTCCGTTCTCTGCTTTTCAAAACTACAGAAATGTTCGTGACGCAGGAATTATCGTGCTGCTCAATGGCCAGGGGGGGGACGAGTTGTTTGCGGGTTATCCCTATTTTATGAAATACTTCCTGGCACAGCTCGTCAGAGAAAAGAAGTATATTGAATTCTTCGCCAATCTGCTGCCTCTCCGAAAATCACAAGGTCTTCGCGCATTAGCTGCCCAGGTCTATTTGACATGGCATTGCCTCAAAAACGACCGTATAAAATTGCGCAAACTTGAATTTTCCAAGTATGCGACGTCCGAATTCTATCCACAAGAGGATCAGGTGAAAGAGGAAAAATATGAATCCGGTATTTCTTATATCTCCAACGCACTTTACCACTCTGTTACGCAAACACACCTTCCACATATGTTGCGATGGGAAGATCGCAATTCAATGGCACATTCCATTGAAAGCCGCGTACCCTTTCTGGATCACCGCCTGGTTGAACTCGCCTTCAGGATTCCTCCCGACCTTAAAATTCATCATGGCACGCTTAAATATATTCTGAGGAACTCCATGAGAGGCAAAGTCCCGGACATCATCCTGAATCGGTTGGATAAGATTGGCTTTGGCACACCAACAGATGAATGGACCCTGGGAATTTTAAAAAATGACGTGCGTGACATTCTTCACTCCGATACATTCCTGAGTCGAAGCTATTTGTTTGGTCACAAAATCAGAGATCGTTTTGAAAAAGATCCATCCGCATTTGGGGTCAACGAGCTTTGGAGAATCATCAATGCAGAACTTTGGCACAGGCAATTTCTTGACTAACCCTATCACATTCCGGTGAATACAAATTATAAGGAAATCTTGTCCGCAGCCCGGTCTCTTGAAGCAGAATTGCGGCAATTGGATATCGACAGCCTAGAAGTCAATGAGGGCGTAAAGGCTTATTACCGCTTTGATTTGGGAAAACTGAATTATGTCAGTGAATGCAATGCATTCATCCTGTATCATCTGATACGTGATTCAGATAAAAACTGGAATGAATTGTGTATCATAGACCATGGCACGGGAATTGGATTTTTTGCTTTCCTGGTAAAGAAAATGGGCGCAAAATGCATTTGCCATGATCTGCGCAAAGAGTATCTTGAGGGTGTAGAACACATTGGGAACAAGCTTGGTTTAAATCCCGACCATTATGTACTTGGCGATACCGAAGCTCTATTAGCATATTGTCATAAAAAGCACATACAGCCGGATGGACTTGCCTCCAGAAATGTGATTGAACACATACCGGACTTCCATCAGCTATTCAGGCAACTGCATGAAATAGGCAAGCCTGGCTTCAATTTGTTTTTTGCCACATCAGCCAATACACATCATCCGATCGTCCGACGAATTCATAAAAAGATCCACTACCAATATGAAAATATCGGAAGCCAAATGGATATGGACGACCCGCGTATAGATATCCAAAATTGTGGCATGAAAATAAGGTCCGAAATGATCCGGATGCGCTTTCCTGAACTCGATGAACTAACAATTGTTAGACTGGCAGAAAACAACAGGGGTTACGCTGAAAAGGACATCCTCGCAAGAGTACAAAGTTATATCAACAGCGGCAACATGCCTGCGCCGCTTCCCCATCCATCAAACACCTGCGACCCTTATACCGGCGCATGGGTGGAGCGCCTGGTAGATATCAAAGAATACGCTGCCGCAGCGCAACATTCCGGATTCAGATTCCAACAAATTAATGGATTTTACAATACGCATTATCGGGGATTTCTAAAACGCCTGGTTGCGCATATCCTGAATGCCCTGCTAAACTTAAGTGAATCCGGCATGATCCGTTTGTCCCCTTTTCTTGCCATGAAATTGACTCAAAGTCATTATCCGGAAACAAAAATTCTAGCGAATTCAAATAATTGAGAAAAAGGGTATGAATTTTTATAAATCGAGCCTGTGGAGCGGAATATACTCAACGATCAATCTGATCACAGGCTTGGTAATTACGAAGATATCCGCTCAACTGATCGGGCCGGTAGGCACTGCCTATATCGGAAAATTTGCAAACATCAGTGGCCTGCTTTTCATCTTGTCGACAGCATCCATTTCTGTGGGAATCGTTAAATATGTAGCCGAATACAAAAATGATGAAACTCAATTGAAAAAAGTTATAAATACGGCTTTTGGGATCATTATGCGTGGAAGTTTAGCCGGCATGGCGATACTGTTTTCGAGCTATCACTGGCTGAATCATTTTGCTTTTAACGGAGAAGATTTTACAACTGTGTTTTTGCTTTATGGCTTGTTTCTTTTTATCATTTCATCGCAAATCCTTATTACCGGAATTTTGAACGGCCTGGGGCAAATCAAAACCCTAAGCATGGTAAACAGTTGTGCGGCTCTTCTTAATCTCCTATTTACAAGTTACTTTATATATGAGTTCCGGATTTCAGGCGCTCTGTTCTCAAATGCACTGTATGGCGTTTTTGTTACTCTTACGGGAATCTTATTCCTAAAACGGCAACAGCTGCTCAATAAAGAATACTTCAATCCTTCCATTGACAGATTACTGGCACGTAAACTCATAAAGTACGGGATGTTTGCCGCCATCACTTCGTCGAGTTGGATGTGCACCATGTACATCATAAGAGAGCACGTAGAAGGAAAATTATCCATTCAGGATTCCGGTTTATGGCAAGCCATGTTTAGCCTGTCCGACCGTTATCTCGCTGTTATTACAAATATCCTGATCGTATACTTCATTCCGCGACTGTCTGAAATTCAAGAAACCCATGAACTTGTAAAAGAAATGAGAAAGGCATTCCTTCGGATAGTTCCGGCAATGTTGATGATCTGCACAAGCATATGGCTTTGTAAAGATCTGATCATTCATTTATTACTTGCTGAAACGTTCAAGCCCATGCGGGATCTTTTTGGCGTTCAGATGATCGGTGATTTCTTTAAAGTATGCGCCATGATTCTGGCTTATCTCATTGCTTCTAAAGCAATGTTCAGATCCGGGCTCAAAGCAGATCTGTTATTTCATATCATTTTGCTCACGCTTTCATTTGTCCTGGTAAACCGGTACGGACTTATCGGAGCTACTTATGCATATGCTCTTGCAGCATTTGCGTATTTTTTAGTTTATCTCTACATTTTTAAAGACCTCGTAGTGCTTATAAAGAAAAGCGTATTACCTAAACCCTGGCTCTGATTCGTCAGGCAGAATGCAGGAAACTCAATAAGCCCGTAATCACCATGGTCAGACCGGTAATAATACCCGCGTTGTGTTCAATGCGATGCACATTCAGTAGTTTCATGCCTCTGAATGCAACATATACCCAAACCAACATTCCCAATACACTTATGAATACATAGATCCCCACGCAGAATGCCAGGAGACCCCAACCCTGTAGACCCGCATTAATAAAATAAGCTTCAATTTCAAGGCAAGGGGAGAGAAACATATATGCAAGAAGGGCATAAATAATCTGCCTTCGCGTCTGCGTTTGGTCCAACATGTGAGCGTCGATATGAAAGTGATGGTGCTTATGATGTCTGTACATGAAATAGAAGCCAGAACAAATCAGCACGATAGGGCCAATCCAGTGAAAAATGATTTCGAAATAGGCCCTCAATCCATAGAATACAAATCCCAGCAGAATTCCCAGCAACACCGTACTAAGCACATGGGATAAAGCCAAATAAAAGCTGACTCTTAATGTTTCACGGCCTGACCATTTCTGAAGACGTGCAAACGCAACTAAAGGAATCCAATGGCTAGGTATCAGTGCATGCAGCAAGCTAATGATGATGGTACCAATTACTATTTGACTCATGTAAAAGTCAAATGTCTGCATTTAATAGGAATTCTAATTAATTTCTTTTTCAGATGGAACATGGATGATCCATACAACAAGAAAAACAGGTCATTGCTATTCATACAACACAAGCACCGGGTAATTCAGCTTCTTCAAAACCCCGAGGGTATGACCTCTGAAAAACAACTGATATAAAAGACTATGGGGATGCGGCAGCATAATCAGCAATCCAGAACCGGTTGCCTTCATATAGGTATCCAATGAATCCTCAAAGATATCGGACTGAATATATTTAATCTTGGATTTGACAGGCCCAAACACCAATGCCACAAGCTCCCTGTGCTTGTCTTCTTCAATAAAATCTGTGGGCGAATGAACGTGTACGAAATGCAGAAGGCTTCCTGCAAGAAAATTGTAGGTCGTCATTAAACGCATAGACTGCGCGTTCAAATGAAAATGAAAATCTGTCGCAAAGCAAACCTTATCATTGAGCTTATCTTTGGAATAATCTGACGGCACAATCATAAGCGGAATTTTGGATAAGCCAAAAACACCCTGACTGGTACTGCCAAGAACAAATTTAGAAAAATTGTTCGCCCCCCTGCTTCCCATGATTATAAGATCACACTTTTCCTCATGGGCCACTTCTAAAATAATTTCTATCGGATGACCCGCTTTGCAGATATAATTTACCTGGACAGCCCCGGCAGAAAGCAAACTCTGTAAAGGATACACATACTCATGCATATCTCCCGTTCGTTCCTGAAGGTAAGACGAAATACCTGACATTGATGACTGCCTTTCTATTTCAGCCAAAGGGGAAACGACATTCAAGACGATAAGCTCTGCACCTTCGCCTGCTGCCAATTGCAATCCATAACGCACAGCGAGTTCTGAGCCTTTTGAAAGATCCACAGGAAGTAGTATTCTTTTCATGGCGATATCAACTAAATTCTAGAAAAATAAAAGTAATAAACGAAACCCCTTCAAAACGCTGACATTTGTCATAAGTTTTAATGACTGGGGTCAATTCAAATGAAAAACCGAAAAACTATTTTTACTTTCAATATAAATTTTATAGTTTCCAAATCTAATTTTTAATCAAAATGCGCAAAATTTTAATTGGTCTGGACTTTTCAGGTTTGTCAGAACATTTACTGCGCTTTGGTTTTGAATGGGCGGATGCCTTGCAGTCCGAAGTTGGACTGCTACATGTGTTTCCGGTTCCCATAGTTTCTGCAGATGCCTTCGTGTATGTACCAGCTCCTGAGGATTTGGAAAAAATGAAAGAAAATTTTGTTTCGCAATTACATGAATTGGGAAACAAGGTTCTTGGCAACTTGAAGTTGAATGTTCATTTCACCGCTCATGCAATAAACGGAAGCCCTGCAGACAGCATTTTGGATTTTGCAAGAGAGTCTAACTTCGATCTAATTCTACTTGGATTGCAAGGTGCCAACTATGTAAGCGAACGATTGATAGGCAGCACGACAACCCACCTATTCCACAACAGCTTTCTGCCTGTGTTGGCTATTCATAAATCCTGCCAATTCACACAAATCAATAATGTATTATTTGCCTACGACCAGGAGTCCTTTCATAACAAAGCTTTGCTCGGGCCACTGCTCTCACTTAAGGAGAAACTTCAATTCAGCATACAGGTCTTAAGCATTGTCAATGAAATGAATGAGTTTCCCTCGCTGGCACAAAAAATGGAGGCCGACCAACTTGAGCCCTTTTTCCCTATTGAAGGTACGTCCTATCATATTATCCAAAACGAAGATCCTGCCGCAGGCATTCAAGAATATTGCAAAAATAATTCCATTGACTTATTGACCCTGGTACCAAGAAAACATAGTTTTTTCGAAAGCCTTTTTAAAGAAAGCACAAGCAAAAAAATTGCCTACCATACTGAATTACCCATTCTTGCCTTACCCGATTAAATTTGAATTGCCATGCTGATAAATATAGATGATAGTCTAAGCCTTTCTCAAATACAAGAAAAGTTTTCTCAACGGTATCCCTATCTTAAAATTGAATTTTTCAGTCAGCCTCACGACATCCACAGGGGCTCGAGGAAGGAACATATGATAAACAAGGATGCCCTCATTAAAGATTGTAGAAAAAAACACAATCATGGCAACCTTGAGATTCATCCCTACAATTCAGTTGCACACCTGGAGAAAAATTTCGAAGACATATTTGGCCTGTATGTTCAGGTTTTTAGAAAATCCGGTATGGTTTGGATTGAAACTACAATCACGGATGACTGGACTCTTGAAAAGCAAAACCGGGAAGCCGAACTCTTTTATAAAGACACAAAAGCACGCAGCCTGGAGGAACCTGAAAAGCCCGATTTAGAGTAATAGTTTTATTTCATAGTCTCGTCGAAACAGCCTCAATATAATATTGAACAGACTAAACAGAGAGCTTCTTCAACATTTGAAGCGATTGCATGTTCCCAATCCAATTCGATCGATCACCTGCCAAATTACAAGTACTGCATAAATAGTATATTGACCAGACTTTAAAAATAAAAAGCCCGCTATCTGCGGGCTTTTTATTTTTACTTGCTTTGAAAAATCATGTGAACTTCTTGCAATATGCAAGAATGAAGTGACACAGACACTAAGCTATTGAAATTTCCTTTCCCTTTTTCTCGGGTTGCGCCTCCAACTTGGGTAAATAGACCGTAAGAAGGCCATTTTCATATGCAGCCGAAATTTTTGAAGCATCAACAGACGCAGGTAATGTAAAACTTCTTGAAAAAGAGGAATAGTTGTATTCTCTCCTTTTAACAAGCCCTTTCTCTTCCTCTTTCGTATCCGATTTACTTTCCATTGAAATGGTCAGCAGACCATTGTCATCAACCGAAATCTTAAAATCTGATTTGTTTTTACCAGGAACGGCCATCTCCAAAGTATAATGTTTGATAGCTTCAAGAACATTTACTGCGGGCACAGTTAGCTCTCCTGACCTGAATTGATCAGTATCAAAAAAGTCATCAACCCAGGAAGACAAATTTCCCATAAATGGAAAGTTGCGATTAAATCTACTTAAATAGCTCATAACATTACAATTTATGTGGTGAACAAAACTATTTGATAATTAAAACCGGGCAAGAGACATTTCGCAACACACCTTCAGCGACACTTCCAAGAAACACCCTCTTCAAACCCTTGCGTCCATGTGAACCGATTACTACAAGATCCGTATTGTACTTCTCATGTACAGCCTGAATTGCTTCTACGATATCGTTATCCTCTTCAATGACAATCTCGCAATCCAATCCTTCATTTTCGCTTTGCACTCTTGCCTTCAGTGCATTCAACTTTTCTTCCTCCTCTTCCCGTAACTTTCCCAACAAATCAACGGCAAGAACATTATTGCTGAGAAGCGGACTTCCCCCTTCGAAAAGAAATGGATTTACCAAAACGTGCGCGACGATTAATTTTTCACCACTGCACTTTGTCAACTTAATAGCATAATCCAATGCTTTTTCAGCATGCTCAGAAAAATCATAGGCACATAAAATATTTTTAAAGGCTTTCATACTTTTATTTTTTACAAAAATACAACAGAATACATGATAAAGAAATGACCGGGGTCAAGTGCAGAAGTGAGGTTCTGCTTAGGATATACTTCTTTTCGTAAAACGGGATTCATTCAGGAATAAAATCGGTACACGACTCAGCCAGTTGGAATCAAATGAAATCAGTTCATTAACAGAAAAAAATTCCGCTTTGATGACCAGGACGGTTGAAGACCTTACATTTTTTAGCAAATTCGTGCAATCCGACTCCTGATCGCGCTCTGGATTTACGTAACAAACGTGCATATCAACATGAGCCGCGCTATCGGAAAACAAACCCAGATTCTTCGTGAGCTCGCTATTATTCAGGTGAACTTTTAACTTTTCCTTAAACAAGGATTGCACTTTACGCACCGAAGAAACAAGGTTGGTCTGCACTTTGAGGTCATCGATAGGCAGAATGTATTGCTCTGTCCGGCGGTATTCAAGTCCATATGGAACCATCAGCAAGGGGACATTTGAAAATTGAATCATTGCACCTGTCACATGTCCGCGAAGATAATCCTCAAAATGTCCGGCATTGGGATCCCAACCCATGATCACTAATTGGTAAGACTTTTCCATGGATGCCTCAATAATCCCTTCAGTCGGATCACCTGACAATTCCAGCAAATGCCTTCCGGGCCTATGGATCCCCGATACTGCAGACGGCTGCCTGCTGCTCATAAAAGCTTCAATTCCTGTGGAATAATTTTGGAAACTGGATTTTCCGGAATGCGATGCGGCTACAGTCTCTTCAGGACGAAACACATGCAATACATCCATTTCTGCCTGAAAATCCTCAGCAAGCCTCTCGGCATATTGCCAGGCATGGAAACCCTTATCGGAAAAGTCGAGGGCCATTAAAAACTTATACGGATTTTTAGGAGTCTGATAATTGGCATCTTCTGCAGGTGGAAGCTCCGATTCAAATCCCCGAAATGAATTAAACTCTACGACCCGGTCATTCAACATTAAACAAGGGATATTTTTTATCCCTTTGGACAATATTTTATTTAAGGAAGTGCATTCCTCAAAATGATGCGGCAGGCGGGATTGCCGGAGCCATCCCAGTACCTGCTTTCTCAGATCGAGGTACTTTTGATCCGGAATGCCGTAGAGTGTGAAATTCATGAGGCGATATATCTCAGCACATCAAAGGGCGTTACCAAACCCATCAATTCCTTATCTTTCACGACAGGCAGACAATGGAAGAAATTTGTTAGAAATACCTCAATTGCAACTTCTATACGATCATCCGGCTCCAGCTTGCCAAGCCTGGTGACCATTATTTGTTTCACCTTTGTGAATTTTAATTTCTGATCCTCCTGAATATCAAGATTTTGTTCACTCAAAACGGAGTTGCAATAAAGCAAAAAATCCGATTTTGAAACAATTCCAACCAGATCTCTGAAATGAACAACGGGTATATGGTGAAATGATTTAGAATCAAATATTTTTTTAACAGTCAGCAAATCATCTTCGGGTGTTACAGTAACCAAGTCCCTCGTCATTATGGTACTTACGGCTTGTTTTAAATCCATGGTTTAATTTTGGACGAAAAATAGACCCGCAAAAGGCCAATATTATTGATATTTGTCATAGTAAATTATGATCCTTGTCAGCTAAGAAGCCTACTCTCCAGATTGAGCATTACTTCCAGAACAAGAGCTTTTTCAGCTCCGTCCTCGAAACCGCAATTGATGGGATCATTATTATAGATGTGAATGGCAACATGTTGCACGTAAATCCAAGCGCAGAAAAATTATTTGGGTATGCTCCCGGAGAATTAAACAACCGGAACGTCACGCTCCTCATGCCCGAGCCACACAAAAGCCAACACCACAATTATATAGACAATCACCTGCGTACCGGGATAAAAAAAATTATCGGCATCGGTCGCGAAGTGCTTGGACAACGAAAGGATGGAAGTTATTTTCCCTTGCGGTTGGCAGTCAGCCAATTTACAATCGAAAACGTAAACTTATTCACCGGGGTTATCCATGATCTCACCGCTCAAAAGGAAGCAGAAAGGGAATTGTGGTATCTCAATAAAAACCTCGAAAAACTGGTAGAGTCCAGAACAGGACAGCTTCAGGAAAGTCTTAATCAACTCAATGAGATCAACAAAAACCTTGAAACAGAAATACAACATAGAAAATCAGCGGAGCAAAAACTGAAAGAAAGTGAAACCGAGTTAATCCGCTCGCTGGAAAAAGAACGCAACCTGGGTTTGCTCAAATCCCGTTTTGTATCCATTGCCTCTCACGAATTCAGAACGCCTCTTGCGAATATCCTCAGTTCCCTTAGTCTCATCGATCGCTACGAAGCGGCTGAAAACATTGAACAACGCAAGAAACACATTCTTAAAATAAAAAATAATATCAATTACCTGAATGGCATTCTGAACGAATTCCTTGGCCTCACGCGAATCGAGGAAGGACAGGTTGAACTGAAATACGAACAATTCAATTTAAACGATTTTCTGACAGAGTTAATTGAAGATTTCGAACTCATTAAAAAGCCGGGACAAACTCTGGAACTTTTATCTACCCCGGAGGATGCCTCCTTTGATATAGTGACGGATAAAACATGTATCAAACATGTCTTAAATAATCTCCTGTCCAATGCAATCAAATACTCAGGAGACCATTCACAAATCCGTGTAATGCTCATCGAAATACAAGACAGCATTCAAATCGAAGTCCACGACAACGGAATCGGCATTCCAAAAGAAGATCAGAAATATATTTTTGATCTTTTTTATAGAGCTTCAAATGTCCTGAACATTCAGGGAACAGGACTTGGACTCAGTATTGTAAAAAAATACCTTGAAACCATCCAAGGCGAAATGGAATTTGAATCCAGTGAATCAACCGGAACAACCATTCGCATCAAACTACCAAAATATGGAACAAAAGTATAAGCTACTTGTCATAGAGGACAATAACGAAATGAGAGAAAATATTGCCGAAATCCTGGAGCTTTCAGGCTATGAAGTATCTACGGCTGCTGATGGCCTGCAAGGAGTTCAGGCCGCCAGGCAGCACAAACCGGATTTGATCCTTTGCGACATCATGATGCCAAACCTGGATGGATTTGGTGTTCTCAAAATATTGCAACAGGACAGCCAACTCAAGAGTACGCCCTTTGTATTTCTGACTGCCAAAGCAGAAAAGGATGATTTCAGGAAGGGTATGAATCTGGGTGCGGAAGACTATTTGCTAAAACCTTTCGAAGATTCGGATTTACTTCAGGTCATAGAAACCAAACTTGAAAAATATCGCGAACTTTCGAGAAACCGCTCTTCCAAAATTTTATCGGGCCTTATTGATTTTAATACGCTGGAAAAATTCCCTGCAGTGCATGAGCTACTTGCTCAAAGTGAATCCAGGGAATTTGGAAAGAAAAGTAAATTGTGGCATACCAACGATAAAGTCAATCAGATCTATTTTGTTGAATCCGGGACACTCAAAGAAGGCCAAGAAACGGTTGGGGGGAAAGAGTTCATCTTTCAGTTTTACCATGGCCCTGTCTTTGCCGGAATTAGTCATCTCTTTCAACTTTCCTATCACAGTCATTGTGAAGTTATCGAAACCGCGATCATAAAAACCGTTTCAAAAAAAGCAATAGAAGAAATCATTCTCAAAGAAAATTTGTGGACATCTTTTCAACACTATTTTTCACAATTATGCCAGGACCACCTCTCCCGACTGGCGATCAATTCATTTGGAAATGTTCGTGAAAAAGTAGCGTTTCATTTGTTTTACCTGCACAAGAGATCAAATCATAAAGTGCTTCAGCTAAGCCGCGAAGATCTGGCTTCCTTTTGCGGCATTGCAAAGGAAACATTGATACGATGCCTTGCAGAACTTAAAGAAGAAAAACTACTGGAAATCAGTACGCATGGAATACACCTCCTCCACCCAACGAAACTCGAGGCTTTGTTTATGTGATAGAATATTCTAAAGGAGGGCTCCCATTCGGAATCGTTTATCCTATCTCCGGGGGGGCCTCTAATTCCTTAACAAAGGTCAGCAAGTAAAAGAAATTATGAGCTGTGCGGGACAAACTCCGGATGCAGTGACATCCACTCCTACCTATAGATATACATCAACATCCATTGCGCTTATTTCCTTCAAATAACCCATAGAAAGACCACAACTATAAGATATTGCCATGTATCTGCATTGCACATTTAAATGAAGACTGGCAGAATCCAGAGAGACTCACAGTACAAAATACTTTTATTTAGAGCCTTATGAAGTATATTTTTTATTAATATATAATTCTACGGCAAAGAATTCATCAAATGTGACAAAGTCTTTCATTTTTATTTTGAAATTAAAATTATTTTAAGATATATTTGTCTTAATTAGTTTTGGCTTAAAATGACCTCGTTTTAAGATGGGCAATCTTGGAGAAATTATACATTTATGTAAGGACATTTCATTTGACTTACAGTTCAGTTATGCAAAATCCTGGAAGGACCAAAATCCTTCCCGTAAAATCGTTGGTTATTTACCCATTTACATCCCGCGGGAAATCATTCACGCGGCAAATGGATTGCCGGTAGGTATCTATGGCGGCGGAGACCGGAAACAAATTGTTAAAGGCGACGCATATTATCAGTCTTACATATGCCATATTCCCAGAAGTGTAATTGAGATCGCCCTCGATCATCAAATGGACCACTTTGACGGATTCCTGTTTCCATCCATCTGTGACGTGATCCGGAATCTTTCGGGAATTTTCAAGCAAAAGCAGATTGGAAAATTTGTCAAATACCTCGATTTGCCGCAGAATTTCGACACCGAAATTGGTGGGATTTTTTACAAAAAAGAGATGGAACATATCCTTCAGTACATGAAAAGCCTGAACGGCGCGGATCCATCAACTGATCAACTTAACCATTCGATACAACTCTATAATACAAACCGCGCATACATTGAACAAATTTACAACCTACGGGAAAAGTATCCCTGGCGGATTAGTATGGAGGACTGGTATTATGTCTTGCGCGCAGGCACGCTTATGCCAGTCGAGGAACACAACATAATTCTTAAGGACCTTCTACAAGAGCTCGAACAATCAAGCGGCATTCCCCAAGACCGGATCAAAGTGATTATATCGGGGGCTTTCTGCGAACAGCCCGCCATTGGCTTGATTAAGGCCATAGAAGATGCAGGTTGCTATATTGTAGATGATGATCTCATATTAGGAAGCAGAATGATTGATGGGCCTGTAGATGCTTCGAGCAATGATCCCCTGATGGCCCTTGCAAAAGCCTATATTAGCCAAAGTAAATATTCGTCTTCCATTTATGATGCCGGTAGGCCTAAAGAAGATCGCCTTGCGGAACTTGTAAGAAAAAGAAACGCGACAGGAGTTCTTTTTGCATCTGCCAGCTTTTGTGATCCAAGCTTACTTGATGCACCTGTTTTCCAAAATTCTTTTAATGCAAAAGGCTTGCGATACATCGCCTTTCAATACAGTGAAAACATCAACCAATTTAAAGTAATAAAAGAACAGGTTGGAGCTTTCGCAGATTCCATAAAATTATGGGAAGACGAGCCCGCAGAAATTCTCATGAATGGCTAAAATGAAGTAAAATGTCACAGGAAGCACAAAAGGAAAAGAGCATGATTCTTCAGAAAGAAATGGTTGAAAGACTATTCAATGATCTCGACCATGCGAAAGAATCAGGAAAAAAAGTTTGCTACACTTTCGTCCCGGGCAATCTTTCCGAACTCATTCATTGCTTCGACATGCTTCCCGTATATCCGGAAATTAATGCATTGCAAAACGCAATGAGAAAAAAGTCAGGAGGCTATATTAAAGAGGCGGAAAAACATGCTCACTCAGAAGATGTATGCACCTATGTAAAGTGTGATATTGGCATGATGCTCAAGGGCAATATAGGACCCACGGGCACTAAAATTCCGGAACCAGATGTGCTGCTTTTAAGTTACACGGGGTGCTTCACATTTATGAAATGGTTTGAAACATTACAGAGAAGTTACCCGAATGCAGAAATTATTATGCTGCATACTCCATACCAGGAAAATGGAGAAATCACTGCAGAGATGACCGAATATATGGTCAATCAACTTAAACTCGAAGTGATTCCCAAGATGGAAAAGATTTCCGGAATCAAATTCGATTCCGATAAACTACGCCATATCCTTGAACTTTCAAAAGAGTCTCAGGATTGGATCGCGCGCATTTTTGAAACCACGAAACACCGCCCTTCTCCTATTGATGCCTACTTTGCGGGCGTATATTACATAGGTCCAATAAATATTGGCTTCAGGGGAACTGCAGAAGCAGTGGCCTATTACAAGGAGCTATACAATGAGATCATGGACCGCGTCTTGAAAGGTCTTGGCCCCATAACTCCTGAAGGAGAGATGACTGAAGAAAAATACAGACTTGTTGTTGAAGGGCCTCCAAACTGGACAAACTTCAGAGAGTTTTGGAAATTGTTTTACGATATGGGAGCTGTTGTCGTCGCTTCTTCCTATACTAAAGTCGGTGGAGTTTACGATTTGGGCTGGAGGCATGATCCGGACAGACCTCTGGAATCACTCGCGGAATATTGCATGAACTGCTACACAAATATGAACATTCCGCAAAGAATCAATCTTCTGTCTTCATTGATTAAAGACTATCAGGCTGATGGCTATTTAACCAATTCCATAAAGAGTTGCAATTCCTTTTCAGCCGGGCAGCTTGCTATGATGAGGGAAATCGAAGACCGGCTTGAAGTGCCCGTTGGATTTATAGAAACAGATCTCGTTGACCCAAGATATTTCTCTTATTCCAACATTAAGAATCGTTTGGAATCCTACTTCCAAATGTTGGCGCAACGCAAAATAATTCATGAAACGCAAACAGCCTGATCCATGAAAAAATACTACTTAGGCATCGATCTTGGTTCCACAACGTCAAAGGCAATCATCATCGATGATTATGAACGCATCGTAGGAAGAGGCATCACAAATACCAGAGCAAACTACAAGGTGGCTGCTGATATTGCCAGGCAGGAAGCTGAATATGATGCGCGATTTAATCTTTTGCATTCCCAGATTGCAAATGAAGCCAAAGAGAATCCTGGTGTAGCCAGATATCTGCAGGATATACGCAGAGTTTTTCAATACGTTCAGTTCAGGCATAGAATGCGCAAGCTTGAAGAGCTCCTCCTGGAAACCATACAATCCTTCCGCAATGCAGAACAATCACAGCTTGAAAAGACATTAAAAGACCTCCTTCGAACCATTGAGCCCATCATCAGAGATAGCTATCTCTCAAGAAATCTTGGTGGACAAAATCAATTCTTCAGAGATATTGTAAGTGAACAATATAATCTTGTTGTCGCAAGGTCTAATCCGGAATTCTACGAACCTCTCATGCTAGCATTCGACAAAAGTATTACGCCTGTAGAAAATGAAATGGGCTCGCAAACTTTTGAAGAATTGGTTTTTGAGGCAATGAATTTTCTAAATGAGAAATATAAGGACATACCCGATCAAATGTATTCAGACGAAAACGCTGACTGGTATTATGCAGAATTGAACTCCTCCAGCAATTCATTCAGGCATATCGAAAACACATTGAGAAAATACATTGAGGAGGTCATTAAAGAAGAATTCCATATTGCGAATATGGTAGGAACAGGCTACGGTCGCGCATTGCTGCCCTTCCCGGAAGATTGCATCATGTCTGAAATTTTATGCCATGCATTTGGCGCACACGCAATATTCCCCAATACGAGGACAGTCCTGGATATTGGCGGACAGGATACAAAAGCCATTCAGGTAGACAGTCACGGATTGGTTACAAGTTTCCATATGAATGATCGTTGCGCTGCAGGTTGCGGAAGATATTTGGGATACATTGCGGATGAATTTGGACTTTCATTAAATGAATTGGGACCGGAAGCATTAAGCGCAACCAGGGAAACTACAATTTGCTCAACATGCACTGTATTTGCAGGTGCAGAAGTCAAAGAGTTATTGCACAACGGAGAAGAAAGGCCCAATATCCTTGCAGGTTTACATAAAGCAATCGTGCAGCGGGCGATGTCTCTGCTTGCCAGGTCCGGTGGTGTAAAAAGTGAATTCACCTTCACGGGTGGTGTTGCACGAAACCAGGCTGTCTTAAAATATGTAAAGCAAATGGTTACAGATTCCTATGGCGAGCTCACTATGAATATTCATACGGATTCCATTTTCATGGGCGCGCTTGGCGGAGCCTTATTCGCCCGCAAGGGAATGAAAGCGGCATTGCCAAAAGAACCACACACACAAGCGAAGTCTCAAGCACTACAAAACGAATTAGAAGCATGAATAGTGAAACTTATACCCTTGGCGTGGATGTTGGCGGAAGCTATGTAAAATCAGTTCTGATGTCGTATGATCCATCCGGCCTTGCGCATCGCATTTTGGACAAACAAGTAGAAAAAATCCGCAAAAGAAATCCAAAAGATGTTGCAAACGATTCTATGAATGCACTACTGGAACGGAACAATCTGAATTTTGATAAGGATATTGCCTACACGGCGTCGACGGGAGAAGGTGAAATGGTTGAACGAAAAACGGGCCATTTTTATAGCATGACCACACATGCACGGGGAGGTGTGTTTTTTGCACCACATGCAAAGACCGTTGTTGATATGGGTGGACTGTATGTAAGAGCTATTAAGGTGGATCCTCGCGGAAAAGTTCTTGATTATAAAATGACCGGCCAGTGTGCTTCAGGCTCCGGACAATTTATAGAAAACATATCCCGCTATCTTGGCCTGGCAATTGAAGAAGTCGGCGAAATATCTCTCCAGGCAGACAAGCCTGAGGTTCCCTCCGGAATTTGTGCAGTTCTTGCAGAAACGGATGTCATCAATCTTGTTTCAAAGGGACTCTCCACACCCAATATTGTAAAAGGAATCAATCTGTCCATCGCGCAAAGGGTTATTAAATTATTAGGCGCTTTGAATGCGGAATCCCCGATAGCACTTGTGGGAGGAATGGGAATGAACATCGGCATGATCCAGGCTATTGAAGAGCTATCCATGGAGAGTAAAAAACAACGAAAAGAATTTATCCCTCATGCGGATGCCATATACTCCGGCGCAGTAGGTGCTGCCCTTTGGGGTGGATACCGCTATCATCTGTTAAAACAAAAAAATGCAGAAATTTTCATGAACACCTAAACATGATTAAAAATTATGAAGGCCCTGGATTCAGATCATAACACAGCGAATGGCTTTGCACATATCGGAGCCATGTTGGAGTACAATGTGGCGACTTATAAAACCAGGCCTGTATTCAAATATAAAAATGATTCAGGGGAATACATCCCGGTGATTTGGGAGCATTTTCACAATGACATATTAAATATTTGTTTCAACTTAAAATCACGGGGCTTTTCAACAGGAGATCGGATGATTCTGTTTTCCAGGAACTGTCTTGAAATGCTGGAACTTGAATTGGCGGTAATGTCAATGGGTGGTATAGCCATTCCCATATTTGCTCATTTTAAAAAACCCACGTCCGAACTCCTCATCGAATTTTCAGATGCGACCTGGATTGCATTGGAAAGTTATGAACAATTGCATCAGGTCAGTCCGGAAAAACTCCCTTCAAACAGGATTCTCTTTTCGCCCCTTGAAACAGAAGAAAATTCTCTTGGCCTGAGTCCCTTTTCATCTCTATTAAAGCAAAGGCCTACCGGGTTAGCTGATTTTTTTGAGAACATTCAAAGCGATCAAATCTGTTTGTCCATGTTTACTTCAGGGACGATGGATACACCCAAACTGGTTCAACTAACACACGGTAATATTCTATCACAGCAAGCCGCAATAAAAAATATATTAAAAGTAAACGAACAAGATCGATTCCTTTCCTATCTTCCGTGGCATCATAGTTTCGGAGGCATATTTGAATTGTTTACCTCGCTTAGCAATGGTGCGTGTTACGCATTGGAAAGCAGTTATGGCAAGAACATTTCCGAAATTTTCGAAAACTGGAAAATTATAAAACCGACGGTTTTCTTTAGTGTACCCAAAGTGTACCAATCTCTTTATGAGATGACCCGACAAAACAGCCTTGTAGAAGAACTGCTCTTCAATTCCGGATTGCGTTTTGTATTTACAGCGGCAGCGGCATTGCCCAGTTGGCTTTCCGAAGAATTTGAAAAGAGAAAGATTCCCGTTATTGAAGGCTGGGGGCTTACAGAAACTTCTCCATGTTGCACATTGACTGATCCTATCCAAAAAAGAACGAACGGGCTTGTTGGAAAACCCATACCAGGTGTTCAAATCAAATTAGATGAAGAAGGAGAAATATTGGTAAAGGGTCCCAATGTCATGTTTGGTTATTACAAAAACGAAGAAGCCAATGCGAGAGCTTTCAATTTGGAAGGCTGGTTCAAAACCGGAGACATTGGTGAAATCACAGATTACGGCCTTAGACTCATTTCCAGAAAAGACCGGATTTTCAAACTATCCAATGGTGAAAAAGTCATACCAACGGATTTGGAATCTGCAATACACAAACAATGCCATTATGTACAATACATTCTTGTAACAGGATCTGGTGCAGACTACCCTGTTGCTTTGATTTTTCCAAATAAAAACTTGCTCAATCAACCCGACTACTTGCGTACCATGGAGGAAGGTTGTTTTTGCCCCAGGAATCTGAATGAACTTGGAAGATGCCTGACCGGTTGCCTGAAAACTGCAAATGCCACAATTCATCAAAAATTTTCAAAATTGAAGTCTGCGGCACTTATCATGGATGAATTATCCATCGACAGTTCCACTTTGACACCATCGTTGAAAATGGCTCCGCGAAACGTCCTGAACAAATACAGGGATCATCTTAAAAAACTATATGGAGAGCAAGTCCCTGTTGAAGAAGAAATCTATGTCATCGAACTTTAAAGATCAGCATCCCTATGTACCGCATTGAATCGACACAACAATTAAAAACGACGATGGCTGCGTATTTTCAATCTCTCACAAATGAAAATACAAAAATAGCCTGGTGCACCAGCGTGGGTCCAGCTGAATTATTGCGTTCGTTTGGTTTTGAAGTGTATTTTCCGGAAAATCACGGTGCGCTGCTCGGTGCTACGCGAACTGCAATGGATTGCATTCCGGAGGCCGTTAAAAATGGATTTTCCGGCCACGTATGTTCCTACACAACGGCTGACATTGGCGCTTTTCTGAAAAATGAATCACCACTAAAAAGCCATTACGGCATGTCAGGCATACCTAAGCCGGACCTCATCGTATACAATACGAATCAGTGTAGAGAAGTGCAGGACTGGTTCAACTTTTACGGCAACTATTTTGAATGTCCTGTCATGGGTATTTGTCCGCCTCGACATATTGACCAAGTTGGCGAAATGGAAACTGATCTTGTGGTACACCAATTTAAAAATCTGATCCCGGCCTGCGAAAAAGCGAGTGGTGCAAAATTTGATATGGACAGATTTCGCGAGACTGTTCGAATGAGTAAAGAGGCAACCCTCCTTTGGCAAAAATCACTAAAAACATCTAAAGCGAATACTCCACCCATTGGCTTTTTTGACGCCACCATCCACATGGGTCCAATTGTAGTCCTTAGGGGCACACCTCAGGCAACAGCTTATTATCAGCTTTTATGCAAGGAACTTGAAGAAAATGCAACGAATGGAAAAGGCCCTGTGGTAGAACCTAAAACAAGATTGTTTTGGGATGGGATGCCGGTATGGGGAAAACTGAGAATGCTGAGCGACCTCTTCAACCAAAATCAGTCTTCAGTAGTTGCATCAACCTACTGCAACAGTTGGATTTTTAATCAATTTGACGAGAATGACCCCTGGAATAGTACTGCAAGAGCTTACACTGAAATTTTCATCAACCGCAGTGAAAATGCGAAAATGAAAATGTTAGCAGATTGGTTTGAAGAATACAGGATTGATGGCATTATCTACCACGACTCTAAAACATGTTTCAACAATTCGAATTGCAGATTCGCAATGCCGCAACAATTAAAAAAGAAAACAGGTGTTCCTGCATTGATCATAGAAGGAGATCTCTGTGATCTCCGATTTTTCAGCGAGGGTCAATCCATAACCAGGATCGAAACATTTCTGGAACAGCTTGAATGCAAAAAGTCCTCTCTCGTATGAAGCCTCTATGCGTATCGATTATAGGGCTCGGACCCGTTGGCTCCATACTTGCCGTACTGCTCAAACAAGCAGGTTGCGAACTACATGTTTGTGTAAGAAATCCGGTAAAACGTGAAAAAATATTGAAAGAGGGAATTACCCTTGAAAACGTAATGAAGGCTACTGCCACATTCGACCATGTATTCCAGGATATCGAATCGATGTCCTCAACAAACCCGGATTACATCATATTTGCAACAAAGACCTATCACCTTCCGGATGCTATCCGTCAAGCCAGCCACTTAAATTTAAGCAATGCGGTATTTGTCTCCGCACAAAACGGCATCGATGCTGAGGACATCCTTGCAGATGCGTTCGGAGAATCCAGAACCTTACGAATGGTCGTTAACTTCGCAGGCTCTCTCCTGAGCCCAAACACGGTAAAAGTCAACTTCTTTCAGGCGCCAAATTATATTGGATCCATTAATGACGCTTGTTCCGAGAAAGCGCAAATTCTTGCTGATCTGCTGAATGCGGCAGGCGCTGAAACCAAAGCCGTAGATGCCCTTCAACTGAGAACACGGGTATGGGAAAAAACCATTCTGAATGCATCAATAAGTGCGTTGTGCGGAGTCAGCAGGTTGACTATGGCAGAAGCCATGGCAGAACCGGACACGGTAGAGCTTGTAGAGCAGATTATTAATGAAGCCGTCCAGGTTGCCGAACATGAAAAAATCCGTTTTGCAGATGATTTTCTAAGAAGGTGTTTTACCTATCTCAAAAAAGGCGGGGATCATTTTCCTTCCATGGCGCTTGATCTGATTCACAACAAACAAACTGAGATCGACCATTTCAATGGCAAAATAGTAAGTTATGGAAGAAAACACTATACACGTACATCCCTGAACCTGTCTTTCACAAATGTCGTGAAGGCGATGTCTAACAAAAATATTGTCTCGAGAATTCCGGGTGTGGCATCTCATGTCAACAAGAGAATCCTGGAAAAAGGCCTTATCAACAAATCCATAATGCCTCTTACCTACAGACAAAAAGACTGCTTCCTTGGAATTGATCTTGGATCCGCCTTTTCAAAATTTACAGTTATTGACGATTCCGGAAATGTCTTGTTCAGATATGTTCTGACGACCATTACTGCGGACAATCACGCACAGCAAAATGTATTTCAGGCTATACACGACAATTTCCGAATTCTTAAAAGCTGCGCTACAGGGTATGGACGGAAATTCTTTGAATCCTGCGACCTGACTAAAACAGAAATCAATTGCGCAGCAGCCGGAGTTTCCTTTCACTATCCCGGAGAAAAGAATATCATTGATATTGGAGGAGAAGATATTAAGATTATCCGCTGCGATAAAAATGACAACGTGGAAAGCTTCTACATGAATGACAAATGCGCAGCAGGTACAGGTTCCTTTTTGACTGAAATAGCGGAACGCGCTCAAATTAGTATTGACGAGATGAGCAGGCTTTCGGCGCACTCCACATACAGCCATCCGCTGAATAGTTTTTGCACGGTATTTGCAAAAACGGAAATTATGAACTGGATTTTCGACGGAATGAGCCGCGAAGATATTGCCCGCGGAATTTACCTTTCCATTGCTTCCAAAGTTTCTAAGATGCGCCTTGATCCAGGAATTCCCACCATAATGATCGGAGGCGTTGCAGCATATCATTCGAATCTGAGAAACATCTTAAACGAATTTTTTTCCAAGGATATTCAAATATGTGATGCGCCACAATATGTGGTATCACATGGGGCCGCTCTGATTGCATTGAAAAATTACAAATCCACACTTCAGCCAATCCATCCGGTTGACAGCGAAACAAGCCATTTGATAAAACCCTAATCGATCGTTTATGTCTTATACGTTTAAAAATTTACATATCGAAAAAATCGCAATCATAGGTGCCGGTCAAATAGGGCCCGATATTGCCTTGCATTTTGCAAAAAACCTCGCGGCTCATCAGGTACACATTGCCCTTATTGATATCTCCGAAGAGGCTCTCCTAAGTGCCAGGAATAAAATTCTTTCCAAACTGACTAAAGCGCAGGAAAAAGGAACGCTGTCCGGGGATGCCGCCAATAGGATGATGAACCAGTTTCAATTTACAAGAAACTATGAGGCTGCCGCCAGCGCACAAATTGTTGTAGAAGCTGCTACTGAAAATTCCAGTATCAAAGAACAAATTTTTGCTGATCTTGAAAAAATCACCGGCGACACTTGTATTTTTCTTTCCAATTCATCGCATCTGCAACCGGAGGTTATTTTTAAAAAAATTGCGAATCCTTCCCGCTGTCTTGTTGCTCACTATTTCTTTCCTGCAGAAATAAATCCCATTATTGAATTAGTACCATCAGACAAAACAGACCCGGGCTTACTGGATACTCTTTTTGCATTCTACGAAAGTTTAGGCAAAATACCCATCAAGGTACAAAGCATGTATGGTTATGCTATTGATCCAATTTTTGAAGGACTCTGCCAAACAGCGATCATGTGCCATGAAAATGGAGAAGGAACTGTAAAAGAAATTGACAGCGTTGCAGAACAAGTGCTTGGCCTTGGCGTGGGACCTTTCAAAGCGCTGAACTTAACGGGTGGCAACCCGAT
Organism: uncultured Saprospiraceae bacterium; assembly: GCA_964439105.1. Classification (GTDB taxonomy): domain Bacteria; phylum Bacteroidota; class Bacteroidia; order Chitinophagales; family Saprospiraceae; genus Vicinibacter. The sequence continues at coordinate 231,153 of CAYTNG010000005.1, forward strand.
CACAGCTCATGGATTAGATGAATTAGGCGACAAGGTGTTACCGTGGTTTAAAACGCCCTCACTTTTGCATTCCATGAATATTGCAAAGCAAGCATGGGATACTGCTAAAAAAGATGAAGACATACAAATGAACAAGGATAAAAATCAACTCCTTTCCGAAACACTCCAGGGAGCTTACTTTGCGCTCTCTTCATTCATACTTGATACAGGCATCGTTCAAATAGACGATCTCAACATGGCATGCGAATTGGCATTGGCGATCCAGGCTCCCTTCACAATGATGAACCGGATTGGCCTTGAAAAATCGTACAAGCTCGTAGAAAAATTTTGCAGCAAAAATCCCAATTTCCCATTACCAAGATCCATTGTCCAGGCGAGGCAAGATAATACATGGAACATCCGCGATATCCGTATTTCGGAAAGAGGGCATACCTGTGTTCTGACGATACGTCGACCTAAAGTTCTAAATGCACTGAATCTTGAAATTCTTACGCAAATACAGGATCAACTTGAAGAGCTCAAAATAAACGATCAGATTAAAGCGGTTATCATTACGGGACAAGGAAGAAAAGCATTTGTTTCCGGTGCGGATCTCCATATGATAACAGAACTTAAAACACCAGCTGAAGGCATTGAAAATTCCCGGAAATTTCAATCTGTATTAAATTACCTGTCCGTTTACCCTAAACCAATCGTATGCGCTCTAAATGGATTTGCTTTTGGCGGTGGCAATGAGCTTGCACTTGCATGTACAGCACGAATCGCATCTAAGGACGTAGATGTCCTTTTTGGTCAACCGGAAGTAAAATTAGGATTTATACCGGGGGGAGGAGGCACACAACGATTGCCCAGATTGATTGGACTGGAGAAAGCCTCCGAAATTCTTAGAACCGGAAGGACTGTATCCGCAAAGGAAGCCCTGGAAATAGGCTATCTGGATCGGGTATCCACTTTTGATTTATTGGATGATGCGATCGCATTGTCAGATGAAATTTTAAAAGGGAGCTTCCATCCAAAAATAATCAACAGTGAAGCATTAAATGGGATCACAAAACCCAGCACCATTGAGATCAAATCACTCAGCAAAATAATCGACAAGATATTGACGGATTGTATTTACAATGGGTGGCGAATGCCGCTAAAGGAAGCACTGGAGTCTGAATCTTCAATGTTTGGAGAATGTATGAAAACTAAAGACATGGCCATTGGTCTTCAAAACTTTCTGACCAATGGGCCTAAAGTTCCTGCATCTTTTGTTCACGAATGAGAATCTTATGAAAACATTTCACGACCGTCAAAAAGGAATCGGTATCTTATATGATGATATTTTTTTAGTGCAGGGAGCAAGAACACCTTTTGGCCGTTTATGCGGTACACTCGGTCGAATTTCTCCAACCGACCTCGGTATATATGCCAGTAAAGCGGCAATTGCCAAATCCAAAATACCTGCACAGGAAATTGATCAGATTATTTTCGCCAATATCGGCCAAAGCAGTCCTGATGCTTATTTCCTTCCACGGCATATTGGACTTTATTCCGGGCTAGCACAAAATGTACCTGCTCTTCTTGTGCAACGCATTTGCGGTTCAGGTATTGAAACCATTGCGCAAGCCGCGGAGCAGATCATTCTTGGAAAAGCAGAATCCGTATTGTGCGGTGGTGCAGAAAATATGACGCTTGCGCCAACAAGTGCATTCGGCAACAGGTTAGGACATACGCTCGGAAAACCGGGCTTCATTGATATGCTCTGGGAATCCTTGGAAGACACTGCAGCGGTATCTATGGGATGTACTTCGGAAAACATTGCAAGGAAGAATCAAATAACACGTGAGGATGCAGACCTCTACGCAAAAACTTCTATCGACAGATACCTGCATGCCAGAGACACCGGATTCTTCGAAGACGAAATAGAAAAATTAAATACTACTGTCTTCGAAAGTGAGGGCCTCAATCCAAGAAAAGTACAACTGCCAAAAGGGATTTCCGACTTCAATTCAGACGAGCATGCAAGATCCGCTGAGCTTACAGCAATGTCCAAACTCTCCCCTTCCTTTGAAAAAAACGGAATTCAAACAGCGGCAAATTCAAGCGGTATTGTTGATGGTGCAGCTTCCGCTATCATCGCATCTGGAAATCTCTGCAGATCTGCACAATTATCTACTCTTTCAAGAATCATTGGATGCGCCACTACCGCGCTGGATCCAAGACTTATGGGACTTGGCCCCGTATCATCCATAAGTCTCCTGCTTGAACTCAGCGGACTCCGCAAAGAAGAGATTGGATTATTCGAAATCAATGAGGCATTTGCTGCACAGTATCTGGGATGTGAACATGAACTTGGTCTCGACAGAAATACCTGCAATGTGCATGGCGGAGCTATTGCAATAGGCCATCCGCTTGCCGCTACAGGGATAAGAATTTCAATTACCCTTTCCCGTCTGATGCAACAATATCAAGTTAAATACGGGATCGCATCTGCATGCATAGGAGGAGGACAAGGAATCGCATTGTTACTTGAAAACACCCAAATCAGTTAAGAAGATGATTACTAAAATACAACAATGGCAAATCAGGAATGTGAAGTCAGATTTTGAACTCGTTGAAACTGACTTTCCAACCATCGAACCAAACGAAGCTTTAATACAAGTTGCCGGCTGCGGCGTCTGCCATACGGATATTAGTTTCTGGCATGACGGGGTGCGTACGCGAAAAGATTTTCCACTTACACTTGGCCATGAAATAAGCGGTACAGTCATCAAAGGTCCCAAACATTTGTTAGGCACACATGTCATCATTCCTGCCGTTCTCCCTTGCGGAGAATGCGAATTATGTCTTTCAGGACGAAGCAATATCTGTCAAAACCAGTCTATGCCCGGCAATGATTTTCATGGAGGCTTCGCCTCACATATTGTCGTTCCGCATCGCTTCCTCTGCGCCGTTCCGGATAAAGCACTGCAATTCTATTCACTGGAAGAACTTTCTGTGATCGCGGACGCAATTTCCACGCCATATCAGGTCCTCCAAAAATCAGAATTACAGAAAGGAGATTTCGCTATAGTAATTGGCGTTGGCGGTGTGGGGATTTACGCAGCGTTGATTGCAAAAATCATGGGAGCCATCGTCCTCGCCATTGATTTAAACGACGCAAAGCTTCAATTGTCCACGGATCATGGTATTCATTCTGTCCTGAATATCACAGGCATGGATATAAAAGATATCAAAAACAAAGTCCGGGACCTGGCACGTAGCCTGAATGCACCTAAATATAGTTGGAAAATATTTGAAATGTCCGGAACGAAATCCGGCCAGGAACTCGCATTTAATTTAATAACTTATGCTTCTACATTGAGCATCGTGGGATTCACAATGGATAAAACAGAAATTCGCCTGAGCAACCTCATGGCCTTTGATGCCAAACTGATCGGTACCTGGGGTTGCAAACCGGAGCTATACCCTGAAGTTGTGGAACTTGTGGCTTCCGGAAAATTAAACATCAAAGATTTTATTCAAAAAATGCCGCTTTCGGAAATCAATCAGGTGTTCAAAGATACGGTTGCACACAAGTACAATAAAAGAACCGTACTCGTGCCGGACATGAATACGCAGAACACTATTTAAAAAATAAATTCATAAATTATGAATCTTAAAAATCACAATCTGTTTCACTCCGATTTCAAAGAAATCATCTATGAAAAAAGGCCCATCGTTGATTTTGATAAAAGTCCTGTTGAACATCTCTATAATGCGTGGATCATCCTGAATAATCCCGAACAATATAATTCATATACAACCGAAGCGATTAAAGAGCTTATTTGCGCATTTAATGTTGCCTCAAATGATCGCAGCGTGGTGAATGTAGTTTTTACCGCCACCGGAGAAAAAGCCTTTTGCACAGGAGGCAACACGAAAGAGTACGCGGAATACTACGCAGGAAATCCGCAGGAGTATTCACAGTATATGCGTTTGTTTAATGATATGGTCAGCACGATACTCAAATGTGACAAACCCGTCATTAACAGAGTAAATGGAATGCGCATTGGCGGAGGGCAGGAAATAGGAATGGCCGCTGATTTTACAATCGCTTCAGACCTGTCCAGATTTGGTCAGGCAGGGCCTAAACATGGAAGCGCAGCGATTGGAGGCGCAACAGATTTTTTGCATCTCTTTGTAGGAATCGAAAGAGCAATGGGCTCACTTACCTTATGCGAGCCCTGGTCTGCACATCAAGCTTACAGCATGGGACTAATAACGGAAATCGCCCCGGTACTCAAGCTTAACGGAACATTCATACCCAACCCACTTGTAATAACAGACAGGTATCTGGACGAATACGGTAGAATTGTTCTTGGCACTTCAAAATCCGGAAAGGAACTGGAAAAAGCGAAAGAAATCCTGCAATTATGCGAAACAGATTTTAGCTTACTTGACAAAGCTGTTGATCGCCTCTCCGCGAAATTACTCCATACATTTCCCAATTGCACCGCTAAAACCATTTCAGAAGTAAGAAAGAAAAAGCTGGAGCATTGGGACAAAAACAAAGAAAGCAGCAGGGAATGGTTAGCCTTGAATATGATGACGGAAGCCCGGGCAGGATTCCAGGCTTTCAACGACGGCCCGAAGAACCAACGCGAAATAAACTTCATCCGACTCAGGCAACTTCTGGCGGAAGGCACTCCATGGAGTGATGATCTTCAAAAAACAATCTCCCCTCAGTTTCAAACACAATCACATGAATGGTATGCAAAAAGTTGAATTACATTTTCTTTATGAAGAAGCTGTTGCTCAAATAATCCTGAACGATGGAAAAGGCAACGTGCTCGATCATATCATGATGGAGGAGCTCCAATCGATTCTTGATCAGTTTAAAGCAAGAAAGCATCTGAAACTGATTCTTTTTCAAGGAGCAGGTAAACATTTCTCATTTGGCGCAAGTATTGAAGAACACCAAAAAGAATTTGTGGAAATCATGCTGACCAATTTTCATAAATTACTGATAAGCATGAAAAATCTTTCCACGCCGATGCTGGCTAAAGTCAGCGGACAATGCCTGGGGGGCGGTCTGGAACTCGCTCTCATGTGCCATCAGATTTTTGCGGACCAGTCCGCAATGCTTGGGCAACCAGAAATTAATCTGGGTGTAATCCCACCTCCGGCATCCGTGATCCTTCCGGAAAAGATAGGTCTTTCAAGAGCTGAGGACCTCCTCATAACAGGACGAACGATCACTGCACATGAAGCTTTTCAAATGGGCCTTGTGAACAGGCTTTTTGAAACTCGTCAGGAATTGGAAATGGGAATTACTAACTGGATTGAATCCTACATTCTGCCTAAAAGTGCATCTTCCCTTCGAATGGCCTGCATGGCCGGAAGGGTAAAATTTAATCATGTCCTGAATAACTTCCTGCCACAGGTAGAACAACTCTATCTCACAAGATTAATGCAGTCACATGATGCAAATGAAGGAATTCAGTCTTTTATTGAGAAAAGAAAACCGGAATGGATTGATGCCTGATACGGATCCCATATCGAAAAATAAAATCAGCTGCCTGATACTTGCAGGAGGAGATTCATCCCGAATGGGATTTCCCAAAGCCTTTTTAAAAATAAAGGGTGAATCCCTGGGAGAAAAAATTTCCAGAATTTACCGGGAGGCCGGATTAGAAGACATAAAAATTGTCTTAAACTACAGGTTTATTTCGAAAGCATTTGAGTATGAGTTATCCCAAATGGAATCATATGGGAAAATAGTTCCAAACCTGCATCCTGACAGAGGTCGTTCCTACTCCATACAACTGGGCATGAGCAAGCTGACTGCTGCGAAAGGCTGCTTTATACACAATATTGATAATCCAGGATTAAGTATTGGTCTAATCGAAACTATGGTCGGTGCACTTCAGCCTGACAGTTACATCGTTCCTGTCATTGATGGACATTCCGGTCATCCTGTATTGATTAGCAATAGCATAACGAATTACATACTGGATGCGCCTTATTCAAACTGGAATCTCAGGGATTTACTCAAAGGATACAATCGAATACATATCACTGCAAAGGAAAAAGACCTATGCCAAAATTTAAACCATTGGGAAGACTGGATTACCTATGTCCATGCTACTAACGATCAACACAATGTATTATCAGAATTTACTTCGGTTGGCAGAAACGATTCAAACTGAAATGGCAATTTGTACAGTCGTTTCTACAAAAGGCTCCACACCTACAAAATCCGGAGCTAAAATGATCGTTACCCAAAATTCAGAGGTCTATGGAACAGTCGGTGGAGGCGCATTTGAGAAAATGGTGATCGAGGAAGCATTAACTGTTTTAGAAAACGGAACTGCGCAACTATTTAAGCATGAATTATTGCAACAACATGAAATGTGTTGTGGAGGTACGATGGAAGTATTTATTGAACGGATAGAAAAAAAGCCGAAACTGTATTTATTTGGAGCCGGACACACCGGTCAGGCACTTGCCGGATTTGCTTCTGCATTAGAGTTTGATGTAACTGTTATAGATGATCGAAAAGAATATGCTGAACAATGCAAAAATACAGGAGTAGGCATACTACTTTGTTCGGTTGAGGAAGCGCTGACATCTCTGCCTTTCGATGAAAAAACCTATATCGTCATTATGACCTATAAGCATGATTTGGACAGAGCAGCACTTGCAGGATGTCTTCAAAAGCCTCACAGATATATAGGCATGATTGGAAGCAGGAGAAAAATTTTAGTTACGAAAAAGAAATTCAAAGATATTGGTATAGCACCCCTTGAAAAACTGGACAAAGTGGACATGCCCATAGGAATTCAAATTGGAGCTCAGGGGCCTGCAGAAATCGCAATCAGCATTCTTGCCCGGCTTATTGCTGTAAAAAACAATGTAATCTTATGAACTCACAATCCATCGCGTTGGTTACGGGAGCTGCTAAAGGCATTGGCCTTGCCATAACCGAACGATTGTTAGAGGACGGCTATTTTGTATTGGGTGCTGACAAGGACATTGAATGGGGGACTCTTTCGGCACACAAATACGATCCGGCCACATTTTCCTTTGTCCATTTAGATGTCTGCAACGAAGAGATGGTCCACTCGGTTTTCCGCGAAATTGAACTCCGGTTTGGCAAACTGGATCTACTGGTCAACAATGCAGGAATCATTAAGGATAATTTGATTACAAACATGCCCAGCTCTGATTTTGACTTTGTCTTGCAGGTAAACCTGAAAGGGCCCTGGTTGCTTTGCAAAGAAGCTGCCGTATTAATGACCAAAAGAAGATCCGGACGAATTGTGAATATCAGCTCCAGGGCCTGGCTTGGAAATCCCGGTCAGTCCAACTATTCCGCTTCAAAAGCCGGAATTGTTGGGCTTACCCGTGTTCTTGCACTTGAACTGGGTAGATACAACATTCTCGTCAATGCAGTTGCACCTGGTCTGATTGACACGGATCTTACCAGATCCCTGAAACCCGAAGTATTGCAGAAATTAATAGAAGCACAACCCACAAAATCGATGGGCAAGCCTCAGGATATCGCACATGTGGTTTCCTTTTTAGCAAACCCGGCAACCTCATTCATTACCGGTCAAATTATTTATGTGGACGGCGGCCGAAGCATCGGTGCAGCCATTTAATATAATAATAACAAGCAGTGGAAAAACTTAAAATAACCGTAAACGAGCGAAGTCACGAAATACTCATCGAGCCGCATGAGACACTTGCATCTGTTCTTCGCAACAGGCTTCATCTTACGGGCACAAAAATTGGCTGTGACCAGGGAAGTTGCGGATGCTGCACCGTCATGGCAAATGACCAGGCCGTGCTTTCCTGTATTGCTCCCGCAATGCGTTATGATGGCAAGGAAATCCTTACAATTGAAAGTTTAAAAGAAGGAGAAAACCTTCACGCACTTCAGCAAAAATTTGTTGAAAAAGGTGCGATTCAGTGTGGCTTTTGCACTCCCGGAATGATCATGACCACCTTGGCTTTTACAAAGAAAAATCCTACAGCAAATGTTGAAGAAATAAAAACTGCGCTTTCAGGAAATATATGCCGCTGCACTGGTTATAAAAAAATACTGGAAGCCGTTTCAGAATACGTTCTAAACCTGCGCACACAAAATCTGAATGAAGGAAAACAATCTAAACACATAGGTCATTACAGGCCCTACATAGATGCTGCAAAGAAAGCGGAAGGAAGCGCCCTGTATGCGGATGATCTGAAATTTTCAAACAGCCTGCATTGCAAATTCTTAAGGAGCATACACCCCCATGCACATATCTTGCAGATAGACATTGAAGCAGCAAGGCGAATGGAAGGTGTATGCTATATCGCCACAGGAATGGAATTGCCCACTAAATTTGGAGTACTTCCCATCTCTCAGGATCAGACCGCAATGGCCATTGAAAAAGTCAGATTCACCGGAGAGATCGTCGCAGCCGTAGCTGCAGAAACCGAAGCCCAGGCAGAAGCCGCATGCAAAGCTATAAATATAAGCTACCAACCGATCGACGCATTTTTCGAAATAGAGGATTCACTCCGGGATATCGGGGAAAAAGAAAAGATCCACAGTCATGTCCGGTTCAACAACAACATTCACAAGAAGGCGGAACTTCGTTTTGGCGACCAAAAATCCGGCCTGGAAAATGCATACACCTCTGCGCAGATGACATTCGAATTTGCAGGCTTAAGTCATGGATTTACTGAACCACATGCCGCAACTGCAAGATGGGATGAGAATGGACTAACGATCGTTACTGCAACCCAGGTTCCACATTATCTACACCGAAGTTTGTCTAAAGTACTTGAAGTACCCCTGCACCGCGTAAGAGTTATAAAACCCTGCGTCGGAGGCGGCTTCGGGGGAAAAAGCGATCCATTCGCACATGAAATAATTATAGCTCATTTGTCCAGGAAGACAGGCAGGCCGGTAAGAGTCTGTTTGAGCCGTGAAGAGGTTTTTCTAGTGAACCATGGAAGACATCCTTCCAAAATTAAAATGGAGCTGGGCATCAACAAAACAGGTGAATTGAGCGCTTTAGACGCTGACATTGCAATCGATGGCGGAGCTTACGGAAGCTTTGGTGTCGTCACATCCTATTATAATGGGGTTTTACTCCAGGCGCCCTACAAACTTGAAAACTTTGGATTCCGCACTTACAGAGTTTATACAAACAAGCCGGTAAGCGGCGCCATGCGCGGACACGGTGCGGTAAATTCTCGTTTTGCAATAGAATCGATATTGGATGTCCTCGCAGAACGCATAGGCATGGATCCCTGTGAGCTAAGATTAAAGAATTTTATGGAGCCTTTCTCTACCACGGTTGGTCAGTATCGCATCACCTCAAATGGTAGCAGAGAGTCCCTTCTCAAAGTTATGGAGCAATCTCAGTGGAGTGAAAGAAAAGGAAAACTCAAAAAAAACAGAGGCCTCGGTGTGGGATGCGGATTCTTTATAAGCGGGAGCGCACTACCCATCATCTGGAATGAACTCCCACAATCCGTTGTTCATTTAAAACTGGACTTTGATGGACGTGTTATAATTTCCTCCGGAGCCAGCGACATCGGCCAAGGTAGCGACACCATGCTGGCGATGGTTGTTGCAGAGGTACTTTCGATAGATCTTGATAAAGTCTTTGTACTGGCTGCTGACACCCTGCTGACTCCCGTCGATCTGGGAAGTTATTCAAGCAGGGTTACATTTATGGCTGGAAATGCAGCAAAAGATGCTGCCGAACAGTTGCGTGAGCGGATTCTTACTGCCGTCTCAAAACACACAAATGTTCCAATGCAGGAATTATTCCTTGAAGATGAACGAGTCCGTTCTTCTGATCGAAAAGTTGAATTGGATTGGTTGCAGACAGTTGATATTTTAACCGCTCAACAAGGTGCAGTCAATGTAAGTGGAAAATATATATCTCCCAAACTTGGCGGCGACTTCAAAGGAGCCGGTGCAGGATTAAGTCCTTCCTATAGTTTCGGTGCATGTATCGCAGAAGTTGAGGTGGATCCTGATACAGGCAAAGTTCAGGTATTTAAAGTTTGGGGAGCACATGACTGCGGCAAAGCAATCAACCCACTTGCGGTGGAAGGGCAACTTGAAGGCTCATGGCACATGGGAATAGGACAAGCCCTAAGTGAGCAACTCATTTATTTCAATGGTCTGCAGATCAATAACAATTTCCTGGACTACAAGATCCCCACAATTCTGGACACTCCGGACATTCATACAAACATCATCGAAACTGTGGATCCTGAAGGACCATTTGGTGCGAAAGAATGTGGAGAAGGTGCCTTGCATCCCGTGATTCCTGCAATCGCAAACGCCATTTATGACGCCGTAGGCGTTCGAATTACTCGACTCCCAATAAGTCCTGAAGACATCCTTTCAAAATTAGAAGAAGCAGGATCTATGTCTGAACAATCACTAATTGCACAAAATGAATGAACTAAATAAGTTTTTCAGACCCGAGTCCATTCAGCAAGCCCTTCAAATGGCATCAGAACACATTGGCCATATGAAATTCCTCGCTGGCGGTACAGACCTCCTTGTGAATAAAAAACAAGGAAATGAACATGCAATGTGTCTGATTGATCTCACGTCTATTGAAGAACTCAAACAAATCTCTCTATCGGATGGGAATTTGCGAATCGGTGCATTGATGACCCTTGATTCGGTTGCCAGACATGCATTGCTCGTAAAAGCATGCACTTCCATTTCTGAAACGATAGAAACCATTGCATCCCCTGTCATCCGCCTAAGCGCGACAATTGGAGGAAACCTGCTTTGCGAAAACAGATGTAGTTTTTACAACCAGAGCGAATGGTGGCGCAAGGCGGTCGGATATTGCCTGAAGTGCAATGGCGAATTTTGTATTGCCACAGGAGGGAAAAACAGATGTTTTTCAAAATTCTCCTCGGACCTGGCAATCACTTTAATCAGTTTAGATTCTAAATTGCATTTCGTAAACGAAAACGGAACTTCAGTTATTCCTTTGGAAAACATATACACCGGAGATGGAGTGCATCCAAGAAACATAACCGCCGGAACTTTACTGACTGCGATAGAAATACCCTTACATCAGGAATTTAAAAGCGTATATCGAAAATTGCGGCCCCGTCAATCTATGGACTTCAGTTCGTTGACCAGCGCAGTAAGTCTGGACAAGGATTCCAATGTTCGCATCGCACTCGGGGGTGTTGATCCCATGCCGGTAGTTGCAAAAGGACCTCTTGACCAAAAGGCGGAACTGATCCGCAAAGTAATCAAGAGATCCAGAATTGTGGACAATGATATGTATTCACGGTCCTATAGAAAAAAAATGATCTCCATTTTTCTGGAACGCAGTTTTGAAGAATTGCTAACAGGTGATCGTTAATTTGAAAACGGATAATTTATTAGCGAATGAGCACAAATACCGAGATAAACATTAAAAATAAAAGAATCGAACGCGACAACATTGTAGTTCGCTTTTCGGGAGATTCCGGGGACGGCATGCAACTTACAGGCTTGCAGTTTTCTGATACGACTGCATTTTTGGGAAATGATCTGAGCACATTCCCGGATTTTCCTTCTGAAATCAGAGCTCCCAGCGGCACCATCGCAGGGGTTTCTGCATTTCAGGTTCACTTCGGAAGCAACGAGGTGTACACGCCGGGAGATAAATGGGATGTCCTGGTAGCCATGAACGCCGCTGCATTAAAAACGGACTTGTCGAGATTAAAGCCTGATGGAATCATCATTGCAAATAGCGCCGGATTTGATCGCAAAAATTTAAATCTCGCCAACTATCCCGAAGGCGTGAATCCATTAGAAGATGGTTCGCTCGACTCCTATACTGTCTATCCCATAGACTTTAACAAACTCACCGCCGAATCACTGAAAGACATTCCGTTGCAATCAAAAGAAATTGCACGCAGTAAAAATATGTTTGTACTTGGATTGCTGTTTTGGATTTTCGACAAATCCCTCGACTACACTATTTCGGCGATAAAGGACAAATTCAAATCGCAAACAGAAATTGCAGAGGCAAACATTTTAGCCTTAAAGGGAGGGTGGAATCTGGGCGAGAATATGGAATTATTCAACACGCGATATATCGTTAAGCCTGCATCGCTTCCAAAAGGTCAATATAGAAACATCCACGGAAATCAGGCTCTTGCTATTGGTCTGTTGGCTGCTGCAGAAAAATCGGGTCTTGATTTATTTTTAGGGTCTTACCCTATTACACCTGCGACAGATATCATGCAGGAACTTTCAAAATATAAAAACAAAGGAGTCATCACTTTCCAGGCAGAGGACGAAATTGCTGCCATCTGTTCATCCATTGGGGCGTCTTACGCCGGCAAGTTATCGGTGACGACAACATCAGGACCGGGCCTTTCATTAAAATCAGAAGCCCTTGGCCTGGCAACCATGCTCGAAATACCATTAGTGGTTGTGGATGTTCAGCGCGGAGGGCCATCTACCGGCCTTCCCACAAAAACGGAGCAGGCAGATTTATTGATGTCCATGTATGGACGACACGGAGAGTCTCCATTAGTCGTACTCGCAGCAAAATCTCCCAGCGATTGTTTTACCATGGCCTTCGAAGCCTGTCGCATTGCAATAGAACACATGACACCTGTGATTCTTCTTTCAGATGGATATCTGGCAAATGGCTCAGAACCTTGGAGATTTCCAAAAGCAGCAGACCTTCCAAATATAAAATTTACTTTCATGCAACATCCAAATGGAAGTGATGGAAAAATACTGCCCTACCAAAGAGATGAAAGAGGTGTTCGCCCATGGATCCTGCCAGGCACAAAAGGCCTTGAGCACCGCATCGGCGGGCTTGAAAAGGAAGACATCACTGGCAACGTCAGTTATGAGCCCCTTAACCATGAAAAAATGGTACATCTTCGCATCAGCAAAATCAAAAATATTGAAAACTACATTCCTCCGGTACAATTCGACTGTGGAAACGAAACATCAGAATTACTCGTACTGAGTTGGGGTTCAACATATGGATCGGTCAAAACTGCCGTACATGAACTGGTCATCCAGAATTATGATATTGCACATATCCACCTATCTTATCTGAATCCGTTCCCATCAAACCTGGGATCCTTACTCATGAAGTTTGATAAAATAATAATACCGGAAATAAACAGTGGTCAGCTATTAATGCTTATCCGCAATGCGTTTCTAATTCCTGCGACCGGCTTCAGCAAAATCCAGGGATTGCCTTTTACAATAGAGGAACTTAAAAGAAAAATAATTGATCTACTCAAAGAAAAATAACATGGCTGAAGAATCCATCACCCAACACAATATGCTTTCCAGTAAAGATTTCGTATCTCCTCAAGACATAAAATGGTGCAGGGGATGCGGAGATTATTCCATACTCAAGCAGGTTCAGACTATTTTTCCGGATCTCGGAATTCCAAAGGAAAACTTTGTTTTTATATCCGGAATTGGTTGCTCTTCCCGTTTCACTTATTATATGGACTCCTATGGTTTACACGGCATCCACGGAAGAGCACTGTCCATTGCTTCCGGCGTCAAAATGGCCAATCCGGAATTAAGCGTATGGGTGATTTCCGGAGATGGCGATGCACTCTCCATCGGTGGAAATCATTTCATTCATACCCTGCGTAAAAACTTTAATCTCAATTTTCTGATGTTCAATAATCAGATTTATTCTCTGACAAAAGGACAATATTCTCCAACATCGGAAAAAGGCATAGTTACAAAAACAACACCCTATGGATCGCTTGAAGAACCTTTCGATCCGGTATCGCTCGCACTTGGAGCCAAAGCACAGTTTGTGGCACGCTCCATCGACTCGGATCCAAAACACATGAGGACTGTGCTCGAACGTGCCTATGCATTTGAAGGGACTTCCTTTGTAGAAATTTATCAAAATTGTCCAATCTTCAACGACGGCGCTTTTGAACGGTTCTCAGATAAGGTTTCAAAAAAAGATCAAACGCTACAACTGGAACATGGTAAACCATTGCTCTTCGGACAAAACAATGAAAAAGCGATTTACCTGAATGGCTTGTCTCCTGAAATTGCGAACCTGGGTGAGCTACCGGATTCCGACTTATGGATTCACGACGAATCTGATAGAATAAAGGCATCCGTATTGTCATGTTTCTCCGGGATGCTGCAAAATGGAATTCCCTTTCCGCGCCCATTTGGCGTAATATATGCAAAAGCACGGGAAACGTATGACCATGTCCTCCTGGCTCAAATTAATGAACTCCAAAAAAATCACCACATCCCAAGCCTGGATGAAATTCTATCAGGCAATAAAACCTGGGAAATCCAATAATATAAGAACTTGATGAAGTCATGCAAGCATTCAATCCAATTCAAATTCTATTGCAGGAACATGATGTGATTTCAAATATTGCACAACTCACTCTTCAGCAAAATCTCCTTTGGGATAACGAACCTGAAAAGTACGTCCGCAACATAGAAACATTACTGACATTTCTGACAAAATACGCAGATGAATTTCACCACCATAAAGAGGAGGCCATTCTCTTTAAAGCATTGCGCGAATTGCCCGAATTTACGCTTGATTCGATGATCGATGAATTGGAGTACCACCATCAAACATTCCGGGAAAAGGTACAGGAAATCAAAGTAGCACTATCTGAAAATCAGTTCCAGCTTGCACAAGCTGCCCTCAGGAATTATCTTGAAAATTTACTCGATCACATAGCCATTGAAAATGACGAACTCTTTGTAATGTCAGATAACATTTTACCTCCAAAAGAATTGGAACGCATGTACTTTCAATTTTTAGATACTGATGAAATGCTTGGAGTTGCGTTCAAAAAAGATGTGGAGGACAATATCATCCGTGTATTTCAGGCAGCTCCTGCGAACGGCGAAGGGGCAAACAAAGGTTAACTTTGAACTACCGGATAAAGTGATAAAATTGCCTAAACACGAATTAAGAATTTCTAAACCTTTTGTTTTCCAAAATTTGAATATAGTTGCTGCGCTCATAGGCTGTGGGATCTGAAATATGCTGCTGGCTCATAACACCTTTAAACGCATCTATGGAATAAAATCCCATATCGGTCATGTACAGGCGGAGATCATCCAATATGTCCTTTATCCATGGTATTCCGTGCCGATATAATGCGGAGGCGCACATTGCCACATCTGCTCCGGCCAATAAATATTTGATAAGTTCTTTTGCACCATGCACACCGGTTGTAGCCGCCAGGGAAATGGGCAATTTTCCATAAAGAATTGCAATCCACAACAAAGGCAGACGGATCTCCGAAGGATGGCTGAAATCCAGGTTGGGCAATACTCTTAATTCATCAATGTCAAAATCAGGTTGGTAGAATCGGTTGAACAGCACAAGTCCATTGGCCCCTGCACTATGTAACTCAGAAGCGATATGTCCAATGGACGAAAAATATGGATTCAATTTTACAGCAATAGGGATATTCACCGTTGAGCGTATCAGATTGATAATATCCAAATATCTCTTTTCTACCTCTGCTGCCGTTAGCCGGATGTCTGCAGGAATAAAATACACATTTACTTCAAGCGCATCTGCTCCAGCCTGCTCGATTTGCTTTGCATACTCCGTCCATCCTTCCGGGGTGATTCCATTCAGGCTGGCAATGACAGGTATATCTACCCGTTCCTTTGCCATGCGTATGATTTCCAGGTATTGCGAAGTACCTACAGCGCAATCGTCGAGATCCGGAAAAAAATCAGAAGCCTCCGGTGAAGCATAGGAGGTATTGAATAAAACTTTTTCCAACATTTCAGCTTCCCGGCGGATTTGCTCTTCGAAAAGAGAAAACAAGACGACAGCCCCAGCGCCTGCATCTTCCATAGCAACGATGTTGTCTACTTTTTCTGAAAGTGGATTTGCAGAAACTACCAATGGCGATTTCAATTCCAATCCAAGATATCGCGTGCCTAAATCCAACATGATGGGTAATTGAGATTGTGTTAATTTTAAAATTGCATCCAAAAATTTCTATTCTGAGAAATCAAGATCCGAACACTCGTTAGAATAATTCTTCCCTATCCCTATCAGAGTACCGGTTGAAAGTCCCTTGCCTCATAACCAGCCATCTGCTCATAGGTCTTCCATCGAAGATCTACGATTTCCTGCGCCAACTGCATCAGCCGCTCCGCTTCCGCAGGCTGGGTTTGTGTCAAGACTTTATACCGAAGTTCGTTATATGCATAATCCCGGAACGCCATCGTGGGCCTCGGAGAATCTAAAACAAATGGATTTCCCCCGATTTTGCGCAATACAGGATTATACCGTATCAAAGGCCAGTATCCGCTGGAAACTGCTGATTTCTGCTGATGAAGTCCTTGCTCCATTTGAATGCCGTGGGCAATACAATGGCTATATGCAAGAACCAGGGACGGTCCTTCGTAGGCTTCAGCCTCCCGCAATGCCAAAAGGGTTTGTTGCGGATTCGCCCCCATCGCAATTTGCGCGACATATACATTGCCATATGATATAGCCTGCATGGCCAAATCTTTTTTTCCTACCCTCTTACCTGCAGCTGCAAACTTGGCTGTCGCCGCAGTAGGCGTTGCTTTGGACATTTGACCTCCTGTATTGGAATACACTTCTGTGTCTAAAACCAACACATTGATATTTCGTCCGCTCGCCAAGGCATGATCCAATCCGGCAGAACCGATATCATAAGCCCATCCATCACCACCAATCAACCAGACACTCCTGCGCACAAGCTGGTCCGCCAGCGTCAGCAGATGTTTGGCTTCAGATTCAACGCGATGCTTTAATAAACTTTTAAGCCTGGCAACGCGATGTCGTTGATCCACTATTTCAGATTCCAGCGTCTGCGGCGCATGCACCAATTCATCCACAAAAGCCTCCCCGATAACAGGCTTCAATGCATTCAAAAGTTGAACCGCCATTTCAAGTTGTTTGTCCGCAGTGAGCCTCATCCCCAGACCGAATTCCGCATTGTCCTCAAACAGGGAATTGGACCATGCAGGCCCTTTACCCATGCCATTGACGGCCCAGGGTGTCGTAGGCAAATTTCCGCCATAGATAGACGAACAACCGGTAGCATTGGCGACTAACAACCGATCGCCAAAAAGTTGTGTGAGCACTTTTATATAAGGCGTCTCCCCGCATCCCGCACAGGCTCCAGAAAATTCAAAGAGGGGCTCCAGAAATTGTACGCCGTGCACTGTGGAATAATGGACGGCTGATCTTTCATTGTAGGGAAGTGATTCAAAAAAACGAATACACTCCCGCTCCTGTTCCACTAATGCATCCTTAGCCTCGAGTTGTATGGCCTTGTGCGTGCGATCCATAGGGTTTGTTGCAGGACAAACCTCATTGCATAAATTGCATCCCGTACAATCTTCCAAATACACCTGCAGTGTATAATGGGTTTCAGGAAATCCTCGCGCATTAATAAGTGCTGACTTAAAACCAGCCGGCGCATCATTGACGAAAGACTTATTGTAAAATTTTGCGCGTATAACACTGTGCGGACAAACAAAACTGCAATTCCCGCATTGGATGCAAAGATCAGGATCCCATACGGCAATGCGATCTGAAATATTCCGCTTTTCCCATTGCGTTGTTCCACTCGGATAGGTGCCATCAACAGGCATCGCACTCACAGGTATTTCATCGCCGCGTCCCTGCATCATGAGCTGCGTAACCTCTTTCACAAAGGAAGGTGCCTCCGCCGGAATCGCAAAGACCGAAACAGCCTTGCTACTTTTCTCTACCGGGACCTTCACTTCAAATAAATGCTCCAGTGTTTGATCAACAGCCTTAAAGTTTTGGTCAATCACCGAACGGCCTTTTTTGAAATAGGTTTTCTCAATAGCCTTCTTTATTTGGGCAATGGCCTGATCTGACGGCAACACGCCTGACAAGGCAAAAAAACAGGTTTGCATGATGGTGTTAATCCTTCCCGTCATTCCCGTATTTCGCGCAACCTCGGTGGCGTTGATCACAAAGAATTTTAATTGCTTGCTCTGTATCTGCTTCTGAATTTGCCCCGGCAGGTGGTTCCAGACATCTCCTGCAGCATATGGGCTGTTCAGAAGAAAAGTGGAACCGGGCTTCGCCCACTTCAGCATCTCCTCCTTTTCGAGAAAAGGAAACTGATGGCAGGCTACAAAATCAGCGGAATGAATGAGATAAGGCGCCCGAATGGCTTCCTTCCCGAAACGCAAATGAGAAACAGTTTTTGCACCTGATTTTTTCGAATCGTAAACAAAATAAGCCTGTGCAAACAAGCTTGTATTTTCACCAATGATCTTAATGCTGTTTTTATTTGCACCCACAGTGCCATCCGCTCCCAGTCCAAAAAAAAGCGCCTGTGTCCAATCTGATTCGTCAAGGCAAAAAGCGGGATCAAACTCCAAACTGGTATTCCCGACATCATCGCGAATACCGATCGTAAAATGATTTTTGGGACGGGCTGACTTCAATTCATCGAATACGGACTTCACCATTGCCGGCGTAAATTCTTTAGAGGACAGGCCATATCTTCCACCCACTAGCACCGGAAGTCCCTGCATCAGACCTTTCGCTACAGACTCCACCAGACCTACCAAAACATCCTGATACAAAGGCTCACCGGTTGCGCCGGCTTCCTTTGTCCGGTCGAGGACCGCGATCGCCTTCACAGATGCTGGAAGTACATCTATCAAATCCTGAGTTGGAAATGGCCGATAGAGCCGGATTTGAATAACTCCTGTTTTTTCTCCAAACTGATTCAGAAAACGAGACGTTTCCATTGCAGTTTCCACTCCCGAACCCATCAATACTAACACTCGTTCGGCATCCTCGGCTCCATGAAAACTAACGGGTTCATAACTTCGGCCGGTAAGTCCGGCGAAACGACGCATTTGTTCTTTCAGAATTGCAGGCACGCGTTCATAAAATGGATTTACGGTTTCCCGACCCTGAAAATACACATCCGGATTTTGTGCCGTGCCTCGTATAAATGGGTGATCGGGATTCAAAGCCCTGCTTCGATGTTGAAAAACCAACTCATCATCGATCATGCCACGAATTTCCTCGTCGGATAAGAGAAATATTTTGTTTACCTCATGTGAGGTGCGAAAGCCATCAAAAAAATGAATAAAGGGTATGCGCGCATTCAAACTGGCAGCCTGTGCAATCAATGCCATATCATGCGCTTCCTGCACACTGGAGGATGCCAGCATTGCGAATCCTGTCGTCCGTGCAGCCATCACATCCTGGTGGTCGCCGAAGATGGAGAGGCCCTGCGCGGACAAAGACCGGGCTGCAACATGAAATACCGCAGCTGTCAACTCTCCTGCGATTTTATACATATTCGGCAACATCAACATTAATCCCTGAGATGCCGTAAATGTCGTAGTAAGCGATCCTGTCTGAAGCGCCCCGTGGACTGTCCCCGCTGCACCACCCTCACTCTGCATTTCGATGACTTCGGGAACGTGACCCCATATATTTTTAATACCTTTTGCAGACCATTCATCGGCAAATTCAGCCATTGCAGAGGAAGGCGTAATCGGGTAAATAGCGCAAACTTCGTTGATGCGGTAGGCCACATAAGCTGTTGCCTCATTTCCATCTAGTGTGATGACTTTTTGCTTTTTAGATTCCATAGGTTTCGGATTCGGCAATCATTTCAATGGCATGACAAGGGCACTGCTCAGAGCAAACAGCGCAGCCAGTGCATAGTGCATAGTTAAAGCGGTAACGCTTACCCGGACCAAGTTTTATGATGGCATCTTCAGGACATGCTCCAAAGCAGCCATCGCATTCAAAACAATTTCCGCATGATAAACATCGCTGTGATTCATATCTCGCATCCGCACCATCCAAGCCAAAAACGATTTCATCAAATCCCCGGCTTGCCATTTCAGGGGCAAGATGAGCCTGCTCCTTTGCAGGCGCAAAAGTGCGGAACCAAACTTTCAATTGATCCAGGTGTACTAACGAATGTTTGTCACGTTGAATGAATGCTTCGTTTTTCAACCAGGCATCCATATGCCGCGCTGCTTTTTTACCATGCCCCGTTGCGATGGTCACGGTGCGCTCACTGGGCACCATGTCCCCGCCTGCAAAGATCCCGGGATATGCCGTCATCATGTTTTGATCGACGAGTACAGTACCGTCCTCCTTAAACGCAATTCCTTTCACTCCCTTCAAGAAAGCTGTATCGCTGTCCTGGCCCAAAGCAAGAATCAGGGAATCCGCTTCCAGCGTTTCATAAGAGCCCGTAGGTACCGGTTTTCCATCTTGCAGATCCATTCGCTCAATGGTAATCGATCCTTCATCCATGCTCTTTATCGTGCGCAACCAATGGATTTTAACGCCTTCACTCAAAGCCTCGTCGGCTTCAAAATCATGCGCGGGCATGTGATCGCGATCTCTGCGATAGATGATCAGGGCTTCATCTGCACCCAGGCGCTTGGCTGTCCGTGCCGCATCCATGGCCGTGTTTCCTCCTCCATAAATTGCAACGCGTCTTCCAATCTGAGGTTTGTTTCCCAGTTCGACATCTTTCAAAAAACCTACCGCATCCAGAATCTTTCCCGCGTCGCGCGCAGGGATTTGCGTTTTCTTACCCAGATGCGCACCAATGGCAATAAATACGGCATCGAAATGACCTTCCTCCTTTTCTTTCAATAAGTCCGTCACCCGCCGATTGAGATGAATCCGGACGCCCAGGTTTTCGATCCGCGCAATCTCAGCCTGCAAAATAGCTCTCGGCAAGCGGTATGATGGAATTCCAAAATTCATCATGCCCCCTGCAACAGGGCCGGCCTCATAGACTTCAACTTCATATCCTCTGATGGCCAAATGATATGCCGCAGAAAGTCCACTGGGACCCGCCCCGACAATCAATATGCGCTTCTCATTTTTCACTTCGGGTTTCGGGAAAGACCATCCCTCGGAAATGGCGAGATCGCCTAAAAAACGTTCTACAGCGTGTATGCTTACCGGAGCATCCAATTCACTCCTGTTACATGCAGACTCGCAAGGATGATAGCAAACCCTGCCATGCACCGCCGGCATGGGATTTTCTTCAACGAGTTTTTCCCATGCTTTGCGATAATCACCGGACTGCGCATATGCCAGCCATCCCTGAATATTTTCACCCGCAGGGCAGGCATGATTGCAGGGTGGGAGAAAATCCTGATATACCGGCTTTCGCGTGCGAAGACTGCCTGTGCCCTTTGCGTGATCTTGTAAATCCGGCTTGGTCGTCAAGTCCGTTTTAAGAAATACCATGAATCAAATTTTTGTTTTCATTTGACTTTCAAGGTAAAAAAGAAATGAATCTAAGCTACATGACGGCAGTCAGCAAAACAAATGATTTCATGCAAAAAAGTATTCCCGAATGCTTCATGAAGATCGTCCGCCTTTCATTGGGAAACTTATTGGTTTTGCGGGAAAATTCTCATAAACAGGATCTCAAAGCAAAACTGAAACCCGTAGTGATTCAAAGATCAGAAACAGTATTGTTTAAAAGCTCCAATTTAATTCCAGAAACCAGCAGATTCATTGTGCCAGTCACACATACAGGAGCTTTTTTCACAAAAACAGCAACCACAGTTCATACTTGCTTTGAAGACCCCTCCTCCCTGACATTTTTTTTCATTGGGGAGTAAAGAGCGAATGCGCTCGTCTTCTCTGACATTGAGGAGTTCATACGTTTCCATTTGTGTTCGATTAATTATTAGCAATCAAATTCGTCTGTTCGAATGTAGCACAGAAACTGCATAATACCAAATTAAAATTTCCTTAGTTTAAGTTTTTAAAAACTTAAATTGCCACTTTGCAGCATAACAGCAATATAATTAAGGGCTATTAAGGTAAAATCAGCTTAATATTTTTTATATGCTGTAGCATGCAAGCTTGAAACATCCTACCCCTTTAATGAAACATTTGAATGCTTTAAATCCATAAACAACTACAGCCCTTCCCACTTCGAATCAGACTTCCAATTTGTTTTGATGCTGCACGGGCATGTACTATTTGTTGGGCTCATCGCATATTAATCAAAAATCATTCTTAAGAAAAATGTCTCAAACATCTGATAAATACATATTCAAACCTTGAAAGGCTCTGCCTCAATGAATTCTTTTGATAAAATTATTTTCGCACAGAGTATTTCGATTCCGGAAAGTGCCTGCTTGTATTAAAACTTCCATTAACATCCTAGGCATTGTGTTTATTAATTCTCCTCTAATTTGAAGTTGCGAAAATGGGTCGTTAAACATGCAAAGCTCCCAAAGTTGCCAGCCTTTTTTATTTAAATTGACTTACTGAAGCATAGCCAAAATGAAATGGCATCTATTTATTTCTGCTTGCCATAGCAATATAAATCTCAAACACAAAGCTGATTTTAAAACTGCTTAACAACTATTTTGAATTCTTTTGAACCTAAGGGGCGCTTTGGGTTTGCTATCAGTCGTACATTTGCATTTGACCATTTGGTCAAACCAGACGTTCAGCATATGACGATATCCTCGGATTCCGAAAGAAAAATACTGGAAGCGGCCCGCAAAGAATTTGAAAAGAAGGGATACAGTGGTACACGAATGCAGAAAATCGCCGATGAGGCGGGTATCAGCAAAGCATCCCTGCATTATTATTTTCGAAGCAAGGACAATCTCTTCAAAAAAATATTTGACGATGCAATGGAAGCATATCTCCCCTTGCTCAATACATGGACGGACAACCAGCTGGACTGGGAACAGAAGATACGGCAGTTTATTCATGACTTTATGAAATTCAGCGAACAGGGCCACCTGCTTTTTCTCATCAGGGAAATCAACAGGAATCCGGAACTCCTATCAGAGCGCATCAAAAAAACAAAATCGCAGAACCGTTTTGTACTTTATTTTGAACAGGTGATGTCCGAAAACAAGATCAGACATGCTGATGTACGGATACTCTACATCATATTGCAATCGATCTGCTGCTTCCCTGCTTTAAATGGCCCGATGTTTCAAAAAACCCTGCGCCTTTCGAATATACAGTATCAGTCACTCATGGCAGAGTATGCCCACTCGGCAGCAAACTTTTTCATCCATGCACTTAAAGCGAAATGAACATGCGTACGAATAAAAAATCTCTGTTCCTCCTTTCCTTACTCTTCTACCTAGGCTTCGCAAAAGCACAGCAAAGCATCCACTTACAGGATCTCCTGCGCAAAGCAGAACAGAATTATCCCGCCACAAGGCAAAAAGAAGAGATCAAGAGGCTTGGGCTGGAAAATGAAAAAATCCTTGATTGGAGCTTCTACCCGCAATTAAACCTAACGGGACAGGCTACTTATCAAAGTGAAGTAACAAAATTCACTGTTACGGGATTTCCCGGATTACCCAGTCCGAAAGCAGACAATTACAATATCGGATTGGACCTTCGATTCCCGCTGACGGAATATACCCTCATCAAATCAAAAAAACAATTGGAAGAAGCCCGAACAAATTTAGGGCTTTACCAACTCGACATTGAATTGCAACGCATCAGGGAACGCATCGCAAATATATTTGGCAACATCCTCCTGAATACCGAAAATAAGAAGATCCTTTCTATCCGCATTTCAGACCTTAAAGCGCAACGTGCAAAAATTTTAACAGGAGTTGAGAATGGACTTGTACTCAAAAGCAATCTCCTTGTTTTCGAATCAGAAATCCTGAGTGCTGAACAAAAGATTCTGGATATCGATGCAAGCCTTATTGCCTTTTCCCGGGAACTGAGCACATTAACAGGAACTCTGGTTGAGCCCAGTGCAAACTTTGATATACCCGAAATAAAAAATGTCCAAAGCAGCATCACAAGACCTGAAAAGGCGGCCTTCCAGGCGCAAAAAGACATATTAAGCCAGCAAACGGAGGTATTGAAAAAAGAAAACTTACCAAAGTTGTATGTCTTTGGTCAGGGTGCTTATGGAAGGCCCGGATATAATTTTTTAAAGACAGATCTTCGACTCTATGGCATTGCAGGAGCAGGCCTGAACTGGAATATCAATAATATGTGCACGGAAGAAAAGAAAGTAAAAACTTTTGACATCAATAAACGGATAATCGACCAGCAACAGGAGAGCTTTGATATGAATTTAAAGGCCGCTCTCGAACAAAAAGAAACAGAAATCGCCAAGTATGACCAAATAATTCTGAAAGATGAAGAAATTGTTGCAAAGCGAAAAGAAATCATAAAAGCCAGCTCCAGCCAGTTAGAGAATGGCGCGATCACCTCAACGGAATATTTAACAGAACTGAACGCCCTGAATGCTGCCGAGTTGAATAAAGCTTTACATAAAGTGCAACAAGCTTTCGCCAAAATACAATATCAAATTTTAACAGGAAATCAGATACCCTAATTTAATACAACGCAAGAATGACACAAGAAACGAATCGTATGAACAATAAAAAGAAAATAAGAATCATCCTCATCGCTGCAGTACTCTTTATCTTTTTGTTTTTTGGAACACGGTATTATATGCATGCCCAGCGCCATGAAACGACGGACAACGCCCAACTTGATGCTTTCCTAACATCTGTAAGGTGCGCGGTTTCGGGATTTGTTGTTGAAGTCCGGTTTTCTGACAACCAGTCTGTAAAAAAAGGAGACACCTTATTGATCATAGATGACAGGGAATATCGTGCTAAAGTAATGCAAGCCAGAGCTCTTTTGCTCAGCGCGGAATCCCAGACAGGCGTATCAAGATCCTCAGCCATGGCCGCAAAGCAGAATGCCTCCGCTTCTAGCATCCAATCCTCAGCGATGCAAGCCAATATCCAGGCGGCACAGGCACGATTGACCAAATCGCAAAAAGAACTGGCACGCATTGAAAAAATGTTTTCGGATGGCGCAGCAACGCAGCAACAACTGGATGCGACAAAGGCTGAATTCCAGAGCGCAAATGCTTTGTATGAAATGGCCCTGCGACAATTCCAGGCAGCGACCACACAGGCCTCCGGATCACAGTCCAGCGCACGCGCACAACAGGGACAAATCAATGTGTCTGCTTCCCTGGTGCAGCAGAGACTTGCCGAATTGGAGCTTGCAGAAACACAACTTAAAAACACAGTGGTTCTCGCTCCTTATGACGGCATCGTCTCAAAGAAAAATGTGGAAGTGGGCCAATTCATTCAATACGGACAACCTGTGTGCTCCGCTGTTGAAAATGGGAAACTATGGGTTACCGCCAATTTCAAGGAAACTCAGCTAAATAAACTCAGACCTGGACAAAAGGTACAGGTCAAACTGGATGCCTATCGGGATTTTCAACTTAGCGGCACGGTGGAGTCCATCGGAGCTGCCACAGGTGCGCGATTTGCATTATTGCCTCCGGACAATGCTACCGGCAATTTTGTAAAAGTGACACAAAGGATCCCCGTTCGGATTCATCTGGACCCTTTTGAAAGCAATGGCCATTATCTGGCTCCCGGCCTGAGCGCATTCGTGGATGTAGAAGTCAATTAAGAATGCAGGCATCAGCGCATACGTACTATCCAACAGGAACGGAAAGAGCCATTCTGGTTATTACGGCCATAGCGGCGGCATTGCTTCAATTGATTGACACGTCCATTGTCAACGTTTCACTCAGGGAAATCAGCGGCAGCATCGGCGCGACTACGACTGAAATTGCATGGGTGGTTACTTCTTATGCTGTTTCTAATGTGATCATGATTCCACTTGCAGGAATGATGAGTGATTTGCTGGGAAGGAAAAATTACTTTACCGGATCCATCTTACTTTTTACAATAGCTTCCTTCTTCTGTGGTGCCGCCAATACCTTAACCGCATTGGTCATTTGGAGGTTTATTCAGGGCATAGGAGGTGGTGCGTTGCTGACCATTGGACAAACTATAATCGTTGAAGCCTTTCCTCCGGAAAAAATAAGCACAGCGAATGCCATTTTTGGAATGGGTGTCATCCTGGGACCCACATTTGGTCCGACACTTGGCGGATATCTCACCGACAATTTTTCCTGGCATTGGATCTTCTTAATCAATATTCCCATCGGCACCATAGCAGCCTACCTTTCCTGGAATTTTGTCAAAGACAGGACCGGTGCAAAACGTCCTCAAAAAATCGACTGGGCGGGCATCATGCTTCTCATCATTTCGGTAGGAAGTCTCCAATATGTCCTTGAAGAAGGCACCGCAAAAGATTGGTTTGACAGCACAGAAATTGTCCTTCTTTCTGCAATCAGCGCGGCCGGGTTTATAAGTTTTATCTGGCGTGAATGGACCTATGAACATCCTGCTGTAAACATCCGCCTTTTAAAAAGCTGGAATCTTGCTATGGGGTCCATATTGAACTTTACTGTGGGAATGATGCTACTTGCAACGGTTTTTGTTTTTCCTCTCTTTGCTCAAATCGGCCTTGGATGGACTGCGACGATGACCGGAAATTTTCTGATCTCCGGTGCCCTTGCTTCTGCATTTTCGATGCCCCTTGTAGCCAAACTGATGTCAAGGGGTATCCCTGCCAAAACCATCATGATCATCGGCTGTGGCCTGATATTCCTGTTTTCTACCATCATGAGTTTCTCTTCACCGGATTCCTCTCAGGCCAATTTCTTCTGGCCATTTCTATTCCGTGGAGTAGGTATCGGATTTATGATGTCGCCCGTAATGGTACTTGCCGTTCAAGGCCTTAAAGGCTCTGACCTGTCACAAGCAGCAGGTCTGAGCAACATGATCCGGCAACTCGGTGGAGCTCTTGGTATTGCCGTCATGAATGTTTTTCTCACACACCGCAATGCCGAGAATGACAACTATCTGCTTCAACATTACAATGTTTACAATGAACCATTTCAGGACCGGCTCAACGCAATCACGCAAAATTTTATGTCGCAAGGCTATTTCAAAGAAGATGCTCAGCAAATGGCCTATAAGATGCTGGACCTTTCCTTGTTTAAGCAACAAGCGCTGATCAGCTATGACAATATTTTTTGGTATGTAGGGCTTACTATTTTGCTTTGCATCCCTATCATTTTGCTGGTTAAAAATGAAAATAAGCAGCATACAGAAAAAGTTGATGTACATCTGGAGTAAGAGGTATTTGGAACTTTAAAGCCAAAACTTATTCATGCTTAATGGGCTTTAGCAACCAAGGCCAAACAAGTTCATGTCCCGTAAAACAAATGAAGTGTTTTCGTATGAAAAAAGCACTCTACTTTAATAGATGGCATAACAATAGTAAAAGCTTATTTGACTATAATTTTTACTCTCAGGTGTTTTTTGATTTTCTTAGTTCCAGAAGGATTACTTTCCGATACA
>CAYTNG010000006.1:0-245225 GCA_964439105.1 uncultured Saprospiraceae bacterium
AGGTGCAGAAGTCTGAACTGAATGCAAGTGGCGTACTGTACTATCAGTTGGATGCGATGAACCATACTGCAACCATGCGCATGATAGTCGTAGATTAATATTTGCTATTTTGAGTTGTACACACTTTTAATATAAAGAAAAAACATATGAAAAACATAATAGGAATCTTCATTTTCTTCATCGCATTTTTAGGGAATGCGAAGACCCAGGTTGGTCAGTTTCCTGAACTTATAGCCGTTCCGGATGCTGCAAAAATTGTTAAAGAGCAGCTTGTCGGGATATCGACACAGATTTCAGATATTCTTGGAAACGGAGGACAGGTGGAGGAACCATTGCAATACAAGCATGACCTTTTTAAGGCGGTATTGGAAGTCCTTGAGGCCAATCAACCTGGAACTACCACATTTGGGGCCTTGTCTTCTCAATGTAATTTTAAGAATTTAAAAGCGGATGATGAGGCATATCAGGACTTTGTTGCGGGGACCTGGGATGAACAAATGAGTGAATTGATAAAACTCGTAACAAAGTAAAGGACGAGATTCGCGATTTAATAGTATAAGCTCACCGGAACTTTCTTAACTTCGGTGAGCTTTTTATTTAAACAGCTACTATGGCATTTCTTGATAAAATTAAAGCAGTATTCATTGTTCCTGAGGAGCCCTCAAAAACTTCAGGCCTTAATCAGGAAGCAGTCGCATCCGATGTACCCCGGGATACAAATCTTTCGGGCGATTCTGTGACCAATAATGCCGGGCTTTCTGTTGATAAATTTCTTGAAATACTCAGCGGGGTTTTGGAAAAGCACAATGAACCCGGTTTTGATTATTGGGAATTCGGGAAGGCGCTCCAATCCATTGGGAAACTTCAACATCTTGACGAGAAGTCAAAATATCAAACGGCATATGCAGCTGCGCAAGCAATGAATATTGACTCTAAAAAGTTGATAGAATCCGCAAAGAAATATATTGCCGTTCTTGAACTTGAGAAAAACAATTTTCAACAGACGGCAGGCCAATTCTTACAGGATCAGATCCAAAAATACGATACAACTTCTAAGCAGCTGACCCAGGATATTCAGGATAAGGAAGCCCAAATCCAGAAACTAATGAGAGAAATGGAAGAGGACAAAAAACGTTTATCAGAAATTGATCGTCAGTTGCAGGAAAGTAAAAAGAATGTAGAAACCAACAGAGCAGGATTTACTGCTGGATATACGCAATTGGTCGGACAGATATCTGCCGATATCGAAAACATGGAAAAATATCTTGAGTAAACCATTATTTTTACGAGTGCCTGAATATGGAAGGAAGTTCTAAAAGTTTTTGGAAAAGACCGGAGGGAGTAACAGGGGCCATTGTTTTGGGTGCTGGTTTATCCGGATTGGCATATGCTTTATACAAGGCACTTCCGTTCCTGATACAGCTTGCATCAAACAGCTTGTATTTTGTAGGAATGTTGCTGATCCTGGGCGGCATACTCTATATGGTGCTAGATCCGAAGATGAGGGCCCTGATGGGATACATGTATAAGTCTCTGATGCGATGGATTACTTCCCTTTTTGTCAAAATAGATCCGATTGGAATTTTGCAGTCTTACGTAGAAGACCTCCGCGATAACCTGGGAAAAATGAATAAGCAGATTACTAAGCTGCGTTCGCAAATGCATGTTTTACGTGAACAGATATATAATAATCAACAACAAATACATGTGAGCCTGAATTTGGCTGAAGAAGCCAAACAGGAAAATCAACAAAACGTCCTCGTGTTGAAGTCGCGTCAGGCAGGCCGGCTCCGCGAATCCAATTACAAGTTGGAGGATCTATACACTAAGATGAATGTCCTGTATAAAATTCTGGTAAGGATGTATGAAAACTCTGAAATTCTGGCGGAGGACATCGCGGATCAGGTAAAAATTAAGGAACAGGAAAGAGCCGCTATCAGGGCAAGTCATAGCGCGATGAAGTCTGCAATGAGTGTAATTTCCGGAGACAAGGACCAGCGGGCATTATTCGAAGAATCTTTGGAAGCCCTTGCAGATGACATCAGCGGAAAAGTTGGGGAGATGGAGCAGTTTATGGAGCTCTCTGAAAATTTTATGGCTTCCGTAGATTTGCAAAATGGAGTTTTTGAGGAGGAAGGGCTTAAAATGCTTGAAAAATGGGAAAAGGAAGGAGTATCTAAATTGCTTGGAAAGGAAAAGCAAGTTCTTATCAAAGAAGATACTTCCTTAATTCAGGAGCAACCCGAAAAATTATCAGATCTAAAAAACCAGTACGAAGAATTGTTTCGGACAAAATAAGGCTGCTTCCAATATCAAACAGCTCATAATTAATTCATATAATTTTGAGAGGTTTATTATCCAAGTGAATGCTAAATCGTTTTCCACATGTGATCGCGGCTTTCTAATTTTGCAAATCAATTTGCTCAAATGAAAGTATTTAAATTTGGAGGGGCTTCCGTTAAAAATGCGAATGGAATTCGCAATGTTAGTCAAATCATACAACAATATCGCAAGGGTGATTCTCTGGTAGTCGTGGTTTCCGCAACAGGAAAAACGACGAATCAACTGGAAGAAGTCGTCAGAATGAAATTTGTCGATATCAAATCTTCATTGGAGATGCTTGCAAAAGTGAAGGAACACCATTTGCAAATCGCAAAGGAATTATTTGGCGAAGTTCCGAATGACCTTCATGTGCATCTTCAGGAACATTTTGTAGAAGCCGAATGGATCCTTGAAGAGACAAGGGATATGCCTTATGATTATGTATATGACCAGGTAGTGAGCATAGGTGAAATGATATCCAGCAGGATTTTGTCAGCATGGCTTGAGAATTCAAAAATGGACGTTTTATGGGTAGATGCAAGAGACTTGATTCTGACTGATGACACCTATCGCGACGGCCGCATCCAGTGGGACGAAACAAACCTGAAAATTGTAGAGCATTTGACGGCACCCCTTCATGCGGGCCATATTATTGTTACCCAGGGCTTTATTGGGTCAACCAGCGAAAACAATACCACAACGCTTGGACGGGAGGGTTCGGATTATACCGCCGCCATAATTGCAAGTGCGATGGACGCCTCTGGTATGTTCATTTGGAAAGATGTGCCAGGAGTGCTCACAGCAGATCCGGACTTGTTTCACAATGTTTCAAAACTCGATAGATTGAGTTACAGAGAGGCAATCGAAATGACCTATTACGGTTGCAAAGTCATACATCCAAAAACTATCCAGCCTTTAAAGCTAAAGGGAATTCCATTATATGTAAAATCCTTTATCAGTCCTGAAGGAGAGGGCACTTTAATCGCCGGGGATTTGGATATTGAATATCCACCCATTGTCGTGCTTGAAACAAAACAGGCATTGCTTCATTTCTCATCACTTGATTTATCTTTTATTGCAGAGCACCACCTTGCCCATCTTTTTGACCTCTTTGAAAAGCACAGAATCAAGGTAAACATGATGCGCAATACGGCCATCTCCTTCACCGTATGCGTTAAAGATGACGCAGATCGAATCTTAAAATTGATAGAAGAAATAGGCACCACTTATAAAGTGCTCGTCGATCGCGACCTCGAATTATTGACAGTAAGGCATTTTCAGGATTCCATGCTACAGAAACTTCTTGAAGAGAAATTAGTTGTATTGGAGGAACGCATAAGGGATACTGTTCAAATGGTTGTAAAAAAGGCATTGCCGATATTGCCTAAAAGACAAGAAGAACCTGACTTGGGCTGATTTATAAGGTCAGATGCTCCATGGAAATGGAAATAGATAAAGTCCTTCGTGGCTAAATAGTTTCAAAATCAATACCATTATCTGCTAACATTTGTTCGGACTTTTCAGAATGCATGATATAAACTAACAGGGATTTGGATGTTCGTAGTGCTTCTTCGTTCATTTGCCAGCTTATACTTGCATCATTCAAGGTCAAAAGAAAATCCTCAAGTAATTCCGGATCTGCCGATTCTGCTTCAAGCAATTGGTCAAACTGGCTTATAAGAACCACAATGCGGTCCTGCGTAATCCATTCCAGATCTACCAAACAATCATATAGGGCATCCAGATTTTTTCCGAAATAATCCGGAAATTCAAATTGAGATTGAAGCGTATTGTATAATTCCTCTGATGTACGGCAGCATGATCCTTCTATGCGAACAATAAAGGCTCCTTTGAATTTTAATTGCTGAAAAGCATTCTGATCTTTTATCAAGGTAAAGAATGTATTCATGGTTGTATTCTTTTAAAACTATTATAATGATCAGCAGTGTACCAGGCGGAGTTATCGCTTCCGGTAATCAAGCGTTCAGCTCCTCTGTTTCGTCCTGAAACCTTTGGATGCACATCCCACTCCTGATAGCGAAGGGGTTTTCCCTGGCTATCATAAAGCGAAAGTTTTTTTTCGCGATTTTGAAATCTGCGTCCTCCTACATAACCATCCGGAGCTCGTCCGTTGCTTCGGATATAGCGTAAAACCACGAGCACGTATTCCGGAATGGGCTCCTCGTTACTCCCGGATATTGCCGGATTTGAAGGATTTGAAGGAAGCTCGGCTTTGGTTTCCGTTTCTATATTCCGGGTACTCCCAGAAGGTTGATTCAAAATCAGCCAGGCAAAATAGCCAATGGAAAGTGTGAGTAGAACTAATATTCCAAAACGCCAAAATTGCATCGGACTCCCTGATCTGAAAGCTTATTTTGTCAGCAGTGATTTTACCTTTTCCCGCGTACGGTATGCCATCATATACATGGATGGAACTACCAGCAAAGTAAGAAAAGTCGAAGTGATCAAACCAAATATGATGGTCCATGCCAAGGGACCCCAGAATGCTACGTTGTCACCACCTAAATAAAATTTAGGATCTAACTCTCTGAATAATGATGCAAAATCCATATTTACTCCGACTGCAAGTGGGATTAGCCCAAGTATGGCAGATAGTGCCGTCAGAACAACAGGTGTGATTCTCGTAGCGCCGCCATTGATTACGGCTTGTTCGACATGTTCACCGCGATTTCTGAGTTCATCGGTAAACTCAATCAACAAGATACCGTTTCGAACAACAATTCCGGCCAAAGAGAAAATACCCACTCCTGTCATAACGGCGCTGAGCGTGATTTTGAAAATTCCAAATCCCAGGGCGATACCGATCAAAGTAAACAAGACAGTCGTAAAAATGAGCATGGGCTTAACCACCGAGTTAAATTGTGTAACCAAAATAAGAAACATTAATGCAAGGGCAGTGGCAAAGGCAACGGAGAGAAAATCGATAGTTTCTTGTAATTCCTCCTGTTCTCCCGCGAACTTGATTTCATAACCTTCCGGTAAGTCCATTTGTGCAGCTACATCCTTGATCTGAGATATTATTGCGGATGGATTTGCACCGCTGACAACATCGGAAGAAAGCGTTAATACCCTTTTTTGGTTTTTGCGGTTAATGCTTGAAAGTGCATTTCCATAACGTATTTCTGCAACTGAAGAGATGGGCACTTGCTTGAATTGCATGGAGGCCATATCCATGAATGAAATTTCCATATTGAGCAGTTCTTCAAGTTGATTTCGGTCTGCTTCCCGTACTCTTAGCTGAATGGGATAGTCATCATTATTATCTCTGAATTTGGAGACTTCTTTCCCAAACAGCGCAGTTCTTAATTCACCACCAATTTGAGCAAGACTTATTCCTTCACGTTTCGCTTTTTCTTCATCGATGTCGATCACGATTTCAGGTTTGCTGATTTGCAAGTCAGATTTCAAACCATCAATCCCTTCGATTTTATTATTTGCAATTTCAAGCTGTAAGCTTCGGGCTAATTTATCGAGTACGTCAAAATCGTCACCGCTAATCTCAATGCTAACAGGTTTTCCGACAGGAGGCCCGTTGCGTTCTTTTTCAACACTGATTTCAGCTCCTGCAATGCCGGAACTAAACTCCTCACGGAGTGCATTGAGTATATCTTTTGTGGATTTTCCATGGCGTTCCGCAAATCTTACAAAAGCGACACTCACTTTGCTTTTGTGCGGAGTAGCAACGCGGTCGGGGTTGTCCGGGTCGCCGGCACCAAGCCCCACATTCGAAATTACGGATGATACGATGGGATTATTTTTCCCAATGACTTTATACACGCGACTTTCAATGATGGAAGTTACAGAGTCAGTGATTTCTGCATCCGTGCCAATTGGCATTTTACAATACACATATGCAAAATTCGGGTCTGATTCCGGAAAAGTTTCCACACTTGGGTTCGTACCTATATAAAACGAAATGCTTCCAAAGAGAAATAAAATTACCGTAACTAAAACACCAATTGGACGATAGCCTCTGATCAACCAGGCTAATGCCTTTTTATACAATTCAATAAAAGAAGGCCAAAGATGATGCTGAAACTTGTGGATTGAAGCGCGAATCACAAAATGGTAAAGCAGTATCAGCAATATGCAGCACACAGCGAAGTTTCCAACGCCCTTTCCGATGGAGACATATCCAAGAATGGCAAGTGTTGTCAGTACGATGAATGCTTTCCGGAATTGCATCAGGGAGTGGGGCGTTCCATCTTCCTCGTCTTTTTTCATAAAAGACACTGCAAATACCGGGTTCATCACAAATGCAACGAAAAGAGAAGCACCAAGAGTGATAATTAAGGTCACAGGCATGTGGTACATAAACTTTCCGATAATTCCAGGCCATAGTAGCAATGGGAAAAAAGGCATAAGTGTAGTAAGCGTTCCGGTCAATACCGGGATGAAAACTTCGCCTGCAGCATATTGTGCAGCCTGCCGGATATTGAGTTCCGGGTGCTGATGAAAAATCCGGTGCGTGTTCTCAATGACCACAATGGCGTCATCCACAATAATACCCAAGGCGAGAAGGAGCGAAAATAAAACAATGACATTGAGAGTCATATCCATTCCCGGCATTACAAGGAAGGCAACCAAACAAGAAAGCGGTACAGCAAGGCCAACAAAAAAGGCATTGGTAAATCCCATGAAAAACATGAGCACGAACACAACGAATATAAATCCAAGTATAACCGTGTTGACAAGATCATTTAGTTGAACTCGTGTATTTTCAGAAGTGTCTCCTGTAACCTGAACAGTCAATCCCTGGGGAAATTTATGGATTTGGTAATCCTTTATAATCGCGTAAATTTTATCTGTAGCCGTAATCAGATTTTCTCCACTTCGTTTGATAACGTTTAGCGTAATTACCGATTTGTTATCCAGTCTGGCAAAATCCTGTTTCTCCTTAAAACCATCTTTTATTGTTGCGAGATCTTTCAGGAAAAAAGTATTGCCCTGAAAAGAGCGCACGACCACATTTTCTATTTCACTCGGGTCTTTGAACTCTCCGGTAATGCGAACATTTCGTCTGAGATCATTGATGCGCAATTCCCCTGCAGAAATATTCATGTTTTGCAATTTTAATGCAGTTTCAATATCGTTCATGGTTATGCCCGCTGCATTGATTTTATAGAGTTCCAGGTCTACTTGAATTTCCCTTTCAACAGCACCGATAATATCGACACGTGTAATTTCTTTGTTGCTTTCAATTTTATCTTTAAGTTGTTCGGCATAAAGTTTGAGCTTGTCCAGCG
Organism: uncultured Saprospiraceae bacterium; assembly: GCA_964439105.1. Classification (GTDB taxonomy): domain Bacteria; phylum Bacteroidota; class Bacteroidia; order Chitinophagales; family Saprospiraceae; genus Vicinibacter. The sequence goes on from CAYTNG010000006.1 coordinate 7,590, forward strand.
GAAAATCCCCGGCAATATTGATATTCATGATGGGGATTTCACTAAAATCGAATTCCTGTACGACGGGATCGTCTTTCAGGTCAGTTGGCAAGTCGCTTTTTGCTTTGTCGACCGCGTCCGAAACTCTCTGCTTGCAAAGTTTGGGATCCATGTCTGCATTGAATTCTGCGATGACAAGCGTAAAATCCGATACACTGTTGCTCTTAATTTTTTTAATCCCATTGATGGACTTTAATTGCTTTTCAATAGGCTTTGCAATAAGGTTCTCCATGTCCTGTGGAGAGGCTCCCGGATAAATCGTCGCGACGGAAATAGTAGGAATCACGATGTCAGGGAAAAGCTCTTTTGGGATGCGTTCATAAGATATGTAACCTGCCCATGTAATGAGGATCATGAACACGTAGACACTTGTTGAATTGCGGATACACCAATTGGTAAACGCAAGTTGTTTGATATTTTGAAGATTCATGACTGGTGTTCTAAATGATTACAAAGCGATCAACTGTCCATCTACCAGTTCTCCGAAGCCAGTAGAGATAATCAATTCTCCGGCTTTTAGGCCTTCAATAATTTCAGTTTCACCGTGATAAGTAACTCCCGGCTTTACCTGCCTTTTGCGTGCGTACCACAATCCATTTGAGGGTTCTGCCAAAAGGACATAGTGGTCTCCCTGTACGCCGGTCTGAACCAGATTGGATGAAATGACTATAGCGTTTTTGACAGATCCCGTTTGAATTCTCAATTTGACAGCCTGATTGCTGAGATAATTCAATTTACTGCTTGGAAGCGCAGCCTCTATCGAAAAAGTACGTGTTCTTGTATTGATAGTCTGACTTGTGTAACTTACCTTGGAATCCAGACTTTTGTTTTCCTCGGGAAAATAAATCACAACTTTGTCTCCTTTTTTTACCTGGCCGTTGTAGCGGTCGCTGAGCTTGGCTTTGACCGACATCTCCTTATTGTTGACCACACGTACACCATGAAATCCGGGATTTGCCATTTCTCCGATTTTCAAATTCACTTCATCCACTATCCCCGATACGGGAGCTTTAATATAACTCATTGAAAATTGCGTCTGAAGTGTCTGTAGCTTTAGCTCAAGTTGCTCTTTTTGATTTTTCGCCTGCAAATACTGGGCTTCCGATCCTATGTTTTGCTCCCACAAACGCTTTTGCTTGTTGTAAAGTGTGGTCGCCAGGTCTAATCCGGTTTTAAGCTCTTCCATACTTTTTTTAAGTGTGGACGCGTCGAGGCTGGCCAATATTTTTCCTTGTGGAACAACTTCGCCCTCCTTTACGTAAATCGCAGTTACGACACCGGGCATTTGCGGAGAAGCTACCACATTCTGTTCAGCGTCAATAGAACCCTGCACCTCAATGAAATGCTGAAATTCACTGGTCTTTAAGCTGTCTATTTTTACGAGTTTGGATTTAGAGCCGGGTCTACTAGTGTCACTTTCAGCAATCTGCAGCTGAAGTGCTCTGATTTCATCATTTAAGGCTTTAGCCTGAGTCTTGAGCTCAGCCAGTCGTGATTTTGGATCAGCTGTAGCTGGGCCTTTCGTGCATGCTTGCAGGCAATAAATCAGTAGGATTAACAGAGAAAAATGAATAGGCTTCATGAACGTTTAATTTGAGAATCGAAAGGAATACAAGTTCAAATGACGGTATTCACTGATGTACATTAGAACCGCATTCTTTACATTAAAATGTATGCTTTTTTGAACTCCCAAAGTAACGGACGAAATCAAAATTAGTTCTTAATGAATCGTGAATTTTATAAAACAGGATGTCATTGCTCACGTGTACATATCAGTTTTAGACGATGCCAGCATTCAAAATGGGTAAGTGGGAAGAATAGGTATAAATTCAATCTTGCGCATTTCAAAATTCAATTTTGCAAATACGGAGTTGTGGCCATTGCAAATGACGAGAAAAGGAGCCTTTAATTCCAGATTGTAAGCCGCCGCCTGATCAAAAAAACTTTGTTGGATAGAGAACGCAGGTGCTTTGCATTCAATGAGAATAAAGGGGCTGGCATTCCGATCGTAAATGACGAGATCAAATCTTCTTCTTGCTTGGTTAACCTTGATCTGTTTTTCAACGGCCATCCGGCTAAAGGGTATTTGCAAGCGGTCATGTAGCCATTGAATCAAGCACTGGCGAACGGTCTCCTCGGGTGTTTCCAGGACCCAGGTTTTCCGAACCGGGTCAAAAACATGAGGGCTGCGACGAACCAGCATTGAACTCCATCCGAAAACACTGTAAGACTCCATAATCTTGGAATAAAGGTAACATATTGAAAAAAATTAAATATTTTCTATTGTTATTTTTGTGAATGATGAAGGAGAGGATTCGGGAGCAAGGGCATTTGCAAAATCCACAGTCTGAGGGAAGTGTTTCAGAGTGGGATCGGATTTGGGCAACTGGTTCAGAAGATATGGAAACCAAAGCATGTCTATTTTGGCCAGGAAGACCCAGGACGATCTATGAATTTTGGCAACAGTCTTATGCAAATGACCTGGTCCGATTTTGTGCGCAAAGATCGTATCGCGATTTTTTGGAATTGGGTTGTGGGCGTGCAACAACCAGTATGTATCTTTCCTGGAAATCTGATAGGGAAATAGGCTTGGTGGATTTATCTTCAGAAGCATTGCATCGGGCCAGAACCAATTTTATCCGCTTTGGATTGAACGCACCTGCTATGTATTTGAAGGATGTAAGGAATACTGGACTTCCCTCTGCTTCATTCGATTGCATTTATAATATTGGACTCCTTGAACATTTTGAAAATCCACAGCCGGTCCTTAATGAAGCTTTTCGACTTTTGAAACCGGGTGGTGCAGTTTTTATGCCAATTTTTCCGGAGCGAACGCCCGTATGGTCTTATGTTTTAAGATTGCTTTTTAATCCGGTTTCATTTCTCAAGATGATCATTTTTGGAACGCAGCAGGCGACGCGGAAGGACATGATTCGGACCAGCACTGGGGCAAATGATTATATGGAAATGGCCCATAATTCAGGCTTTTCAGAAATAAGCTGTAAGTATTATAATCCATTCCCAAAAATCATTCGCGACAGTTGGTATGAAAATCATGTGATCCTGCCTGTGTACAGGATATTGTACCATCTCTTTTGCAAAAGGAATCAACTTCTGAGTTTGCAGACGGGCTCTTTTTTCGGAATAGGATATGTACTGTTGGCAATCAAACCTGCCGATTTTAAAATCAAAGAGCATTGAGCTATTTCAAGCATTCTGTGATGAATCTAACCACAAAAGTGGCAGTGGCTATTTGCGCATTTGCAATTGGCATATGGATTCCTGTTATCATAGGGCCTGAACTTTTTGGTACATTCAGCTTTCTGTCTGCCGGGCTCAGTTTTATTATTTCCATAAGCTCCATGGGATTTGGCGCCGGAATAGTTTACTTGCTGAGTAGTTCAAAATACGGAACCGAAAGTACGCTTTATACAAATTTGTTATTTGGTATTGGCATGGGTTTTATTAATGCATTGTTGATAGGGATCGCTTTTTTTGTGCCTTGGTTTGACCCTGTGCTTTCTGGAAGTAGTGATTTGGAAATAATATTAGTGCTGGGGTCAGCACTTTTTCAGAGTTTAAGTTATACAATCGGTCGCTCACTGTTGGGCACTTCCCGTTTTGCAAGCTTAAACAGAATTGAAATGGCTTCTGCTTTTTTAAGTCCCCTCAGTTTGCTGGGCTTGTATTACGTCGCTGGCAAGGAATGCACATCGTTCATTTACCTCGCCCTGTTTTGTTATTCATTCCTGGTGTTTCTTTTGCATGGATTCTGGATTGGCCATCAAAGCTTCATAAAAAAATTTAATTCGCCTTATTTTCATGAGGCCATGGATTATGGAAGAAAATCCTGGGCAGGGGACATGGCGCTCAGGGCTAATCTCCGCCTGGACCAATTGATCCTTGGTGCTATGGTGCAACCGGCTGCATTAGGCATTTACAGTGTTGCTGTAAGACTGGCGGAACTTATCTGGTTTATTCCGGATGCGGCAGGTCCCGTTTTATTTAACGCCATAGCTGCCTGTAAAGAAAATGATGAACGAGTGTTCATACTGGCTCGGACACATCGGATTATATTTACCGTTTGTGTTTTTTTGGCATTGGCTTGGTTGCTGCTCATCAGATTCATTGTGTTACCGTTTGTACTCAATGGTCCATACGGTGAAGTGTTGCCATTGCTTGTCATCCTTGTGCCGGGTACTCTTTTTCTGGTTTCCTCAAAAATGGTGACAAAACTTTTGTCCTCCACGGGTCAGGTCATCTACACCACTCGAATTACTGTGATCGGGAGTGCTGTGAGTGTGTTGCTTTATTTCCTGCTTATACCCTTATCAGGTCCATATGGTGCTGCCATCGCTTCAACATTGGGTTATGGTGTACTTGCTCTGGCCGGGTGGGTGGTCATTAGGCAAAGGTATGTTTGCAAATTCAGAGAATTTTTCATTCCAAAGTCTTCGGATTGGGTTTGGATAGCTGGCAAGTACAACTCATTATGGAAAGGCAAGTGATGCAGGAAACGGGTTATTTCACTCAGCGGGAAAAGAATCTGAATGATCTTCTGATTTTGCTTTTTTATGTATATATCGCCCTGCTTCCGTTTGAAAATATAACCCATGTTATTTGGAATTGGGATACACCCTTCAGGCCCTATCGTTTGTTAGCATTAGGTATCGGATGTATAATATTGTTGTCACGGCCAATCCGTTTTGTTAAGCTGGAACGGAATGACCTGAAACTAACGGCTGTTTATTTATTGGGTTTGGTTCCCAGTATGATCGCCTGGACTCAGGATCGTTTTGAGCTGAATTACTTTTTGCTTACTTCGATGCAATGGTTTGTCATATTGTGGATTTTTCTGCTGGTTAAAAACCTTCCTTTCAAGAGGCAGGATGTTCTGAATGGACTCCATATTTTTAGTGTGGCCACAGTCGCCAATTGTGTATTTATGGTTTCTGTTTTCATTTGGGAGGATTTGGGCAGGCAAAGCGGAATGATGGACAATCCTAATTTTGCTGCATTTGCCGCCAATATTGCATGGGTCTGGTTCCTGTATGCACTGTTCTATTCTAAGCGGTCATTTCTGCATCCGGTTTCCATTATTTATTTTGCTTGTCTGCTGATAGTCCTTGCTGGAATATTTGTTTCCGGATCCCGCGGGGCTTTGCTGTCCTTGCTTGTTTCCTGTGTGCTCTTTATCATGTATGGCTTCAGGCTAAAGAAGTTATTGGTGTTTATAGCCTTGCTTTGTATTCTGTTAATTGCGGCCAGCCGAGTGCAAATCATATCTGATACGCTGAAAATTATTCCTTTGTGGAACAGGCTGGAAAGCCTTACCGGAAGGGAAGAAGCTCGTACAACCTTGTGGAAACAAGGCTGGATTGCTTTTCAGGACAGGGGTTTTATGGGTTTGGGGATCGAGCAGTTTAAAAATCCGGATAACTATCAACGCTATGTACAGACAACTGAAAACATGTCTGTTGTAACGCAAAGTGGCTTGGTGCTGCACAATGATTTTCTGACTATACTTTTTGAATTTGGCCCGTTTGCTTTTTTTGTTTTTTTGAGTTTCTATTTTAAATTGTGGAGCGATATATGGGCTATGTCTTCCGGTCCAATTAAACTCTTGTTCTTGGCCTTGTTTTTGAATGTGCTTTTATTTGCATTACTGGATACTACATTTCAGTCTCATGCGGTATGGCTTACCCTTATCTTAATCACACTTGGATGCAAACTGTCGAGGGGTTCCGAAAACGCTTGAACTTAATACTCTGGAAGGTCTGGTTTGAATTGCTCATACCAGGCGTAAAGCTGAATAAGTAACCAGGCTTTATGTGCAGTTTTGTAGACACTTTCCCTGGAATTTGAATGCTTGTTTGTCAATCCTGTTTTTATGGTCGATAGAACATATTGATAATCCAGAAATCTGTGAAGTGGGTGATTCGGTTGAATCAAATGATTGACATATCGTGAAAACTCATTTGTGAAATAGAAGTGAAGAGGTATGCTGAATCCTTGTTTGGGATGCGTAAAAACAGATGGCGGGAGTTTGTGTTTCATCATTGTCCGCAATAAATATTTTGTTTGTTGATTCCGTATGAGCATGGAGTCCGGCAATCTGATCGAAAAATTGTATAAATCGATATCCAGAAAAGGTGCCCGCACTTCAAGAGAATGACACATGCTCATGCGGTCTATCTTAACAAGCATATCTTCCGCTAAGATGACTTGCGCCCTTAGCCACATCATCTGCCTCAATATCGTCCACCTGTTAAATTCAGAAGGAGGAACAGGGTAGGATATTTTGTAGGAAGGCTTGAGGTAAAGAGAATGGATGTCTTGTTCACCAAATAATTCAAATAGCTGTTGCCAGAGTTCTTCCTTATTCACAAACGATAATTGCAGAGCCTTCTCTATTCCCCTTAGCAGATTAGGAAAAAAGAAGGATTGTTTAGGCAAGGCCTGCAGCAGTTGATATAAACTCTTTCGCAAAAATGAATTTTTATTGCTTAATGCAGAAATTCGCTGTGCCCAGAGAAAATCCTGGTAGCCGCCAAATACTTCATCGCCGCCATCCCCGGACAGTGCAACGCGTACATACTCACTGATCTTTTTTGAAATGAGATAACTTGGTATGGCTGATGAATCTGCAAAGGGTTGTCCAAAATGGAGGATCATTTGATGGAACAATTCGATATCGAAGCTCTTATTGGATATAAGCAGCTCATGGTGATTGCTTCCAATAGATCTAGACACTTTCCGTGCTAAAATGCTTTCGTCAAAATCGGATTCTTCAAATTTTACCGTAAACGTATCCAGTTTCTCATTTCTCAGTTCCTGCATGATCGCAGCAACTGAACTCGAGTCAATGCCACCGGACAAGAAGGCTCCAATAGGTACATCGGACCGCATACTCCGATCCACAGCTTTATATAAAAGTTCTTTGCCATTTTTCAAATAATTCTGTTCATCACATGGTTCCTCTGGTGCAGAATATGCAATCCGGAAATAGGGGCTTGTTCTTAAATTTTTGTTTTCATAAATAGCAAGATGACCCGGTGGTAGCGAATGTACATGTTCAAAAAGAGTCTCTGGGGATATGGTAAATCCGAAGTGCAATAAGGTTTGAAGATGCCCTGCATTTAGTTTTCTCTTAATATGTGGATGGGTCAGCAAGGATGTTAACTCACTGGCAAATGCAAATAATCCATTTTGAACCGAATAGTAAAGTGGCTTTTCTCCAAAACGGTCCCGGCCGAGTAGCAATTTCTTTTTTTCAAGGTCATAGATGCAAAATGCAAACATGCCTTTCAGGGAGTGCACAAAATCTGTTCCATGGTCTTCGTACAAATGCACCAATACTTCAGTGTCCGAATGGCTTGAAAACCGGTGCCCCTTATTCAATAATACTTCACGCAGTTCCGGGAAATTGTACAATTCCCCATTCAAAAAGGCACAAACTGTCTTTGATTCATTCCAGAGGGGTTGATTGCCACCCTGCAGGTCAATAATGGACAACCTGCGCATACCCAAACTGAAATCCTGGTCTGTATACAAGCCTTCACTATCCGGCCCACGATGCCGAAGCTGCTGTAGCATTTCTTTCAGCAAGCCTTCATCTCTGTAATTGAATCCGCAAATTCCGCACATTGAATTGCTGTTCCTCTTTGAATTTCAAATGATTCAGTTTGCAATGTACGAATGCTGCCATTAATCGCCCTTCTTAAGTACGTGCTTTAGAGTCGCAATTAATAGATTTGCTCCGGGCTATATAGCGCTTTATGAAAATTGAAGTAAGCGAATGCGAAAGAAGGCCCTTATTTTGTGGACAAGCAACCACTATGAAAGTGAAGGTATTGTTTATTAATTATTTACACATTATAAATTTATATTATTTTTATAGTGATTTAGTATTAAGAGAATTCTTTGATGCCAGATAATCAAATTTTAATAACCGGGGGGGCAGGGTTTATTGGATACCATTTGTCGAGAAAACTGGCAGAGGAAAGCCCGTATAGTATTCATGTAATAGACAATCTCAACAGTTTTTATGATATCGGTTTGAAAGAAGAACGTTTGTCACTTTTGGGGATTCAAAAAGAGGATGTGAGTGAATTGAATTGGTTGCAATCAAAACTTTACCCTAAGTTGTATTTCCGGAAACTTGAACTTTCGAACCAGAATGAAGTGCGCAATGCTTTAGGACAGCAAAACTATTCAGTGATAATCCACCTGGCAGCGCAGGCAGGGGTTCGTTTCAGCCTGAATCATCCGGAAGCCTATGTCCAAAGCAATATGATTGGATTTTTTAATATCCTCGAAATTGTAAAATCGATACAAACTGGTCATTTTCTATTTGCAAGCAGCAGCAGCGTCTATGGAGGGAATCGGGAGGTCCCTTTTTCAGAGGATCAGGCAATATCGCAGCCTTTAAGTTTTTATGCAGCCTCGAAAGCCTCAAATGAAATGATGGCATATGCGTATTCGTCTTTACATGGAATTCCAACGACAGCCTTGCGTTTTTTTACGGCCTATGGTCCATTGGGACGCCCCGATATGGCCTATTATAAATTTGCCCAGGCAATAGCAGAGGGATCGGTCATTGATGTTTTTAATTTTGGTAAAATGAAAAGGGATTTTACATATATAGACGACATTGTTCAATCCATTTTGCTGCTCATGGGCAATCCGCCTTCCGGACTGACACCCTTTGAAGTCTATAACATCGGTCACCATGAACCTGTTGAACTCGGATACTTCATAAGTCTTATCGAAAGGGCGCTTGGCAAAAAAGCGTTGATACATTATATTCCTCAGCAACCGGGTGAAATGTTGGAAACCTTTGCCAATGTCGAAAAATTGAAATCAAAGATCCACTATGTACCGCAAGTCTCCATTGAAGAAGGTATGATGAAATTTATTGACTGGTTCCGTTCATTTCATAAAATTGAATTGAAATAATGCCAAAAATTCAAACATTCATTAGTTTCATTGGTTTTCAGTTTCAGCGGCTTATGCACATCCGTTCGATGTCCAGTGGCTCATTTTGCCGAAGCGGATCAGGATTTTTCGTGCAGATTTCTGGATCCTGTGAATTAGGAAGAGAAGTTGTTTTTGGAAGGAATGTGGTTTTGGATGTTCGGGGAAAATTAGAAATAGGGAATCACTGTTATTTAAACGATCATGTCCGTCTGATTTGTCACGAAAGCATCTCCATCGGCGATAATGTATTGTTTGGTGCATATGTGTCTTTGTACGATCATGATCATGCCTATCAGATGAATAAAGGCGTTTTGGAATTTTCGGGGTACAATACCAGTCCTGTGCAAATTGGAAGTAATGTTTGGATAGGTGAAAAGGTTACTGTTCTTAAAGGCGTTCATATTGGGGACAATGTAATCATCGGAGCAGGTTCCGTTGTGACCGGAAATATTCCTTCAAATGTCATGGCGGCAGGAAACCCATGTAAGATTATTAAAAATCTGGAATAAACAAAGACAGCACAAACTTTTGGACAATCGATATATTTTAGTTGGGCCCGCGTTGAAAGCAGGAGACCGTTCCATAGGTGGAACAACCGTTAGTTTTGAGTTGGTATCTGCCTTTTTTCGAAAACACGCACATCGTGTTGAATTGATTCATACAAATGTATTTCAGAAGGGTCTGGGGGATTTCATCAATTCACTGCTGGTCATTGCCCGATTGATATGGGCACTTCCAAAGGCAGATATTATTTTTTTACATGCCAGTCCCAAGGGAATACTCGTGCTTGGAACTGTGGCGGGTTCGCTTTGCAGACTTTTTAGAAAAAAAATGGTGCTCCGGGTTTTTGGAGGAGACTTGGACGATTTCGTTGAACGAAGTAATGTATTGAACCGTTTTATTTGGAACCATTTCGCTTTGCATGCAGACTTGATTTGTTTGCAAACCAGGAATCTCGTCGATTATTTTCAAAGGCGCGGAAAGCAGGTATATTGGCTGCCAACTTCAAGGAGTTTTCCAAAGCTTTCAGAATTAAATAAAGTATATTCCAGGAGATTTGTTTATATCAGCCAGATCTTTTCAGAGAAGGGGATCGATTACATCATGAAATTAAAGGAAAATCTTCCGGAAGGCTATACACTGGATATATATGGGCCGATCCTCGACGCGCGCTACTCTTTTTTGAAGAACGAAAAATATTATCATGGAAGCCTTTCTCCTGACAAGGTCTTTGGAACCTTGCAACAATACGATTTCCTAATTCTTCCAAGCATGCATAGAGGGGAAGGATATCCTGGAATAATTATTGAGTCTTTTGGTGTTGGAGTACCTGTAATTGCTTTTGATTGGAGAAGCATCGGTGAACTTATCCGGAATGGTGAAAATGGTATACTGCTTCCTCCTGGCGATTATGAATCTTTATTCAAGTGTGTACTATCCTTAAATCAGGAAATATATTTTGCATTGCGGAGACAGGCTCTTCAATCGAGTGCGGAGTACGAGAGTGAAATTGTAAATCGAAATCTCTTTCATAAATTGGAATCGCTTTGAAAACCTATTCGAATTTATCTCATTTTATTTTTTAACCCAATTCCCATGTGTGGTTTATTTGGTATTGTAAGTTCTAAAGAAGAATGGCTAAGACCGGAATATGCCACCGAATTGAAACATCGCGGGCCGGATGATTCTGGTCAATACTCAGGGGCCAATATCAGATTATTTCATTATCGCCTGGCGATCCAGGATTTAAGTGCTAAAGCCCATCAGCCCATGATTTCTGGAGATGGCAGGTTTGTCCTGATATTCAATGGGGAAATTTATAATCATTGGGAGCTGCGCAAGGATCTTTTGCAGGACAACAATTTTAAATCCAGCTCTGATACGGAGACTATTTTAGTTGGATTTGAAAGATTTGGCACGGAATTTTTCCGAAGACTAAATGGAATATTTGCACTTGCAATTTATGACAAGGAGACAAATATTCTGGTGCTCGCCAGAGATCAATTTGGGCTGAAACCGCTTTATTATTATTTAGACCCAAATTGTTTTGCCTTCTCATCAGAGATCAAAGCATTTTTGCAGATACCGTCTTTTGACCGTACACTTAATTTCCTGTCTTTCGCAAGGTATATTCAGTTTCTGTGGTCACCAGGGACATCTACGGCATTTCGATGTGTTTCCAAATTAAGCCCGGGGCATTATATGTCCATCAATCTGGATCAGCCAGAGAATTTTATTTGCCATGCTTATTTTGAAGCCATTCCTTCTCCGTTGAAGGAAAAACATACGGAATCAGAATGGGTCGATAAAGTGGACGACTGCCTGCAAACAGCTGTTAGGAGACAATTGCTTTCTGATGTTCCGGTTGCTTATTTTGTTTCAGGAGGTCTGGATTCCAGTTTAATTGCTGCGATAGCGCGCCAATTAAAACCTCATGAAAACATGCATGGTTTTACAGTGGCTAATGCTTTTACAAAGAATGACGGTTTTGCAGACGATTTACCTTATGCAAAAATGCTGGCTGATCATCTGAACATGCAACTTCATGTAACAAATGCCAGCATGAACCCCGTACTCGAACTGGATGATATGATCTGGCACCTGGATGAGCCGCTGGCTGATGCTGCTCCATTGCTGGTTTCACAAATATCCTGCGATGCGAAGAGAAGGGGATTTTCCGTTTTGCTGAGCGGTACCGGCGGAGACGATTTGTTTACAGGTTACCAGCGCCATAAAGCTCTGGCTCTGGATCGATTCCTGTTTAAACTTCCCATCATCTTCAGAAGGGGTATTGCGGCTGCAGCAGCCAGCCTTCCAACATCTCACTCGGGATTACGCCGATTGAAAAAATACCTGGAAGGCAGCGATGCACCAAATCTGAAATATCGAATATGTAATTATTTGAAATGGCTTCCGGATGAAAAGCTCTTAAATCTGTTTTCAAAAAATATTCAGGCTGAACTTAATCTAGAACGAACAGACCAGGTGTTTATGACTGAATTGGAGAGGCTGCCAGAACAATTAGCTGATATTGAAAAGATGCTGCATCTGGAATTAAACTTTTTTTTACCCGATCACAACCTGAATTATATTGATAAAATGTCCATGAAGCACGGGGTTGAAGTGCGTGTTCCATTTCTTGATCCGGACCTGGTGCTACTTAGTAATCAAATTCCGGCATCGCTCAAGATGAGAAATCATACAACAAAATATATTTTGCGCAAAGTCGCTGAGAGGTACCTTCCCCATGAACTGATCCGGCGTCCAAAAACGGGTTTTGGAGGCCCCGTCAGAAATTGGATTCGCTACGATTATAAAGAACGCATGTCTGCAGATTTTGAATCCGGGCTTCTGCGAAATCAGGGAATTTTTAATCCGGATGCAATCCATCAATTGATCGATCAAAATGAGGAGTACAATCTTGATGCCGCCTATTCCATTTTTGCATTGCTCGCAATTCAATCCTGGTTGAAACAATTTTATGAAGAAAAGGAAGAACTATTACGCACTAGTTTATAAATTCAGACCGAAGCTGCAATATTCTTGATAGGGTATTTACCACGCGCTGTGTGGATTGACCATCCGCATAACCACACTCCTTATTTTGTGCGTTTTCTCTCTTAGCTTGATTCCAATTCCGGTCCGTCTGGTATTTTTTAATCAACGTGGTCAAACTATCAAAATCAGGTGCAAGCTCAGTGCCGCCAAGCTCAATGAATTTTCGGATGTGCGGAAAGTCTTTTAATCGTGCAGAGGAAGTCCAATAGGGTAGAGGAGAAGCCCCATCGAAAAGTGGGGCAATATTTCCGGTCCCTGCCATCAATGCATCGAGTGAAAGAGTTGAACAGGAATTGATACAAACGATGGACTCACATAAGGCAGCTGAGAGGGTATTCATGTCATCCATTTCCATGCTCCACGGCAATCCGCCCTGAACAATTTTTGGATAAAAAATATGCACGCGTTGACTTTCAATAGCTTTTAGCCTGATGAGCCAACTCGCATCAGCCATACCTCCTTGTACATTTTGAGGATGTGGACGCACGAGTAATTGCATTTTTGTTCCAAATTCGTTATGCTCTACCGCATGTGCAAGAAATTCGACAATGTCAATTTCTTTTGGTACAAAGCGCGGTGCACTCATGCCAAAAATCAAAATGGGGGAAGTAATGTCAAGCTTTAAATCCTGCATCCAAATTCTTCGATTCTGCGCTTGTCTTATTTCCGCATGCAAATCGAAATGAGGAACACCGCAGTCGAAAATCCGCTCCTCTGAAATGGCATAATGGGATTTAAATTCATCATGCATCACGCGACCCCAGGAGATATAGTAATCGGCCAGGGACAGGAAATGTCCTTTTGAACTGATGTTGTCCCAACTTAAAAGATGGATAACCGTTCGGACACCCATGCTGCGCCCATTGTGCAGAAGAACCCCTTCATGCGGATTTGCCGGATACGTAGATATAAGAAGGTCAGGTTGTATTTTTTTTAATAAATGGCAGGCATTTCGATCGCGGAGCAGCATGCCTTCAAATTGGAGATAAAACTTACGTAGCGTTCCAAACCTGCAAAAAAGAGGATGTATGAAATAAAGAAATACAGGGATCCATGAAAGAAAGAAATAGCGATGATTCGGATTCTTCCTTTCAAACAAATGCTTCTCCAAAAGAGCAGGATTGTCTTTTAGATTTTCCAAAAAATAGCTGCGGTAAAGACTGAAATTTGTTTTCCACCACCAGGATCTGGATTTAAAATGGTGGATACAAATTTTGTGTTGTTTGCAGTATGAATTCAGGGAAGGATCTTGGTCATCAGGCACAATGAGATCAACTTCATAGCCGCAAGCACGGAGACGTCCAAGTAAGTTTGTTTGAATCAACATTCTGGCTGCAAAACCATGGGAGGCGAGATAACAAATTTTGGAAGCTTCGCTGGGCATGCCGGATAATTGTTGCGAAATTATGCATTCGCAGACGGTATATTAACTATTTTTTAAATAAGAGGAATCTTACAGAAAAATATCTTTGCATACCTGTTGTTCTTTGGAGTGCATTTGAAGCATTCTGGTAGCTAAGGTGATTTTGATTTCCAATTTATAAATGTATCAAATCAGCAAAATGGATCTTCGAATTGAAAATTTATCCAAGCATTACGGCAACCAAAAGGCTGTTGACCACATTTCCTTTTCTATCACATCAGGAGAAATCATTGGTTTTCTGGGACCGAATGGCGCCGGGAAAACAACGACCATGAAAATGCTCACCCAATACCTGAAGCCGGACTCCGGAACAATATGGTACGACAACAAGAGTAGTTACGATTCCGATATCCGAAGGCAAATTGGTTATCTGCCTGAACACAATCCACTCTATGAAGACATGCCGGTTATGGACTATCTGGGCTTCATGGCTGCTCTACAGGGATTGTCCACATCTGAAATTCCGATTCGGGTTAAGGAAATGATCAGGGTTTGTGGTCTCGACGTGGAAAAACACAAGAAAATCGGTGAACTTTCCAAGGGATTCCGGCAAAGGGTGGGTTTGGCTCAAGCCATCATCCACAATCCGCAGGTTTTAATTCTGGATGAACCGACTACAGGTCTTGATCCAAATCAAATTGTGGAAATCCGTGCATTGATACGTAAGCTCGGCCAGGAAAAAACAGTCATACTGAGCACTCATATTCTCCCTGAAGTTGAGGCCACCTGCGATCGGATTCTGATTATTAATAAAGGTCGAATTGTCGCAGATGGTACGGTTAATGAACTGAGAAGTCAGTCTGAAGGAAGACAGATCTTGCATATTCGAGTTGAAGGCGCAAGCCCGGAGTTGATTTATTCAAGCTTGTCTTCAATAGCTTCAGTAGAACAGATTCATTGGTTGAATATGGAGAAAGGACAATTGGAACTGCAAAGTAAGCCGGGAGAGCACTCCAACAGGGATATTTTCAGAGCATGTGTTTCCAATCATCTGGATCTTCTGGAAATGGTTCCTTTTGAAACAAAACTGGAGGATATTTTCCGCGATTTGACTTTGAATTAATTTTTTTAATAAAAGAAGGAATTACATATGCAAACACCTGTTTGGATTATTGCAAAAAAGGAATTGAATGGATTCTTTGATTCATTGACGGCCTACATCCTGATCATAGCATTCCTGGGATTCAGTGGATTTTTTACATGGATCTCAGGTTCAGATATCTTTCTGCGAAAGGAGGCTGATTTAGACGTTTTCTTTAATGTTTCAAAATGGACTTTGTTTTTCTTCATTCCCGCCATTACCATGAAAACAATGGCAGAGGAACACAAGTCGGGGACGATTGAATTGCTCCTGACAAAAGCGATAACTGCACGGCAAATCGTTTTGGGTAAATTTTTGGCTTGTCTTTTACTCATCGTTATTACACTGGCTTGCACAATCAGCTATTACATCACGGTTAGTAAAATTGGGAACATGGATCATGGTGCTACTTTGTGTGGATACTTTGGTCTGGTCCTGATGAGTGGAGCTTATATCGGCATAGGCCTCTTCGCAAGCAGTATCACCAATAATCAAATTGTGGCATTTTTGATGGCACTTCTCATTGGAGTGTTCTTTCATTTTTTATTTGATGTCATTTCCTTCGGTTCTTCAGGTTTCCTGGGCCAGTTTTTCAGTTCATTGAGTGTCAGCAGGCATGTGGATTCACTGGCAAAGGGTGTGATCGATACCAAGGACCTCTTATTTTTTCTGAGTTTAACTGCTGCGGCCTTGCTGTTGGCAGAAATTTTTGTTTCAAAACGAGCAAAATAAAACCAAATGCTAAAGTCAAAATTTAATCTCATTGCACTTATCCTTGTGCTTTTTATCGGAATAAATTATCTGACGCGTTTTGTTTTTCTTCGCATTGATTTGACCGAAAACAAAGCCTTCACCTTGTCAAATGCCACAAAGGGCGTTTTGAATAATCTCGAGGATGCTGTTGAGATCGTGGCTTATTTCTCAGATGACCTTCCCATTGATATTGCAAAGACGAGGGAGGAACTTGATAATTTGCTTAACGAATATGCAAACCTTTCCAAAGGCAAGCTGAGCTACACTTTTATTGCACCAAATAAAGACCCTAAGGAAGAGGAAGAAGCAGGTAAGCTGGGTATCCGTCCCGTGATGATCAATGTGAGGGAAAAGGATCAGGCAAAGCAACAAAAGGCATTTCTTGGAGCGGTGATCAAAGCGGGTGGCAAAAATGAAGTCATTCCGATCATACAACCGGGCACGGCCATGGAATATACATTCACTACCGGAATTAAAAAGCTGGTCGGCAAAAACAAACCTCAGATTGGTTTTATTCAGGGTCATGGCGAACCCGCATTACAGGAAATGGTGCAAGCATACCAGGAGTTAAACGTGCTGTATAATGTTTCTTCAACATATATCCAATACGATACAGTTGACTTGAATGCCTATAAAACGCTGGTGTTGGTACGTCCGACAGACAGTCTTCCGCCTTCTGCCTTTCAACGATTGGATGAGTATCTTCAAAAGGGAGGCAATTTGGTAGTTGCTTTCAACCAAGTGGATGCAAATATGCAAAACGGGACAGCCACTCCAATGAATACCGGAATTAAGGAATGGCTGATGACCAAAGGTATTGAAGTTGAGAATGCCCTTGTCCGGGATGTTCGCTGCGGCCAGGTTAGTGTAACCCAGCAGCAAGGTTTCTTTTCATTTTCAACTCCGGTGCAGTTCCCTTATTTGCCACTGATTCAACGCTTTTCAAATCACCCGATCACAAAGGGACTTGAACAGGTTATTCTCCAGTTTGCAAGCCCCATGGCATATAAGGGGACGGACGGAAATCAATTTACATCGATCTTATATACATCCGACAAGGCAAGCAGAGAGCCTGTTCCCATGCAATTTGATGTTCAGCATAATTGGACGGAGTCGGAATTTCCGGAACAAAATATTTGTGTAGGGGCTTTGTTGGAAAATAAGAGTTCAACAGCTGGGAAACTTATCGTTTTCACAGATGGTGATTTTGCAATAAATGGAAGAGATCAAAGGAGGCAGAGTGAAGACAATATCAGTTTGCTCATCAACAGTATCGACTTCTTGAGTGACGACACAGGACTGATAGACCTTCGCACCAAATCTGTTGAGACACGGCCAATTGAAGAGTTGACAGATTCAAAGCGCACGACTATCAAGTACCTTAATTTTTTACTTCCGATAGGACTAGTATTGGTATACGGCATGTTTCGTTCCAACCGGAATAGGCAGTTGCGGATGCGTCGTATGGAAGAGAGGTTCTGATCAGCGTAAGAGAGTGCATCCCTATTAAACTAACAAATGTTTGTATGTCTTTTCAGGGGCTGCGTAAAGTTTGGTATTTGGGTCTTCCCGATTGGGGAATCCCATGTTGTTTTGTAAATACATAATAAGGGCAGGATGCTGAGCAATAAAGATATAGCCAATATGTTTCATGAATTGGCATCACTGATGGAACTTCATGATGAAAATCCATTTAAGATCAGATCATATGAAAACGCCTATCTTAATTTGCGTAAACTGGATCAGGCCTTGTTGGCACAGGACCGGCAGCACTGGTCCGAGATAAAGGGCATAGGGGCTGCTATTCTTGATAAACTGTCAGAACTGAAAAACACAGGTTCGTTCAGCTTGCTTGAGGAATTCAGAAATAAAACTCCGGAAGGCATCAGGCAATTGTTGAAGGTGAAAGGACTCGGACCTAAAAAGCTTAAAAGCATTTGGAGAGAACTGCACATTGAGACACCCGGTGAGCTGTATTACGCCTGCGAAGAAAATCGCCTTGTGGTCCTGAAGGGTTTTGGT
The DNA here is from genome assembly GCA_964439105.1 of uncultured Saprospiraceae bacterium. Lineage (GTDB taxonomy): Bacteria > Bacteroidota > Bacteroidia > Chitinophagales > Saprospiraceae > Vicinibacter. Next base: position 25,445 of record CAYTNG010000006.1, read on the forward strand.
TCCAAAATTCAGGAGGATATCCGCAAAAGCCTCGAATTTTTTGATAGCAACCAGGGATCTTTTCTGTATGTCAATTTGGAACCAGAGGCAGATTCTATCATTGTGGAGTTACAAAGACAGAATCCGGGATTGTGCGTAGAATATTGTGGAGCCTTGAATAGAAGGCTGCCTGTACTCAATGAAATAGAACTTATATCAAAAGGGGAAATCAGGAATCTTCCGGAGGACCTTCGTCCACTGGAGGAAGAAAAATACATTTGGAAGGATCGGTTTCCTGTTACCATCCATGCAACTGGTCCCGGTCAGTTTGTCAGGCAGCGTCTCGTGCTAACAGGCGGTAGCAAAGTGTTTTGTAATAATTTCCTGAATGCAATTTCGAAATGGGATGAGGAAGACGAAAGAAAACTCTTCCATTCAAATGCATTGCCATTCATTCCTCCCGAATCCAGGGATCTGGAGGAATACGGGAATTTCAGCGAGGAGGAATTGGTAGCGGAGCCTGACATAAAGGGGGTCATTCATAATCATAGTACATACAGCGATGGGATCTATGGTATAGCGGATATGGCCAAAGAATGCATTCGGCTGGGATATCATTATTTGGTTATATCTGATCACTCCAGAACTGCAGTTTATGCCAACGGCTTGTCGATGGAGCGCGTCGAACAGCAGTGGAGGGAAGTGGATGCTTTAAATTCGCAATTTCAAAATTTTAAAATTTACAAATCCATAGAGTCGGATATATTGAACGATGGGTCTTTGGATTATCCGGATGATTTTCTGACTGGATTTGATCTGGTAATCGCATCCATCCACAGTCAGTTGAAAATGGATGAAACCAAAGCCATGACGCGATTGATCAGGGCAATAGAGCATCCTGCAACCCGAATTCTTGGGCACCCTACGGGTCGCTTGTTACTTTCCCGGCCCGGTTATCCTATAGACCATGCAAAAATTATTGACGCTTGCGCTGCAAATCATGTAGCTATTGAAATTAATGCCAACCCTTTGAGATTGGATTTGGACTGGTCATGGCTGCCACATGCAATGAAAAAAGCGGTAGTCATATCAATAAATCCGGACGCACATAACCTGAAAGGAATTCAGGACATTCGATATGGAGTACTGATGGCTAGAAAAGGTGGTTTAACAAAGAATAATTGTTTGAATTGTCGAAGTATTACAGAATTTGAAACGTGGATTCAATCAAAAAACAGGTTTTAGTAATCATTAACATTATGTTTGAAATAGAATAAATGGTGGCATTTCTGAAGGCTCTAATTTTACATTCTCTTTATTGACAAAATTAAAATCATTTATCCATCATGAAAAATTTCAAATTCTTATCCTTTGCATTGTTTGTTGCATTGGTTTCAGCAACTTCATGCAAAAATGAAAAATCAGAAACAGCTACGGATGCTGCTGCAGCAACAGCGGCGACTCCAGGCGCAACAACGGATCCGGGTGCATCTGGCTCTGTTGCTCCAGAGGCTGCTCCAACAGGACCTACCACCACTATGGAGTTTACCGAAATGGTATATGACTTCGGTGAAGTAGTTGAAGGAGAGCACGTAAAATATGCATTCAAGTTCAAAAACACCGGTTCTGAGCCATTGATCATCTCAGATGCTAAAGGTAGCTGCGGTTGTACTGTTCCCGACTGGCCAAGAGAGCCTGTTGCTCCAGGTGCATCCTCTGAAATCAGAGTTGAATTTGATTCTAAAGGAAAAGGTAGCGATGATGGTCAAAAGCAAACCAAAAAAGTTACGGTTACTGCAAACACAAATCCACCGCAAACCTATCTTACTATCACAGGTGTGGTTAAGAAAGATCCAAAAGCAAAGGCAGCTACTCCAGCTAAGTAATTTGCATTTTGCTTGAATTAAAATATGCCCACTCTGAGTTTTCAGAGTGGGTTTTTTATTTTCGTGCTTTAATTCTATGATTCGCACTTATTTATCTCTGGTCAAATTCAGCCACACGCTTTTTGCACTCCCTTTTGCAGCCATAGGCTTCATTGTTGGAATCCATGCAAAAGGGCAATTTACAATGGATTTCCGGCAACTTTTCCTGGTGCTGATCTGCATGGTCACTGCCCGAAATTCGGCAATGGCTTTCAATAGATGGGCGGATCGCCATATTGACCAAAAAAATCCACGCACAAAACTCAGGGAAATCCCTGCGGGCAAACTTTCCCCCGGGCATGTACTCTTTTTCGTGGGTATAAATGGAGTTCTGTTTATTGCTGCTACGTATTTTATCAACCCCTTATGCTTTTTTCTTTCACCGATTGCTTTGTTTACAGTGTTAGGATATAGTTATACCAAGAGGTTTTCATGGCTTTGTCACGTGTTCCTCGGCCTGGGACTTGCCTTGGCACCCATTGGCGCTTATCTCGCTGTGACGGGTTCATTTGATTGGTTGCCAATATTGTATGCAGCTGCCGTCATTTGCTGGGTTGCCGGATTTGATATCATTTATGCTTTGCAGGACATAGACTTTGATCAGGCAGAGCACTTACAATCCGTTCCGGCTCGTTTCGGCTTGTCCAAATCCCTTTGGGTTTCGTCTATCCTACACTTCTTTTGCGCGGTGTTCATATTGATGGCTGCTTTTATACTTCACAGACAATACGGTTTGAGTGCCTGGCTTTATGCCGGAACATTTTGCTTCGTAGGATTGCTTACCATGCAACATGTAATCGTTGGCAAGGGAAATCTCGAAAGAATCAATCTTGCCTTCTTCACTACGAATGGTATTGCCAGCCTGGTACTGGCCCTGTGCACGATTATTGATTTTTATTTCTGAGCTGAAGAAAAGAAAGCAACTTTTCCAATGCTTGACTTCGATGGCTCAATTTGAGTTTTATCTGAGGATCGAGTTCTCCAAAGCTTTTTTCAAACGATTCCGGAATGAATACAGGATCATAGCCAAAACCATGCACTCCCTTGATTTCATATGCAATGTGCCCTTCAAGTTCGCCTTCGAACAAGAATTCCTCACCATCCAAAACAAGTGCGAGCACCGTTCTAAACCGGGCCTTTCTATCAGAAATTCCTTCCATCTCTTTCAGAAGCTTCTCCATATTGGCTAGTGATGATTTCTCTTCACCTGCATAACGGGCACTAAATACCCCGGGTGCACCACCTAGCGCATTGACTTCTAGCCCGCTATCTTCAGCAATGCACGGCTTATGAAGTTTGTCGTACAAAAAGCGAGCTTTGAGCAATGCATTTTCTTCTAATCGGCTCCCGGTTTCTTCAATATCCTCATAAAATCCAAGATCCTTCAGGTCATAAATGATATACCCTTCCGGAAGGATGGCTTCAATTTCCTTCCGCTTATGTGAATTATGACTGGCGAGAAGCAATTCCTTCATGTTCCATGGCGTATTTAAAAGGCAAAGGAAGTACAAACAATCCATTCCTTGACCCTTTTCAACACATCGGGCAGCTAGGGTCGTTTGATTTGGCTATACATTGGTCAAACAGGCGGATACAATACTTTCAATGCATGCCAAAGCAATTTTTTAGGAGCATCCTGCTGATACTGGTCCAAAGATTCAGCAAATAAAATGCGCAGCATTCCCAATTGATAAACATGATGAACTTTCGGTGGAAACTGAAGAGCAAAAGTAAAATCAGAGAAACCAAAGAGGATGAGCTTGACAGACCTTTCCATAGGATGATTGCCAAAGTGGACACAGGAACCGGCGGGTACAGATTGGATGGATACTTCCTGACTGGCTTCAAGTCCTACAGCCTTAATGATTTTATCCAGAAAAGCCCGTTGGCCTGCATCCTTGAATGACAATTCCGGCATGATAATATAATGAACTGCATCCGTTCCAAAAGGGTCAAAATGCTCCTTTTGATCCGGAATTTCGTAAAAAACAAAACCTTTTTCCTGGGTTGTCACAATGCTGTTTCTGAAACTTAGTTAATACAAAGACGCGCTTTTGTCGGCATTTTCATCCCAAAATTAGTAACTTTGTAAAAACGAAGCTATGGATTACAAAATCAGGGTTGAACGAACAAAAAATTCAAGAATTGCATCTGTGGATTTTAACAATATACCATTTGGTAAAGTGTTTGCAGATCATATGTTTGTTGCTGATTTTGATGGACAGCAATGGAAAAATTTTGAGATTAAGCCATTGGAACGCATCCCTTTTCATCCGGCAACAATGGCATGGCATTATGGCCAGGCTATTTTTGAAGGAATGAAAGCTTCTATTTCTTCTGATGGAACACCTCTACTTTATAGACCCGAGGATCACGCACATCGCCTGAACGTATCTGCCGTACGTATGTGTATGCCGGAATTTCCGGAAGACTTATTTGTTGAAGCACTGAGCAGATTAGTCTGGATCGACCGGAACTGGATTCCCCGCGATGAAGAAAGCGCACTTTATATAAGGCCAGTTATGATGGCAACCGATGAGTTTGTTGGCGTGCGATCATCAGACACTTTCAAATTGATGATTATGAACCTCCCTTCCGGGCCCTATTATGCGAAGCCGGTTTCGCTGCTGGTTGAAGAGAAGTATGTACGTGCGGTAGATGGAGGAGTGGGTGAGGCCAAAGCAGCAGGTAATTATGGTGCAGCTTTATATCCAACCAAATTAGCCCGTGAAAAAGGTTATGACCAGGTTATTTGGATGGATGCGCATGAATTCCGCTACATTCAGGAGGTAGGCACAATGAACATATTTTTTGTTTTAAAAGACCGGGTCCTCACACCCAATTTGAGTGGAACAATTCTCCGGGGGATTACCCGGGACAGCGTAATCACTTTATTGCGCGAAAGGGGCGTTCCTGTTGAAGAAAGACCTATTACTATGGCGGAAATCGCTGAAGCGCACCGCAAGGGAGAACTTTTAGAAGCCTTCGGAGCAGGAACCGCTGCAGTAGTAGCTCATGTCAGCAGGATCGGCTATAAAGGGGAAGACCTTATTTTAGACCCAGGTCGCTGGTCTTTATCAAAAGAAATCAAATCGCAGATCAACGGTATCCGTTCCGGTAGAATACCTGATACACATGGTTGGATCCATCCTGTTCTCCTGGAGGAAACAGCTTTGGTAGATTAAATAGGCAAGCGCCACTTTAATTCCAATGCTCATTTCTATCTTTCATTGAAGTGTAACTTCTGGAAATGTGAATTCATTGAAGTCTTTTGAATCACTGTTTCAAAATGCATAAAAGGAACAGCCTGAATTCAAAGAGTGGATGATTGAGTTTATTGAAGTTTGACGAGATGAACGCGGCTTATATGAGTTCCACTGCGGGCAAGCAACATATAAGCGCCGGAAAGCCATTTTTTACAAGGTATTTTTAAACTCCCGAATTGGGTCAGCATTTCGACCTGATCCTGATACATCAGTCTGCCATACATATCTGTAACTTGAATGTCGACAAGGGCAGGGGATTCCAAACGGAGATCTACCCGGAACAAATCAGCAAACGGATTGGGCTGAACTTCTACATCCAATTCAGAAGTTAAACTCTGGGGATTATTGGCATCTACCGATATTTGAATTTTTTCAGCAGAAAAACGAATCTCTGACAAGCCGGAACAGCCGGAACCATAAGTAGATCGGGACGTCAGCAGGATATATCTCGCGTCGGGTATATCCATTTGAAACCAGTCCATTCCTTCATAACGGTTTGTACCGTCCGCCTTTTCGAGCTTAAACACACCGGCATGCTGCCAACTGAGACTATCTGTTGAATAATCCACGTCCATGTCGCGAATACCCCAGTTAAGGTGTTGAGGATCATTTAAATTCCAAACTTTCATGGCATCTATCTTGTAATGATGAACCAGATCAAATAGAATCCAGTGACTGTCACCATACGAAGGATTCGGATTGGGTTTTTCACTACATGAAATCCAGGAGTCAAACCAATTTGTAGAATGACGGTCTGGATAACATTGCGAATAACTCGTGTTAATAAACAGGCAAATAGAAAGGAGTGAAAAATAGATAGATTGCATCCTTTTTAGTTTTAAAATTTCAAAATCCCAATTGGGTTTTTACCTGATTGCGGGTCATAAAAATGCCCGATGTTGGGCAGGAGATAATTTAAATCTGAAGGAGAAACTCCCATCCAAAGTCCCAGTTCGGCAAAATACTGGTCAACACTCGTTGTGGGGATGATAACGCTGTCATAGACCAGGAGAGGTGCAGTGGAAGAGAGTAAAGGATATTGTCCATAGAGCTTTTTTCCATTGACAGCCCCACCCATTACCATTACATGTCCACCCCAGGCGTGATCGGTCCCGTTTCCATTTGAGGTCAGCGTACGGCCAAATTCGGACATCGTGAAAGTCGTAACCTGGTTCGATAAGTTGAGTTCTTCCATGGCAGACTGGAATTCGCCTAATGCAGTATCTACCATGCGGAGCATGTCGCCTTGCCTCTGAAGGATTCCATCATGATGGTCCCAGCCCGGAAACTCGATGAAAAAGATCTGACGCTTAAATTGGAGTGATTCATGTGCAGAGATCGTCCGGGCTACCATTTTAAAAGCCTGTGAGAGGTCGTTGTCTGAAAAAACAGTTTGCAGATTACTTGCATGTTCAAGGGCATCCGTAAAATGGATGTGCCCGTTTCTTGAAGTGCGGATGACATCCATATACGTTTTCTGGAAGGGATCGTCGTAACGGGCATCAATCAACGAATCCAGGGCTTTTGTACGGGCAATATTGAAATAATCGTAGGTGTTATCCGGCCGGTATCCTTCGATGCCGAGACTTCCATATCTCGGATCAATGGCAAATTCGATAACTTCGTTTCCGGTTTGAAACAGATTGGTGCCTGCAAGGGAAATATTCATCGAAATGTCCGGTGAAGTGTTCATGTCTTTAATCAAATCTGCAAGTCTGCCACCCCAACCAACTGACGAACGTTTGTCAGCTACGGAAGATTGCCATTGCTGGGATTGATCAGAGTGGGAAAGGAGCCCCAAAGGCAACTTAACCGTTTCATTGTAGAATGCATCCTTAGTTGTAGGTTCAAGCAATGTGCCCACATTGCAGACAAAACTCATTTTGCCGTCATTAAACATCTTTTGGAGATTGACCATGTTGGGATGCACTCCAAATGTTCTGCCCGGGGTGTTGCCAACCTGAATCTGGCGCAAATCGGTTTTCGGGATAGCCAGATTTGCGCGGATCTTCTGATAGTCCCCATATTCTTTCGTGCTCATGGGGGCGAGCATATTGAATGAATCATTTCCCCCGGACATCATCAGACACACCAATGCCTTGTATTCCGGATCCATTGTTGAAGAAGCAGCTGAAAGTGCATTCATGCCTTTTAAATGAGTGAGCGCATTGACGATGGACGTATACCCAATGGCCGCACAACTCAACTGACCCACAAAATGCCTGCGCGATAATTTTTTCATCTGCCTGTTTATTTTAAAATTGCGTAATCGGGAGAGATCATGATGAGGTAAAGGGCCATGAGGACGCGCTCTTTTCGAAAGTTTCCATAGCGGAAATTTTCGATGGTTCTTTTGATGATATCCCTCGTTCGATCGCTTAGATTCCCATGAGTAAATAAAATGTCGAGCCTGTTTAGGAGCACCTCCGGGTCCTGCGCTAACTCTTCAAGATCGCTGAGGTTCAGCACGGCATAAGGATTGTCATTCTCCCAGCTGTTCATTACGTAGTTGTAAACGGTCCAATAATTGACCTGATTTAAAAAACCAATACTGGTCCGCGAATTGTGAATTTGAAATTCCGGAGCCAATAGGTGTTTTTGATCGAGATCTCCTTTGGGCTGGTAGAATGGTGAAAAGAAGTTAAATACGGTTGGAGATGTCAATGCGATTTGACCGGTACCCTGCCAAAAGTCATAACTTGTATTCCAGAAACGTCCGTAGAATTGTTCCACATCCACTGCTTTTGTAAAGTGACTGTACCGAACCAAAGGTTCTCTTAACTGACCATTACTTTCTTCAAGAGCATACTCGCATTCTCGTGCTTCCGGATCCAGCAATACGGCCATAATGACTGCAGCCAAATTTCCTCGTACGCCTTTCCCGTCGTTATTAAAAATTTCAGCGACGCGCTTGATATACGCCGGGCTGGGATTAGACTTGACCAGTCGTTGTATCAATTGCTTTCCCAGAAAAGGACCCACATTTGGGTGATTAAAGATTACATCGATGGCCATCCGGATGTCTTCCATTCCTGTCTGACCGGTGGGAATGACATTCCGGCCAAGTATATTTTTTTCGCCCGGCTCATGCCAGGGTTCATACATTCTCATGGGTGCTGTCATATCTGCAAGATAAATCCCCATTCCAAAGAAGGCCGTATCTGTATACATATTAGGAACTACTTTCCCTATTCCCAATCCGGTAAACACTTTGGCCAGCTCTCGGATATCATTCTGGCTGTATGTAGGAATGGTGTTTCCGGAGGAATCTTGTTTTACAGTTCCATCCGTATTCAATTCATGAAGGCCTATGGTGAAAAGCTGCATAATCTCACGGGCGTAATTTTCATCCGGATGAATATTTGCAAGCGTATCGGTTTTTGGATTGTTCAAATGACTCAGGTAAAATCCCATGGCAGGGTGCATACTAACATCTGTAAGTAAGTCTTTGAAATTTCCGAATGCGTTTCTCTTCATAATGTCGTAGTAGGAAGCAAGCCCAAGTCCGTATCCCTGCAGATCTGAAAGAATTGAAATGACAAATACTTCACTCAGGGCGAGCGCCACGCGCTGTCGCAAGCGATCCTTGCCCAACATGTGCTGCGTCCACCATGCATACTGGAAGTGCGTCCAATTTGCATAGGAAGGTGCATTTGCCGAGTCACCGCCTGTTGCGTAATGCCAGTCTATGGCCTCTTCAAGTATGTTGCGTGTTTCTTCGAGCATGCTTGCACCGGGAATAGACATTTGAACCTCTATCCATTTTTCATAACTGCCTCCGGCAAGTGCTTTGATATCTTCCAATGAAGCACCCAGACTGGCCTGATACAGAAATCGGCTTGCATCATAAAAGGGAAATACCAATCCATTGCCGTTGAATGCGGAACTTGCTGTGCAACTGTCTTTACGGTTATTGGGGGTCCAGTTGTCACTGGAGTAAACGCGGATACCGGAAGAGTTTTCTCCGCCAAGGATCAGTTTTTGCCCTGTTAGTAGTTGGGAGAAGCCAACCACTCCAATCAGCACGAGCAGGTGTTTTATCGCGATCATGAATGATGTATGAAAGGCATATCGCCGCTCTAAATGTACGTTAAGGAGTCTACCAGTGAGTATTATTTAACCAATAAACCTGAAAAACCAGGGAATTCCCTGATCTCGAATATTCTTTTTCCTCAGGTAAAACCCTGAGAGGTTTAATGGGTGAACTCATAGACTTTACATCCAATATAACATATTATTAAAATTATTAATATGAAAACTTGTTATGCGTAGATGATTAGCTTTCAGGCTCTAACAGATTATTATTTGCATGTTGAAAATTCAAATTATAGTATCTTTGGATATCACCCATTAAAAACACGAAAATGAGTACACGACAGTTTTACACAGTTACATTGTTTTTGATTCTGGTAAGCTCTTCCTTTTTAAGGGCCCAGATCTATGAGAAGTTGAATGGACCCTATGGCGGAGGTGGAAAAGTGTATGAAGGGCAGTCTGGAATCTTATTTCAATTTCTGAGTCCGGATAACACAACTCGAAATTTGTACAGTTCAAGAGATGGCGGATTCTCCTGGACAAGGATGCCCAATCCGCCCGCAAGTCAGGTATCAGATCCAATAGCCGTAGGCTATGATGGATTGTTGTATTGTGCCTTAAATCAAAACGTTTACCGCTCCGCCAACGGCGGGCAATCCTGGACTAAACTCACCAGTCCCGGCAGCGGTTTTACCGTAGGTATTTCTTCATTGCCGGATGGGACCATTCTGGTTTCAAAGACGGATCAATTATATTACTCTAAAGACATGGGCCAAAATTGGGTTCCGGTTTCAATTGGCGGGATTAATTCATTTTATGCCGATCCTGTTGCCAAACGCTTTTATATCCTGAATGGCCAGGATTTGTATTATTCAAAAGACAGCGCTAAATCGTGGATCCATTTTGCCAGCGGAGATTTTAACGCGCTTCGGACGGACATGGGTTCTACCTCCGATGGCAATTTGTTTGTAACAACCATTGGCCGGATTATTCGATATGACAGCCTTGGCAATGTGATTCGGTACATAGATCCGAATCCATCCGTACAGGAAGAAGTATCTATGGCTATTTCAAATAACAAACGTTTGTTCGTATCCGAAAACGGATTCGTCGCCTATTCCGACAATTCAGGCGATCAGTGGATCAAATTCAGCGCTCCCGGCTTGCATACATTTGGACTTTTTTCTTGTTTGTACAACGGAAAAGTTTTCGCAAAAAGCAGCTCCGGCAGTGTCTATCAAAGTGAAGCACAGTCACTTCAATGGTCATTCTCCTCCTTAAAGCTGCCTTATGCCAAAGTATTGGAAGTCGATTTTCTGAATGAGCAGCAAATTTTGGCGCTGAGTTCAGATGGCTTGTTTTACTCAAATGACAATGGCTTGAACTGGGATCTGGTCATTTCTTGTTTTGTGAAACCAGCCCAGGCCAATACGGTAGAGCGAATCTTAGTTAGTGGACAGTCTTTTTATTTCCTGACCGAAAATGCCCTTCTATTCTATAAAAATCCAACGGCACTACCTGTAAAAATGAAAGATCTGACAAGCCTTCAGGCAGCCATTTATTACAATAAGAGTACTTCAAGCTTATTTCTAAAAGAGGGGCTCAGTTTGTTGCGCTCGGTGGATAATGGCAAAACCTGGCTCAATTCTTATTCCGGAGACTTTGATGAAGTATATGCTTTGGCCGATGGTACACTTCTTTTGAAAAGTTTTGCTGAGATACTCCGGTCATCCGACAATGGACTTACCTGGAATATGAGTACCCGCCTCAGTCAACAACGAAAAAGTCATCTGTCAGGTAATGGATTTCAATCCGTCTACATGTACGAACTATACAATAACGCCTTGTGGAGGGTTCTTCATTCGCAGGATGGAGGATTGACCTGGAGTTATCAGAGCATCGCATCTCCCTATTCCAATCTGATTGAACCCTATTTTGGTTTTGTTTGTGATAAGTCCGATCAATTGTTTGTGGCTTCTATTTCAACAAGCATTGTTTGGTCGAATGACCATGGCGCACACCATGATGTTTACATCAATGATCTGGCTTATCATCGTCTTCAAATGTCTCCTCTGCAAAAATTGTATATGCTGACGAATGGAGATGGATTGTATCGGACAAAACTATATACACAGAATGGACCGATATTGTCGGGTAGTTTATTCGAAGACCAAAATGGGGATTGTCAAAAAAATGGGCAGGAACCCGCATTGGCCGGGCGCATCATCGAGGCTAGCCGGGGAAATGAAGTTTCATATGGATACAGCAACAGTCTGGGCCAATTCAGAATTCCTTTGAATCCGGGTGATTATACCATTCAGGCAAAACAAACGGCCAATTTGTTGCAAAGCTGCACCCAACTCGTTTCCACGAGCAGCTATAATTTTAAAGATACGCTGCCACTTGGGGTCTCAGTACTTCACAAATGTCCCTACCTCCATGTGGACATCCAGGCTGATCGTTTCCGGGCTTGCACCGAAAGCTATTTGTATATTGAATTTAGAAATGAAGGAACAGCAGAAGCCAAAGATGCCTATCTGGAACTTGAACTCGATCCCGGTTTAGAATTTGTTTCTTCAGATTTGCCTTTAACTGCTAAAAATGGGTCCCGCTTTCGATTTGAACTGGGTACTTTACAAATTCAGCAAATTGGATTTTTGAGGGTTCGAGTGAAAGTGGATTGCAATGCTGCAGTGGGATCGCAACTATGTGCATCCACACATATCTATCCGGATACCACATGTGGTGGCAATTCACTTCAACATATTGATGCGTCCGCACAGTGCTTGGGTTCGCAACTCAATCTTAGGCTGGAAAATAAAAGTAATCTGGCCATGCCTGTTCCGAGAAACTGGTATTTGATTGATCGTGCGAAATCACAACAGAACCTGCAGATACTTGAATCCGGCTTATACCAACTGGGAACTGCAGAAGTATTTGAAAAGCGCGTAAATTCCGGTGATCAGCTTTCCTTTATGGTAGAACAAGGTAAAAACAATGGGACGATCGCACATTCATTTGTAGATATTGATTATTGCTCGCCGGCTGGAGGACATATCGTTCAAGGAGATGAAAATTCTGAGAGCATAAGCCATATATGTCAGCAACTCAGAGCCAGTTATGATCCAAATGATATAAAGGGGTATCCGGAAGGACTTAGCTCCAAGAAATACGTGGATGCAGACCAGGAGTTGAATTACCTGATCCGTTTTCAGAATACCGGCAACGACACGGCTTTTAACGTTCGGATAGAAAATCAAATCCCTATAGATCTGCTGGATTTGTCGAGCATCAGGCAAGGAGCCTCTTCACATCCTTACCAGATGTCCGTAACGCCAAGCGGTAAACTGGTCTTCAGTTTTGGTCATATACTTTTACCGGACTCTCTTGTAAATGAGCCCGGGTCACACGGTTTTGTCAGCTATAAAATCCGCACGAGAAATGGTTTGCCAAAGTATAGCCGGATCAACAATCAGGCAGAAATTTTCTTTGATTTCAATCCTGGAGTCAAAACCAATGTCGAATTCCATACCATTGGCTGGCCGGCAATCCTGACGGGCAACGGGGATATTGAGGAGCCCATCGATTTGATGGACCTTCATCCGGTACCGGCTAACGAACATTTGTTTGTTCATTTGAGAGGAGCTCAAAGTGCAGATTACCGGCTTGAGCTTGTAAACGCATTGCATCAAACGCTTTACAGCTGTAACATACAGCAACCTGGGCTTCAGCTGGATCTTCGTTCCATTGAACCCGGTATTTATCTCATCGTACTCAAGGACAAGCAGGGTGGGGTGGTTGCAAGACAGAAAGTGCTTGTTGTGAAATAAGGCTAGTTTCTTTGGGGTAAAATGAAAAAAGCCCTTGTGGTCAGCAAGGGCTAAATCTACTATCATTCTCAGTTGGTGAAATCAAAAAAGAAAAACTTTGTTGGTTGTAGGTTTTATGTTGAGCATTGTGCTTATCTGCGAAGTTTAGAAAGATAGTTTTCCAGTTCAGCTTCCGTGAACACGAGTACCTCACGGGGTTTGCTGCCTTCTCCGGCACTTACAATCCCCAATTGTTCGAGTTGATCCATAATTCGGCCGGCCCGGTTATAACCAAGTTTTAATCTGCGCTGGATCATACTTGTGGAACCATGCTGTGACTGTACAACAAGTCTGGCTGCTTCCATAAGCATATCATCCACGTCAGCTAAATCGAGTCCATCGCTACCGTTGCTCTCGTCGCCTTTGTATTCAGGCAAGAGGTAGGGTTGTCCGTAACTGGGCTGCTGGCTGATGTGCTTCATTACTTTTTCTACTTCGCCGGTATCGACATAGGCACATTGAAGTCTTATGATGTCTGAACCTACATTGTAGAGCATGTCGCCACGGCCTATCAATCGTTCGGCACCACCGCAGTCCATAATTGTTCTCGAGTCCACTCCGGAAGAAACCTTGAACGCGATACGTCCGGGGAAATTTGCCTTGATCAGGCCTGTGATAATTTTTACGGAAGGACGCTGGGTGGCAATAATCAAATGTATACCTACTGCGCGGGCAAGCTGAGCCAAACGGCTCAGAGGAAGTTCCACTTCCTTGCCTGCTGTCATGATCAGATCAGCGAACTCATCTATGACCAAAACAATGTAAGGTAAATGTCTGTGGCCGTTTTCAGGATTGAGCCTTCGCTTGTTGAATTTTTCGTTGTATTCGAGTATGTTTCTCGTACGTGCTTTCTTCAATAAGTCGTATCGCTGATCCATTTCAATGCAAAGAGAATTCAGCGTATAAATAACCTTTGAGGTATCTGTGATGATCGCCTCATCAGAATTTGGGAGTTGTGCTAAAAAGTGTTTGACGATTTCAGAGTAAATGGGCAATTCAACCTTTTTAGGATCAATGAGAACCAATTTCACTTCTGAGGGATGCTTCCTGTAGAGCAGGGAAAGTAAAATAGCATTAATACCTACGGATTTACCTTGTCCGGTTGCTCCGGCAATCAGCAAGTGTGGCATTTTAGTGAGGTCTGCTACAATCACTTCATTTGAAATGTTCTTTCCGAGGGCAATGGGCAGCTCTATTTTGGGATCGTTAAATTTTTCAGTGCGAAGCAGCTCTTTTAATGCTACAGTTTGTCGGTTCTTATTCGCAACCTCGATCCCTATTGTTCCGCGACCGGGAATCGGTGCAATAATGCGTATCCCCTGAGCGGAAAGGCTTAGTGCAATATCATCCTCCAGACTTTTAATTTTTGAAATGCGAACTCCTGGAGCTGGAACGATCTCATACAGAGTTACGGTAGGGCCTATCGTTGCCTTGATTTTTTGGATTTCGATTTTGTAATGCAACAAAGTTGCAATAATCAAATTTTTATTGCTTTCCAATTCATCCCGGTCAATCTCAAATTTTTGATCGGAATAGTCATTGAGCAATTCAAGACTTGGGGCTTTATAACGCGACAATGAAGCCTTCGGATCGAAAGGTTCGCCTGCCTCAGCTTCCCAGCCGTCGTCATCATCGGCGGCTGGGAAAGTAAACTGGGCATCGCTTTGTTCTGTCTCTTTTATTCCGGAGGTCTGCACCGGTTCGCTAATATCTACGTCAAGTGGAAAGGAATCCCGGAATCCATCATCAACCGGGGCAAGGGTAGCGGTTAGCTCATCCGGTTCCGGATAGTCGCTCCAGTCTACCATTATAGGATTCTCCTGCGGAGTGGGGTTTGGGGTGGTTTTCAGAAATTGCTCAGGTGATCCTTCCGGGCCGCCAGAAGCGGGAAATGCTGTTTTAAAATTAAACCAGTCTGCATTCCATATGCCGGAGGCAGCCGTATGGCCCACGGCATTAGCCTGCAAGGCATGCATGGAAGGGTTGAAATACCAGACTAACAGTGCGAGAAGGCCGAAGATCAGACTTAATCCGGCACCCAGGGGCCCCATATAGCCTTCGATCCATGCACAGTGACGAGCTCCGAAAGCACCGCCAAATGGAAAGTCAAAAGTTTGGAAGATATAATGAAAGATCATGGCCAGAATGGACATAATCACAAGGCTGTGGGTGGTAAATCGAAGGAGTGAAAGCCATCTGCTGCGATGAAGGAAACAAATCCCGATATAAACGGTTATGGGAATAAAGAGCAATCCGGCAATGCCGAATCCATAATAAAAGAACAGATGCGCATTCAAAGCACCCAATTTTCCAAGCCAGTTATCAACCGAGATATTGGGTTTTAGTAAGATGCGCCAGGAGTAGCTCAGGAGTTTGTCCTGATCTGATTTCCAGGTAAAAAAGTAAGATATGGAAGAAATGAGGAAGAAGAGGGCTGACATAAAGCTGAGTACAGCCAGGATTTTTGACAACCGTTCATCCTTTAGCCTGGAGCAAAATAGACTCCAGACGGAAGGTTTATTCCGTTTCGACCGCGCCATGGTGATTAGTAGATTATATATTAAATATGACGCTAATGTATGCTTGTTCTACATATTATTCAAAAGATATATTTATTTTTTCTTAAAAACATGCTATTTAAATATTATAAAAAAATATAATATGTATGTAAAATAATATATATAATAAAATTAAAATATGTTATATCTTAGATATGCAGGCTTATTTATATGTTAATTTTTTGGATCCGGCCCCATTTGGTTCCTTAAAACGTAATTTTGAAGCCCAAAACATTTTTTCATGGCTTACATAAAACATAAAGTAATAATTGCAGGTGCAGGTGGAATTGGCAGAGCCGCAGGTCTCATAATGGCTGAACAGCCTGATTTTGATTGCGAAATATTTCTGGGTGATCTCCATGTAGCTGTTGCGGAAGAAGCGGCAGAATGGATCCGCAAGGGTTCCTCAAGCCTGACCCATATCGAGTCCTTTGAACTGAACCCCGGTCAATGTACTGAGCACATGGCCTATGTCTTTCGTGCCGGAGATATCCTTTTGGACTGTCTTCCCGGCTCAGAGGCACCAAGAATGGCAGCATTCGCCATTGAATTTGGACTGCATTACGTCAATCTCACGGAACATGTAGGAGAGACAGAACAAATTATTGAAATGTCCCGGCAGGCAGAAACAGGATTCATCCTGCAATCTGGACTTGCTCCGGGTTATGTTGATGTGCTGGCTCATCACGTGTACAAGGAGTTTATTGCCGAATTTGGAGACCAACACGTTGAGCGCATTGCCATGAAAGTAGGTGCGCTTCCAAAAAGAGCCACAGGCCCACATTATTACGGTTTTACCTGGAGCCCAATCGGAGTTGCGACGGAATATGTCAAAAATGCAGTCATTATTAAAGATGGCATTAAAACAGAATGCAGCTCTTTATCAAATACAACAAATCTCATTTTGGATGGAATCCATTATGAAGATGATTTTACCAGCGGGGGAGCCGCCGACCTTCCTGACTTTTTTGCAGGAAAAGTAAAATACCTCGATTATAAAACGATACGCTATCCCGGCCATTTTTCCTGGGTTCGTCAAATGCTCAAAGACATTCCTGCAACAACAAATAAAGAGGATTTCCTATTGAAAAAGATGTCGAGTGAGGTTCCGCATTCCGAAGACGATATGATTATCCTTTATGTCGCCGTTCAGGGTCTGGATTCAAAAGGAGTCTTGCGCATCAAAGAACGAAGTCTCAAAATTGAACCAAGCTATGTCGGAAGCCATCGATTGAAAGCCATTCAAACAGCTACGGCAGCACCAATGCTAGAAGCCGCACGCATGTTGCTTGGTGGAAACCTGAGGGGACCTATACTTCAATCTCAAATTGATACATCCACATTTTTGCAAGGAAGTTTTGTTCAAACGGTTTACAATCAAAAAAGACTCAAGGAGTTTGCTTAAACAGATGCAGCCTGTCTTTTATTGCAGCTGGATCCAGTCGCATTAAGAGTATTCGCCTCATATACCGAAGAACGCTAAATAGACCATGAATTGGCCTGCCACATGCTTTTGGGTATATCACACATGGGAGACCTGGATCTTGTGGCTATAACACCTCAAGGGAAGAAAGAACTCGGGCTTATGAAGGGTAAAAGCACCTATGCCGATCCTCGTGAAATGGAACAGTGAAGTAAGGATGATTTTTGGGACATGATGTTGCTGACTTTAGTTGTCCCAGTCAAATATCAAATGGAGACCCGAAGGGATCTGCTTACTGACCTGGAATTCCGATTGAATTTTGCCTGCTTACATTTAAAATTCTTCTTGTCAGATATTCCATGTGGATAAGCAATAGAATGCATGACTTCGGATAACATGATAAATGTAAAGCTTTTGATCCGGTTAGCGTGTGTTCTATAAGCATGTTCAAAACAGGAAAAGAAAAAACGCAAGGTATGCGCTTGCTTCATTTGCGCAAGAAAGGATATTGCAATTGTTGCTGTCAGATGAAAGACATTTTCAAGATAGAAGGCCCCAACTGTTAAAAACCTCGAGATCTTTTTCCTTCTCACTGGATAGTGGCAAACGCATAATGCTATTATACAGAATTATAAATCCCTTTATAATTTAGTTACGTTCGTTGATCTTCATCTTTAAAAGCTGCAAGAGTGTAGCGGTGCATTTTATACATGGACAAAGGGGCTGAGCTGTCCTTTTATGCATGTAAATACCCCATTGCGCAGTATCTTTATACCGACTCTAAAAATAACATACATGCGTTTCCCGTTCCATCACCTTTTTGTATTGCTGATGACTTTAAATGGAACTGTCACAAATGGACAAATTGGCAATTTAACTCTTGATTCTTGTTGGAAACTGGCACGTGCGCATTATCCTTTGACCGCTCAAATAACTTTCTTATCTGAAGCTGCTGACAACAAGATTTCACTCATCAACAAGCAGTGGATTCCCCAGATAACCGCAAATGGTCAGGCGAGTTACCAGTCAGATGTCACCTCACTGAATATTAAAATACCCGGATTGGACTTGCCCGCTCCATTGAGCAAAGATCAATACAAGTATTATCTGGAAGCCAATCAGCTTGTATTCGATGGCCTGCTTACAAGCGCACAGAAAAAATCTGCCAAAGCAAATGCCCAGGTAGAGATTCAAAAGACCGAAGTTGAGTTGTACAAATTAAAAGAAAGGGTAATGCAGATTTATTTTGCTGCACTCTTATTCAAAGAGCAATTGGTTCTTACAGATCTCATTTTGAAGGACCTGAATGAACTTGATAATAAAACCGAAGCATCCTATAAGGCCGGTGTTGTTCTGGAGAGTCAGGTGCTCCAAGTAAAGGCAGAAATAATCACGGCAGAACAAAGAAAAGAAGAATTGAGATCAGAGGCTCAGAAATGGATTTCACAATTGTGCATTTTAACCGGAATACCAATCTCTCCGGACATCCAATTGGAAATGCCTCAAATGCCTCTTATGGCCGGCTCTGTCAAAAGGCCTGAATTTGCACTGTTTGATTCGCAGCAAGCCCTGTCATCCGTTGCATTTAGTCTGAATAAAAAGCAGGCGATACCAAAAATTCTTTTATTCGGCCAGTTAGGTTATGCGAATCCCGCGCTGAACTTTCTTAAAAATGAATTTAGTGATTATTACATTGCGGGTATCCGATTTACCTGGAATATGAGTGTCTTTGCAAACTTTGTAAATTACAGAAATGAAAACCGCATCGCAAAAAGTCTTACGGATGTGCAAAGAGAAAGTTTCTTACTTCAATCCGAACTTAATGAAATGCAGTATGCAATTGAAGTAGATAAATACGATGCGCTTTTCCGAAGAGATGCGGAACTGGTTGAATTAAGGAGGCGCATTATGGAGCAAAGTGCATCTCAACTGGATCATGGTGTGATTACCCTTAATGATTATCTGAAAGATTTGCATGCTGTTGATAAGGCACGTATTAACCAACGCATTCATCAGATACAATCCGTACAGGCAAATTATGAGAAAAATTATCAAAAAGGTCTTTAATAAAAGAAGGAAAATGAATGTTCTGGCTACATATCCTAGTGCTTTAATTCTGACATTAAGCTCAATATTTATTTCTTGTGGGCGCGGGACTTCATCTTATGATGCTACTGGAGTTTTTGAATCCGAAGAGGTCATCGTTTCATCGGAAATAAGCGGTAAAATATTGGAATTTAATGTTCAGGAGGGCTTGCATTTGACAAAAGATTCAGTAGTGGCGCGTATTGATCCAACGCAATATATTTTTCAAAGGGACCAATGGGAAAAAAGTTTAGATGCACTTTATAAAAAGACAAACTCTCCTGACCCGCAACTAAAAATTCTGGAATCACAGGAGGAGGTTCAATTAAAGCAAATAAGTATTCTTCAGGTACAGCTCGAATATGCAAAAGCTGAATTCAAAAGAATAGAAGAACTGCACAGCTCGAAAGCTGCAACAGGCAAGCAACTTGATGATGCGAGAAATCAGCTTGAGGTGCTGAAAAAGCAACTCGAGTTAGCTCAAAGTCAAGTGCAGCTCATACAGCAACAAAAGAAATCTTATAAGGCCCAGGTATCAATTCAAAACTCCGGTATCCTGAGTGAAAGGGAAGTCATGCTTACGCGAAAGGCTGCCGCAGATGATATCCTTGCCAAATCAAACATAAGTAGCCCGTTAACGGGCACTGTGCTGACTTGCTATGTGCATGCCGGAGAGGTGGTGACGCCCGGGAAGCCCCTCTTCAAGATGGCAGATCTGCGAGAGCTCACCTTGCGCGCTTATGTGGATGGGCAGCAACTTCCAAAATTGCAGTTGAACCAAAATGTAAAAATTACCGTACGGTATGGGGATCAGGATCCAAAGGAATATCAGGGTCGACTGAGCTGGATAAGCGATAAATCCGAATTTACGCCGAAGACCATTCAAACTGCCGATGAAAGAGCAAATTTGGTCTATGCAGTAAAAATAATTGTTCAGAATGACGGCTATTTGAAACTGGGTATGTATGGGGAAGTAAAATTTTAAAGGACATGCATAGCATTGAAGTCCGGAATGTATCCAGAACCTACCAAAATAAAAATGAACAGGTGAAGGCACTTGAGGGTGTCAATGTGTCTGTCGGCAAGGCGGAATTATTTGGATTGATCGGACCTGATGGATCGGGTAAGACTTCTCTTATCCGGATTATGACGAGTTTGATTCTGCCTGACTCCGGAAGCGTTTACCTTGAAGGACTGGACGTGCTTAAAAACTACGCTGAGATCCGCAAGATGATTGGTTACATGCCAGGACGTTTTTCTCTTTACCAGGACTTGAGTGTGATAGAAAATCTGCGCTTCTTTGCTGCTGTTTTCAAACAGAGACTGGAAGCGAATTACCATCTGATTGAATCCATTTACAAACAACTTGAACCATTCAAGGATCGAAGAGCAGGCCAACTTTCTGGTGGTATGAAACAAAAACTGGCATTGTGCTGTGCTCTGATTCATAAACCACGTCTGCTGTTTCTGGATGAACCAACAACCGGAGTCGATGCAGTATCACGCATGGAGTTCTGGGAAATGCTCAAGAATTTAAAAGCGCAGGATATAACGATATTTGTTAGTACACCTTACATGGATGAAGCGACACTCTGTGATCGTGTGGCACTTATCCAACATGGAAAAATTTTACGAACTGCTACACCGGAGGAGATTATAGCTGAATACCCGCATCGCTTATTTCGGATACGTTCCCATAAAATGTTTCAATTGATGGTCGATCTGAAGGCATCCCCTGAAGTGCGCAACTGTTTTGCATTTGGAGATAGCTACCATGTCGCATTCACAGCGGACCAGGGAGCAGAAGAGCGATGTAAAATTTATTTGCAGGAGCGGGGACATCAGGAAGTTGAAATCCAGCGTATTCGCGCAGGTATTGAAGATTGTTTTATGCAATTAATGGGTTCCGCATAATGAGCGATTTTGTAATTCAAGCGCAAAACCTGACAAAACGGTTTGGATCCTTTACTGCAGTAGACCGGATCAGTTTCAATGTGGAAAGAGGTGAAATATTTGGATTTCTTGGCGCCAATGGGGCAGGAAAGACCACTGCAATCCGGATGTTATGTGGATTGTCAAAACCTACATCGGGAGATGCCAGTGTTCTTAATTATGATGTCTACCGGGAAAGTGAATGGATCAAAAGAAATATTGGATATATGAGTCAGCGTTTTTCGCTTTATGAAGACCTAACGCTGGTTGAGAATATGCAATTTTACGGAGGGATCTATGGCATGCGGGGCCATTATATTCGGAGCAAGACAGAAGAAGTTCTGCACTTCCTCAAGTTGGAGGAATATAGAAACCATCTCGTAAAATCACTCCCACTGGGATGGAAACAGAAACTTTCGTTTTCAATTTCTATTTTTCACAATCCACTGCTCGTTTTTTTGGATGAGCCGACAGGTGGTGTGGATCCCATCACGCGGCGAGAGTTTTGGGAATTGATCCTGCAATACGCGCACTTGGGTAATTCTGTTTTTGTGACCACGCATTATATGGATGAAGCAGAATATTGCAGCAGGGTTTCTATAATGGTCGATGGGCAAATTGCGGCACTCGGTCCTCCCGAAGAATTGAAACGGGAGTTTTCATCGCATTCCATGGAATCGGTATTTCTTAAATTGGCGCGCCAATCGCACCGCACAGAATAAGCTATGAATCAATTTCTCGTTTTTGTAAAAAAAGAATGGTGGCATATCCTGCGCGACAAAAGGACGCTTTTTATTTTATTTGGCATGCCTATTGCGCAAATTCTCATTTTTGGTTTTGCCTTGTCCAATGAAGTTAAAAATTCAAATATAGCTGTTCTTGACCGTTCATGCGAGAGCACTTCCCGCCTGCTTATTGAAAGGCTCGAAGCAAGCAAATATTTTGCAATCAGCAGTTTTCTGAATTCCGAGCAGGACATCAACCGTGCATTCAAAAAAGGAAACATCCGGATGGTCGTGTATTTTCCTCAGGAATTCGGACATGCCTTGCGTCATCAAAATGATGCACGGGTGCAATTTATTGTCGATGCATCTGACCCTAATGTGGGTAATACGCTTGTTGCTTATGGAAGTAGTATTATTCGCGATTTCCAAAATGAACTTCTCGTGAATAACAAACTTCCGTATCAGATTGACACTGAGGTGCGGATGATTTACAATCCACAGTTGCAATCAGCTTATCAGTTTGTGCCGGGGGTTATGGCTATGGTCTTGCTCTTGATCTGTTCGCTGATGACATCTGTTGCGATTGTTCGTGAAAAAGAAATGGGAACGATGGAAGTTTTGCTTGTCTCGCCTATCAAGCCATTGTGGGTGATTACGGCCAAGACTATTCCATACCTTTCGCTTTCTTTCGTAAACATCTGTTCCATTTTACTTTTGAGTTATTTTGTGTTGCATGTTCCAATTCGAGGAAATCTTTTTTTACTGCTCTCCATGGGTGTGCTTTTTAGTATTACTTCCTTGTCATTGGGTATGTTCGTTTCTACCATTGCGCAGACGCAAACAGCCGCCATGTTTGGAACTTTGATCGGCTTATTTATGCCCACTCTGATGTTAAGTGGATTTATGTTTCCAATTGACAACATGCCGATTCCTCTTCAGGTCGTTTCGAATCTTGTACCATCAAAGTGGTTTTTTTATCTCGTGAATTCCATAATGATTAAAGGACTTGGGCTTTCATCCATTTGGAAGGAGAGTGCAATTCTTGCCGGGATGACCCTGATAATGCTGTTTCTAAGCATTCGGAAATTTGATAAACATTTACAAGTCTGAATTGCGTATGCGGGTTATTGGATATCTTATTCGTAAAGAGTTTGCACAGTTCTTCAGAGACAAGGCAAATATTAAGATGCTGGTTGTTATGCCGATAATACAGTTGATCGTCATTCCAATGGCTGCAAATTACGAAGTAAAACATATTAAACTTGTTGTTCTGGATCAGGACCGTTCAAGCTATTCAAGTCAGTTGATCCATAAAGTCGTTTCCAGTGGATACATAAATCTGGTGGATGTGGCATCAGATTATGACCAGGCCTTGGAGCAACTTGCATCAAATAAAGCGGACATGATTC
The DNA here is from genome assembly GCA_964439105.1 of uncultured Saprospiraceae bacterium. Lineage (GTDB taxonomy): Bacteria > Bacteroidota > Bacteroidia > Chitinophagales > Saprospiraceae > Vicinibacter. Next base: position 48,651 of record CAYTNG010000006.1, read on the forward strand.
TTGAGGTTCCTCCGCAGTTTGAGAAAAAATTGGTTCGTGAAAATAAATCTCAGCTTGCCCTTTCCGTTAATGCGGTAAACGGGCAGCGCGCAGGGGTCGGATCACAGTATGTATTGAGTATTCTGCGGGATTTCAATTCGGATGTGCGTCTGAAATGGGTGCAGTTTCCAAAATTCAATTTCGCACCACTGGTCCAAATTGAACCGGTTTATTGGTTCAATCCACATTTAAATTACAAGTTGTTTATGGTTCCCGGAATACTCGTCATCCTGTTGACTATGGTGGGATCATCCATGGCTTCGTTAAATCTTGTCAAAGAAAAAGAGATAGGAACGATTGAACAGATAAATGTGTCACCTATTCGCAAATATGAATTCATCATTGGAAAGTTGATTCCATTCTGGATCATGGGCCAGGTTGTGCTTACACTGGGTTTAGCAGTTGCCTTTGTCTTTTACGGGATCATACCTCAGGGACAACTTGGAATGATTTATTTATTTTCATCCGTGTATATGGTGGCTGTCCTTGGACTGGGTTTTTTAGTTTCCACATTTGTGTATTCTCAGCAGCAGGCAATGCTCATCAATTTCTTTATAATGATGGTTTTTATTCTTTTGAGCGGTTTGTACACGCCTATTGAAAGTATGCCTACATGGGCAAAAACGGTTACCTATTTTAATCCATTAGCCTATTTTGTAAAAGTGATGCGGATGGTGATTATGAAGGGTAGTGGGTTTATGGATATTTTACCCTCTTTGAAGGCAGTTACTCTAATGGCTGTTGCACTTATTGGTGCAGCGGTTTTGAATTACCACAAGAAAAATTAGACGGGTAAGCCCTAATTAGGACATGGCTCTAAATAGAACAAAAAGAAATAGGAGCGGAATATTAAACTTCTGAATTGTGGCGGACATTTAAAATGGCCTCTGCCTGATAGGGCCATGATTCAATAAGCTTGTCGTCAATATCTTCAAATTCGATCATCCATTTACGAAGATCTTTTCTGGGGACTTGTGCAATTTGTTCAAAACTACGGATGCCTTTGGACAGTAATGATTGGCTAACGTGCTCATCTATACCTTTAATAAGGTGAAGAGGATCCGGTGGCGCGGATTTCTGCGTATAGATCTCCATTTTCTCATCGCCGATTATTTGACTTATGATTGCCAAATGTTGATCCAATACGGATTTTAAATCAGCCACAATTTTTGAATCTGAGGAGTCCGCAGGTTTTGTAGATGGGCTTTGCAGTGATAGCTGCTGAATTTGGTTTTCCAGGTAATGTATCCGATCTGTTTTTTGATGAAGTTCATTCTGCAACAGGCTGGAATCATAATGCGGAGATTCCTTGAGCGCATCCATTTCTTTTTTAAGGCGCAGATAATTTTCTTCCAGTAAACTGTATTTTGATTTCCAGTCTTCAAATGCCACTTTGTAGGTGCGTTCTTGTGATTCTGCCTGGTTCAGACGATCTTCCTGATCGATTTTATCTTTCCGGATTTGATCGTATTGGAGTTTCAGCAGTTCAAAATCCCTTTGGATTTCATGTAATTCTCTTTTGGATCGGGATGCAAGAATCCAGGAATAAAGAAGCGACCCAGCAACGAGAATGCCGAAAAAGACGTAGATAAATACCTGGCTGCCAGACATGATCAGGATTAAAGTAAGCTATGATTTATGAATAGTCCAATGGTGACTATTTCGCAGGATATTCCTTTTGATATTCATATTTTAGAATATCGAAACTTGTGACAATTCCCACCAACTTTCCATTCTCAGTGACCGGAAGTGCGTGGAACAAATGCTCCATGAAAACTTCAGCGGCAGTACCTACCTTGTCTGTGGGTTCGATGGTTGCCAAAATCTTAGTCATCACATTAGCTACTTTTGTTGTAGGGTAGTCTTTGTGATCCACACCAAGTTTAAACAAGTCATACGTTGTCACAATTCCAAGTAGTTTTTGAGCTGAATCCACTACAGGAACATGGTGTATTCGGTGGTTGATCAGCAATTCTTTTACCTTTTGAAGGGCATCTTCTGGTCCAACGGTTTTTACTTCGCGAACCATGATCGCTGATACGGGTTCATTCATCATAAAACGAGAGATTTAGTGACTGAAAGATATTACAAGTTTGTAAGAACTTGGTTGTCCTTCCGACGAAAATTGTTTTCAAAAATAAAGGAAAAGCAGTAAATAAGTCTATAAGGCTGATTATCAGATATTTTAATTTATTGCATTCCTTGTTTCGGACTATTTACAATTCTTCGTCGAAAAGCTTTTCGAGGAATTTATCCTCCACAAGATGTGGCAGGGTAACTCTGAGGAGGGGCTCCTGGTCCATTGCTTTTTGTATGCTTTTCAAGGCACCTTCATTGCGGGCCCAAGCCCTCCGGCTGACTCCATTGTTTACATCCCAGTGCAGCATGCTCCTGATACGCTCTGCAGATTGTGCTGTCCCATCAATGTACATGCCGAATCCTCCGTTGATTACTTCTCCCCATCCAACACCTCCTCCATTGTGGAGCGATACCCAGGTAGCTCCCCGAAAACTGTCGCCAATCACATTGTGAACCGCCATGTCAGCAGTAAATTTCGATCCATCGCGAATATTCGATGTTTCTCGGAAAGGCGAGTCTGTTCCGGATACATCGTGATGGTCGCGACCGAGAACAATCCCGGCTGATATCCGTCGATCTGCAATAGCTTCATTGAAAGCCAGCGCTATTTTGATTCTGCAGGTAGCGTCCGCATACAGGATTCTGGACATGCTTCCTACCACGGGAAGATTTTTCTGAGCTTCCCGAATCCACATAAGATTATCGATATACTGGGAATGTGTATTTCCTTCGGATTCCGGAAGGAGTTTTTCAATGATTTCCGTAGCAATCTGGTCCGTTAGTTGAAGATCTTCTATTTTTCCGGAGCTGCACACCCAGCGAAACGGTCCAAAACCGTAATCAAAACAGAGGGGTCCCATAATATCTTCTACATATGAAGCATACCGGTATTCTCCGGATTTTTCGTCCTTCCATATGTCCGCACCGGATTCTCCGGCTTCTTTCAAAAATGCATTTCCATAATCCCAAAAATACATGCCCTTCGAAGCAAGCTTATTAATTGCCGCGACATGCCTGCGCAAGGAATGTCGCACTTCTTCCATAAATTTTAATTTGTTCTCTCTGAGAAGGACTTTTGCTTCGTCAAAACGATACCCGACCGGACAATAGCCAAGGTCATCGATATTGTGAAGTGAGGTTTGGTCCGATCCCAGGTCAACGCGTATGTCATGCTGTGCTGCATACTCCCAGACTTCCACGATATTCCCCGCGTATACGAGTGCGATTCCTTTTCCACCTCCTGAATGTGTTCGGGCATGTTCAAAAAGAGAGGCCAGATCGGTGTATATGTTTTCAGTCAGGATGTAACCATCTTCGAGCCTTTGCCGGATGGCATCCGGGTCAACTTCGGCAATAATGCAACTTACACCTGCTATAACCGCGGCAATCGATTGCGCTCCGGACATTCCACCCAGACCGGAGGTAATAAATATTTTTCCATTTAGGGTTTTGTTCTTTGGATCTATTTTCCGGCCCGCATTCATCAGGGTAAGAGTTGTGCCATGAACAATACCTTGCGGACCAATGTACATAAATGAACCTGCGGTCATTTGACCGTATTGCGTTACACCAAGAGCGTTGTATTTATTCCAGTCTTCCTTGCTGCTATAATTGGGTATCATCATTCCGTTTGTCACCACGACCCGGGGCGCGGAGGGATGAGAAGGAAACAATCCCAATGGATGACCTGAATACAGAACGAGTGTTTGTTCATCGGTCATTTCGGATAAGTATTTCATGCAGAGCAAGTACTGCGCCCAATTTTGAAATACGGCTCCATTGCCTCCATAGGTAATTAATTCATGCGGGTACTTGGCCACTTTCGGGTCGAGGTTATTTTGGATCATGAGCATGATGGCGGCTGCCTGCTCATTCTTTGCAGGGTAATCAGCAATATCGCGCGCGAACATTTGGTAGTCAGGCCTGTATCGGTACATATAAATTCGGCCGTATTTCAATAGTTCGTCTGCAAATTCTTTTGCAAGTATGGGGTGATGTTCTTCCGGAAAATACCGCAATGCATTGCGAATGGCAAGTTTTTTTTCTTCCTTGTTGAGGCTGGATTGAATGTTTCTTGCGGGCGCGTGGGGCACAGCTGGATCAATGCCGGGATGTTGAGGTAAAAATTGAGGTATGCCGGTTAGGATAGATGCCTTCATTTTATTTTATTATTCTCAGTCAACAAATCGTTTAGACTCCGCGCAACAATGTGCACGTCCTGCCACATTTTTGTGGTTTTACATTCAATCTGCTGTGTGGACTGCGGATTCAGATTGAAATAATTTGGGAAAAACTGCAAGTCCTCCGTTTCTTCAAGATAGACGGATCTGGCAAACTGGTCCGAACTTATTGAAAAACGGAAACCGTGTTCTGTATTTTCAAAATCAGACATCCGGTATAAAGCTTTCGGAAGTTTGAGATTTTTTGCAACATCAAAAAACAAAGTGGTTTGCCCTGCACCATAGGGGCTTTCCCATTGAACCAGCATGTAATGGGAACGGTCGGCAGCAATTCTTTTCACATTCAGGTAAATGGAAGCAAGCTGGGTGGTTGAATCCGGAGGCAGCGAATCGGTAAAGGAGTGATAGCGTATGGCGTTCCCAAAGAAATCCTGTATACGGTATTCAATCCGGACCGGAACTAACACTTGTAAGTCATTTAGCGCATAAATTCTGATCTCTTCACCCGTATGGTCCACGTAAAAGCTGAGGGGTTCAAAGGCATTTTTTACGGCATGCTGAAGTGCTTTCCATCGGCCAAAGTAATCAATTCCGGACCACGAAATGCCCGGCCAGCAGTCGTTAAATTGCCAGTACAGGCTGCCCATACAGTAAGGTTTCGCTTTGCGGTGCGAACGGATGATTCGTTCGATACCTTCTGCCTGGCAAACCTGATTGAGGTACACCAGGCTTTCAAAATCCTTTGTAGGGGGATACTCCCGTTCAATGTAACTTTGGATCAGTTTGTTCCCACGGGGATGTTTTTGATGATTGAGCAAAGCTTTGGAGTCCAGCGACAATTGATCATCCGGGGCAAACGAACGAATGGTCGTTAGGTTCGGCAGAGATTGAAATCCAAATTCGCTCATAAATCTTGGTATGCGCTGTTCCAGGCTTGAAAAAGGCAGCTCATCATGCCAGAGTCCCCAGTCATGGGCATCACCCTGAGTTTTAAACCGTTCATCCCCCCTGCCAAAAAGAGGGGAGGATTCCCAATATGCAGTTTGAGGTGAATAAGCCGCAACGTTCCGGGGCAATATTTCCCGGAATAATTTTTTGTAATCGTCCCAAAGTTTCTCGCGGTGGCTCTCTGTCATATCGCTTTGCCAGCCCCAGCGATGCCAGCCTTCATTGTTTTCATTGTTGCCACACCATAGAGCCAGGCAGGCATGTTTGGCAAGCCGGATTACTTGTTGCCGGGCTTCTTCTTCCACATTTTCAAGAAAAATAGAATCTCCCGGATACATGCCACAGGCAAACATGAAGTCGTGCCAAACCATCAGTCCTTTTTCATCGCATGTATTATAGAAATTTTCGGTTTCATATCTCCCTCCGCCCCATATCCGGATCATGTTAAAGTTTGAGAGGACTGCAGATTCCAACAAGGATGCACATGTCTTTGAATCTTGTCGCAGCAGGTCAGCGGGAATGTAATTCGAGCCTTTACAGAATACGGGTTTAGAATTTACAAGAAAGCGAAAAGCCCTTCCGGATGAATCATTTTGTTGATCCAATTCCAAAGTGCGAATACCCAAATTCCATATTTTCTGTTGTATTTTTTTTCCATCGACCAACAGTGACAAGCTGCAAGGATACAAATGGGGAGACCCCATTCCGTTTGGCCACCATAACTTTGGATCCGGAAAACTAAAGACATGTTTAAATGCATGTTTGCCGGCAGTGTAGTCTTTAAAAAAGATGAATTTCCGGTCTGCGATTTCCAATTCGAATTCCAATTTTTGTTCCTGTGGATCCGTTTTGCCGAAGTGCACGAGAAGCTCAAGCTCTGCCTGATTTGGAAGGATGGAAAGGGTTTGAATGCTGGCGTCCTCCAAAAAAACCTGGTTCCATGCTACGAGCTTGGGTAATGCCTCAAGGCCGGATGTCAGAAAGCAAGGGCCGAAATCCCAACCAAACTGACATTGGGTTTTGCGAAGCACAACTCTTGATCCACCAGGTAATAAGGGGTTCAGATTTGCATAAAGAGAGTCGGCTAATTTTTTTGGAGATTCAAAATGGAATTCAAAAGTATTTTCTCCGCTTTTTAGCAGATCTTTTGCGGGAAAAGTCCACTTTCGGAATTCATTTATTGCAATACCAGCAAGGCTGCCATTAATATAAACAGAGCAGCCGGGATCCAAAGTGGGGCATATTAAATCAATATGCTCTGAGGCAAGGATAAAAGAGTCAATAATCAATGTGGATTTAAACCACCAATTGCGTTCTGAAATCCACTGAAGTTCTTTTTCCCTGTCCCCAAAGTTGGGGTCCTCAATTAATTTACTTTCCAGGAGCGCGGTCATTGAATTTCCTGGTATCGAGCAGGGAATCCAGCTGCTATCGCCGGAAGACTTGAAACTCCAGTTGCGTAGCTCAGGAACTGCGGCCTGGGAATAGGACTTCATTCCGATAAAAACCAATGCAAAAAGAATCAAATGTGTTTCGCTCATTGTGCAAAATAAAAAAGGCTTCCTTATGGGGAAGCCTTTTTATGAAAATGAATTTTTAATTATTCAGATTTTGCTGGTGCTGCATTTTCAGTCGGTACGGAGGCTGAAGATTTTGCCTTGCAGCAGGCTTTGCCTGAAGCAGAACCCTTGGCGCAACAAGCCTTTGAGCTGGAGCAGGATTTTTTTTCAGCGCCTGAGGCACTTGGAATTGCTACAAAAGAAGCAGTGGTTTCATCATAACGTACATCTTCAACAGAAGCGGTTCCATCTGCTGCTACGGATTTTCTTTTAAAACAAACACTTCCTGAGTTTTCGCAAACTTTAGTTTCAATGTTTGGGTCTTTGGCCGCAGCTTTTAAAGCAGCTTCGCTGGGTTTAACACATGTCTTTGCTTCTGCGGATTTTGAAGCATGTGTGCATTGTGCAAAAGAGTAGTTTGCAGAGAGAAACAAACCTAAAAATGTGCAAATGATTAATTTTTTCATACGTTTTAAATTGTTTATTAACTTTAACAAAGATACTACGTCTAAATCTCATAATTTGTTGCCCTGTTGCGTTTTTAACGAAGATTTAAGGCTTGTCGATGCGAATTAAAATTAATTATCTGATAATCAACATACTATTACTATCCGCTGCTTTGTTTACCTGTGGGAAAACCAATGTGAAGTCTTCGGACTTATTCCTCAGGCTGGGGGATGGCGGTGGGTTTACGGGTCGTGAAACAGTTTTTACACTATACAAAGATGGAAATCTGGAGAAGGATGGAACGTTTGTTGGGAAGATTAAAAAAGGAGACCTTCAGCAGATTCTCCAAAATATGGAAACTCTTCAGCTTTCTTCCATTGAATGGAATAGTCCGGGAAATATTTACCAGTTTATTGAGCTTCAAAGTACTTCCGGTCCGCGCCGAATAGCATGGAATCCTTATGATACTGAACATCCGAAGTCTTTGGAATTGTTTTATAACTATGTGATTTCTGTACTACATAAAATCAAATCATGAACATGAAGCCTTTTGTTTTTGCTTTTCTTTCCGTTTGCAGTCTTTACAGTCAAAATAGTACGTTCAAGCCTCAAGCTGTTTTTAGTTCGGCACCTTGGACCAATGTTCCTTATCATGTTTTGCAGAAACCTTCCTATCTTCCAAGAATTGAGTCTCCACTTGTCGAGACTTCACCGTTCATTGTAAGCCCCATTCTCGGGGCAAGCCTTGATGACATTCAAAAGGTATACCGGGTTTTGGAGTTGGACGGTTCGGGGAGACCAAGCCGCATGCTGTTTCCTGAAGAGGGTCTGCAATCGAGATCCCGTTCAAAAACAGACTGGGCCAAAGAACTTAAGTTGGCCTTTGACCCAGAAGGATTGGGAGGAGTAGAATTTACATTGCGAGAAGAGCATAAAGATGAATTAGGTATTCAGCATTTAAAATTCGATCTGTTATTTGACGGATATCCTGTATTTGGTTCAGAGTACTTTGTCCATGTTTATCCCGGCAAACCCACTCTTGCGCATGGTAATTTTAAGCAACCTGATCAGGCATTTAATCCTTCCGTAACAACTGAACAGGCATACGATAAGGCAGTGGCTTATCTGGAAAGCCTTGGCATTCATTGCAGCACAGCTGTAAAGGGCCAGGCCTCATTTATTAAAATCGGCTTACAGCAAAATACACTTGGCTATCTTCAGGATGCTGCAGATGGGAACTGGAAATTGGTTTATGAGTTGGAAGTATTTCCGGATATCATGAAAAGATGGATGGTTTATGTCGATGCACTGACCGGCAAGGTGGTCAAGGCGCAAGCTGCACAATGCATGCTGGTTGCTCCAGGGCTGCATAAAACATGTAACGAAAGCCCAAGTCCTACCGGAGCCGAAATAACCACGCCTAAAGATCTCTTTGACATCAACAGAACCTTGAATGTCTGGCGCGAAGGAAGTTCTGTTTATATGATTGACGCTTCCAGGCCCATGTTCAAAGCTTCCGCTTTTAAACTGGATGATCCCGTAGGTGTGATCTGGACCTTGGATGGTTTAAACTCCACGACGGACAATCCACGAATTGACCAAATCAGGACCAGCACGAACACTTGGTCCAAGACTGCCGTGAGTGCGCATTACAATGGATCCGTCGCTTATGAATATTATTTGAACACCCATAGCCGGAATTCAATAAATGGCAAGGGAGGAACCATCATCAGTATCATCAATATAACGGACCAGGGCGGGACCGGACTGGATAATGCTTTTTGGAATGGAGAGGCCATGTTTTATGGAAATGGGGATGTCGCTTTGACAGCGCTTCCAAAGGGTCTTGATGTCGCCGGACATGAGATGACCCACGGAGTCGTACAAAATACAGCCAATCTGGCCTACGAAGGTGAATCCGGCGCGATCAATGAATCCTTTGCAGATGTATTCGGTGCCATGATAGATCGCAATGACTGGAAAATTGGTGAGGATGTCGTAAAACTCAGCAGCTTTCCTTCCGGGGCTCTCAGGGATATGAGCGAACCACATAATGGGGCGCAAACAAATGACTTTGGCCGCTGGCAACCAAAACATGTATCTGAACAATACCGTGGAACGCAAGACAACGGAGGAGTGCACATCAATAGCGGTATTCCCAATTATGCTTTCTACCTGTTCGTTCAGGAAATGGCTAAAACCAGCAACGAGGAACAGGCTAAACAAGTTGCGGAAAAAGTGTATTATAGAACTCTTGCCAACTACCTGACCAGGTCCTCGCAATTTAAGGATCTCCGGTTGGCGGTTGAACAAGCTTGTATTGATTTACATGGAAACAACTCAGCAGTGCACAATGCTGCAAAAAAAGCATTCGACCAGGTAGGCATTGGATCTTCCGGAAGCCCAGGTGGCGGCGGCACGCAGTATCAAAAGGATCTTCCGGTAAATCCGGGTAATGAATTTGTTGTGTGTACGGATAAAGACGATGTGGGCCTGTATCTTATTAATTTACAGACAAACAAAATCAATCAACTCAGCTCGAGAAGCATCAAGAGTAAACCGAGCGTTACGGACAATGGACTTGAAATATATTATGTAGGATTGGACTCAAAATTATATGGACTCTTCCTCAATCAAAGTACAAAAGTGTATGAAGAGTTTGTCCTCGATCCGGATCCTATTTACAGAAATGCAGTGGTCTCCAAAGATGGTCGGCTGCTTTCCGTACTCTTCCAGCAGGAGGAAAACAAAATCCACATTTTTGATTTTGTGAAACAGGTTTGGAAAAGTTTTACACTTTCGAATCCGACTACTTCATCAGGCGTGACAACATCAAATGTGAGGTACGCTGATTTTATGGATTTCGAGCCTTCCGGCCAATATCTCATGTATGATGCATTGAGCAAACTGGACCGGAGTACAGGAGGAAGTTACGAGTACTGGGATATCGGATTTTTACGGGTCTGGGACAGAACCACGAATGTATTTGGTGATGGACATATCGAAAAATTATTTTCAGATATACCCGACAATACAAGTGTAGGCAATCCCGTATTTTCAAAAAACTCCCCGTATATCATAGCATTTGATTATCTGGAAGAGGGTTTGTTTGGAAATACATTTTCCATACTTGGTGCAAATATCGAAACCGGCGCCCTCGGGGAAATCGCTGCCAACAGAGATGATACCGGATATCCGAATTATTCTGTAAATGACCAGTTTATTATCTATGATGGAGTGGATAATTCTGGTAATCTTTCACTAAAGTTCAAGGAATTGAATAAAAACAAGATCCAATCTGCGGGCTCCGAACAATTGTTTATTTCGGAGGCCCATTGGGGTAGCTGGTTTGCCGATGGTAAAAGAGTACTCATTAAAACGCAGCAAGGAGAAGGGGCCCGGGATATAGTGCTGTTTCCTAATCCATTTGATCAGAGTCTTACTCTGACGATAGAACCAAAGGTCGCGGGTGAACTGGAGGCGTCCCTTATCAATCAAATGGGTCAGACGATGTACAGCAGAAAAATTGAAATGTCCTCCGGAAAGCAACAAGTCTTTTTGAATGAGATGCATGTGCCTCCGGGACTTTATTACCTTGAATTGAATATGGCTGATATGCATCAGGTACTGCCTGTGATGAAGGCGGCAGAATAGGAATGAACATTTGTTAGTTAAAATCAAGTCGGACAGCGTAGCTGATACTGCTCTGGGACTTATAGTGCCTTATTCAAATTGACATTTAAAAAAATCCTGGTCATACGATTTAGTTCAATTGGAGATTTGGTATTAACCACTCCGGTGTTGAGATGTCTGAAACTGCAAACAGGGGCAGAAATTCATTTATTGTGCAAGAGCAAATTTGCTGATGTGTTGACGGGCAATCCATATGTAGATCGTTTATGGACAATCGATTCAGGCTTTTATAAAACGACGGCTTCTCTACGCAGGGAATCATTTGATCTTGTGGTGGACCTGCATAAAAATCTAAGGACTTATCTATTGACTTTTTTGCTCGTGAAGCCGGTGATCCGGTTTGACAAAATCAATGTTCAGAAGTGGCTCATGGTGAAATTTAAATGGAATGTTCTCCCAGAGAAACACATCGTAGACAGATATTTCGAGAGCCTTTCCCGGATTGAAATCCAAAATGATGGACAAGGCCTTGATTATTTTATAAAGGGTATTCATGAAGATCCAATAGTTAAATGGAGGCTGCCTCAAAAATATATCACAGGAGTGCTTGGAGCCACATATCCAACCAAGCAAATTCCTACCGAACTTTGGAAAAGAATTTTGGATACTCTTGGTTTGCCGGTTGTTTTGATAGGGGGAAAAGACGTTATTCAACTTGGAAGGCAATTGGGGCAGGATTATGGAGATTCATGTATAAATCTATGTGGACAACTGAGCCTGATGGAATCTGCAGCTGTGATTGCAGGATCGGTTTTTGTAATTACACCGGATACAGGCATGATGCATATTGCTGCTGCATTAAAAAAACCAGTACACGTGTTTTGGGGAAATACGATACCTGGCTTTGGCATGTATCCTTACTATGGTCAATATAACGTAAGGTATGAGAACCATCAGGTGGATCAGTTGGCTTGCAGACCTTGCAGCAAACTTGGATTTGAAAGCTGTCCCAAAGGGCATTTCAAGTGTATGCGAGATCAGGATATTCAATCACAGGTTTTTGAATTTTAATGAATATGTCACAAGTATTACATGGACAATTTTATCAGGGAGTCAAACCTGTTGCACAGAGGGTTGAAGTTCATCTTGAGGAAGCTACACTCCGTTTGAGTTTCACGGATTCCGGATCCAGAGCGGATACCATCTGGATTGTGAATCAAATAAATCCTGACCAAACAGCTCATGATGGTCGGCTCATTCTCTCTTATGGCAGGCCAAAGCCGGATCAATATCTCGAATTAATGGACGAAAACGCGTTGCAAGTTTTGTCACAGAGATATCCCTGGGTTAAATGGACTCGTGAGACTAAAGGAGCCAATAAACGCGCACTTGTCGTTATTGGTAGTGCATTTCTATTGGGCATTGTTTTGCTGGCAATTGGTTACTTCTTTTTTGTACCCCGATTAGCGGATCGGGTAGCATCCGGAGTTCCAAAAGAATGGGAAACTGACCTGGCTTCAAAGATGAAAGGGGAGCTGATCCGCAACGAACTTGTGGATTCAGCTAAGTCTGTATTGCTGGATTCATTTTTTGGTGCAATGCAGATTAAAACGGCTTATGATATCCGGTTTTATTTTCTTAAAGATTCAGTTGTAAATGCATTTGCAATTCCTGGTGGGTCTATTGTCGTGTACCAGGGCTTGTTTGATCGTATTGAGAATTATGAATCACTGGCAGGCCTTATTGGACATGAGTTTACCCATGTTGAGAAACGGCATAGCTTAAAAAGTATGTTCAGAAGTGTGTCAACCTATATGATACTGGCATTGGTTTTTGGAGATCTGACAGGGATAAGTGGTGTGCTGTTGGAGAATGCAAACAGCATTCAGAATTTAAATTACTCCAGGTCTTTTGAGCAAGAGGCGGATGCCGAGGCCGTCCGGATTCTTCAGGAAAGACGAATTAGTCTGGATGGAATGTTGCATTTATTTGAAGTATTCCTTAAAGAAGGCAGTCAAGGTGTAAAGCTGCCGGAATTTCTTAGCACGCACCCCGTCACAACTAGCCGAATCGATTTTGTAAAAGACCAAAAAGCAAAATCAAAACAAGTGCCTGTCGCACATCCTGAATTGGAGAGGCTGTTTAACCGATTAAAAGAAAAATGAAATTTTAAGCACTGTATAATGATAAAGACCTTTATCAGCACAGATTATTCATTCTGTTTACTTCTTGCTTTGAAGTAAAAATAACGTACCATGCCAATTCCTTTTTGCCTTAGTGTTAGACAAGTGTACACTACACACTTCAACTGGTAAATTTCCAAATCAGGATAAAGCTATTCGTACACCAGGAGAATCAGGAATGAGCAAAGTTAAACATCCACTGAACTCCAAACTTGTCCCTGCAGCATCCATAATAAGAGCCCCAGAACATATCCTGGAGTTCCTGCTCAATCTCACCCCCTTCGGCTAACAAATGGAATAATCGGTCGGTTTCTTCCCGTGAATCAGGTTCCAGATTGATGTATACATTATTTCCCAAAAACAATTTGAAGCCCATGCTTTCCGGCGCATCGGTTCCCATCAGGATATGGCCTCCCAATATTTCAAGGGAAATATGGAGGATCAGGTTTTTGTCTTCATCGGACAGTGGAGGCATTTCCTCATTTGGAGGTAAATCGCCGAAACGCGATATCGGACCCTTAAATTCGCCTCCAAAAACCGACTTGTAAAACAGAAAGGCCTCTTCTGTGAAATTGGGAAAATTGAGATAGGTGCTTACTCTTGCCATGCCGCTGATTTTATTATTTAAAGATAATATAAGTACAGAGATCTGAAATAAATAACGAACGTTTGTTCATACTCCGATTAAGCCTTGTTTTCACATAGGGTTTTCAACCGGTCCAAGGCCTTAGGCCAGACATCTTCAAAGTAACTCACATAGTCTTTTATCGTATTTATTTGTATTTTCAAAAAACTAGCATTGTTCTGAGAATTGAAGTAATAATTTTCGAGAGCTCCTGTCCATGGGTCGTCATCCGGGCCGCTGTTCAGAGTCCCGCTGCCAGTTATCATTTCCAGGTGCATAATACTCAGGAATGAACCAGGTATGTTTTCAACAATTTTACTTGACATCCCTGCTAATTGTCCGTCTTTGTCTGTACCAAGAAATTGTATTGCAGATCCCTTTTCCCAGGTCCCAATGTAGTGTGATGAGGGATTAAAAATACGGGTCCAGTCGCTATAGCCCTTTTTGCTAAGCATGGTTTCATAGACATGCTCCACAGGAGATTGAATGTGAATTTCAAATTCTAAAACCTGAAGAGCCTGGAGCTTCTCAACCTGTATTTTGAAGCGATTAAGGATGGCTTGCCATCCTGCACGCTGCATCTCCGGATCATGAATGTTTTCTGCTTCAAATTTCTCTTGCACCAGAGTTTCGTGTCCGCTGATTGTAAACCGGATACTGACTTTTCTCCCGTCTCCGATAGTATATTCCATTTCCGCAAAGGGGATGATTTTGGTATAGCATCCTGTAAAATCAAAGGAAACAGATCCATTTCTTGCCGCCATGCGGTATAAAAATTTTCCGCCCACGCGAAGCTCGTTTTCAGCGTAACTCGTGTGCCAATCATCTGAAGCTGCATTCCAAAGACATATATATTCAGGTGTAGTCCATACCTTCCAAACGCTTTCTATGGGAGCAGCAATGCTGCATTCTATTTGGATTTGCTTTGGCATGGAAGACTGATGATTTACTTCGCAATTGCGATTTAGCGTGATGAAATCGTGTGCAAATCTAGCTTGTTTTTAAAATAAATTTTACGGGTAATTGGAATCCGCTTCATTGCATTTATTTTAGGAATAAGTTCGCCATGAACTCAGAATTTGGCAGGAGCAAGCTCGGCATTCATACTATGCCAAATTTTAGGTTTAATCCTTTTCAATAACCAGTTTATGCGTTATGCTTGAAAATGAATTTGAAACTTTAATGAAATATACGCCAGGATAGACTGTTTGAACATCAAAATAAGCAATAGTTTGACCTTTTAATATTTGAGTTTGCATGAGCAGATGTCCGTTCATATCTACAAGTTCAACGGAATAGTCCGTTTGTACCAGACTGCCCATTTGCACAGCAATAAGATTTGTTGCCGGGTTTGGGATAATTTCAACATTTCCAATGCCAAAATCCGGATTCTGCGTGGATACAACGGGTTTGTAAATTGTGGTTGACTCATTGACCCCTGTGACTTTTGAGGCGACTCTGTTTCCAAAATGGGTGGGACCTACCAGGTAGGGATATGCAGAGTTGTGTTTATCGTCAACAGTTGCAAAGTAGCAATATATTCCATTCGGGTATTCGGGAGTTACGCAAAAACGACCATTATGCTCGTCGAGATAACTCGGATCTGAGGGATGTTCAATGAATTCATAATCTTCTCTGAAATAACCGAGGGGGTAAGTAGAACTCACGGCAGGTCCGTCCGGGACATCCGTTCCATCCGCATGATGGGTTCTTGCGGTAATATTCCGCAATTGGTATCCGGATTTCATGCGCGTGATTCCTCCGGTTCCGTCCGCATTTTTAAAAGCATAGGCTCCATATACTGGGAATCCATCATAGGAAAATCCAATAAGTGGTGAATGCTGATTCGGATTGATGGTGTATAATCCATCTGCATCATACAGATTACAAACATTGGAGACGATGTTTAGATCGAGTTTAAATGAAGATGGGTTCTGATGATGATGGTAGTTGCCCATAGCAGGATGACCTTTAGCGCAGTCGAATCCTATCCGCTCAGCGACAACCGCGTCACGATTCCACGCTTGGGTCGCTCCCATGCCTCCGGGGCATGGAGGATTGCCTGGTCCCCCGCAAAGAGAATTGGTATTTGTATTCCAGGCGACCCCATCCCGGTAATCGAACATAGCGACTCCGTTGATGAAGACTCCTATATTTCCGCCTGAGGTTGCAGTTTTAGTTCCCTTGTTTTCAGAGGGATTCAATGGAAATCTGAAAATTGCATTCTGATCTGAAGCCTGTGATGGATTGCCATCCTGGAAAGGTCCGGTTGGATAAGAAGGAATTCCATGCGTATGGACGTATACCCAGTCTTTTGAAAATTCAACTTTCTGGCAGTTTACCAAAATGCCATTTGGAATTGCCGTGGAGTTGCCTTTCATATAATAGGATCCTGTGGCAGAGGTATTTTGTAACCAGGAACTTACTGCCGGATTCAGTTGACCAGTTGCTGAGCTGCTGATGATCAAAGCAGAAAGGAGGATGATAATTTTAGACATAAATGCAAAAGTATAAGTTTAGTGTTTAGACTCCTGAAACCCAATAGGTTTAATAGGATTTCAAAAAATAGGCATTTTTTGGAAATTGAAATTTCGGTTCGAAGATAAAGTCTTTATCATTAAGACAAAGTAAAAATGCGATAAGATCCGCTTTCTCATAGGCATTTAAGCGCAAGGGTTTGCGCAATTCATCTGAAAGAGTTGGGCTGATCATGATTCCATTGGTATAATGATGGAGGACCTGATGGAGGGTTTTGAATCTTCCGTCGTGCATGTAAGGATAGCTGTAGGAAAGATTGCGCAAGGTGGGTATTTTAAATAGCAAGCTGTCCGATTTACGATGCGTAACTCTCCATCTGCCGTAATCATTGAGCGTAGTGTCCGGGATCAATCCATTGTTTGCGAATCCATAGGTTGAAAAAAGTGGCTCCATATGGCAAGATCTGCAATGCAGTTTATAAATTTCATATCCTTTTTTTTCTTGTTCCGTATAGCTTTCAATGCCTTTTTGGACCTTATCGTATTTTGCATTCGCACTTACCAGTGTTAGTTGAAATTGCGCCAAAGCTTTCAGCATATGTTCTCCTGTAATGACACTGTCATGAAATGCCTGAAAAAACAGTTGAGGATACGCGTGAGTTTCCTTCAATTTCTGAATCAGGTGCGCCAGGTCTTCCCCCATTTCTTTTGGATGTGTAATAGGTGCCAGAGGCTGGACATCCAGATGGTTAATAGCCCCGTCCCACATAAAGGATGGGTGCCATGCAAGATTCAACAGAGCTGGGGCGTTCCTGGTTCCGATTTGGTCAGCAATGCCATGGCTGAGATCGTGGTCGGTATGTGCAAATGAATTGTAGGAGGTATGGCAGGAAGCACATGAAATTTGATTATTTGCAGATAATGCGGGATCATAGAAGAGTAAGCGTCCCAGTTCGATGGTAGCAGAGTCCATGGGATTTCTTTCGAAATCATAAACAGGAGGCGGAAAGTGTTCAGGTCTGTGAAAGCCAATTTGGAATGCCTGCTGAAAGGAAAACAGGCAGAAGATACATAGCAGACTTATCAATGATCCCCGGATTCTCATTCGTCCATTTTAAAACAACCCGCAAAGAATTTGGATAATCTTGATGCGGGTTCGCCCGGACTCATTACATGTGCTTGTTCTTTCAAATCGAATTTTGAAAAAAATTCATCCAATGCAATTGAAATGGTGTGCTGTTCCGGATTTCTGACAGGAAATTCAAGGTTCTGCAAAGAGGGATAGGGTAGTTGGTATCCTCCAAGATGAAATTCAAATTGGCGGTTTCTTGTTATACATCGGGTGGACGTTCCTTCTATTTTTATATTGATGTATCCACTTTGCCAGGTCCAATACATCCCATGTATGGGGTCCAAATCATTGCCGGAAACACCGGAGACATTTGTGGCGCTATCTACCCCAATATCAAATTTAAGTCGGTTGAATAACTTCTTGTCCGGGCAGGTTGCTGTTATGATCAAACTTTTAGGATCTTCCAGATCAACAAGATGATATTTGGAGTCTGGACTACAAACGAACGTTTGTTCATACATCCATTCAATTTTTGAAATGTAGAATTTAATCTTCGTAAAAATGATTTGATCCGAATCCAGCTGGCAGGGTGTGTTTAAACTTATTTTACGGTTATTGAACGTAGGTTCCAGATGTAAGGTGCACAGATGACTTTGTGCATCTAGCGAAAGCCGGAGCAGGACAATGAGGATGAATGAGGAAAATTTCATAAAACTGAAAATTCGGACAGTTTTTTGAATTTACGAATTCGATTTAAAACACATTCCAGTACATGGTCCTGAATATAAAATCTGAAGTCGATAGTCTGAAGCATGTTATACCTGCATTTTTAGTATTTGAAAGGAAATGTAATCCCCAGCCAGGGTAAAACGTAAGAACCGCTGATATCGGGTCCCAACGGAACAAAGCCGGCAAAATCAACAGCAAGCCTGCTGGTGATATACCTTGCACCTCCGGATACAAAACCATAATGCGTGGATCCGCCGGTATTGATCAGGTAATTTTCTGTTACGAGGGCCCATTTTTTGCCGGTGCGCCACATGCCGCTTAATGAAAATGTGGGCCTGCTTGCGAGTCCATCTTCCGAACTGTATCCATAACCCATGCCGATAGTGACTTGCTTTTCACGGGTTCCGAAGGTATTGGCCCCATACAGGATACCGATAAAACCTTCAGTGCTGCCCAGAAAGCTGAAGAGCAGCGTTCCAAAGGAAAATGCACCTTTCCCATTTTTATAAGGTACGGCTATTTTTGGCGTGAGCCAAAATGGAGTGTCTGACAAATCCCCGCCCAAAAGAAAGGAAGGAAGAACTCCGATGCCCATTGAAAAGTTGTCCGAAAAACCATAGCTCACTTGATTCAACAGTACCCATATGTTTTGATAGTATCCTTCTCCTTTGCGAAGACCGTAACCGCTTGGCCCCCAGAAATAACGATTGGCATGTGGATTCTCCGGCCAGTATTCACCATGAACCAATTGACTTTCTACTATAGGGCTTATAGTTTTTATCTGACTTTTCGGCATGCGGAGTATTCCAATATCTGTAGTAATTTCTAAAGTATCCTGATGCGATTGCCTTACCCTTCCGGTATAATGGTTTCCATCCTTTGTTTCTAAAAGCCAAATGGTATCTTGTGGGCTTCTTACCTGTGCCTTCAATCTTTCCATGCTAATCCCGAAAAGCATGAAAAATAAACTTGTGAAGCAAAAAAAATTCATATACCCAGATCGAACAAAAGAAAATTTAAGTCCGCTCAAGAATTGGTAAAAGTCAATTTGTACGGAATGTATAAGCAAGATAAGCGGTCCAAAGCTTTTTTAAATAAAAAACTCTGTGGGTTAAGAATATCTGTTGTCCTCAACGTGCAGGATATGCAGAATTCGATGGATAATGGGTGCGAAATAAACTGCTGTGGTGCTCAGAAAGGCGATACCACTGTAGAGTGCATAGAATGAAGAGAAAATTTTTGCCTGACTGCTTACCATCGGGTTGGTTGGGCCCATGCCGGTCAAAATCATACAAGACATATGAAAACTATCTAAATAGTCGAGTGCTGCGAACTCGTGATAACCAAAAGTTCCAATTGCTACGGAAATAAATATGAGAATGCCAGCCAGGAGCGCGTATTTAAACGTTCTGCCAAGGAATTTATGGATGGGGACGACGCGGTCTCTATGACCTTCTAGTTTCAAGGGTTTCATATATCTGCTTTAATGAAATTTGTAAATATTGCAAATGCCCGGAATGGGATAACACAAAAGTAGTAAATGGGTGGCTGTGTTCGCATGAGAATTCTGGATTATAGAATTGCATTTCCCAAGTTTTGCCTTAAGCTGCTTCCTGGATGCACATACTTTTAAAGGGGTAGAGAACAATGCATTGGCATTTAGCTATCTAATTGTGATACCGTGTTATTGTTGCTGTTTTATGATCAAACCAACTGTAAGCAGGCTTCTTGCAATTTGAATTCCATAATATTTGGAAAGGCCATGCAAATATGTACTTCTAACAATTTAAACGAAGACATGAATATTGTGGATTCTGAGCGTATGAGGCCTTGTCAACTTCAAAGATGGGTAGGATACTTTCTTCAAGGATTGTATGGAAGATGGATAATGCCTAATTCTTTACCAGGGACTCAAAATCATTTTATCTTGTCTTTAGTGTGCAATCCTATGTATTGTCCGGTCAATAAGGACTTGAATGGCTCGCTTTTACAGAGATAACAAAGCGAAATCCATATGCAAAAAAGGAGATTTCGTATGTTTGATAAAATTTTGACAATTATGAAACGAGTGTTTGTTTGCCTTATCCTATTTGTTTTTTTAGGAAGTGGCGTGCAGTCCCAGAGCAGGCAGTCCGTGTATGCTGAATTACTTGGGAATGGCCTGATCTTCAGCTTTAATTACGATACGCGATTTCATAATAAGCCAGATGGAATCGGGGCTAGGATTGGCTTGGGCTATGCTGGAAAGCAGGATGAAGGCATTTTGTTAATTCCGGTCCAGCTGAACTGGTTATTGGGAAAAAATGGAAGGTATTTTGAAATAGGTGCCGGAGCCACCTTTGCGAGTGGCAATTCTGATATTTTTGATGAAGATTTTGGAAAATTCATTGGGACCATGACTTTTGGGTACAGAAGACAGCCATTGGACGGCGGTTTTATGTGGAAAATAGCGATAACACCTGTCATCGCGGATGGATTTTTCTGGCCCTATTACGGAGGACTTGCACTTGGCTATGCTTTCTAAATAGCATCAGTGTAACTGTCTAGCTCTGCCGGTGCATTCTCAACTTTATTTTTGTGTTTTCAAACGATTTCATTATGTCTTTACCAGGCTTAAATCCTAAGGAAGCTGGCTTTAACTGATTTAGGATCTTTCATGTATTCTGATAAGAGAAGCAAGATTGCGTATTAAGCTCGTTCTGCTATGAATATCAATTGTTGTGGGATGGCTCTTTCCAATTCTTCCAAATTTTTTGTAAAAGCAACCTTAATGGTGAATTTGTGGAGTTCAAGGATTTGTTTCATCCGATTCTCTTCATAATAATAGATGAACATCTGATGTTTTCCTGTACTTCCGACTTCAAATCCGGAATGGTCATAGTTTCCTTCCATGAAACTCAAATAGAGAATGCCTCCGG
Organism: uncultured Saprospiraceae bacterium; assembly: GCA_964439105.1. Lineage (GTDB taxonomy): Bacteria > Bacteroidota > Bacteroidia > Chitinophagales > Saprospiraceae > Vicinibacter. The sequence goes on from CAYTNG010000006.1 coordinate 69,540, forward strand.
GTTTGAGTTTATTGCAAGAGTCATGAACTAATTTCATGCAATCCTCAAGTTTAAGATATGGGATGCAAAATCCGCACATGATGCCGTCAAAGTTTTGATTTATTTGATCAATGTTCCTGCAATCCATTATTTGAAAATCTGCCTTCGGATTGTTCGCTTCCGCCAGCCGGATCATATTTTCAGAAACATCAATGGCCAAAATTTTATAATCCGGTCGTTTTGATAAAAGGTACTTCGTGATATTTCCGGGGCCACATCCGATTTCAAGAATAGCTGCATCCGGATTCCGGATCCTGTCGCAAAATTCGTCGTAGCTGTCATTGTAGAGTTCAAGATCCATGAATCGGTCTTCATAAAGTTGAGCAACTTCATTCCAGCTGTTAAAAGTAATTTGATAGGGGTCTGTCATGGCTTCATTGTTCAAAGTAGGCAGGTATCCAGGGCATTGCAGGTGTTCAGTTCATTTTTAAAAAAGGAATTCTAATTGGCGGATCATCATAAAGTATAAGATGGTATAAGCCCGGTTCGAGAAAATTAAGGGGAAGGTTCGTCGTTTGCTGCATAAGGTATCCTTTGCATCGCAGTCTTCCGGAAATGTCATTAATGGAATAATTTAAAAATGATATTTCCTTATTGCAGGACACATACAAATTCTCATCGGCTGGGTTGGGATAAATGTGGACATCGGCGGATCCCTGTGTTGGGTTGGTGGTTGATGTAGAATAAGGTTGGCCAACATAGATCATGAGATAATTTTCAGTATTTAATTTGAGTACACTGGGATCACCCCCACGAACGTTTGTTTGGATAAACCCATTCCAAATGCCTCCATTGGGTGAGCTGTTGTACCAAATCCAAGGGCCTGAACCATAGAACCGCAATTCATTTTCACTTTCGACCATATAGTTTCCAGTCCAATTGTGCGTGTTGTCCGATGGTATTTTGGGAACCGGGATAAATCTGAGGCCATCACCTGAGACATAGTGATAGGCTCCATCCTGAGGAGCTCCTGCAGGGGCGGCATAGTGCCAGCTCTTGTTAAAATAAATCACAGCGGGATCGATAACCCGGTTATTGATCACATCTACCCGTGCGTCTGGTTCAAATACGTAGTGAACGCCATCCAAACTATATGCAGAATAGCTGTTGATAGACGAGTCAAGACCTGCCTTTGGAATGCCATCACTGGAGGAAAAATAAAGTCGTATGCTGTCACTCCCAAATACTGTGAGAGTTGGATCAAAGGGTCGTTGAAATGTGGAGGGCAAACCTGAAATTGCAACAGGAACAGGAGTACTCCAACTTTGTCCCTTATCATAGGAAAATTTGACTGCAATGCGATCCCAGGAGGGAGAGGGATTTGGCTGTCGAAACCATTGGAAAGCAGCAATAAGTGTATCTCCTTTCCATTTTATAACACATGGAACACCTGCTGAATCCTGAAACACGGAACTTGCGCCAAATGTCCTGCCGTCTTTAGACCAGGCTATTCTTAAGGGGCTGTTCCAGGGTCCTTGTTGGCTGTAACAACTAATCCGGAATCCTGATGTAAGCAAAATAATACTGTAGAGCAGGATGCAATTCTTAAGGAGGCGATTGTTCTGTATACGCACATTTTTAGAGCTCATGAGATTCGTATATTCTTTTTTCAGATGTATCTTCACTGAGTCGTACCATTGATTTTGCAACCTGGATTGCTGGGATGCCGCGGTACTTTTTAAGAGGGCCGGCGAATAGCCATCCAAACAAGTTCATGAATTGGATTCCAATAGATTCACCCCAACGTTTTTCCTGACGATTTCCGAGCAGTAAGGATGGTCGAATAAATTTTAATCGTCCTTTAAATATGCTTTGAACGGATTCTTCCATTTCCCCTTTGGTTCGTAAATAAAAATTTGACGATCTAGGGTCGGCGCCCAATGATGAAACCACAAGCATTACCGGGATGTTTTTCTGAGAAGCGAAGCGAGCAATTTGAACTGGAATATCAAAATCCACTTTTCTGAAAGATTCTTTTGAACCCGCTTTGCGAAGGGTAGTGCCAATACAACAAAATACAATATCGCCCGCTGGTAATGCTATTTCACTGATTTGTTTGCGGATATCGTCGACCACATAATTTTCAAATTTTGGGTCAGAAATATCTATCTTCTTCCGTCCAACAGAAATAATTTTGTCAATGGAGTCATTGTTCACTAATTCATTCAGTAAAGCATGGCCAATCAAACCCGTTCCCCCAAAGACGTATGCAACTTTTTTTTTATCATGGTTCATCATGTATAAGTTTCAGTGCATGTAAAAATAGTTTATTTCTAAACGGATGTAAATGCAAATTCATTAATTAATTTCGAAGATTTATAAATTTTGCGCCATGAAGCCATTGACAGACAAATTGTACACCCTCGAAAAATACCCTGGTAAAGGAGGGTGGACCTATGCGCGAATTCCGGAAATACTACAGGCAAAAGATACTCCTTTTGGCTGGGTCCGGGTTAGAGGGAGTATTGACGGATATGAAATAAAAAATTATCATCTAATGCCCATGGGTGACGGGAAATTATTTTTACCGGTTAGAGCTGAAATACGCAAAAACATAAGGAAGAAGGAAGGTGATGTCGTTCACGTTGTTTTGTATGCAGATGATGCGCCGGTAGAAATACCGGAAGAGTTGGAGCTTTGTTTATTGGAAGTTCCTCATGCGATGGAATGTTTTTTGGGATGGTCGCAAGGGGAACAGAAGAGAAAAATGGACTGGATTTATGGGGCAAAAAAAGCGGATACGCGGGCGAATCGGATTTTGAGATTGTTAGAAATCATTGAAAGGGAAATGAATAAGGTTAAGAAAGCACCTCTAAAATTATGAAATCAGCGAAGCAAAATTTTGAAAAAATAAAAAAGGGGCTGTTTCAAACAGCCCCTTTTTTTGAAGAATCGTAGATTATTATAATTGGATTACATGCTTGGCTTTGCAGGCGTGGTACTAACGTTCATGTCACGTACGCAAACATATTTCCCATCTTTTTTCTGGAAATAGGACATGTAATACCCTTTGGCTACCTCAGCACCTGCAGGGTTCAATTCGCTCCATGAACCTATTTCGACAGCCATATTTCCTTCTGCATAGAGATCCACAACTTTGTACACATTGGTATTTCCGGTAGTGTCTTTGGCAAGGCGTTGGGCAATACGCTCTTTAATGGCTGCTTTCCCATTTGTAGGTTCTTCACCACGGTTGTAACTCATCGCATCCTCGCTATAATATGCGACCACGCCATCGGCGTCTTTTGCTTTTTCTGCTGCGGCAAAGGCATCCTCCATTTTTTGGATCTCCATTTTCAAACTCGCCATGTCAATGGGTTTTGGCTCTGGGGCCGGAGCTGCACAGGAAACCAGGAATAATGCAAATGCTCCGCAGATTGCAGAAAGTTGAAGTTTGTAGTTCATTGTATTTGATTTTGTGAATAAAGATCTAAATATAATTATTTTCTTTAATTTGTGATAAGTAATCCTTCCAAAACCATGTGCATGGAATTTTGCTGTAAAAGCTGTAATAAATCAAAACGGATATAAGAAATTGTGATGAACGAAGTCAGAATTTCAAAATTGTTATGCTTACAATCGTAAGTTTTATGTATACCGATTTTTAATGGAGTTCGTTTTTTCGTCTTGATGGTCTGCAGTGGAATGCATTTTACTCTCGTATTTTACCACTACACCAATCTTGAAAATCTTTTATTCGAATTAGGAAAATCCACACCCATTGCTGCGAAAGTGAACAGACCTCCTGATAGTGCGGCTACAGCAATCTGCCAGCTCCATCCGGGTTCCACGTCGGATCGTACGGAAGGGACCATCGTCATTGCAATTCCGCAGAGTACAGTGACTATTGCCGTCCATTGATACAAGTGAAGCCCTTTTATAATCCGGGTTTGCACTTCTCCGCGATAGGCCTCTTCGACAAAGCGGCCTAATCCGGTCAAAATGAGATAGATTCCAAAAATGAACGAAGGCATAAAGCCGGCGTCCCATAAGGATAGTAAAACAAACCCGACCGGAACCAGCCATAATATGGAATATAAGGGTGTCGGATGTAAATATTTTTCTTTGAGTCCGGATATGTAACAAACTCTGGATCGGGGATGTGAATAGCGTATTCCAATATGTTCGGACTCTACTGGACGGCCGTGGCAGCAACCATTTACCAGACATCTCAATCTTCCAATTGCTTGTGACCAGGGCATGACCACAGATACTGCTGCTACAATTGTCCAGCTGTCAATTCCCATATAATGGAAAATAAGTGCAGCCGGTGGAATGCTGAACAAACATCCGTAGTACCCGAAAGGTCGTTTTAATTTGTCGGAACCTTCGATGAGCTGTGCCCAGATTGCAGCGAAGCTTACTCCTAAAAAACAAAAGATCATTAAGGCCCAGGCATATTTTTGCCCGGTAAGTATACCCGCGATAAATACACCTGTAAATGCACAGATCCCCACGTAGATCCCATGGTTGATCACGCGTATTTTTCCAAATGTCCATTCCTTCCAAGAGTTGGCAATTATTTCGCTGGTATTTCGCAAAAATCCCCAAACTGCCTGGTATTGATCAGATACCAGAAAGAGGACCAATGTCAGTAGTATAGATTTTAAACTTGGGATAGAGTTGCTGAATTGGATAAGAAGGGAAAACAGGCCAATGAATTGTAAAGGCAATCTTATCTTCCAGTTGTTGAGCTTTAAACTTTTTGAAATAAGGACGAGCGGGAGGAAAAGAGGAACTGTCCAATTGAAGAAAGATAATACATTCTTATTGCCGAAATAAAATGCGCTGTATTTCTCCCACGGTGTTACCGTTGAGGGATAAAGGATTCCGAGATATGCATAAATAGCCAAACCTATAAAAACCGAAATCGACCAATCTCTTAATTGTGATTTCGTTTTGAAAAGTAGTGCGGGCAAAAGAAGGAGTAGCAAAACGAATAGAGGTTGTAGTAAGGAGCTGCTTGTATCTGGAGGATTGTCAGAGGAGTGGTTTGTGTTTATTGAATTAGTGGCGGACGAATGATCCAAAATGAAATAGACCAAAATCAGCAACACAAATAGTTTTAAGAAAGCAATCCATCGTTCGGTGGTATCCGGCGGAGTCGCAGAGTTCTCCGAAAGTTCAAAAACCACTCTTTGTTTTATGCCGGGAAACCTGAGTTTCAAATCAATATTTTCATAACCTAATACCAGCGCACTCATTCCTAAAATTGTAACCGGTGTGACGAGCCACAGTCCGCTGGCTGAGCCCAATAGGATGGAAACACCAATCAGTATGAATCCAAAGCCAATATAGATCGGGTGATGAACAAAGCGGTAAGGGCCAGAGCTAACGAAATGTACAGGTGGGAATGCGTTCATTGGTAATCCTCCGCCTTTTATTTTTAGGGCCAGCATTCCCCACAGGAGAACTATCAATCCTGTGGTAGCAAAAATCCATGAAGCCCCGAATGATTGAATGGGTTCGAACAATATCAGGTGTTCGGTTTCTTTTGCCCAGTAGTAAAGTCCCAAAGGCAGTATGAAGACAAACAAGAGGGCATAAGACAGAGGCCCTGCAAATTTTTTAAGAAGATCCATGAGTACTATAATTTAAGGCATGAGTTAGAATAAATTTTTTTGAAAACAATTCGTGGGTTTAACATTTCACAACAAATCGAAGGGCGCATGTTTATTGTTTTGATTTTCTGAAATCAACATACTCATGAATGGCCATGCCCTCATCCATCAGTTGATTATTTTGGAAGATCTGTCCTTTGCTAATCCACTTGTGCTCATCAGCTACCAGAAAATGGAGAGGAATCCAATTGCCTATTCCAGGTATAAATCTGCTTATTTTTGAAATTAAGGAGGATATTTTCTTTTCGGATTCAAGTGTGGCTACTTTCTTTAAAAGTAGTTTGGAGTCTTGATGAGGCATTTCGATAAGATTATCTGAGATACGTCCATCTATGACAGGTAAATTGTTCATCCACAACCATTGTCGGTTTTGTTTCTCTTTCCATTCAATCCATACAAGCTGATTTTGGTATGAGCCATATCGACCCCAACGCAGCTCATCCATTGGTAAATGCCATGGGAATATCGTTGAAATCAGTTGCTCTACATAACCGTCTCCTTTTAGTTTCCTGCCTTCAAAAATGAGTTCAACTTCTGAATTTACCTGGTAACAATTCCAGTCCAAATAGCCATCCTGGGATTCAAACAATCGGGCACGTATAGGTTCAGAAAGTGATCTCCACAGGCCGTCCGCTGCAAACTCCGGATCGGACCATCGGATCAAATCGTTTTCGAGGATAGGCATTTGAACATTTCGGAATCGGGATTTTTCGAAAGTTGCCTGGCCTGGTTTATGCTCAATCTTACTTGTATATCGAATTTCAAAACCATGCCATCGCAAAGTGGCGGCGTAAAAAATGAACGTCTCCCCATCAGGACCTATGAAATCGAGGTACCATTTGCTTAAATAAAAATCGGACTTGCCACCCATCTTATCCAGCTAAATTGAAATCCAGTTATTCTCTGTTTAATGTAGTACAAACTATTGGATAAAACAAATCAGAATGTTCTTTTCCTGGAAAGAATTGGAGGCGCATGGAATTGATATTAAAAATTCAATCTCTGTTTATTTTAATTTGTAAATTCCATAGGTTTGACTTTTGGAATCCTTGAAAATTTCAAGCTGAGGCGGTGAAAAAGTAAAATATACAAAAAGGAGTCCGGCCATAAAATAGAAAAGTATATTCCATGCATCTGGCCATTTATTCCATGGTCGTGATCTCCACAAAATCATGCAGACCCACTGGCAGGAAAAGATACCTGCAAAGTAAGAGAGGATGTCGATCCATAACATTCCATGGGCATTTGCCGAGAGGGCTCCGTAATGGATTATCAGAATTGTGATCTCAAAGCAAATAAGGCCAATGCATTTGGAAAGGAAATAATTGGAAGTACTGTTTTTAAGGATAGGGTATTCAAAAATGGAATAAATCAGAATGGCGAGATAGGCCATTTTAAGATGCTCCCAGACACTTTCATTGACCGGACAAAAGGCGCCGACGAGTGTCGAATTAGCTGTCCATTTAAATGCATCATGCAGGATAAAGCCAAGGCAGGCCATAGCAATTCCGCCCGAGATCAGTGAATTTCGAATGCTTGTTTTCGCGGTGGTCATTTATAAATTATCCACTTTAGCGAATCAGAGTTGAATTTCCTGATCGCTGGTGCTTGCCTCCCAACTTATCTGTCCATCCGACATGATATACGAAGACCGCAGGATTTGCGGGTTCGGATTTAAAAATGCCATCCCAGCCGTAAAGCGGATCATTTGGTGGAATATTTTTTTGTTCAAAAACCAGTTCACCCCAGCGATTGAAGAGCCTGTAATAATCAATCATTTTAACATCTTCGTTGCCATAGACAGTGAGCCGGTCATTGATGCCGTCTCCATTGGGAGAAAAGGCGTTAGGCACATATACTTCGCCACTTCCCTGAATGAGAAGCACTAAATATTCCACGGAGTCACAGCCGTTGATCGTCCTGTGATTAAAACTGTAGATGCCACTCTGTTCGTACAAATTGCCATCTATGGGCCAAAGGTATTTGTTTAAAACACATAAGGTTTCATGAAAGTGGAACTCCGGATCAATGGTAAGTTCAAGTTGATGTATAGAATCACAAGATTCATGAGTCTGTAATACCAATTCATAATGTCCGCTGGTTGTATAGGTTTTACCCGTGGGCGGCCATGTATAACTTACACAGTTCCGTATGGTGTCTTCTATATTGTATTCCTTGCGTATGCGCAGGAAGAGATGTACCAGGGAGTCGCATCCAAATTCGTTGGCTCCGGACAGTGTGATAGTGCCCTGACGGTTGGATTCATTGAAGATCTGGGAGCCTAAAACAATTTGTCCTCCGGGACAAATTGATGTGTCGAAATCAGAACTTGTAACAGCTTTTAACCTGAGAGAAACATACACTAAAGAGTCGCAGCCAAAATGATTGGCAGAAGTGAGTTTGATTGTACCCGTCTTATTGGATTCATCAAATACGCGATTTTCCAAAATAACTTTCCCGCCAGGGCAAATGGATGTATCTATTTTTGAGTTAGTGACCGGCAGCACATGTACCGATATATTTAGAAGGGAATCGCAACCATACTGATTGGCATTGGGTAGTGTGATGACGCCGGATGTCTTGTTTTCATCAAATGTCTGATTGTGTATTGTGATTCTTGAACCTGCACAAAGACTGGTATCCAGATCTTTTCGTGTGACGGGCAGTATGTTGAGTTGTACATGTACTGTGGAATCACAGCCATGTTGGCTAACGGATGGTAGTATTACGGTGCCCGACGTATTATTTTGATCAAAGACGGTATTGCCGACACGGACTGTTTCATTGGGGCATACCGACGGGGTGTACATGGAATCCGCTGCCGGGAAGAAATACAGCTGTACCTGGATTACGGAGTCGCATTGATATTGATTTGCATTTTTTAAAAGGACAGTTCCAGAGCTATTTTGTGTATCAAAGATCTGATTGCCAAGTTTGTAACTATCACCGGGGCAAAGTGTCGTACTCAAATTATAGATACTGGAAGGAAGCACGGTAAGTTCTATCACTACAAGGGAGTCACAACCATATTGATTGGCACCCTGAAGCAAAACACTTCCGGTCTTATTGAACGCATGAAAGGTCTGAGCTCCGATCCGGATGGTGTCATCCGGACAGATTGATGGTTTGTAATTAAATTGTGTATAGGGCAAGACTTTTACATTGACTTCTATAATAGAGTCACAACCCAGCTGATTTGCTCCTGACAGCGTAAGAGTGTCCGTAGTGTGATTTTCATCGAATAGTTGATTCTCAATAACCAAAGACTGTCCTTTGCATATGGTCGTATCCAGAATGAAATGCGATTCCGGATGGAAGAGAATATTCACCAGAACAATGGAGTCACAGCCTACACCATCTGATTTTGGAATGCGGACTCTTCCCGTTAAATTTAATTTTGAAAACCATTTACTACCAACGCGAATGGAGTCATTCGGACAAATAAAAAGTTTAGTGGTATCCGGATTTTTCAGATCGCAGCGGATCAGGCCAAAATCTATGGAAAAATCATTTTCTCCATCGTTTCCTGTTGTATAGGATAATGCTACATTTCCATTAAAGTAGGTGGAAACGGGAAGGGTCTTTGAAGCATCTGAATCGTTTTCAGAATTTCCAAAGTTATTGCGCGTGCGAAATGTAGTGATGGCAAAGGGCAAATTATTTAAAAGCAAATCATTGTTTATGTAATTCGAATCAGCCCCCACGCGGATCGTGTATTCAGTTCGCGGGTCAAGGTTTTTGAAAATGTAAAGACCCTGTGCATCGCTTACGGTTTGTTGTAATAGGGAATCCTTGATATCATACAATAATACGGGAACATTCGAAAGCGGTATTTCACCGGGATCCTGCAAGCCATCTTCATCATTGTCGTACCAGATGAAATTGCCAATAGAAACCCCAATGCCTTTTGGTGTGGAAGAACCGATCAGAAGTTCGATGTCACCCAATCCTGCAGCTTTTCCAAAAGTTCCGTTTTCACCTGTGAAGACATTGTAATTTACTTTTTTTGTGCCATTGCTGTTGTCGAGCTGGCTCCAGCCATTGGACCAAATTTGTGCAGGGTCCATGAGTGTGGCCACGATGGTATTATAGCTTGGATGTGCGGCCAGGGCTCCCAGTGAACTTTCCTGATGACTGTAAAATCCATCCTGGAAATAAAACTCTCCTCCGCAAATGCCCTGATTATTATTTGCTCCCTGTGTGGTAAAAAAGCCTGATGTGCCGTTTTGCTCAAGGAGAAATTCATTTTTTAAATTGAAGAGCTTCAGGTTGTCTCCACCTGCGAAACTGATATAGCGAAATCCATCCCTTGTATTTGTGCCATATTCGCGGCCTCCCGTTTGGTAGCCGTATCGATCACCAAGTGAAACGATCATATTGCCTTCGGAGTCAAATTCAATGTCGGACAAAACAGGCACTGGGCCGCACACAACATCTCCGCCAATGAAGTATCTATAAAAATCGCGGTGCCAGGCTTGAAATGTAGAGCAATAATTACCATTCAGGAAACCCTTCGTGTAGTTCAAATCGAAAGAGACCACTTCAATAAATGTATCCTTTGAATACGCGTAGACAACAGCTTTCAGATCGTCTGAATTGTTGGTAGATTCCGCGGAACAAACCCCTCCCACATAAAGCACTCCATCTCTGTATTTGATGCCCCAGGGCCTCCAGTCGCCGGATGTTGTGCAGCCCGGGTCCGGGATCGGTATTTCTTTTACCCGGTCCGGAGTAATAGGCAGATTCAAGGGGTTGCCAATAGCAATGGACACTAACGAACGATTGTTCAGGTTTACAGCAAATAAGGTATCACCGATATCATTCACATCCAGGTCGCCCAGGCCCCATTTCCCGATTTTGTCAAAAGCGACCGAATCATGTGAGCCGTCGTATGGGCTCTGTGGCAGGCTGCGTTGCAAGGATAATTCATCTCCTGTTTTGATCCCGAAGTTGTCCAGGTTGACTAATAATCTGGTATTTCCGTAATACCGGTATCCTGCCGTAAATGGAGGGTTGGGAAGAAAGTTATTCAGATCTGTGACATAAATGGCTCCCAGTCCGCTGGGACCTAATGACGCGTTTCTTTTGAGGAAGGCTCCGGAGAATAAAAGCCTTGTTTCTTTTTGGAAGCACAATCCCCATACAGAGCCTATTTCACCGGCACTGGCCAGATAATAATTTCCATCCGGTCCGGTGCGCGGACCTCCTTCGCTGGTATTGTAGCGGTTGGCTACAAGTACGGGTTCGTTGTAAGCAGGGTATTGTCTTTTTGAAGCATCTCCCTTGGCGAAACAGGTCGTAACCATCCAGGGGTTGGGGTCAATATAACTCTCAAGCTGGTAGATTCCAAGATCCACATTGCAATCCCCGACAACGGCTCGCTGTGTGCGCGTTTTATTTTCAGTTCCGGGATTTGAATCAAATAAGCCGGGAGGTACTTGAAATTCTACGCGAAGCTTGGTACCCGGGTTTAAACCGTTGACCGCCCACATTCCACTGGTTTTGGTTTGGGTGACTGCAATTTGTTGTTTTGTATCGTCGTACAATCGCACTTCCACACCTGTAAATCCCGTTTCAGAAGCTTCCTGAATTCCATTTCCATTGAAATCCTTGAATACCTTACCCCCAACCGATTGCGCCCCACTGCATACAGGTGGATCGCAGGGTAAGGGCAATTGAATCGTTTGGGTAGTGGCGATACAATTTCCGGAAGTAAATTCTACTTCCACCGGGTAGCTTCCTCCATCCGGGTCCAGGATAAATTGCACGTAGGGTGGACACGCCTTCATAAAAGGATCGAACAATTTGGTTTGTCCTTTCAGTTTTACCTGGATTTTTTCTCCAGCAATGGGCTCTGACCAAGCCAAAAAAACCGCCACGACCACTTTAGATTGGTTGCCGGTTCGGCTTCCGTATTCACAATCTCCAATAATAATCCGATCGATGTAAACAGTACAGGCATTATGGTTTATTTTGGAATTCAGTTCTGGATTGACCCCTGTCTTGGCAATCAATTGAAAAAGTATGCCTGCAAGAAGCAAGGTAATCAGGCATCTTGACATCAGTGCGCCGGTTTTCATTTTAGTCCTTTCCTCAAAAGATGAAATAGTTCCATAAGTTTAGATAAGGTTTTTTGAAACTGTGATAAATTTAGGATAAAACCAAGACATTTCTCTTATTATGCTTAAAAAGGCGCCATTTTCAGCTTTCCATGTCCATGTACACAGCCTTTTGAAATTTGAGAATGTTTAGCCCTCCAGAATAAAAAGTAATAAGGTGTCCTGTTCAAACAGTTGATACACTTCCATGGCAGGGAAATGAATAGCGGTTTATATTTATAAAAGTATGGAAGATTGAAATAGATGGACTGATCGCGATTTCCATTAAAACTTAATCACAACGCCTGGTTCATTCCGGAAGGCACATGGTGATGAAGATCTATTTGTTTTACTTCATGGAAATTCCCGGGAACTCTGAACGAGTCAAATTAACAAGAAAAAGAATGCTACTTTTTACGGGGTCTTGACTCCGATTTTGGTGCACTTACATAAACAAAGTAAGGATCCTTAAATGCATAGGCTAAAAAACGACTGGTAACCTGGCCCTCTCCTGTAACTACGGGAATGTAGAGCATTTGCTTTTCTTTGTCATATCGAATTAATTGTAAAGGTCTTTCCGGATGATCCACAACGCTAAAAAAATCAAAGTCGCAAACAATTTCATTTAGATTTTCATTTTTGGTTTTAAATAGCGTAACCGCATCTATGAGTTTCGAATTCTGTATGGCAAAGGCTTTCACCGATTGACTTGCATCTTTAGCTGAGTAAATTCCATTTTTAATTCCAAGGTAATAACTTCCCGACTGAGAGTTCACCTTGTGAATTTCTGAAAAGAAACCTGAAGCATCTCCTTCCTGCAATTTGGGTATTTCCGTGTACACATTGCTTCCGGATTTGTATTGGTATAAATTGTTGTAGAGGTGCATGCTGCCTCCAAGTTCCGTATCCCAGCTGTAAATGCGCAGGTTGCCGTCCTGCGATTGGGAAATCTGAATTTTCTTGGTTGCCAATAACAAGTCAAATGGATAGTCCATGGTAGCGGGATTCGCACTGATTAAAGTGGTCATTTGTTTGCTAAACCGGGAGCTATACCATTCAAGAGAATCATAGTTTCCATTTACCTGTTTTAGCATTTTTGATTGCGTCTTAAGCAGATCTTTTTCAATATCTTTTGGAGCGCGCTGCTGAGTAAATGAGACCAGAGAGAATGTCATAAAGAAAAGCGTCAAAATGCGGATTCCTTTCATTGAGTTTTGGAATTTGTTTTTAGTAATTGTGAATCTGAAAGAATGGGTGAAATGTAGATTGAAGCTAAACGTGGGCGAATTTAATTCGCTTTTAAATTTTATGTAATATGTTTTGATCTTTTTTTCCGGTGTCGGCTTTTAGGGTATCCCATTTCATGAAAATTAAAAATAGTTTAATCTGCCCAATAGTAGATTTTTAGCTACGTTTTGCCTGCATGATAACGAAGAAAGCCCCGGCTGAAATTTTGTGGGATGATCGAATTATTATATGCAGGATCCTGTAATGGATGGAAAAAGATGCTTTTGTCCATATTGCCTATAAAAAGTCTTATTTCCCTTTCTCTGAAAGTTCATGTAGCCTGAATTTAACGATTTTTTCAATCAGATTAAGCGGCAAAGGCTTGTCAAGCGGAAATTGGATGGCTCCTTTAGAAGTTTTATAATTTTCCAACTCCTTTTGAAAAGCAGCAATGGGTCCTGGTGTAGGATAAAAGCCAATATGATTCTTATTTGCCGCATAGTACACAAGAACTTTCTTAAGTTTAAAAGCGGGCATATTGTAACTTATGATTTCCTCAGCTTCCGGTGTTGCCTTTTTGATAGTCGAGCGCATCATTTCCAAAATATTGCGGATTTCTTTTGGAAAGGCATCAAAATAGCTATTCACGGAATCAAATTTAAGCGGGACAAGTGGATTATTTATTTTGGGACACATTAGAGAATGCTTTAGTCTGGAACGATTGTGTTTTGGATCCGTGATCCGTGTTTATTCAACAGTCAAATATACGGAGTGTAAAAGGAAGTCATGCATCTGAATAGAAAGAGCGAATCAATGAATCTGAATGCATGATTCAATTTGCTGCCCAAGCACTACTTATTTGAATGGATAAATAAAAGGGCTACAGCAAGTTCATATGAGGAGTCCAAAAAATATGAAAGAGGAGCGGTACACAAACAGGAATGATTTTTATTAAGTTAACTGTGATTTTTTGTACTAATCCTGTTTGTCAGGGAAATTGTTTAAGATTTAGTTTGCCCGGGTATTTTCTGATTTTAATTTTTTAATTTCCCAAATGCGCGACCTGCTTAACCAGTTGTTCAAATTGAAGTAGATGATCCAATCCGGTAGAGGTCTGTATATTGTACTCATCGTGTAGCCCGCTAAATTGTAGTCGGGTATAAATTGCCTCTCCAGCAGAAAGACAGAGTCCGGTTTATTTCTTTTTAAATAATTTGCTATGTCTTCATTGTCTTCAAGCACAATACACTTAAGCTTAGTTGATTTATAGAAATTTGCGTTTAGACCAACGAGATCGTAGATATTTTTTTCTTTGCATAATAATACTGTTTCGTGTGATTTAGAGTATTCAGACAAAAATCTAAAGACCTTCACGGGAATTTGTGCCGGTGAAAACATGATGACTGGCAGGAGAATAAAATTTACAAGTATTGAAAAATTAATCAGGAACCGGAGAGGCCATCTCCAATTTTCTTTGGAAAGCAAATCTTCTATTCCCAGTGCGGAGAGATACAAAAAGCAGAAAGACATCGGAAAAAGGAATCTCATTTCTTTATGTCCAATGGCGAAGTGACCAAGAAGGAATGGGAGGATACACCAGAAGAACAGATGTTTTGACTTTACAAGGGGACCACTGAAGAAGCCGAGCAAGAGTAGGAGGCTAATAGGGGGGATGGCTTTTAAAGCGAAAAGTGGCAGGTAATTCCACCAGGGCTGTGTTCCCCAGTTCGCAGCTTTGTTCTCAAGTATGTTGACTTGAAAATACCTGACGGGGGTTAATGTGAATGTTTCGTAGAACCAACTATCGATGCCTATGCAGATAACAGAGGCCAGGCCAGCACCGAAAATAATAGGTATCCAATTTTTCAGGGATCCTTTGTTCACAAACAGAAGCCAGAAACCAAGACCTGCAATTGCAAGTCCAATCTGAAACCGAAAGAAAAAGGATATACCAAGAAGAAATCCGGCAGCAAAAAGTGATTTTATATTTTGCCTGAAATCCGGCCCGGAGCTTTTCAGAATTAAGAAAAGTGCACAGAGAAAGCTGAGTGCCGAATAATTTTCCGAACTGAAGCGAACGGAGATGAGAGGCGTGAACCAGGTAAGATTCGCAATATACATAAACAAAATTTTCCCTCTTTCAGTTTTAAAATCAGGTAGTAAGAATGATCCAAACCGGTTAAAGAGAATCCAGGCAAGCACTGCGGTTAGTATGCGTATCCACAGGATGCAGTTGAATGCACTCTGGATTCCTACAGCATGAAACAACTTTACAAATGCCATGCAAAGTGCGGGTTGCAGAGCAGGTCTGATCTTTTCTTTAAATTCCCAGGGTAAATCTTCAGCAGGGGATAGCCCCATTTTATAATTGCAAAATTCAAGAATTTGAAAATGTTCGTCGGGATGGAAGAAGCCTTCGCTGAAATAAGCAGTTAGGACAAATGCAAAGAAACCAGCAAATTTAATCCTGCTGAAGACAGAAGCAGGAGCAGCGTGGGTTTTGAATATTTTTAGCCGGCTTATTAATTTATGCACAGGAACAAAATTACACTGACTTTACTGTGAAAGGGAATTAATAGATTTCGTGAGATAGAGTCGTATTCAATGGATACTCGTTTTAGCGTCTAGGCGAAAGTTACTGAGATTTTGTGGTGTTTGGACGAATTACATTTTATGCTCCGGGCCGGCGCCTATTAAGATATTTATATAGGATGTAAAGGACCTGCCAAGGATATCAGCTGCCAAGTAAAAATCGCAGTGGTATATCTACGCGCTTGGCCCAGGAACCTGTGCTGTGGTCAGCACCGGGAAATTCTTTGGTAATCCAACTTTTTAAATTGTATCCTTTTGATTTCATAATTCCATCCACTTTAAGTTGTATTGGCTTGTATAAGGAATCCAAAGATTTTTGTCCGTAGTCAAAATAGATTTTATGGTTTCCGGCCTTGGGGATTTGTTTTTTGAAATACCCAATCATGGCATCAGGTATGGGATTGTTGTCCAAGGTATAAATTCCGGGCCAATGTGTAGAAAGGCAGGCCGCACCACCGAATATCTGAGGATATTCACATAAAGCATAAAGTGATATCAATGCTCCCATTCCGGATCCCCCGATATAGGTATTTCCCCGGTCTTTCAACGTAGCGAAGTTGCTATCAATAAAAGGCTTTAATTCCCTGACTAAAAATTTGAGGTAGTTGTCGGAAAATATTTGCTCTGTGAATACTTTGTGGCCTTTTAACTCACTTTTATACATGCTGTCGCGTTGGCCGACGGAGAGGGACTCAAAGGGCTTTTGTGGAAGGAACTCGCTTGAGCTTTTGTCTGAAGAACTCCAGATACCGACAACGATACATTTGCGAAAGGATCCATAATTGATAAGTGCTGTAAGCGTTTCGTCGAGACCCCATTCTTGCTTGTCCGGGTTTTGGGAGGGATCAAAAAGCTTTTGTCCGTCCTGCATATAAAGCACGGTATAAGAATTCTTATTGGAATAACCGGGAGGCAGCCACACGTCGACAGAATGCGAATCGACGTATTTTGATTTAAAATTTTGGAAATGTTTTATCTCACCTGATGGCGCTTTTGGAATTTGGCTGTATAAGCTAAGATGAACAAACAGGAGGGGGAGGGCAAGAGCGTAGGAAATGAATTGCATTTTTGTTTTTTGAACGTACAAGTTTACGAAGCTTGTTGGTATTGTCAAAGAACAAGAGAATAGAAAATGCTTCCTGAACTACAGGCGATCTTGCGGGAAAGTTGAAGAACAGTACTACCGGAACAGGAATGTTTTGCAGAAGTGTAAATCCATCAATAAATAAAGTGTTTTCTCAATGGCTTTTCAACTCCGATTATTCTCGAGAATATGCTATCCGTATGGACTTTCAAGGATTGGAAATCAGGATTCTCATAATTTGTTCATTTCGTTGCGGCAAATCTCAGGAAATTGAATGGGGACAATGAATCGTACAATTTTGTAAAAGCGAAGGTGTATGAGAGGTGCATAAATCAAACTCTGTAAAATTGTATTCAAATTATCAGCCTTGGTAAAGAAATGACAGAGTATTGCAGATGCGAATTGTAAGAACTTGCAATTATGTTTAAGGGCAAAGTACTTTCTATTATTTCAAACAGAAGTTGGTGGGTACAATTTGGATTTGAAAATTTCGATTGCCTGTATGATCACGAATAGGGCCTGATAGGATTGATGTACGGATGTTAATATCTAAAGTTTAATAGAATCATTTCATGATATTGAGAACGATAAAGCTGATGACACACATGATGCCGGACAGTGCAATCATGAATAGTGTGTCCGCGGTAGCTTCGTATTTCTGTTCAAGATGCGCATTGTCGGTTCGAATGGAAAGAAAACTAAGCAAAGAGGAAATTACTAAAATCAAGGATATAATTGCTGTGAATTCATCAATAAAGGTCAATTCTCTTTTATTGGAAAGTTGCAAAGCGGTTATTACAAAAAGGCAAAATCCAAGAAGATTGGCGGATGTATTGAGGATATGCTGTGAAGTTTTGTTTGCCATGCAACTTCTTTTGGTCAAAAATTGAAATATTTTCTAAATGGTTTCAGGAAGTGTGTATTGACGGCCTTTGTTTTGGTCTTTTAGCCATTGCAAGAGGGGTTCGAAATAACTTATGATCGCTTTTGCGTTGAGCTCTTCTCCGGTGGTTTGTTGCAGCACCTGTCTCCAGTCTTTGCTGGCGCCGGGGCGCATAATATCCATGAGAAAGGCGCCTGTTTCCTTACTGCCAAAGTAATTGGTTGCTCTGGGGTCCTGTTTTAATATTTGACTGGCAATGTGGTGGTGCAATTGAAAGAGGATGACATAACTCAATGCGTAATCATAGTACTGCGCTGCATCATCGTTTATATGTGTTTTTGTGGCGGCATCGCAGTAGCTTTCGTCGCGCTCGGATGGGGGTACAATCCCTTGATATTGTTTTACAAGCTCCCACCATTTTTTATTAAATTGATCAGCAGGTAAATTATCGGTATAGAGTGCCTTCTCGAAGCCGCTCATCACTCCGGCACTGAAGGGAATGAACACAACAAAGTTCATGGCCTCTTTTAAAAGATTCTGAATGCTGTCGGTTACTGTTCCTTCCGGTAATAATCCACGTCCTATAAGATACGGCTTTTGCATAGCGGCTAAACCCATCAGACTTCCCATGGCCTCATGATAGGCGCGGTTCGCGCCTGCACGAAGGAGTGGCGGTACATTTGGATTCGTATACGTCATGTAATAATAAATATGTCCTAATTCGTGATTAGCAGTTTCCCACCATTCCGCATTGGGTTCAATACTCATCAGACTTCGAACATCATTATTCAGATCAATGTGCCATGCACTGGCGTGGTTGTTTTTCTTAACGCTGCTATCAGCAGGGTAGGGATATAAACTGGATTTATCCCAAAAAACCTGTGGCAGGGAGGGGTAACCGATGCTTGTGTACAGATGCTCCGCTTCATGAGCAATCCATTCTTTTGATTTCGATTTTAAAATTCCATCCAAATCCAATCCTTTAACATCAATCAATGTACTCCAGTCCTGGCCCCAGCGGTTGGGCAGCCAATGTGCAGGTATGTATTCCGGAACTTCTTTGGCCTTGTATTTTTTTGCAAGTTCATAACGGGCGTACGTGTGAAGCTCCCTGTATAAGGGCCTTAACTCCTGATTGAGGCGCTTCATGAGTTCCATCATGTCCTCCGTCTTCATCTGGTATTCACTTACCTGATAACTGAAAAAGTCATTGTAGCCCAAAGCTTGGACCGTTTCGTTTCGAAGCTTGCGAAGTTGAACCAGACCTTCTTTGAGCCCCTTTCCTACTTCCTTGGAAGCTTGCCAGGCAGCAAGACGTTTCTGTTCATCCGTTTCCGACTTTAGTATGTCATCAATGTCATTCGTACTGACTTTTTTGTCCCCCAGCAGATATTGAAATCCAAATAATTTTTCAGTTTGGGCAGTTTCAGCCTGAATCCGTTCTTTGACGAGTTCGGCAACTGTAGCCGGATTATTTCCTGCGGTAAAAAGGATTAGCTCGATTTGCTTGTTTTGTAATTCAGTGAGCTGTGCTTTATGCATTAAAAAGCTTTTCGCTTTTTCAATAATCTCCTTGCTTCCGGTGAAATCGGCCATCGCCTGATTTGCTTTATTTGTTGCTACGGTAAAAGTGCTGTCGCCTTCCTGAATGTGGATCTGACTCATCCATTGAGCATTGTTTGCCTTGGTGTACAAATCAACATACTGAGTGGTGTACGTATCGATAAATTGCTGCGCATCGCTTTGCAGTTTTTTGCTTTGATCGCAGGACAGGAATAGGGTGGTAAAAATTAAAAGAGAAAAAATATAGGTTTTTTTCATGATAAACGGTATTGAAAAGGCCAAGTTACATGTAATAACGCATTTGAAAAAGGATTTAACATCCTGATTCCATGAAGGATGCTCATGCAAGTTCTCGTGATATAAAATGAAACAGCTGCAGACAATCGCATTTTTTATTATAAGCAATCTTATTTAGATCTTATTAAATTTAAGAATTATAGCTCCATTTTTTTTGTCGGTCATATGAAGAAAGTACAAACCGTAGGGCAAGGTTCTTACATCACATGCCATATATTTATTGGAGAGCTTATGAATTGTGTGTGTAACGGGATGGCCCATACAATCTGTGAGGGTACAATTTATTTGAGTATGGTCAAATTCAGAGTACAGCAAAAGTTCATCGTGGACAGCATTCGACACAAGCCGAAAGCCTGGTTTTAAAGCTGGAATAGAATGTGAAACCATGCTGGTATCTTCATACAACCATATTTTACCATCGTGGGTGGCCATAAAAACTTTATTACCATCGACGGCCAATGAACCCTGGGAAAGGCCGTCATTCATTCCGTCAATGCCTTCATTAAAGGGAGCCCATTGTATACCGTCCCAGGAAGTATAAATTCCTATTTGGTTTTGCTTAGATCCATTGGAAGATCCTGAATGAAGAAACAGCTGTCCATTTGTCGTCGTTACGATTTTTGAAACCTGCTGTCCTGTTTGGATAAGGTAATCGGGTAATCCACGGACCTGGCTTACAATTCTATTCTTTATATCGGCGTAGCCCAATTTATTTTTCCAGCCAAGGCGCCACATATCTGCCCCTGTCCATACCAATTGGTCCTCTTTTGTGAATCCGAGGCCGGAAACATTCCCGCTCATTGAAAGAGAGATCAATGGACTCA
This sequence comes from uncultured Saprospiraceae bacterium, assembly GCA_964439105.1. Classification (GTDB taxonomy): domain Bacteria; phylum Bacteroidota; class Bacteroidia; order Chitinophagales; family Saprospiraceae; genus Vicinibacter. The sequence continues at coordinate 89,768 of CAYTNG010000006.1, forward strand.
TGGTATCTTTAAGTGTGGAGTCTGATTCCATGCAGGCAAAGGGATCTGCGGGTTGCCAGCTGATGCCTTCGTCATCTGAATAAATTACCCCTGATGTTTCAGTACCTGCATATACCCTGCCTTTATGGTCGATGTTTATTCCAAAAATTGCTCCGTCTTGATCCGATCCATTGTAACTGGGGTAGTAGCAGGGATATTTCGATTTGACTAATTCACTTTCGCGTATGGCTTTAAAAGACTTTCCATCATCTTCAGATTTATATATATAGGCCCAACGAGCTCCAAGATAGATTATTCCGTTCTCAGCAGTTGCCAGGCAATGCGCTCCCAAAGTAGGCTGAATGTCCGTTACAGGAATTTCCCAGTTTTGATTTTTCTCATTCCAGAGAAAGAGCCAGGGTTGGCCGAGCTCTGAACGGTAAATTCCGACCAGAGGTTCACTAAACCGGTTATAGCCCAGAGCTACTATATTATTCTGAATGGATGATGGTCTGGGAATTTGAGGCAGTGCGTAGAAACTACCAAACGTTTGTAAGGTGCTTGCGCGAAATACAAGACCTAAATTATTGCCAGCGCCCAGCAAGGTATAAAATATGTCATGATTTGGGGCAACGCTCATTCTTGGATACACTCCCTGGGGGAGACCTTCAGCCCATAATCTCCAGCCAGCTTGTTGACAAGTTGCATACTGTGAGGCCAGGATGGTAAAGAGGAATGTGAGCATTTTGGCTTTTAACATCTGGCTGCCTGATTATTTCACAGGTGAAATTAAAGCGAATTTTTTGAAAATTCATTGAAATTCAGGAACCAGGCTCCCCCTTATTTCTTAAACCCAAAACATTCCGTCCAATAAGGTCCTAGAACGGGCTTGTAATATAAATACAAACTGTCTGAATGAATACGAAGAGTTGGCGGGTGATAGTTGGTTAGTGAAGTGAACTGACCATTCGAATAGGAAAATGGGAATTCCTGGCTGAATTGTGCACAAGAAAAGATTACTGTTTGCTCTTCAATTGATTTTCGAATATAGAAAAGCGATGGCCCGGGTAGCGTATCTTTTTTAAATCCAATGATTGTATCCACCCAATAACTTACGACGCAAATGCCGGAATAAGTTCCCACTACTAGATCCCTTTCATCATCTTGTTTTGAACAGGCACTGATACAAACCAGGAAAATGGATAAAGCCAAAAATTTGTAGGTGCGCATTCAGTTTATATAACGCAAATGGAACTCGTTTGTTTTATGATGGGCCATTAGACCTCATGGCATATATGCGGAACAAACTACGCGATTTTTAATAAGCCAGTATTTCTTCTGAATGGATGATCTGCTCTTCCCGGGACCGGTTTTTGGGGGGCAGAATTCGATTCAGGCAATCCATAAATGCACGTGTTTCTGTGGGGCTGCCAATGGATACGCGAAAGCTGTTTTTAAGCAGAGGAAAGTTAGTGCAATTCAGCACCTTAATTCCTTTCGTTTCAAAGCAATTCATGAGTTTTTCAAATACTTCATCGTCAGTAAACCGGAGGAGCAAGAAATTGCCTTCAGATCGATATGCTTTAATTAGTTGAGGATCGTATTGGCAACATATGTATTCAAATGCAGCATCTCTTCTTTTTTTGATGTCCACTACCTGTGCCTTTGCATGAGTCATAAATTCTTCATCAAAGAGCATTTCACGTGCAAATATGAGTGAGAAATAATTGATGCTGAATTGCAAGACAAGTTTCCGGATAATTTTTGCAATTTGAGGGTCTGCACAGAGGTATCCCAATCTTAGACCTGCTATAGGAAATGCTTTTGAGAAGGACCTTAATACAATTAAATTTGAATACTCCCTGACCAATTGTGTGAAATCCTCATCCCCAAATTCGCAATACACTGCATCCAGAACAATTAAACTTTCCGGATTCATGCGCAAGATATATTCAAGTTCGTCTCTGCGAATGGCATTGCCCACAGGATTGTTAGGTGAGGTAATTATTAAAACGGAATTGCTGTCCAATGGGGGCAGCGTTTCAAGTGAAAACTCCAGATCTTCATTGAGCATCCAGGGTTTATATTCAATATTGTAAGTTTTGCAATGGTAGTCAAAAAGGGAGTAGGAAGGTGTTGTGATCACTATGGACTTCCGGTTCAATGCGAAATAGTCTAATAAAGTGGTAATGATGCTTGCGGAGCCTGCACTTAAGACAATATGATCAGGCTGCAAACCGCAATAGGATGCTATTTTTTCTTCGATGTCCCGGTGGTCAGCCGCTGGATAACGATTCCAGTTTTCTTTCATAAGGCTTTCCAAAATCCGCATTTTAAGTTTTGGATCGACATCTCCGGACTGTTCGTTTTTATCCAGAAAAAACCGTGTATTGTTTTTTGCAGAAGCTAGTCGGCTTCCTGCAGCCTGTAAATGGGAGTTAAAGAATGTGGTCTTCATCGTGTTTGAATTAATAAGCACATATTACGGCAAGAGCTGTTTCGGCATCGACGGTAAATCCAAGATAGCCTTCTTTTTCATGGCAGATCCGAACGCCTGTTTGGGTAACAATGGGAGCTGGGAGAAAGTCATTTTTTATGTGGAAGCCATTGTCGCAAAGTCTTTTAATCCAGTTTGTGGCGGGTTCATGCTTTTCAAAGCGTTCCGACTCAGGTTTGCTGAGTATATCTTCTATTTCGCGACCGAAGAATTGTTTTAGTGCACCTTTTTCTTCGGGCAGGATATCCAGCTTATCGATGACCTTGAAAAGGCTATGAAAGTGCTTAAAACAATTTTGGAGACGGACAGATAGTCGGGGCTCGCAATGGTCAGAATTGGGTTCTATAAGTATACATGCAATTGGATTCAGGCTTTTTATTCGTGCAATAGTCTCATCCCTAAGTTGGGCAGATTGAATGTGATGCAGGGCAAGAGAAGCATTTACTACAAGCTTGCCGGACAACTGTCCCAGCTGATGGAAGTCCAGGTGCTCCGCGTAGGCGCAAATCGCTTTAAAATCAAGCTTGAAGGGTACATTGGATGCACAGGCGAGGATATTCGACTCAGCTATGTTAAGAGCATCCTGAGAGGGCTCAATGCCTATAATTGTTAGTTTCCGGAGATGGGGTAGTTGCCGGGCCAGCTCGATAATATGCAACATTTGGGTGCCCTGTCCCACGCCAATATCCATTATGCAAACTTCTTCTTCATTTTGAATCAGCTCAATGATCAAATTATTCGTAATCTGTTGGCTGAATTTTACAAAAGGAAATTTATCAATCAGGATGTTAAACAATTGTATTTGCGGGATCTCATAATGCTTTAGGTAGATGTTCTCATAATTATTTTCAGAATAGTATCTTTTGTGTAAGGATTGAAGGATGATGCTGGAGAGGAATTTTTCAGAATCTGTTTCCATATCCATGGCGCAATATTCCAGCAGGGATTCAATTTCCATTCGCGTTTCTTCACCGGCTTGTGCGGGGTCTTCAATAGCCAGGTTTTTGAGGGAATTCAGAAGATTTGCAGGGATCACGGAGCTTTGCATAAAATTATTATTTTGTAGTTTACTGGTACATCAGGAATGCTAGTAGCAACATGAGCAGAAGGACCAGTGCCAGGAATCCTAGATCAAAACGAAGTAACTGTATCCCTTTCTTCAATTCTGCCTTATGTTGCTTTAAATTCATGCCACAAAGTTATTGGGGCATAGGATGTAGGCCTTGCTCATTTAGCAATGTGCAGAAAGACTTAGCAGATGGTAAAATTCCTGAGTAGGGATCAATTTGGAAGGGTAAACTTCCCGGAAGTGCTTAAAATTTTGGGAAAAGTTGAAAAAACTCTTCTTTTTTATTTCGCGAAATGCCTATTTGACATCCATCCGGCATGATAATGTACCCTCCGTCATCCCGGACGAATTTGCTGATGTGGTTCAAATTGACCAGATATGAATTGTGGATCCTGAAAAAATCTTTACCGGAGAGCGTTTCATCAATTTCTTTTAAAGTCCTGGCTACGAGTATTTTTTGACCATCCATGAGTGCGACTTGTGTATAATTGCTTTCCGCTTTACAATAGGTGATATTTCTGGTTTGGACGAAAAGGAGCCCGTCGTTTGTAGATAAGGCAATGCGCTCGACCTGATTGTTTTTTTGGAGAAGATGCTGGAAGAGCAAATCCATTTGTTCTTTTCCAGGCGCAGCTTTTTTAGTGCTTAGTCTTCCGACCGTCAGTTTAAGTTCGTCAGGATCTATAGGTTTGAGAAGGTAGTTTAGTGCAGCATACTTGAAAGCCCTTACTGCGAAATGGTCGTAAGCGGTGGTAAATACAATTTCAAAAGTGATATTCCCTATTTTTTCAAGCATATCAAAACCATTCATTTTAGGCATCTCGATATCCAGAAAAACCACGTCTGGCTGGTATTTATGAATCATTTGAATGCCCTCCTCAGCGGAGCTGCAAGTTGCTAAAATGCTTACATCCGGACAGTAATTTGCCAGCAGCCATTCAAGCATTTCGATGCTGTTCTTTTCATCGTCGATCAGGATTGCTCTTATCATTTGATTAAATTGGTATTTTCAGAATGACGCGTGTGCCTTTTGCAGTGCCATCCTCATTGTACAAGTCTATTATTTCCTGCGAGCCTCTGTTGGCAAAGTCCTGAGAGTAGCTGTTAAGCCGCTCTTCGGTGAGTTTCATGCCAATAGATTTGCGGGTTGGTGCGGTTTTGCTTTTGTATTCCTGCGCTTTCTTTCGGCCAATACCATTGTCTTCAACGGTGCACACCAACAAGTCAGACTCAAGTTCAAACTTGACGGAAAGATTTCCTGCGGAATCTTTTTGCAGCAAGCCATGCCAAATGGCATTTTCAACAAAGGGCTGGATGAGCATGGATGGAATTTCTATTTGGTCTGTGTCCAAATCTCCCCGGACTTCGATGTCAAATGCAAATTTTTGATCAAATCGCAAGGCTTCCATTTCCATATAGAGCTTTAATGCTTCCAATTCATTTGTAAGAACTACTTTCTTGTGTTCCGAATTATCCAGAATCAGGCGGATCAGCTTGGCAAAGCGCGTAATATACAAGGATGCAGTTTGGGTGTCGCTCTTGATTACATAGCGATTAATAGAGTTCAGGCAATTAAAAATGAAGTGCGGATTCATTTGAGCCCTGAGTGCCATCATGCGGGTTTCTGCCAGCTGGCGGTTGAATTCCGTTTTCAATTTTTCTGCATGTTCAATTTGCCGGATTCTGTACAGATAAACGGCATAAATAAGTAAAGCGAATAAAAAGGAGAGCAAACCTGCAAACCAGGCTTTTTTATAAAAGGGGGTTGCAATGAAAATGGGTATTTCAAGTGTGTCGCTCCAAATACCGTCGCCATTGGCGGCTTTTACTTTGAATGTGTATTTGCCTCCATTCAGGTTTGTATAACTTGCGAATCTCCTTTTCCCACAGGGTATCCAATTCAGATCCCAACCCTCCAGCATATAAGAAAAACTGTGGTTCAGCTGATTCTGAAAATCGATGCAACCGAACTCAAATGAAAAATAATTTTCACCAGGGTTAAGTAAAATTTCATTTTTCGGCAGCAGGCCAATCGGTCTCTCCTGATTAAGTACTCTATAGTTCGTTATGTACACTTTGGGTGCTTGCGCTGACTTATTTAATTTATTAAAATCTACAAGACAATAGTTGTTGTCATTGGCAATGTAAAACTCTTTGGTTTCATCATTGCTTTTTAAGAACTCCATGATCAGGCAGTTTTTATACATTCCTGAAGCCTGATTAAATAGTTTAAATTTGTTTTTATTTGTGTCGTAAAAGATCACTCCCTTGGGTGAAGACATCCAAATATTTCCATTATAATCATCGCCCATGCTGAATATTCTATCCGAAATCAATCCGTCAGATTTCGTAATGATTTGTGCAACCGGATGCTGAGGATTTGAATTGTCAATACGCAAAATTCCCTTTTCCCATAGGCTTAAATAAATGTCTCCATTGCCGGATCCGGTAATTCCATGTATATGGTGATGAAGCAAATTCATGTCAGATTGAGGTAAGAGCCTCAGGAATGTCTTGTTGGAGATATCATAGCATGTAATTAAACTATCGCTAAATAGCCAGATCCGGTTGGCCTTGTCAAAGGCAAAATGTTGAATGACTTTGTGGACATTAGGACCTGAAGAAGGTGAATTGATTTTGGGTGAGAATTTTTTTAGAAGTGGATCAAACTTATGGAGTCCTCCTTGTTGGCTAAGCATCCAGATATTTCCCTGTGGGTCTTCTTTCATTTGACGGAAAAAAATCTTTTGATCTTCCTCTTTTGTCTGAAATACATTTTTCAATTTGCGAATACTGCGATTGGCCCTGTTATATTCATAGAGATAATCTCTTGTTAGAAGCCACAGGGGCCCTTCTTTTTGCATGACCATGCCAAGTAAGTAGGTGTATTTTTCCTGGCGGGATGGATTGACATCGATGGGATAAGCTATTGTTTTACCGGTATTCAGATCCAGCACATTAAAACCATTTCCAGCTGAAACTGCAAAATAAATACAATTGTAAGTATGATCCCTACAAATAAAGCCAATGTCTAAATTTCGGTATAATGCTTCATTTTCAATCTTCAGTTTATCAAAGTGAAATAAATTACTGGAAGGTTTATGGACTAAAAGGCCATCCTCAATTGCCGCAAATATCGTGTGATCCTTTGCGACTTCAACAAAACCACTGGAATTTAGATTCAGGTTGTTATTCGTGTATGCTTCGTTGCTGAGAAATGTAAAACTGCGGTTACGGGTATCAAAAATTCCCAGACCCTCATCAGGAGAGGCAAACAACAGTTCATACTCATTGAGTTGGGCTATTTCATTGATCAGATTTCCAAAGGAATTTGGATTTGTGATGCTTTTAAATTTGTAAACAGAAAACTTTTTTTTGTCTATATCGAAATAACATAAGCCGGCGCCGTATGTGCCAATCCATAGCCCGGTGTCGCCTGCGTTCATGATATCCATGAAGTTAATGCCGGTAAGTTCCTTCGGTGTAAAAATCTCGTAACTTATAAATTCCAATAATTTCGAATCGAACTTATACAATCCATCTGCTGTGGCCATCCATAGCAAATCGTTGCCGGCTTCGCATATTCCTAAAACGGTGTTATATCTGAAATATTCGGATTCAGGAAAGCGGTCGCCAATCCCAGGCAAATCAATGTGTTTGTATTTTTTTGTGGAAATATTAAATATACCGAGACCGTGCCCGGTAACCAATAAAAAGACATATTCATTTCCGGGAGAATACAATACCCTCATTGAAGTTTTGGGAAGCCCTTCCAAATCGTTTGGGTCTGGATAGAAATTTGTAAAGCACTGACATTCCTCATTAAACAGACTTAGTCCCCCGTCAAAATACCCAATCCACACCCGTCCTTTCTTGTCCACATACGGAAACTGCATATGATCTTTTTGCAGCGAAGATGAATCGGAGGGGTTGTTTTTATACACTTTAAACTGAAAGCCATCATACCGATTCAGGCCGTCTCGAGTTCCTACCCATAGAAATCCATTGGAGTCGATGGCGGATCGAACAACCCAGTGACTGGACAGGCCATTCATTTCATCCAGGAGTTCAAACTTCATATCCTTCAGGGATTGTCCTGAAAGATGATAGAAATTCCACATCACCATCAGGCAAGTAAGGGCAGTTCTAAAATGTCGACTTCGATTCACTCTGGCCAAAAATAAGGAGAACTGGTGAATTAATTTTTTTGCATATGCTACAGTCAAGTGATGGTAATTGCATTATTTAAATTTGACCAAACTATTGTTCAGTCTTTTATATTTGCTTTTTATTTTCCAGACCGGAAGCATTAAAGTATGATTTTTGGATCTGATTTTTATGGCCTGTAAATTTATAAATCATGTTAAGGGTATTTCTTTTAATGTTTTTCATGGTGTTTGTATTGGAGTCTGCATTCACCCAAAAGACTATCCATGCTACCATGCTTTTTGGTGGGCAGTCCAGGACTTTTAGTTATTATGTGCCGGCATGTGTTGTTCCATCACAAACCGTTCCGTTGGTGTTTAATCTCCATGGCTATGGTTCCAACGGGGATCAACAGGAATTCTATGGCGATTTCAGGAAGATTGCTGATACGGCCTGCTTTATCGTTGTTCATCCAACCGGTACGAAGCATCCCATTACGGACCAGACTTTTTGGAATTGTGGATTGGTGGCCGGCGCGGGAAATGTGGATGACGTTGGTTTTATTCATGCTTTAATAGATACTTTGTCAACAATTTATACAATCGACCCGGACCGCATATATAGCACGGGTATGTCGAATGGAGGATTTATGAGCTATCATTTAGCCTGTACGAGTGATCGCTTTGCGGCTATTGCCTCTGTAGCCGGTTCAATGACTACATTTACGAGGATGGCCTGCACCAATGCATCCGCAACTCCGATTATGGAAGTACATGGCACTGCAGATTCAACCATAAAATACGATGGACAGCTTGGAATGTTATCCATTCCTGAACTGTTGGATTTTTGGATCACAAAAAACAGCCTGGATGGCAATGCCCTCATAAAATCAGATGTGGCAAATGTGAATTTGAGTGATGGAGCAACGGCTGAGCTTTATGTCTATCCGGGAACTCACGAAGTGGAGCACTATAAAGTGATTGGAGGTGGACATACCTGGCCGGGTGCAGTTATTGCAATCGGTGTAACCTGCCAGGACTTCAATGCCAGTCTTGAAATCTGGAAATTTTTCAGCAAGCATAGACGTAGTGTAGTTCGAACTCAGGAGCTTCCGGTATCAGAATTGGGAGTTCAACCTAATCCTGCAGCAAGAACGGTTCAGTTACATTCAAAATTTACAAGTGCTTTCAATGCCAGGCTTTTTATCTATGACCAATACGGGAAGCTCGTTAAAGAATTTGAAAATGTTGTAACAGGACAGGAACTGGATGTTGCCAATTTAAATCCTGGTATGTACTTCCTCCGGTTGATCTCTTCTGAAGAGCAGGCAAAAGGCATACTGATTAAAATATAGTCTACTTTTTTGGACTGTATTTTTTGAAAGACACCGGATCATTAAAAAGTTTGGATTCAACAATCTTTTTGAAGGCGACTGCATTGGGATTGACGATGTAATACTGGTCTTTTGAAGTGCTGTCATATTTTGTTTTAATCTTGCAAATGGATTTGATGACCCGTACCAAAGAATCCTGGTTGTTGGCTAAGTTTATGCTGAGCAAACTGAAACCGTCTTTGTGAGTCTTTATCAGGAAAGCATCCCAGAAACCAAATTTGACATCTTTTATATTGAGGATGTAATCCTCATTCCATTTTTTAAGTATGGACCTCTTTGATGGCAGTGTGTCTGAGTAATTAAACGTTCCATCTTCCGAAAAAAAGGAAATGATAGAACCATTGACGACTACGGTATCTTTGTTTTTATTTAAATAGCTGCCATTCCAATTGCCTGGAAATTTTGTCAATGCCCCTGTATTTGTAGGCTGGGCTTGTTCAAATTTTAAATAATTGCAGGAGCTAAGAAGGAGAACAAGGCAGCAAAAGGAAAGTGAGCAGAGATTCATCATCAGTGCGAATTTATATTACGATTTGCTTTTCCAGCGTTCCAGCTTTGGTATCCGTATGGCAAAGAGACTTGCAACGAAACCAGGGAAGCCCATCTCCCTGAGTTTTTGTTTTACGCGGATTTTCATTTCTTCAGCTGTTATATCCGGATTTATAAAATGTCCGTTTGCGTAACATTTGGAGCAATACATTTTACTTATGCTTCCGTCTGTATTTGTCCCTCCTCCCTGCTGGTCTTTATTGAGGGGCATTCCGCAACTTTGACATTTCTTATATATTTTTTCCAAGGTCCTGAAATTTGAATAAATATAATGCAATATGATCAATCAAACAGGAGCATAAATGATTGATGCTAAATTTTTGTTTAAAAGGAATTTAATAAAACTAATAACATACAAGATAGGAGTACGAAAATATACCTAGGTTGTCCTTGATTCAAATTTTAAATTAGAAGATATTTTTTAAGGCTTTCCATATTCCATGTAAATTAGTTTGTAATGGGAATCCAAATTTCTTCTTCAGAAGTCGAACTGTCTTTTTTGTATTTTTCACCCAGTATTTCAAAATGCGGCCGGTCGTCCAGGCGATAGCCGGATGCGGGCAACCAGTTGCGAAAGATATATTCAAAAGTGGCAGGTGCATCCTCAGGTGCTCCTTTAAAATGAAAAACGGAATACAAACCTCCGGGCAGAATAAAGGAGTGCAATCCATCAGGTATATTGCTAAAATCAAGGACTTCCGCCAGTGCCCATTTTTCAAATGATTGACTGAGATCGAAAAATTCAAAAAATTGCGGCGGATAGACTTGCAAGGAATAGAGCTCTAAGCCTTTCCGGTTTGTAATGTTTTTTTGCAAAGGCATAAATTGTTGCCAGAGTGATTTTGTTTTATTTTCTGCGAAAGACATTTTTAATGGAATTCCAACAAAGTATTTTTCGTCTGTGCGGACAATTCGCTGTCCAAATAAATGGTTCATCAGAATAGGGTTTTTGTGTTAATTGGAAAGGTCACTGTTAAATAAAATTTACTTTAACGTTGTAAAGTGGGATACGGTAAGTTTAAAATGTAGATTGATATACTAATGCTGACTATTCCCGCGAGTAAAAAGGGGGAGCTTGCTCCGAAATAATACCATATCAATCCGGTTAATGAACTTGCAATTAAAGTGCAGATGCTTTGCATCCCTGCAAATGTGCCAATGGCTGTGGCAGTATCCTCCGGTTCTGTAATGTTGGTAATCCAGGCTTTAGATATTCCCTCAGTTGCTGCAGCATAAAGTCCATAGGAAATGAATAAAGCAATGAACAGATCTTTATCTGTATTGAAAGCCATGCCAAAATAACTGATAGAAAACAGGATGAGACCGAGGACAAGGGTAGTTTTGAGCCCTATTTTATCTGCAAGGATGCCAATAGGAAATGCAAAGACGGCATATACGATGTTGTATAAAATGTACATCCCAATTATTTGGGAGTCTTCCATGCCGCTGGATTTCACTTTTAGGATGAGGAAAAGGTCAGAGCTATTAAATAATGCAAATAGTAAAAGCCCCAAAACAAGCTTGCGGTATAAAAGTGGACTTTGCTTCCAATATTCAAAATAAGCAAGGAAGGACATGCTTGTTTTTGGTTTTGCGGTTTTTATTTTTTTGTCGGGAAGCAGCAAAGCTGCACTGACTGCAAGTAGTCCGGGGATTGCTGCAAGTATGAAAAGGCTTTTATAATTTTCGGGATAATAATGGAGGTATAGAATTGCAAGGCAAGGCCCAAGGACGGCGCCAATGGTATCCATCGAACGATGGAATCCAAATACGCTGCCTTTGCCGCCCGGAGGTGATTCATCTGAAAGCAAGGCATCGCGTGCACCAGTGCGAATACCTTTTCCCATACGATCTGCGGTACGGGTGAAAAAGATCCAGATGGGCAAGTTCGATAGTGTCATCATGGGTTTCGATACGGCACTTATCAAATAGCCCAGTTGGACGAACGGAACGCGACGACCAGACAGATCCGATTTTTTACCGAAATATCCTTTGCTGAGTCCGGCAGTCGCTTCTGCAATTCCTTCCAGTATGCCAATCCAGATTACTGTAAAGCCTATAGAGTGGAGATAAATCGGCATGATCGGATAAAGCATTTCACTGGCCATGTCGGTAAATAAACTTACCACAGAAAGTATCCAAACGGTACGGGTGATCAATTTCAAATTGATGTCTTAAATGAATTTTGGTGCGCGGAAAACAAAGTTAAATTTTTGCAATGATATGTGGTAAAAATAGAGCTGGGATATCCTAATCCTTCTACAAGGACAACCAGGGAATAACTGGCTTGGTCAATGAACGGCTGTAACGTTGACTTTTTCAATTCCATTGAGATGAAGCTCAATATGCCTCTCGTGCGCTTTGCTTTCATATTCGCTAATAATCTCAAGGATATCGTAATCTATAAAATTACATTCACTGCCATCAATGGTCAGTACACTGTATTCGGGTACTTCGTCCAGTACTTTGCGGAGTTTCACTTTATTTAAAAAAGTCACATTGCTGTTTAGCTTGATATAATGTGTTTCTATACCGTTCCAGATTGTTTTTGAAATTTTGTATTCCGCCTTGAAATTATTTTGAACTATAAAATAAATGGAGATCAATAAGCCGATGCTAACACCCATAAGCAGATCCGTGCACAGGATTACAATGATAGTCAATAAAAATGGAATGAATTGCTTGGCACCAAGACTCCACATGTTATAATACAATTTTGGTTTTGTGAGATTGTATCCCGTTATGATGAGAATGGATGCAAGGGACGCATAGGGTATTTTATTTAGAAGTGAGGGGATGAGCAATACGGCGAGTAAAAGGAAAAAACCATGAGTAAATGCGGAAAGTTTTGTACGGGCGCCGGCATCGACGTTGGCAGCTCCGCGTACAACTACTGCTGTAATGGGTATTGCACCCAAAAGTCCGCAGGTCATGTTGCCAATTCCCTGGGCAACCAGCTCTCGGTTGACAGGTGTAATCCTATTGCGTTTGTCAAGTTTGTCAATTGCTTCAATGCAGAGAAGTGTTTCAAGGGAAGCCAGAATTCCAATGAGCATACCATCTTTCCAAACGACTTCTGATTCAAATAATTTACTGAAATCCGGAAAGGTAATGCTGGCAAATACATTGTGAGGAATACTTACAAACTGGCTGGGTTTCAGGGTCAGGGCAGGAAAAAAAAGAAATGCAATACCGGTGAAAATTCCAATTAATACAACAAACAGGGGAGCGGGAATTATTTTCAGTTTTTTTGAGGCCGGATGTTGCAATAACACAAGTAATGCAATTGAAACCAGGCTAATTGTAACCGCTCCTCTGGTTAGGTGATGATAAAATAGTTGGATGTTTCCTAAGAAATGATCCGTGCTAAAAAGATTCAAGAATCCGCTTGTCCAAAAGTCAGGTTGATCATAGCCTAGTGCGAGTGGAATTTGCTTGGAAATAAGAATTACACCAATTGCCGCGAGCATGCCTTTGATAACAGAGGAGGGGAAGTAATTTGCAATTTCACCCAACTTTAACAGCCCCAGTAACAATTGAAAAAAGCCCGCAACGATAACTGCAAGGAGAAAAGTCCTGTAATCGCCAAGCGAGACAATGGAGGCGGCAATGAGTGTCGTCAAACCTGCGGCGGGGCCGGAAACAGCGAGTTGCGATCCACTGATGAGGGCTACCACCATTCCTCCAATGATTCCGGATAAAATGCCGGCATACAGGGGTGCTCCCGATGCCATGGCAATTCCCAGGCAAAGGGGAAGTGCAACCAGGAATACGGATAGCCCTGCCGGCAAATCATGCTTAAGCCAAATGATCCGATAGTACCTCAAGGTTCTTTTCAAATCGGAAAAAATTTGTAAGGTGTCAAAAATAATAATTCTGCAAAGCCTAAGATTCCAAAATCTATTTCATTTTTTCAAACTAAAAATAGCAGGACATGAAGTTTCCTATTTCATTTCTGGCAATGGTTCCTTGCTTTTTGATAGTATAAAACAAGTTGCCACAAATAAACGAAACGTATGAATTACAGGATTATTCTTTTGAGTGGTGGATTTCCGGCATCTTTAATTTAAGCATAATATGTGAATATCCGGTGATGTGCAATGGACAGTTTGAGGAATACTACATTTTTACAAGTTTGTAAGTTTCAATGGAACCATTTCTTCTCAACCTGAGAAAATAGAATCCATTTGGATAAGGAAAATCAACCGCATGGTTTCCCTTTTTATAAGAACCATTGCATAATGTATGCCCTCCTGATGTGAATAGTTCAATAAAACTCTCCTCCCTTAGCTGGAATTTAAGTTGATTGATTACCGGATTTGGATACATGGATAGAACCGGGTTTAGGTCCTGCAATGTGTGGGTTACAATGATTTCAAAGCATTCCGAAGTATCAACGCACCCGGCTTTAGTAACTTCGACTGCATAATTTCCACTTGCAGAAGCAACATATTTTTGAAGGGTAGCACCTGCAATCGCAAGGTAGCCACTCTTGCAATTCAGCCACTGGTAGGCATCTGCCACCGAATCGACCATGAGGGTATTTCCCAGTACGCTTACAGTTTTTGGTATCACTGTCACATGTAACTCAAGAGAGGAAGAGCGGCTTTCCCCATATGAATTAATTCCTTTGACCCGAATAAAACCAATGCCTTGAGTTTTATCGAAATCAACGGATATGCGATTCGTGCTGCTCATTTCTGTTGCGCCTGAAGGTAGCGACCAAACATAGCTGGTTGCATTTTTTATTGGAGCAACAGAATAACTAACGTTTGTTTGTCCCGGACAGATTTCGGTGTCTCCGGATATGGCTCCGGGGCATTCCGGCAAGGCATCCACCAGGACCTTTAACAAAAGTAAGGTAATGCCGTCCATCCCTGCGGGGAAGGAATTCGCAAGACCGCAAACCACTATACCGGAACAGGAATCGTATGCCATCCGGCTTTTATATCCCCAGGTGGAACCACCATGCCCCCAAACTGTGTGACCAAAGAAGCTTTGTCTTTCGAGTCCAAGCCCATAGGAATAGGCGCTGCCGGTAGGAATAAAAGTCCTTAATTCACGCATCGAAGAAGAGTCCAATACGCCTCCTTCCATAAGCTCATGGTACCAAAGGGCCATATCCCCGGCATTTGAGAACAAGGCGCCTGCGCAGCCACCGGCCGTATTCAGAGCTATTCTCGCCGTATCATGATAATCAATTCCATTGAACCACCTATGTGCAAGATTTCCCCGTTCAGCTTCTTTTGTGTCGTAAAAAGTGGAATTCAGCTTCAAAGGTATCAATATGCTGTCCCGTATCAGTTGAGAGATATGATGTCCCGTTGCGCTTTCCGCTATCATTCCTGCGACGATGTAATTAATATTTGAATAACTCCAGTTGCTACCCGGACTAAAGAGCGGAGGTCCTACCCAGCCCAATACTTCATTTGGTGAAAACTCCCGTTTTGGATATTTCATCAGGGTATCTACATAGGGCGATACAAAAATCGGATCAGAGATTCCACTGCTGTGGTTTAGCAACTGGCGAATAGTAATATTGGGATTAATATTCTTGAAGTTGGGAATCCACTTTTTTAAAGGATCCTCCAGTGTGATTTTATGACTACGGACCAGTTTTAAAATTATGACAGAGACAAAAGCTTTGGTGTTGCTGGCAATTCCAAACAGCATATCTGCGTCCAGGAGCTTGCCATTATAGGACAAACCTTTTGAACCTTTCCAGATTCCTTGTCCGGGAAGATAGACACTTGCGGCCATGCCTTTCACATTTTGAGTGGCGGTGACATATTTGTCGAGTGTGTCCTGAAGTTTTTTTGCCAGGAGAGGATTAAAGGATTGTGCCTTTATGACCGCAGAGATTGCGAAAAAAAAAGTAAAGCAAAAAATCATTTTCATGTTCTTGTATTTCATATTGTGGCAATCAAATTGCGACTAACTTATAGAGTACATATGATTTTCATTCGCTGCTTTTATGCGAAAATAGCTTATTTAAAGCCTTGTTATATATTACCTGAGGTTGTATTGGATTCCGACGAGCTCAAAGTTCCCATAGGTCATTTCATTTTCCGGATAGGTATAGACGGCATCTGCATAGGAGGCCAGACGATACCCATTGTAATTTTTGTAATTTTTGAGCGGTGTGGACCAGGGCATTTTGGATCCTGCCTCGGCGTTAAACCGGTCTCCGGAAATGAAGTTAATCAATTCTCCTTTTTCATTAAAAAGCAATTCGGCGGATATGGCGATTGCATTGTTTTTAAAAACGGCATGCACGCTTTGAGGACCCGTTTCCTTCCATGAAATTCTTGGATCGATGAGTGTTGCAGGTGCCATGCAACACATGTCATTAAAAAAGGTAACAGTCTCCGCGACATCCATGTCATGCCCATCCATATATTGTACTTTAAAGAGAGAGAACAGACGTATATCCATGAAGGCCTTTCCATTTTTATAGCAATGGTATCCATAGACCGGAAGACCTTTCATGCGGGCTTTCATAAAGAACAGACGTGCAGGGGATGCCATAAAGTTGTTCTGTTCAGACATGAAGGGCATCCATTCTGATTCTTCGTTGCGTCTTATCTTTCCTGAGAAATGTATACTGAAGTTTTGCACTTTAGGCTTGCCTATAGACCCGGTGTAACGGATGTATCTTTTTATCGCATCCGGCAAGTGTTCTATGTCGCTTTCCTCTAAAAGATCCTGCTGATTTGGAATGCTGGTACTTAAAAGGAAATTTACCTCTTTGCGGTAATAATTTTCGTAAGCAAAGCTAAAATAACCAATCAGCACAGGTATTAAAAGCACAACATTGATAATTGTCCCAAATTTTGCATCCTTCCAGCATGAAATGATGAGATACTGTGATAGAAATATTGCGATAATACCCAGGGACCACCAATAGTTTGATTTAAAAATAATCAGTATAGCGGTAAGTCCGCAAAGAACAGTTGTAAGCAACCAAAGTGATCCGTCTAACCTGGAAATGGCTTGGCTTATTTGTTTCACTTCTGCCAATTGAAATGCTTTTGCAAATCCTATGACATGAATAAGTCCATGTAAAATAAAAAGCAGGATATACGCGTATTTCATACAGTTAGGAATTCATCTGTGATTGGATTCCGGAAAGCGGAAACGAATAATACAATTTTCAAAACTCTCCTATCTGCGAATGTATTATAAATTTATAATTTAGTAGGGTATGCCGGTTTATGGAATAGATTGAATCCGGATAGAAATGGTTTTAACAAAAGTAGAATTCTTATTTATTTTGAACGATGCCATTTTTATTTCGAAATAGAAATGAAAGGCCGGCTCCAGTGATGCAGCCGATGGCTGTTCCCAGGGGCATGTTGTCAAGCAGCACTCCCCCTAAGGGGATACTCAGAAGCAAACAATAGGAAATCCATTGTATGGCATACTTACCGAATATATCAATATTTGAATCTTTTAAGAGTAGTATAAATCCAGCTGTCATAACGCTGCATACTCCTATGAATTCACCAATGTGGCGCATTTCGTCGGCAATGGTAATAAATCCTATGATAGAAAACATTACAAGAATGATTCCTAAAATGCGATACACTGAATATTTTTTAAGTTGAGGCATGCTATTTATTTTGTGGTGAACATTGCATCGTTTTCGTGTTAGAACCAATCCTTTTCGGGTGTTGGTAAAAAAATCCGTAGGACAGGATATTGTTTTCTTCTAAAATGAATACCGGGTTCCAATTTCATAATTCAGAATCATTTGCTTCAATCCGATTTTACAATCTTATAGTTCATTCTTCCGTTTTCAGAATGGATGTTCATCATATAAACGCCTGAAGGCCATCCGCTGAAATCTATCGTCATATCATCTGATGGAACGGCTTTTTCAAAAAGCTGATCCCCAAAAATTGTATGTAATTCTAACTTTCCATGAGAAAATTCTGATTCGGGAAAAACTATATGCAGCTGATCATGTACCGGTTGCGGGAATAATTTGATGTCAAAAGTTTTCTTTTCTACTTTGGAAGCTGTCGATGGCATTCGTATTTCGATATGGACAGGATCCGAAAAAGTATATTTTCCATCATCATCAATGGCTTTTGCAAGAAGGGCAGCATATCCCGGTTTTTTGGGGATCCAGGTCATGGTAAAGGGCAAGGTGCTGTCCGTTCCAATCAGTTCCTCATTTGCAAAGAACTCCACTTTTTTCACCATGCCATCCGGATCCGATGCATCTGCTGAAATACTTATGGCTTCAAGTATATGCGAAGTGCTGTTATGAGCCGGACTGGTTAATGCTATCTCAGGCTCGTTGCCGCACATTCCGGACAATTCACATAATGCGGCATATTTAGGTGCTCTGGATGCGTTTTTAATGTGGCTCAGATCTTCTGTGGCACCCCAACAACCGTAGCGGCTTACGCCGCCGCTCATCACAAAATAATGAATGAGATCATTTGTGCCATGTGGGGCACTCCCATGGGCGTTTGCAGAAAACCAATTGTCCCGGTAATTGTGAATGATGGCGTTTTTCATTTCCGGAAGGCGGTTTGCCCTGATTCGGTTGGCTATATTGACGGTACTCCCCCCGCCATTATCAGGTCCGCCTTCATATTGCAAGTGTTTGAGTTGCCATTGAGATGCAAAGCCTGCTAACGTACGTATGTTAGGAACGTTTGCGTCACTTCTTGTTGTCATGATACTGATCACTTGCAGCGGGCTGGCATTGGCTGCAGGAGTGCCCTCTCCGAAGTAAGGTGCAGATGCGATACCGTAGATATAATTTTTTGGCGGGCCGTAGCTTGTGTTGATCCAATTCAGTACATCCTCGTACCAGGTGAGATAGCCGCCCACCTGCCATGCAAAGACCGGACGGATTCTCGTTTGGGAGGCTACAGATATGCCCATCGCGTTTTCGAAAATGCGGCCGATCCGAATAAGTTGTTTGGCGACTCTACGGGCTCTCCTGCGATCATCCCAGGGTGTGCTGTTTCGGATGTCTGCATCTTCCGGAGATTGGAGGACGGCATCATAGTTGTATTTATATTGTGTGAATCCGCCATTCCAGACTTCATTGCTGTATTCCAGATAGATGTGGACCTCTGGACGAAGTTTTTTATTCAGGAGTGAGGCGAGTTCAGCGATGTAGCTGCTGTCCGCATCCACGGGAATATTGATCCAAATATCCTTTGCGGTATAATTTGCCAGCGCAATAACGATTTCCCAGGGCGCTCCTTTCGTATAGATTCCATTAGTTTCTTGTTGCCGGTTTACCCAACTTTGAATTTGTGGATATCCGTTGTCGGCATTGTTGGTTTGCACGAAATCCATGAATCGGATGGATTGAAATGGACTTAATGCATTCAGGTATTCTGTTCTGAATAATTGAGCGCTGTTATGCGGGTAGCCGGGACGCATCAGCCTGATATTCTTGACTCCTTTGATGCCTGGTTCATAATTTGTTTGAAGGAAATTAAGCATCATAAAGCCATAATGTCCAAGTAATGTTGAATCCCTTCCGCCTCCGGGTGGAAAGTAGATGTCGACAGTAGTCAGATTCTTAATTGGATCGTATATCTTATTGCGGAACTCGACTGGCGCATCGCTCCATGAACTGAGATTTGCCTGTCCGTTGAAGGAAAGTGTGTATAGACCGCTTACATCAACGACATATTTGTCCGGATCATCCGGTGCATTATTCCATGCATTTGTAGGTCTGTGATCAAAGAACACCACGCGGAAATCTTCTGTGGGCCAGAATGCGGAATCCACATTTGCCGGATTTCCTGTTGACACACTCTGCCATCCAAAAGCGGTGTGTGTTACATTGGGAAATTCAAGAGCGACACCTCCGATTCCGTCAAGTCCAACTCCAATTTTTCCGGGATAGGGCTGTGATGAAAGCAAAATGGAGAACAGCATGCTGATAAAAAAGGAAGAGTATTTCATATAGGTCCACTACCATTTTAAATGGTTTCAAATATAAGCATTGGAGGAGCATTTCATATGACTGAATATCAAATCTGTGATTCAGAGAGTCCTGAATGAAACAGGATCAGACAAAATAGTTTTTTCTCATGAGCTCATCAACAAAAAGCTTTGAGTCATTCAAAACCAGCCGGGCAATTGAATTATTGGGAAATGTTTTTTACAATATATTTTTCTGTATTTGGGTGGAAGGTCTGCCAGCTTCCCCAAAATTCCTGGTACACTTGAATGGGCTTGAGTTTATTAGTTGTGTCTGAAATATTTTCACCGGTAAAGCGGTATGAAATATTCCCACAAAGTAATAGGTCATTTCGGTCTATTTTACATGGAGTATCAGAGGGTCTTTCATAGGCAACAAAACTTTTACAATCAGCCGATATGGCAATCATTATGTTTACAGGACCTATCCGATCATTGATAATACTTTCATTTTTCAGATCATTCCAATCATATGCTTTTTCAAATCTTCCAAGCTGTAATGCGGCAACCCAGGATTTATCTTGCCATGGGATGCTATCTGTGCGGGTAAACTTGCTTCGGCCTTTACCTTTTTCGAACAAGGCAAGCGAGTCGTATTTTTCTAAAGAATGTTCGTCTGCCTGCATTACCAAACCCAGGGGATGAAGCTCAAACCATTTTTCAACTGTCATTTGTTGAGAATTCATTTCGTTCAGGCGTTTTCCTTTCCTGGGCCCAATGATGGCTTCTCCGGTTGCTTGTCTCCACCAACTCTTTGTTGTGGAGTCTTCAAACATGGCATTAAAATGATCCATCCCGACAAGCCTGAAAGACTCCTGGCGACCATCGATCTCTGATTCAAATATTCGACCCGAACGACATACGCTGCAATAGGTAGCGATTATTGGTTTGCCTCCAATTTGATCGCAAATTTGATGGTGGTAAATGAGAAAGGAAATGGGATATGCCTTTGCGATGCCATTGTTTACCGCCCCTATAACCAGTTGGTGATCCGGTATGCAGTTAGCCGTCAGAGATTTAAATTCCAGTTTTTCAGGCTGAAGAAAGAGCCGGTCGGCTTTCATGACGAAATTGAATTGATATATGACGAGGCATGCCAGTAGGATACAGCAGACCGGGATCCATTTTTTTCTGACTTTAAATGCAGGAAAGCTTCCGGAGAGAATACACAACAAGAATACTATTCTCAACAGCCAACGATTTGTATAGAGGATGTATGCTATTTCTATACTGTTCATTTTCTGGCTGCCAGGAAAGGGCATGATAAAATAGACATTTAGAAATTCGAAAATTGCCAGTCCACAAAGGCCTATGTAGAATAAAGTTCGCACGTTTTAGATTTTAAATGGAGCGATGAATTAGAGGATACCAGTGTTTTGAAATAGCCGGGTCTGTTGGTGAAGGAGGATCGGACATATGGATTTCAGGAAATAATTTCGTCTTGAAGCCTTCAAAATCTTTTGCCCATTCTTTATGTTGATACACACAGACAGGAAGGCAGATGGAGCAATATTTATGAGTTGCGAAATAGCTGAAGCACTTTCCGGTGTCCACGACATACCTGTCATTTCCGAGGTGATCTTTGCCGGCTTCAGCCGAACGGTTGTCAGGTATGGCTTTTGCCGGGCAGTAAATCCGGCAGGCTTTGCACACATCGCAGAATGCAGCAATGCCTGCATCGATTGGCTTATCCGTTTTTAATGGCATATTTGTGATCACGCTGCCTAATCTGAACAGGGGTCCCATTTTAGGATGAATAATAGAGCCGTGACGTCCAAGTTCTCCGAACCCTGCTTTCAGGGCCAATGGAATGTGAAGTACATCACTATCTCCAATAGGATGTTCAACTGTACAGGGATATCCCAGGCTCCGGATGTATTCTGCAATCCGGATGACTACTTCTCCTAATGTATAATAAACCTGGAGACATTCTATTGCTGAATCATGTGACGGTACCTCCTGAAACATGCGCCAGCGCATTCGTTGGCCAACGACGATCGCGAATTTTTCATACACCTCCCGACCTTTATAAATATCACTTGGTTCAATTTCAGCTATGCCTACTTCATCCGCGCCAAGCTGAAATCCATATTTTTTTATGTGTTCTGAAGCCAATTGATCCGATTCAAAAGTGCTTATTTCAGGATTAACGGGACCAGTAAAACGCGGGTATTGATTTTCCTTTATCTGATGTAATATGTCATCGACCTCATTGATTTGGATTTTTCGTCCGCCTATCGATCCATACCATGCATCCCAATTAAAAGCAGGAGGTGAATGATCGGAGCTTTTCAAAATGAAAGGAATTGGATAAAAAAATGATCAAAAGGACAGTTGAAACATACCCGTGTTGCATGAGCACAAATGGGTTTATAACAAAGATATACATCTTACCGGATTCTGTGCAGTGCTTTTGATGAAACATCACAGGCCATGGATAAACCATTTATTGTAAGGGGTTAAAGTGCGGTATGTAAAGATATGTGAATTTCAAAATGCAATAGATGCTGATCAATGAGAAGCAGTTGGTTTTGATTTCTGTAGGTAGTCCCAAATTTAGGTACCCCTTTACTTGAAATATTTAATAGATGGTAATGTAAGTCTATTCTTGAGAGAATGCACTTCAGGATGGTAGGTGTATGCCATATTGCTGTATAAAATGGAATTTAATTTATTTCAAGTGCTGCATTCTTTAAAAGGCATTTTTTCAAAACAGGAGAGAGTATGAACAATAAGACTGCATTCATTTTTGCTTTCCGTTTTCGATGTCATTTCAATTTCATCAGGATTTTGACAGGTGTTGCCTGATAGTTAAAATGGAGAGAAGGAGGAATGGAAGTGTAGAAAGTAAAATTTTCCAATTGGCACTAAGGATACCAATGACAAACATAAATGCAAGCAAAATGCCAATACAGGCAATTCCCGTGAAGCTCAGGGCTTTGCTTACTTGCTTTTGAAAAAGACTTATTACTAAAGCCAGTTGACCTGCTAAAGGCAATAGTGTAAAGGGATGGACCACAGATTCCGGGTTGCTGAAAAGTTTGGTCAATATTTCTGCTTCTGCCTGAACCAGAAAAGTGTGAGTGTCGGTTCCCCATTCCAGGTAACCAAAAAATGAACTGATGATCAAGAGAAGGTTTAATATTTTCTTATTCATATTTGTAAATTATTCTTTGGCGAATTTGATGTTCTGAAAGCTGTCACGGTCGAAAAGATAGTCACCTTCCACATATCCATCAACAGCAGCACTGTCTGATGTACCTGCGTTGTGAAATGGGTATCTCAATTTGGCGCCAAGCATTTCATTAAGTGACTCATATGCAACTTCCGCGTTGAATTCTACATGTTTTTTTATGTGAGACTTTGCCCAGGACTCTGCCAGTGGACGTGATTTTTCTATCCATTTTAAAAGCAGATCGGATTCCGTGTTGAACTGCCATTCCTTATCCATTGAAGGAAGGTCAAAATCAAAGCCAGCCTCTTTGTTTAAGGACAGGATCATATTTCTGGAATGCCAGGAATCCAACCTGACCCAATGCGCAAGAGGTATGATATCGCCAAATTCTTTTTGAAAGCCGGCGGGTTCCATAAGTTGAATCCATAGATTGTATATATTCGTTTTTTTCCAGCTATCGCATGCTTTTTTTATTGTCCGGAGATCCTGTTGCCGTTGTTCCGGGGTAGCCGGTTTGAATACTAAGATATAGGCATCTCCGTATTGGATGCCGGCACTGAAGGATGTCATGCCAGAAGCTTTAAGTTCTTCGAAAAGAGATTTTGCATCTTGTAACTCTATGCGGGCTTTGTCAAACTGACGATCTATTTCTTCTTTTGAAATACCAAGGCCCGGTTCACGTGCATCCCATTTGATCTGAATTTGCAAAAGCGAATCATTGCTGTCTGCGATGACGGATTTTTTTACTTTAAAACTCCAATTGCGAATGATGTTATCCGAATGGGTTTCAATGACCTTAAGTTTTTCCTGATAATGGACCTTGAGCCAGCTTTCCAGGTTTTCTGTATTTTTTTTCTTGCGCACGCATTGTACCAATAAGAGACAAATCGCAAGTAAAATGAAAATTTTAAAGGCTAGTGAAATTCCCATCTGGGTATTATTTTGTTTTGAGTTTTTCAATGACTTTCAAAAGTGTTTCGCGATGGTGTGCTTCAGTCATCCACCGGGGCAGACGTGCACCAATGCTCTTGACCTGATGCTTAAAACCATTGCGTTCACGGAGTTTTGCGCCTATGTGCTGGGCCAGAAAATCCAGATGATCCAAGTTGTAAGCCCACAGGATATCACCTGCATAATCATGTTGAAGCCAAAGAGGCAAATGGAAAAAGGGATCTACTGGAGCTCCGAAAATTAGTATATGACCCTTTTTTTGTTTTTTGTCAATGCGGTGTGTCACATGATCAAGATGCTTGTTATAGCCGCAATGGGTGCAGCTTATTTTTATCATATTGCTGTCGTGTTGCATAGTATGAAAGGCACCCGTATGCACAATGGCCTTATGCTCACAATGAGGACAGATTACAAGTATATCCCTGACAAATTCGTAGAGCGCTGTTCTATATGTGTGTTTCGTCCTTGATTCCATTTATGAAATAAATGCTTAAACGGATCCCAGATAAGTTCTGGATGGCCCTAAATGCAGTGTGGGCAATTTCAAATTCACATCGTATGTAAGCATCCTGCAGAATTGGATTTCTTTTTATAAAACCTCCATTCTATTTTTTTGTGTCTGCTTTTATAGACCACATCGTCCACACTGCGGTTAGGGCGTCAATGAGACCTAAAGGCAATATTTCTTTTGGCATTTGAGATGTGAGAAATAAGGAAAATACGCCGAATGCAAAAAAGAATCTCAAATAAACAGAAAGTTGAATCAATGCGGCCATTTCATTCGTAGCAACGTAATAATCGTATATTCCAATTATGATCACGAGGAGTCCCAGAATTCTTGCCCATCCTGCCGGTATATCCGGAAGTTGGAGTAGGGAGGTAAAGGTTCCTGGAATAGATACCAATACAATTCCTGTCAATAATACATAAAAGGAAAAATAAAATAAGGATTTGGCTGATCTGCTCATTTGCTTTTATTTAATGATTTTGAAAAACATAACAGGTAGTTAGGCTTTATAGTATTATTTGCACCATCTTCCGCTAAAATACGAATTGTATTTAAATTAGAGTATGCGTGGGAGGATAAAGTCAATTCTAAGGAGTCTTATGCACTTTCCCTCTCTGTTTATGAATAAATTAGCTATAGTTTCTGCTAGCTGAATTAGATTTAAGCTACCTTGTAGCGAACTCCATTCTATGAAATCGTATGTACTTCCATTACTAGCATTATTCGGGTCTGCTTTGCAGGCTCAGGTCGTAAAACTTGATTCTTCAAATCTTCCCATTTGTATCATTGATACGCGTGGGAAAACCATTAGCAACGAGCCAAAAATTCTTGCGCATATGAAGATCATTTACAATGGACCGGGCAAGGTGAACCGCGTAAAAGATCAGAAATTCAATTACAACAATTTTATAGCCATTGAAACTCGGGGTAACAGTTCTCAGTCCTATCCTCAGAAACAATATGGAATAGAGTTACGGGACAGTGTGACGGGTGCTGATTTGGACACCACACTGGTTGACATGCCGAAAGAGGAAGATTGGGTATTGTATGCGCCATACAATGATATTAGTATGCTCCGGAATGTATTGACCTACCATCTTTGGAATGAGATGGGCCACTGGGGCCCACGTACCAGATATTGCGAAGTGATCCTGAACAATGAATATGTTGGAATTTATATCCTGATGGAATCCGTTAAAAGGGATGCGAATAGGGTGAACGTGGCGAAACTGACTTCTTCGGATACCGCAGGCAGAGATTTGACAGGAGGCTACATTATGAAGATCGATAAAAAGAACAATGCCTCTGATCTTGGTTTTGTTTCAAAAGTAAAATCTACCAATAATCAGGATATCAACTGGTTGTATCATTATCCCGATTCTAATGATATAAGACCCGTTCAGCAGGATTATATCCATAAATATATCGATACGGTAGAGTTGCTGATTGCATCACCGGGTTTTGCAGATCCCAAAAATGGATACAGGAAATATTTGAGTGTCCAATCATTTATAGACTATTTTCTCATCAATGAGTTTTCAAGAAATATAGATGCCTATAAGGCCAGCAGTTTTTTTTACAAGGAGAAACTTGAAGCAGATGGGACAGAGGGAATGTTAAAGGCTGGGCCGGTTTGGGATTACAATTTCGCTTTCGGTAATGCAAGTTTTTGCTCCGGTGCCCAAACGAACGGTTGGATGTATGATGGTTGCGTTCCTGCTACCTTGCCAACTCCGGCGATGTGGCGGAGATTGATTGGGGACAGCAATTATGTAAACGCAGTAAAATGCCGTTATCTGGAATTGCGAAAATCAATTCTGGATACAAACTATTTGTTTCAATATCTGAATCGCTATGCTTTTGATACCCTGGATGCTCCACAGAAAAGGCATTTCGCAAAATGGAAAATACTTGGAACGAATCCGGGAGGATTCAATGCATATATTGCAAGCTCTTATCCGGATGAAATGAACAGGGTAAAAAACTGGATTCGCAACCGACTCATCTGGATGGATGCAAACCTCCCCGGACGTTGTGTGCCACCTCCGGTTGTTGCAAAGATCGAAGCTCCATTAGATCCGGAGTGTTTTAGTGGCTCCCGTCCGATCATGCAGAAAAACCAGCCATTTAAACTTGCCCCTTTCAATTATCCGGGTAATGAGCAATTGAAAACTATTCCCCCTAATATCATCCGTTGGGTGTTGGTGGAGTTGCGCGATCCGGCAGACTCCACGAAGATCA
Source organism: uncultured Saprospiraceae bacterium (assembly GCA_964439105.1). GTDB lineage: Bacteria > Bacteroidota > Bacteroidia > Chitinophagales > Saprospiraceae > Vicinibacter. The sequence continues at coordinate 116,236 of CAYTNG010000006.1, forward strand.
TAGATCGCCGTGCAGCCTTGCTTCGAAGTGATAGTGTGTTGGTCGATACCAATTTAACAGTGGGTGTTGTTTTTCCAAAAGCGGTGCCCAATCAGACTTACTTTATATTGTTGCGTTATGACCCATTTGCTATGCTGATGAGCAATGAACATGTGCTTTTGCCGAATGACAACGATTATAATTTAAACCGAAATCACAGATTGATTTCATTGGCAAGATCCAGTTCTTTATACTTTAATTCTTCCTGGCTTGGAGTGGATAGCTTTGCAATATGCAAAGGGCAATCATTGATTGTAAACGATTCTAATTTGGTTAAGGCTGGCTATTCTTTTTCAGATCATGAAATTACTGGGGCTGGAGCAAAAGTAGAATATTTGAACGCACACGAAATTGCCTTGAATTTTGACAGTGCTGGCATTTTTCAGGTTGAATTGTATTTAAATTGTTTAGGTCATTCCAGTATCAAAAATTCGTTTCGCGTGCGCGTGTGGCCGGAACCGGACTTGCACATTTTTGGTCCGAATGCATTTTGTCGCGGAACTCAGGCGGAGCTGCGAACTGAAGAATTTGTAAGTTATCAGTGGTCTACAGGTGAGCAGTCACAATCTATTAATATTAAACAGCCAGGTACGTATTTCCTCAGGGTAACTGATTCACTTGGTTGTATGGCGGATGCACAAAAGGAAATCAACTTGTTTCCTGAAATAAGGGGCCGTATTGTGTCCGAACCAGCTAAGAATCCAAACAGTTGTAAGTTGTTTTTTGTGCCTGAAGTTACTTTGGGTCCTTTACTTTATTTTTGGAGTACAGGTGCCCGGACGGATACCATCGAGACCTTTGAGAAATCCATTTCATTGATCATTACAGATACCAATCAATGCAAAAAGGAATTTTATTTCGAATGCACTCCTGTGTCAAATAATGATGTTTCCGATAAGTATATTCAGGTGTTCCCCAATCCTAATGGTGGATCCTTTCAGGTCAAATGTGCAGGCAAAATGGAATCCTTGGGCATTTATTCCGCCTCGGGTGCACTTGTATATCTGCAACACTTTGAAAATGATAGTGGGTTGAATCAGAGTGTTTTCATCCAGGACAAACCTGCGGGAATTTATTTCGGTCGAGCAACTTTAAGTGGACGGACCTATACGTTCAAAGTGCTTGTTGCGAGTTCAGGTCTTTAAGCGCAGGGCTTTCAGTTTACCAACTTAAAAAAATTGCATTTCGATATTAGCGGAATTCCTGTTGGATGTTTTTGTGAATGATTTCAAGCAAACCATGTTTCGGTTTGTCATCGAGCAATTGCCAAAACATAATGCCTCCCAAATGATGGCTAAGTGCGTACTTCGTTTTTAGAGCCACCGATTTTTCATTATCATAGCTAGCCTGCAATCTCCTTGAGTTGTGAATTGCATAGGGAGCCTGAGCTGTAGAGTCCCATTTGATTTCAAATCCATTTTGTTGGGATATGGAATCCGAAATGTATTTTGAAGAGAATCCGTGTGAAAATATGCATGGCATATACAAGTTCACAGGGTGGCCCTCATCAATTTTAAAAAACCGACCATAGAAGGCTGCCCCGATGACCAGTTTATCGGCAGGTACTCCGAAATTTAATAAAAGCCGGATCGCATGGTCGGCAGACTCCTTTTGCTTTTCGGTTGAATACAGTGGTGTGTGATGTCCACTTACAGTACTGAAACCATGTACGAGATCATAGGACATAATATTGATAAAGTTGACATATTTAATTATTTTATTCCATTCAATTGAAGTTTCGATGTATTCAGTAAATCCCCCGGCTGCAAAACTGATTTCAAATCCGGGTCCGTTTACTTTTCGAAGTTCTTTAACCAGAGCGGTGAAGTTTGAGCGGTCCTTTGCTGAAAAGCGATGGCCCGGAAATCCTTTCAGAGCAGGATATTCCCAGTCAATGTCGATGCCATCTGCTTTGAAATAGTTCGTTATTTCCTTGACGGACTGCGCAAATTCTGAGCGACCCTTTCGCGAATTAAACACTTCAGAGCAAGTTTGGCAACCTCCCCAGCCTCCAAGCGATAACATCACTTTCATATTGGGATTTTTCTTTTTAAGTTGTACCATTTTCAGGATTGTATTGCTGTCCGTGGAATTGGCGATATGCAGGCGATTGCCTGAAAGATGGCCAAAGCAAAAGATGAGGTGGGTCAGTTTATCTGTGTCAAAGCTGTCAATAGGAATGGATAATCCTGCATAGTATGCTACGAGGCGGAATCCTGAGTTTGTTTGACCACAAATTTGAGATAAGGAGGCTAAAACGATCAATGTAAAGAAATATAGACGAGGATGTAAGAGCATTGTAAATTTTAATTTTTTTAAGAAAGTTGCAATATAAAATATTGTAACGTGCATTTTACCTAAGTCCATGCAGGATTTCGTTTTGGCATATATCCGGAATAGCGCTATATCTGCAATCGCTGGTCTGCTTATTTTCTTAAAAGGAAAGCTTCTTCTAATGCAAGCACGTTATATCCGCGATTTTGAATTGTAGATCTCATGGGATCTTTTTATGATGCTTATTGGAATTCCGGATGACGATAGTCATTTGAAAAGTACTCGCCGTATCATACAATTGAAAAAAACAATTATGAATCGCCTGATAATTTTGGTTCTTGCATTATCGACAATCGTCGTGCAAGCGCAGAGTTTCGATGATTTGCTTCAAAATTATGTGGGATCCAATAAGGAATCCTATTTGCAGCCTCTTCCTGACCTGATGGCAGGGACATTTCATTCGGGATGGAACGTAGGTGGAAAAATTGATTCCGGTCTTTATTTCCGGATAGGAATCTCAAGCATGGTAGGGTATGTGTCAGATAATTTGAGGACATTTTCCGCAACAACAGAATATCCTTTTGAGCCGCTTACAAAAGCGGATGTCCCAACGATAGTTGGAAGTAACGAGGCTGTGGTTGTGGATGGAGTGAATGGAACCCAATATGTATTTCAGGGAGGTCGTGATGTCGTGCTGTTTCCAATGGCCTTGCCTCAACTGACTATCGGTGGGTTATATGGTACGGAATTAAGCATACGGTTCGTGGCGTATGATTTTAAGGGAGACTTTGGAAAGCTTACCTTATTTGGAGCTGGGGTAAAACACGATATAGGACAGTATTTGAATCTTAAAAATTGGTTTTGGACGGGTGGCTATGCGATGCAACTTGTTAAAGGCGGGTATTATTTTGACTACCTGAGTCATTATATTCATACCGAGGCAGGACAGAGTGGAAAGAATGCTTATTATTTCGGAACTATTGGGTTTCAAACGGCCTCTCTTGATGCACGTTACCATGAAGATCCGGATCAGGGAAATCGGGAGGTGACTCTTGCTTTAAAAAATGATTTTCCAATATTTATTGGAATAGGAGGGGGTCTAAAATGGGGAAAACTTCGAATACATGCTGCTGTCCATTATGCGAAAGCTCCGTTTGGTGAATTTGGAATGCATATTCAGTTTTAAAATGAAAATCTTTCATCTACATAAAACCTAAAATAATGAAATCTTTAATTCTTTTCATCTTTCTATCAGGCTTCCTGATCGTTGCCTGCACGGATAGCCGGAAGGTGAGTTATAATGAAAGCAGGAGCATGCCCTTTGAAAATACATTTCAGGGCAAGGTTTATTATGCTTATGTAAGGCTGGGGAGGGAAGATGTCCTAAATCTATTCAATATTCCTGCTGATGCAACCGTGGAAAGTTTTTCCATTAATGGATTTAGCCTTGAAGTTGTTCCGGATATATTATCGCCCGCTGATATTATGTATTATGATATTTCTTATTCCTACACTGACGACCCAAATTATTATATTGACTTACTTGTTGAGGACAATGTTCCGGTGTCTTATGGCACAAGCATAGGCCTTTCGAATAATCTAACGAAGAAGTTAAAAGGAAAGGCGCTGAGTGCATTAACCTGTGTGATATCAAATATGTTAAATGCACAAAAGCAGGAAGGCTGTTTAACTTTTCCCAATACAATTGGTAAATTTAGAATTTCTTATGAGGCAAAATTAAAGGATGGCACGCCAGCTGAGTTTGCGGGAACTGTTAAAGGATATCTCAAAGCACAGGTATCTTATACGGTTTGCGAATCCTTGCCGGAAGGCATTTTTGCCAGTGGATTAGAGAAATGTCAATAATGCATAGCATTGTTTGATTTGGAATATGTCAAACGAGGAATCTACCAACTGCTTTTGTAAGTCCTAATTAGAAGTCCTAAAAATGTAAACGATGCATAAGGATTGGCATCAATGGCCTGATTTAATTGGATGTTGCAAAAGTCGCTGTTTTTAGTCTCTTGAAATGAATTTAAAAGGTGATTGCAGTGGCAAGGGCTTTATTAATTTTCGTGTATTTTCTGCACCCAGGATTGGGATTCGATGGGCTGTAAAATGGAGTAGAGGATTAGGAGATACTTATTAATAACCAAAAGCTAACTATCGATCAGCAGGTAAGTCATTTACTACTCTTTCGAAATTAATAAGCGACTGCAGCACCGTCCGTAGCTGATGAATCTGATGCACCTATGTATACATTTGAGTTTGCATCAAATGTGATACCCATAAGAGACCCCAGATTTTGAACGGCCCTCATATGATGGCCCATCCTCTCCAGGGCAGCTCTGGTATCCGGAGACATGAGATGCTCTTCATAGACCAACTCATCGGGAAGCCACTGATGGTGGACTTTCATAGCTTCAATTGCTTTATCAATGCGCATGCCATAACCAAGGACATTGAGAACGGTTTGGAAAACGGTATTGATGATAGTTCTTCCGCCGGGAGATCCAATGATCAGGTAGGGTTTGCCATTTTTAGCGACAATAGTTGGGGTCATACTGGATAACATTCTTTTTTCGGGGGCAATGAGATTCGCCTTTGTTCCAATTTGGCCCGTTGATGTCGTAATGCCAGGGACGGCATTAAAATCACCCATCTCGTTATTAAATATGAAACCCAATTTATCATTACCCATTCTGGAGCCATACCAATCTTCAAGTGTATAGGTAAGTGAAACGGCATTTCCTTCCTTGTCTGCAACAGACAAATGCGTGGTATGATTTCCATCATAGGGATGACCAAAGTAAGCGGAGTCACTCACGGAAGCTTTTGTCCAATCCAGGTTTGCAAACCTCTTTCTTGCAAATGATTTGGATGTAAGTTGTGTCACGGGCATGTTTACATTAAAATCCGGATCTCCCATATATTCGGCCCTGTCTGCAAAAGCTCTTCGCATCACCTCCGCAATCAGATGTACATAAGGACTTGAATTGAATTCGATGGAGTCCAGGTTTACAAGTTCGAGCATATTCAACATTTCAATCAGAGCAGTTCCGCCTGAACTTGGTGGCCCCATGGAATATATTTCAAAATCCTTAAAGCTTCCTTTGACAGGCTTGCGTTCTATAGCTTTGTATTTTTCGAGATCCTGTTTTGTTATGAGGCCTCCATTTTTCTTCATGTAATCTTCGATTTCCTGAGCCACTTCTCCTTTGTAAAATCCATCCTGTCCTTTATCCTGGATAGCGGTTAAAGTTTTTGCAAGTGCAGGCTGCTTCCAGACTTCTCCTGGTAATACGATATCACCTTTAGTGTTCCGGAAATAGGAATACATGAAATCTCCCTCTTTTGCATTCTGATTGAGCCAAAGTGCCTCCTGGTAAAGGGAGTACGAAATTTTAAACCCTTTCTTTGCTAGGTCAATTGCCGGTTGCAACAATTCTTTCCATTTTAGCCTCCCGTATTTTCTGTGCGCTAAAAACAATCCTGCTACGGTACCCGGAACCCCTACGGCTTTTATACTTTCATGGTTCATCCCGCTGATTAACTTACCCGACGGATCCAAAAACATATTTGGACTCGCAGTCAGGGCTGCCTTTTCACGAAAGTCAATGGTGGTCACTTCTCCCTTGGAAGGCATAAAGACCAAAAAGCCTCCACCACCAATATTGCCGGCGGATGGCAGGGTTACTGCAAGAGCAAAGGCTGTAGCAACACTCGCATCAATGGCATTGCCGCCTTTTTTCAGAATATCCACACCAATTTGGGATGCGAGCGAATTGGATGAAACGACCATTCCATGAACCCCGTAGGTTTGTGTGTGCGCACAATAGCTAAAAACGAGCAGCACAGCCAGGGAAGGCAGCCGTTTGAGGCTTGAAGAATATTTTAACATCGTTTCTTTCAGGGAATTCATAGGACGGCGCTTTTAATCTTTTTTAACTTAAAGACCAAATTCCATTTTAGAGACGGGAGATTTTCAGAGATGTCTACAAACGAATGTTAGTATTTTTGACAACTTAAATCCGGAAGCCTCTAAATTGAAAAATCTAATACATGATTAAGATCGGAAACCGGTACCAAGGTACAGATATTTGCATTTTATTTTCAATGTGGGATTCTGAATTTCAGATTTCTGTTGATAAGTCCTTTTCTTGTTTTCCCGTTTCCATGCGGTAACCGACGCCATGTATGGCAACGATACGTAAGATGGGATCTTCAGCAAGTTTTTTGCGTAACCGGGAAACAAAGACGTCCATGCTGCGTCCTATAAGTACACCTTCATCTGCCCAGACTTGCTGTAGGATGTAATCCCGTTCGAGCAGGCTTCCTAAGTTACTTACAAACAAATGCAGCAATTTTGTTTCTCTGAAGGTCAGTGATTGCATGCGTTCCCCGCACAACAGCAGTTGGCCTTGCACGTTCAGTTTCGAGTTTCCAAAGTCCAACCATTCTGTTGAGCTATCTGAAGCCTGCACAGAAGTGGGTTTTGTTCTTCTGAGGAACAACTGCCAGAGACCAAAAATTGAAATCAGAGCAAACAGAACCCCCGAAGCCATTAGCATCCAGTTGGTCGATGTTGCCTCAGAATTCAAAAAATGAATTTCTATATAGCGGCAAGATTCTGGCAGATCTCTGCCGGTACATGGTATGGGCGCTTTTTTTGTCAAATCCCATTGGTGGTATCCCAGTTCAATGGCGGCGTCCTCGCATCTACGTATGGATACTTCATAACTTTGACTGATTTGGTACTGGTCAAGAGATTCCTGTAATAAAAATGGAAGCTGTTCGTAACGAAATGCCTGATTCAGACGCACCCGCCAAATGCCTTGACGTGGCTGTTCGATTACAGGAATCCGGCTGGTGCTATCCCCTGAAAGCCGCAAAAGGGCATCTGCGGTTTTACGAAGTGCGAGATTCACTTTATCTGCATCAGGCCCTTGCACGGTTTGACCTTGCAAATGGACCTGCCACAGAAAAACTTGCACCAGGCAGAAAAACAATCCACGGAAACTATTCAAATCCCGAAATTGAGGCATGCCCGAAATTTAGGGCCTTTTTTTCAACAGCCGTTGAATACCTGTACGGCGAATAGTTGTTTTCCTGAAACCACAAGCATATAAACCTTGTTCCCTTCAACGGGAAGGACAAGTTTCCAGCTCTTCCCCCAGTCGTTTGAGCGGTAAATGCCGTTGCTGACACTACAAAATAAATGCTCACCACATCGTTTTACATCCCGGATCACATACATAGGTGAATTCTTTTCTTGTTCAGTAAAGATAAATTTCAGCTGAAAAAGACCAGAATCAATGCGCTTCCAACTGTTTCCCCCATCCTCAGAAATCCGCAGTTTTCCGGTATAAGCTTCCGGATTTGTCATGACTTCCCTCCAGCTTGCACCTACATTCGCCAAAGATAAAAACTTACCACCCAAATAACACACATCGTGTTTTGACTTTTCCTCATGTAGCACAATGTCCCAATGCTCACCGCCATCCTTTGAACGAAGGATACCTTGAAAACTTCCGGCCATAAGAAGTCCATCAGCGGCAATGATGCTCGTAATACCATCATTTTCATATACTTGCTTCCAGGATGTTCCGGCATCTGAAGATTTGAAGATGCCTTTCGAACAGCCGGCGAGGATGCTGCCTTCTGAAGTTTCTAAAATGCAATAGGGAACAAGCGCGGTCAATTCCGGAAATACATTTTTCCAAATACCGGTACCCCGAATTTCCTGAAAAATCCCGTCAGGGTATACACGGGCATAAATACCTTGTTTCCCCGGGAAAAAATCGCTTACATTTTTATCAAATAGAGACTCTTTTTTCCATTCAAGAGCCCCAGAACCCAGTTTTGCCCGGTGAATTCCATGTAAATCTCCAAGTAGAATTTGGTTTCCCTCCGTGTACACGCAAGATGCATTCAGACTATCCGGAATGGAAGCGCTGATGTCGACCCAAGTCTGGCCCACGTCATCGGATTCATATATGATTTTAGCTAAAGGGGATGCGGATTCGACTGCATTTTTTTGACAGGAAACAAGAGACTCAAACAGGAGTAAAAATGAAATGAATTGGAAAGTCATAACTGATGATTTTAATGAAGTAATAGCTCAAAGGTATTTTTGCCTTGCATGGCTCTTTCCATTTGCCTGTAAAACGATGTAAACGAAATGTAAAAAGATGTTTTTGAATCCATTTCAGGCATTTTAGTGGAATTGCGCAGGGCAAAATCCGGTCTATTTTTCAATTCCAGTGTATTTTTTGTATAAAGCACGGTAACCAAGCATTCGGGCAATGGGGGCCAGCGTGTACATGAGAAAATTCTGAAGCCATGCCGGTTTTTCCGTGAGAAGAGCCTTGCTGTCTAAATAACGCAAACTGACTATTTTTTGGAGTAAACTCTCTTTGCGCTTCAAGGCTTCCGGATCAGAAGACATCCCAATCAAATTTTCAATGAAATAATCAAAGTCAAGGGCCGGTGTGACCGTGTGAATATAGCATACGGGTTCGGAGTCGGAATTGTAATGATTATGGGCTTTGTTTTTGGGAAGTAGTTTCTCTTCTCCTCCTTCCAGGAAACTTATCCTTCCTTCAGACCATAGGGTGAGTTTTCCGTATTCAACTTTAAATTGTTCATCCTGATACAAATGCATATGTTGAGGGACTAATGGTCCCTGACTGATTATAGTAGCTTTCATGATTACCCGCACTCCTCCGGAGTCTTTTGCTGTTTCAAGGAATTCGTATTGATCTCCCGTAAACGGATTTATGAGTATCTGTCCTCTGTATGGCATGAGCTATTTTATTTTGTGAATCGAAAAATGCAGCTGATGTACAAGCAGTGTCCATTCATGCCGAATCAAAAACCTGAAATTATTAATTATTCCCAAATTTAAGGGGTACACGGATGTCTATCGGTATTTCCATAATGCCGTACCCAAAATCCATCCCGATTTTACCTTGAATTCCTGGTGTATAGGGAAGTGCCTCTCCATTGCCAAACATTTGCAAAATGTTTCCATTGAAGAAATTTGTTTGCCAACTCATATAGTATTTTTTCTTTGTTTTACCGGGAATCATTTTTGAAGCATCTGCCGACTTGAATTCAATAATATACGGACTGTAGCTGTTATTGTACACTGCATTTGCGGTGATGAAACTCGTTTCAATGGGAAACTCATTTGGGTTTTCAATGTCAAAAGGGATATAAATTTTAAATCCGCTTGTATTTGGCCCGGGATATTCAATTTTTAAATTGTTTTTTACGTCGTTCCATTTGTTTTTAAAATCCTGCCATTTTTTGTCTGCTTGTGGGTCCACCACAGTTAATTTTTCAACAATTAGATCAGCGGGGTTTACATTTCGGATCCGGAAGGGGTCCTCCCATGTGGGTGCATAAATGCCTATGGTTTGGTTGATTAGAAAATTTACAAAAGGACCCATAGGGCTCAAGTTTATTTCATTGGTTCTTCCCAGGAAATCGATATGGGCAAATTCACTAAGTGTCGGATGAATTTTTGGTGGCAGAGCCAAACGAAGCGTGTCTCCAAATTCAAAGGGTACGTCAATATGATCGGATTTAAATATGTATTTTAATGCACTGGAGGCATATTTATCTTTTACGTAATCCTTGATCAGTATGTGAAATGTACTTTCAAAGGAGTACGGATTGTCTTTTCCCATAAAATCATGCAGGTAAGCTCCGGGATCCAGATCCAGCAACAGAGCATAGGTTTGGATTACATTGCTTTTGGGAGGAATGACAAAGGATTCTTTTGATTTAGATAATTGTGCAATAGGCCGGCCACTCATTTTAAATTTAAATTCGTGGTCGGGTATCGTCAATGCTATGTCGTAAGGATTGTTGAAGCGAAATTTCAATTTCAGATTGATTTTTACTTTCAAAGTACTATTCAATATATTGATTTCCGGTTCGAGTTTATCGATGCGTACACCCCTGAAATCAACGGACGGAATGTATTCATTGATATTAAATTTTGGACTGCAAGAGTTGATGAGAATCAGAATGCATACTGCAAATGTGGTGGTTTTGAGGTTCATGATGTAAGTTTTAAAATTTAAAAAAAGGGTTTTAGCACTATTGGATCTTAATTCTTTTTTTACGATCCGGGATCCATGCGGACTGCTATGATTTCCAATTCATCCCATAATTCTGCCCGTAATTTTTGATGAATACGAATCGGGTTTTGGCGCAGGCACACTTCGTCATATTGCAATTATCCTTGAATAATTTATTCGTCTTCGGCAAATGTCAGGACATATCCATTAGGATCTTTGATTGAAAATTCCGTAGCTCCATAAAATGTCGTTTCCAGTCCTTTAAGAATTTTCACCTGATCCTTTATACTTTCAAAAAACTTTCTGATTTCTTTTATTTGAATATAGAGAAGCAGAGAACCTCCGTTTTGCCTGCTTACCTCCGGAAGCTCCTCTCCTAAACTTTGAAAAGTTTGAAACATAAATGTGACCTTGCCACAAACCAGCATGACCCAAATCAGGTCGCCTTGCTCTGGAACACTTGCTACGATCGTGAAGCCAAGTAGTTTGTAAAACTCAATAGTTTTTTGGATGTCCTCCACGAAAATATTTGGTGCAATAGAGTCCATTTGATGATTTATTTTTAAATGTGGAATTTAGATCGCAATCGGTTGTTTATTTCCTTCTAAAATGTATAATTATCTGGTCAAGGTCAAATCTCCCTTTAACTCCAACAACTGTCCATTGTTGTTTCTGATTTTCACGTAGTACGCGTACACTCCCGGATTCATTTTTTCTCCTTTGAAATTCCCGTTCCAGCCTGTTTCCGCTTTGTTTGGAATGCTGCTTTCTGTGCTGAATAGTAATTCGCCCCACCTGCTATACACTTGAAAAAGTTCAATCCTGGTATCATCATTTCCAATCACATAGAAATAGTCATTGATGTTGTCTCCATTTGGAGAGAACACATTGGGGACAAAGACTTTGCTGTCTTTTCTTATGCGTATGAATACGGAGTCCAGGGACTGGCAATTGCGGGCATCGGTACTCAGGCTATAAACCCAAATATCTACATCCGTGCTGAGACTTAATTCTTCGCAATTTGCGCAACTCCCCAGAGAAGATGGAAACCATTGAATGCTTTTTGGCTTTCTGTTGTAATTCAATTTAATGGAAAAGATTTCATGGGCATTGACCAGCAAATCAGGACCGAGATCCGTGTTTAAGGCTTCCGGATTGTTTAGGAAAAAATTGACAGTGTCGCTGAGGCACCCCATGCTATCTTTAACGAACACTTGATAGGAGCCCTCTTTTAGGGATCCGATACGGGTCCTGCTGCCTTCATTTGTATTGTTGAGGAGTAAACTGAAGGATTGACCAAAATCATCCGGATTGTTTATGTACACTTGTCCGTCGGCAGCATTGTGGCAACTTATGGAATCAACAGAGATGTTTAAACGAAGGGGTTTGTATTCTGTTTGAATATAGATCAGGGAATCGCATCCATTGTGGTTCATCAGTATGATGCTGTCCTTGCCTGCTTTCCAGGGTAGGCAGCTGCTTGATTTTTGATAAGTTGTATCGGATGGGGAAAATATTGTTTCAATGATTAGGACACTATCGCAGAATGCGCCAGGAAGGATGAGCGTGTCCAATCCTTGTTGATTGAATTGGCAAGTAAATTTTAACCGGTAGCTGGTATCCGCTTTTACAAAATCCGTTTTAGTAATCAGGATACTGTCGCATCCTTTTGTGTTTATGAAGGTCTCTCTTTTGATACCTGCATCCATCTGATTGCAACTAAATTTTTGAACAAAACTGCTGTCTGATTTTAGAAGCAAAGTTTTTGTTTCAATAATACTGTCGCATCCAAACTGGTTTTTAAAAATATTCTGTTGACTGCCGGTATCCGAGGGGAAGCAGCTGTAATGAATGATTGTGAAATAGTGCTTTGGATCCAGGAAGACCTCTTCAATTACGGTGCTATCGCAACCAAGTTGATTTTTAAATATTTTTGTAAAAAGGCCTGCCTTTGAGGGATCGCAAGTATGCGTTTTCAGGAACACGCTGTCCGTGCGCAAGGGTAGGTGTTCAGTTATTACGAGACTGTCGCATAAGGCAGAACTGAATATACTTGTATCAGTATAGACAGTTTTAAGTCCACATTCAAAAGACTGTACATGTGTAATGCTTTGTGGGGAGTAGTTGACTTGGGTTTGGACGACACTATCACAGCCGAATTGATTTTTAAAAGTCTTGATAAAAATGCCTCGTTGCGTACTGTCACAACTACTGGTTGTCAGAAAGACGGAATCCTTCCGCAGGGGAATGTGTGCCGTCACAATGAGTGAATCGCAATATTGTCCGGACAGGCGAAGTGTATCATAACTCGTCGCATTGTAGGAGCAAGAAAAATCCTGTATTTGCTGGACGGGTATTGTGTGCAGCGTGTAGCTTCGAATGACGAGTGAGTCACAGCCGGCTGAGTTTTTGAGATACAAACTGTCCTCTGATTTTTGATTCGGGTCGCAGGTATTGAAATGCAGATGGATGGTGTCTGATGATACGCGAAGTGTATTTACGATCACAATGCTATCGCACACGCTTGCATGAAAAATCAAGGTGTCTGAGCTTGACTGCACAACCGTACATGATGTTTTATTTACGATCAAGGTATCACTTCCGGAACGATGAAGGAACTGGGCTTTCGTGCTATCTGTATTGCCACAGAGATCCTTCATATAGAAGGTAACATCCAGTGGTGATGTGGTGGTATCCCCTTTAAAATTATTGGACCAGAATACGGTGTCGCATTCATCAATTGCTTCGGCGAATGCATGATAAAATAACCAAACTTTGAGGGAGTCTCGCCAGGCAGGGTTGCATTGCACGTTCTGACTTTGCGCCACTTTACTGATTTTGGGGGGCAATGTATCCAGGACGTAGAAGTTTGCATACACGCTTGTTTCAAGTCCGCATTGATCCTGTGCGATAAATTCGACAAGAACGGTATCACATGATTTTTGTGGAAGATGTTCGTAGTTTGAACGCCAGCTTACCTTGCCGCAATCATCGTAGGCAGCAGCATTTCCATTGTTTTTAAGCCAGTCCGCAAAAAGTTTTTGTACATCCGAATTGCAATAGGTATATGCATTTACCGGAGACTTCTTGATTTCAGGTGGGGTTTTATCCGCAACTGTGATGATTTGCTCGACATGTGTCAGATTTCCGCAATCATCTTTGATGTCCCAGCTTCTTGTGATTGTTTTTGTGCATGGGTCAATTAGTTGTGTCTTTTCCTTATAAGTAAAATCCGGATTTAAGTCACAATTATCATTGACGTTAAGCACAGGCACTTTTGGAATGTATTTGTCGCATTCCACTTCGACATCATCCGGCGGATTCAATACTTCAGGCGCTTCCATGTCGCCCGGGCATTCAAAGATTCGGATATCATCTAGTAAGGTGCCTCCCCATTCACTACCTCCAACGCTGCTGAATTCCATTTTCGCAGTAGAAGCAAGCGCCATAAATTCATGGCTTTCTTTAAACCAGAAAACACTTCCATCAACAGATACCGTCCAATTTACATTTAGCCAGGCCCCGCCTGCAATTTTTAGAGTACCCGTTGACGTGTAGCCACTGCCATTTTGTGCAGTCCAAAACTCTATGCGGTACATATTTCCTGGCGTTAATCCGGTCAGGTTGTATTCGATGGCCCCAAATCCGGGAGAACCGTGAAGGTCAATGAAATTGGATCGCCCGTTGGGATTGCCAAGCGTCAAATTTCCAAAAAAAGCATCTTTGTAATCAATAGTGGCTCGGGTGCAAGTCCAACCTCCAAAAAAATCCCCGGCTGAATAGGTAATCAGTCCGCCTGGCGGTGGGAGAGGGGGTTCCTCAAAATCCAGATTGGGAAAGAATAGTTCGGTGTATTGACCGCAGCAGCAATTGCCACCGGAAGGTATTGTGACGATATGCGTATGTTGACCCGTCAATGCGGAATAAAAGGGGAGCAACAAAAAAATTATATAAATTTTCAATTTACATAAGTTCAGCTACGAAGATACTTTATTTGTTGGATTTATGATTGTTCTACAGTAGTATCCGTTATCATAGCCTGAAGCGTTTTTGCTGAGGAATCGCGAATATCTTTTATGTCGTTGATCCCGGTATCGATAATTTGAGCATCGTTTTTTCAAAGAGAAGGGTTGATCAAATGAATTGGTTCTGCCAAAAGGAATTAAGAAATTAATCTCCATATTTTTATCTGAATCAAATAACCGAAATGAACCACAACATAGAATTTGATATGAAACGCAGCTTGTAACTTTCAAAACATAAAAGAGTTATTATTTTGCATGCGCCATACGAAGGCAAACTTTAAAAATAATTCTAATTTGAGAAATTGAAATTTTAATTGAGAGCGACGATTTTAATTATGAAATAGACACCATATTGGGCAGGATGACAATGGGCATCTTCATGCATGATTTTAGACAGTTTGACGAACTTATTGGCATTGGAAATGTTTAAAAAATGCTTAGTGTTTGTAAAAATAAATATAATTGTAGTACTTAAAATTCTAATAAAATGGCAAACGAAAATCCCAATGAAGAAAACAAGTGTCCGTTTCATAACGGAGTGTTGAAAAAAGGAGCCGGATCTGGTACAAGAAACCAGGATTGGTGGCCCAATCAATTAAAATTAAATATTCTGCGTCAGAATTCTTCTTTATCCAATCCAATGGATTCTGAGTTCAATTATGCGGAAGAATTCAAAAGTCTTGATCTGGCAGCTGTTAAAAAAGATATAGTAGCGCTTATGACTCATTCGCAAGATTGGTGGCCTGCAGATTATGGACATTATGGTCCATTTTTTATCCGGATGGCCTGGCACAGTGCAGGTACATACCGGATTTCAGATGGCAGGGGAGGAGCCGGTTCGGGTACCCAGAGATTTGCCCCGCTGAATAGCTGGCCTGATAACGCAAATCTGGATAAAGCCCGCTTATTGTTATGGCCCGTTAAGCAGAAATATGGCAAAAAGATTTCATGGGCGGACCTCATGATTCTCGCAGGCAATTGTGCACTTGAATCGATGGGCTTTAAAACATTTGGTTTTGGTGGAGGTCGTGAAGATGTTTGGGAGCCGGAAGAAGACATCTACTGGGGTTCTGAAGGTAAATGGCTTGAAGATAAAAGATATACAGGGGACCGGGAGCTTGAAAATCCACTCGCTGCAGTCCAGATGGGGCTCATTTATGTCAATCCGGAGGGTCCAAATGGGAATCCTGACCCATTGGCGGCAGCACGCGACATACGCGAAACTTTCGGACGAATGGCAATGAATGATGAAGAAACCGTTGCATTGATAGCGGGAGGTCACACTTTTGGAAAGACACATGGAGCTGCAGATCCTTCCAAATATGTTGGTCCTGAACCTGCGGCAGCCAGTATTGAAGAACAAAGTCTTGGTTGGAAAAATACATTCGGCACCGGAAAAGGAGGGGATACCATTACCAGTGGTCTGGAAGGCGCCTGGACGACAACCCCGACAAAGTGGAGCAATAATTTTTTCTGGAATCTCTTCGGCTACGAATGGGAATTGACGAAAAGTCCCGCCGGAGCACAACAATGGAAGCCCAAGCATGGCATGGGAGAAGGTACAGTGCCTGATGCGCATGATCCTTCGAAGCGGCACACCCCGATTATGTTGACTACAGATCTCGCTCTGCGTTATGATCCGGCCTACGAGAAAATTTCAAGACGTTTTCACGAGAATCCGGATGAGTTTGCAGATGCTTTTGCACGTGCATGGTACAAGCTGACACATCGCGACATGGGTCCGATTTCGCGCTACCTGGGGCCGGAGGTCCCAAACGAAGTCCTCATTTGGCAAGATCCAATTCCTCCGGTAGCACATAAATTAATTGAAGAGAATGACATCAGCGGTTTGAAAAAGACTATTCTTGACTCCGGGCTTTCTGTTTCAGATTTGGTATCCACTGCATGGGCATCTGCTTCAACATTCCGCGGATCTGACAAGCGTGGCGGGGCAAATGGCGCCCGCATCCGGTTGGCACCCCAAAAAGATTGGGAAGTCAATAATCCGGTCCGTCTTAAAAAGGTTTTGGATGTACTTGAAGGAATTCAAAAATCATTTAACTCTTCACAATCTGGTGGCAAGCAAGTTTCTTTGGCAGATCTTATCGTTTTGGGGGGATGCGCCGCGATTGAAAAATCAGCTATGAATGCAGGTTTAAAGGTAATGGTCCCATTTAAACCGGGCCGTGCAGATGCCTCTCAGGAGCAAACAGATGTAGAATCTTTTGCAGTATTGGAGCCTGCGGCTGATGGCTTCCGCAATTACATTAAATCAAAACACACCGCCAAAGCGGAAGAGATGTTAGTTGATAAGGCGCAACTGTTATGCCTTAGTGCGCCCGAGATGACCATACTTGTTGGGGGATTGCGGGTTTTAAATGCCAATTTTGATCATTCAAAACACGGCATTTTTACCAAGCATCCGGAGGCGCTGACGAATGATTTCTTCATCAATCTTTTAGACCTTGGAACAAGCTGGAAAGCCGTCTCTGAGGCACAAGAGTTATTCGAAGGCCGTGATCGTTCTACGGGACATGTCAAGTGGACGGGTACACGGGTTGATTTGATCTTTGGCTCCAATTCAGAATTGCGTGCCCTTGCTGAAGTATATGCATGTGCAGATGCTAAGGAAAAATTTGTTAAAGATTTTATTTCCGCCTGGAATAAAGTCATGAATTTAGACCAATTCTGATCGACACGGGAATAAAAAATATGAACTAAAAAGCGAACCTATAAGGTTCGCTTTTTTTATGTGTTTTGTTTTTATTGTTTTAAGGTACTCACTTTTATGTACGTAAACTAATCTTCCCCAGGTCCAATTTCTATATGCTTATGGTTTGTATGATTCTTTTGTAGGCAGATTGGAAAATACTGCTATCTGTTCCAATTACGACCATTTGAACTCCCTGTTTCAAGAGTTGCATGGCTCCTTCGGAATGATGCGAATACATACAAAATACTTTGTCCTTTTCATCACAAATTTGCCTTACCGAATCAAAAGCATTTATAAAAGCGGGATGGTCAAACTGTCCGGGAATACCTAACGAGAAGGACAAATCATAGGGACCGACAAAAACACCAAAGACAGTTTGTTCGGATAAAACATCTTTCATAATCTCAAGTCCTTTTACACTTTCAATTTGTGGGAGGATTATGGGTTTAAACTCACTAGAATATTCCTTTAATAAATCGCCAAAGCGGGTGGCCCTGCACAAGCCCACACTTCGAGCTCCTTTTGGAGGATAGAAAGCAAACTTGATAAGAAGATGAAGTTCTTCCATTGATTCCAGACGTGGAGCGATAATACCATCACTGCCTAAATCCAGGGCATGTTTAATCGCTTTTTCTGATATTTCAGAAAGCCTTATCAATACCTTGTTATGTGGCTTTTTGGAAAGCAATAAGCTAAGAATGGAATGGTCTGTCACATGCCCATGCTCCAAATCAACAATTACAAAATCAAAACCAAAGTCAAATAATTGACAGGATAATTGGGGATTATCAAAGGAAACGATGGTCCCAATTGTCATGGATTTAGTTTTCATCGTATGATTTTACGTTTTTATTTTTTGTTGAAAAAGCGTTTTTGGATTGCTGAATCAAATTTGCAGCATTCCGCGAAAGCCTCTGGCATTATAGTAAGATTGGGCACCATTGTGATAGATAAACACATGACCATATCGGTAATCTGCAAATAGGGCGCCACCTAGTTTTCTGATGTCGGAAGGTGTTAAGATCCAACTTGATGTTTTTGAATCGAACATCCCAAATGTATGCAACTCCCTGTATAGCTCTTCATTCAGAAGCTCTATTCCCATCGTGGAAATGAGATCGATCACATTATGTTCTGGCTTATGTTCTTTGCGGGATTCCCATGCTTCGTGATCATAACAGAGGCTTCTGCGCCCTGTGGGACTTTCGGCGGAGCAATCTACAAAAATATAGCCCGATGCATGGGTTTCCTGTTTTGAAGAAAATGGGAATACCACATCTGGTTCACCTCCTGTTCGTTCCATTTCATACAGAGACCATAGCTTGGCATTTTGGGACCTCAGCTTTGATTCGACAAGGGACCACTCAATCCCTTTGTGGCGATGGACGTTTTTTTCAAATCGCGATTTTAAAGTGATTAGTAAATGTGAGGTTTCATCGGATGTTAAGCTTTTATTTTTTGACATGGCGCAGGGCTAGATTTGATTTTGTTGCTATTAATTTTTTCAAATTACGAATGTGAAATCAAGTCTTTCAAAAGTATAAATTCAATTCAAATTATTTTGTAAAATATGACTCGCCTTCTGTAGCCCAAGTTTTTTTTTAAAAAAAAATACACTAATGTGTTATTTCTTAAATTAGTCTGAAAGATTTGTACTGAAGGAAAACAAAACGAAGAATCATGAATATAAGTTGGACGAAGTGGGTATAGATAAACAGCCTATAAAAAGGAAAATAAAGGAAACTCATAAATTCAAGATTGCAGATCAAAAAATAATCGGGGATAACTGAGAATTCATTAATCCAATGCGGTTGATTTAAGGCGTCACAATTTTATTCAACATTCGGCTTAAATCGCGATTCCTTGAATTTTGCAGTTTACTTCATTTAATAATTTCCTGCTGTTCAAATGCATACGGGTCCCGCTAAAATCGCAAAGGTCATAATTAGGCGCCATCCAGGGTTTTTGTGTTTTGCTTTTCAACATGGGTATTTCAAATGCCGGGGGCGGGATGATACTATGAAGCATAGCCTTAGCCCCAATTTCCTATCTTCGCTGCTCGTTTCGCCCGGGCCTGCTCAATATTCCCGGCCGTAATGCGTTTTTATTTAAATATCAAGCCCGCAAAGCATGGAAATTCTAAGTTTCTCCGAACTCATTCGTGTCATTCTCAAAAACATACGTCTTCTTGGCACCATAGCTGTGTGTACCATAGCCGGTTCGGCGGTGGTGGCACTGATCCTTCCGGTGTACTACAAATCCACCACGGTTATTTTTCCAGTAAAACTTGCTCAGGCACCAGTCAATGAAACTTCTTTTCGCCGGGGAAACATCAGCGATTTTGGTGAAACCGGAGAGGCAGAGCAAGCTTTGGAGATCCTCAACTCCACGAGTATGGAGGACAGGATTATCCACAAATTCGATCTGTTTACACATTACAAAATACGCCGCGAGGACCCGGCCGCGCTCACTTTTACCCGTAAAGCTTATGAAGGCAATGTAGACATCAAGCGCACCAAATTTAACTCAATCCAAATAACAGTCCAGGATAAGGAGCCCCAAATGGCGGCAAACATAGCAAACAGTATAGCCGAATACCTGGATACTATAAAATATCAAATGGTGAAGGCTCGAGCCAATGAGCTGCTGAAAAGCTTACAGCTTCAGTATGATAAGCAACAAAGAATTATCGACAGCCTGAAAAGGGATATGCAGTCCATGACGGACCAGGGGATTATGAGTCAGTTTCAGCGGGGCTATCTGATCGATGCCTATGGACAGTCTTCAGGCAGTGAGCGTCGTGATTTGCGGCAGATTGTGGATGCCAATATTAAAATGGGGGAGGAATTTGACAAGCTGGAGCGGGTGTATGAACGCGAACTCGACAACCTGATGCTCATCAACAAATATATTGTTCAAACTCGTGCAGATGCGGACATTCAATTCTCTCAGAAGTTTATTGTGGATGCTGCGGAACCAGCGGAAAGAAAGGCGTATCCGGTTCGATGGCTGGTCGTACTTGCCAGTTTGGTATCAGCCATGTTGATCTCAATCTCACTTTTGTTGTTCCAGGCCCGCTGGCCTGATTTTTCGAAAAGGCTGATGAATTGATGATTGCCCCAGAACTCCCATCAAGAACTCTATGGATTTCCCTTCTTGTAATTACCAGTCTGGGTATTACCGGGCTTGCTTTTTACTTTCAGATATATGCATTGCTTTTATTTCCGCTCTTTCTCTTTTTTTCGGTAGCCGTTTTCTACGATCCCGACATCCTTTTTTTTGCATTGGCTTTATGTACCCCACTTTCTATCAATCCACATGATGCTGAGCTGGGCAAATTGAGTCTTTCCTTGCCAACAGAGCCTATTGCAGCATTATTGGTCCTGATGTTTGTTTACCTGGTGTTGTCAAGTGATAAGGTTGACAAGCGTTTTTTAAAACACCCGGTCAGTGTTCTATTGTACATATACTTCATGTGGTTGTGTGTTACCACATTGACCTCTGTGGACAAGCTCGTCTCTGTTAAATTCGTAATTGCTAAGATCTGGTTTATCATACCCGGATATTTTCTCGCAGCCGTGTATTTTCGGCAGCCACAGAGCCTATATCGGTATTTTCTGCTTTTCATTATTGGTATGGTCCTTATTTCTTCATACAATATCATACACCTTTCACAGTATGGTTTTGAAGACAAGCCCTCTCAGTATACCATGCAGCCCTTTTTTAAGGACCATACTGTGCTGGGTGCGATTTCGGCGATGACGATTCCCTTGTGTTTTGGATTTTTCAGATTGTCGTTTGATGATGTAGTCAAACGCATGTTTAGTTTTATGGCAATACTCATCCTGCTCACGGGAACGCTCATCACTTATTCACGTGCAGCCTGGGCTAGTATTGTTCCGGCGATTTTATTGCTGCTTGTATTTCAATTTCGCATACGTTTTCGTTGGCTGATGCTTGTTTTCGTTGGAGTGTTGCTTTACGTATTTGCCAATATGGATGGCTTGCTCATGGAGTTGGAGCGCAACAAAGTGGCAGGAAGCGATGACCTTGTCGAAAATGCGGAAAGTATCACGAATATCAGCTCGGATCCTTCAAATCTGGAGCGCATCAACCGATGGGCTTCTGCGATTGAGATGTGGAAAGACAAACCCTGGTTTGGATTTGGCCCCGGGACGTATATGTTCGAATATGCACCCTATCAGATCAGCAGGAACTACACATCCATCAGTACCAATTTTGGCGATGTGGGAAACGCCCATAGCGAATACCTGGGCCCCTTGGCAGAAACCGGACTTCCGGGGCTGTTGATCTTTTTCAGTTTATTTATCATGACAATGTATTATGCCATGCGTGCCTTTTACCGCATCCAGGATCGGAACCACCGCATCCTGATATGTACCCTGGCATGTTCCGTGATTACCTATTTTGTGCACGGCTTTCTGAACAATTTTTTGGATACTGATAAGGCTTCTAATATTTTTTGGCCGATTCTTTCCGCCCTTGTCGTGTATGATTTGAAAAGCGGGCAGGAACTGGCAAAATGAAATACCCCGTAATCCGGCTTGTGCCTAAAAAAGGAGTCCTGAATGTTAATTAGGAGTCACCATCTGAAAGATTTACAGCCACTGGCATTTCATCGAATGAGGAATCGGATTCGGCTGATAATCAACTAAGCTTGTCGAATACGGGAACTTCTGGCAGTTCATTTTGTTTTTATTGATATTTTTACAAGCAAACAAAAACAGCTCACATGCAATTAACCCGTTTTTCCCGTTTCCTCATTGTAGTCGCTATACTTGCGGTTATCTTTTTCATTTATAAGAAATATGCTCCGGGTCTTCAGGAAAAGTTTGGAGCCCCTGCTGCTACTGAACAGGTGGAACAGCCTGTCAATACCAATCCGGAAAAACCCCAGTCAAATCAGCAAAATCAGGAGGAGGCTGCTGCTCAGTCCCAGTCAGCATTTAACTACCAGGCTCCCGTACCTGTCAATGGAAAACTTCGGGGAGTGGTCGAATTGGGTGCGGCTGGATTCAATTCTTTTGTTGTACTCATGGATAAAGAAAAAAACTGGAAACTTGAAAAAGCTGAATTTGGATCCAGTCTTGTTCATGAACACATGGCTACGGATGACGATGTACGCATGGGACTTAAGAACTACATCCGTGGAATGCTCGATTATGGTGTCGCTGGAAAAGACATCCATTTCGTGGTGAGCTCAGGTGCGAAAAACGAACCCAACGTAGTTAAAATTGCCAAGGGGCTGAAAAGTCTGGGATACTTTGTCAATGAAGTAACGCCGCAACAGGAAGGGACTTATGGTCTTCAATGCGCGATGCCTTCCTCATACTATGCGAATGCATTTTTAGTAGATATTGGCAGTGGAAATACAAAAATTTCATGGCATACTGCCAAAGGAGTTGATGCACTTGAGAGTTATGGTTCGAAATATTTCCAGAAATCTATTGCGGATGATCAGGTTTACAAGGATGTACGGAAGACTGTAACCGCTATTCCCGAGGCCAATCGCGAGATTTGTTTTATTATTGGCGGCATTCCTTTTGAATTAGCCAAACAGGTGCGCAATGGAAAAGAGCGTTATACTGTTTTAAAAGCCCCCGAAGCATACAATGCAAATGGTGAGAAACAAAGGGCGGGTATCAATATTTACAAAGCCATCGCAGATGAAACCGGCTGTAAAACTTTTGTATTTGATTGGGACGCCAATTTCACCATAGGTTTCCTATTGGGTCTGAAGTGGTAGTCAGTCAGAATTGCGGAAGTATTCTGATTTTAACTCAACTACATTTTGCATTGAAATCATAGTGGCGTTATATTTTCCCCTGATTTAATTGCTGCAGATTCATAGTGGTCTGCCTTTCGGAGAAAAATTGATTCTCGCTGTGATAATTTTTATCTAATAGCCTTTGCAATATTTGTGAAGGAATCCACATCATTCCTTTGATGCGATCTGTCAGCATATTTGGAAAGATAATCCGTAATTGACATGCAGCGCAACGGAGGCTGGGCGCATCGCATATATAGCTTAATAATTGTACATGAGATCGGGTTTAGTTCAATCGAATTTGACAATTATGCCTTGTTTTGTTTTCGAATGATGCAATCTTTCATTTACTAAAAATTAGCTGGAATAAGAACGAAATGCAGGGACGATAGTTCCCGGATTTATGCCGAACTTACAAGTGTAAGTTTTCGATGTATTAAAAAAAAGTCCCCTGATATAGCAGGGGACTTTTTAGGAACAAAGGTTGAAAAAAGATTATGGCTTCTGTTTTATGATTTTCTGAGTGATCAGCATACGATTCAATTTCAAATACACGAAGTATATGCCTGGTGCATATTCATCGCCAAAAGAAACAATATGGCCATCGAGGTTTGCTTTAAAATTGTCCGCTACTTGTCCAAACGAATTGTAAACCACGACATCAATCAGTTCAGAAGAGTGTTCATTCAGTGTAAGTATAAAGTTGCTTGAACTTGGATTTGGATGAATATCATAATCGATGGAGTATTCTTCGTGACTGGAATGAACATTCAAACTGGATTCTCCACCTAGTGTTCTTTTGGAATGAAGATCGTTTTGATCTACACGGAGTTGACCCGGGCAGCTGCTATTGTAGCATGGCCCAAGGTAATCACCGTGATCTATGTGGGCCTGAGCCGAATTGTAATTCACGCAAATTGTATTGCATTCGCCATTTCCATTGTAATGAGCAATATAAACTTTGTTGTTGCCACACTTCCAGGATGCAATAATGTCTGTGTATGCTGGTAAAAAATGGCAATCCGGCAATGTATCCTGGTTGGCGTTTATGTTGTCATTGCCTCCCGGGCAATAATCGCAAACATTTCCAACGCCATCGCAATCTGAATCCTCTTGTCCCGGATTGGCTACATATGGGCAGTTGTCATCGTCATTTTGAATTCCATCCCCATCGCTGTCATTGCCACAATTAAGTCCCTCATCAACGAGCCCATCGCAATCATCGTCCAGGCTATTGCAAATCTCATCAACACCGGGATGAATATCACTGTTGTCATCTTCGCAATCGTCATCATTCGCCACGTAGCCATTCGGTTGATTGCAAGCGAGAATGGATACAGCAGCGTTGCCGAATCCATCGCCATCGTAATCCTGGTACCAGGTAGCTTGACCTGTAGTGCCGGGATCTGCATCATCCGTCAAGCCATCGCAATCATCGTCGATTCCATTGCAAATTTCATCTGCACTTGGATGAATAGCAGCGTTGTTATCATTACAATCATTGTTATTGCTTACCCCACAAGGCATTGGTGATCCTGATCCATATCCATCCCCATCTGCATCTGTATAGCTTAGGTGTAGGTCATCACAGTCATCATGATTCATTACGCCACATGGAGCAGGGCCGCCTGCCCCATAACTGTCTCCATCTGCATCCGTATAGGTAAAATGTAGATCATCGCAATCTTCGTTGTTGCCCACTCCGCAAGGAACGGGGTTACCGCTTCCATAGCCATCTCCATCACCATCATTATAAGTGACCAGATTGTCATTGCAGTCCCCGCCTTCGCCAACTCCGGAGGGTGTTGGATCGCCAGCGCCATAACCATCGCCATCGCCGTCATAGTATGTTACCAGGCCATCGTTTGAATCATCATGGTTTCCGACGCCACAGGGAACAGGGCTGCCATACCCAAATCCATCGCCATCATTGTCGGTATAGGTAATCAGGTTATCATTGCAGTCATCGTCATTGGAAACATAACCGGAGGGTTGATTACAGGCGAGGGTAGAAACATTTGCATTGCCAAATCCGTCGTTGTCAGCATCTGCATACCAGGTTGATTGTCCGGATACATTGGTATCTGCATCATCTGTTAGTCCATCGCAATCATCGTCGATGCCATTGCAGGTTTCAGTGGCATTGGGATTTATGTTTGCATTGGCATCATCGCAGTCCTCATCATTGGACACATATCCAGAGGGTTGATTGCAGGCGAGTGTAGATACATTTGCATTGCCAAATCCGTCGTTGTCAGCATCTGCATACCAGATTGACTGTCCGGAAACATTAGTGTCAGCATCATCTGTCAGTCCATCGCAATCATCGTCGATGCCATTGCAGGTTTCAGTGGCATTGGGATTTATGTTTGCATTGGCATCATCGCAGTCCTCATCATTGGACACATATCCAGAGGGTTGATTGCAGGCGAGTGTAGATACATTTGCATTGCCATATCCATCGTTGTCGGCATCAGCATACCAGCTTGATTGTCCGGAGACATTAGTGTCAGCATCATCGGTCAGTCCATCGCAATCATCATCGATGCCATTGCAGGTTTCAGTGGCACCGGGATGCACATTTGCATTGCTGTCATTGCAGTCGTCGTCATTAGACACATATCCAGAGGGTTGATTGCAGGCGAGGGTAGAGACATTTGCATTGCCATATCCATCGTTGTCGGCATCAGCATACCAGGTTGACTGTCCGGATACATTCGTATCTGCATCATCGGTCAGTCCATCGCAGTCATCATCGATGCCATTGCATGTTTCAGTAGCACCGGGATGTACATTTGTATTGCTGTCATTACAGTCGTTTTGATTGCCAACCCCGCATGGGATAGGACTTCCCGTTCCAAATCCATCGTTATCATTATCGATATATGTAATGAGATTGTCATTGCAGTCGCTGTTGTTCGAAACATATCCAGCGGGAGCGCCGGAGCATGAAACTTGCGTTGCGTTGGGATTCCCGAAACCATCCCCATCGACATCTGCGTAATATATAGTGCCTTGAGTTATATTGATGTTGCTTCCATTGTGACTTCCCACAGACACGGGATTGCTGCTCACCACCCTGATTTTATATGTACTTCCTGTTGATGTTCCTATCGGTAAAGTGCAAGCGATGGTTCCACTAACAGTTGATAGTACGCTTCCAATACTTACCGGATTGCTGAAATCTCCGGAAGCATCGCTGAGTTGAGCGGTGAACGTATTTCCAGAATTGAATGTGCCGATGGCATTGTAATTCAGATTAAAACTAGCACCACTACAAAATGGTCCCAGATTTTGTGTTGCCGTTGTGAAATGACTGACAACGCCGAAGGTAGTACCTGTCAGGGCAGTGATGGCCGTCTTTTGAATGCTGAAAAGAGGGCCTGCTCCTCCGCTTGTTATGGATCCGACCGACCATGTATTGGTTCCATTGTCATAGGTTCCAAAACGACAAGAGCTGCTGTTGAAATTTGCACTTTGTGAGGCTGCCTTCCATTTGAGTGTAACATCCACGTTAATGATACCGTCATCTTTCCTTACTCTCCATGATCGATTTACTACTGCTGATGGAACCTTCGGTCCTGTGGGACTGGAATTGGCATCATAACTAGCAAATACATTATCCGCCACCCAGGTTTTATAATAACCTTGGTGAGTAATATTCGAAATTTTTAACTCCATCGGGGAATATCCTGATTCGGTACCAATTGGTATTTGATAAACCGCAATAGTGGTAATTACCCGTGTATAATTGCCACTTCCTGCAATAATGATATAGTTATTGTCTGACACGGTGCCTGTCAGGCTGCCATTATGATCCAGGTCATTATTGTGAACATAGATATGTCCGTTGACCAAGTCGAGGTCATAAATATGGAGATAACCATTCAAATGTACACCACCATTGCCGTTCATTCCAATTCTGGGAATTAAAATAAAACCGCTTCCAATATAAGATTGAGGCAAGTTTCCGGTAAAAACGAATCGATTTGTACCCGAAGGGAGGATCTTGGCAGTATTTATTATCAAGCTGTCTCCATTGAAATTGACATTGTCAATATTCAAATCACCGTTTGTGATACTTAAAGTACCTCCAATGGTTTGCGTGCCAAGAAAGGTTGTAATCTCACTATTCAGGTGATAGATATTAAGTTTGCCATCATTAGTAAATGTAGTGCTCGCAAATATTTTTACTGTTTCTCCTGTGTTTGGTCCGCTCATGCGGTTGAATATACCATGGTTAATGAAGCTTCCGCCAAGAATATGCTGTTTTTTAGCATTGCCACGGGTCATCGTAAATGTGCCATTATTGGTGAAACTTCCTCCGGTAAGATCTAAAATGGATGTTGTTCCACCTCCGCCATTAATATTCCATATGGCAGTACCATTGTTTACCAGATTTGCGGAAAGAACGAAGCCACCAAAGTCATCGAATATTGTAAGGCTTTTCCCGGAAGGGATGATGACCGTACCGGTGCCTGAGATCATGGAGGCATTTGTTGAGATAATGTCATCCGTCCAATCAAGATTTCCGTTCATGATCCGTTGTGCAGTGCCTGAAAAATTTCCTTCCAAAAGGAACAGATTATTAAAAGTGACGCTGGACATATTGAAATGGACGGTTCCTCCTTTTATTACTGTTTTGGCAGCATTGTAAGCTCCGGTCAAGGTATGGGTTCCGCCATTAAACTCTATTAAACCTGTTCCATTAAAATTTGATCCGGAGGTATATGTCTGTGCGGCAGAACCTTTAAAAATCAGGGATCCGGTTGCATTGTTGGTATAGCTTCCGGAATTGGATGATCCTGTCGTCGGAGCAATGTTCATCGTTGTGTTATCCTTTAGTAAGATGGAGCCATTATTGGTGAATGTAACTGTATTAAAATTCATGGTATTAGAATGCCATGGACTTGAATGGATGATATTGCCATTATTAATTAAAATACCATTCGTGACCACTTGTGTATTACCCCCAATTGTATTACAAACGATGTTAAACGTATTGTTATTCGCAATACTGCCATTGGTAAGATTCAATCCAAAAGTTTGTCCCCCGCAACCCGGGCAATCGTTGGTCCAGTCTATGAGGCCATTATTCGTTAAGGTGGTTGACAAAGTACCAGCTCCATAATACACGCCTCCTACCATTTTAAATGTACCGCCAGAATTAATGAGGATGGTGCCTGGTCCGTTGATTCCCCCTTGCTGCAGCCACAGAACTCCATCGCAAACAAGATCCTCTCCGGAATCATCTACAAGGGTAAGACCTCCTGTATCGGTAATTATCAATGTACCATTGGTCTGGATTTGTATTTGGTTTGCAATAACTCCTCCGTTAATAGTTACAGAGTGCGAAGCGCGAATTGTAATGATCCCATCTGTCCAATCCGGTATACTCAATGCAGGAACCCAGTTTGTGCCATCAAAACTTTCCCAGGTTGATGCTAATCCCCAATTGCCGGTTTGCTTGCTTCGAAAGTTTTGTGCTCCATTTGGTTTCGCCTGATTATCCGCAATTCCGAACTCGCGGAAGGTAGTAATCCCCGAAACAGACAGATTATAGGGATCTGTACCACCGGAAGCGCTGAAGCCAGAAGTAGACCATTGTGCACCATTGTATTGGTGGATACCAGCATTTGCCCGGTTAAATCCCCCGATTTCATCACCGCCATTCCAGTTTAAGGTTACGGTTGCAGTAGAACCTCCGGACGTTGCTTCCGAAATAAGCCAAATTTTATCTACTATATGAATTGTAACAGGCAATCCTGTAGAAGTTCCGGGACTACTGTATTCTGTATTAAAACCGGAAATCGCCCGCACAGAAAATACATCTGTCGTACTACCACTTGTTAGTGCAATCGAACACGGAAGATAACTATTTCCAACTCCCACGGGAAAGTTTATATTACCTGATGCTGGAATGGTTTGAATAAGGCTACCCGTACCATCGGTTTTTATAAAACTGGACGAGGAACCACCTGTTATTGTTGCGCTGCTTCCTAATGTAAGATTGCTGTTGCCTAATGCTAAAATACCATTGGTCAAGGTTAGACTCCCTGTAATTGTTTGATTTCCTGTAAAACTTACACCCGATGGATTGTTGATTTTCAAAGAAGAGAAAACTCCATTGCCTCCTATAATTTGAGGAGATGTGCCAGCCAGGCTAAGTTGACTTAATGTAATTGTTCCGTTATTTGTAATAATGCTTCCTTTAAAGGGAGTTATGTTTCCGTTTAGTGTTGCGCCTGCCGCAACGTTTAATGTACCGCCGGAAACGCTCGGGAAAGAGTTGTAAATGGATAATGCTCCGGAATTGGCATTAATGGTTCCATAATTATGAAAAGTAGTCAAGTCACCTATTAAAGTGCTTGAGCTGTTGTTTTTATTAATGACTCCTGTTGAGGTATTGATAAAGTTATATTCTTCTCCAGATTGTTCTTCAGATGTCATTCGAGTTATTGCATCTGCTGTAATGTTTATTGTGCCTTGATTTTCAAATGTGCTTGAAGTTCCATAAAAGTCAACATGAAAAAAGAAATTGTCCGATACCCAATTACATGTCCCTTTGTTTGTGAAGTAGCCATTCCATAAAGTTCCGCCTCCATCCATGGTAAAATTTGCACCGGTATTCACTGTAAAAACCATATTTGAAATGCTTCCACCAAGCCAGTTAAATTGTCCGCCGCTTTGCACAAGGCAACTTGATGTTTGAGCTGCATTACCTGCAATTTCATTTGAACCGGAAGGTATGATGAGAGTGCCGTATATTTCAAGATCTTCTCCTGGGCCATCATGAATAATCATACCCCCGTTTACTGTTAACTGCGCTCCACTAAGTACTATAGTCTGATCAATACTAGGATCATTATTGGTAGTTAATTGATGTGGAGATTGTATTGTAATCTGTCCATCTGCATCCGTAGGACCAGTCGTCGCAGCAATCCAATTGCTGCCATCAAAGGTTTCCCAGTTGGAGGCATTTGACCAAAGTCCACTTGCCACGCTCCGGTAATCTCCGGCTGATTGGGATAGAAGGATGGATTGTTGAAAGAATAGAATTCCTAGCAAAAGAAATGCGGGTTTAAAATTCATAAAACAGCTGTTTTAGGTTTGTGAATAAGATTTGGCTTTTAATCGAATAAACAATAATCGGTGTGCGATAATTATTTGGCAAAAATGTGGAATTGTTATAGGCCAGTCAATTACCAAAAGTGGTAGTATCCTATGCTTGAGAGGGGATATTTAAGGTCTGCACTAGCATGAGTATTTGGCCAATACAAGAAGTAAACCAGCTTTTGATGAATTCGAGTACTCTATAATTTGTTCAGTAAGACAGGGCGGGCTTGGAACTTAGATTGTCAAATATATCTACCTGCTTTTGGGCAGTAAGTTCGGATAATGCAGATTGATCAGACTTGGGTTCCTGGTTAATTGAGCTGCTCTTCCTGCATAGCCTTTATGCAGTTTATGGCAGATACTGTTAATTTGCAAATACAAGGTTTCATTGGATATTCCAAGATGAGTAGAAGCGGAATGGATTGGTTTTCCTTCAGACAGAAGTTTTAATATCTGCTCTTCCTGATTTGACCAGATTGTTGAAATTCGGTCATGAGCAGTAGGAATATCATTGGAAGTCTGCTCAAGCATGATATGGGCAAGATCCGGGGTGAGATGAGCTCCCACTTCATAGACCTCTTTGATGGCTTGCAGAATGCCGGAAGCTGTTTTGTTCTTTAATAGATAACCATGCGCTCCTGCACACAGGCCTTGAAATATGCGGAGCTGATCATCAAAAACAGTATACATCAAGACTTTTATATGATTGTAGGAAACTCTAAGCATTGCAGTAGCTTCAATGCCATTTACTTCCGGCATATCAATATCCATAAGCACAACATCAGGCTCCGATTGCTTTATTTTATCGTGTAGTAAAACTGCATTGTCAAAAGCCGCAATGAAATCCAGTCCAGGAGAATATCTAAGCAAGAGAGACATTGCATCCCGAATAGCAGTGCTGTCATCAAAAAGAACGACACGAATTTTTTTCATTGGCATATCCAGATTGGCAAAGATCAAATTATCCTTTTGCTTTGGGTATTACCAAATGTGGTAGTATGCTCATTTAGGAAGTGCAAAATTATGTTTCGAGATTGGAGATATAAAGATCTTGGGAAGATTAAAACCTAATAATGAGGAGCTTGGAAATCTATTCATTAATTCTGGTTGGAATCCAGGGTTAAATTGTTTAGTAACTTGGAATTTTCTACCTGCTATTGTAAAAAGGGTTGGATAATGTGGGTTGACAAAACTTGAGTAGTTGGAAAAGCGGTACGCTTTTCTACATTAACCTAAAAAGACTTTAACGAATGTGTTTTTAATTTGCAAGAATAATTTTTCCTTTCATTTTTCGAGATGAGAAAAAAGCTGGTAGTACTGTTTTGTCTTTGGATTGGAGCTTTAAAATCTAAAGAATGAAGCTTAGGTATTCATTATATACAAACAAACGTTAGATTTTTTTTAAAACTTAAGGATTCGACTTTGTATTATGCGTATGGTGACCTGAAGTCACTATTAATTATTTTGTTCCGATTAAAAATTGAATTTTGGAAAAGTTATTTTTTCGTTTAGCTCAGGCTTTAGCCGATAAGAATTTTTGAATTATTTTAATAAGGAGATTCAACAGTGCATATTTGTCACGACCAAACCCGATGAAGTGCAAGGTTAAAAAAGAATGGAATTCCGCATAGGAAGGAGTGAATAAGCTACAAGCGTTCAATTCCCCCTATGAAAACCTTACGCACATTCGTTTGTGCAAGCTCTTCATCAGAGCAATGGATCAGGTTTCGGTCTAGTATAACGAAATCAGCCAGTTTTCCGGGTTCCAGGCTTCCTTTTATTTTTTCTTCTTTTGCAGCATAAGCATTCCATATGGTATAAGAGCGCAAAGCTTCCATGCGGCTTAATTTTTGTTCCGGATAAAATTCCTGATGTGTATCCAGCCTTTTGCGGGTGATGGCTGCATACATACATTCAAAAGGGTTTTCGGATTCCACTGGACAATCCGTTCCGTTTGCAATATGGGCACCGGTCTGCAACAGGCTTCGCCAGGCATAGGCACCTTTTCTGGCACGCTCTGCTCCCAGGCGCTTCTCAACAAAAGGGGCATCGGAAGTGCAGTGCACCGCCTGCATGGAAGCAATAACACCCAATTTGGAAAATCGGTGAATGTCTTCAACATTTAAATGTTGTGCATGCTCGATACGCCACCGATGATCTGTTGAGGCCTTGGCTCCCAATGATTTTTCAAAAATATTGAGGATCTCTCTGTTGCCCCGGTCACCGATTCCGTGTACACACAGCTGTATGTTTTTTTGAATGCAGAGATCTGCCAACTCCTGCAGTTTTCCCAAATCCTGGGTGTTCTGACCTGTAGAATGCGGATTGTCGGAATAGGGTTCGAGGAGCCAGGCACCATAACTACCCAATGCGCCATCAACATACACTTTAATCGCATTTGAATAAAAGTTCATTTTGTCATTTGGGCCAACGGGCAGCTGCAGGGCTTCGGTTTTGAGGCTATCCGGCGTGCTGTACAGCATGACCCAAAGGCGCGGATACAGGAGGCCTGAATCTGCAAGTGTTTTCAAAGCATGCAGTTCAACCAGACTGCTTCCACAGTCCTGGAAACTGCAAATTCCATAATGCAGACAAGCCTCTGAAGCTTTCATAGCATAGCGCCTCAAGCGATCCCTTTGTTCTTCTTCCGAAAGGCTTTTCTCATAAGCTTCAAAGGCATTTTTAATGAGGCTCATTGCATTTTCTTCAAATACGCCAGTCAGCCGACCACTAGGGTCTTTAACAATCCGACCACCCTTAGGTGAAATGGTTTCGGGACTGATCTTTGCCAATTCCATCGCTTTGGCATTAGCAATTAGGGCATGCCCGGATGCGTGAATCAGCATGACAGGGTTTTCGGGACTTATGGCTGATAAGGCCTCATGGAAGGGATAGCCATCCACGGTGAGGCCCGGTGATTCCGTCCATTTTTCCTGATGCCAGCCCCGACCTTCGACCCATATCCCGGGAGGAGTTTGTTTGATTTGTTGTTGGGTATGCTCGACGATTTCTTTCCAACTTTGGGTATGCAGTAAATTTAATTTTAAAAGACTCTTTCCAAGACTGAGAAAATGTCCATGACCTTCAATCAGGCCAGGCATGATGAAAGACCCCTGAAGATCCATTTTACGTGTATTAGGTCCTTCTAAGTATTTAAGGCTTTCAGCGGATCCTGTCGCCAGGATTTTACCCTTTGCGATGGCCATGGCTTCTACAACGCGATCTGTAGAATCAGCGGTATATATCTGGCCATTGTAAACAAGCAATTCCGCGTTTTGCTTTACCTTGCAGGATAGCAGGATCAGGCATATCCCACATACCAAATGCCACGAAATCGGAATCAATTGTATCATGGAAACAAATGTAAGAACCCCTGAAGAGTTGCTCAAATCTTTAAACCAGTTTATCGAATCGGTCCATTGGGACCAGAGACCTGAATCATTATATTCACCCGTTGCCTATGTTATGCAACTTGGGGGTAAGCGAATCAGGCCTCTTGTGTTGTTGTATGTACATGAAATCTTAAAGGGATCTTCTGAAGCTGCCTTAAGGGCTGCATATGGTATGGAACTGTTTCACAATTTTACTTTGGTACATGACGATATCATGGACGCTGCAGACACAAGAAGGGGAAAGGAAACCGTACATATTCGTTTTGGAGCAAATGCCGCTATCCTTTCCGGAGATGTCATGCTGATTGATTCCTTTGGTTTTATCAGACAAGCGGAGGCGATCAGTGGACAAAAGGGCATTGTTGATTTGTTTATTCAAACTGCACGGGAAGTTTGTGAGGGACAAGCCATGGATATGGATTTTGAAAAACGCGTGCAGGTAAGCCTCGAAGAATATATTTACATGATTCAACTCAAGACGGCAGTGCTGCTTGCTGCTTGTTTCAAAATGGGAGCTTTGTTGTCCGGCGAAAGCACATTGGCGGGAGAGCTTTATAACTTGGGTTGTAGTCTCGGTATCGGATTTCAGCTGGAGGATGACTGGCTGGATTTTTATGGAGATTCCCATGCAGTTGGAAAAGTCTGGGCCGGAGATATCCGCAGAGGCAAAAAATCTGCACTCATACTCGAACTGCAGGAGCAACTGGATGAAGAGGAAAGAGAAGACTTTATGTTATGGTATCAATCGGAGGAAAACGAATCCATAAAGCTGGAAAGGGTAGGAGCGCTTTTTGAAAAATATAATGTCAGGGAAAAACTACGCGACCGCATCAGGCACTATAAAATAAAGAATTCTGAAATAGTAGACCGATTGCCACTTTCCCAAGGCCAGAAGGAAAGCATCCATTTACTGGCGTCTCAGATTTCCGAACGCAAGTTTTAAATCGGCCGCCATAGTGCGGATCGCTTCTGTTTACAAACATTCGTTAGTTCATTATGCAAATGGCCGGTCAGTGGCCGGTTTTATAAATCCGAGCCCGTAGTCCCGATACCAGGCTCATCATGGCTTCCCTGTCACGCAATGCGACTTCTATCGCCACGCCATTCGGATGATTTGGAGTGATCAGCACGGGGATGTGAAATTGTACATTCGGGCTTCCGTTTTTCGAATCCTGTTGTATGGCAATTTCATTATGGGTCACAGGATTGCTGTAACGGATAAGATATTCCGGCTGGAAGTCAAAAATATTCTCACTCAGAATCTGGATGTCGATGTAATACTGACCGGGTGAAAGCCGCAGGTCAGAAAAAATCTGAATCGTATCGGAACTAAGTGTGAAAAATTGATCCTTAGAATATTTTTGAATAATATGATAATCAAAAAACGAATTGAACAGGGAATCCGGCATCAGCTTGAAATCCGAACAGGCGTAAACACTTGCTGCCTGATATACTTCCATTTTTTTCTGGACCGCATGTAGATTTCTCTGGTCGTGGTATTCTTCCAATTCAAAGTGCTCGCGTACGCGATACAATCTGTTCCGTTCCGCAACGAACAGACCCTTGTAAAAAAAATCTTCAATGATCCTGTTGTCGGTCATCAAAGGGATTGTGCTTTGATCGTCGTACATCAAACTGCAGCGCAGTCCTTTTCCCAAAGCGGTACTGAAAGGAGGTACGGCTAACTTACATTCCTCGCCGAGAAAGGAAAGTACACTTTCATAAATGTCCAAATGTCCTGCTACCTCCTTAAAATGTGTCGAGGCTTTTAATAGAGGTGAGTAGATAATAAGTGGAACGTGATATTTTTTCAGTGGATTTGAAGCGGGGATTTCGGTTATGGGATGATCTCCTGTTATGATAAACAGGGTATTGTTAAATTCTTCATATAAGCTATAATTCTCAAAAAAATAGCGCAGAGCTTCATCTACATTATACAAGGAGCAATAATATTTCCGATAGGTTTCAAAATGCCATCGCCAATTCGGATCGGTGATTTTTCGCAAAGCCTGGTTATAACGCTCCTGGTAGGCCTTTGGAAATTTTAATGCAAAGGGGGCATGAGATGTTCCGGTAAAAAACACATCATACCTTGGATTGGGATCAGAAAGATCCGACGACAGGAAATACTGATTGAATAAGTCGAAATCGTTGTAACCCCAGAAATGTTTTTCTTTGCCAACATATACTTTTTCAAGTTCAGGATTGTACTTTTCTTTGTCAATGATGGTGTCGATGTTGTTAAACCGATAGAAAGGTTCCTTGCCATGGAACCAGGCGCCCTGACCATAAAAAAAACGAGTTTTGTAACCGTTTTTCTTTAAAATGTTGACCAGGCTAAAATGATAGGGATAAATATCCTGAAGCGCAAATCCGGATTTCCCGAAAGGGAGCGAACCATTAATCGAGGGTGTTGCACCAAACGAACGTTCAGAAGTCGAAAGAAAGTGATTCCAATGGAGGGATACATTTGCAAGGCTATCTAGAAAAGGCATAAATGGCATGCCATGAAATGGATGCACGAAGTCCTCTCCAAGACCTTCTATGATGAGGACAACGATATGGGGCGGTCTGGCAGGTTGTCTTAAGTAGGTGGCAAGCACATTCTTGGACTCAAATCTGTGAAGAAAAGGATAGGATGGGCTTAGATAAGAGGGACCGGGATTATTTTCTTGAAACTGCAATGCCAATGTATTCAGATCGGGGCCAAAGGCCATCCGAAAGACCTCCTTAATAATGTTACTGTACAAATATCCCGACTTGTTTACGGCAAGGTTGGTGGTCACAGGAAATTTGATAACATAGGAAAGGAACAGAAAAAGCCCGCTGAAAAGTAAATAAGAAATAAAGAGGGCCTTTTTGAAGCGATCGTACAACCAAACAGGATATAACAGGAGTACTAAGCCAAAATAGGAAAGACTCAATAAACTGTATTTCAGAACTGCAGGAAGGAATACATTGGTGTCGGCGGTGTTTATTGAAAAAGCCATCTCCTGGGCACTGTGCTTGAAGAAAAAAATATCCAGAGGACGCAGCTGATAATAAAAATACTCTGAGATAGTAATATGCAGGATCAGGAACAGGCCAATAAAATACCAACCCAGTTTGTATGCAAATGAGGGCCACCTTTTAAGTAAAGGCCGGTGCAAAGGGTAAAAAAGCAGGAGCACAAAACCGGCCAGCACCATATCAGATAGGAAACCGAAACTTTCAGAGCTAAACAAATGAGGCGGGTTAAAGCGCAAGTAGACGTGAAGGGATTCCACAAGACGCAGTAAGCCAGCCATAATCAGCGAAGCGATATAATAATTCGTATAGCTATTGAAGCCGATGCCTTTAAGAGGTTTCATGAATGTGGAGGAAATTCAATAATGCCATTTTCCCATCCTGGAATGAGCGTTGCGCCGTAACGAAGGTAAAACCTCCGGGCGGGTTCATTCCAATCTAGAACCTGCCATTTGACCTTAACTGCTTTCTGGTTCTGCGCTTGTTCCAGAAATGCCTCAAAGAGCAGACGCCCATAGCCATGCCCCCGGAAGGATTCGGTTACAATAAAATCTTCAAGGTACATGGTTTTGCCTCCCCAGGTCGAGAAATAGGGAAAAAACAAAGCCATACCTATTATCTTTTGTGCACTTTCCAGGACGATGCACTGGAAAAGGCCTGATTCAAGTCCCGATCTGTAATCCTCGGTAGTTGTTTTTACAGCTTCCGGTGCTTTTTCATAGTGGGCCAGTTCCCGCACCAGATTTAAAATGGATTCGGCATCTTCCGGAGTAGCCATCCGGAGTGCAGGACTCGTCGTGTTCATAGTTGGGCATTTTCAACAAGATAAGGGTGCTGTTAACATTTGCAAAATATGGAAATAAATATCAAAAGGGATTTGGCAGAAAGCCTAAAGAATACTATTTTTGCGTCTCCTTATGGGATAGGTGTATCATAAGGTATTGAAAATGTGTAATATATATTAAAGAAACACGCAATTAGTCAAATCGAATTTATGCCAACTATTAATCAGTTGATTCGCAAGGGCCGGGAAAAGGTTGAATACAAGAGTAAATCCAGGGCGCTTCAGTCCAATCCGCAAAAAAGAGGAGTGTGCACCCGTGTGTATACAACAACTCCCAAAAAGCCCAATTCCGCATTGAGGAAAGTTGCAAAAGTTCGTTTGACCAATGGAACGGAAGTGATCTGTTATATTCCCGGAGAAGGACACAATCTTCAGGAGCACTCCATCGTGCTGGTGCGCGGTGGAAGGGTCAAAGACCTTCCCGGAGTGCGTTACACCATTGTCAGAGGTGCTCTGGATACAGCCGGTGTAAATAACCGGAAGAAGAGCCGCTCGCGTTACGGAACCAAAAGACCTAAAAAATAATTATCAATCAGCTTAGTTGCCTGTAATTCATGAGAAAGAAAAAACCAAAGAAGCGAATACTTGAACCGGATCCACGTTTTGGGGACACACTGGTAACCCAATTCGTAAACAACATGATTTGGGAAGGTAAAAAGAGTACAGCCTATAGCATTTTTTACAATGCGATGGACGTTGTGGAAACGAAATTGAGCGAAAACCCACATGAGGTATGGAAGCGTGCATTGAATAATGTCATGCCGCATATCGAAGTGAAACCGAAACGAATTGGTGGTGCGACCTTCCAGATTCCACAAGAAATGCGTCCTGCCCGTAAAATTGCAACAGGAATTAAGTGGTTGATCAAATATTCAAGAGCCAGAGCTGGAAAAGGTATGGCAGATAAGCTGGCTAATGAGATCATTTCTGCAAGCAAAAATGAAGGTGCAGCTGTAAAGAAAAGGGAAGACACTCACAAAATGGCCGAAGCGAACCGTGCTTTCGCACATTTCAAATCATAATCAGGATAAGCGTAATGGCAAAAGATTTAAAGTATTTGAGAAATATTGGGATTGCTGCCCACATTGATGCTGGAAAGACTACGACCACAGAGCGCATTCTCTATTATACAGGATTGACGCACAAAATCGGAGAGGTGCACGATGGAGCAGCTACCATGGACTGGATGGCTCAGGAGCAGGAGAGGGGTATTACCATTACCTCCGCAGCAACTCAGACCAACTGGAACTGGAAAGGGCAGTCCTATACAGTCAATATTATAGATACGCCAGGACACGTGGATTTTACTGTTGAAGTAAACCGTTCTCTAAGGGTACTTGACGGCCTTGTGTTTTTATTTAGTGCTGTGGATGGTGTGGAACCGCAATCTGAAACCAACTGGCGTTTGGCCGACAACTACAAAGTGCCCCGTCTCGGATTTGTAAATAAAATGGACCGCCAGGGTGCCGATTTCTTTAATGTAGTTCGCCAGGTTCGCACAATGTTGGGATCAAAAGCGATACCTCTTCAGGTGCCTATTGGTGCCGAAGAGCATTTCAAAGGAGTCGTTGACCTCATCACAAATAAAGCGATTATCTGGGATGAAGCTTCAAAAGGGATGTCTTACACGGAAATTCCAATCCCGGATGATATTGCTGAACAGGTGCAGGAATGCCGCCAGGAACTCATCGAATCTATTGCAGAATACGATGTTGACCTTATGGTGAAATTCTTCGATGACCCCAACAGCATTACCGAAGAAGAAATGATAAATGCGATCCGTTCTGCCGTTTGCGATATGAAATTCGTACCGATGCTTTGCGGATCAGCATTCAAAAATAAAGGTGTGCAAGCCGTACTGGATGCGGTGTGCGCATTCCTTCCCTCTCCAGTTGATGTGGAAGCGGTTACAGGAACACACCCAAAAACAGAAGAGGAATTGCTCAGAAAGCCTTCTGCAAGTGAACCTTTTGCTGCACTGGCTTTTAAGGTAGCCACAGACCCTTTTGTGGGCCGCCTGGTGTTCATGCGCGTTTATTCAGGAAGACTAGATGCCGGATCTTACGTTCTGAAAGTGCGTACAGACAAGGATCGGATTTCAATGGAAAAAGAAAGGATTTCTCGTTTGTTCCTTATGCATGCCAACGACCGTAAAGCCATCGACTTCGTTGAAGCGGGCGACATCGTTGCAGCAGTTGGATTTAAGGACATCAAAACGGGAGATACCCTCTGCGATGAGAATAATCCGATTATTCTGGAATCGATGGTATTTCCGGAACCGGTTATCTCTATTGCCATTGAGCCCAAAACACAGAAAGATCAGGATAAGCTTGGCATGTCTCTCGCTAAATTGGCGGAAGAGGATCCAACTTTCCGCGTATTTACAGATGAAAACACTGGCCAGACCATCATAAGTGGTATGGGCGAGCTTCACCTCGAGATCATCGTTGATCGTCTGCGCCGCGAATTTGGCGTGGAATGTAATCAGGGTGCGCCACAGGTGAATTATAAAGAATCCATGACGAAAACAGTAACTCACCGCGAGCGTTTGAAGAAGCAAACGGGTGGTTCGGGATTGTTTGCAGACATGGAATTTGATCTTGGACCTGCAGACGAATCATTCCTCGAGAGCGAGGATTTCAAAAATGGTAAAACGCGGATGCAGTTCGTTTGGGACGTCTTCGGGGGTGCCATCGATAAAGCATACGTCCAGCCTATTATCAAGGGGTTCGAATCTATGATGAATCAGGGTATTCTCGCAGGATACAACCTGGAACACATGAAGGTCCGCGTTTTCGATGGTTCCATGCACTCGGTGGATTCGAAGCCACAGGCATTTGAATTGTGTGCGAAGGATGGCTTCCGGGAAGCGGCTCCTAAAACTGGACCGCAACTGATGGAGCCTATCATGAAACTTGAGGTAATCACTCCGGAAGATTATGTTGGTCCCGTAATCGGAGACCTCAATCGTAGAAGGGGTATGCCAAAGGGTCAGGAACAAAGGATGGGCGGTGCTGTAGCCATTCAGGCGGAAGTTCCACTGTCGGAAATGTTCGGTTACGTAACGCAATTGCGTACGATCACCTCCGGCCGCGCCAGCTCTACAATGGAATTTTCACATTACGCGCCTGTTCCAAGGCAAGTGTCTGAGGAGATCATTGCTAAAGCAAAGGGAACCGTAAAAGTGTAATAAAACAGAAATAAAGGAATATATAGTAATTCATAAAAGGCATGAATCAAAAAATTCGGATTAAACTTCGCTCTTATGACCACAACCTGGTTGATAAGAGTACGGAGAAAATAGTGAAGACAGTGCGCAATAGTGGCGCAGTAGTTGCAGGTCCGATTCCGCTGCCAACTGAGAAAGAAATATTTACAGTGCTCAAATCGCCGCACGTAAATAAGAAAGCTCGTGAGCAGTTTCAACTTCGGACACACAAACGGCTCATCGAGATTTATACGCCCACAAACAAAACCGTGGATGCGTTGTCTAAACTCGAGCTGCCCAGTGGAGTGGACATTCAGGTAAAACTGTCGTAATCTATTTTTCTTCAGTTTATTTAGGATGCTGGCCTTTAGTGGCCGGTGTCTGATTGTGTAACTTATTTAAAAATCACGTATTGTGAACGGATTAATCGGAACAAAAGTCGGAATGATGAGTATCTACGACAAGGATGGCAAGTACATTGCCTGCACTGTTGTGGAAATGTCACCAAATATTGTCACTCAGGTGAAGACGGAAGAATCAGACGGATATTCCGCTATGCAGTTTTCATATGGGGAGGCCAAGGCAAAAAATGCCAACAAGGCCATCACCGGGCATTTCAATAATTCCAACACTACGCCTAAAAAGCGCTCTGTTGAATTCAGGAATTGCGAATTGGACAAGAAGCTAGGTGATGAGGTTCTGGTGACGGATGTATTCAATGAGGGTGATGTAGTTCATGCCAGCGGACTTTCCAAAGGAAAGGGTTTTCAGGGTGTGATCAAGCGTCACGGCTTCGGTGGGGTGCAAAATGCAACTCACGGTCAGCATAACCGGCTCAGAGCTCCTGGTTCTATCGGAGCATCTTCTTATCCTTCAAAAGTCGTGAAGGGCCTTCGCATGGCTGGACAAAAAGGCGGCGGCAGCATTAAGGTACGCAACCTCAAAGTAGCAAAAATTCTTCCTGAGAAAAATCTGCTCTTGGTTAGAGGTGCGATACCCGGACATAAAGGTTCTTTTGTAATTATTGAAAAAAAATAAATAAGGCGTCATGAAAATCGATGTACTAAACATACAGGGAAACAGCACAGGCCGCAGTATCGAACTGCCGGAAGAGGTTTTCGGGATCGAACCGAATGAGCATGTGATCTACCTAGCCGTAAAGGCGTACCTCGCCAATCAGCGCCAGGGAACACACGATTCCAAGGAACGCCATGCTGTTGCACGCTCTACCAGAAAGATTAAGCGTCAAAAGGGTACGGGAGGTGCACGTGCGGGTTCTATGAAGAATATTATGTTCAAAGGCGGAGGTCGCGCGTTTGGTCCACATCCAAGAGACTATTCCCAAAAATTAAACAGAAAAGTAAATAAACTGGCAAGAAAGTCAGCCCTTTCACAGAAAGCTGCCGGATCCGCTATCGTCGTAGTGGAGGACTTCCAATTGAATGAAGTAAAAACCCGCGAATTTGCTGGCATCCTTAAAAATCTGAAGATCGATCAGGTAAAATCTTTGGTCGTAACTCCGGAATATAACGAGACCATGCACTTGTCCAGCCGCAACATTCCATGTACCAACATGAAGGTTGCCAAAGATTTGAATACATACGAAATTTTAAATTGCAAAAAACTGGTGCTCACGGAATCTTGCATTGGTAAAATTTGCGAAACCTTAGCTTAACTATCAGGATATGATCAAGCAAATACTCATCAGACCGGTCATAACGGAGAAAGCAGAAAAACTTTCTACAAAGAGAAATCAGTATACTTTTCTCGTAGCCCGAGACAGCAACAAAGTTGAAATTTCAAAGGCCGTTGAGAAAATGTACAATGTTTCTGTAGAATCTGTGAATACGGCAGTGATGCCTGGAAAACCGAAGACGCGCAACACGCGAAGTGCGGTAATCAGAGGGCAGAAGGCAGCTTATAAGAAGGCAGTCGTAAGCCTGAAGCCGGGAGATGAAATTAACATTTTTGGTGACGAGAAAAACTAAGCGAAATGCCAGTTAAAAAACTAAATCCGATTACTCCGGGCATGCGTTTTCGCGTGCAGCTGACCCATGAGGAAATCACGACTCATGTACCGGAAAAGTCGCTCGTGGAGAGCATAAGCTCCCATGGAGGGCGTAACAACCAGGGACGCCGTACGATGCGATACCGTGGAGGTGGCCATAAGAAATTATACCGTAAGATAGATTTCTTGCGGGATAAGGATGGAATTCCTGCACGCGTAAAGTCTATCGAATATGATCCAAACCGCTCTGCCCATATTGCATTGTTGGTATATGCGGATGGGGAAAAGAGATACATC
Organism: uncultured Saprospiraceae bacterium; assembly: GCA_964439105.1. GTDB lineage: Bacteria > Bacteroidota > Bacteroidia > Chitinophagales > Saprospiraceae > Vicinibacter. The sequence goes on from CAYTNG010000006.1 coordinate 159,036, forward strand.
ATCGCTCCGAATGGTTTGAAAGTGGGGGATTCTGTAATGAGCGGAAAGTCTGCAACGCCTGATACAGGAAATACCTTGTTGCTTGGTGATGTGCCTCTCGGTTCCTCCATACATGCCATCGAATTGTATCCTGGACAGGGTGCGTGTCTTGTTCGTGGAGCTGGAACTGCTGCAACGATGATGGGAAAGGAAGATCGCTATGCAATCATTAAATTGCCTTCAGGTGAAATTCGCAGAATTCTTGCAAGTTGCAAAGCAACTATGGGATCTACGTCAAACCCCGATCACAGTCTGGAGCGCATTGGTAAAGCAGGACGCAACCGCTGGCTTGGTAGAAGACCAAGAAACCGAGGTGTGGCGATGAATCCTGTTGATCACCCAATGGGTGGAGGCGAAGGCCGTTCGTCAGGTGGACATCCAAGATCTCGCAAAGGCTTGATCGCAAAAGGTGCGAAAACGCGTTCACGCAAAAAGCACTCTTCACAACTCATTATTTCCAGAAGAAAAACAACCAATTAATACGCTTTAGAATATGTCTAGATCTATTAAAAAAGGACCTTTCGTGCATCACAAATTGATGGAGAAAGTTCACAAATCAAAAGAATCCGGAAAGAAAACGGTTATTAAGACCTGGAGCAGAGCTTCAATGATCATTCCGGATATGGTTGGAGAAACCATTGCCGTTCATAACGGAAAGACGTTTATCCCGGTATATATCACGGAAAACATGGTAGGCCATAAATTGGGTGAATTCTCTCCAACCAGGACGTTTAGAGCACATGCAGGAAACAGATAATTCCTTTTCGTTAAATTGAATAAAATGGAAGCTTTAGCAAAATTACGCAACTGCCCGATGTCTCCCAGAAAGATGAGACTTGTGGTGGATTTAATCAGGGGCAAGAAAGTCAATGAAGCTCTGAATATTTTGAAATTCACCAAAAAGGAAGCATCCGTTTGGTTGGAAAAGGTCCTTTTGTCCGCTATCAACAACTATGAGCAAAAACACGGTGAAGGCTCTGCGGATTCTGCAGATCTATTTGTCAAAACAGCTTTTGTAGATGGGGGAATGATGATCAAACGGTTCCAGCCTGCACCTCATGGGAGGGCACACCGGATTCGCAAGCGCAGAAATCACGTAACGCTCGTGGTCGCCGGAAAAAATGCGGTTGAAACAAAAAAAGAAAATTAAATCACAATACTAAATCATAATTGAATGGGTCAGAAAACAAATCCGATAGGCAACAGGCTGGGAATCATCCGGGGATGGGACTCTAACTGGTTTGGCGGAAAAAGTTTTTCTCAAAAAGTAGTCGAGGATGAAAAAATCCGCAACTACCTGAACGCACGTATTGAGAAAGGTGGAATCGCCCGAATTGTCATCGAAAGGACCTTAAAGCGCATTACTGTTTCGATCCAGACTTCACGGCCAGGTATCATAATAGGCAAGGGTGGGTCTGAAGTGGATAGCATTCGCGAGGAATTGAGAAAACTCACAAGTCAGGATATTCAGATAAATATCCTTGAAATCCGCAAACCAGAATTGGATGCGGCTATAGTGGGTGAATCCATTGCAAAGCAGATCGAGTCCAGAATAAATTATCGCCGAGCCATTAAAATGGCCATTCAATCCACGATCCGTGCAGGGGCTGAAGGTATTAAAGTCCGTATCTCCGGTCGTTTGAATGGTGCGGAGATGGCCCGCTCTGAGGAGTATAAAGAAGGCCGTATTCCACTTCATACTTTCAGAGCCGATATCGACTATTCTATCAAAGAAGCTCTCACCGTTTACGGAAAAATCGGTATCAAAACCTGGATTTGCAAAGGTGAAGTATTCACAAAAAGAGATCTTTCCCCACTTGTCGGAATGGAGAAAAAGGAAACTAAAGGTGGTGGCTACCAGGGCGGCGGAGGACAAGATCGCAGAGGTGGCGGAAGAGGCGGTGATCGCGATGGCGGACGTCGTCAGGAGAGGGGAGGAAAAAGAAGGTAATTATATTTCATTAACTCGTCGTAATTTTGCGACTCTTTTTTAAAGATTAGGAATCATGTTACAACCTAAACGCCTGAAATACAGAAGGCAACAAAAAGGAAGGATCAAAGGCCTTGCACACAGAGGGAGCACTATCTCCTTCGGGACTTTTGGTTTGAAAGCGCTTGACAGCGGCCGGATTACCAATCGCCAGATTGAAGCTGCCCGTGTGGCCATGACCAGGCATATGAAAAGGGAAGGAAACGTCTGGATACGTATTTTCCCCGACAAGCCTATTACGGCAAAACCAGCCGAAGTGCGTATGGGTAAAGGAAAAGGTGCGCTGGATCATTACGTAGCAGTGGTAAAGGCAGGTGCTGTCATGTTTGAAATGGATGGCATACCCTATAACGTTGCTGCAGAGGCCTTCCTGTTAGCTGCTCAAAAGCTGCCCATTAAGACCAAAGTGGTTGTTCGTCGCGAATTCCAAAACTTAGTTAACCAATAATCCTTCGACATGGCTTTGAAGAAATATAAAGAAATCGTGAGTTTATCAGATGAAATTCTGGACAGGGATATGCATGCGGCTACTGTGGAGTTGCACCGATTGAAGCTGGAACATAAAGTAAAAGGACTTCAAAATCCAGCACACATACGCCATTTGCGCCGGGAGTTGGCAAAAATGCAGACGGAGAAAACAAAAAGAAATCAACAAAATCCAAAATAAAGATCGTCAATGGAACAACGCAATTTGAGAAAACAAAAAGTTGGTGTCGTAAGCAGCAACAAAATGGACAAGACCATTGTCGTGAAAGTGGAGCGAAGCATGCTTCATTCCAAATATGGAAAGCGCATGAAGCGTACGAAGAAGTATTTTGCTCACGACGAACAGAATGAATGCGGCATAGGTGATATGGTACGCATTATGGAAACCAGGCCCATGAGTAAAAACAAAACCTGGAGGTTGATCGAGGTAATTAAGAAAGGAGAATAAGGATATTTAAAAACAGGCAATATGATACAGCAGGAATCGAGACTCAATGTAGCGGACAATAGTGGAGCAAAAGAAGTGCTCTGTATCCGCGTACTGGGTGGTACGAAAAGAAGATATGCCTCAATTGGGGATAAAATTGTCGTTACGGTGAAATCCGCTACCCCGGGTGGTGTGAAAAAAGGTACCGTGTCAAAAGCGGTCATCGTTCGCACAAAAAAGGAGATCCGCAGAAAAGACGGAACCTATATTCGCTTTGATGACAATGCTGTCGTATTGCTCACGGCGTCTGATGAACCCAGGGGTACCCGTATTTTTGGACCTGTAGCGCGTGAATTGCGCGAAAAGGATTATATGCGTATCGTTTCATTGGCACCGGAAGTGCTTTAATAATTGGAATAATTCGAAGTCATGACAAAGTTCAAGATAAAAAAAGGAGATAAAGTCGAAGTCATATCTGGTTCCAACAAAGGGAAATCAGGTATTGTGACTCAAATCGTTACCGATAAAAACCGGGCGGTGATTGAAGGGGTTAACATTGTCAAAAAACATATGAAACCCACCAACAACAATCCCGGCGGAATTGTCGAAATGTCTGCTCCGATTCATATCTCAAACCTTTCCCTGCTGGACCCAAAAAGTGGAAAGCCAACACGTGTGGGATACAAAATGGAAAAGGGTAATAAAGTCAGAGTATCTAAAAAATCAGGTGAAATCATTAAGTGATGGACTATCAAAACAGATTAAAACAGCACTACTTCAGCCATGTCGTTCCGGCAATGCAGGAGAAGTTCAATTACAAATCTCCCATGGAAGTACCCCGGTTGCTTAAAATAAGCATCAATCAGGGGATAGGAGGAGCAACACAGGATAAAAAACTTGTGGACAATGCCATTTCTGAAATTTCAACAATTACAGGTCAGAAGGCAGTGCCTACAATTTCAAAAAAGGCTATCTCCAACTTCAAATTAAGAGAGAAAATGCCTATAGGCGCGAAAGTAACCTTGCGCCGTGACCGGATGTTTGAATTCATGGACAGGCTGATTACCGTAGCACTTCCACGTGTTAGGGACTTTCGCGGTATCAGTGATTCTGCCTTCGATGGTCGTGGAAATTACACTTTAGGTGTAACGGAACAAATCATATTTCCTGAGATCGATTTGGATAAAATCAACAAAATTTCAGGTATGGATGTCACGTTCGTCACCACTGCAAAGACAGATGCCGAAGCCTATGAATTGCTCAAGCAGATGGGAATGCCATTTAAAAATCAGAAAAACTAATCGAATACTATGTCTAAAAAGTCTATTGTAGCCAGGCAACAAAAACGGGAGCGAACCGTGGCTAAATATCAAGACCTGAGATTAAAACTGAAGGAGGAGGGCAATTATGATGCACTTTCCAAATTGCCGAGAAATGCGTCTCCTGTTCGATTGAAGAACAGATGCAAACTCACAGGTCGTCCAAAAGGGTACATGCGTCGTTTTGGTTTGTCAAGATACGTTTTCAGACTTATGGCTCTCGATGGAAAAATTCCAGGCATTGTTAAAGCGAGTTGGTAATTATAAATTAAAAAGTATGTCAGCAGTAACAGATCCAATAGCCGATTATCTGACGAGAATCAGAAATGCACAGCAAGCGGGCTTCCGCATTGTCGACATTCCGGCGTCCAATGAAAAGAAGCGCATCACGGAAATCCTCTACCAATACGGTTATATCCTCAAGTATAAATTTGAAGATACGGAAAACCACCAGGGAGTGATTCGCATCGCATTGAAATACGATCCTCTTTCACGTTTACCAATCATCCGCCAACTTTTGCGCGTAAGTAAGCCTGGCAGGAGGGTGTACTCAAAAGCAACAGATATCAACCGTGTAATCAGCGGTCTTGGCATTGCAATTGTTTCCACATCAAAAGGTATTCTGACGGATAAAGAAGCCAGAAAAGCCAATGTTGGTGGAGAAGTTTTATGTCATATTTATTAATAGGCACATACGCACATTATGTCACGAATAGGAAAAAAATTAATACCTGTCCCATCCGGAGTAGATATCAAAGTCGATAAAAGCTCCATTACGGTAAAGGGACCTAAGGGAAGTCTTACTCAGTCAATCGATCCCGATATGAGTGTGGTCATCGACAATGGAAATATCCAGGTCAGTCGCCCTACAGACCAGAAAAGACACCGCGCAGCGCATGGCTTGACCAGAGCGCTCATCAATAATATGGTGACCGGTGTCACTCAGGGTTTTCGTCGTGAAATGGAACTCGTCGGGGTAGGTTACAGGGTGGCCAATACAGGCAACCTTCTTGAAATTGCCGTGGGATTTTCACACCCCATCTACTTTGCAGTTCCTCAGGAAATTAAAGTCGAAACGCTGACTGAAAAAGGTTCCAATCCAAAAATAATTCTTCAGGGATCTGACAATCAGTTGATTGGCCAAATATGTGCCAAGTTGAGAGCAATGAAAGCACCTGAGCCTTTTAAAGGAAAGGGTATCAAGTTTGCTGGTGAAATATTGAGAAGAAAAGCTGGTAAATCAGCGGGTAAATAATCATCGTTGATCCATTAGTATCAGGGACATGAAAAAGAATAAAACAACGCAAAGACAAAAAATACGCCACAGAATCCGCAAATCAATTAATGGTACTGCGGAAAAGCCAAGGCTGTCCGTATTTAAAAGTAATACAGGCATCTATTGCCAATTGATTGATGACTCAAAGGGGCAGACACTCTGCGCAGCCAGTTCAAAAGACAAGGCGCTGACTAAAAACAGCAAGTCTGAAATGGCAAAACAGGTGGGTACACTCATCGCCTCAAAAGCTCAAACAATGAATATCAGTACGGTAGTTTTTGACCGCGGTGGTTACATCTTCCACGGACGTATCAAGGCATTGGCCGATGGTGCCCGCGAGGGAGGACTTCAATTTTAATAAATAATATAAATTCCGAATAAAATCATGGGAAAATCGCATGTTGTACGGGTTAAGGCTGCAGGTGAAGCTGAATTGAAAGAAAAACTGGTGACGCTGAATCGCGTTGCAAAAGTTACCAAAGGAGGACGAACTTTCAGTTTCTCTGCATTGGTAGTAGTTGGGGATGGTAAAGGCATTGTTGGACAAGGAATTGGAAAAGCACGTGAAGTTTCAGATGCGATTTCCAAAGCGGTAGATGATGCAAAGAAAAATCTTATTAAGGTGCCTATCCAAAAAGGAACCATCGCCCATGAGCAAAAAGGAAAATTCGGAGCCGGAAGGGTATTTATAAAACCTGCCGCAGATGGGACCGGAGTAATTGCTGGTGGTGCCATGCGCGCTGTTCTCGAAATCGCCGGAGTACACAATGTATTGGCGAAATCTATGGGATCCTCCAACCCACACAATGTGGTAAAGGCTACCCTTGATGCACTCACACGCATCAGAAGTCCTTATGATGTTGCAAAGGACAGAAAAATTGAACTTGTTAAAGTATTTGAAGGCATTTAAGCGAAGATGATGGGAAAGATAAAAATCACACAATCAAAAAGTGTTATCAAAGCCAACGAACGCCAAAAGCAGACGGTGAGAGCTTTGGGACTCAGGAATCCACACGATGTGGTTGAACTCGAATCTACACCACAGATCGAGGGCATGATCAAAAAAGTAATACATCTCGTACACGTAGAAAAGATCTGATTCATATGGAATTACACAACTTAAAACCGGCAAAAGGGGCAACCCATCGCGAAAAGAGAGTCGCCAGAGGCGAAGGCTCAGGACATGGTGGCACATCCGGTAAAGGACATAAAGGGATGAAGGCAAGATCCGGAGCAACGACCTCCAAGTCATTCGAGGGGGGGCAAACTCCTTTGCAGCGCCGACTTCCAAAATTCGGATTTAACAATGTCAACCGAATTGAATATAAAGAACTGAACCTTCATTTGCTCGAAGAATACATCGACCAATATGGAGTAAACGAAATGGATCCGGACTTCTTTGCGAAGCATAAAATCTTTGGAAAAAGCGACCGCATCAAGGTTTTGGGCAACGGAGAAATAACAAAAGCGGTCAAAATAAAAGTACACGCTTGTTCTGCATCCGCAAAATCAAAGATTGAAGCTGCCGGTGGATCTGTTGACCTTATTTAATATTTTGGGATGAAAAAATTAATCGAAACCTTTAAGCATATTTGGAGTATCCAGGAACTTAAGGATAAAATTACCTATACCTTAACCCTGTTAATCGTTTTCCGGGTAGGTACTTTTATTGTATTGCCTGGTGTGGATCCGCAAATTTTGGCCCAGAAATCTACCAATGCTTCAAATAGTCTTTTTGGTTTGATTTCAAGTTATACCGGTGGTGCTTTTGACAAGGCTTCCATTTTTGCGCTTGGGGTAATGCCTTACATCACTGCATCGATTATTATTCAGCTTTTGGGCTTCGCTGTTCCCTATTTTCAGAGATTGCAGCAAAAGGAAGGAGAGTCTGGTCGTAAAAAGCTGAATCAGATCACAAGAATCCTGACTGTTTTTATCACCTTAGTACAGGGTGGGGGCTATTTGACCTATGTAAAATCAATGGGCGCCGTAGATCCCAATGTGAGTCAGTTTATTTTTTGGTTCTCTAACAGTATCATCCTTGCCACAGGTACGGTTTTCTGTATGTGGTTGGGTGAAAGAATCACAGACAGGGGATTGGGTAATGGTGTATCCTTGATCATTATGATCGGTATCATTGCGACTTTGCCTACGGCCTTTGCGTTTGAATTAAATACGCAGCAATTGCTTTTATTCCTTTTGGAATTGGTATTGCTGTTCCTTATAATTATTGCATGTATACTGGTAATCCAGGGCGTACGAAAGATTCCGATTCAATTTGCGAAACGCATGGTTGGAAGAGGAGCCGGTTCCATGCCGGTAGGTAATAACCGGGACTTCATTCCTCTTAAAGTGAATGCAGCCGGGGTAATGCCAATCATCTTTGCTCAGGCAATCTTGTTTCTTCCTATCACCGCAATTCAATATATGACTGCGGATCCGACTTTTGGAACATCGGGAGTATTGGGTGCATTAACGGATCCCTACGGATTTTGGCACAACATGCTCACCTTCCTTCTGGTAGTTGGCTTTACATATATTTATACGGCCTTGATAGTAAACCCACAGAACTATGCGGAATATTTGAAGAGGCAGAATGCATTTATTCCTGGGGTAAAGCCGGGAGAAGATACGGAAGAATATATTGATTCGACGACAACCCGCATTACTCTTCCCGGATCCATCTTTCTGGGAATATTGACCATCCTTCCTTCACTCGCAGTGCTTTTCGGCGTAAACCCTCAATTTGCAAGGTTCTTTGGGGGATCCTCCGTACTGATTATGGTAGGTGTGATTTTAGATACGCTGGCAGTAGTGGAATCTTACCTTCTCATGAAGAAATATGACGGATTGGTAAAATCCGGAAGAATCGAAGGCAGGTTCAGCCAGGGAGTTGGTCCTGTAGTCAACGGATAATAAAACCATCTGATGATCTACCTCAAGACCGAGGAGGAAATTGAAAAAATTCGCCACAGCTGTTTATTGGTTAGCAAGACCTTGGCAGAAATAGCCAAAATTCTTCGACCCGGATTGACTGGATTGGAGATGGACAAGCTTGCGGAATCTTTTATAAGGGATCATCAGGGGGTTCCTGCATTTAAAGGCTACAACGGGTTTCCAGGTTCGCTTTGTATTTCAATTAATGAACAAGTGGTGCATGGGATCCCATCAGACCGAATCCTGAAAGAAGGAGATGTGGTGTCCGTGGACTGCGGAGTTCTGCACGACGGTTTTTTTGGGGATTCAGCCTACACTTTCGGTATTGGCATGATTCCCGATGCGGTTGTTCAATTGTTAAAAGTAACGAAGGAATCTTTGTTTCTCGGTATTGCTCAGGCGGTTGCCGGAAATCGCATTGGCGACATCAGCCATGCGATCCAGGAATATTCTGAGGTAAAACATCCTTATGGGGTAGTACGTGAACTGGTAGGACATGGCATCGGAAGACAACTTCATGAGCCGCCGGAAGTCCCTAATTTTGGAAAAAGAGGCAGCGGAATGGTACTCAAAGAAGGCCTGGTAATTGCAATCGAACCAATGATAAACCTGGGCACGAGAAGAGTGAAGCAACTTAAAGATGGTTGGACTATCATTACGCAGGATAAAAAACCATCAGCACATTATGAACATACCATAGTGGTTCGGAGGGAAAAGGGAGAATGCCTTTCAGACCACAGTTATATTGAAAATGCAATGAAAAATAACATAGAATTGACAAAAATTGCTTAAAAAGATAGATATTTGCACTCCGAAATTTTTTAGATGGCCAAAAAGGACCTGATCACACAGGATGGAATCATAGAAGAAGCTTTATCCAACGCAATGTTTAGGGTAAGGTTGCAGAATGACCACCTGATCATCGCAACCATTTCAGGTAAGATGAGAATGAACTACATCAGAATCCTTCCGGGCGATAAGGTTTCGGTAGAAATGAGCCCTTATGATTTGTCGAGGGGTAGAATTACATACAGGTATAAATAAGACATATGAAAGTCAGGACTTCAATTAAAAAAAGAACAGCGGATTGCAAGTTTGTCAGAAGGAAGGGCAAGCTTTATATAATTAACAAGAAGAATCCAAAGTACAAACAACGTCAAGGTTAATCTTTAAATCTACCAAATAAAATGGCTCGTATTTCAGGTGTCGATTTACCAAGGAATAAAAGGGGAGTGATTGGACTCACCTACATCTATGGTATTGGTCCTACTTCCGCTAAGAGTATACTCAGTAAAGCGGGGATCAACGAAAGTGTTAGGGTGCAGGAATGGTCGAATGACCAGGTTCAGAAAATTGCCAAAATCATCCAGGAAGAATTCCGGGTAGAGGGGGAGTTGCGTTCTGACGTTCAGCTTAGCATTAAGCGATTAATGGACATTGCAAGTTACCGCGGGGTGCGTCATAGAAAAGGTCTTCCCGTTCGCGGTCAGCGCACAAAAACAAATGCAAGAACCCGTAAAGGAAAAAGAAAGACGGTTGCAAATAAGAAAAAAGCTACTAAATAATTAATTGTCTCTGACGTATGGCAAAAGGTAAAAAGGCTAAAAAGAGGAAGGTTAAGGTGGATGCTGACGGAATTGCATTCATACAGGCAACTTTCAATAATATTATTATTTCGTTGACAAATAAAGCTGGGGAGGTAATCTCTTGGGCAAGTGCGGGTAAATCTGGATTCAAAGGATCCAAAAAGAACACGCCTTTTGCTGCACAGATGTCAGCAAATAATGCAGCGGGCACAGCTTATGAAGCGGGAATGCGATCCGCAGAAGTTTATGTAAAGGGCCCGGGTTCAGGTAGAGAAGCTGCCATTCGTGCATTGGATGCGGCAGGTATCAAAATTACCAAAATTACGGACCTTACGCCTATCCCACACAATGGATGCCGTCCTCCAAAACACAGAAGAGTTTAATCAGGTTTAAATAGCAAATCAATGGCAAGATATACCGGACCGGTTACTAAAAAATCAAGATCATTTGGACAATCCCTTACCGGATACGACAAGTCTTTTGAGCGCAAGAAATACGCTCCAGGACAGCATGGTCCCTCGCGTCGTAGAAAGCAACGCTCGGATTATGCACTCCAGCTGATCGAAAAGCAAAAAGCAAAATACACCTACGGTGTACTTGAACGTCAGTTCCGAAACATCTTTCATGATGCACATAAGAAGGAAGGCGTTACAGGTGAAAACTTGTTTCAATACCTGGAAGCGCGTCTTGACAATACGGTCTATCGCATGGGGATCGCTGCAACCCGCAAAGGTGCACGTCAGCTGGTCTCTCACCGACATATCATGGTGAATGGTAAATTGGTCAATGTACCTTCTTATCGCCTTCGTCCGGGAGATGTTATTTCTGTACGCGGAAAATCTCAGGGACTCGAATTTATAAAGCACCAGGTTGCTCAAAAGACCGATATGAGGAAATTTGGTTGGCTGGAATGGAACTCAGACAAAATGGAAGGGAAATTCATCCAGTATCCCACCAGAGAGCAGGTGCCTGAACCCATCAATGAACAGTTGATAGTCGAATTGTACTCCAAATAAGACATTCACCATTCTATAAATAAAAAATTCAAGCATGAGTATTCTAAACTTTCAAAAGCCGGATAAAATCATTCTTCAAAAATCAACCGACTTTGAAGGGACGTTTGAATTCAAACCTCTTGAACCAGGTTTCGGGCAGACTGTGGGCAATTCCATCAGAAGGATTTTATTATCCTCACTGGAGGGTTTTGCAATTTCATATGTTCGCATAGCAGGTGTGGAACACGAATTTTCCACAATCAAAGGTGTTATGGAGGATGTGGTTGAAATCATACTTAACCTCAAACAAGTGCGTTTGAAGCCCAACATGGACGCAAACAGTTTGAAGGAAGAAAAAATTTATCTAACAATCAGTGGTAAAGATTCATTTGTAGCCGGCGATATCGAAGCAGCAACAAATGTATTTAAAGTGACCAATCCTGAATTGGTGATCTGCCATATGGAACCGTTTGTAAACCTTGAATTGGAATTGACCATCACAAAAGGTCGCGGTTATGTACCGGCGGATGAAATGATAACGAAGGATCTTCCTATCGGAATCATTCCCGTAGATGCCATTTATACACCTGTAAAAAAGGTATCTTATGGCGTTTCAAATACCAGGGTAGGTCAGAAGACAGACTTTGAAAAACTCGTTCTCGAAGTAAAAACAGATGGCACCATCCATCCTGAAGATGCTGTAAAGGAAGCTGCACGGATTATGATTCAGCACCTCATGCTCATTACAGATGAGAATATTACATTCGAAGATTCTGTCAGGAAGGAGGACACTATTGTGGATGAGCATATCCTCCACATGAGGAAACTGCTCAAAACACCTCTTGAAGATCTCGACCTGTCTGTAAGAGCTTATAACTGTCTGAAGGCAGCAAAAATCAACAATCTTGCAGAACTGGTTCGCTACGATACCCACGAGCTTTTGAAATTTAGAAACTTCGGTAAGAAATCACTGGTTGAAATCGAAGAATTGCTCCAGCTGAAAAATCTGAGTTTTGGAATGGACTTGTCCAAGTACAAGCTAGATGAAGAATAAACCTTGAATTAAAATTTGCAAATCGATTTGCCATGCGTCACGGAAAAGCATTTAACCATTTAAGCAGAAAAAAAGGTCATAGGGTAGCTCTATTGAGAAACCTCGCCATTGCTTTAATCAAGCATAAAAGAATTAATACCACATTGGCAAAAGCAAAAGCCCTAAGGGTTTTTATTGAGCCCATCATGACCAAATCTAAAGACAATACGACGCATAGCAGACGTACCGTTTTTTCTTATCTGCAAGATAAGGATTCAATTACAGAACTGTTTAGCGGGGTAGCTACCAAAATAGCAAACCGCCCAGGCGGTTACACACGTGTTATCCGAACGGGATTCCGTCAGGGTGACGGCGCTGAAATGGCTATGATTGAAATGGTAGATTACAACAACGTCATGGTATCTGCTTCTGCTGCAGGTGCTCCCGAAGCTGCAAAGAAAAAGACCAGAAGGAGTGCACGTAAGAAAAAACAAGAGGAGACTTCCTCGGATTCTTCCGGAACGGCAACTTCTGAAGGATCTTCAAACGAATAAATTGTATAAAAAAGCGGCTCAAAGCCGCTTTTTTTTTGTGGTCAAATCTGATATTGACTAAAACACCAATTGCTAAAATAAATAAGCCAGGGCTTCGTGTATGACCTGCAGGAGTAATATATTTGCAAAAGTTTAATATAAAATGTGATATGTCCAGCAACCTGAACCAACCTGCCTACTTGCTTTTGGAAGATGGAAGTTTTTTCAAAGGATATTCTGCGGGGATGAAAGGAACCATTGGGGGTGAAATTTGCTTCAATACTTCCATGACCGGTTATCAGGAAATCTATACCGACCCAAGCTATTTTGGACAAATCATGGTCAATACGAATGTCCACATTGGGAATTATGGAGTTATGAATCATGAATCCGAGTCTGATAGAGTTCAGATCCGGGGATTGGTTTGCAGGAATTTCTCTTCGCAGCTAAGCCGCCACATGGCCACGGATTCACTGCAAAATTTTCTTGAGGAGAATCAAATCGTATGTATCCATGGAATTGATACCCGAGCCCTGGTCAGGCATATTCGCATCCACGGGGCCATGAATGCCGTTATTTCAACCGAACTAGATGAGCTAAGCAAGCTGAAAAACTTCTTGTCAGCCGTACCTAGTATGGATGGTCTTGAATTGGCTTCTACGGTAAGTACTAAAGAGGCATATACATTCGGAAATGCATCGGGCCCTTTCAAAGTGGCTGTCATGGATTTTGGCATAAAACGCAGTATTCTGAGGCAATTGGACGATGTAGGTTTTTCTATAAAAGTCTTTCCGTCAAGAAGTTCTTACAAAGAACTGGATGCATGGTCTCCCGATGCTTTTTTCCTTTCGAATGGTCCCGGTGACCCCACCGCAATGGAATATGCCATGGATCCCATTTCGAAAATGATTGATTCAGGAAAACCAGTGTTTGGCATTTGCCTGGGCCACCAGTTGATTAGCCTTGCGTTTGGAATACCCACATTTAAAATGCACCACGGTCATCGTGGTGGTAATCACCCGGTACTTAACCTTGAAACTCGCCTTGGAGAAATTACAAGTCAAAATCATGGCTTTTCGGTGGATCTGGAAAAACTACTTCAAAGAAAAGAAGAGATCAATTTGAGTCATGTCAATCTCAATGATAAGTCTGTCGAAGGTCTGTCTCATAAGACAAAATCCATCTTCAGTGTTCAATATCATCCGGAAGCAGGGCCTGGACCCCATGACTCCAGGTATTTGTTCAAACAATTCTTTCAACTTTTATCCAAGCAACATAACTTAAGCAATGTACAATGAGTGAAATAATTGATATCCGCGCCAGAGAAATTTTGGACAGCCGTGGCTTTCCAACTGTCGAAGTTGAAGTGGAAACAGAATTCGGCGTGATCCAGCGAGCAGCTGTACCTTCAGGTGCATCCACCGGCAAACATGAAGCCTTGGAAATGCGCGACGGTAACCCCGACCGATATTTGGGAAAGGGAGTTCTTACGGCTTGCGGCCACATAGAGGAAGAATTGGCTGAATTGATTTTAGGCATGGAGGTTAGCCAGCAAAGGGAAATAGACCAGCTGATGATTGAAGCCGATGGGACAGAAAACAAATCCCGATTTGGTGCCAATGCCATTCTTGGAATTTCGCTCGCTGTTGCAAAGGCCGCGGCAGAAGAGGCAGGATTGCCCCTGTTTCGCTATGTCGGTGGGGTAAATGCATCCATTCTTCCTGTGCCCATGATGAATATTATAAATGGGGGCGCACATGCTGATAATAAACTGGACTTCCAGGAATTTATGATCATGCCTGTTGGAGCACCAAATTTTAGTGAAGCTTTGAGAATGGGTGCGGAGGTTTTTCAACATTTGAAAAAAGTATTGAAATCAAAGGGATTTTCAACAAATGTGGGTGATGAGGGTGGATTTGCGCCGAACATCAATACCAATGAAGAAGCTATTGAGCTTATTTTAAATGCCATACAGCAAGCTGGTTTTAATCCGGGCAAAGATATCGTCCTTGCGATTGATGCTGCCGTCAGTGAGCTGTATGACGAAAAATCAGCCATGTATGTATTTCATAAATCCGGTGGACCATCACTTACGAGTCAACAGCTTGTCGACTATTGGGTGGAGCTGGCTGAAAAATATCCGATCTGTTCGATTGAAGACGGACTGGCAGAAGATGATTGGAATGGTTGGGAGTTGATTACGAAAGCCTTAGGCCATCAAATTCAACTCGTTGGCGATGATCTGTTTGTCACAAATACAAAGCGGATATTAAAAGGCATTCAGAGCAAAGCAGCCAATGCTGTACTGATTAAGGTAAACCAGATTGGAACTTTAACGGAGACTATCGAAGCAATTCGCCTTGCACAACATAGGGGATATAAATGTGTGATGAGCCACAGGTCCGGAGAAACGGAAGACACCACAATCGCAGACCTGGCTGTCGCTTTAAATTGCGGCCAGATAAAAACAGGATCATTATCCAGGTCAGACCGGGTTTCAAAATACAACCAACTTCTTCGCATTGAATCTGAATTGGGAGGGCAGGCCCAATATCTTGGAAAATTAATATTTGAGAATTAAATATTATATATATTTGCCAGATATTCCCAAGGTTAGATGTCCCATTTTCGCAAGCACCTCGATGTTATATGGAAAGCAAACTCCTGGATTCTCAGGAGGAAATACCTGTTGATATCAGGGACATTTATAATTTATATGTTCTTTTTCGATCAGTACAAAATCCCTACTGCGCTCTCTCTGTACTCCGATGTTCAACAAATGGAACAGGAAAAAAGAAGATTTGAGAAGGATATTGTAAAACTTATTGAAGACAAGAAGGATATTGAGAATAATTATGAGAAATTTGCGCGGGAAAAATATTTCATGTCCCGTCAGGATGAAGATGTTTTCATCATCGAGGATTAATTAAACAGCGAAAAGGTATTTTATGGCAGTTTTAGTGGGCTCTGGCTCAAAGGTAATCGTACAAGGATTTACGGGCAAGGAGGGAAGTTTTCATGCAGAACAAATGATTGCTTACGGTACCCCTGTAGTAGGCGGGGTGACACCTGGTAAGGGTGGTCAGTCACACCTCGACAGACCCGTTTTCAATACCGTTGCAGAAGCGGTCAGACAAGTTGGCGCAGATACATCCATCATTTTTGTTCCACCGGCTTTTGCGGCAGATGCCATTATGGAAGCTGCAGAGGCG
Source organism: uncultured Saprospiraceae bacterium (assembly GCA_964439105.1). GTDB lineage: Bacteria > Bacteroidota > Bacteroidia > Chitinophagales > Saprospiraceae > Vicinibacter. The sequence goes on from CAYTNG010000006.1 coordinate 174,869, forward strand.
GGTATACGCGTCATCGTTTGCATTACGGAAGGAGTTCCGGTTCAGGATATGCTGAAAGTCAAAGAATATCTAAAGAATTATCCCTGTATTCTCATTGGTCCAAATTGTCCGGGCATCATTACTCCTGGAGAAGCCAAAGTGGGCATTATGCCTGGATTTATTCATAAAAAAGGAAGTATCGGAATCGTATCCAGATCGGGGACCCTTACTTACGAAGCGGTTGATCAGGTGACGAAGGCTGGATTGGGGCAGTCCACGTGTATCGGTATTGGTGGCGACCCAATTCCGGGAACTACAACACTTGAGGCAGTTCAGTTGCTTATGGCCGATTACCAAACAGAGGGTATTATTATGATTGGAGAAATAGGTGGCAGCATGGAAACCGAGGCCGCTGAATGGATCCACAAACATGGAACCAAGCCGGTAGTTGGATTTATTGCTGGTAAAACCGCTCCAAAGGGCCGTAAAATGGGTCACGCCGGCGCAATCATTGGTGGTAAAGCAGATACTGCGGAAGCAAAAATGGAAATCATGAGACAATGTGGAATCCACGTAGTGGAGTCTCCGGCGGACATTGGTCGAACTATGAAACAAGTTTTAGGAATTTAATCCGCCAGTTCTTCCTTCTTCTTCTTTCTGAAATATTTTGGGTGAACGAGTAGCATTCCAAAGGACTCTCCGTCTTCCTTGCATTGTTTCGAATGGTGGGCACCATGTGCCTTGAGAATGGCCTTTGAATATGGATTGTCCAATTGCCGGAACCAATGAAAACGGCGATGAATGTAGACGTCATGAACTAAAAAATAGCAGAGGCCGTAAAGGGAAATTCCTATTCCTATGAAGAGTAGAAAACGCCAATCTTCATTAAGGCTGCCAAGCATGTAACATGCTGCTGATGGAATCGCAAATACCAGAAAAAAACGGTCGTTTTTTTCCCAAAATCCCTTCTTTAAATGAATAGGGTCATGGTGATCTGCATGCCAGGACCACAAGATGCCATGCATGACATATTTATGCGTAAACCAGGCCATAAATTCCATAAAGAGGAAGGCAGAAGCTACGATGAGAATATTTATCCACATAAATCCTTAGTGTTTTAGTTCTAATAACGGGCAAATTCGCCGCCACGGACACTTCATCAGAAACGATAAATCAACATCAGAAATGACAATTCATTTTCTTAAAGGTTTAAGAAAAGTGAAAAGATCTGTTCACTTCGGTTATGAGTTCAATTCTTCAGCAGGCTCGCTTTTCATCCTCATTAGAGGCAATTCTACGTAGAATTTAGTTCCCTTTCCAGGCATTGTATGAAAATAGATCCTGCCATTCGCAGATTCAATGATTTGCTGACACATTGCAAGTCCCAAACCTGTGCCGGAACTTTTGGAAGTAAAGTTGGGCAAAAATACTTTTGACTGCATTTCTTCAGGAATTCCACTTCCATTGTCCTGAACGCATATTACGGCATTTTTAGAATTCGAATCCAGGCTTATCTCAATCCGGCCTCTGCGACTTTCCGGGATAGCCTGAATTGCATTGTTGATCAGATTGTTTAACACGCGAATAACTTGCACCTTATCCGCAAACACATACATCTCATCAATGGGGACAGAAAGATGTATATCGATATCTGAGCGCTTGCGAAACAAATCATGCACAGAAGATAAAATTTCATTGAGTACGAGCTTTTCATTTTCAGCCTGTGGCATTTTTGCAAAAGTTGAAAACTCAGTAGCAATTTTACTCAGGCTGTCAATTTGCTCGATTAATGTAGCACATACATTTTGCGCCATTTCTTTGATGTCTTCCGTTCCGCTTCTTAAAGTTTGTTGTAAATACTGAATGGAAAGCTTCATTGGAGTCAATGGATTCTTTATTTCATGTGCAACCTGTTTTGCCATTTCCCGCCATGCGGAATCGCGTTCAGTGCGTGCAAGTAACCTGGCGCTTTCATCCAGCTGTCCGACCATTTGATTGTAATTTTGAATCAATTCCCCAATTTCATCCTGGCCTTTCCAATCGAGAATCTCATTTGACTTGCCCAGGCGGATCCTCTGCAGTTTATCCGCCAAAGTGACCAGCGGGGACGTTATGGAATTGGCAAGCAAGGTGGCAAGGCTTGCAGCAATAAGAAATAGAAAAACATAAATATTTAATAGAGTGTTTACAAGATTCGCCAACCTTGTCCCATAGCTGGCTTCGGAAGACGCTACAGCCTCAACCTGCAGTATGCCTATCCTTTGATTGTTGTAAAATAAATTGCGAAAAGCATTGAGTTCTTTTTCATAAGTTCCAGGCTCAAGTATGATGATGTCTTCTGCGTAACTGGGATATTGAAAATAAAATCCGGGGTGAAGGAGTGTGTAGTTTTGAGAATGGAGGTTTTGTGATTCGGTTAATTTTATTTCCCTGCCATCCTGATTATACAGTCGGACATAAAAATCAACCATTTGACTGGTTTGGCGTATTTGAGTCGTGATCACGGCGCGTGCGTCTTCCTGTGAGTTTACATTTCGTATGGCCGTTTCAAGAAATTCAGCAAGATTTCTGGTCTTGCTAATCAGATTGTCTCTGTAAATTTCATTTTCAGATTTACGAGTAAAAAAAACAGTTGTTATGGCAATGATCAAAAAGCTGATGACAATTCCCAGAATAACGTAAAATTGAATTCTGTTTTTGAGGGATGGTTTGTCCGGAAAACTAATCTGGAGATCTTCCGGAAGGAACCTGAAACGCTGGTGCACCAAGCTGATCAGGTAAGATAATACGATTAACAGTGTAAATAAATAAGAAAAAAGGGAAACCGCCTTTAAGGTGGCTTCAATATTGTTTGAAATGACGATGAGCCTGTTTGGAGAGGGCTTCAGGTACAATAAATCCTTGCCATCTGCACGCGTGTGCCTTATACTGTCCCTCCCCAGGCTTTTAATGCCTTGTTCATAACTTGGTTTGAAAAGGGTGCTCGAAAACTTAAGCAAACGGTCTTCGTAAAAATACAAGTCATAATTATTCGTACTGCAATTTTGAATCAGATCGCCGATGCAGTTACTTCCGTTCTCTTGCTCACATTTTGTAAATGTGTGCACAATTTGGTCTTTTATAAACCGCTTCTTTTGATTTTGAAAATGAAATATCAGACTTGAGTTTAAAATACTGATGACAATGATCCAGCTGATGAGCCACAGGATATTTTTTTGATAATTCTCCGTAAAAAAATCCTGCATCCATACAATAATGCTTGTGCCAAGCAGAAAGGGAACAATTCCAATCTCAAGTTTGGATTGGTATATCAGCGGCGATGCTAGGGAAATCGCAATCAGATAAAAGAAAAGCCGCTGACGGATTTGGATTTGAAAACTGTATGTGCTGTTAGTCAGCTTATTCGTAAGTAAAAAAATGGCAATGAGAACTACGAGCAGATCAATTAAAAGCACAAAGTGCTCCAATTGAAAAGAGAACACATTCCCAAGATCAAAATAATAATCAGAATGAATGAATACCGCATTAAAAATGAAGCAATACATGACAAGTGAGAAAATGGAAATCATGTAATTCGCCAAGACGATTACATTTCTGAGGAAGGGCAATATATTGCTGGTTTGAATGCGTGCATATTTATAAAAGAAATAACACAAGTGGAAAATTATACCTGCGAGCACACTGAATTCAAAAAGCGTATAATTGTAGAATTTAGTTTGAATGAGTTTGTTGGTCAGGATGCTGTGATAAAAATCATTCTGGTGGACAATCCATTGACTCATGCTTACGGTGACCATGGCTCCAGTGATAAGGATAAGGTTACCCCATGGATAGTTTGATTGGCTGTAGTGGATCTTTGAAATAAAATGGAAGGGCAAATAAAATAAGAAAAGAACCAATAGGTAATACACTATTAAAAGATTGCCATAAACAGGAGCCAGAAAATTTCCGTCACAATCCAGATAGGCGAGGATTTCTTTGTTTTGGAATGGGTGCTCAATCTCTAGTGCGGACGATGTTAATTTATCTTTTGTGATTTGAACTTTGGCCCACTTTGACTCAACAGTTGTAAGAGGGGAGTAACTGATTAAAACGTAGGGCTTTCCTGAAACCTGGAATTGAATCTTGTTAAAAATATATTGCTTATCCTCGTGCTTAAGCAGATGCAATCCATTAAATGGACGACCGTCGACCCAATCCGTATAACTGAAGCGCTCGCGGGCGCTCCAGAACAAAGGGCTTGAATCTGCGTATAGAATAAACTGGATGCTTTGATTTTCCAGTAAGTACCGAATGAGGGCCTGGGAATTGGAAGTGCCTGTATTATTCTTTTGAAGCAGATTTCGAATGTCAGTACTGCATTTTTGATCTTCGTTCAAAAAATGATGAAGTTCTTTGCGTACTTCTTTTCGCAAATAATGCTTGTAGTCATGTTCAAACCCCGGATAAGCCCATTCATAGACCTTGCCTAAAAGCAAAAGCATCAAGGCTGACAGCCAGACCAGATACCAGTTTTTGTATAAACCCGGGTTCACAAATTAAAATCTACGTAAAATTAATCTAATTATACATTATATATTGTCATAATGTGAATGACCCCGGAGGCTGTTGTTTGGATTGCGTATTTTTGACGGGCCATGTCTTATCGCCTTGCTTTATGCGGGGAGGAAAGTCCGGACAATGCCGGGTTGCCGCACCACCTAACAGGTGGCTCAGGAGAAGTCCTGAAGAGAGAGGGTCACAGAAAACAACCGCCCTGCTTAGGCAGGGTAAGGGTGAAAATGTGCGGTAAGAGCGCACGCGGAGCAGGAGTAATTCAGCTACGGGATAAACCTTGCGGATTGAAATGCCATGTATATCCATTACCCGTAGGGGTCCTTTTAACCCGAAAGGTGCTTCGGCAGATGGAGGGGTAGGCAGAGCAGATAAATGATAAGAGCTTCCGGCAAAACTGGGAGTACAGAATCCGGCTTACAGTGGCAATTTTTGGGTAAACATTTGTTTACCCATTTTTTTTACCCAAATTTTTCAAGGATAAAGTAACAGAATCACATCCTCAAGTTCCAGGAGAATGCAGTCCGCTTTGACTCAAGACTTATTCTTCGGTGCTGGGAGCAGGTTTTCCGGCTCCGTCAAAATCATAGCTGATTGAAAATCGAATAGTATTGGCTAATGGACTTCTGTTGTTTGTAGTTGGGATGAGATAAGACAAATTCAATCCAAACACATTGTATTTTACACCACATCCTAAAGTCATATACTTCCTGTTTCCTTTCAATGAATTTTCATGGAAATATCCGGCGCGAACTGCGAACTGCTTGTCATACCAGTACTCAAGGCCCAAGGAATACATGAGCTCCTGAAGTTCTTCTGTAAATCCTCCGGGGGCATCACTGAATGAACCGAAAATCCCTTCGAATAAACCCTTCTCGCGGTAATCGGCGATCTTGTTATTGTCTGTATCGTAATCGGGATCCCCTGGTTTGCGGGGAGTCGGTATCATCAATTTATTGATTTCAAGTGTGGCAGTCAATGAATTGTAATCATCGAAATTCATTTCGTAAGCCGCACCGAGTGCCATGTTTGAAGGAATAAAGTCCTTTACTACACCTTGCGTGTAAGTGACCTTAGCCCCCAGATTTGTTAGTGCCAAACCTGCATTTAAATAATTTCTGCGTCCGCTTGCTCCCAGTTTGTTGCGATAGAAAACGCCTATGTCTGCTGCAAAAGTTTTTGCTGTACTGATGGTATAAGCCCCAAGAACTTTACCTGTCGCAAGATTGCTATAGGCAAATTTTGCAGAGAGACTGGCTGAGAAAACATCAGATAATTTTCTGCTGTAGGCGGCTGCAAGTTCCATTTCATTAGGCTGGCCGGTTCCTATGTCGTTTCCATTTTCATCTCTGAAGTCAATTTTTCCGAGGGAAAAATATCTTATGGACATCCCTACTGTTTGGAGTTTGTCCAGCTTGTAATATCCGGAAGCATAAAGCAGGTAAATGTCATCAATCCCCAGATTCCGCAACCATGGAGAATAGGTGATGGATATCCCTAAGTTCTTTTCTGAGAAAGCAAGACGCGCAGCGTTGTGATGCATGGCATTTGGGTCTGGGGTTAAGGCAACCCCGGCATCCCCAAGTCCGCCGGAACGTGTATCCGGGTTGATTCTCAAAAAGGGCATTGCAGTCAAAATCGTATTTTGAAGGCATTCACCCGTATTTGCATCTACAATGCAACCTTTATTGGGATCCCAAGTTTGGGCAAATGAGGTTCCACCGAAAACAAGAAATAAAAACAGAAGTATTTTTCGCATATCAGGGATCTGAATATTCATAAATTGCAAAATTAACATCATTTTAGATATAAACATTTACGAGAATATGTCACGAATGGTTTGCTGGTCAAGCAAACTCACATATAAATCGTAAAATCGCATCTTTTATTATTTTGCGAGTACCAATTTTTGGTATGAGGATACTTTTTCTATGGTTTCCTGCCCGGTTTTAGCAACAATGGTGACTTTATAAACATACATGCCATTTGGAATTTGTCCGCCATTTTGATCCAGTCCGTCCCATTCCATTTGTGCAATCCTGTATCCGGGGCTGCTTAATTCAGATTGCAGTGTCTTAACAGGTGCCCCGGTAAGAGATTGGATGTCTATTCGGACTTTCATTTCAATAGCAGAGAGATTCGTCTCGAGTTGGAATATCGTTTTTTCTGAAAAAGGGTTGGGGTAGTTGAAGACACTCTGAAGCAGGACTTCATCGCTTACAACAAAAAATTCCACCTGTCCTTTTCCGCTGTTATTTGAAATATCCCATGCAATTACTTCAATGGAGTGCTTTCCAGGTTTGAGGTTTTTCAATGGGTAATTTACAACGCCCTCCTTCTGGTTGTTAAATTTGGATTGATAGCTCTGATTGAGGACGATGGGTGACTGGGTATTCCCATCCAATATTGCAATCAGATCATGTCCAATGCTGTTGCCGCTTATATTGATTCCGGTATCATCAGAAACTTCGGCGTATAATTTTGGATTTGCATCGCAGATACCTCCTGAACGAAAAGAAGCATCATTTATAAATACGTGTACAACAGGTGGCTTATTGTCCAATAAACTGTCCTTCGATACACCACCTATGATGAAACTCTGCTCAAACCCGGCGGCATCCAATTTCGTATCATCTGTGGCATAGAGGCTGATCTTTCCTTGCCCGAAATCGTAATTGATATCCTTGGGAATAATGAAATCGAATTCCCATTTTCCTTGACGGACTTCTACCAATCCTTTGTAAATAATATTTTTTTGCAGAGGGTAGCTCGAACTAAATGATCCCGGATCATTGGCCTTGGTTCGCAAATTTATTTCTTTGTCGTAAACGGTGATGTACAGTTTGCCATTAAACGAGCTTTGAAGAACTTCACTTTGATTGGTTACAATACCTTCAATCTGAACCTTTTCAAGTGCTCTGAAGGTATCAATTTGAGTACCTGCATCTTTCCCATTGATTTTAGTTACTTTGTTTTTAAGAATGGGAATGGCAAGGCGCTGCGATGGGTCGCCAAACAATAAAAATTTTCGGGAATTGTAAACAACAAAGCCGCTTGAATGCTCATTTTTTGACCTGCGCATGATTTCGCCAAGCGGCAAAGCTTGGCCATTTTCAAATTGAAACAGATAACTGTAAACTGAATTTGTCAAATCGAAATTGTCGTCACTATACACAGCCCGGACGGTGGAAAACAAGGCTAAAAAACCTCCTTTTCTGTTATGCAGACCTTCTTCACCCGCGTTGGTTTTAGATGGGTCATCGTAACCATTGAAGGTGCAGGAGGCGATGATCACCAAGGGAAGTCTATAGTAATTTTCGAGATTGCGAATGTCCGTATTTTGCAAAACTCTTTCTTGCGCCAATCCAGTGTATCCGCCGTGTCCCAAGTAGTTGACAACTAATGCGCCCTGGTAAAAAGCATTGGCAAATGCTTTGTTGACATCAGGATATCGCTCACCTCCCGGAGTGCTGATTTGTTCATAAGCATCGAGATAAATTTTTTCCTGATTGTAAATGGGGTAATTCTTTTTTGCCGTTTCTGAAATTCGTTCAGCCTGGGTAAAATGCATATTGGAATCTTCATCATCGGCAGAATACAAAGTATTCAGTTTCCAGTCTCCCATCATGCGCGGATCTGTATCGTAGCGGATAATTTTATCGACGAGATTTTTTGCTTCCGCGGAGTCCCGGGCACCTAAACGACCAATATTTATATCCAGTTTACCTGCCAGGTTTTTTCCTTCTCCCGGATCCAATAGGCCAAAATAATCATCGCTGGGAAATGCTTGAATGGGATCCAGACTTTCGTCTGTTTCATAACTTACGATAAAATTCTGATTGGGATCTTTGGAGTTGATATAACGAAGGTCATAGCTTCCATCGCCAAACAGCAACAGGTATTTAAAATTTGGATTCCGCAAATACATCATCCTTGCTAAATTGCGTATAGCCGTGGGGTCCTGGGAACCAGAGGAAAATTCATTGAATACCTGCTGTTGGTCTATTGCCGCAATCCGGAGACCGTTGTGGCGACTTCTGTGTTCCATCAAACGCTCCGCTTCAGCTTTAAAATCTTTGTGATAAATGATCAGCATTTCTTCAGCATCCAGACCATGAATGTTTTGATTGCCTGTAGTAGATATATAATCGGGTGACGGAAAATTCTGAAGTTCATCAACAACCAGAAATTGCCGGTAACTACCGGACGTTTTTGCACTAAAACGCATTTCATCTCCGGTTAGCAATTCCCCTTGTATAAACTGAATATTCAGAGGATTCGTAATGTCCCATATTTGCTTAATAGTATTCACTTTTGAGATGGTAAAACGACTGACGTTGGACGCTTTACTCGCAGGATCCATGATGAACAATGTCTTGTTATTCCAGATCAGTTTTTTCCAGACAGATACCTGAAAATAGTCAAGCCAACCTTCCGTGGATGTACCGCTGATTTGGGGGTAAGTAATTTTTGCTTTGACAAGATCGCTGACCGGTTGGAAGTCTTCCGTGCGAGATGCAATATTCGCAAATCTGCTAATGCTGCTGTAAACTACATAATTGATATTTGTAGTGCTGCGGGTAGATTCAACTTCTGAGACAATTTGAGACACTACCGGAGAACGACCTGCAAACGCAAAGCTGAATTTTCCTTTTTTACCAAGTTCAACATTGTCGAAAAGAAAAGCATTTCCAAAATCAAATTCACGCGTGTTGCTCAACTCCTCTCCAAACCAAGTTTTTCCGGATCCTTCTCCTCCCGGGTCCAGATCCAGCAAATTAACCAAATCTCTTTCGTAATGCGCAAAATCAAAGCTTAGATGGCTATCGTAATCCGGATTAGGTTCAGAAGGCACAATAGGAATACGCTTGCCCGGGGAACCATCCAGTTTGATAAAATAATAGGATACATTGCTGTAGGCATTTTTGCGATAGTTGTAATCGCCGGAAGCTTCGTTGTAACTATAACTGTCCGGGCCGTTTGCATAGAATAAAATATAATCCTGCTCATCAAACCGGCCGTCTGATTCTCCCTTGAAGTAGATGGCATTTTCAACCAGATCATCATCAAAGGAATCATCAGTGGACTCCGGGAGCATTTCACCACCGTTGCCAAAAATTTTGATATTTCTGGGGTCCAATCCTGCAGGATCCAGGTTCAGATTTTTTTGAATGAAAGCACGATCTATTTTATAGATGCCCCGCTTTGGAATGGATATTTTATACCACAGACCATTGGCAAGGGCGGAAACTCTTGTGAAATCGGGTAAGGGGGATGGACTTGGAGCCGGAATAAATTCAGGAATTATTTCAAACTCATCCAGACATTGCAGCTGATTTGAACCTGGAATTCTCTTAATGGCTGTGATTTCAATGGATGCCGAATAGGTGTTGCGATCGTTTAAGATTTGAGACTGTATGACATAGGTTTCGGCAATAATTCCGGTTTGGTGAGCGGCGTAATCTTCGGAGACAGAATGCTCCTTGATTACGTTCATGTGTACATTTAGTTGTCCTGGTCCGGTCAAAGGAAGTACTGTTTTGAAAATTGGGCCGGATGGTTTAGCAGAAGAGTAAATTGCATCTTTAAATTCCGGAAGGCGGGAAAAGCTATGCTTTGCAGTGGATCTTTCCGTATTCCAGTCTAAATGGTGGAAAGATCGATAGCTTTGCCCGTCGATAATGTGAAAAATGAAGCAGAAAAAAAAGATAATTTTGAACTTCATACGTTAAAGGATGAGTAAGTATAGGGGATTGTTATCAAATATAAAGAAAAACGAGTGCATGGATCAATTATTGCCAAGAGGGACAAGCTTTAACGTATGGAGGATGCTTTCCATTTTGGTTTTATCCGCCTCGTTTAATTCAGTCGTATTTGCCCAGGATCCTTTGTTTAGTCAGTATTATGCTATGCCTCTGCATATGAACCCGGGTTTCAGCGGGATCAGTTATGCGCCGCGTCTGGCGATGATTTACAGAAACCAGTGGCCTCAGACCCAATCAGGTACGTCAGCTTATGTTACCTACGGAGTAAGCTATGATCAGTTTTTCAAAAAAATCAACAGCGGTATTGGATTTCACTTGTTGGCCGACGATGCAGGTGGAGGACTTATAAAAACCCTGAAAGGAGCATTTACTTATGGGTATCAAACTAAAATTGACCGCAATAATTTTCTGAGGGGAGGCATCGAAATTGGATGGGTGCAGACTCGTTACGCATGGGATAAATTTGTGTTTGGGGACCAGCTTGACCCGGAATTTGGGCTCGTAAGCCCGGGCGGAACTCCTTTGCCAACTACAGAAATACGGCCTGATAAGGTGCAAACCTCTTATTTGGACATTGGTACCGGACTTTTGTATTTTAATCCCAATTTCAATTTGGGCATATCGGCAAAGCACATCAATACGCCAAGTAATGATATACTTAAAGTGAACCCTTCGGCATACAGTGGTCTGCCTATCAGATGGATATTCCATGGCAATTTCCGCGTCGACTTGGGAGGTTCGCCCCGAAGAAAATCCATGCTGTCCCCGGCCTTCCTGGTGGCTGCCCAATCCGGTTTTTTTCAAGTCAATGCTGGAGCTCAATATCAATTTAGCACGGTTTTTGCCGGACTGTGGTATCGCCATGCTCGACGGAATGCCGACGCAGTCATTGGCGTTCTTGGCGTACGGAAAGGCATTTGGAAATTTGCGTACAGCTTTGATTATACCTTGTCCTCCCTGGGAATTGACCTTGGAGGAAGCCATGAGTTAAGTATCGGAATATCCTTAGATGAGGTCATTCGCCAAAAAGTCGATATAAGTGATTGTTTTGAGGCGTTCCGGTAGAAAAAAATTCTTTTGGCACAATAAAAGAATATATATCTTTGTTCCCCTAAAAAGAAAGTAGTAGGATGAAAGGCAATTATTTCAAATTCGTCTTTCTGCTAAGCTCGTTTTTACTTCTGGGAGCTTGCAGTAAAAGAAACCAAGGTGAGTCCTCAACCACCGGTTGGAAGTACAATGACCCGAAATGGGGAGGCTTCGAAAAAGTGGACTACCAGGGCCAGATAACAGGCCCAAACCTCGTGCTCATTGAAGGCGGTACCTTTACCATGGGACTGACCGAAGAGGATGTGACCTATGAATGGAACAACATTCCCCGTCGTGTTACCGTGTCCTCTTTTTACATGGATGAAACAGAGGTGACCAACATCAATTACAGAGAATATCTTCATTGGCTGAACCGGGTATACAAATCTTATCCCGAGGTATTTAAGAAGGCTTTGCCGGATACCCTGGTTTGGCGCGAAGAACTTGCGTTCAACGAACCATTTGTAGAAACCTATTTCAGGTATCCGTCTTATGACGAGTATCCTGTAGTAGGTGTTAGCTGGCTTCAGGCAGTGGAATACTGCAAGTGGAGGACCAATCGTGTAAACGAAATGATCCTGATTGAAAAGGGTGTTCTTAACCCAAATCCGGATCAGGCAGATGCGGATAACTTTAATACGAACTCCTACCTGGCAGGACAATACCAGGGTAGTGTTCGCAAGAATTTGCCGGATCTTCAGACGGGAGGCGAAAGACCTGTTCGCTTTGAAGACGGAATTCTCCTTCCTGAGTATCGCTTGCCTACAGAAGCAGAGTGGGAATATGCTGCTCTTGCCTTGAAGGGAAAGCAATCTGAGAATAAGGACGAGTTGATTACAGATCGCCGCAATTTCCCTTGGGATGGAACGGGTGCTCGTTACAAGCGCAGAGATAAATACATGGGCCAGATCATGGCAAACTTCAAAAGAAGTGGTGGTGACTATATGGGTATGGCCGGAAAATTAAACGACCATGCGCATATCCCGGCTCCGGTCCGTTCGTACTATCCAAATGATTTCGGTTTATACAATATGGCCGGTAACGTATCAGAGTGGGTTGCAGATATTTTTAGACCTCTGACTTCCACTACACTCAGAGATGTTGAAAACCATGACCTGAACCCTTATCGTGGAAATGAATTCAAAGAATTGATCCTCGATGAATCAGGAAATCCGGTTGAAAAAGATAGCCTGGGTGAATTGCGTTACCAGGTAGTATCTGATACATCAGTTGAAAACCGCGAAAATTACAACAAAGCGGATGTAAAGAAATATCGCGACGACGATGATGAATTTATTAAATACCAATACGGCAAGTCTTCATTAATCAATGAGAAATCACGGGTTTACAAAGGTGGCTCCTGGGCAGATCGTCTGTTCTGGTGCTCTCCGGGAGCTCGCAGATTTAAAGATGAAGACAAGTCTGACCGCACCATTGGATTCCGCTGTGCAATGACCAGAACAGGAGGACCTGAAGGTAATGATGACGCTGGTGGATTGGAGTTCAATCGCAAGATGCCGAAAGTGAAAAGAGATTTTAAGTAAGCCATTCTAAATGGATAAAGAAATAAGAACCTATTGCATTCTTGCAATAGGTTCTTTTATTTTAGCACGATATGATGGACCGATTTCTGTTAAGAAACGAGTAGGTATTTTTACGGTTTATACATATTGATTATAGTTTGCATGTATGAGTTCACTTCCGCTTTCTTATCAACGATTAATAGAGCAAGACCAAAGACTTACAACAGATAGCCGCAGCATTCTGAATGAAGCCGTTTTTTTTGCATTAAAAGGTCCGAATTTTAATGGAAACCAATTTGCCCTACAGGCTTTGGAACAAGGCGCTGCATTTGCAGTCGTCGATGAAAAAGTAGGAGATGATCCAAGACTCATCTTTGTACAAGATGTCTTGCTTGAATTGCAGTCAATCGCCAGGCTTCATCGAAGCATGATGAAATCAAAAGTGATTGCAATTACAGGAAGCAATGGCAAAACAACTACAAAAGAACTCGCGTATTCCATATTTTCCAAATCCCAAAATGTCATTGCCACCCGAGGCAATTTAAACAATCACATTGGAGTGCCCCTGACTTTATTGCAAATTCGAAATGACACGGATTTTGCACTTGTGGAAATGGGAGCAAATAAGCCCGGAGATATTCAAGAGTTATGCAGTATTGCAGAACCGGATGCAGGTCTGATTACCAGTATTGGAAAAGCACACCTTGAAGGCTTTGGCAGTCCCGAGGGTGTCCTGAAGACAAAAATGGAAATGTTTCAATATTTGGATAAACACCGCGGAACCTGTTTCTATAACCTGAATGACGAACAATTATTTCAATTGTTTCATCAAGAGGCTCGCCATATTGCTTTTGGGGATTCAGGTCGCAGTTCAGCTTATTCGGGAGAAGCTTTGCATTTTTATCCGGATATCGAATTGTATTTTAACTGCCCTGCAGGGCGTTTTAAGGTGCATTCTAAATTATTTGGAAAATACAATTATCACAATATCCTGAGTGCCTGTACTCTTGCGTCTTATTATGAAATTCCTGCAGAACAGATACAGGCTGGAATCGAAAGCTATGTGCCGGATAATATGCGATCCCAAATCATTCAACTGAATGGGGCAACTGTCGTTTTGGATGCATACAATGCTAACCCAAGTTCAATGAGAGAGGCAATTGTTGCATACTCAGATATGGCTTACGAGGAAAAGTGGATCTTATTGGGAGAAATGGCAGAATTGGGAAGCTATGCTGATAAAGAACATGATGATTTGGTCAATTATGTAAAAGGACTTGATTTTGCGCAGAAGATTTTCATGGGTACGAGGTTCGGAAAATACGCAAAAGATCCTTCTCTGAAGATTTTTACAGACCTTGGCACATGTAAATCCTGGCTTCAGGAACATTGGCCGGAGAATGCAGCTATCCTTATAAAAGGATCCAGATCTTCCGCCCTTGAGAAGCTTATCCGCTGATTAATTCGAGAATGCGATGAGGTATCTGGTCCTTGGCAGCTGCAAGGTATTCTTCATAGGTGCAGGGTATTAATGGGTTTGAAAATTCAGGATCCACTAAGGGTTCTTCAAACCACCATTTTCCGGATTGTTCCGATTTGTAAAACTTCAAAACCTGATCGAGACCCCTCACATCTACTAAATAACGCGTGAGTTGTTCCTTATTTAAATTCTGGTCCACAGACTTCAAATGGCAACCTTCCCAGAAGTACCAAATGAGCTGGGACACCAGTTGCGCACTCGTATTTCGAGCATCCAGTTGTGAGTTCCAATCTGAAATGGCGAAAAGTTTTACGCGTTCTGACATGCCGGCTGTACGAGACAGGGCACAAGCTTCTTCAGCGTGGAAACCACTTGGATTTCCCATCGAATTGGCCGGATGATCAGAAATGCGTATTGCTCCGAGGTCAAAATAAACCAGATCTGATCGACGCAATGCGGGTTCTGCAGAACTCGGATTGGACCGATACTCACCTAAGCGATGGATGTTGAGTGGAATGTCGGCCTGAAATCCAGGATGATGCCTTTGATAACCTAAAATGTTGGTTTCTTTCAAATACAATTCCCCAAAATTCACATAACGCAGGGGACTGCCATGTCCTGTGATATACGAAATGCGGTAAGGGGCATAATGCTCAGCCCAGGCATTTTGAAAAAGGGGCATCCAGTCGGGAGTTGCTCCCAGAAAAACAACGGTTTTTCCCTGGTTAAAAATCAAGGACGAAATGTATGCGGCCAGTTCTTCAGGATTCGGATCGGTATCAGAAATATAGGAGCAAATTGCATTTGCCTCAAAATGTTCGCTGCTCATGTTTTGCAAGGCTTCGCGCACACACTCGGATAAAGTGGGGTTCGCACTAAAGAGGACCAGGTTTGAATTGATCTTTTGGTCGTAATTTGCACCTTGATCAATGAAAATTGAACGAAGGTCTTTGTGAAACCGAAGGGAAGTACCAGCAGGATTGAAAGACATAGACCGTGTTTGAATGCAAATATAAATATTATATTTTTATTTAATATGTTTCCTTTTGAACTATGTGGGAGAAGTTACATTCTTTTTTAAGCAAGGAGCCTGAAATCTGCTTTGAATGGCGGGATCCGCTCTCTGAAGCCAAGGGCTGGGTAGTCATCAACTCCTTAAAAGGTGGAGCAGCAGGTGGAGGTACCCGGATGCGAAAAGGTCTTACTCGGGATGAAGTGCTCAAGCTCGCAAAGACCATGGAAGTTAAATTTAATATATGTGGTCCTGCCATTGGTGGTGCCAAATCGGGGATTGATTTTGATCCGCAGGATCCCAGAAAACCAGATGTATTACAACGGTGGTTCAAAGCTGTTCAGCCCCTTCTTGCAAGTTACTATGGAACTGCAGGTGACTTGAATGTCGATGAACGCCTAGAGGTGAGTCCTTTTTTACACGAACTCGGAATTCAACATCCACAACAAGGCGTATTGTCAGGACATTACAAATATAATGAAGCGGATCGCGAGAGGGTGCTCAGAAGGCTCAAGGAGGGGACCGAGCTTAAAGTCGTCCACAAAGACTTTTCACCCTTGCCGGGTCAAGCCCATTATTCTACGACAGACCTCATAACCGGATACGGTGTCTTTCAATCTGTCAAGCATTTTTATAATGATGTACGGGGTGAATCTTTGGAGGGAAAACGCGTATTTGTTCAGGGTTGGGGAAATGTAGGTGCTGCAGCGGGCTGGTATCTGGCAAAGGAAGGAGCCCATCTCATTCTCATTCAGGACAAGGAAGGGTTCCTCTTTGACAAGAATGGATTTTCCATCACCCAGGTAGATCAGTTTATGAATGAAAAAAAGAACAATTGTTTTATATCACCGGATAAAAAACTCAACCCCATGCCTGTTGGGGTTTTCGAAGAATTAAAACCTCATATTTTCATTCCAGCGGCTGCTTCCAGACTTGTGAGCCATCAATGGGCAGATGCGATGATGGATAATGGCCTGGAGCTCATATCCTCTGGAGCCAATGTCCCATTTGATGAAGAAGAAATCATCATGGGCCCATTGACCCAAAAGATAGATGCCCGAATTGCCCTTATCCCTGACTTTATTGCGAACTGCGGGGTTGCGCGCTTGTTTTCTTATCTTCTGGATAATACCGGCCCTGTTACAGAGGAAGCTATTTTTGAAGATACGGCTCGTGTAATTGGCACTGCTGTCGTCGGTATATGTAATGGAAAAACCACGTACAACGGCCTGACTGCAGAAGCCTTGACTCGTTATATTTAATTGATTTATAATACTGAATAACAATTAAATATAAATATAAAAGAACAATTATATGAGTGGAAATAAAATATGGCTGAATTTTTGCATAACTTTGTTTGGTGTCATTTTTAGACTCACGGGATTTGGAATCCAACTTTATGTATAAAGGAAGTATAGGATTTGTCATATTTATCTTTGCTATCAGCTCGCTGACCGGGCAAATCAATCCATTAGACTTACCCAAGGATACTGCGGAAGTCGATTCATTTAAAGCAGGCAGAACACCGCTCATTGAAGGTACAGAATTAATACAACGCCAGGAACCGCAAGCTTCGATGCCTGTTGGATCGGCTCCAAAAGACTCCATAAGTAAGCCTGTAATTTTAACTCCCTTATTGTCAGATACCACAAAAATGGATTCTGCAAAATCGGATATCCAACTGGGTAATAATGCTTACGCGGATTGGAAGTCCGGAAAATCAAAGTATCCCCCTAAACCCAAGCATATGTGGGAGTTGGGAGTAGGGCTAGGACATTATTTTATCAGCGGCGACGTGGATAGTAGGTTGCCCGGGTATGGTTTTGCATTGCATGTAAGAAGGGCATTGCATTATGCATTCAGCATTCGTCTCGAAGCCTATTATGGGGTTGCTTATGGTCTTGAGCCGCAGCCCTATACAAGTGCGCTTGACAATGAATTGGAAGTTTTTAAAGGCTATGGAACTGCAGCTAATAATGCCTGGTTTCCTGCATACAAAACCCAATATTATTATGGCTCTGTTCAGGGGATCCTGAACATTGGAAACATACTATTTCACAAGGATCACAACAAGTGGAACTGGTATCTTCTCGTTGGCATGGGCCTCGACCACAATGTAACTGATTTGGACTTGCGGGACCCAAATGGCAATGTCTATACAGATCTGATCAATAAGTCCGGTTTCACAGTTGAGAAATTTGACAAAAAGGCCGGTAGGTCTGAAATCAAGGATGCTTTGAAATCCATTTATGACGGCAAGTACGAAACTCCTGCTTATAAGCAAAAGGGCATCTTCCGCTTGGGTGACAAAAACAATGTTCATGTCATGTTCAATGGCGGGGTGGGCCTTGCCAGAAAAATTAGTCGGAGATTCAATATTGCGATTGAACATCAGGTGATGATCACGGATAATGATTACCTGGATGGTATCCATTGGCGGACAAATCTGGATCAAACTACTCAGAATGATGTTCAGCATTACACAAATCTGCGTCTGGCTATTAACCTGGGCAGTTTCAAAAACAAAAAAGAACCACTTTATTGGTTGAATCCTCTCGATGGTGTATTCTCTGATATTGCAGAACTAAAGCAAAGACCGGTTTTTGATTTAAAAGACACGGATCAGGATGGTGTCATTGATCTTTTGGATCAGGAAAATGATACGCCCCCGGGAGCACCTGTTGATACCCGCGGCATTGCATTAGACAGCGATAATGATGGGATCGTGGATTACAAGGATGAGGAGCCTTATTCACCCCCAGGTTACGGAGTCAACGAAAAGGGACTTGCACTGGTGCCTCAACAGCCCAAAGTTACAGAGGATGATGTGCGCAAAATGATCGACCAGAGATTGGGAATTCCCCCCGGTACGAAAGATGGCGATGCTGCTGCCCGTGCATTGTTGGAAAATGTAGATTGGTTCCTGCCTATGATTCACTTCAATTTAGATGAATATTGTGTTCCGGAAAAGTATGCAGGTCAATTGGCTAATGTTGCACACGTGATGCGTATTCATGGAAATATGAAAATCACCGTACACGGTCACACGGATATTCAATATACCAACGCGTATAATAAAGTCTTGTCGTATTACAGGGCGCAGGAGGCCATTGAGTATTTGGTTTCACGTTACAATTTACCAAGAGAGAGGTTTATCCTGATGTACGGAGGAGAAGATCATCCATTGGGAGGTCATGTAAATAACCATATGATCAACCGCAGGGTCGAATTCAGAGTAAGCAGTCCGGATGACAAGGAAATGCCAAAACCCGATGGACCAAAAGCCGGAGCATGTCATAAGAAATGGATCCGGAAATCAGCTCCGGTTAAATCAGATGCGGGTTCTGAAAAGGATAAGCCAACAGGAAATAAGTAATAAAACTAACGATCGTTAGAATACTTCATGCCTTACACCAGTTTCTTTCATTTTCTTAAAGAAGCATAGCGATTGGGTTCTCTAGGATAGACTTTAAAGTCTGCAGGAATTTTGCACCGGTAGCACCGTCAACGGCCCTGTGGTCACAGGACAACGTCATTTTCATTCTGCTTGAAATGGTTAGTTGGTTATCTTTAACTGCAGGCTTTTTCTGTATGGATCCTATTGCCAGGATGCAGGCATCCGGTGGATTGATAATTGCAGTAAAATGCTCAATATCAAACATGCCTAAGTTGGAAATGGTAAACGTGTTGCCCTGCATTTCATCCAAATTGAGTTTGCGCTCTTTTGCACGCAGTGCTTTATCTGCAATTTCTTCCTTGATTTGGCTCAAAGTTTTCAGATCCGTATTCCGAATAACAGGAACGACCAGTCCGTCTTCTATTGCTACTGCCACACCAATATGGATATCCCGATGATAAACCATTTTGTCACCCATCCAGGATACGTTGACTCCCGGATTAGAACGAAGAGCGAGCGCGCAGGCTTTTACGATAAGATCATTGAACGATATTTTGGAAGGAGCAAATTCATTCAGTTGGTTGCGAGCGGCAATGCATTGGTCCATATCTACCTCGGTTGTAAGGTAAAAATGGGGTGCACTGAATTTGCTTTCTGCAAGTCGTCGTGCAATTGTTTTCCTCATTTGGCTTACCAGGACTTCTTCATCACCTTGCGGAGTGAAACTTGCTGCAGCAACGGATTTTACAGGAACAGCGATCTGGTTTTCCTTGATAAGTTCAAGATCTTTTTTTACGACTCTCCCGGAGTCACCGGAGCCTTTAATTTTTTCAAGATCAATCCCAAGTTCCTTCGCTATGGATCTTGCAAGTGGCGAAGCCTTAACGCGTCCTCCAGATTCTTGGGCCGGAGTCGGCACAGACTCAAGGACGCTTGCCACAGCAACCGGGGCTGGGGTAGCCTGGGCTTCCCCGGAATGGGTTTCAGCTTTTTTCGCGGAGCCATCTAATAGGGGCTGGAAATCTTCTCCGGCCTTACCAATTACGGCAATGATCCCGTCAACGGCAACTGGACCTTCTTTTACTGCGATGTGAAGAAGGACTCCTTCTTCGTAAGCCTCAAGATCCATTGTCGCTTTGTCGGTTTCAACTTCTGCAAGAATGTCACCTGGCTTAATGGTATCTCCGACTTTTTTGTTCCAAGCTTTGATAAATCCTTCCTGCATGGTATCCGAAAGTCTGGGCATTTTAATTACAGTGGCCATCTTGCTAATTTTAGGCAAAATTAAGTCTTTCGATCATTTATTTATATTGTCGGTTGCCAATGCCCCGAATCCGGCCAAATTGATATCAGCTCAAATGCTTATGAATTAAATAAAGTTATAATTTTAGGGGATGAATTCCACATCGAAAATTATTGAAGAAGCCGTTTCCGCATTCAGTGCCTTGCCTGGTATTGGGCGAAAAACAGCCATGAGACTTGTTTTGCACCTTGCCCGCGGTGATAAGGCCAGGACGCGTGAGCTGGCTCGTGCAATGAATGAGTTGTCGGAGAATCTGAAGTCCTGCACGCAGTGTTTTTCCTATTGTGATGGAGAACTGTGTCTGATATGCAGCGATAATCGCCGGAATCACAGGCTGGTGTGTGTTGTGGAGTCCATCCGCGACCTCATGGCCATTGAAGAGACTCAGACTTTCCGCGGGGTTTACCTTGTATTGGGAGGTCTGATTAGCCCAATTGACGGTATCGGGCCTGACAAGCTGCACATCAATCCCTTGTTTGATCGTATTAAAGCCAATGAAATCGACGAGATTATTCTTGCTGTAAGACCCACCATTGAAGGTGATACGACAGCGTATTATATCCATAAGAATCTGCCGGATCCAAGCGTTAAAGTAAGTATGCTTGCAAGAGGGGTTTCATTTGGTTCAGAATTAGAATATGCAGATGAGTTGACTTTAGGCCGTTCTTTGGTCAACAGAACACCCTATACCCTGGCAGATCAGACTACGACTGTGTGAAACTAAGCGTCATCATTGTCAACTATAATGTCAGGTATTTTCTGGAACAATGCCTTGCTTCTGTACGAAAGGCGCTCAAGGATATTGACGGGGAAATCATCGTCGTGGATAATGCCTCCGTGGATGATTCTGTGGAAATGGTGCGGCAGAAATTTCCTTCAGTAATCCTGATTCCCTCAGCTGTAAATCTGGGCTTTTCAAAGGCAAATAATTTGGCATTTCACTCTGCACAAGGGGAGTATATTTTGCTCTTAAATCCCGATACACTGGTTGAAGAAGATTGTTTCGCAAAGTGTTTGCATTTTATGGAGGAACATCGGAAAGCAGGTGCATTGGGAGTAAAAATGTTAGATGGTTCAGGAAGAATATTGCCGGAGTCCAAGAGGGGATTTCCCGGTTTGTGGGCTTCTTTTTGCAAAATGTCCGGATTGTACCGTCTTTTCCCAAAGTCCGCTTTTTTTAATCGGTACTATCTTGGCCATTTGGACGACTCACAAACTCAGGAAGTTGATGTACTATCAGGTGCATTCATGCTTATGCCTTCAAAGGTGTATGCTGAGATGAATGGTCTGGATGAAGATTATTTCATGTATGGTGAAGATATTGATCTTTCCTATCGCATTCAGCAAGCCGGATATTCGAACTATTATTTTCCGGAAACATCGATTATCCATTTTAAGGGAGAGAGCACGAGCAAAGCAAGCCTTAACTATTTCATGTCCTTTTACAAGGCAATGATCATTTTCTCAAGAAAGCACTTAAAATCATCGAGCCCTTTTTTCTTTATCCTTTTTCTCAAAGTGCTGATATGGATGAAGGCTGTGTTTTCTTCATTCAAAAATTTTCTTGTTACCCTGGGGGCAGCATTGGCAGATGCTTTCTTCCTGGGAGGCGGATTTGTAATTATCAGAAGTTTTTGGGCGCAATGGTATCACGGAAATTGGAATTACTTTGACAATCAGGTTTCCGTTTTTAATACTCTTCTGTTTGTCCTAATTTGGGTTAGTTGTTTTTATTATCAGGGTGTTTATGAAAAAAAATACGCCCTCAAGGATGTCATGATGGCATCCATATCCGGTTTTATATTGAATCTTATGATGTATGCCCTTTTGCCTGAGTATTGGAGATCATCCCGCATGTTGTTGGTTTTTTCTTTTATTTGGGTTATCCTTTACGCCATCACGAGCAGATTATTGATAAATAAGCTTAAAAGTAATTTATGGGTGGTAGGCGCAGACCTTAATAAGAGTGCGCTGGTTCTGGGCGATCAGAGCCAGTACGAACGGGTGTTAGGATTCTTTTCACCTATAAAAACAAAGATCCATCTGCAATGCAAATTACCTTCTGAACTGATCGGCCAAAGCCGGGAGTATTGGTTGGATTATCTTAGAATTTGTAATGTGGATGAACTCATTTTTTGTGAAAAAAACATGAACTGGAAAGAAATCTTTGAAGTGATGGTCATGTTGCAGGGTAAAGTCGATTTTAAGATTCTGGCAGAAGCAGGGCAGGGAATCATTGGTAGTTCATCAAAGAACAGTCCGGGCGAAATTTATACATTTGAATTGGATCATAATCTTGGTCAAAAAGTGTATCAGCGGCAGAAACGTCTGTTTGATATTGCCTTTTCACTTTTATTGTTCTTATTTTCATGGTTGCTGATTTTCAGCTACAAACGTAAAATGGGCTTCCTGAAAAACTGTTGGCATGTTTTGAACGGCATGAAAACCTGGGTATCCTATCAGGATATGGCTGTGCTCTCTGAAAAACTCCCCCTTATCAAACCAGGAATTTGTAGTCCGTTACCCCGCGGCCTGCAGCCTGAATTTGGCGAACTGGCAGCACAATGGGCAGGCCACTATGCCTGGAACTACTCCGTGTGGACGGATTTGGATATTTGCCTTAAAAATTTTCAAAATTTAGATACACAAAGAGATGGAACCACTTCGCATTAAAATTCAACAGCTTGCTGAGGCGGATCAAACTTTGCTTGTTGAATTGCGCAGGCATTTTCATTCGCACCCTGAACTTTCTTTCCATGAAAAAAATACAGCGGAAAAAATTTCATCCTTACTGACCGAATGGGGTATCGAACATCGGACTGGGGTTGCTGGCTATGGCATAACAGGATACCTTCTTGGGAGGAATCCGGACAAAAGGCGGATTGCCTTGCGCGCAGATATGGATGCCTTGCCAATTCAGGAAGCAAACGAATGTTCGTATGTGTCAAGAAACCCGGGGGTTATGCATGCTTGCGGACATGATGTGCATATGACCTGGTTGCTGGGCTGCCTGCGCATCCTCCGTCAAACCAGGGAAGAGTGGGAGGGTACCATTCAATTTTTATTTCAACCAGGAGAGGAGGTCCTTCCAGGAGGAGCTTCCCTGATGATCAAAGAAGGGGTCTTTGATGATCTGAAACCAGAGCTTATCATTGGACAGCATGTACATCCGGGTTTGCCAGTGGGTCAGGTAGGAATGAATGAAGGTACATTTATGGCCTCCTGTGATGAAATCTACCTGAGCATTCACGGAAAAGGGGGACACGCCGCATTGGCACATCTTTGTATTGATCCTTTGCCAATTGCGGCAGAAATTCTGCTTTCCCTTCAAACGCTCATCAGTCGGGAAAAACCAGCGGGACTTCCAGCTGTATTGAGTTTTGGCAAAATGGAAACCTTGGGAGGAGCAACGAATATCATCCCTGAAAAGCTGAATTTATGTGGCACTTTCCGTTGCATGGATGAAGATTTTCGAAACAAAATGCATCAACGCATAGCCGAAAAGGTGGATTTTATTTGCAAGGCAAACGGGGCTGTAGGAATATTGGATATCGTAAGGGGTTACCCCTGTTTATATAATGATCCTCTGCTTACCAGGCAGTGCGTCGAAGCATCCGCCCAATTTCTGGGAATGGAAAAAGTGCAGCGTCTGGAACCTCGAATGAGTTCAGAGGATTTTGCATATTACTCTCAGCAGATTCCTGCTGTTTTCTACAGGACAGGTATTGGTCGTGACATTTCAGTTCATAATCCAAAATTTGAAATTGATGAGGCCTGCCTGCCGGTAGGAGCGGGATTGATGGCCTGGTTAGCCATAAACCTGCAAAGTAGTAGATAGAAAGGTGTTTTTCAAGCTTGAATATATTTTGATTTTTTAATCTGAGGGATGAGCGGAGGATCCTCAGGAAAGTTTGCAATCAAAACATATAAATTATTTTAATAATTTGTAACTAAATATCATACAGAGTATTACTTTTGTCATATTAAGTAATAAGTACATTTTGCATTTTATCTAGTTTTTGATCATTCATGGCAAAAATATTAATTGTTGATGACGAGCAGGCGATCCGCAGGGCATTAAAGGACATCCTTATTCTTGAGAAATACGAGGTCGAAGAAGCCATTGATGGATTGGACTGTTTGGTTAAACTCAAGCAAAATGAGTTTGATGTTATCATTCTGGATATCAAGATGCCTAAAATGGACGGGATGGAAGCTCTGGACAAAATTCAGCAGCTTGCACCGGACACGCCGGTAGTAATGATAAGTGGTCACGCCACTATTGATACCGCAGTTGAAGCGGTGAAGAAAGGTGCATTCGATTTTATCTCAAAGCCACCGGATCTCAATCGTCTTCTCATTACAATTCGAAATGCAATTGATAAATCTTCTCTGATTACCGAGAAAAAGGTTCTGCAAAAGAAAGTTTCTAAGATTAAAGTGCAGGAAATCGTAGGGGAGTCCAAACAAATTCTCAAAGTGCGCGAGACCATAGATCTTGTTGCACCAACTGATGCGCGAGTGCTTATTACGGGTCCAAACGGGACAGGTAAAGAGCTTGTTGCCAGATGGATTCACGAAAAAAGTAATCGGTCAAATGGGAGTATTATAGAGGTCAACTGTGCAGCTATTCCTTCGGAATTGATTGAAAGTGAGTTGTTCGGACATGAAAAAGGATCTTTTACTTCTGCGGTCAAACAACGCCTTGGAAAATTTGAATTGGCAAATGGCGGTACTTTGTTTTTGGATGAAGTTGGAGATATGAGTTTGTCAGCACAGGCTAAAGTCTTGCGCGCCTTGCAGGAGAACCGTATAACGCGTGTCGGTGGAGACAAGGACATACCTGTGGATGTTCGGGTGATAGCAGCAACTAATAAGGATCTAAGAGATGAAATTTTGAGGGGTCGCTTCCGTGAGGACTTGTACCACCGTTTAGCCGTAATCATCATCAATGTTCCTTCGCTGAATGATCGCATTGGGGATATTCCATTACTGGTAGATTATTTTGTTGAACATATTTGTTATGAATATGGAATGCCCGTTAAAAAAGTTGAAGATGCAGCCATCGAGGAATTGCAAAAATACAATTGGACGGGAAACATCAGAGAATTGCGGAATGTGGTTGAGCGCCTGATCATCCTTTCAAAAAATAAGATCGGCCGCAAAGAAGTGCTCGATTTTGTTATTCCTGCAAGTCAAAGAAACTTCAGATTTAAAGAGCTCTTCGAACAATTTGAAAGCCTTCAGGAGCTCAATGAGTTTATTAAGAAAGAATTTACTGCATTTAAGACACCCGCTTAGCATGTAGAATCGCGAAATAACGAGGCCTGTCTCCTAAGGACGGGCTTTTTTTATATTCTAATACCTGATATATGAAAACACAAAAACAATGGTCCCAACTTAAAGGTGAAAATAGTTGGACGATGTTTAAGGTCATTGCAGAATTTGTAAATGGATTTGAAACCATGAACAATATCGGACCATGTGTTTCCATCTTTGGATCGGCCCGCGTTACATCTGATCATCCTCACTATCAGCTGGCGACCCAAATCGCACAGGCATTGGTTGAAGAGGGTTTCGGTGTGATAACAGGAGGGGGTCCTGGAATTATGGAAGCAGCGAATAAAGGTGCATTTCTCAGTAAAGGTGTTTCAGTAGGCTTGAATATTCATTTGCCGTTTGAGCAATCTGAAAATCAATATATCGATATTGATAAAAATTTGCAACATCGGTACTTTTTTGTTCGCAAGGTGATGTTTGTGAAGTACTCCCAGGCTTTTATTGCGATGCCCGGGGGAATGGGTACCTTGGATGAATTGTTTGAAGTGCTCACCCTGATCCAGACACACCGCATTCATCGTGTACCGATTATTTTGGTAGGAAGCGAATTCTGGATGCCATTAAAGGACTGGGTTCATAAAGTTGTCATGGACAAATACCAATACATTAGCGAAGAAGATCTAAGTTTAATGCACATCGTGGATACGCCTCAGCAAGTTGTTGAAGAGGTACTCCGATTTTACGAAGGGGAATCAGGAAAAGCATTGCGGCCTACCTTTGAATTGTAATTACACGCATTCTGATTTTTTGAAAAAAAAATTGCCGCGGATAAGGCAATTTGTCATTCGTCTTATTAATTAATGAATGTCCAGTTGATGCCTATTTTTAAAAAGAAATCGTAAAGTGGATAAGATTCTACGATAAAGGGCCTCTTTGTCCAAAAGCTGTCGATGTTTTCTAGTTCAAGGAGGAAGCGAAACTCTTTCACATTGAAATGTGCAATAAAGTCTATTGGCATTACGGTACCTGCTGAAAGTGGAGATGCGTAAAATAACTGTAGAATGGGGTTGTATCTGATTTTATTCTTAAAGTCCAAAAATCGGCATCTCGCTGCAATCTCCGATTGCACTTTGTTTTTGAATAATTTTGTGGAAAGGCCTAACATCGCAGAAGCATTCCAGCCATTCATTCCAAGTGGATCCTGAGTTTGATAATTGTATTGCACTTTTGGGCGGAAGTTTAAGATTCCGAAATTGATCAGAGTACCAAAATGTGCTTTGAAAATTTGGGTTTGACCTGTGCTTGATGGAAAACTTGTATCGTTTAAGTATAAAAAATGGTCGCTAATGAGGTACTCTGAACCAAAGGAAAAGTTTGTTTTTAGATTCCATGTGGCGTCAAATTTTAATCCTGTTAACCTGGTGTCTTTCAAGCCAAAGTTTTGATTCCAAAATTCTTTTCCGTTGAGATACAAGGTTTGATATAAGTAGCCGACAGGCTTTTGGTTGCTGAATCCGGATAGCTTGAAATTCAATTTTGGACTCCATCCGCCCTGCCAATCCAATCGAACATCTGAATACAATTTTGCATCCCAATGTGTACATTCTAATTGTACTGTCAACTGATGATGTTCATTTATTTTCAGAATTCCGACGGCATTGGCACTGAACCGGTCTTCTTTAAATTCAACAGTATCATTTGTTCTGAAAATATGTTCATGTAAAAATGAAGTCTTTAAGTTCAATTTTGAAGAGTGAAAAAAATCAAATTGCAGACTATTCTTGAAGCTTAATTCAGAGAATGTAAAAAGTAAAAAGCTGTCTATATAAAATATGCCGTAAAGGGAATCTTTATCCTTTGTGTTGTTGTCATTGTAGTCGATGGCATATTTGCTCAGGTAAGATCGAAGAGAGAGCGACTTGCCAAAGCCTGTGGAATCTCTGTTGAGTGCATAGTCTATGTTCAGGCCAATACTTCTCCGGTAACTGTTAGTCAATGCATCGTAATTGTTGACGGGTACGGATTCCCTGATGGAATAGTCTGATATCTGTAGCAAGCTATCCGATGTGATTCCCCAGTTGTCCTCCATGTATTGCCGGTCATCGGCGTACATTATGCTGAGTTTAAGCGGAGAAGTAGATTTAGAATAATGGACCCCGGTTTTGAATAATGTATTCCTTTGTTTTTCGTGGGAATAGAGCCCTTTATAAATTTGGCGGTCATAGGAAAGATTCCATAACAAGCCATAATTGAATCGTGCTGCAAATATTAAATCCAAATCAAAATTATCCTGAAATCCTCCTTGTGAATTATTTACAGCCCTTCTCCGGGTCGTCGAAATTTGTGAAAAGGGTTTATTCGGTGATAAAAATTCATAACTTTCCAGATAGGATATTCTTTGAAGTTTGGAATACATTCCATGCATAAAAAATTCCGGGATCGGGGATTCATAATAGGGGCGGTACTTTAGCGTATACGAATTGCTTAAGCCGGGACCTAATTCGTTCGGGGCCGGCAAAAAACTATACACAGAGGAGTCAATCAGGCTCTTTGAATTTGGGGAAACAGCCTGGAAGCTTACACATTCAAACTTTAATAATGTACTGCTATCCAAAGGTGGAAGCTTCAGGGAATCCGATTTTTGCTGGCTGCTCGCATATAAAACACTCATGAAGATCATGAACAGACAGCCGATAAATCGAGATATAGGTATAGTGAAATGCAAAAAAGGATGCATTTAATGTGAACGAACGTTTGTTCAATTGATTTTAACCCAGGTATGAACCTGGTGTTGATTAGGGGCGAGGAACGTATGAATAAAGTACAATCCTGCCTGTAAACTTCTGACTGAAATCCGGTTTTCTGAATGAGCCTCAAGAATCCCGCTCATTTTTACCTGGCCCTGAAGATCAATTATCCGGTATTCGCCGGAAGCTTCCGTTTTTACATAGAGATCTTCGTAAGCAGGATTTGGATTGACCTGGGTTTTCAGATGTGTTCCTGATTCTTTTACCTGAGTGGTCAAACAGTTGTAGCGGGCATTACACAGGGGCTCTATGCCTTCCAGGATGAACATGCCATTTTGCATGTCTGCCACTATCAGATTGCCGGAAGGCAGGTAAGGATAGTTTCCCCACGAACCTTTATAGTTTTTTAAATTCGGAAGTTGACATGTAGGATAATAATATTCCAGTTTTGGATTCTTTGGATCCTTGATATTATAAACTTGCAGTCCATCGTAATAATAACTCACATAAGCATAATCGCAACTTACAAGTGGATTGTGTGGAATTGCAATGGCGGTATCCTTATTTGCATTTAAGAAGGATTCTACTTTGGCATTTTCAATGTTGGAGACATCGAATACTTTGAGAGGCAGTCCGTGATTTTCATCCGCCATGACATAGGTTTTGCGGTCCGGGGTCAGCCATCCGGAGTGGTTGTAACCGGCAAATGGGTATTCGTTGGGCTTCGCTGTGAAAAGGGCTTTAGGATTAGCGGCATCACTAAAATCCATAATGGCCAATCCATCTGGTCCGCAGTTTAGATAAGCAGTGTCATTGATTACGTAGGCATCGTGCACATGTGAGGCTGTTATGTCTCCAAATCGGTTGTAATGGCCTATGAATTTAGGTTTAACAGGATCTGAAAGATCATAAATTCCCAGGGCTTTGAAGCCTGCGGCACCAGATTCCGCGCAGGTATATAATCGGGCCTTTGGTATGTCCAGATAGATGTTATGGACTCTGGTCATAAATTCCCTCGAATCATAGACAACATATGCGGTATCGGGTAATTGCGAAAAGTCAATAATTTGTAGAGAGCTATTTCCTTCATCGCAAACGGCATAGAGATAACATTGGTAATCGTCATAATCTCTGTGAATTACTCCAGGGCCGTTGAATGCTCCGGGAATCAGCATGCGTTCAAATGGTTTGGTAGGATCTGTGACATCAATAAAGTGAGTACCGGAAGTGGATCCTATAACGCCATATTCATGTCCGTTTACCCAGAAGCCCCAGGCTTCATTAAATGCGTTATCGTATGCTGCTGATCCAACGACATTGCTATCCCTCCAATGGCCGAGAAGTTTGAGTTTTTGGACCTGAGAATGAATGTGTACTGCAGTTATGCCGTAAAGTAGAACGAAAGTGATGAATTTTTTCATAAATCAAAGGTTCAATATGGCCGGGTTCATTCCCATGTTGGAAAATCCACCGTCGTGATAAAGGTTTTGCATGGTGACCATGCGCGTCAGATCCGAAAACATGACCACACAATAATCTGCACAGGAATCCGCGCTTGCATTTCCCAGCGGGCTCATCTTGTTGGCATATTCAAAAAACTCAGCGAATCCTTTTACACCGGATCCTGCAGTAGTCCAGGTAGGTGATTGTGAGATCGTATTTACGCGAACTTTCTTTACAGTCCCAAAATGATACCCAAAGGATCGTCCGATGGATTCGAGAAGTGATTTGGCATCAGCCATGTCATTGTAATCTGGAAAGACTCTTTGAGCTGCAATGTAGCTCAATCCCAATATGGAACCCCAGTCATTCATCGCATCAAGCTTTAAAGCAGACTGCATGAGTTTGTGGAATGAGATTGCAGAAATATCTAAAGTTTTTTGAAGATATTCATAATTGAGGTCTGTATAGGTCTTGCCCTTGCGGACATTTAAAGACATGCCAATGGAGTGTAAAATGAAATCGATCTTACCTCCTAAAACCTCCATGCTTTTATTTAGCAGATTTTCAAGGTCTTCCATAACGGTTGCGTCAGCACCAATTAGTTCCGCATTCAGACGAGCAGAAAGTTCCTGGATTTTGCCCATTCGCAAGGCTACGGGAGCATTGGTGAGGGTAATTTTGGCACCTTGAGAAACACATTTTTCGGCGACATGCCAGGCTATGGATTGTTCATCCAGTGCACCGAATATGATGCCTCTTTTGTTGGCAAGTAAGTTATTTGACATGAGAGCTATTTTTTACAAAATTAAGGGCCTTATCCAATTCTCCTAAGATTCATTCAGTTCATTGGATCAATCCTGCAGAACATGAATCAATTCATAGGCATTTTTTAGTGCAGCTTTGCTTGGTGGTTCCCCGCTCAGCATTTTTGCCAGTTCATTTATCCGTTCCTCTTCATTAAGTTGCTTTATCCGGGTTTGCGTTGCATCTTTCAGGTGCTCTTTGAATACAAAGAAATGTTTCTCCGCTCTGGAAGCAACCTGAGGAGAATGGGTGATCGAAATGACTTGTTGATGTGCTGCTATGGTTTTCAGGATGGAGCCCATTTGCAAGGCAATTTGTCCGGAAACTCCCGTATCAATTTCATCGAAGATCAGGCAAGCCGTACTGTTTTTTTGAGCTATTAATGATTTTACGGCAAGATTAAATCGGGCGAGCTCCCCACCTGAGCTTTGATCCTTTAATGCTTTAAGGCTGCTCCCTTTATTCGCTGAAAAAAGGAATTCTATGAGATCCAGGCCGGATTCATTCAACTTTTCATCTTCTTTTATCCGTATTTCAAATCTTGAAAATTCCATGCCCAGCTGCCTTAGCAGGTCCAAAGTTCTTCCGGCTAATTCCAATGAAGCGATGTGCCGTGATTTTGAAAGGGCCAGAGCTTGCTCCTCAAGGGTTTTGTGAAGTGTTGTGATTTCCTTTTCCAGCTGATCAAGGGATATGCCTGAGCCTTGCCAGGTTTGCATCTTCTCTTCAAATGTGGCCTGTAACTGTATTAATTCCGCATCTGTTTGAAGCCGATGTTTCTTGAGCATTCTGTTTATTAGGTCAAGACGCTGTTCGATTTGCCTGATGCGCACGGGGTCGTACTCTGCATGATCAGCCTGGTGCTCTAACTCCCTGGCCACATCTTTGAATTCAGATTGAATGGACTCGAGCCTGAGAAAAACATCTTTCAGCGCTTCATTGATGCGGATATTCTTCAATTGGTTCAGACAGTCCTGAAGTTGGTCTGTAATGCCATTTTCCTGTTGTATGCTTGCTGCGGTTTGTAAACTGATATTCCTTACGTCTTCAGACTTTGTGGCTAATTCAAGTTCTTCCTCCAGCGAATTGAGCTCGCCTTCTTTTACATCCAGGGAAAGGAGCTCCTTGTATTGAAATTCAACAAACTCCTGCTCGTTTTGGAGGGCAGCAAGTTTTTGCTCCAGTTCATGTCTTTGGCGAACCAGTTCCAAATATTTTTTATAAGCTGCTTTGTAAGTTTGAACCTGATCGGTTAATCCGGCATATGTGTCGAGTATTTCTAGTTGGAATTTGCGATCGTAGAAATCCAAATGATCAAATTGCTGGTGAATATGTAAAAGTCTATTGCTTATTATTTGCATCTCAGAAAGCAACTTGGGGCTATCGTTTACGAAAGAGCGTGATTTTCCATTGGGAAAAATTTCTCTCCGCAGAATAATCGGTCCTAAATCTTCGAGTTCAAATTCTGCAGAGAGGGCCTTGCTGATTTCTTTTGGGCATGTAAATTGGGCTTCAACCACACATTTTTGATCTGATTTTTGAAGAATTTTAGCGTCTGCACGAATGCCCGTCAGCAATTGCAAAGCGCCAATGATGATTGATTTTCCGGCACCTGTTTCTCCTGTGATTACTGAAAATCCGGGTTGCCATCGTATCTCGATTTCTTCGATGAGCGCATAATTTTTAATTAGAAGGGTGCTTAACATGGGTGTTCATTTATTGCATCGGTTGCCCTAATTTCTGGGCTTGAATATAATCTTGCTCAGCAGCAGTTTTATTTCCCAGGATTTCATAAGTTTTGCCCCGCTCCAGAAAAAAGAGTCCGGTTTGCGGTTTGAGTTGGATCGCCTTTGTGTATTGGGAAATGGCTGTTTCATATTGCTTCAGTGCGCGGTAAAGGCGCCCGGATTCATAGATCAGATCAGCATTGCGTGGTTGAAACTTTAAATACATCTCAACATCAGCTAAAGCTTTGTCGTAAAGCCCCAATTGGTTAAAAATAATGGATCGGTTCAAATATCCGGTTTCCCATTTCGGGTCCAGGCTGAGGCCTTTATTTAAATCATCCAGGGCTTCCTGCATCCGTCCCAATTTTGCTTTGGCTGCTCCGCGGTTTACGTAATATTCAGCTGACGGATGCATTTGAATAGCTTGATCGTAATCCAGGATGGCTTTATCGTCCTGGTTTTTTTGAAAAAACAATTTTGCACGGCTGTTGTAAGTCGCATGGCCTGCTTTGTAACGAATAGCCTGATTATAATCTTCAAGTGCCATGTCAAATTGTTTTTGATCCCTTCGATAATTTGCCCTGTTATTATAAGGCAATGGAGTGTTGCTGTAATACTGCAGCACATGGGTCCACAGGGTTTCGGAATTCTTCCAGATCTTGGTCTGTTTATAACAAACAAACGAAAGCCCCAGGAGATAGATACTAACAACTGATAGTAAAGGGGAGCGCAGGCTTGGTTTCTTTTCATCAAGATCTTGGAGAAAGTAACCCACAAGGAAAAATAATCCTATATAGGCAATATACGTAAATCGGTCGGCCAGATATCCTTGTCCGGCACCGAGTATTTGAAGTAGAAACACGATATTGACAAAGAAGAAAGAAAAGCCGAAAACCAGACTTCTTTTGTTTTTGCGGTAAGCTAAAAACATACCCGCCAGCAAAAAAACAGCTGCCGGTAGTGAGAGATAATGCAGGATACTCAATTTTTCAGGATAGGGGTACAGCGGGGACATTTGGTAGGGGACCAGCCACTTGATCAGATAGACAAACAGGCTATAGCTCCCAATAAACAAGCGATTAATCCCTGTATGAACAGCCTCATTGGTCTCCAGTGAACCTTGCTCTTTAAGAAACAGGATACCGACGATCCCAAATATGAAAGCGCCTAAAAAGTAAGGCCATTTTTCCATGATTAATTTAAATTGGAGTGGCCTGTTTCTCCAATAATCCACAGCCAGAAAGGCAAGGGGCAAAGACACCATTTGGATCTTTGCAAAAAGACCCAGAACAAAGCATGCAAAAATCAGGATGGAACGGCCTGGCCTGGCTTTTTCCTGATCCTTTAAATACAATAACAGAGCTGAACAAAAGAAAAACCCATAAAGTACGTCCTTGCGTTCCGTAATCCAGCTTACAGATTCTACCCGGAGTGGGTGGATCGCAAAAAGGCTCGCAGCGATCAGAGCAAACCAAAGGCGAAGGCCTAAAAGTTGGAAGATTCGGAAACTGAGGAAAACGCAAATTAAATGGAGCAGCAAATTTGTAAAATGCATGATCCGCGGATCCATTCCGAAAAGCTTGTATTCAAGAGCAAAACTGAAGATGCTGAGTGGGTTGTAGTTCCCTATAACGTTTTGTGTAAAAATGCCTTTGACATCAAAGTTTTGT
Organism: uncultured Saprospiraceae bacterium; assembly: GCA_964439105.1. Classification (GTDB taxonomy): domain Bacteria; phylum Bacteroidota; class Bacteroidia; order Chitinophagales; family Saprospiraceae; genus Vicinibacter. The sequence goes on from CAYTNG010000006.1 coordinate 208,642, forward strand.
ACCATTTTGTTTTCGTAAACATTGCGGTCATCATCCCAGTTGACAAAATCAGCCTTTAACGAAGGGCTGAAGATTATGAAACAGAGGGCTAATAAGGCAATGATATAACCGAGTCCGGAAGATTCCTGTGTCTTCCGGATAGCTTCTGAGGCTGGGGCGGCAGTTGGGCTTAATTGTTTTTTCTTTTTACTCATTGTGCAAAATGGAGGTTTACAAAGGTACAAAAGTATGGTGGCAGGAATAGTCCTTGGCTTTTCGCTTGAATTTGTAATTTTGTCAGGTGAAAATAACAGCAGGTGAATTGGCAAAATTACTCGATGGAACAGTGGAGGGTGACCCAGAGACCCTAATTACCCATCCCAGTAAAATCGAGGAAGCAAGTTCTGGTAGTATTTGCTTTTTAGGCAACCCCAAGTATGAGCCCTATCTCTATCAAACGGAGGCCTCAGCTGTTTTGGTGGACAGGGCGTTCCAGCCCTCTGAAAAAGTAAGGCCTGCATTAATCCGCGTTGAGAATGTCTATCTATCGGTAAGCAAATTGCTCGAAGAATTTGAAATCAAATCCAATTACACAGGGATACACTCAACAGCAATCATACACGAATCTGCTCATGTCGGGGAGAATGTTAGCATAGGGGCGTATGCGGTTATTGGAGAAGGTGTGCATATAGGGAATGGAACCCGTATTTATCCTCAGGTCTATTTGGATCGCAATGTCCGGATTGGCGAGCAGGTGATCATCCACTCAGGCGTTAAGATTTATAAGGATTGTATTGTAGGGAATCGGTGCATTTTGCATTCCAATGTGGTGATTGGTTCTGATGGGTTTGGATTTTCTCCGGATAGCGACGGGAATTACAAAAAAATCCCACAATTGGGCAATGTAGAACTTGGAAACGATGTGGAAATCGGATCAAACACAAGTATAGATCGGGGTACAATGGGCTCGACCCGGATTGGCGATGGATCTAAATTGGATAATTTAATCCAAATTGCACATAACGTTCAAATTGGAAATCGCACCGTCATCGCAGCACAGACGGGTATCGCCGGAAGTACGAAGATCGGATCCAATTGCCAAATTGGTGGTCAGGTGGGAATAGCAGGGCATTTGAGCATTGCAGATGGATCTCAGATCCAAGCACAAAGTGGAATTGCAAGTTCACTAGATACGCCAAACGGGAAATGGTATGGTTCACCGGCAATCGAATACCTGTCATTTCTAAGGGCCTATTCCGAATTCAAATCACTGCCGTCCCTGTCAAAACGAATTAAGAAATTGGAAGACCGTAATAAATCTGAATCATAATGATCGACAGAAATTTTCAGCATACGATCGAGCGGGAAGTTCGGATTGAAGGGGTTGGACTTCATACAGGTTCATTTGTTCATATGCAATTCAAGCCAGCGGCTGAGAACCATGGGATACGCTTTCAGCGGATTGACCTTCCCGGACAACCGGTCATCCTTGCAGATGTCAGTAAAGTAGTGTCCACCAATCGTGGAACTACACTTCAGGAAGGAGAAGCGCAAGTTTGGACGGTGGAGCATGTACTTTCGGCCTTAGTGGGGCTGGGTATCGATAATGTTCTTATTGAGTTGGATGGTCCTGAAATTCCAATTAAAGATGGAAGTGCCATTGAATTTGTCAATGAACTGGAAAAGGCCGGTACCAAACAGTTGTTAGCTCCGCGTGAAGTTTTCCGGATTACAGAGCCCATTTCATTTGAGGACCCCGTGACCGGCGCTGAATTTTTGGCATTGCCTTCTGAGAAACTCGAGGTGACTACGATGATCGACTTTAATTCAAAAACCCTGGCACCTCAGTATGCGACTCTTGAACAAATTGAAGATTATAAAAATGAAATTGCTCCATGCAGAACCTTTGTTTTTTTGCATGAGTTGGAAAAATTGATAGATCAGGATTTGATTAAAGGCGGTGATCTAAACAATGCAATTGTCATTGTAGACCGCATGATGACGCAGGAAGAGCTGGATATTCTTGCAAAAAAGCTCAACAAACCAAGTGTAAAAGTTGAGAAAGAAGGAGTTCTCAATACCGTCAAACTCTTTTTTGACAATGAACCGGCCCGACATAAATTGCTTGATGTCCTTGGCGATCTGGCTTTGTTGGGAAGGCCTATTATCGGCAATATCGTTACCAAAAAGCCTGGACATAAGTTTAATGTTGAATTTGCAAAATTGCTGAAAAAGAAGATGATAGAACAGCGCAGACTTTCCGGGGTCCCTGTGTACGATCCGGATAAACCTGCACTGTACGATGTGGAAAAAATCAAAACAATGCTTCCGCATCGCTATCCATTCCTGCTCGTGGATAAAATTATAGAGCTTTCAGAAAAGCAAGTGGTTGGAATCAAGAATGTCACAGCGAATGAATCGTTTTTTCAGGGCCATTTTCCTGATAATCCGGTATTCCCTGGTGTTTTGCAAATAGAAGCATTGGCTCAAACTGGTGGAATCCTTGCTCTTTCTGCGGTTCAGGACCAAGGCAAATGGGATACCTATTTTCTTAAAATTGATAGTGCAAAATTCAAGCAGAAGGTAGTGCCAGGTGATACCTTAATTCTGAAAATGGAACTGGTCGCTCCCATCCGGAGAGGGATTGTCCAAATGCTTGGCACGGCTTATGTAGGAAGTAAAGTGGTCTGCGAAGCAGATATGACCGCGCAAATTGTTAAAAGAGAACAATGAACCCGTTTCCAAGTAACATAGATCCGAGAGCAAAAATTGGCAAAGGCACTGTTGTAGAGCCATTTGCAACCATTCAGGGCGAAGTGGTCATTGGCGAAAACTGCTGGATCGGTCCTTATGTGACGATCATGGATGGTACCAAAATCGGAAATAATTGCAAGATTTTTCCCGGTGCAGTGGTAGGTGCCGTACCCCAGGATCTCAAATATGCAGGAGAAAACAGTACACTTGAAATTGGAGATCATACGACCATTCGCGAATGCTGTACCCTTAACAGAGGTACAAAAGCTTCCATGACGACGAAAGTGGGAACGCACTGCCTGCTAATGGCCTATGTGCATGTTGCGCATGATTGCATTGTAGGAAACAATGTCATTTTAGCCAATAGTGTAAATCTCGCGGGACATATTGAAATTGAGGATTTTGCTATTGTTGGCGGGATGTCTGCAGTGCATCAATTTGTAAAAATCGGAGCTCATGCAATGATTGGAGGAGGCTCTCTCGTTATGAAGGATGTGCCGCCATTTACAAAAGCTGCGCGCGATCCTTTATCCTATGAAGGAATCAATTCGATTGGGCTGAAGCGCCGCGGTTTTAATGTAGACCAGGTAAACCGCATCCATGAAATATACCGCTACCTTTTTGTGAAATTTAAAAATATCGGCAGAGCCATAAAGGCAATTGAAGTGGAGCTTCCTGATTCACCTGAAAAGGACACCATACTAGAATTTGTCAGGACATCCAACAGAGGGTTGATGAAAGGATACAGAAGTTAAAGGATGGTCATCCGGGTTGAAAATCTTTCCAAGCGCTTTAGACAAAACTGGGTATTCCGGAAACTCGCGTTTCAAATGGAATCCAACAATATTTATGGTATCTCCGGGCCAAATGGTTCAGGAAAATCGACATTGCTTCAAATACTGGCCGGGATTATTCCTGCCTCACAGGGAAAGGTCATGTATCTGAAAAACGAAAACATACTGCCCGAGGATACGTGGTATAGCGAGATTTCCTATGCAGCTCCATATGCGGAGCTTTTTGACTACATGAATCTGGAAGAATTGCTGCATCAGCATTTGGCCTTGCGCTGCTTTTACTCTGGATTAGCTGCAAACGAGTTTATAGACCTTTGTTTTTTGAATGGTCATGAAAACAAACTCATCCGAATGTATTCTTCGGGGATGAAGCAAAGGCTGAAACTGGCGTTTGCCATTCTCACGGAGAGCCAGGTTCTTTTTCTTGATGAGCCCCTTACAAATTTGGATGCCCAAACAAAAACCTGGTACAGGAAATTGTTGGAAAAATACAGGGCGGAGCGGATTGTGCTCATCGCATCGAATGATCCGGAGGATTTTATCCTTGTAGATCACAGAATTGAAATAGAAAGCTATGCGCAGCCCTCTAAACGATAATTCCTTTTAAATTTGCAACTTCTAAACGGAAAATTAAGTTTTTCCTACTTTGGCCCGGTAGTTCAATGGATAGAATAGAAGTTTCCTAAACTTTAGATACAAGTTCGATTCTTGTCCGGGCTACTTTTCCTGTCGATTATTTAAGGGCCTTTAGCCTCCAGACACTGCAAATCAGGTTTGCGGGATGCTCATTTCTTAAAAATAAAATAGACTGCGAGTACCAGACAGCAGAAACCCAGAAGGTGATTCAACCTGAAACTTTCATTTTTGAATACAAGTAAAGTAAACAAAGTGAATACCACAAGGGTAATGACTTCCTGAAGTACTTTTAGTTCGAAGAGGCTAAATGGTCCTCCGTTGCCTTGATAACCGATCCGGTTTGCCGGAACCTGCGCGCAATATTCCAGAAATGCAATTCCCCAACTGATACAAATGACACTAAGAAGTCCCAGTTTGCTAAACCATTTCCATTCATGGAATTTCAGATGCCCGTACCAGGCTAAGGTCATAAATGTATTTGACAGCGTCAGGAGAAGAATGGTTATCGCGTGTTTCATCGTAAACTATAATATTAAAGAGGATGGACCGGAATAAATGGTGCCATGCATGCTTTTCGGGATAGCTGACTTTAAAAAAAAAAGTGCCTGGTGTAAATATTAGTCGAAAGATTGATTTAAAGTGGAAGCAATGTCCACCATCTCCTGATATTCTTCAGGACTCAAGCCATCCATACAAAAATTAATAGGATTTACTGGGCGTCCGTTCATGCGCACTTCATAATGACAATGAGGTGCTGTTGATGTTCCGGTGCTGCCAATTAAGCCTATGAGTTGTCCTTTTTTAACGCGTTCTCCGGCACGAACTTTTACCTCTTTCATATGGGCGTAAAGTGTTTGATAGCCATATCCATGATCTATGAGAATACTTCGACCATAACCGCTGTTTTTATTTTCAATTTTTACAATACGTCCATTGCCGGTCGCCTGGATTTCTGTTCCGGAAGGAGCAGCAAAATCAATGCCTTCATGCATTTTGCTGATTTTGTGAATAGGATGGAGACGAATGCCATAACCGGACATCTGTGGCACGGAGCGGTTGAGTTTGTCAATGCGTACAGGTTTAATAGATGGTATGCTTTGGAATTCATCTTCGCGGTCTTTCATGCGTTTTTCAATCGCATCAAGGGATCGCGTTTGCAGATAAAGCTGGCGTTCCAGCTTGGAAATCATATTTTTTGTGTCTTTGAAGCTTGCCCCAGTGTATTTCATGTTCTGGGCGATGGCATTTGGATCATGGCCCCCGATACCTCCTTCCCACAAATCTTTGTCAATGGGATCCATTCCAAATAACACCCGATGAACCTGAGCATCCCTGCGTTGCACATTGGAAAGAACTTTGTCCATCAGAGCAAGCTGATCTTTCATGAGCAGCATTTGGTATTCTACCTGGCTCAATTCACGTTTAAGCGCTTTTTCACGAGGAGAGGGAAAGAATTCTGAAGTAAAAAAGTAGATTAGAAAAGTTGTGATAATTACGGCAGACAAAAATCCAAGAATACGAAGAAGATAATATTGCCCCCCCCGTGTAACTTTCTCGAATTGAAGTGTTTGTGGATTGTAAACGTATTTTTCAGATCTCATCAAACTTTGCCTGAATTAAAACACTAAATTTGCGATCCGATTACGCTCGCTTTGTTTGAATCATCAAAATTAATCATTTTTTCGCGAACGGCGTGGCTCTTTCGAAAAAAAAGCTTATAAAACAATTTTAGATATCTAATATTAAGATATTGAATTAATTAAACATTAAAAATTATTATAGTATAATATGGACTCCAAATGGATTCGAAAGACTTTCCTCGACTACTTTGAACAGCATCAGCATAAGATCGTACCCTCCGCTCCCATAGTGGTAAAAAATGATCCTACGCTCATGTTTACCAATGCCGGTATGAATCAATTCAAGGATCACTTTTTAGGGAACTCACCAGCACCTTCGCCAAGGATCGCCGACACGCAGAAGTGTCTGAGAGTGAGCGGAAAACACAATGACCTGGAGGAGGTTGGAACAGACGGATACCATCACACTTTGTTTGAAATGCTCGGGAACTGGTCCTTTGGGGATTATTTTAAGGAAAAGGCCATTGAATTAGCATGGAAACTGCTCACGGACGTCTACAAAATGGATCCTGACCGTTTGTATGTTTCTGTATTTGGCGGGGATGAAAAGGAGAATTTATCTGCGGATACAGAAGCTATTGAGTTTTGGAAAAAATGGCTGCCTGAAAGCCGCATCCTGCTATTCGGAAAGAAAGACAATTTCTGGGAAATGGGAGATTCAGGACCTTGCGGTCCGTGCTCGGAAATTCATGTGGACCTCAGAGCCAATGAACAAAGAGACCTGGTGCCTGGCCATACCCTGGTAAATGTGGGGACTCCGGAAGTTATTGAAATTTGGAACCTGGTTTTTATACAGTTTAACCGCAAAGCGGATGGAAGTCTGGAAGAACTTCCTCAAAAACATATCGATACGGGAATGGGTTTTGAAAGGCTGTGTCTTGCTCTTCAGGGGAAGAAATCAAGTTATGACACGGACCTTTTCAGACCCTATATAGAATACATTTCAAAATTTACCGGAATACCTTATCAAGGCCGTTATGACGCTGAAGCCAAAACAGATCTGGCCATGCGGGTCATCGCTGATCACATCCGCGCGGTAAGCTTTGCTATTGCGGATGGCTGCATTCCTTCCAATACAGGCCAAGGTTATGTGATACGGCGTATTCTGAGGCGGGCGGTTCGCTATTATTTTTCCTTCCTCAAAATAAATGATCCATTTCTGTTTCGCCTCGTTCCATTGCTTGCCGAATCTATGGGGGATGTGTTCACGGAATTGAGGGCTCAAAAGGATTTGGTGGTTAAAGTGATTCAGGAAGAAGAAGGGTCTTTTTTACGAACACTTGAGGGCGGTCTTAAGAAATTGGATGCATTGGAATCGGACATAAAATGTATTCCTGGGCAGTTGGCATTCGAATTATATGATACCTATGGTTTTCCTTTTGACCTGACTCAGCTGATTGCCCGCGAAAATAATTGGGAAGTGGATGTGGATGGATTTCATAAGGCTATGAACAAGCAAAAGGAACGATCACGTGCGGATGCCAGGAAGATTCTTACAGATTGGGTTCAAGTGAAAGAAGGTGAATGTCAATTTGTAGGATACGACCGATTGGAACAGGAGCAAACACATTTATTGAAATGGAGAAAAATAGATTTAAAAGATAAAAGCCAATATCAGTTGGTATTCCAGACCACACCGTTTTATCCGGAAGGAGGTGGCCAGGTTGGAGATAAGGGCGTAGCTTTTTTTGGAGAGGAATCCATTGAGATTGTGGATACGGTAAAGGAAAATGAACTCATTTTACATATTGCAGAATCATTGCCGGAGAATCCTGCAGCCTTTGTTCGTCTTCATGTCAATAACTCGCGAAGGGCATTGATTGAGAATAATCACAGTGCTACACATCTCCTTCACGCAGCCTTGCGAAAAGTATTAGGGGCGCACGTTCAACAAAGAGGATCCTTAGTCCAGGAACATTATTTGAGGTTCGACTTTTCTCATTTTAAGAAAGTAGAAGATCAGGAATTGGATGCAGTGGAGCAAATTGTGAATGAGAAAATTCGTGAAAACATCTCCATGATTGAAAACAGAAGTTTGGCGATTGATGAAGCCAAGAAAGCAGGTGCCATGATGTTGTTTGGTGAAAAATATGGGGAGCAGGTTCGCATGATCACCTTTGATCCCAAGTATTCTGTTGAATTGTGCGGAGGTTGTCATGTCAAGAATACCGGTCAGCTTGGATTTTTCAAAATAACGACTGAAACTGCAGTTGCTGCAGGCATACGGAGAATTGAAGCAGTTACTTCTGTGGAAGCGGAGAAACTGATCCGGGATCACTTCCATGAAATTGCGGAGATCCGGCAGATGCTGAAAGCACCGAAATCTTCCGTCCATGCGGTTCAGCAGATTCTGGACGAAAACAGGCACTTGCAAAAGCAAATTCAGGAATTGAAAGAAACACAGGCTTCCGAATTGAAGAAAAGCCTAATACAAAAGGTTCTGCTCAGATCTGGTATTCACTTTCTGGCCGAACATGTACAATTGGATGATTCAAAAATTGCTAAAAGTTTAATCTACCAATTGGGACAAGAGTTGCAACCTGCAGTGATTTTATTTGGATTCGAAGAAAATGGCAAAGCGCAATTGATGTGTTACGTGTCTGAAGAATTATGTAAGATAAATGGCTTCAATGCAGTGAATTGGATACGCGAAATTGCCAGGGCGGTTGACGGCGGGGGAGGTGGTCAGGCTTTCTTTGCATCTGCAGGAGGAAAAAATCCCTCAGGGCTGCCAGCGGCTATCCAGCAGGCGCATGAATTGATCCTTAAAAAAATAGAAACGGCATGAGCATAAGTTATCCATTTGTAGTTGTACTGATCATATTTATAGTCTTCGTAGGTTTTAATCTGTACATTAGGATTAAAACATTTGGACTATACAAGGAACTTGTTCAAAGACGAATTCAATTTCATTTTTCAGAGTTGTTTTCATCTCAAAAATGGATACAGGTGCTTGATAAATATCCTTCGGATATTAGCCTTCTTCAAAAGTTCAGAAAGCATATTCTATCTACCGGAATTTTGTTTATTTCGGTAATCGTCATTGTGTGCATTCTGCTGTTTACTCTTAAGCAAATACATTAAGTCTATTATCAAATGCGTCGATTGCGAATTGGTTTATTGGGAGCCGGACATTTGGGCAAAGTACATCTCAAGTGTATTCTGCAAATTCCGGAATGGGAATTTGTAGGCTTTTACGATATCAACCCTATCGTTAGAGAACAGGTTGCCCTGGAATATAATGTGAAGGCTTACACGGATTTTGAAAGCCTCATCATGGATTGTGAAGCATTGGATATTGTCAGCTCTACATCAACGCATGCGGAATTGGCATCGGCAGTTATTCGCAATAATAAACACTGCTTCATTGAAAAACCTTTGGCAGCAAGTCTTGAAGAGGCCAAGTATATAGAGGAACTCTGTAAGGTTCATCCTGTAAAAGTGCAGATCGGTCATATTGAACGTTTTAATCCAAGCTTCGCAGCGATAAAGCCCTATATAAAAAATCCCAAATTTATAGAAGCACACCGTTTGTCTTCTTTCAATCCGAGAGGTAGGGATGTATCCGTAGTGCATGATGTGATGATCCATGACCTTGATTTAATTTGCCTGCTGACGGAAAGTGCAGTGAAGGAAATTCGCGCAAATGGAGTTTCTTTGGTAAGCCCGCTTCCTGATATTTGCAATGCGAGAATTGAGTTTGAAGACGGACTGGTTTGCAACGTTACGGCAAGCCGGATTTCGATGAAACAAATGCGCAAGCTGAGGATTTTTCAGGAAGACGCCTATATCAGTATCGATATGCTCGAAAAGGAAGCGCAAGTCATCCGCTTACTGGATGAAAAAGCAGAAGATACTCTTGAGATTGAGACTCATAAGGGCAACAAGTTTATTAGCATGGTCAATCCTGAAATAAAAAATCTCAATGCAATTATTGAAGAATTAAAATCTTTTTACAATTGTATCGTTATGGATACATTGCCGGAGGTAAACCTGCAGGAAGGGATTCGTGTGATGAGCCTTGTGCAAGATATAACGAAGCAAATCGAACAAAACAAATGACCATTAGCCAGAAACTCTGTGGATTATTTCTTATTCCCGTTGTTTTTTGGAGTTGCGATTCCGAAATTGAACCTTCACCTTCCTTTTTACATATTGAGTCTTTTGGCTTCAGCGCGAAATCCGGAGAGGGAACTTCAAAACAAGATATCCGCGATGCCTGGATATATATTGGAACGAATTATGCGGGCGCTTATGAATTACCTGCGACTATACCTGTTCTTGCTTCTGACACCAATGATGTATTGATTATTCCAGGTTACCGTCTTGACGGACAGATTACGCATTCTGCTCAAGCCAGATTGATGAATTCTTTTTCATCGCGCCTTGTCTTCCGTCCCGGTCAAATAACACAGGTCAATCCATTCAGTTCGTACCAGGACGGTCTCAAGTTTTCTTTTGTAGAGGATTTTGAGTCCGGTCATTTTATCAATGTTGACCGCGATGGAGATCAGGAAACAAAAATTTTACTTAGCACTCCTGAAGAAGCCTTTGAAGGAAACCATGCGGGCGTCATTCAATTGTCGGACGCGCATCCGCAAATTGAGGCTATGTATGACATTGATCGCATTATTGAAAAAAGTGGCGATCCCATTTTACTTGAACTTCATTTTAAATCGGATATTCCATTTTCGATTGGATTTATAGGGAACAGGGGAGGCTTGGGAGAAGTCCGTCTGATCAATGCGGATGTCTTGCCAAAAGAGAATTGGACTAAAATTTATTTTGATTTCAGAGATATTATCAATAAAGCAGATCTCATTTCATTGCGTTTGGCAGTATTTGCACGTTATCAAAATGAGAACCCGAAAGTGTACCAAAGAATTCTCCTGGATAACATTAAAGTGGTACACCGTTAGTCATGTTAAAGCGCAAAGAAAATAGTTTATATATTTCAGGTGATTTCCTGCTGGCAGTGCTTGCCTGGTATTTATTTGTTCAATACCTTCTTGCCAGACAATTTATTCCCGCTGCGGAAACTCTGGCTTGCGAACGCCTGTTTTGGGTAGGCGGGTGCTTGATACCCATGAGTTGGAGTATTCTGTATGTACTCACAGAGCAATACAAAGATGTCTATCGGTTGTCTCGATGGTCTGTTTTTTCAAAAACCCTGATGACCGGAATTTTTGGAAGCCTCATTGTGTTTTTCGTTCTTCTGGCTAATTCAAAAATTAATTTTGCTGGTCGTTATTTTTCTGCAATTGCAGTTTACTTTTCACTTCAGGTTGGATTTTCTTTGGTCTTCCGTCTGGTCTTCCTTACTGTAATCAGCGGCAGACTTAAAAAAGGTCAGGTAGGTTTTAATACATTGATCATTGGAGGAGACCAGAGTGCTGTGCGTTTGTTTAAGGAAATAAACAGTCTTCATTATTCTTTAGGGCATCGATTTCTGGGCTTCATTCACACCAATGGAAACAGCAGCAATGAACTGATCCAGTATCTTCCTCAGCTCGGAGGTCTTTCGGATATTTCCCGCGTCGTACAACAATTAAAAATTGAAGAAGTCATCATAGCCGTTGAATCCACAGAACACGAAAAATTAAAGTCTATACTTGATGTTTTGTTTGAGTTTGGCAACAGACTTATCATACGGACAATTCCGGATACATATGACATCCTTCTCGGAACGGTAAGACTGAACCACCTTTATGGTGCCATACTCATAGAAGTAAAGCAGGAAATTATGCCCAAGTGGCAAATTGTGTTCAAACGGTTCTTAGATCTGTCTGTGAGCATTCTGGCGCTTTTGATTCTTTCTCCGATTATTTTTTATGTGTACGTCCGGACGAAGTTGTCCAGCCCCGGTCCTGCGATATACAAACAGGAGCGAATTGGATTGAACGGCAAACCATTTAACATTTATAAATTCCGGTCGATGACCCTTGAGGCAGAACAAAACGGGCCCTTATTGTCTTATGAAGGAGATCCCCGCATTACATCCTGGGGCGCTGTAATACGCAAATGGCGTCTCGACGAAATACCTCAATTTGTAAATGTCATAAAAGGAGACATGTCATTGGTAGGTCCTAGGCCCGAGCGAAAATATTTTATTGACCAGATTATGAAGCACGCTCCGCATTACAAACATTTACTAAAAGTCCGGCCGGGAATTACTTCATGGGGACAGGTGAAGTTTGGTTACGCCTCCAGTCTTGAAGAAATGATGAAACGCCTGGAATACGACATCCTCTATGTTGAAAACAGATCACTTGGCCTGGATTTTAAAATACTTTTCTATACAGTTGCCGTATTGATTCAAGGCAAAGGGAAGTAATACGACTACAGGTTCTCGATAATTATAGCCGATGCGCCTCCTCCACCATTGCAAATTGCTGCCATTCCGTAGCGTCCATTATTTTGTTTCAACACGGATTGAAGTGTACAAACAATTCGCGATCCGGAAGAGCCAAGGGGATGTCCCATGCTTACTGCACCTCCATTCACATTCATAATTTCCGGATTCACGTCCATCAGTTTTTGAAAAACGAGAGGAACAACGGCAAAGGCTTCATTTACCTCAATAAAGCTTAGGTCATTTAATTTAATTCCTGCACGCTGAAGGGCTTTTGGTGCGGCAAGGGTCGGGGCAGTCGTAAACCATTGCGGATCTTGCTCTGCATCGGCACTCGCAACAATCCGTGCAAGTGGCTTAAGACCCAGTTCTTTCAGTTTCCGTTCGCTCACCAGAACAACTGCAGAAGCACCATCGTTGATGGTTGAAGCATTCGCTGCAGTTACTGTGCCATCCTGGGAAAATGCAGCTTTAAGCCCCGGAATTTTCGAAAAGTCAACTTTGTATATTTCTTCATCCGAAGCAAACATAATCGGATCCCCCTTTTTTTGAGGAATTGGTATAGGAGTTATCTCATCCGAAAACTTACCCGAAGAAGTTGCTTCCTGAGCCCTTTGGTAGGATCGGATAGCAAAGGCATCCTGTTCCTCCCTTGAAATGCCGTATTTTTTAGCTGTTGCATCTCCACATTGACCCATAGCGGCATTGGAGTAGGCATCAGAGAGTCCATCGCGTTGCAAGCCATCGATGAGACTGCTTCCACCGAATTTGGCACCCCAGCGCAAGTTTGGAACATAATAGGGAATGTTCGACATGCTTTCCATTCCGCCGGCAACGATAATGTCTGCATCTCCTGCTTGGATGCTCTGTGCGGCAAGTGCGATGGATTTCATACCCGAAGCGCACACTTTATTTATAGTTGTACAAATCGTAGACTCCGATAATCCGGCACCAAGGGCGGCTTGTCTCGCAGGGGCCTGCCCTAAATTGGCGGCACACACATTTCCCATCATGACTTGTTCAACCAATTCCGGACTTAGACCTGCACGCTGCACGGCTGCTTTAATTACATGGGATCCAAGATGGGTTGCACTAAATGGAACCAAACTCCCCCCAAAACTCCCCATCGCTGTTCGTGCAATGGAAACAATGTATACTGAAGACATATTCTGATTTTAAGCGGGCAAAGATATAAAGGCGGGTATTACTTAAAAAACAGAATTGATAAGGAATGGTTTGGATTAAAATAGTTCTTTGAAAGTCAGGGCATAATTAATTGTATAAAAATCAAGAATTGCCAGGAAGGCTATTTTAATAGCGTAACATCCCCTTTTTTTAGGTTTTCCCCGGTTCCCGGCAGCCTATAATGAATCACATACGTAAAAACGGCAGGGTTCATGGCTTGTTCTTTAAAGCGACCATTCCATCCAATATCCGGTAAAAAGGACTCAAATACTTTATTCCCCCATCTGTCAAAAATCTCCATATGGAAATACACCAGATTTTCACAAAAAACAAGTGGGAGAAATAGGTCATTCACATTGTCGCCATTGGGGCTAAAGACGTTTGGCACAAACAGGACATCCTTGTATTGCGCAAGATTAATGTTGAAGAGGGCGGGTTCTGTGCATGGTTCGTTAGTGGAGGCCATAAGAACAAATGGACCGGGACCACGAAGCCTGATCCTGCTGCAAGGTGGGTCAAGACATTCCACTCGATCTGCCGGACTCCAGCTGTAATTCTGCGCACCGGAAACGGATAGGATAAGATCATGGCAGGGATCGCCAAGGCTGTCACCTTGGATCTGTAGTGTGTTTTTCGGAATCACCTGAATGAGCGCAGTGTCTCTTCCATCTGAACAAATATTATGGCTATTCAGGTAAACATAATGAAAACCAGGACCTCTTGGTAAATAACTCGTCTGAAGTAAGCTGTCATCTTCAAATGTGCCGCTTTCAGACTCCCAATAAAACGAAGCTTTTCCAAAAAGTGTGCCTTTTAAGAGGACCGATTCGCCTTCGCAAATGGATGTATCCCTGCCTGCATCTGGAATCGCCAGGCTTCCTGAAAGTATGTTGATGTCTAGTTGCAGACTACTGTCACATCCAAACATATTTTTATAGACTTGTTGGTACGTACCAGAGACCTTATATCTTGTGTTGTTAATGACGATACTGTCACATGCTTCATACTGCAATTTTATTAAATTACTTTTTGGAAGATATAAATTAAGCGTGATCATGCTATCGCAACCAGCTGCATTTGAAATTAATTGAAAATAGCGTCCGGAATTTTTAAATACTTCTCCGTTTAATTGTACTGAGTCGCAAGTACCTAAATTGAATTCAGAAGAAGTGCTCCGGGGGATTTCAAGGTTTAATGATAACACACTATCACATTGTGCTGTATTTTGAAGTAATTGTGTATAAGTTCCGGATCTGGTATATAGTATACCATTAATGCGTACAGTGTCGCAAGTGTGGAAAAAGTAATTTTCTTTAGTACTTTTTCTGATGTCCAGATCAATTGTTAAAATGCTGTCGCAGTTTTTTGAACTAATTAATTTCTGGGTGTATTTGCCACTCGTCGTGTAAATCTGATTATTGATTACAGATGAATCGCATGCTCTGATTTGCATGGAACTTGTTGTGGGATTGGCAATGTTGACGTAGATTGTGAGGATGCTATCGCATAAGTTCGAATTAACAAGTTTCTGTGTGTAGGTGCCTGAATTTTTATACGTCGTGCCATTCACAATTGCAGAATCGCAATTCGAAATGGAAAGACTGTCAGTTGAGTTTTTAAGTATTTGAATATCTACAAAACTGCTGGAGGTACATCCATTTGCATCCGTTGTTATGAGAAAATACCTTCCCGATTGTTGAGGCCCCACATCCCAAATTTTTGGATTTTGCATTGCAGATTGGAAGAAATTGGGACCTGACCATTGATAAGCGCCAGCAGGATCAGTTCCAAGTTGAAGACTATCGTGTTCGCAAAGGGAAACCTGTCCTGTGATCACCGGAGATGCTGGCACCGTGGGAGCTGTAAACTGAAAACTTAGCTTGCAATCAGGGAAGTCTGCATTGCTCATTTCAACCTGATGAGTCATTCCGTCGGGATACAGGTTTTTAATTTCAAAATAAAGGGAATCGCTGAAGGGCGGATTAAAACTTTGTACAATTTGATTGTCGAGAAAGAGACTGAAAGAAGTAGTGGGAAAGGGCAAAGGAATTTTAAGAAAACCGCTACATGAGTATCTGTTAGAATCTCCTGTGCAGGGAAGAATCCGGAATGACAGATTCCAGTCAGGGCAACAAGCAGGTACTCCGAAGTCAATGAAAATGCCGTCGTCATTGGAGCTGTTTTGATTGTAATGGCTTATTTCGATATAGTCTGTATTGGAAGGCAAGCCTTTTAATACCACGATGCCCCCATCATTTATATTCGGATCACTGACCCTGAATTGTATTTCATTTTGCAGCATAGTGACCATAGTAGGCGGGGAGAAATTATTGAAATAGGGATCCTGGAAAACCACGCACACATCGGGCAGATCCAATTGATTTTTTAATCTGTCAAAGGCTTTGAGCCGTCCGATGTGAGGCAGTGAGAGTCGCGGGTATTGTTCGTTAGGATAGCTGCCAACGAGAATCAGTGCTTCAGGGATGTTGTTTACGCTTACAAACCTCATTGTATGAATCAGGGTCGTGACAGAAGGAATTCCGGGCATTACCGGTGCCGGGATAGAATCAATATTCATTGGCGAAAAGATTGTCGTCGCCAGCATGATGTTGTACTGACCTGTATTGAATACGCCTGTATTCGGGTCAAACTCCAGAGCTACTGAATCGCCTTTGAAGGAAGCGGAGTATAAGTTTTTCTTAAGTTTCCTCCATTTCATCCACTCGAATTTTTTACAAAGTTGAGTGCAGGTATCTTCCAGGCTAATCTTCGAATTCGATTTTGATTGCGCACTCAATGGTTCCTTCAAGCTTGTGCCGGAGTTTAATTTTGCGATAGGGATTTCCTGTGCTTGGAAAGGACAATAGCCATAGCCGATTACTTTGCTGGCCTTCAAAATATGTGGATGAGATTTGAATTTGATGATTGCAGGATCCGAATTCCCAATTAGCTGCGTAGCAGATTTTAGATTGTGGAACGGCACGAAAGCCAGAACCACCAGGATTCGAATCATTCTCATTGAAAGTTGATTTGGCTTTACTAAAGGTAAGGATTAATTCAGGATATTGCAATGTAAAGCCAATAAATAATCGCTTTGAATAGAAGTACATTGTCTGAAAACCAGATTTGAGTTCGCCTCTCATTAAAAAAAGCGTGCACGAAAAACAAGTTGTAAATGAGATACAGAAGGAAATGGAGTATTAAAAACAATAAACCGAAATGTTGATTTAAGAACTTGTATGAAAGCAAGATGAAATTTAAAATAAACAGACCGTAAATCGCAATTTCCAGTATGCCTTTTGGAATTGTGTTACTTAATGTGATGTGTTTGTACTTAGAGTCCGCTTCTGCATCTTGATAATCGTAGAGTATGGTTTGTGCTAAAAGGACAATAAAAAAATCAAGAGCAAGCAGGTGCCGGTTATTCTGTTCGACTTGCGGTGATGGAAAAACAAATAACAGCAAAGCAACCCAGGATCCGCAAATGATGAGATTCTTTAGCAATGGGATCTTCCGTAGTAAATAAAGGGAACCATGATTGTGGTAAAGGAGAGACAGGATGCCAAGACCGCTTAGTCGCATTTGAACTTTGGATTCCATGTCTGGGAATAAAATGAAAAGTAGGATTAGTGGCAATAGGAGAATGGCATAATCGGATAGTTCATTTTTCCGGATTTCAGGAAAATGAAAACCTACGCAAATTTGTTTTTGATAAAAGTAAATGATAAAAGTACTCAAAGAAGTGATTAGGACTTCTTTCCAATCAGGTAGCAGGTGATAAAGATAAAAGTTAAATAATATAAAGAGCAAAGTGGCCATGCCTCCGTAGTAAAGAGACATGAAAAGTGGACCAGGTTTGTTCTTAGAAATATTTAAAACTTTGCTTAGGATCAATGTGTAACAGCGCTTCGTAAATCAGCTCAATAACATTCTCCACATCTTCAATTTGAGCAGATTCAACTGTGGTGTGCATATATCTTAAAGGCAATGAAATCAATACAGAAGGCACCCCTCCATTGGAATAAGCAAATGCATCCGTGTCGGTTCCTGTTGTGCGGGAAGCGGCATTCCGTTGAAAGGGGATTTTCTTTTTTTCCGCTGTCTTGATAACAAGGTCTTGAAGGATATTATGAACAGGCGGTGCATAACACAATACAGGTCCATGACCACATTTAATGGAGCCTTGTTCTTTAGTTTTAAGCATAGGTGTATGCGTGTCATGAGTCACGTCTGTGACAATTGCGAGATTTGGTTTAATGGTCTGCGCAATCATTTCTGCTCCTCGTAAGCCTATTTCTTCCTGTACAGAATTTACAATGTAGAGGGAGTAGGGCAATTTAATTTTGTTCTTCTTGAGTAGACGTGCTACTTCTGCAATGCAAAAGCCTCCCATGCGATTGTCGAGAGCACGCCCGGTGTAATACCTGTTATTGAGCTTTGTGAGTTCATCTTCATAAGTGATGCAGCATCCGATATGGATGCCCATTTTTTCTACTTCGTCTTTGTCCTTCGCGCCGACGTCAATAAAAATATTTTCTAATGTAGCGGTTAAATTGGTATCATTTCCCTTTCGTGTATGAATTGCAGGCCAGCCAAAAATACCTTTTACGATACCTTTAGATGTATGAATATTTACGCGCTTCGAAGGTGCAATTGATTGATCAATTCCGCCATTCCGGATCACATAAATAAAGCCATCATCTGTGATGTAATTTACCATCCAGGAAATCTCATCAGAGTGCCCCTCAATGATAACACGAAAAGCTTTTCCGGGATTTACAACTCCAAATACAGTGCCGTAGAAATCCAAATGCCATTCGTCGATAAAGGGTTTTATATAATCCAGCCAAATTTTTTGCCCTGTAGCTTCGTATCCGGTTGGCGAAGGGTTGTTCAGATATTGATAAAGGAACTCCTCTGATTTTTTTGAAATGATTTTCATATTTAGGCTTTCTGACGCAGGTAATTCTCAGACCAAAGCGAGGGATTGAGGCTCCAGCTTGATAGATTGTCGAATTCGTTTGATTTAATGTAATTCTTTAGCAAAGCGCGTTCCAAAAGTGTTTGAAAATCGCAAAGGCTGGAAAATTCAAGGCTTTCTTTTGCAAAATTTTCCCTGGCTTGATCAAATCCATATTGAAAAATGCTTACTACCTGGATCACTTCGTGATTCTGTTGCCGAAGTGCCTTGCAAGCCTCAATGGAACTTCCGCCCGTCGATATCAGATCTTCTATTACGATGACCTGGCTGGCAGGAGCCAATTCTCCCTCAATCATGTTGCGAAGTCCGTGCTCTTTGGCTTTTGCGCGAACATATACAAATGGCTTATCCAAACGATCTGAAAGCATCGCGCCCCAGGCAATGCCAGCTGTTGCCACCCCTGCAATTGCATTATATGCACCGACAGCACCGAGCCGTTGAATAAATCCATCAAGAACCTCCCGGCGAATTTCAGGGTGGGACAAAATTTTTCTATTATCGCAGTAAAGGGGTGATTTTAAACCACTTGCCCAGGTAAAGGCCTCCTCTGTATTTAAGCGCACCGCTTGGATTTCCAATAGTCGATCCGCTATCTTGTGGGCTAATATCATTTTAATGGCTAAGGTGCAGCAAAAGTACGAAATAAACATAAACGGCCGATGGTTAAGCTTAGTCAGCGACGCTGCTCTGGCTGTTGATCCAAATATTGGGAAAACACTGATTTTGCCCTATAATGGACTTAAGAAATCTCTGTTCCAATACCTGGATACCCTTGAAAAATCAAATCGCTTTCAGCGCATCGTCCTGTACGATCCGAATCCGGTTCAACTTTTATCTGAACTTAAAAGTCTTTGTCTCTGGGTGCCGGCTGCGGGCGGCATCATTAAGAAAGAGGATGGTAAAATTCTCCTTATTTACAGAAAGGGTCAATGGGACCTGCCTAAAGGCAAGCTCGATCCCGGTGAAAAGTCAAAAGTGGCAGCTGTGAGGGAGTGCATTGAAGAAACAGGATTGGCGCCATTGGAGATGATCCGCAAAATTGGTGAAACATGGCATCTGTATCGCGAACGAGAAAACAAGCGGGCTCTGAAACGTACAAAATGGTTCCTGCTGCAATGCGATCAGCCCAACAATTTGAATTTGCAAAAGGAAGAAGGCATCGAAAAAGCCCAATGGCTGGACCTCTCCGATGCCTTATTACTTGAACCCATCTATCCAAATATTAAACAACTTCTCGAAACATTTCGTGACCAGCTTAATCAGAGCCAAGCATCCTCCACTTAATGCCTATATAGGGTTTAATGCCTGAAACAGGAGCGTAGACTTCTGCAGCGTTGAAATAATTTCCGAAAGGATTTGCAGCATCAATAATGGCATCGTGCTGCTTGTAATCCAAAACGTTTTCACATCCGGCGTAAATTTCCCAATTCCGGTTAGTCCAGTTCAATTGGGTTTGAATTAACACGTAAGGCTCTGAAAAACCTTCATGTCCATGTATGATTTCATGCGGCACATTGGATTTATCCGGCAAACGCATCTCGCCGACATAATTTGAGCTAATGTTAAATAGCCATTTTTTATCGGTACTTTCCAGATCGATAGAGAGCAGTCCCCTGAATTTTGGGAACAGGGGAACCTGTCTGAAGCCGCTTTTAAATTGAGCTCGGGTATCGGTGTATTTTCCGCCAACTTTTACATTCATCCATCGCAATACCGGATAGGATAAGGTTATTATAGTCTGATATGCGCGCGAACGACCGTCCAGGTTGTACAGGTAAATTTTATTGTAGTCCTGATCTACATCTGCAATGACCTGGTCATCAAACCAGGTGAGGTAGGCATCGACATTGATCTCCGCCTCACGGCCATTTAAATAGGGTTTGCCGACAATGTTGAAGCCTGTATTCCATGATTTTTCTAAAGTATTTGGTGCTTCGATATTCCATTCTTTAGAACTGGCAAAATAAGCCATGTGATCTGCGAAAAGTCGCTGAAAGCGATAGCCGTGACCTACGGATGTTCGGAAGGTCCAGTCTTCAGCAAACAGATAACGCAGACTTGCCCTGGGTACAAAAACAGGTTTCCGATCCCGGATCCAGTCATTCCTTAAACCAAGGCTTGCACTCAGCTTGTGTCCGGGATCTGGACTGCTTTTAAACGTGTATTCCAGGAATAAAGCTAACACCTGTTCGTTATATTTCCATTTTTGTTGAAAGGCCTCTTCAGTTGCACGGTTAAGATTTGCCGATGGCCCCATCATCAGTTGGTGCATGCCGTTTGAAAAAGGGTGGTTGTACAGAAATTCAACTGACGCACGGCTTTCATCTGCTTTATAAAAAGTGTTCCCATAATTTGCGTCAACCCGGGAATGACTCAGGTTGTAAATGGAGCCCGTACTTTGATTTTCATTTTTGAAGCCTACATATCCCAGGTTTCCAAAGAGATTGAAATGTTGAATTTTCTGTTTAATCAAATAGGGATTGTCGGTTTGAATTTGTCCTGAATTGCGTTCTTCATAAAGCACCTGTCCGTTGATTTGGCCTTCAATGCGATGTCCAAACAATATGTTTCTGAACAAGCCATTGATTCGATTGATTTTTGGTTCATCTTGAAATGTATCTCCATTGTGATCACGGCTTTTCTTATGAATAGCCCCATTGATATACAATCCACTTGACTGGCGATCATTCCATTTTTTGTTTAAGTGCAAATTCGCCTCCAGCCTTCCATGCAGGTCACCAAAAAGGTTGACAAAAACTGGATCATCCTTAAAGGGCTTCTTCAATTGCATAT
This sequence comes from uncultured Saprospiraceae bacterium, assembly GCA_964439105.1. Lineage (GTDB taxonomy): Bacteria > Bacteroidota > Bacteroidia > Chitinophagales > Saprospiraceae > Vicinibacter. The sequence continues at coordinate 229,756 of CAYTNG010000006.1, forward strand.
TGATGGCTCCGGTCATGCTCTGTGCCCCATGGCTGACGGTTGAAGCGCCTTTTTGTATGTTTACCTGCTCGAGCCATGTACCAGGTATAAGCTCATACCCCATTGAACTAAGAAGTCCACCAAAGGATTCCCTGTTTTCAACTAAAAGCTGGGTATACAAGCCGCGTAAACCCAGGAACTGTATTTCCTTGGTTCCGGTAGCAGCATTGCTATAACTGATATCCACCGCATTACTCGTTTGGAAGCTCTCGGCAACATTGCAGCAGGCTGCTTTTTTGAATTCTTTTTCTTCAAGGACTTCTACATTCAATGGATTTAAACGGGAGAAGGTATTTGATTTGCGTTGCGATTCAACCTGAACAGCAGCCAATTCAATACCTTCACGGAGTGTAATAATTTCGAATAAGGAAGTGTCCCTAATTTCAATCGTGTCTTTTTGATATCCCGTATAAGAAACAATCAACTTGTGTTCGGAAAGACTACGGTCAATGCGGAAGAACCCATTTTCATTTGAAGTTGAAACTTTTCCGCTCTCTTGCCATTGCAGGACAGCTCCCACCAAAGGCTGGTTCCGTTCATCCACGACATTGCCAAACAGGGCTTGTGCATTGCTTAGTGTTTGCTGCGCCAATAGAAAGACAGCAGCCACAATAAATTTATACATGTGTTTTAATTATGTTAGTTAAGAAAAGAAAGTCAGATCAAGACTCCTCGGGCTAACATAAGCGTAGACAGAACATCTTAAGCCTCTCCTGGGAACTTAATACATATTCGGAAAGGTAAACGGTATTGGAGTGTTGCGCACTCATTGCAACTTCCGAAATGGGTAAAATCTGAAGGACGGAGGCAACTAAACTATTAAATTGAAGAATGTCTTCATTGGGTTTTTGGGCACGGGACTCCAAACTTAATCTCTCGACCAGATGATTTTTGCAAGGAGCTTTTTTAAATCCATGACCTTCCGAAGGATGGGCCTGACAACTCTTTTTATGTCCTGTTCCGCAGTGATCTTGTTTGGGAATAACAGAATAGGCAAGGCTTTTCGTGCAACAGCAATAAAGTGCATACACATTTAAACCACACTGCGAGACGAGCAAGTTGAGGCTGAGAAGAACGATAAGTGGTCTTATGAAAACCATTTCATTGTAAACAATGATAAATTATTTAAGGTTTAGATTTCATCCGTTTTCTTTGAGAGCTTCTCGCGAAATGACTAGCTTTTGGATTTCACTGGTTCCTTCTCCGATAGTACATAATTTGGAATCTCTATAATATTTTTCGACGGGGAAATCTTTGGTGTAGCCGTATCCTCCAAAGATTTGGACGGCATCATTGGAAACTGCGACGGCAACCTCTGAGGCATAATATTTAGCCATGGCAGCTTCTTTCGTCATTTTTTCGCCTTGATCCTTCATTTTAGCAGCTTGTCGTGTCAATAATTCTGCGGCTTCTATCTTCAAGGCCATATCACAAAGTTTAAAGGCGATTCCCTGGAATTGGCTGATCTTTTGGCCGAACTGCTCCCGTTCTTGCGCATATTTGACAGAGGCCTGATAAGCCCCTTTGGCAATTCCAAGTGAAAGGGCAGCGATGCTGATACGCCCGCCATCAAGGACTTTCATGGATTGTATAAATCCATCGCCAACCTGGCCGATAACATGAGTTGCAGACACCCTGCAATTGTCAAAAATCATTTCTGCCGTTTCCGAAGCCCTCATTCCCAATTTATTTTCCTTCTTACCGGCTCGGAATCCTGGAGTTCCCCTTTCTACAATAAAGGCAGTCATTCCCCTGCTGTCAAGTAGTTCGCCAGTCCTTGCAATGACTACTGCAACTTCAGATGAAATGCCATGTGTAATCCATGTTTTTGTCCCATTGATTACCCAATCATCGCCATCCTGATGTGCCACGCATTTCATGCGGATTGCGTCACTTCCCGTATTTGGTTCGGTGAGCCCCCAGGCTCCAATCCAATCCCCTGAAGCTAATTTGGGGAGGTAGTTTTGTTTTTGATTTTCATTTCCAAACTGAAGGATATGTCCTGTGCAAAGTGAATTGTGGGCGGCTACCGAGAGGCCAACGGAACCGCAAACCTTGGCGGTTTCTTCAATGATGGTGATATATTCCTGATATCCGAGTCCGGCACCACCATACTGTTCCGGCACCAAAACTCCCAGGAAACCCAGTTTGCCCATTTCACGAAGTACGTCCTTTGGAAAATACTGGCGTTCATCCCAATCCATTACATAGGGCAAAATATTTTGAGAAGCAAATGCACGTGCTGCTTCGCGGACCATTAACAGGTGTTCAGATGAAATTGGTGACATAGGTGATGATAAAACGCAAAAATACGAAGGGAAAGAGGAATCAAAACTTGTATTTTTCTTTCCACCTTAACCGCAGGAACTGTTCCATTTTTTCTTCGTTGGTGTTGGATCCGGGCTTGTAGAAGGAACTGCTGAGGATGCCTTCCGGAAGATACTCTAGCGGAACAAATTGATTTTCGAAATCATGTGCATATTTATAATCCTTTCCATAATCCAGTTGACTCATTAAGCCGGTAACTGCATTTCGGAGATGCAAGGGTACGGGTAAATTACCAGTCGTCCGCACTGTTTCCAGTGCACGTTCAATTGCCATATAAGCCGAGTTGGATTTTGGGGAACAAGCCAGATAAATGGCTGCTTCAGACAAGATGATTCTCGATTCAGGCCAACCTACCATGTCAATGGCTTGTTGGCAGGCTTGTGCAATCAAAAGCGCATTCGGATTGGCAAGGCCAATATCTTCAGCAGCGGATATGAGCATCCTCCGGACAATAAATCTTGGATTTTCGCCTCCTTCAATCATCCTTGCCATCCAGTACAATGTTGCGTTTGGATCAGAACCTCTTATGGATTTTATAAATGCTGATGCTATATCATAATGTTGTTCGCCGTCTTTATCATAAAGCATCGGGTTTTCCTGAACAAGGCGATAAACCAATTCATCGTCAATATCAATGGAGTTGTCAGGCAAATTTCCAATTAACTCCATGATGTTGCATAGTTTGCGGGCATCTCCTTGAGCCAAGTGAATAAGGCCTTCTGTTTCTTTAAGTTCGATCTTTTTATTTTTAAAAAGAAAATCGGTTTTCAAAATTCTTTCAGTAAGATGTAGAAGATTTTCAGGAGAAAGGGGTTTTAAAACATACACCTGGCAGCGCGACAGAAGGGCCGCATTCACTTCGAAAGAGGGGTTTTCGGTAGTAGCGCCAATTAAAATAATGGTTCCTCTCTCAATTGCGGATAGCAAGGCATCTTGTTGGGACTTATTGAAACGGTGAATTTCATCAATAAACAAAATGGGAGAGGGTTTGTCAAAAAATGCCTGACTTCGGGCCTTCTCAATCGCTTCCCGAACTTCCTTAACTCCGGACTGCACAGCACTCAATTCGTAGAAAGGCCTTTGTGACTCCTTTGCAATAACCTTGGCAAGGGTAGTTTTTCCCACACCAGGGGGACCCCATAGGATCATGGAGGGCACATGTCCGCGTTCCAGGGCGAGATAAAGACCTTTACCATGGCCGAGAAGCTGTTCCTGACCAATGACTTCAGTCAGATTTGCCGGCCTCATTCGCTCCGCTAAAGGTTGCACATCAAAGAATTTAATTTGTTTTGCACCAAACAATTTTAGTTAAAATCCGTCATAATACATGGCCGGAATCTAAAATGGAAATAAAACGCTGGCAAAACGATTATATTTGATTTGTAATGCACTCGAAATACGCTTCGCTTCTTTGTTTCGTAATCCTGATTTGTTCTCTGAATGTACTTCGTGCAACTCATATCATTGGCGGTGAGATGTATTACGAATGTCTTGGATATGGTAAAAATGGAACAGACACTACATCCAGAAGGTATCTGATTACAATTAAATTATACCGGGATTGTTATTCGGGTGGCGCACAATTCGACAATCCTCTTGGATTTTCGATATTTCGCGAACAGGGCCAAACCTGGGTCAATACTAAAACGGGACCAAATCCGGAATACCGCGTCAATCTGACCCAGCCTGTAGAAAGGATCGATCCACCGACTTATCCATGCCTTCTGTTGCCTCCAAATGTTTGTGGAGAAGTGGGTACCTATACGCTTGAAGTGGAACTGCCCATTATTAATAGCCGGTACCTTGTCGTATGGCAGCGTTGTTGCCGGAATCCCACGATAACCAACATAGTGGATCCGGAAGCTACTGGTGCAACCTATAATATTGAAATACACCCTGAAGCACAGCGAACCTGCAACAGCAGCCCCCGTTTTATTAATTTTCCTCCAACAGTCTTATGTGTCAACACGCCTTTTAAGTTCGATCATTCGGCTTTTGATAAGGAAGGAGACCTGATTGTGTATGAGTTCTGTGAACCGCTGGAAGGGGGAAGCCGGATGAATGTGACACCGACACCTGAATCAAAACCACCCTATACTCCCGTAAGTTATCGCGTGCCTTATACCGCTTTATTTCCTTTGGGTGGCAATCCCCTGGTGACCATCAATACACTGAATGGAATTATTTCTGGCAAACCTGATGTAATCGGGCAATTTGTCGTGGGCGTATGTGCTTATGAATACCGGAATGGCGTTCTCCTGTCGGTACTTAAAAGAGATTTTCAATTTAATGTTGCATCCTGTGAAGGTGTTGTGGAAGCGCGTTTGGTTGGAGCCAGTCAACTTACACCTGATCAGTTTAGCATCACCGTTTGCGGTACACAGGAATATCAAATACTCAATGCAAGTATTGACCAGCGTTTCATTAATGATGTATTGTGGACTTATGAGAATGGGGGAGCTGTGGACACATTCAGTGGATGGGCGCCTTATATCAAATTTAAAGAAGGGGGACTGCATAATGGCAGGTTTATCTTAAATCCAGGAACCAATTGCGGGGATACTGGATATTTCAGTATCAACGTGATTCCCGATTTTGAAGCAAAGTTTGATGCGGTATATGACAGTTGCCATGCAGGGCCAGTTCAGTTTCTGGATAAATCAACTTCAAAGTATTCCACTCCATCCGATTGGCTTTGGAGTGCCGGAGATGGAATAACAGCAAATGTTAAAAATCCAAGTATAAAATATTTGCGGCCGGGCAGCTATCCGGTTTTATTGACTGTGAAAGATAATTATGGCTGTGAAAGCAAAACATTTAAAACAATAAATTGGTACCCTTCTCCCGAGGTAGTTATTTTCTCTCCAAATAAAACAGAGGGTTGCATTCCTTTAGACATTGAGTTTAAAAATATTTCTTTCCCAACCGACAATAGTTACACCTTCGTTTGGAAGTTCAGTGACGGAACGATAGATACGGGTTTTTTAGTTACGCATCGTTTTGATACCGCGGGCAGTTATGGTTTGAAACTTGAAGTTACTTCCCCTTTGGGTTGTTATAATGAAAACAGTTTTACGGACATCATTAACGCTTCGAATCCGCCAACTGCAGAATGGACAATTGATAAGACCGTTGTCAACAACAAATCTCCTTTTGTAGATGTAACAGACGAAAGTAAAGGGACGATTGGACGCACATGGATTATTGATAATAAGGAATATTATTTCAACAAGTCATTGCACCTTGAGTTAAAGGACACGGGCGTTCACAGTATCAGACTTATTGCAACAGATCGTTTTCTTTGTACGGATACATTGGATACTCAGGTGTTTGTCATTAAAGATTTTAGTCTGTTCATGCCCAATGCATTTACACCAAATGGAGACGGAAAAAATGAAACCTACGGCCCCGTTGGGCAATTCGATGCAATGCAGTATTTTAGTATGAAAATTTTTGATCGCTGGGGTTCACTGTTATTTGAAACGCAATCTCCGGCAGATCCCTGGAATGGAAGGCAGAATAATACTGGAACTGAATTACCACCGGGGGTATATCTTTGTGATCTGAAATATAAAGCCTTCGCAAAAGAGGCAGTAGAAGAGCGGAAGTATTTTACGTTGATTCGTTGATGACGCATTCTGCGAATTTTCGCCTGGTTGAACATCTGGCCGACTCATTAAAGCGGCACAGCATCCCTGAAAAGAAAATTGGAATGGAAGCATATATGCGAAACCAATTTGTCTATTTCGGAGTACAAACACCTGTTCGGAGGGAACTCGTCCGCAAAATTATTCAAAGCTACCAATGGCAGGATTCGTTGCAATTTCTTGATCTGATCATGCTGATGTGGAACAGGAATGAAAGGGAGTTCAAGTATGTGGCCCTTGATTTAAGCCGAAGGTATTTGAAGCGCCTTGATTTAACCTGCATACCCTTTTATGAAAACCTCATCGCAGAAGAATCATGGTGGGACACCGTTGATGGTATCGCACCACAGATCATAGGTCAATTGATCAAAGGCAAAGCAAATCTGGTTTGCGAATTTGGTGACAAGTGGATTGCAGATTCAAATTTTTGGTATCAGAGGTCTGCTTTGATTCTTCAGCTAATGTATAGGGATCATACAGACTTTGAATCGCTTAAAAAGTGGATCTTGTTAAGAGCTGATAGCAAGGAATTTTTTGTTCAAAAGGCTTCTGGATGGGCATTGCGGCAATACGCAAAGGTTAATCCTCACAAGGTAAAGACATTTATTTTGCATCATCCTGAATTGTCTGCTCTTACGAAAAGAGAGGGCATGAAACATCTTTCCTGATTTTTATGAGTGCTTCCTGTTGGACTATTTTAATTTTTATGTCACTTGAATCTTAAAAAAAACTGCAATACCAATGTTTATCCGTATTGCAGTTTTTGTAAAAAATACTCCCTTCAAAAAGTATTCCTTTTGTACTAGTTTGAATACACCTTAAAGTCCTCTGCTTTGCTTACTTTAATGATATAGGAACGCGTACACTGTTCATGCACATATTGGTCGTATCCTTCCACGATACCTGTGACAATGCATCTTTTATTGGCCGGATTTTTAATATCGCCATACACATCTAAAGGCACTGAATTGTCGAATTCTATTTTGATAGTGTAATCAAAATCTTCAGGATCACGGGCAAAAATAGTATTGCCTGCGACCATCACATTGTTATTGGCAAGTAACAGCTCAAGCGTAAGTGATTTTCCCTCGCAACCCATTACCTTGTGGCATTCCCCTTTGCAGTCGGAACGTTTGAGAATACCTCTGATACCTTTCGCTGCATTGTTGCCCGGAGAGCAGGCAATAAGTAAACATAAAGCTGCGAATGCGAATATGGAATATGTTTTCATATTGTTGTTATTTACCGGAAAGTTCATTCGTGAGACGATCGGCTTTATAAATATAACGCAGTGAAGCATAGATGCCGCCTGCATGAACAGAAACGGTCCGATTGAGTTTTTCGTCATAAATAAAATTGCCGGGCAGTGATTCTATGTTGCCATCGAAAACAAGACCGACAACCTCTTTATTGCGATTGACAATGGGACTTCCTGAATTACCTCCAATGATGTCATTTGTACTAACGAAGCACATAGGTTCCTTTAAAAGATCAGCGGGAGGATTCAGCCATTTTTCGGGTAACGACCACGGATATTTCTGGTTGTAGGAATAGTAGCGGTCATAGAGGCCGTAGAAGCTGGTCTTGTAGGGAGCGGTTGTTCCATTGTATGGATAGGCCTTAACCTTTCCGTCTGCAATTCTTAAGGTAAACGTTGCATCGGGGGGAAGATCCGTTCCTTTGACCTGGAACACGGCATTTGCGATTTTAGCCTCTAGTGCTTTCCTCTTTGGACTGGAACTCTGAAATGCTTTAATCGCATCCTGATATTTGGGAACTAAAATCCTGGCTGCTTCCAACAATGGATCATCGCATTTAGCAAATTTCTCCGCATTTTTTTCAAAAAGCTTGTCCAGATCCTTTGGATTTGCAAAATCGGTCTTATCAAGTATTTTTGAAGCAACCTTTTCCGGAGATTTGTCCTTCAGAATTTGATTCATAAAGCTATTTTCCGGATGCTCAAATTCCTTCATTTCCTCGAATACTATTTTTAAATATTCCTTTTCCTTGTCGGTATTAAGGTCTTTGGATAATTTTCGAATCTCCTCCTTCGCTTTGAGAACACCCGGGTCATTTTCGCCCATTCCAAGGGATTTTTCATACCGGGCAAGGGCAAACATGAGATTCAATGCATTTCCTTTGTTTGGTGAGGGTCCCAGAATATTTGCAACGGCGCCATATTTGCGTAGTCCCATATATTCCTTTTCCATTACATCCCAATAATCTTCTCCTTTCAATTTGGTTTTGCTGCGTATTTCATTTTGCACGGCTTTTTTGCGGGCCATCAGGTTTGTATCGCGAAGGCCGCCCAAAATTCCGTTGAAGGCCTTAAGACTATTGGAGAGACCAAATATATCATTCAACAAATCCGTATTTGGGTTTTTGTCGTAATCGCGCTGCATGATGTCTTTCCAATTGCCCAACATGGAAAGGAGGATGGGATATCGGATATCTCTGTCAAATTCAAATTGTGCTACAGTTTTGTAGCGCTCCGTACTTCCCGGATTGCCAATCACAAACACAGGTTCATCTTCGATCGCACCTTCAGGTTTGAATTTAAAATAATGAGCAGATGTATTCATCGGCTGTCCATTTTCATCATAAGCTCTCCAGAATGTAAAGTCAAGAGCATATCTTGGATAGGTGAAGTTGTCAGGGTCCCCGCCAAAATAACCTAAATCATATTCCGGAATCATCACAAGCCGTATATCACTGAACTTTTTATAGCCGTATAAACTAAATTTTCCACCGCTATAGTAAGTCACAGGTTGTATGCGCAATCCCTTCCAGGCGTCGAGCTGATTGTATTCGCGGATAATTTGAGCCAAAGCGGAATCCTGAAATACTTTTCTTTCGACGTCATCTTTTGCTTTATTCATCTTTTTAAGGATCTTATCCGACACATCTTCTGTCATGATAAGCTGCTCTACAAAAAGTCCTTGAGCTTTTCTTTCATCTGCAAGTGTAGGTGCATAAAAACCGTTTTTTTCGAAAGACTCTCCTTCTTTTTGGAGTGCGGTGACCACATCCCTGGAACAGTGGTGGTTCGTCATAATCAATCCGTTTGGAGAGACGAAAGAGGCAGAACACCATGTTGCAAATCGCAGGGACGACTTTCGAACATCGTCAAACCAGCTATCCGGAGGACTGAATTGATAGGCTTCCTTGAACCATTCTTTGGGAGGATTCTCAAAAGTCCACATTTTACCAAAATCAAATCGTTGAGGTTTACCCGGGTCTTGCGCTTGAAGCCAAAAGCCCGCGAGAAGTCCTAAGAGGACGAGGTTATACGCTTTTTTCATATGAATACAATATCTATTTCTTAAGGTGGGCAAAGATAAGAAATACGAACAATTTCGTAATAAATTTATTTGAGGAGTTTATCGAGAGAAGTCACGGCAATAGGGTGATAAGAACTGCGAGCAAGGGCATAAATGCGACGAGCTTCCTGGATGTCGCCCTGGTTAATATAGGCTTCGTACAAGGGCAAGAGGTATTTTCTTCTTCCCACATGAAGCAGGAATTGCTCAATGTTTGCCTGGATCTTACTGGCATATCTATTCTGAATCGCGTATTCAAACCAGGCACAAAGAATTTCCGAATTGTGACTTTCTGATAGTTTGAACTGTGTATCCAGGTTGGAGCAAATTTCAGCATTGGGTTCCAAAGGTAGCTTTCGCAGAAAATGCAGCCATTCATGAGTGCTCCAGTTTTCCGATTTTATGCTTTTTGGATCTTTGGATTCCAAAAATACAGACATCTGTTTTTCGACGTCCTTGAATTTTGAATCAGAGTAAGATGGATGAAAGGAGGGCATTCCTGGTTTATAAAGCCAAACACGGACACTGTCTCTTAAATTGGGATCGTCATTTAGCAGATGAGAGTTGAGGAATTCTTCGAATCCTTCAGTTGTATTTGATTTAAATTTGAAATGTTCAAAGTAGGATTTAAGAAATCGGTCAAAGGCCTCCCTCCCTTTCCTCTCCTCCAGAAAGCGGAGTAAGGTTTTTCCTTTTTCGTATGCCACGTCTGTGAGTGCATCCTCAGGATCCATGCCTTTTAAATTCAATTTCAGGCAACTCAATGGATTGTCAGAATCCATTTCTTTGAGTGTTTTATTCAAATCCTGTAGGCCCAGAAGACTGAGCATATCTGCATATTCCTTTCCGTACAAGGCTTCCATGATCCGACTTTCAAAGTACGTGGTAAATCCTTCGTTAAGCCAGAAATCATTCCAGCTTGCGTTTGTAACTAAATTTCCACTCCAGCTGTGGGCCAGCTCATGTGCAAGAAGAGAGGTCAGGCTTCGGTCGCCAACGATGACACTTGGCGTGAGAAAAGTCATTCTGGGATTTTCCATTCCGCCAAAAGGGAAGCTAGGCGGTAATACCATCACATCATAACGTCCCCAAGGATAGGGCCCATACAAATTTTCTGCAGCCTCCAGCATCTTTTCCAGGTCCACAAATTCCCACTGGCATTTTTCCAAAATTGTTTTAGGGGCATATACTCCGGTTCTTTTCCCAATTGGGGCAAATTCAAAATCTCCAACTGCAAGCGCCATTAAGTAAGCCGGAATGGGTATTTCCATTTCAAATTGATACACGCCATCCGTGCTTTTTAGCTGAGGACTTTGAGCACTCATCACCGCCATATATCCGGGTGGACAAGTGATCGTAGCACGATAACTAAAACGCATACCAGGTCCATCAGGACAAGGCAACCAGGAGCGTGCATAGATAGACTGACTTTGAGTAAATAAAAAGGGTTGTTTTTTGCTTTCGGTTTGTTCCGCCGGAACCCACTGGAGGGCTCTTGCTTCTTGTCCGGTGTGGTAATAGATTCTTACATGCTCCGTGTTGGGTTTGAGTTCAATGTGGAGCGCTGAACCAAGAATCGTATCCACATTAGAAAGGTAAAAATGGCCCGATTCATAAGATCCTCCATCGGAAATTTCCAGCTTTTCAATCTCCAAACCCATGTTGTCAAGGATAAGCTCCTTGCCATGAGAATGATCGAGCGTGAAATCAGCAAATCCCTGAAGGAGCTTTTGTTCAAAGTCAACTTTTAAATTCAGGTCGAGGTGCTTGACCCTGGAAACCGATGGTTGGCTAAAACTGTGTGGATCTTCATTGACCTGGACTAAATTAAGCTCTTTATTTGGTTGGCATTCCGTAAGGAATGCTGCACTTAAGAGAACCGTAAAAAATTTTAAACTTTTCAAATAAAAGCGATCCGGATTAACCATGTTTACTTATTCAATAGGATTTAACGCAAAGTTTTCTCTTGCATTGTTTTATATTACAAAAACAATAATACATCAATATGGATTGGATTTAGGTGATGTGTTGTAAATAAGATGGTGTTTCAGGACCGAGATGGAATAAGGCATCCAATATACTCAGGTTAGGAATAAATTCTTTGTTTTGAAAAACCTGGTAATAGGATGGAAAGTTCATTTCAGCAAGGCTATCAGACCGAACGGATCGTCGCAAGTCAAGTGTTGAATCAGAAGTTTGTCGTTGATAGGAAGTCGTGGATTCCAAACTGAATGAAAGCTGAAGTATTTTTTTTAGGACTTCAAGTGCGTATAAATTGAAATCATACAGGAAATCTTGCCTATTCATTAGCATTTCTCTGACTTCTTCCTCATAGTACAAAAAATAGGCTGCGTTGCCATAATTCGTTTGAATGCTTTTCCAATGAACTTGTGCCCAGTTTGATGAATAACATATGCGAACGTCCCGAATGGGCATCTGGTGGTTTTTGCCTTTTACCAATGGGATCGATAAACATTGTGGACCCTGACGGGTGCCTATGAAGTATTTATTTCTGAATGATTTTTTCTGATAATTTTCATGCGCTTCAATATGCACGCACCCAATATGGACAAATGAGGCTAAAATGGAAATTGGAGGAAAGCAGAGAGTGGGTACTATTATGTTTTGGTAGTTTTGTCCCATGGACTCGAATGGTTTTGAATGGAAGGCACAAAGGTATCTTGAAAAACACACATCTTTTCCTTCACAATTAGAAGAGAAGCCCGGACCAGAATTGAAATATAGCATAATCATCCCTTCTGCATATGAGGAAAATTTAGAAGATTGCCTGGATAGTTTGCTGCAGCTGGACATGCCTCGAGGAATTGCAGAGATTTTAGTTGTCCTGAATTTGTCAGAGTTTGCTGAAACGAGTTTTAAGGAAATGCACGCACGGCAATATCATTTATTGCTCAAGTGGTCAGAGCGTACAAAGAATAAACCAATTCAGATAAAAGCAATTCGACCGATAGAGTTGCCGCAGAAATGGGCTGGGGTAGGGATGGCACGAAAAATTGGTATGGATGAAGCGGTGCGAAGATTTGCTGAAATTGGAACAGATGGACTGATTATCAATGTAGACGCGGATTGTACGGTCGATCGACGATATCTGATGCGGATTGCCGATTTTATGAACAGTCAAAACCATTGCCAGGCTTTAAGCTTGGGTTTTATTCATCCTCTCGATGCGCAAAAGTCGAAAGTTGAAAAGATGGCAATTGCCTTGTATGAGTTGCATTTGCGTTGTTACATAAATTGGCAAAAAAATTATCGGTATCCGTATGCATTTCACACATTGGGTTCCTGCTTCGCAGTCCGCAGTTCTGCTTATATGGAGCAGGGAGGAATGAACAGAAGAAAGGCTGGTGAAGATTTTTATTTTTTGCATAAGTTCAGCAGAAATGGGAGTTTAATGGCTCTCGATGAACCTTTGGTTTATCCGTCCGGAAGAACTAGCCTCCGCGTTCCATTTGGAACAGGTAAAGCCGTTCACTCCATTCTTAATACTTTAAATCAGAAGGAGCTGTACTACAGTTATAATCCGGAAGCAATATGCCTGTTCTGTAGTTTCCTGACTGATTTGGAACTTAATTATGCCTTGATAAAAGAAGGTTTGAACTGGGGTTCAATTGCTGAAAACGAAGTACTCCATGAATTCCTGGAGCTAAATAATTTTTCGCAACATGTCAATGAAGCCCTTTCTAACAGTACTTCAAATCTGCAATTTCTAAAAAGGATTGGAGTATTTCTTGATCCTTTTTGCCTGATGAAATTTCTTCATTTTGCGGAACAAAACGGATTTTCGAAAATAGATGTGCTCCAATCTGCAAAAGGAATTTTAGACAACACCCGGCTTGAAATAGCTCATCTGAATGACCCTTTCATGCTCCTGGAAGCTATGAGAAAATTAGATTATCCGGATTATAATCCAATTTTCTGCAAATAGAGGCTGTCTGAAACAGAATGAAGATTCCAGTATTGTAATTTTTCTTTATGGGTTCTTTTTGCTGTGGAACTCATGATCACGCCTTCCTCCGGATAGGATTCTTCCCAGCTGAGAATATCATGTGGTGGTTTAATCAAATATTGTATTCGGATAGATCTCTGAAATGCGGCCTGCTCAATGTGATACTCTGCGACCGTATCATTGACATTCGACTTTGAGCAATCTGATTTAACAGATTGTATAGCTTGATGCTTTAGCCTGCAATATGAAAGCCCGGGGATCATATTTGTGTCACCAATGGGCAGCAATTCAGGATTTATCCTTATGAGATTGAATAGCTCGTCTTCAAGGAATTGAATTGGCAAACGATCTTGTCGATCCCCCTCTGACTCGAAATAGCTATATGCGTGAAGAGCAAAATGATTATCCTGCTGATTGAGTTGTGTAAATGCGACTCCGCACCATTCGTAAATGGATGATACAGCTTTAAGCGCATGAGGGCTGGCCGATTCGCCCAAATCAGTAAAGACACTGGAAAACAAACGATAAGGGTAAATTCCAGTTTGAAATTCGCGGACCAGGTTAAGTTTCAAAACGACAGTATGGTCTGTATTTTTAGGATCATAATGATCTGCTTTAACTTGTCTGGATCTGATAAATGGTTCTGTAACAAAGATAGCAACCGCTTTTCCTTTGCGATGGGCGCCATACCTGACCTGCTCAAGTTCATAGGTATTCACCTCTGCGTTGCCGTCAAACCAATAGGGTTCCAGTACATGCCTTTCTTTTGCCTCGGAAAGCGTGTTGAGAGTTGTATTTATTTGGGGCGAATTTGTGTTGCAGGAATAGTTTAAGAAGATCATCGCGAAGCAAAGGCATAGCTTGAAGTATTTCATAGAGATTGAATGTGACAATAAAATTAGAAGTAATTTGCGTTTGAGCCATTAATTTCGCATCCCGATGAATTCTTTTGGTAAAATTATACGCGTTGAAATATACGGAGAGTCGCATGGTCATGCTGTGGGTGTCATTATGGATGGTGTGCCTGCGGGCCTTCCATTATCCACCTCTGATTTTATATTGGATCTCGGCCGCAGAAAGCCAGGCGAAAAGGGAACCACAACGCGAATTGAAGAAGATCTTCCCGAATTTATTTCAGGCTTGTTCAATGGATATACCACAGGAAGTCCAATTCATATTCAATTTAAAAATGCAAATACACGTTCGGCTGATTATGAAAAGCAGCGAAATATACCGCGACCCGGGCACGCGGATTTTGTTTCGAATATTAAGTATGGAGGTTTCCAGGATTACAGAGGCGGTGGACACTTTAGTGGAAGACTTACATTGCCCTTGGTTGCTGCCGGGGTCATTGCAAAAAAGATTATTCATCCAATAAGTATAAATGCACAGCTGATTGAAGCTGGAGGGCAAATGGAAATTTCCAAAGCGATCGAAGCTGCTCTGGAAAGACAAGACAGTATTGGAGGAATAGTGGAATGTACGATTGCAAAAGTGCCGGTTGGATTGGGAGAACCATTTTTTGATTCAGTAGAATCGCTTATCAGCCATGCAGTGTTTAGCATTCCTGCTATTAAAGGAATTGAATTCGGAAGTGGGTTTAAAGCGGCTAAGATGTTTGGCTCTGAACATAACGATCCGATCCTGGATAAAGAAGGTCATACAGCAAGTAACCATTCGGGTGGAATTAACGGCGGTATCTCAAATGGCAATCCAATCGTTTTTCGCGTTGCAGTAAAACCTACGAGCAGTATCTATTCAGAACAGCAGTCATTTGATCTTGCAGAGGGTCAGCTAAGGAAATTTAAACTTGAAGGCAGACATGATGTCTGTATTGCTTTAAGAGTGCCTGTGGTCATTGAAGCTGTATCGGCCTTGGTACTCGCAGATTTGATTCAATATCCCACAATGGTTTATCAAACCAGAGGATAAAAAAAAACTCCGGTTGAAAACAATCCGGAGTTTGATTTTTCTTTCGAAAATTTTTCAATTACATTGTCATGTCACCCATAGGCGGCATTACAGGCTCTGCTACAGGAGCGGTCGCTTTCTTCCTTCCTCTGGAAGGAGATTTTTTGCTTGTAGCTTTTTTAGGAGCTGCCTTTTTAGCGGTAGCTTTTTTAGGAGCCGCTTTTTTAGCGGTAGCTTTTTTAGGAGCTGCCTTTTTAG
>CAYTNG010000007.1:0-222234 GCA_964439105.1 uncultured Saprospiraceae bacterium
CCGTTAAGGTACAGAAGTCTGAACTGAATGCAAGTGGCGTACTGTACTATCAGTTGGATGCCGCTGACCATACAGCAACCAAGAGGATGGTAGTGATCGAATAATCGATCACTACTTCCCAAATCCTTCTTGGTGCGACGATCTTGGATCGTCGAACGTGAGAAAAAGTTAAATCGGTTTTTGGGATGGCCTCTTCTCGAGCAATCGGGAGGGGGCTTTTTTTTTGTGGTCTATACAGAAGCCCTTGGCTATTTAATTAGTGTATCCTTTATAAAACGCAGTGTGATGATCTGAAAAGGCATCTGCACACCTCTCGGAAAGATTATCTACCTCTTAAGCTTAAGCCTTGATTGATATGTAAAAACTTGAAGAATCTCCCGCATTCCAGGTTGCAATCACGAATTCAATTTGCTGGCAAATGTGCTTTCCTAAGAAACGACTTTCAATCACAATTCGGTGTAGTGTATAAATTTCTTTTCCAATCCTATTTCATGCAAGTGGCTTTGATTCAAGTTGTTGCAAAATAACAATATATATATAAAATAAAAATGTAATATAATTTTATACAATTGTTATGCAGTTATTTAAATATTACATAATTTTGTAATATGATATCGACAAACCCCTGAACAAGTCGATAATTCCCGGACATCCCTATTACAGAAACACATTCCCTAAACAGTAATAGTTCCTTTTCCCATTTCAGTAAATGTTTATAGGGGCAATTTAAATTGCCTCAGAAGCCTCGATTTGTATCTGGAGTGCTAAATGCATTGGCGTGCCATTTACGTTGGGCTGAGACCATGTTTTGAGAACATACGAAATAAAGGAAATATGTGCACCATGAACTCTTTAGACGGAATTTGGCAAAGTCTTCAATTAAAAAAATCCCTTTGGTCTGTCCTGATGTTGATCGTACTTGTATCATCTCAGGGCAGATCCGGTGCATCATTTGATTCCCGTAAATTCCTGGCCATTCAGGTTCAGGCACCTCCGGATATCACCATCCAATTGAAGGGCTTGCAGCGATGTGACACAGTGTTCAATATCTTACCTGCGAGTTTCTCAGGGCAATGCAGCATGAATCTTGATTACGAAACATATTCAGCATTTACACAATTGTCTACGAATGGTGGAATGATGTTTTTTCCAACAGGGGTGCATAAAGTCTACTTCCATATTGAAGACGATTGCAGAATGGTTGGGCTGGATTCAATGAATGTGACAGTGTATGATGCAGAACTTCCTCACGTCGTCTGTTCACCTCAACAAACGGTCAGTTTACCTGAAAATGGATTTGCAGATTTGCCGGCTACCATATTTGATGGAGGGTCGACAGACAATTGTGGCCATCTGTATTTCAAAGTTAAAAGGATGTTTCCCACAAATCCTTACATGTGTTATTCGCCTGGTAATGACCACAATCATTTTGACGATAAGATCCGATTTTGTTGTGAAGACGTTGATTCTTCATTTATTACAGTTCTTGTAAGGATCTATGATTTATTTCCAGGTCACGGGCCTGTAGGTGACAGTGTGCTGTTGGGAAGGTTTGTAGACTGTATGGTGCAGACTGTGGTGAAGGATAAATTACCACCGGGGCTTACTTGCCCACCAAATATTACAATTTCATGCGGAGTTGATTTGGATAGTCTCCTGGCCAAGGGGCAACTTGGAATTATTGACAATTGTGGAATTGCAAATACGGACACATTAGATGAAAATCTGCTTGATGCATGTAATTCTGGTGACTTTCTCAGGCATTATACAGTTTATGATATCCATGGGCAAAGTTCTACCTGCACACAAAAAATTCATGTAAATAAAACGCACAGTTTCAATGGGCTGGATACAAATCAGTTAAAATGGCCCTCACACAAAACGGTTTACGCCTGCAGAATTCAATTGGATACCATACAATCCGGGGCTCCCGTCATTTTTGATGATGCATGTGCCCTGGTGCAAGTTGGCTGGCGTGATGAAACCTATGCTTTCAGTCAGGGCGGTGTTTGTGGGAAGGTTCTTCGTTATTGGACCGTAATTGACTGGTGTCAGTATAATCCAAAATTGCAACCTAATCCGAAAATTCCATCTAATGGATACTATTACTATGTTCAAGAAATCAAAGTGATGGATTCCATTCCGCCGGTATTGATTGGTGTACGGGATACGGTTATTGGTGTTCAAACTCCTGATTGCGGGCCTGCCAATGTCATCTTGCCTTCAGTATCTGCAACAGATTGTGGTTCTACAAGTCAAATCGCCATCAGGTATGAAGTGGATTATTACAGTAATGGAAGTGTCGACAGAAAAGGCACAGGCCCTGCTGCCACTGGTTTGTTTCCAATGGGAAGACATCGCATACAGTATTTCGCGAATGATTCATGCCATAATGAATCCAGCCAATCCATGATAGTGGAGATCGTCGATCGAAAACCACCCAGCCCGCTTGCAATGTATGGTTTGTCCAGTAGTCTGACTCGGATGGCCAGTGGGCCCATGGTTCAGGTTCCCGCACGATTATTTAATAATAAAAGCACAGATAACTGTACTCCGGAATCCCGCCTGCGGTTTTCATTTTCATCTGATATAAATGATTCAATCCGGATATATACTTGTGATAGCACCCTGGGCCGAAATACCATACAACTGTTCGTATGGGATGAAGCCGGCAACAGCAGTGACGTGTTTACCTATATTGTCATTGATGATATTGATTCACTGTGTCCGTCAACTATTGTAAATATCGACGTAGCGGGTGCTATTGCAACACGTAACAGGGAGTGGGTTTCTAATGTCAAGGTAGGCGTGCAAACAGGGGGCTACTCAAATTATCAAATGGTTGATGAATTTGGGCGATTCCTCTTTTCGGATATTCCATCCAAGGGAATGGTAATTCTTGATGCAACCTGCGATAACAATTATTCCGAAGGAATTTCTACTGCGGATATCCTGAAAATTCAAAGGCATATATTGGGGATAGCCCCATTTTCAGATGCTGAGGAGTCCATTGCTTCAGATGTAGATTTTAGTGGAACGATTACTACCAGGGACGTTGTGCACATTCGCAACCTGATACTTGGTAAAACTTCGGAGCTACCAGTCCATAAAAGCTATGTTTTTTTAAATCCTCAATATGTATTTAAGGATCCGACGCATCCTCTTGCAGAGAGCATACCAAGTCAGGACATCCGTTTTTATGCACCCGGAAAAAATCAGAATCTAGATATACTGGCCGTGAAACTTGGAGATGTCAACAGGTCCTTCACAAGTCACGGTATAAATAAAGTTCAAAATGGTTCGATTGAATTAACGTATCGTCAAGAGCAAAATAAGATATCCGTATACCTGGATCGCATGAGAGCTTTGGATGGTTTTCAGATTGATTTTTCATTCAGGGATTTATGCAGGTGGGACATACGTACTATCAGAAGTCTGTTGCCTTCATGGAGTGAATTGAATTATAGCTTGGATGGTAAGAAAGTTCGGATTTCGTATTCTCAGCCAGAGAAAATAGTCTGGCCTTCCGAGCTTCCATTATTTGAAATAGAATTGGAAAACACTACCGATAATTGTAACTCATATCCTGAAATAAGCGCTGCTTTTGATAATAAGCTTTATACAGAAAGCAAGGAACTTAATATTGAAGGAATAGAATATAAAAAGCTGACTGAAGGTTTAACATACAATATTTCAAACCCCTCACCAAACCCGTTTAAAGAGCAAACTACCCTTCAAATTATTGCAAGCGGGCCAGCTACATTGCATTATGAACTCTACGATGCAAAGGCTCAGCTTATTCATAGTGGTAATTATGTAATTCACTCCGGTATAAATAACTGGAGCTGGAGCAGGGATTCGTTTGATTCTGATGGAGTGTATATTCTGCATATCTATGAATCCGGTTCAAGTCATATTGTCAAACTCATTGTTCAGTGATACCTTTTTTTAAGGCAATGTCCAAATTCGAATTATGAAAAATCGTTTTATACAAAATCCCATCCCAAAGTACTCTTGCTTTTTCAAAGCATCAGAAATGATGATTTTGATAGGGCTATTTTTCTGTGCTGAGTTGAAGGCCATCCCGGAGGATTGGCCTTCTTCAGACGGAATGGATGTCATGACAGAATCCTATTCACCTGCCATGCAAATAAGTTGTTACGGTAGTATCCAGGTATCGCTGGACCAGTCCGGGATTGCGATCCTGACGCCTAAAATGCTGCTATCGGACAATTACCCAAACTATGCGGTTTTCAAAGTGGTAGTGAATGAAACGGGTAAGAATTACGTATCCTGTTCAGACATTAAAAGAAAACGAACTGCTACCGTAATTGATACCACAACCGGAATGATGTGTTGGACAAATCTTGTTGTTGAAGACAAATTGGCGCCTGTTATACAATGTCACGATGATACAACTTCTTGCACATATGATCCATTTACATTGAATTATGACCAGTTTATTTTCGCAACGGACAATTGCAGCGGACATGTGACCATGGATCATGATTTGAATCTGGATTTCTTGAATTGTTCAAGTTCCAGATATGCTATGATTGCGCACCTGAACTGGACCATGACGGATTCATCAGGCAACAAAAGTTATTGCTCCCAAAATATTTATTTCAAAAAAGCAAGTGTGGACAGTATTGTTTTTCCTCCAAAAGATACAGTGTACTGTCCGAATCCGGATTTAAACAGCACCGGTGTGCCCACGCTTTTCGGTGATACGGTAAGTTATTTATGCAACATGGTCGCAACGCACAGGGATGATTCTATCCCTGTTTGTGGTGGCATGATCAAGTTAAAGAGGACATGGACAGTAATTGACTGGTGCAACAATGCAATGCGTTCCGGTGAGCAGGAGATCCTGATTGCAGATACGACCCGACCGGATATAGTTTGTCCTAAGGACATCACCCTTTATTCCCCATACAACAGTTGTAAGGTAAAATATCGCATACCGGGATTTCAGGCAAGTGATGCCTGTACGGCATCGGAAGCCATATTAAAAGTTGTTCGGGTGGATTATTCATTTTTAGCGCAACCGGGCTCCGAGATTAGTCTTGATACGGGATTGCATACTTTCCAGAATATTGCGATTGACCCATGCGGGAATTCGGATACTTGTATCTCCTATGTTAAGGTTATCGATAGAATAAGTCCGACATTGGTATGTCCACCGGCTTTGATCGTCTCTCTTGATCCAAGGGGACAAGTTTTTATTCATGCTCATGAAATAGCTGCGCATGGTTTGATTACAGATAATTGTTGTGTCGACACTGTTTTAATAAGGCGAATGACTCCTGCCTGTTCGAGACCTGAGGATACTTTATTCCGCGATGAGGTATTGTTTTGCTGCGACGACATTGGTGATACGCTTATGTTGGTTATGAAGGCGAGTGATTGCAGCGGAAATATGAATTTTTGTATGATCCAGATTTATGTACAGGATAAGAATCCGGTTGCACCGGCAGTTTGTCCTGCGGATATTACCTTGTCTTGTACGCAGGACTACCTAGATCTTGGAGTAACCGGAAATTATACGGTCATTTCTGCATGTCTTGATACAATTCGAGGCAGCCACCGTGACGAAACAAATATCGACAGCTGTAAAAACGGAGAGGTGAGGAGGAGGTTTTATCTGACCTATCCAAATGGCACAGTAGATAGTTCGTGTGTGCAAAGTATTTCCATTTTTAATTTTTATCGTTTTGATGTCGCAGATGTGATCTGGCCGGGAGACACCATCATCCCGGGATGTGTCAATACACACCCTAATGCCTTGCACAGTTTTCCTGTAGATCCATTGGACAGTTGCGGCAGTGTTTACTTCAGCTTCGTGGACAAGACCGGTAATTTTACAATGGATAGTTGCAAAATAATAGAAAGGATGTGGTCTGCGTATTCTGCCTGCACGGGTGAGACGTTTAAAGATACCCAAATTATTACCCTTGTGGATTTAAGTCATTCAAAGTTGACGGGACCCCGGGATACTACAGTGCCGAGCAGTACGAACGCTTGTTCGCGTTTTGTTAACCTGCAGGCTGCAAGCCTGAGTGGATGTGGAAGATATGCGAGCATAACCAACTCTTTCAACAATGGCGGGGCGAATGCAAGCGACACCTATCCGGTTGGTTCCACGAGAGTGATTTTTACGGCAAAGGATTCATGTGGAACGGTCAAGGATACCACATTTGTTGTTGTATTGGACCTGACCAGTCCCAGTGCGGTTTGCCGTATATTATTTGTAAATATGCCGTCAAATGACAGTTTGAAATTTACAGCTAGAGGTTTGCTGGATGCATATTCAGACAATTGCACGGCAAACGATAAGCTCAAAATTTCATTTTCAAGTTCAAATAACAATGATACCTGCAGATATATAACCTGTGCGGATTTGCAGACGATACCCGATACCTTCGATTTTACAATTTTCGTCAAGGATTCATCCGGAAATGTGGGAAGCTGTAATGCAAGAGTACACGTATTTGATCCCAATAACAATTGCCAACACACCATACGGATTGGCGATGCGGACGGATTGATACGTGCCGGAGGAGTCCGGGCGATGGAAGGCGTGCAAGTTTTCCTTGATGGATTGGGAGAAAAACGATATACGGATAGCAGGGGTATCTATTTATTTGACAAAATTGTAACAAACAAAGAATACACCTTAAGGGCGGATTTTGACAAAGACTGGTTAGAGGGGATAACGACGCAGGACATCGTGATGGTGCAACGCCATATTTTAGGTATGGAGAGTTTTACAAATCCGTATCAATGGATTGCAGCGGATGTGGATCACAATGGGCGGATCACTGGAGCGGATGTGAGTCAGATGAGGAGATTGGTTTTGGGAAAGGCAGATCGTGTTCCGGGCAATACATCCTGGAGATTTGTAGATGAATCGTATGCATTCAAAAATATAAATGATCCCCTGGCTGAAGAATTTCCGGAATTTATCAAGCTCAGTGGCTTCTGGCAGGACACTGCTGTCGATTTCCACGGTGTTAAAATTGGAGATGTAAGTAGCGAACATGCGTTTGCTTCAGAAGTTTCCAGCCGTTTGCGGAAGTATGAGTTTAATCTGGAAGATCAGAGCTTTGAGCGGGGTGCACTTGTACAGATAGAATTCAAAGGCAATAAGTCCATTTGTCTTCAAGGTTTGCAAATGGGAATGGATATCGATCCGGGAATGTTGGAGTTGTACCAGATCAAAGAATATTTCAGTGGAACAAGTGAAAGAGCTCTTACTGAAGATGAATATAATTATGATGGACGCAAGTTGAAAATATCCATTTCAAACCATCCGGCTTCAGGCTGTTTGGAAAATGGGGACCGGGTATTGAGTATGCTTTTCCGAGCCAGAAAGGCCGGAAAGGCTTCCGAAGCCTTAAAACCCTCCGGGGAATGGATCAATGAAGTGTATCCGGTTGCAGATGTTCCCTTGTCATTGATGTTTCGTTTCAATCAGGTTCAAAATGAAAATTATTCAATTACTAACTGGCAAGTGGATCCAAACCCGTTTAAGGACCAGTGTAAGATTTCCTTTGAAGGATTCCGCAAGGATCAGGGAGTTCTCAGTCTCTACTCCTTGCAGGGAGAGTTAGCTGCGAGGAAGTCTGTAGACATCAGCAAGGGGATGAATATCTTTTGGCTAAATGCAAGGGATTTGCCAGCTGATGGAGAATTCATATACCATTTCCAGGTGGGCGGATACAGCACGCAAGGAAAATTGATTAAAATGAAATAAGATGTTAGATATCAAGGCCGGTTTTCCTGATAAAGCCGGCCAGGCTTAAAATTATTAAATAATATAATTTATAAAACCTTATATAACAAATTAATATAAATTAATAATATATATAATATAAAAAATAACCCCACCTTGTAAATACAAGATAATAGCTAAGCCCTTACTTTTGCTATGCATTAGTGGAAAATGCTATTTGTAACTAATTGAAAAAAAATTATTAACAAATAGTTGTTTATTTAAATATCTTTTCTACTTTTGCACCTACAACCCAGAATCATAAAGATCCTCTCTTTATAGCAAACGCTTTTAGCCGTTTTTCCAACCCAAATGATTTTAGACCCTCTAGTCTGTCCCTGCGGACGTTCTCGGTCCATTTATTGAATTTCTAGTTCCGCGATTTCCTCAGGTACAGTTGGAAATGTTTTAAACAGTTTCCCTGGCATGCGCGCCATGGAGATAAGCTATATGCATTTTTTATTTTTTAACAACTAAATAGAGGATCTCATGGAGAAAACGAACTTTACGTTTGACTTCCGCAGATTTAAAAATCAATTTTCCGGCTTAGGCCTGACTTTTTCTATCTGCCTTGTGTGGCTGGTAGTTTTTAATCCCACCAGAACACTCCAAGCCCAGTGCTCACTGGCATGTAATGCAACCATTCAAGTGTCACTAGATGCGAACTGTAAAGCGACCATCACGCCGGCAATGTTGCTGAATGATACTATGACTTCTTGTCAAAACGGAGATTTTGAAGTAACGGTATTAAAGTATAATACTAAAATACCCACTTCACCTGTGGTCACCGGCGATTATGTCGGACAAACGCTTAAGGTGGAAATCCGCGACAAAAATTCCGGAAACAGGTGTTGGGGTAATGCCGTGATCGAAGACAAACTGGCTCCTACTATTTATTGTAAAAGAGACACTGTCCCTTGTTTTTATGCAACTGTACATCAGCCGGTTGCCAAAGATGGATGTGGATTGGATACTATCATTAAAGTTGATGAGTACATTCAACCCTTATCTTGCGATCCCAGATATATCAAACAAGTTGTTCGCAAGTGGGTAGCATATGACATTCACGGAAATAAATCACCCCAGTGCAATGACACGATCCTTTTAAAGAGATTTGATACATCTCGTGTGATCTGTCCCTGGAACTGGACTATTGCAAATTATAGTGCTATCACTTGTAAGGACATAGCGTATAAAAGAATCCCGTTAGATAAGAATGGCCATCCCGACCCGAGCTACACAGGTGTTCCGCTTTACTATGATACCGTATCAAGAGCTCCTCTCAACATTGATACCATTCCTATCTGGCCGGTACGCGACATCTATTGCAATATCGCTGTAAACTATGAAGATATTGATCTAGGAACGATCAATTGTGTTCAGAAATATATGAGGATGTGGACCATCCGCGAGTGGTGGTGTAACACGGAAATTGTTCGAATCTGTATGCAGTTCATCGAAGTTGTAGACAGGGAGGCACCATTTGTGCATGCTCCTTACGATTTTGATGTAACTACAGATGGTGGATACAAATGTCAGGCAACAGTAAAATTACCTCCTGCAACAGTCTTTGACAGCTGTGGAAATTTACTTCGCGTTGATGTAGCCTACCCGGGAGGAATCCTGACGGGTCAGAATGGCGGTGTCGTTGTTCTTCCTGTTGGAGACAACACCATATATTACCGTGCATATGATCGCTGTTACAATTTGGGTGTTGACTCACTTGTAGTGCATGTTCTCGACAAAACGGCTCCTGTAGCAGTCTGCGATCGCGAGACTGTGGTTTCACTTTCCATCTATGGAACGACGCATGTTTATGCCAAAACTTTTGATGATGGAAGTTATGATGATTGCCATATCGATTCCATGTTAGTCAGAAGAATGGACAATGGTGCTCCATGTGGCCAGCAGAACATTAACTGGTTCAGACCTTATGTAGAATTCTGTTGTGCTGACGTGGGTAAAAATGTAACAGTTATCTTCCGCGTAAAGGACAAACATGGCAATTATAATGATTGCATGGTACAGGTAGAAGTTCAGGATAAAATCAAGCCTACTTGTTATCCTCCAAAGGATCTGACGGTGGCGTGTGATTTTCACTTTGACATTAATGATCTGAGTGTCTTTGGAGTAATACAAAGAGATTCCGCATACTTCAATAAGGCACGTTCTATCAAATTTAAAGGACCAGGGGGAGCCGAGCAAGTTGTAAATTTCCACGATGGATTTGCTCATGACAATTGTGATTTTACTCTGGATCATTCATACGTTGACAACCGCAGCCAGTGCAATACAGGAACGATCGTTCGTACCTGGGTAGCAAAGGATGGAAATGGCACAGATACGTGCCGACAGACAATTACATTCACGAATTACAATCCTTATGACTTCAAGAATATTTGGTATCCAAGAGATACAACCTTGTATACTTGTTTGGATCCAAGTACGCTGACTCCGGAAGCGCTTGACAGCAAGCCTGAGCTTCATGGAGAAGGTAAATGCGATTTGCTTGGAATCAGTTTTGAAGATCATCTTTTCAGAATTGTTCAGGGGGGAGATGCTTGCTATAAAATTATCCGTAAATGGAAGGTAATAGACTGGTGCCAGTTTGTATACACACAATCCGGAGTTTCTTACCCATTTGATACGCATGAACAAATCATAAAGATTCATAATCTGGTTGACCCAACATTGAATGCCATTCCTACGCAGGATACCACTGTGTGTACATTGGATTCATGTACTTCAGGTTACATCAGCCTGAGAGCAACCGGTTCTGACGATTGTACTCCCGGAGGAGAACTTGCATGGGAATATCACATTGATGCATATAACAATGGTACTTATGACATCGTAAGAACAGGTGTGGGTAATACGATCGATGCATCTGGCAGATATCCGCTGGGAACACATAAAATAAAATATGTTTTTGAAGACCGCTGTGGAAATAAAACTGCAGAAGAGCATCTATTCACCATAGTGAATTGTAAAGCACCAACTCCATATTGTATCAATGGTGTTGCCATCGATTTGATGCCAATTGACACCAATCGCGATGGAAAAATTGACTGGGGTATGATCCAGGTTTGGGCAAGTGATGTTGACCAGGGAAGCTATGGCGCATGCAAAAATCCGGTTACTTTAAGCTTTTCAAGTGATACGACTGATAAATCAAAGATATTTGATTGCAACACATTAGGTCAACAGACGGTGCAGCTTTGGGTAACGGATAGGTTAACCGGTCAGCAAGCCTATTGCAGAACTTTTATTGAGGTACAGGACAACAACAAAGCCTGTGGTAAGACATTCACTGGAGGTACCATTAACGGATTGGTCTCCAATAAGGAGGACAACAATTCTATGATCAATGTGGAAGTTGCTTTGCTGGATCCGACAGTAAATGGAAATCCTCCAATTTCAAAAGTTACTACTTCTAATTCGGGCGCATTTGCCTTTGGAAACATGCCTTTGAATAACGGACATTACCTTGTAAAGCCTTCGAAGAATACGGATCCATTGAATGGTGTTTCGACTGCGGATATTGTGAAAATTCAAAGACATATCCTTGGATTAGAACCTTTGGTTTCTCCATACAAGATAATAGCAGCGGATGTAAACAACGACTTAAAGATTACAAGCAAGGATATTACAGAATTGAGAAGATTGATTCTTGGTGTCGGTGATCGTTTTACAAACAATGAAAGCTGGGCATTTGTAGATGCCTCCTACAACTTTGTCAATACGGATATAGATGTACTTAAGGAGAATTATCCTAAAGTGTTTGACATCAATCCTTTCAACAAGGACATGAATGGTGTTGATTTCAAAGGTATTAAGATTGGTGACCTTACAGGTAATGCTGCAGCCGGTCTGATCTCAAGTACATCCAGAAACAACCCGCAATCATTGGAATGGGTAACTGATGAAATGAGTTTTAACGTCGGTGAAATTATTGAAGTGCCAGTCTATGCAAACGAGCACGTGAGTCTCGCCGGATATCAGTTTACAATCCAGTTTGATGCCCGCAGTCTAGAATTTGCCTCTGTATTATCTGCTGCCTGTTTGCTGACACCAGATAATTATAACATAAGCAGATCAGCTGAAGGCTACATAACAATTAGCTGGAATACAAATAATAATTTCGATTTGGATGAAGGTGAAAAAATGTTCACGCTTAAATTCAAGGCTCTTTCTAAAGGTTATCTCTCAAATCTACTACAATTAAATTCATCTATCACATTGGCGCAGGCTTACACCGGCGATTCCAATGAAATGGATATCACACTCGGTTTCAGAAATGGTAAAACGGTTTCAACTGCGAACCAGGGAATCATTCTGTACCAAAATCAACCCAACCCGTTCTCTGAGCTCACCGTTATCGGATTTGAACTGCCTGAAGCAGGTCATGCGGTAATGACAGTTTATGATCTGAACAGCAAAGTCATCTACAAAGGTGAAATGGATGCTGCGAAGGGATACAACAATTTTGAGCTCAATACATCACAACTTGGAGTGACAGGTGTACTGTTCTACCAATTGGATGCCGCTGGATTTACAGCGACGAAGAGAATGGTTGTTATCAAGTAAGGCTAAATTCGTTTTGTTCTAAAGAGTTTACTGTTTTTGGGATGGGACCCCTCTCCATAAAAGTTATGGAGGGGGTCTTTTTTTTTATGCCATGCTGAAAAGGACAGCAACTGTGTTTTGAGCCACTCATGCAAGCCTTAAGTTTCGTTTATCTTTGTTTTGAAAACAGCAGGATGGGGCGGATACTAGGTGTCGATTATGGTTTAAAGCGTTGTGGCCTGGCAGTCACGGACCCACTGGGTATTATTGTGAACGGACTTGAAACCGTAGATGCTGAAGAACTTGTACCTTTTATTCTTCAGTATCATCAGCTGAACCCAATAGGGCAAATTGTTGTGGGCTGGCCAACACATCGCGATGGGTCGGAAACCTACCTGGGTGAGCACATACAGGCATTTGTCCGGGAAATCAAAAACTCTTTACCAGATATAGATGTTGAATTGTTCACAGAGCGATTTACTTCAAGCGAAGCAAAACAGATCTTGATAAAAATTGGAACTCCAAAGGAGAAGAGAAAGAATAAAGCTTTAGTGGACAAGTTAAGCGCCGTTTTAATTTTGCAACATTATTTAGGACATTATTAATTGATTATGGTACTGCCAATTTATATGTATGGTCATCCTGTCTTGAAGACTCGGGGCAAAGATATTAGCAATGATTTCAATGGACTAAATGAACTCATTCACAATATGTGGGAGACCATGTATTTTGCAAAAGGTGTTGGTCTGGCTGCGCCGCAAGTTGGGCAGTCAATACGTTTGTTTATTGTAGATTCCAGACCTTACTACGAAAGGGAACATTCGCATAAAGGAATAAAGAAAGTTTTTATTAATCCAGTAATCCTTGAAGAGTCAGGACCTGAATGGAGTTTTGAAGAAGGTTGCTTGAGCATTCCGAAGATCAATGCGGACGTCAGGAGAAAAGAGACCCTTAAGATTAAATATCTAGATGAACATTTTAAAGAACACCTTGCTGAGTATGATGAATTGAATGCACGTATTATTCAACATGAATATGACCACATTGAAGGTGTTCTTTTTGTTGAAAAGATCAGTCCCGTAAGGAGAAAGCTGTTGCAAAAGAAATTGGACCGCATCAAGAACGGTGTTGTAGATGCCAGCTACCCTGTAAAATTTTAGCAATGAACTCTGTTTAAAGAATTAGCTACTCGGCTTATCTTTATTGGACTTTAATTTAAATGGACATGAAGCGCATTTTTAATATATATTTATTAGTTGTTATTTGTAATGTATTGACATATGGTCAAATACCGTATTTGTATTGTTTAAATGAAGGAGCCTATGACTACAATACTCAAAAATCAATTGTTCCAGTGAGTCTTGGAAAGTATGATTTTCAAACTAAAACATATATTAACTTATTTGATATTCCGGGATGCAGGTTCGCCTCAGATTTGCAGATTTCGGATGGTGTAATTTGGATTGCCGCGGATCGTTTTTTAAATGCCTACCGCTTGAGCGATTTGTCCTTGATTTCTTCTACAGAAATTGAAGGTATCCGAAAGATTGCCTTTTATGAAAACCTGATCATAGTATCCAGGGGAGAATATTTAAAAACTCTGGACAGTTACATACAGGTCTATGATAAAAATAATTTAACGCTGTTGTTTCAAGTTCCTCTTTCTGAATTGCCATTCACGACGGAGAGCATTCTGATTAAAGATCATTATGCATATGTTGCAGTCAATAATGGATTTGATTTTGGAAAGGAAGTTGGAAAAATTGCTAAAGTCGATTTATTGCAATTGCATTTAGATGGAATTATAGAATTAGGTGAGCAGGGGAAGAATCCTGAAAATTTAATGTGGTATAAAGATCAGCTGGTCAGTTTAAATAACAAAAACTACATGGGCAGCAGTGTCTCTTTAATAGACCTTAAAACGGGTTCCGTGGTTCATCATGCACTCTCCGATGTAGAGTCATTATGTGGTACTTCAGCATTGTCAGGAAATCGGGTTTTGTATCAGGAATCCGGAGAAACGGAGCTTGGCAGTTATGATTTAAATTCTGCAAGTTCCGGGTTTTACCTGGATCCAATGGAAAGCTTTTACGGTTTGCAGGTATTGGAGCAGGAAGGCATAATACTCGCAGGCCAAACTGATTTTAAGACTTACGGAAAGGTGAATATGTACGATCTGAATTGGAATATCAAGGAGCAATTTCAGGCGGGAATTGCACCTGCTTATTTTGCTTTAGTCTATCAAGTGAGTACTTCCACCAGCAGTCAGGCGGATGCCGGATTGAGGATATTTCCAAATCCAGTTAAAGAACAAATTCAAATTAGATATGAATCTGGTATAGACCAATATACACTTAAAAATCTTGCAGGTATTGAACTTTTAACGGGAGTGGGAGATCATCTGAATATGGAGGGCTTGCCAGGCGGATTTTACATTTTAAGTATCCGTTCCGGATCTACAGTAATTAGTATTCCAGTTTGCAAAACTTTATGAGCTGATCCTTGAGAGCTTTTTTAGCTTATAAAATTCGCGAGAACCGCTGTTCATTAAGATCAAAGTTCTATAGCGGCAATTCGCGCACACCTAATTGTATTAGACTCTAATTCTGGATTTTACCTTTATATAACTGCTAATTCTGTTATAAGGAATTAAGATATTTCCTTTCCAGGAGATGTACAGTCTATAAAAGGGGGATTCAAGGTGTCAACTATATAAAGCTTACGGTAGAGTGGCGGAGAGGGCGGGATTCGAACCCGCGATACACTTTTGGCGTATACGCACTTTCCAGGCGCGCTCCTTAAACCACTCGGACACCTCTCCAATTTTCAAGCGCAAAAATATACATTTTAGGTCAGCTTGAATAGGCTTCGTGCATTATTGCTTGTTTCTTTAGCAATTGATTCGATATCAACTGAGTAGCTTTCCGCCAGCTGTTTTGCAATGTGTGGTATGAATGCGGGTTCATTTCGTTTTCCGCGAAAGGGCACAGGACTTAAGAATGGGGCATCCGTTTCAAGCACTATTGAGGAGAGCGGAATTTTGGAAATTTCATTCTTCAGGCTGTTGTTTTTATAGCTGATCGTACCTCCTATTCCCAGGTATAATCCCAGGTCGAGGATCTTTTGCGCCTGCTCAACTGTGCCGCCAAAACAATGAAATACTCCTGTGAGATTGCCATTTTGAGCTTCGCGGACAAATTCAATGTTCTGGTCCAGAGATTCCCGAGAATGTATGATAATGGGCTTGCCCAATTCCCGGGCCCAATCAAGCTGGATTCGGAATGCAGTGATTTGTTGGTCCCAAAAGCTCAAATCCCAGTAGGCATCAGTTCCAGTTTCACCTATTGCAATATATGCCTTATCGGAGGCCATTTTTTCCATTTTTTGAAGACAGGATTGAAAATCTTCTTTCACATCACAAGGGTGCAGACCCATGGATGCAAAGCAATGGCTGGGGTATTGTTCGCTGATTCGCAGCATCCCTTCAATGCTTTCTACATTTATGTTGGGTAGTATTATTTTATCTACTTTTACGCTTAGTGCATTTTCGATGACTTGATCGAGATCGCTTGTAAAAGCTTCTAAATACAGGTGTGAATGGGTGTCTATAAACATATTCTTTTTTGATGGCTAAAAAGCAAAAATATTACGTTGTTTGGAATGGGCATACTCCTGGCATTTATGATTCCTGGGATTCCTGTCTTTTACAGGTAAAAGCATATCCCAATGCAAAATACAAGGCTTTTGACAATAGGACGGAAGCCATGCAGGCCTATCATTCGGGATTGCAGTATGAAAAGAAGGAGAAAAAGGAGAAGAAAGATATCAAAACTGAAAATTGGAAAACATCCGTCCACAAACCTTGTGTGGTGGTCGATGCCGCCTGCAGCGGAAATCCGGGTGATCTGGAGTATCGGGGAGTTGATCCTTTTGAAGAGCGTGAACTTTTTCGAATTGGGCCATTGAAAAAAGGAACAAACAATATTGGTGAATTTTTAGCTATTGTCCATGCGCTGGCTTTATTGAAAAAATACCATCAATATGAGGTTCCAATTTATTCTGACTCGCGAATAGCTATCTCGTGGGTTAAAAAGAAATCACCTGCAACAAAACTAGAGTTTGATTACAGGAATAAGGAACTTCAAGATTTATTAATTCGAGCGGTAAAATGGCTGGAAACGCATCCTTATAAAAATCCAATTCTGAAATGGGAAACGGAAAAATGGGGTGAAAACCCCGCGGATTTTGGAAGAAAATAATTGCAAAGTTTACGGCCTATCCCAAATATTGGAAGCAGGAAAAAACACTTGTTAGTTTGGATAAATAATTCCGTTCAGTTTTTGCAGAACCGGAGTTTAAATACGCCGAGGAGAGCTTCGCGTATGATAAAAATATTCATTTTTGATTTGCCTTTTTGCCGATCAGCAAACTGAATAGGTATTTCACATAATTTAAATCCCAGCCGGTGCGCAAAGTACTTCATTTCAATTTGAAATCCGTATCCCACAAATTGGATTTGATCCAAGGGTATGGCTTCAAGTACTTTTTTGTGGTAACAGACAAATCCGGCAGTGGGATCTTTTATCCGCATTCCGGTAATAAATTGAACATATAGAGATGCACCCCTTGACAAAACCAATCTGCTGAGCGGCCAATTCACCACGCTTCCTCCTCTAACATATCTGGATCCAATGCTTACGTCTGCATTACCGGATGAACACAGTTTGAAAAGTTCAGGTAGTTTATCCGGGGGGTGTGAGAAGTCAGCATCCATTTCAGCGATGCAGGTGTACTGTCTTTCCAGAGCCCAATGAAAACCGGCGATATAGGCTTTGCCAAGACCGCCTTTTTCTGTGCGCTCCAGAAGAAACAGGCTATCCGGGAATTCAAGTATTAATTTTCGAACCAATGCACCCGTGCCATCCGGAGATCCATCGTCTACGACCAGGGCATGGCAAGCTACTGGCAAAGCCATTACCGAGCGTATAATGGATTCGATATTTTCAATCTCATTATAGGTGGGAATTATGACGAGGTATCCGTTCAACTTTTAGGATTTATAAAAATATTTACTTTTTCGTTTTTATATACATCATCCGGATGAGTGAAATGATCATTTAATCCTGTTCATTTAGAAGCGATCCGGCTCGTACTCTCTGATCATATCGAGAACAGAGAGAACCACATCCTCTGCGTTTGGTTTTGTAAAATAGTCGCCATTGCTACCATAAGGGGGTCTGTTATTTTTGGCAGTAAGGGTTCTTGGAGCTGCGTCGAGATATTTAAACGCATGTTGTACTTCAAGGACCTGTTGCAAAATAAAGGCACTGGCAGCACCTGGCACATCTTCATCTAAAATGAGAAGTTTATTTGTTTTTTGCAGAGACTTCGCTATGTCGTTTTCCAGGTCGAATGGAAATAATGTCTGAACGTCAATCAGTTCAATTGAAACTCCAAATGATTTCAAAGTCTTAATAGCCTGTTGAGCAATGCGAATGCACGACCCGTAACTAACAAGTGTTAAATCATTGCCAGGTTCCAGGATTTCAACTTTGCCTATGGGAACAGTAAATTCACCAATGTTGTCAGGTAATTTTTCTTTCAGGCGGTAACCGTTCAAACATTCGATAATGAGTCCGGGGTCATCGCTTTTAAGCAGTGTATTATACATTCCTGCCGCCTGTGTCATGTTGCGTGGAACGCAGATGCAAATACCCCTTAAGGAATGCAATAAAAAGCCGATCGGGGAGCCTGAGTGCCAGATCCCTTCCAACCGATGGCCACGCGTACGTATGATAGCAGGAGCAGCTTGTTGGCCTGCTGACCGGTAACGGACTGTAGCAAGGTCATCCATAAGCGGAGACATAGCATATACGATATAATCAAGGTACTGTATTTCGGCTATTGGGCGAAGGCCTCGCATGCTCGAACCTATAGCCTGGCCTATAATAGACCATTCCCTGATCCCGCAATCAAAGACACGATCCACCCCATATTTATCCTGAAGTCCGGCGAAGCCTTGATTCACATCACCGATTTTTCCGACATCCTCTCCAAATGCAAGAATTCGGGCATCCTGTTCCAGCTTTTTGTCAAAAAATGCATTCAGTATCTGGTAGCCATTCAGTTCAGCAGAATCTTCAGAGTAACGGGCTTTGATTTCCGGAACCCGAATCGCAGCAAATCTTGTGCTGGAATAAATATCTGTGTGATAATTTTTTTCTGCTTCCTGGTATTGTACCTGTATCCATTCGTTCAGATCTGAATGCTGGTCTCCATATTCGATGACAACGGAACGTGCCAATTCAACCAATTCATATACGGAGGGTTCTTTCATTGACCGGAGAAGAGCGCTTTTGTCATTCGCATCCATGCGTTCCAGGATGTTGATCAATTGCTCTCTTTTTTCGAGTACCGGTTGCAGGTAATTATTCCAGGCGATGTTTTTTTGCTCTCTGACATAAGATTTGGATCGTTTATCCAGCTCATCAATCAGATCCTGAGTGGCAATATTTTTTTCGATGAGCCAATCTGCCATTTTCTTATTGCAATCAAATTCCAGTTCCCATTTCATCCGTTTAGCTGATTTATATCGTTCATGTGAACCGGAAGTAGAATGCCCCTGAGGCTGGGTCACTTCTTCAATATGAAATAGAACAGGAATGTGATCTTCTCTGCATTTTTTAATGCCTTCGCGATAAGTGCTTATCAATTCGGCATAGTCCCAGGCTTTCGCCTTATAAATTCGAATACCTTTTTGTTTTTTGCTTGCTTCAAATCCGGACAAAGCTTCAGATATACTTGATTTTACGGTCTGAAGTTCTTTAGGCACAGAGATACCATATCCATCATCCCACACAGAGACTGCGAGAGGCACTTGTGTTACGGCAGCCGCATTCAGAGTTTCCCAAAAGATTCCTTCGGAGGTTGAGGCATCTCCAATAGTGCAAAAACTGACTTCGTTTCCTGAGGAGGAGAAAGAAGTACTTACAGAAAGGACATCCGATGCGCGGTAATATTTTGAGGCAAGCGCCAAACCTAAGGCACGTGACATTTGTCCTGCTGTACTTGATATATCAGCGGAGATGTTAAATTGCTGTATATGATCTAGCCATTGGCCATCTGGATCTATTAATGGACTTGCAAAGTGAGCATTCATTTGTCGGCCCTTGCTGAATGGGTCATTCTGTGGATCCGCATATAACTGTGCAAAATAGTTCTGAACGCTGCACAGTCCAAGAGCCATCATAAATGTTTGATCCCTGTAATATCCTGACCGAAAATCACCTTTTTGAAAAGACCTGGCCATTGCAACCTGCGGTAATTCTTTCCCATCTCCCAAAATTCCAAATTTTGCTTTCCCGGTTAATACTTCCTTGCGTCCAAGCAGGGAGCATTCTCTGGAGACCAAACAAATCCAAAAATCCTTAATGACTTCTTGTTTGTAATCAGAGTAGGGGCCTGACAAGGAACTTATTAATTCAGAAATGGGTTCAAATATCTGCATGATGATTGATTGGTGCACAAAAATAATGTATTTGAATTAAAGCCTGTGCAGTCCAATTTAGAAGGGATAAAAGTGGCTAAAAATTATTTAACGCGGTATTAACAGACATTTATAAGTAGTTTTTGTCTAATGTGAGAAAGATCTCGTTATTTTTGATAATTAAAATTAAGAATTACATGAAAAACATTTTAACTTTTCTGACTGTGGTGCTGGCTGTTGCTTATATGAACGCCCAAAGCACGACCCCCGGTACAACTGCAGAACCTGCTAAAACGAGTGGACCACACCTCGAATGGCAATCCACTGTGGTTGATTACGGTGAAATTAAAAAGGGTTCAGACCCTGTTCGCAAGGCTATTTTTACCAATACAGGTACAGAGCCTTTAATCATTAAAAGTGCACGCGGTTCTTGCGGGTGTACTGTTCCTACTTGGCCAAAGGAACCTATCATGCCAGGCGAAAAAGGCGTGATCGAAATTCGTTATGATACTCAGCGTGTTGGCCCAATCAACAAAACGGTGAGTGTGACCACTAATGAAAGTGATCAAGAAACCAGGGTTAGCTTGAAAGGAAATATTTCATCTGAAGAAGAGCAAACACTTCCAAAGAATGAAGGCAATATTCTTGCTCCTAAAGGTTAATTCCCGAACAACACATTAAAAGTTAAAAGCCCCGGACATTTGTCCGGGGCTTTTTTTTTAAAATGAATTATTCAATGGCTGAATTCCGCAATTCATTGCGAGCGATTGGCAAATTCTATTCCTAACTAGAAGATAGAATTCACTGCATTTCATTAATGGAATTCACCAGAAGCCTTTTAAATTGACTTGGGTATAAACGAAAAAGCGAAATAAGCTTCCTTCTTTCCGGCGGATTGAATATTGAGATTTGCAACCAAGATTTGCAGATACCGGAAGGACATTAATATTAAAAAGACTATGCTGAGATTTTGTGTTAAACATCCAACAGAACCAATCAGCAATCAGGCAAGGCTATTTATGACTTTTAGGTCCTGAATTTGCAAATAAGCGTGATTCGGCTTCCTTTTGAAATACAATCAACTGCGTGATGGATTTGGCTGGAAGCCGCCTTATTCTGCGGTCTGATTTTAGCAAGACTTCTTATTTGGTGTTTGTTCAGGCTTTCATACTGCGGATGATCTCATCCCCAAATTCACTGCACTTTAAAAGCGTGGCGCCTTCCATTAGACGATGGAAATCATAGGTGACGCGTTTTGTCCGGATTGCCTGTTCGAGTCCATCAACTATTAGCTTTGCAGCTTCGTTCCAGCCCATGTATTCGAGCATCATGACGGCTGAAAGGATCACCGAACTTGGGTTTACCTTATCTTGTCCGGCATATTTTGGCGCGGTTCCGTGAGTAGCTTCAAAAATCGCATGTCCGGAAATATAGTTGATATTTGCGCCAGGAGCGATGCCGATACCGCCAACCTGGGCAGCCAGCGCATCAGAAATATAGTCCCCGTTTAGATTTAAGGTTGCGATGACATCGTACTCTTCCGGGCGGAGGAGGATTTGTTGGAGAAATGCATCCGCAATTACATCTTTTATGATCAGGCCGTTTGGCAATTTTACCCAAGGACCTCCATCTAAAAGTTCTCCTCCGTATTCATTCCGGGCAAGTTCATAAGCCCACTCCATGAAGCTGCCTTCAGTGTACTTCATGATATTGCCTTTATGGACAATGGTCAGAGACCGTTGATTATTTTGGAGTGCATGTTCTATAGCGGCTTTCACCAATCTTTGCGTGCCTTCTTTTGAAACGGGTTTAAGGCCAAAGCCCACAGAATCGGGAAAACGCACTTTTTTATACTTATCCGGAAATTCCTGTTTCAGGTATGCTTTGAATTTATTTAATTCCTCCGTGCCTGCCTGAAATTCAATACCGGCATAAATGTCTTCGGTATTTTCACGGAAGATGGTCATATTCACTTTTCCGGGCTCCTTGACAGGCGAAGGCACCCCTTCAAACCATCTGACAGGGCGAACGCAGGCATAGAGATCTAACTGCTGGCGAAGAGCCACATTCAGGGACCGGATACCCCCTCCGACGGGAGTTGTCAAAGGTCCTTTGATGGCGACCAGACATTCCGAGATTGTATCAAGAGTTTCCTGGGGAAGCCAGTTTTTTGTCTGATTGAACGCTTTTTCACCGGCAAGGACCTCTTTCCATACAATGGAACGTTCACCGGCATAGGCACTTTTTACTGCGGCGTCAATTACACGTACCGATGCTGCCCAAATATCTGGCCCAGTTCCATCTCCTTCTATAAAAGGAATGATCGGATTGTTTGGAACTTTAATTTTGCCTTCTACACAGCTGATTTTTTGACCTGACATACGATACGTTTTAATAAATTTAGATAAGAGAGGACAAATTTATTGAAGCTTGACATGCATGGGTCCGAGATGCTCAACATTAGCATTTCATTTAATGTTTGAACAGCAAAAGCAGGTCCGACATAAAAGCTTACATTTGAGTTCCATTCGGACCATTCGTACGATCTATGAGAAATCCATTACTTGATAGTGATCCGGCTCAGCAAAGCGGAGAAGACAGACAATTTGAAAGAGCTTTAAGGCCAAAGGAGCTAGATGAGTTTTCGGGTCAGCAGAGTGTTGTGGAAAACCTGCGGATTTTTATTGCAGCAGCCAAAATGAGGGGCGAAGCTCTAGACCACGTATTGCTTCATGGGCCTCCTGGTCTTGGAAAAACGACACTTTCTCATATTATAGCACATGAAATGAACTCGGATCTCAAAATGAGTTCAGGGCCGGTTCTCGAAAAGCCTGGAGACCTGGCAGGATTGCTTACCGGGCTTCAGGAGGGAGATGTGCTGTTTATTGACGAGATACACCGTTTGAATACCGTTGTTGAGGAATATCTCTATTCTGCGATGGAGGATTACAGGATTGACATCATGATCGATACGGGACCAAATGCACGAAGTATCCAGATCAAGGTGAATCCTTTTACATTGGTTGGAGCGACTACCCGTGTTGGTTTACTTACTGCCCCATTGAGGTCTCGTTTTGGAATTTCATGTCACCTGGATTATTATGATCAGAAAGTCTTAGAAAAAATAATCCATCGGTCTGCAACAATATTGGGCGTGGAAGTTGAACAAGAGGGTGTACATGAAATCGCCAAAAGAAGCAGAGGAACCCCAAGAATTGCCAATGCCCTTCTTCGAAGATTAAGAGATTTTGCACAGATAAAGGGAAATGGAATTGTAGATCTCGAAATTGCAAAATTTGGGTTGAATGCATTAAATGTGGATAGCCTTGGACTGGACGAGATGGATAACCGGATTTTGAGTACAATAATAGAAAAGTTTGCGGGAGGGCCTGTAGGCCTTGGAACTTTGGCTACCGCTGTGGGTGAAGAAGCAGGTACCATTGAAGAAGTTCACGAGCCTTTCCTAATAATGGAAGGCTTTATTCAGCGCACACAAAGAGGCAGGGTGGCAACACCCAAGGCCTATCAGCATTTAGGATTGCCGACTGGAAATCCTCCTCAGAGCTTTTTATTTTGACATTTAAGCCAGGCTCAGGCCTGCGCTGTTGGAGTGTTGAAGGCCATGGGTGGAATCATGGGAGGTTCAGGATCCTGGATTACTCCATATTGATTTTCATATTTGTTGACATTATCCGACAATGCCTTTAAAAGACGCTTCGCATGTTGCGGGGTAAGAACGATTCTGGATTTGACTTTTGCTTTTGGAACATTCGGCATCAGTCGTATAAAATCCAATACAAATTCGGAATGTGAATGTGAAATGATAGCAAGGTTTGAATAAATACCTTCTGCAACATCTTCAGTTAGCTCGATATTCAGTTGATTCTGGGCATTTTGATTTTGATCAGCCATGGTCATATTTTTACAAAAGTAAGAAATCCAAGACTAGAATTGAATCCAATAAAATCCTGTGATTCTTATTAGCCAATTTGTCTTGAGTATGAAGCTTAACGTTCCAGAGTCGGCTAATGTTTTAAAAAAGTTTCATCATAAAAGAGATGAAGCCTGATTGATAAATACATACCAACTATTTGATACGTTCTATGTTACATTTAGACTTCAATTAAAAGAATGGATTCAATAACACAGGTTGTATTAGGTGCGGCATGCGGCGAAGCAGTTGCGGGAAGGAAAATTGGAAACCGAGCCATGATTTGGGGTGGGATTGGCGGGACCTTGCCTGATTTAGATGTTTTATCTAACGTTTTTCTGAATCCACTGGATGCCATGCTTTTCCACAGAGGGCCAATGCACTCTCTTCTGTTCGCGATCATAATGCCTTTTATTCTTGGGCCTCTCGTAAAGAAATTATACGACAGGTCCTGGCCGGAAAAACCATTCTGGCGGTGGTTTGGATTTGGAATAGGGGCTTTCTTATTTATTGTTTCCGCTGTTTTGATTTGCATTGTCTCCGGCATGTTAAAGGGAAGTATTCCCTGGATTATTATTGCCATTTGCATCCTGTTGGGTGGATTGTTTTTTTACAGACGCTTTGGTCAAATCCGGACAGAGACTTTTCATTCTGAAAACATGTCTAAGGCTGGTTGGATCCAACTGTTTTTTTGGTCCATTTTTACCCATCCCTTATTAGATTCGCTCACCACATACGGAACGCAATTGTTCTGGCCTTTTAGTCATTACAGGGTTACCATCTCGAGTGTATCCATTGTCGATCCACTCTACACTGTTCCATTTGCATTCTTTCTATTGCTTGCTGCATTGCGACCTGCGATTTCAGTTATTCGGAAAAAACTTGTTTGGACCGGTATCGGATTAAGTTGTCTGTATCAGCTTTTTGCATTTTGCAACAAGCAATATGTGGATGATTTATTTCAGCAAAAATTAAAACAGGATGGTATCTCTTATCAAAAGCAACTTTCTGTTCCCACTCTTTTTAATAACGTATTGTGGTATGCGATTGCCGAGACCGATTCCGGATATGTGTATTCCTATTTTTCGCATTTTGACAAAGAAGGTACATTTGAGAAGCCCAGGTACATTAAGGCTTCACACGAATTGCTGGATCCATACAAAGGGCAGGAAATTGCAAAAGCACTACCCTGGTTTAGTTTTGGATTTTATAATTTAATGAAAACATCCTCTGATGAAATTCAATACAACGATTTGAGATTTGGCACAATGAGTGGCAGGATGGAACGCCCGGAAGATTTTATTTTTCATATGAGCCTTCAAGATCAAAACGGCAAGTTGATATTCAAGGAGGAATCCAGACCGGCTAACAAGCGTGAGGATATCGAATGGTTCAAAAACCGCATTTTTGGAAAGCGAAGACCCGAAGGGTAAGCAGGAATTATAATTCTTTGGCAGGGTGCTCAAGTTCCATCCAATCGTCGCCTTTTTTTGGAATGTGTAATTCATTTTCCCATTTGCCAATAATTGCAGTTGCGAGACAGTTGCCCAGAGTATTGACGGCAGTACGGGCCATATCCATTAGTGCATCAATGCCAAGTATAGCGGCGATGGGCCATTCCGGCAATCCAAAGGAAGATGCCATTCCTGTCAAAATGACAAGCGAAGCCCTTGCTACTCCAGCTACTCCCTTACTGGTCAGCATCAGGGTGAGCATCATTG
Source organism: uncultured Saprospiraceae bacterium (assembly GCA_964439105.1). Taxonomy (GTDB): domain Bacteria; phylum Bacteroidota; class Bacteroidia; order Chitinophagales; family Saprospiraceae; genus Vicinibacter. The sequence continues at coordinate 25,479 of CAYTNG010000007.1, forward strand.
CGATCTGCTGACCAATGCTAAGTTCAATACCCGCCGCCTGTGCAATAAAAATGGATGCGAGCGAAAGATAAAGAGTGGTTCCATCTAGATTGAAGCTCAGGCCTGTTGGCAATACAAATGCAACGACTTCTCTAGATACACCAAAGCGTTCCATATTTTCCATAGCAACCGGTAGTGCCGCTTCTGAACTCGCTGTGCCAAAGGCTATGGTTACAGGTTGTGCAACATGAGAAATAAATCTTCTCAAGGGTATTTTAAACAAGAGCGTCAATGGAAGTAATACTCCAAAAATAAAGACGAGTAGAGCAAGGTATAAGGTGCAGAGGAGTATGAAAAGATTTTTAAGCACATCGATGCCCATATTTGAGATGGTATAAGCGATGGCGCCTGCCACGCCAAATGGTGCAAAATGCATGATGATGTCTGTAAACTTAAACATCACGGCGGACAGAGATTCTGCAAACACGAGGAACGGCTTACGCTTTTCCATTGGGATCATCATCAGGGATACTGCAAAGAGAACACAGAACAATACAATTTGAAGTACTTGACCTTCCGCTATTGATTTAATAAAGTTTTCCGGGAAACTGTGAAGGAGAATGTCCTGCCAACCCTGGGCTTTTGCGACTTCAGGAAGCTTTTCACCAGTATCAATAGCCTGGATTCCTGCTCCGGCTTTACTAAAATTTATAGCAACCAGTCCGATAACAAGAGCCAGCGTGGTAACCAATTCAAAATACAGCAAGGACTTCCATCCGAGCCTCCCCAATTGTTTGGTATTCGAATGTCCCGCAATTCCGATTATCAGAGTGCCAAAAAGAAGGGGTGCAATAATGCATTTTATCAGTTTGATAAAAATTTTACTCAGGACTCCCAATTCTTTACCGACCATTGGAAAATCAAATCCAATGCCTGCTCCCAGAAGCATGCTGATAAAAATCCAGGCTGTGAGAGATCTTTTTTGGATGCCGTATAAAAACAAGGCCGTCAAGCCAGTCCAACGAATACCAGCGGCAACAGGATCTGGCAAGGTAAGCCATACTAACATTTGTAAGGCAGAAAGGGCAGCACAGCAAGCTGAGATGACCAGTAATAGTGAAGCATATTTTTTAAGTAAAGCAATCATAAATCAATTTTGATTTTTTGAACGCAACATAGCTGTTAAAATGCCAATAAACATGGGCAGGAGACTGACGAAGAGAATGACCAGGATGATCATGGAAAAATTCTTTTTTACAAAGGGAATGTTCCCAAACAGATATCCGGCGCCGCATACCGGGATTACCCACAAGAGTGCGCCTATCAGGTTGTAGATTGTAAAACGCGTTACATTCATTTTACCAAGGCCGGCAACAAAGGGAACAAAGGTTCTGATAAAAGGAAGATATCGGCCGATGATCAAAGCTTTCCCGCCATGCCTGGCATAAAATTCCTGAGTTTTTTCGAGATATTCCTTTTTGATGTATTTTTTCTCCTGGGCAAAGAACGATTTACCAAAGCCCGATCCTATTGAAAAATTGAGTTGATTGCCTGTGAAAGCTCCCAGGAAACATACAAACAGGAGCAGTGTAATATTCATATCACCCCCTGCGGCCAGTGCCCCTGCTGCAAAGAGCAGGGAATCGCCCGGCAGAAAAGGAGCAACGACCAATCCTGTTTCTACGAAGAGGATGAGGAAGAGTATGATGTATATATACAGACCATAGTTATTGACCAATTCAACCAGGTGGCTGTCGATGTGGAAAATAAAATCCCAGACGTGGTGCAGAAATTCCATATTTCAAATTAAAGCTGTAAAGATATGCAGGAAAGTAAGGCCTCCCGGGCTGCTTTATAAGAATTGCAGGAACCGATCGGTTTTTTCTAAATATATAGAATGTTGATTACAAATTATTTAAAATTATAATTTGTAATATATTTAAATTCAATTAATTATAAACATATATATCAAAAAAATCGCATAGCTTTGCAGAGCCCAACTACCGGATTATGGAACAAACTGCTCAGTCCCTGCGCGATCTCCGCAAAGGAGTATTTAATGAAGGATCGAAGGATTTGCTGCTTGCGGCGCTTATTGCAATCATAGGATTAACGGGTAGCTATTTGGTGCTTGGTAAATCCTTCAAGACCCGTACAGATCAGACGGGTGGTCCGGTTGAGAATGAGCTATATCCCTCTGCGATTCCGTCCTCCGGTTCCCTTTCGGATTTGGAGCAAAAGAATGCCTTTCGGTTTCAGGAAGAAAATCTTGCCATTCAGGGTTCCATGGTAGCCGGAAGTATTGTGCGGATCAGCAATCAGGCTTTTGATCCCAATAAATCCTATTTGATTGATTTTGGAAACGGGATGCGACACAAAATGACGACTTCTGTCATGAGTATGCGTTATCAGGTTGCTGGAATTTATCTGATACAATGTTATGTAGAAGAAAATGGTCAGTGGCGCATTTTGTCGGCAGAAACAATAAGTATCCGGAAAGCGGAGCGGCATGAAATGAACATGCCATAAGCCTGTGTTCAGGGAACGACCTCCTCGATTTCTTTGCCCTTAGTTCTGAGTGAAATACATCATGCTTGTTGAGTTGATGCAAATTTGTTTTGGCTGAAGTTAGTGCGATGCTCTATTCTCCATGAAGAGCCAAAACAGAATTAAGAAAATCGAGCTAAGGCTTACGATCAATAGGCAAATACATATTGAATAATATTACTGCCCATCTGGAGTGCTTGCCTGCGCTTTTCTTCGGGATCCTTGTGTACTTCGGGATCTTCCCAGCCATCGCCCAAGTCGCATTCATAAGAGTAAAAACAAACCAGCCGGCCCTGCCAAATCAGGCCAAAACCCTGAGGTGCTTTGCCATCATGTTTGTGAATCTTCGGAAGTCCGGAAGGAAACCTGAATTTTTGTTGGTAGATAGGATGGCTAAAAGGCAATTCGATAAATTCAAGTTCAGGAAACACTTTTTTCATGGAAGGCCTGATAAACGGATCCATGCCATAGTTGTCATCGATATGTAAAAATCCCCCGCCGCACAGGTAGTTGCGTAAATTCTGGGCTTCCAGGTCACTAAAAACCACATTGCCATGGCCCGTCATGTGAAGAAATGGGTAATTAAATATTTCAGGACTTCCCACTTCTACCGTGGAATAATTCGGATCAAAATCTGTACCCAATTCCTTGTTACAGAATTTTGCAAGATTTGTCAGAGAGGTTGGGTTTGCATACCAATCACCACCTCCTCCATATTTAAGCAAGGCTAATTTAAGTTTGTAAACAGGAGCTTCCGGTATGATAAAGGAAGAACAAAATAAACTTAACAGGATGAGTAAGAATTTCATAGTGATCTGACAGTTTGAAAAATTTGCAATGCAACCAAACCGGCTGTTTCAGTGCGCAAGCGATAGGAACCAAGCGAAACGGGAATGAATTTTTTTTGGATCGCCTGGTTAATTTCCCTCTCAGAAAAATCACCTGCAGGTCCAATGAAGATAATTGCAGCCCCGGTGGGCTTGAAAGAAGAGCCTAAATATCTTTTATCTGTTTCATTGCAATGTGCTATAAATTTTTGTGCCGGCAAAGTTAGGTCCTCTATTAGCTGATTGAATGTAGTGGCATCAGTAAGTTCAGGTTTAAGTGGTCGCAAGGTTTGTTTAGCAGCTGCGAATATGATGCGATCGAGTCGTTCTTTGCGTATGCGTCGTGTTTCGGTGCGGTCGCAAAACATGGGAATGATTTTATGAACACCCGCTTCGACGGCTTTTTCCACAAACCATTCAAAGCGCTCTGACTGGTGGGTAGGGCTAATAGCGATTTGCAGTTGAGGGGCATCAGCTGATTCTTCTTTGTACAATCCGGTAACTGTAAGCAGGGCTGAATTGGATTGGATCTGATCAATATGTGCATTAAAAATTGAACCTGCAAAGTCAGTAACCAGGATGGAATCGCCTATTTTATGCCGGGTCACTTTGATACAATGATGGAACTCTTCGTTTTCAAGAACGAAATGTTTGGTATCAAGCGGTTGGCCATAAAACAGATCTGCCATTACGCCTCAAAGATATTTTTTAGTAAATCAGAAAGTTGCTGATCATGGATTTTTTTATGCCCCACTGCAGATGCTGCACTTGCAGACCTGCCGCAGATTTTGAGATTTCCCCATTTCCATTGTAAGCTCATGTATGTCGCAGCACCCATATTAAGAGGCTCTTCCTGACACCAAATGACTTCAGCTGGATTGTATTTTTGAAGGATAGCTTCTATTTGTTTTTCCGGAAATGGATACAATTGTTCGATGCGAATGATTGCCAGGTCTTTTCGCTCCGATTCCATTCTTCGTTTGTGAAGATCATAGTAAAACTGCCCTGAGCAGAACAACAGCTTTTGATTCTTGTCTTTAAGATTTGTGTATTTGTCGTCGAGCACCTCTTTAAAATGAGTTCCGGTTTGAAATTCCGCAACATCCGAAATGCAGTCAGTATGGCGAAGAAGGGATTTTGGAGACATGACGATAAGGGGCTTTCTGAAATCCCAGTGAAGTTGTCTTCGCAACAAGTGAAAGAAATTGGCAGGGGTGGAAGCATTCGCAATCACCATGTTCATTTCAGCACATGACTGCAAATAACGCTCAAGCCGCGCTGAGGAATGTTCCGGACCTTGACCATCGTAGCCATGCGGGAGAAGCATGACCAGTCCGCTCATCCGGTTCCACTTACTTTGAGCGGTACTTATAAATTGATCAATTATAACCTGTGCTCCATTTGCGAAATCACCAAATTGGGCCTCCCAAAGTATGAGGTGATCCGGCGATGCAAGAGAATAGCCATATTCAAAGCCTAAAACACCAAATTCAGAAAGCAAAGAATTGTAAATAAAGAATTGCCCCTGATTTTCTGCCAGCGAAGACAATCGGTTGTATTCTTTGTTGTTTTCCTCGTCATATAAAATAGCATGCCTGTGAGAGAAAGTCCCTCTTTTGACATCTTGCCCACTTATGCGTACATTTTTTCCTTCAATGAGCAGGCTTGCATAGGCAAGCAATTCTGCAAGGGACCAATCTAATTTGGATTTCTCAAGCAGATCTTTCCAGGATTTAAAGAGCCTTTTGACTTTTGGCAACAAATTGAAGTGCTTAGGTTCCGCTAATAGTTTAGAGAGTAAATTGCTGATATTGCCGGAATCGATTCCCGTTACCGGACTCTCGTCAAAGTCTGTAGGGAGTATGCGTTTTCGCAAAGACTTCCATGCTATTTCCGGTTCCTGATAAATATAGGGAAGAGGCTTTTCCTTTGCCATTTGCAATCGTTCCTGAAGGTGATTCCAGAATTCTTTTTCCATTTCCTGAGCAAGCTGTGCTTCCACATCTCCTCTTTCCGTAAGAACCTTATTGTAGATCTCCCGGACATTGGGGTGTTTATTTATGGAATTGTATAGAGTCGGTTGAGTGAATTTTGGATCATCCCCTTCGTTATGTCCATGTCTGCGATAGCAGACCATGTCAATAAATACATCTTCGTTAAAGGTCTGCCGGTATTCAACAGCTAATAAGGCAGCACGAACCACAGCTTCCGGATCATCCCCATTCACATGAAAGACCGGAGCCTGAACCAAATAGGCAGAAGCCGTACAGTAAGTGGAAGAACGCGCATCGTCAAAATCAGTTGTAAATCCAATTTGATTATTGATGATTAAATGAATTGTTCCACCGGTATAGTATCCCTTTAGCTGAGACATTTGGACGGTTTCATACACAATTCCCTGCCCGGCAACAGCGGCATCTCCATGGATCAGGACTGGAAGGATTTTGTCGTAGTCTGAATGATACAGTAGATCGGCTTTGGCCCTTGCCAGGCCCAATACAACCGGATTCACTGCTTCCAGATGTGAAGGATTAGGCGCCAGTTTCAATTGGAGCTTTTTACCCGAACGACTCAGAATCTGGGAAGAAAACCCGAGATGGTATTTCACGTCACCGCTGCCAAAACTTAAATCGGGTACAGCAGTACCTTCAAATTCACTAAAAATTTGTTCATATGTTTTGCCGATGGTGTTTGCAAGTACGTTAAGCCTTCCGCGATGGGCCATGCCGATGACCACTTCTTCTACCCCTTTTTCCGCGGCATGCTCAATAATGAAGTCAAGTGCAGGAATGGTACATTCACCCCCTTCCAGGCTGAATCTTTTTTGCCCCACATATTTTGTGTGCAGGAACTTTTCAAAGATCACTGCGCCATTTAGTTTTTCCAGGATTCGCTTTTTGTCCTCGATGTTTAAAGAACTTGAATCCCAAGGATGGGCGCCTTCAATTTTCTCCTGCAGCCAGGATCGCTTTTCGTATGATTCGATATACTGAAATTCAAAACCTATGGGACCCGCATATAAGCTTTGTAACCGCGCAAGAAGTTCCCGAAGCGTTGCGGGGGATTTCATAAATCCGGAACTTGCATAAAACACCCGGTCCAAATCTTCTGAGCTCAATCCGTAGTCTTCCAGGGCAAGCCTGGGTTTGCGATCTTTTCTTTGACGGATGGGGTTTGTTTGCGCGATCAAATGCGCTCGGCTTCTGTACGCCTGAATAAGTGAGGCAAGCTGAAGTTCTTTCTGGATGGCTTGCTGTTCCACATTTTGTGGCTTGTCGCTTAATGAATCTTCATGGAGGCGGGCATATTGGAAACCGTCGAAGAAAATCGCCCAGGCCGGATCCATATGTTCCGCCTTGTTTAGATAGTCCTGGTATAAAGCATCGATATATGCCGGGTCTGCATTAGAAATATAGGAATAGTCCTTCATAGATAGTTTAAATGATTGGATGCAGGGAGCCTCAGGACTACGCCTGCATTTGCCTATGTAGCAACAATTAAAGCGCTGCAAAGTTAGGATCCATTGCACGGAATTGCAGAGCTAAGGCATGGATGGGATCAAAGAGGCGAAGTGCAAAGAAGCCGCAGTTATATGAATATAAAATTTAATTTGTTTCAAATGAATTATCAATTGTATTATATATTTATAGAGATTACATACGTAAATAATATATATTGAGCATTCTACATATAGATAATAATTTAATCTAAAGATTTGATTTTCAGCATTCTGAATCAATTTGATCTTAAGTATTGAGTATCAGTCTTCTTCATATTAAAAAAAAATAATTTTTTTTCTGGGTAAAAAGTGGGAAAATGTGGGAAATCATTCTACATTTGTTCCAGGAAACCAACTGAGCTGATATGTACAATCTTACAGGTGAGTACGAAGTAAAAGTAGATGATAAGGGCAGATTGCGCCTTCCATCGCTTTTGAGTGCCCAAATGGGGGAGGGTGTACTGCGGCTCGTGGTGAACCGGGGCTTTGAAAAATGTTTGCTCCTTTATCCGGAATCAGTCTGGATAGAAAAGACGAAGGAAGTAAACCAGCTTAATCAATACATTAGAAAAAACAGGGAGTTCGTAAGATACTTCTACCGCGGAGCGACGGTTTTAACGACCGATGCCACTGGCAGAATTCTTATGCCCAAACCGCTCCTGGAGCACGCCTCCATCATGCAGGATGTAATTCTATTGGCTTATCATCAGAACGTTGAGATCTGGTCGAAAGAGCAATACCTCCTGATGGTTTCGCAGGAGCCTGAAAATTTTGGAACACTGGCTGAAGAAGTCTTTGGGCATAAAGATGTCTGAAATTAAAGAATACCGGCACATACCTGTAATGCTTCAGGCATCTGTGGATGCCCTGGTTACAGATCCTAAGGCTTGTTATGTGGATGTCACATTTGGCGGGGGAGGTCATAGCAGGGCCATACTCCGTAACCTGGATGCAGAAGGTCGCTTGTTTGCCTTTGACAGAGACAGGGAAGTGATTCAGAACATTCCGGATGATCCGCGATTTGAACTTATTATTTCGGATTACAGGTATTTACGAAAATATCTGGATTACTATGAAGTGAAGTCAGTTCATGGAATTCTTGCGGATTTGGGATTGTCTTCCCATCATCTGGATTCATCCATCCGGGGTTTTTCGTACTACTCGGAGGCTCCGCTGGATATGCGAATGAACAGAGAGCAAAAGCAAACGGCATCGGATATAGTGTCTCACTATTCGGAGTCTGCATTGGAATCTGTTTTGAAGAACTTTGGAGAGCTTACAAATGCCAGGATAGTTGCAGCTCAACTTGTTCAGGATCGCCGCAAACGATCGTTTGTTAGTTGTATGGATCTTGCGCGCTGGGCGGAAAAGTTTGCATACGGAAAGCGAACAAAGTATCTGGCACAGCTCTTTCAGGCTTTGCGGATAGAAGTGAACCGGGAAATGGAATCACTGGGGCTTTTTCTGCAACAGGCTGCAGAAGTTTTAGAGCCTGGTGGTCGTCTGGTCGTGATCAGTTACCACAGTCTTGAGGACCGGATGGTCAAACAACTGTTGAAAGCATCAGTGGAAAAAAATAAGCACGAAGCCGGTGCGCAGCATGAATTGAAATCCTTGTTTAAACATGCTTTGACGCCGGAACTATCAGAAATAGAATCCAATCCAAGGTCAAGGTCCGCCAAGATGAGGGTTGGAGTGAAAAATTAAAGAGCATGGACGATTATGTAAAGCCGCCTAAAATTGAGCAAAGGAAGTATTCGTCGATCAGTGCCATGATCGTTTGGAAAAATAAGATGTTTATCCTCTTCTTATTTACCCTTGGGATCTTGTATGTCATCAATGTGCAATACGCTGAATCGAGAATACGGAAAGTTCAGACGCTCGAAAAGGAAATTACACAGTTGAAGTGGAGGTATTGGACTTTAAAATCGGGGATGATGTATGAAGGGATGGAGGAGCAAGTGGGAAAGAAAGTGTCAGACAAAGAGTTGATCATTAAAGAAGAAGCACCAAAAGTGCTGATAAAAAAATCATCATCACATTGATGGACAGGCGCAAGGAATTATTGATCCGGGTTTATATCGTTACGGCTTTATTTTCCGTGATTGCGCTGGTTCTTATTATCAAGGCATTTTGGATCAATGTGGTGGAGGGAGAAGAATTAAGAAAAAAGAGCAGGGAGTTGCTTTTCGCAGTGCAGCCCATCAAGGCTGAACGTGGAAAAATCCTTGCAGATGACGGGAGTCCGTTGGCGACTTCCCAACCGATCTTTGAATTAAGAATGGACTTAAAGGCCGCTGGATTAAAGGAAGAGCTTTTTAATCTCAAGTTGGATTCATTGTCTCATTGTCTGTCGAATTTTTTATATGCAGACCGCTCGAAAGCAGAAGTCCGGCAGTGGTTAAAGAAGGCCAGAAAAAATGGCGATCGTTATTTGCTCATTGCGAAGAATCTGAATTATGAGCAGATGATCATGGTCAGGAATTTCCCCTTGTTCAATCAAGGTCCCAATAAGGGAGGACTTATCGTGATCTCTGAAACGAGACGTGAAAAGCCATACAAGATGTTTGCAAGCCGCACCATTGGATTGGATCGTCAGAATGCAGATCCCATTGGACTTGAACAAAGTTTTGATGCCTATCTGAGTGGAGAAGAAGGACACCGCGTTGTAAGGAAGGTAGGCGGTAACCATTATATTCCTGTAGATGGTCTTGAAGAGATTCTGCCAAAAAAGGGATGTGATGTGATTACAACCATAAACCCAGGAATCCAGGAAGTAGCTGAATTGGCTTTGGAAGACGCCATTGTCAAACATCAGGCGGAGAATGGATGTGCAATTGTGATGGAAGTTGCAACAGGTGCAATTAAAGCAATTGCCAATTTGGGTTGGGATGCAAATGGTGAGTTAATTGAAAACTATAATTATGCAGTTGGCAAATCCACGGAGCCTGGATCGACTTTTAAACTGGCCTCACTCATAGCATTGCTTGAAGAGGGCACAGTAGATACGGGTTCGTTGGTCAATCTCAATGGCGGCAGTTGGAATTTTTACAATGAGTTGATGAGAGATTCCAAGATGCACGGAGTTGGAATGGCAGATCTGGCGTATTCGTTTGTGCAGTCGTCTAATGTGGGTATTTCAAAACTTGTAGATGCTCAGTTTGGCAAAAATCCTGAGCGATTCATTTCCTATCTAAAGAAAATGGGTTTGGATTTGAAAACAGGAATTGAAATTGAAGGAGAGCCTGCGCCTTTCATCAAAAGCCCTTCAACGGATAAGAAATTATGGTATGGTACGAGTTTGCCATGGATGTCTGTTGGTTATGAATTGCAATTGACTCCGTTGCAGATGTTAAGTTTCTACAATGCCATTGGAAATAAGGGCAAAATGGTCAAACCACGTTTGGTTGAAAAGGTGGTGAATGGATCTAAGACGCTGAAGGAATGTGGTGTCCAAATTCTGAGAGATACAATGGTATCTCCCCATACAATGGACAAGGTGTTTGCATTGATGCGCGAAGTAGTGAGTAACGGAACGGCAAAAAATATACAGAGCGACGCGTATGAAATTCTTGGAAAGACGGGAACAGCCGTAAGCAACTATTATCACAGGGATGCCTCCAAGAAAAATTACCAGGCTTCATTTGCAGGCTTTTTCCCCGGGGACCATCCCGTGTATTCCTGCATAGTCGTGATTTATAATCCTCAACAGATGGGCTATTATGGAGCTGAAGTTGCAGGACCTGTTTTTCGCAAAATCGCGGATCGTTGTATGCGCGGAGAATTTTCAAAAGTGGCCGCAATCAACCTAACGCCAAAGTCCGTTCTTGCCCAGGCTGCCTTGCCATGTGGAAACAAAGGTTTTGCACGTGATTTTAAGGTTTTATTTGGCTACCTGGGATTGCCCTTTGAAGCAGGAAGTCCTTCCAGTTGGATACAGACTTATGCTGGTGAGGATGGAATCATGAGCAGTGATTGGAGTTTTGACTCACACATGATGCCGGACTTAAGGGGTCTGGGATTGCGCGATGCCATATACCTTATGGATGCCTATGGCGCGCGGCTGATTCCAGTTGGAAGTGGTAAAATAATTTCGCAAAGTGTGGCCCCGGGCAGCTGGATTGAGAAGCCTGTGGTCGTGATAAAGTTGAATTAATCGTACGTTCTTTGAAAAGACTGGTAGAAATCTTGCCCGAGCATACTGAATTTGGAATAGTAGGTTCCCGGGAAGTGATTGTGAATGGATTTTCATTTGATTCCCGGAAAGCTACTCCGCAAATTGCTTTTGTTGCTAAAAAGGGACATCAGCTGGATGGACATGATTTTATCGAAGATGCTCTTTCGAAGGGATGCCGAGTAGTTTTTTGTGAAAGGCTCCCGGAGAAATTGTATGAAGGAGTGAGCTATCTGTATTCAAAGCATTTGACCATAGCTCTTGGAGAAATGCTGAAACGGTTTTACGACTTCAGCATGGATAAAATCCATCTTGTGGGTGTCACAGGAACGAATGGAAAAACGACGGTTGCAAGCTTGCTGTTCCACTTATATACGGCGATGGGATATCGTTGCGGCCTGCTCTCCACCGTGGAAAATATTATCGGTTCGGAGAGGCAACAGTCCACACATACCACCCCGGATCAGATTGCACTTTATGAGATACTGGACCAGATGGTTCAAAGACAGTGCAGCCATGTATTTATGGAAGTCAGTTCACATGCTATCGATCAGGGCCGTATTGAAGGACTCCATTTTGAAGTAGCCATTTTCACGAATGTGACGCACGATCATTTGGATTATCATGGCACCTTTAAAAATTATATCTATACGAAGAAAAAGTTTTTCGACAATTTAAACGAACGTTCGTTCGCAGTGGTGAATCTCGATGATGCCAATGGACCTGTTATGCTTCAGAATACAAGAGGTCATAAACTGACCTATGGATTGAGGACGCTTGCCAATCACAAAGGCAAAATACTCGGGAACGGTATGGAAGGTCTGCACCTCATGTTTGATGCACACGAGTGGTATTCAAAGTTGATGGGGGAATTCAACGCCTATAATTTACTTGCGGTATATGTTGCTGCATTGTGTCTGGGCAGTGAGCCTTTGCAGGTATTGCAATACATGTCTCTGTTGGAGCCCGTACGTGGAAGAATGGAATGTCTGCGGAACAGCCAAACCGGGAAAACAGGAATTGTAGATTATGCCCATACTCCGGATGCGTTGGAGAAAATCCTTGAAAATCTGAATGCACTTCGAAAGCCTGGTCAAAAGATTATTCTTGTAGTGGGCTGTGGAGGCAACAGAGATAAAGCTAAAAGACCTGTTATGGCGCAGATTGGATGTGCCTTCAGCGACATGGCCATATTTACAAGCGATAACCCCAGGGATGAAGATCCGCTCCACATTCTCGAAGAAATGGAGGCGGGTGTGAAAGAAAAGTTTAAAGACAGGTATGTTTTAATTGAAGACAGATTGCAGGCAATTAAAACGGCATGTCTGATGGCACAACGCGGTGATTTGATTATTGTGGCAGGGAAAGGGCATGAAAGCTACCAGGAAGTGAAAGGCGAAAAGTTGCCTTTTGACGATAAAGAAATTTTAAATACATTTTTGTAAAAGATATAAAAGAAAATAGAGTAGGTTCTATTATCATTCTCAGGTTGGTTTTAACAGATACAGCAGGTGATTGTGACCAAAGGGATCAGGTCCCTGCTGTACTGTTAAATTTCAATCAAAATTTCAATCAGGTTTTTGTAACATATTTTTTAATGGCCGTTTAGAGGCTTAGCCATGAAATAAGCGCATGCTCTACTATCTCTTCCAGTTTACCGAAAAAATCTTTCACCTGCCTGGTGGGAGGCTTTTTCAGTATATTTCATTTCGAGCTGGATTGGCCATTTTGCTCTCTTTGTTTATTTCGATGATCATGGGTGGCACGCTTATCAGGAAACTGAAGCGACTTCAGATTGGAGAGACCATTCGCGATCTGGGACTCGACGGACAAAAGGAAAAAGAGGGCACTCCCACGATGGGAGGCATCATCATCATCACAGCTATTTTATTGCCTTGTCTTTTATTGGCAAGACTGGACAATGTCTATATTCAGGTCATGCTGTTTACTACAGTGTGGATGGGACTCATCGGATTTGCGGATGATTACATAAAAGTTTTTCTAAAGGACAAACAAGGACTTAAAGCAATCTTTAAGATTGCCGGACAAATTGTGTGTGGCCTGGTGATTGCGGTGGTCATGCTCTATCATGAAAAAGTATTGGTGCGCATGCCTAAAGCAGAAGCTTTGCAGCAACATTACGTAATTGAAGAAGAATTTACTTCTTTTGATGCAGTTCGCAATCAGACTACGGCGTATGTGTATGTGAAAACACAGCTAACAAATGTTCCATTCCTTAAGGGAAATCGTTTCGATTATTATTGGATTGCAGAATTTTTTGGTGACAACAAACATACCTGGATATGGATCATCTTTATTCCAATCGTTATTTTTATTGTAACTGCAGTTTCCAATGCAGCTAACCTTACCGACGGACTGGATGGTTTAGCTACGGGAGTATCTGCCATCATTGCGGTTACGCTAGCAATTCTCGCTTATGTTTCAGGTAACGTGCGCGTCGCGGAATACCTGAATATATTTTATTTGCCATATACCGGAGAGCTTGTTATTTTTTCAGCAGCATTTGTCGGGGCTTGTGTCGGATTTTTGTGGTACAATGCATTTCCCGCTAAAGTATTTATGGGTGACACCGGAAGTCTTGCTATCGGAGGTATTATTGCTGCAATGGCGATTTTGTTGAGGAAGGAACTTTTGATTCCAATGCTTTGCGGAGTGTTCTTCATCGAAAATCTTTCCGTCGTACTACAGGTGGGCTATTTTAAATATACGAAGAAGAAATATGGTGAGGGGAAGCGCATTTTCCTGATGTCGCCTTTGCATCATCATTTTCAGAAAAAGGGAATACACGAAGCACTGATTTCGGTGCGATTCTGGATTATCACGGTGATTCTTGCAGTCATGACCATAATAACCTTAAAAATCAGATAAATGGTACTCATACTTGGTGCCGGTGAAAGTGGTGTGGGTGCAGCTTTGCTGGCCAAAAAACTTGGTATTTCTGTATTCGTAAGTGACTTTAGTCTTATCCGCGCAGGCTTTAAGGAGGAATTCATTCAAAATGAAATTGATTTCGAAGAAGGCAGTCATGACCTTGCGCTGGAAACAAATCCGGAATACATCATTAAAAGTCCGGGCATCCCGGACGATTCTGAAATTTTAAATTTCTTTAAGGGGAAGGGAGTTGCGGTTATTTCAGAAATTGAATTCGCCTATCGTCATTGTGAAGGTAATATTATTGCAATTACCGGCAGCAATGGTAAAACGACAACGACAAATCTATGCTATCATTTGTTAGCTTCTGCCGGAAGGAGGGTTGTCAAGGCGGGAAATGTCGGATATTCTTTTGCCCGGGCAGTAGCTCAGGGTATGTACCAGGACTACGTACTGGAGCTCAGTAGCTTTCAATTGGACGGCATCGTGCACTTTAAAGCGCATATAGCCATTTTATTGAACATAACACCTGATCACATGGACCGGTATAACAACCGGATGGATTTATATGTCGCTTCCAAATTCAGGATCGCCTGTAATCAGGACGCTACGGATTATTTGATCTTCTACAGCGCGGATCCAAATATCAGTGATTATCTCAGCAGGCATCCTCAGAAGTCCAAATTGATTCCGCTACATCCCATGCTGGATGAACAGGAGCAGGTCATACAAGACTCTGTTGTGCTCGCAAGATTGGAAACAACACGATTGAAGGGCAGGCATAATGCCATCAATGTGGCATGTGCTGTTACTGCAGCAGAATTATCCGGAGTCGATGCTCTTACCATACAAAGCGCATTGGAGCAATTTGTAAATGATCCGCACAGGCTTGAGCTCATTGAGACCATAGATGGAACAGATTATATTAACGACAGTAAGGCTACAAATGTAGATTCTGTATTCTGGGCTTTGGATGCAATGAAAAGACCAGTTGTTTGGATAGTAGGTGGATTGGACAAGGGAAATGATTACACCGTATTAGAACATTTGGTGCGGCAAAAAGTGAAAGCCATAGTGTGTTTGGGAAAAGACAATTTTAAAGTCATCCGTGCATTTAAGGACATTGTACCTGTTATTGTGGATACGCATTCCATGGCTGATGCAGTTGCCGCAGCAGCCGGTCATGCTGCTCCCGGAGATCTAGTTCTTCTTTCCCCTGCATGTGCCAGTTTCGACTTGTTTCACAATTATGAAGACCGGGGCAATCAGTTCCGGCAAGCTGTCAAATTATTAAAAATGCAATCGACCTGATATGAGCACACTGATAGTTCAGGCAAGAGCCGCCATCCTTCGTCCAAATTTCATTTGGACCATTGTCATTTTTCTTGCATTCATCTCCATGCTTGCCGTACTGAGTACATCTGAAAGTATCACGCGGTACAAAATGGATAATATGGCAGTTTTCTTAGGACGACATGTCGTATTTATGTTATTTGGATTGGGTTTAGTTTGGTTGTTCAGCAATATCAACTATACGGCGTTCAACCGGTGGGCCCCTTATCTTCTTATCGCCGCAATCATTTTGTTGGTGATGACTTTTTTTGTGGGAGTTAACGTAAATGATGCAAAGCGATGGCTTCCGATTCCATTCACCCGCATGACGTTTCAGGTTTCCGATTTTGCTAAACTTGCATTGATACTTTATCTGGCCAGATCCATTTCTGAAAAGCAGGATACGATTAAAGGATTTAAATCTGCTTTTGTACCTATCATGCTACCGATTTTATTGGTATGCGGATTGATTGCACCTTCAAATTTAAGTACGGCGGGTGTTTTGTTTATGGGTTCTGTCATTATGATGTTTGTTGGCCGCATTGATTTGCGTTATATTTTCATGATTGTAATTTTTGGTGTTGCTTTATTTTTTCTGCTTCTGTGGCTGGAAAATTTGTTTCCGGGTTTGACCCGCGCGGAGACCTGGCTTTCCAGAATATTCCACTTCCTTGAAGGAACTGAAGATGAATATCAACTTGAGCAGGCAAAAATGGCCATTTCCAACGGTCACCTTATTTTGCCAAATCCCGGAGGGAGCTTATTAAAAAATTACATTCCTTATTCCTATGCAGATTTTATTTACCCTATCATTTGTGAAGAATATGGTCTCTTAATTGGCGGTGCAGGAGTTATTCTGCTTTATCTGGGCTTATTGTTCCATTGTGTAGGCGTAGTAAGCAATTCTACCAGAGCCTTTGGTGCATTGCTGACGATCGGCATAGGAATCAACATGGTCATACAGGCATTTGCAAATATTGGGGTTGCCCTGGGACTTATGCCGATAACAGGCCTTCCACTACCATTTGTTAGTATGGGTGGAACATCCCTCATCCTTACAAGTGTTTCTCTCGGAATGATTATAAGCGTCAGCAGGCAAAATACAAATTTGCAACTCGATCCGGATTCAGGAACAGTTGGGATGCCGTCTGTTAAACAGAATGAGACAACTCATGAAAATATTGATTAGTGGGGGCGGTACCGGCGGGCACGTCTTTCCTGCCCTTGCAATAGCTGATGCAATCAGGCAACTGGAACCTGCAAGCGAGTTGTTGTTTGTCGGTGCAGCAGGAAAAATTGAAATGGAGAAAGTTCCCGCTGCCGGTTATCGCATTATTGCATTGCCCATCCGGGGGCTTAACAGGAAGTGGAGTCCGGCATTGCTGTGGTTTCCTTTCCGACTTGCGTATTCCCTTTTAAAATCCATGTGGATACTTCTGCAATTTAAACCGGATGTAGTAGTGGGAGTCGGCGGATATGCCAGCGGCCCTGTACTACGGGCAGCTTCCTGGTTGCGAATCCCGATAGTCATTCAGGAACAAAATTCATTTCCGGGAATTACAAATCGCCTTATGTCAAAGGCTGCTTCTAAAATTTGCGTAGCATTTGATGGATTGGAGCGTTTTTTTCCGGGAGAAAAAATCACAATCACGGGCAATCCCGTCCGTGCTGATATGGAATTTTTATCTGATGCATCTGTGGCACGAAGAAACCTCGGTTTGGATCCCGCAAAAAAAACTGTGTGCATCCTGGGAGGGAGTCTTGGTGCAAGGAGTATGAATGAAGCCGTAGTCGCAAATTTGGACAGGATCAGGTCGCATCCTGAATGGCAGTGGTTATGGCAATGCGGGAGCCGTTACGCCCAAGAATTGGAAGCATCTGTCTTAAATAAGCCGGATAACTTGTTTGTCAGACCTTTTATTGAAAAAATGAATTGGGCATATGCTGCAGCCGATCTCGTAGTGGCTCGTGCCGGCGCATTGACCATTGCAGAAATATGTATGACAGGATCAGCGGCTATTTTAGTTCCCTCACCTAATGTTGCGGAAGACCACCAGCGTAAAAACGCGGAAGCACTGGTTTCAAAATCTGCAGCGAAAATGATTATGGACACTGATTTAAAAGAGTCCCTGTGGGAAAATGTTGAGGTGCTTTTAGAGGATGATGTGAAAAGAAATCAATTGCAGGAAGCAGCAAAATCGCAATCAAGGCCAGATGCTGCGTTGCAAATCGGCAAGGTCATTTTACATCTCGCAAAGAACAATAACTGATTCTATGAAGTCTGTATATTTTCTGGGCATAGGAGGTATAGGCATGAGTGCATTAGCCCGTTATTTTCACCGCAGGGGAATTTCGGTCTTTGGATATGATAAAACGAGTACAGCTTTGACCCGGGAACTCGAGGACGAGGGAATGCAGATACATTATGAGGACTGTCCCGATTTGATTCCGGCCGGATTAGACTTGGTTGTACTGACCCCTGCTGTTCCGAAGGATCTTGCAGAGTATGTCTATTTTCTGCAATCAGGAATTCCATTAAAAAAGAGATCAGAGGTACTTGGGGAATTGACATCCGGAACAGTAAATGTTGCAGTAGCCGGAACGCATGGCAAAACGACAACGAGCTGTCTTATTGCTCATTTATTGACGGATGGAGGTTTGGGAACTACGGCATTTCTTGGTGGAATTGCGGTGAATTACCAATCCAATTTTATTGATACCGGGAACAAGGTCATGGTTGAAGAAGCGGACGAATACGATCGTTCCTTTTTACAACTTCATCCGGATGTGGCTATTATCGGTAGTTTAGATGCGGATCATCTGGATATTTATGGTTCGAGGGAGCAAATGGTTCAATCCTACCTGGACTTTGCCCGGCAGATCAAAGCGGGGGGACTCTTGTTGCTAAGCGATTCGATTGCGGAGGCGGACCGAATACTTTTTAAATCGCAATTGCCACATTTGCGCACTGCGTATTTCGGATTTCAGAATGAAGAGATAAAGGTTCGAATAGTATCGCAATGTGAAGGATGGATCAATTTTGAATATATTACAGAAAATATTCATATAAAAGATGTAATTTTGAGGCTGCCGGGGCAACATAATATCCGGAATGCCTGCGCAGCTATTTGCGTTGCCTTGCATTTTGGACTATCGCCCGGGCAAATCAAAGAAAGTCTGGCCGGATTCCGGGGCATTCGCCGAAGATTTGAATGGTGTCTCGATGAGGAAGGTCATGTGCTTATTGATGATTACGCCCACCACCCTGAGGAATTACGTGCTGTGATACAGGCATGTCGGGATATTTATCCCGGACGTCGCCTGACCGGAATTTTTCAACCTCATCTATATTCCCGGACCCGGGATTTTATGGAAGAATTCGCCAAAGTGCTGTCGGGTTTGGATCAGATTGTTTTGGTTGAAATTTATCCCGCAAGAGAGATGCCCATTCCCGGCATCAGTTCAGAGGCACTCTTCGATGTCATTGAACACCCTCAAAAATGGATCACAGAAAAAAAGAACCTTCTTGAGCTTTTAAGACGACTGGATCTTGATGTGGTGATGACCCTGGGTGCAGGAGATTTGGACATGATGACAGAAGATCTGGTACAAATGATAAAGGAAAAATACAATAAGAAATAGCAAAATCTTGAACTGGTCTAGAATCAAATTGGGATGAACATACGCAGCGACATAAAGGGTTTATTAATCATCAGTTTCAATCTGATGTTGCTGGCCGGTATTGGATTTTTGTGGATGTTATCCATTAAGGAGCAACGCAGTTCACGACTGAAGGGATATATCATCGAGTTGGCAGATGATTCCAATACGGCCTTATTGGAAAAAAAGGATGTCGAAAAATGGGTACGCCTTTTTTATAAAAAGGAGATCCAGAACATTTCAATTTATGCCTTGCGACTGAAGGAGCTGGAAGATTTTCTGCATCAGCAGCCTTTGGTAGACGAGGTGGAAGTTTTTGTCGACGGCAAAGGCAGATTGCATATTCAACTGATGCCGAGAGTTCCAATAGTCCGTGTGATTGACCAGCATAGCCGTCAATTTTATTTAGATCGCGAAGGATTTGTGATTCCGGTATCGAGCCAATACGCTTCACGGGTCCCCGTTGCTACCGGAGCATTGAATCCCGTTAATGGAATGAAGTTGGACAAAAAGCAACAATTATTTTATGGTTCACTGATTCGCATAGCGGAGGCAATACGTGCAGATAGTTTTGCAAATTCACTGGTTGAACAAATTGACCAGGATGCAAATGGAGAATTCACCCTGATCCCAAAAATCGGAAACGAGAAAATCTTGCTTGGAGGTTCAGATATGATTGAAGACAAATTGGACAGGCTTAAATTATTTTATTCAGAGAACATGGGCCGCCAGGGATGGAATGTTTATCAGACCATAAGTGTAAAATTTAAAGGTCAGATTGTTGGAAAAAAATCGAATCAGGAAAGTTAGTACAACACCAAATTATTAAAACGTAGATATGGAAACCATACTTAATCCAAATATTGTAGTTGCGCTCAATGTGGGTACTACAAAAGTGTGTGCGGCAGTGGGCCGTAAAAACCTGCTTGGAAATATTGAGTTTCTGGGTTTTGGGAAAGCCTTATGCGATGGCCTGAACCGCGGTGTGGTAACTAATATTGAGAAAACGGCGAAAGCGATCGGCGATGCGATCGACCTTGCAGAAAAAAGGTCCAAACAAGAAATTCGTTCGGTGTATGTGGGCATCGCAGGTGAGCATATAAAAAGTCTGCATCATCAGGGAATCCTGTATCGCGATGATCCCAAAACTGAAATTTCGTCAGAGGACATTGATCGGTTGATTCAGGACATGCATAAAATTGCCTTGCCTCATGGTGATAAAATTTTACATGTCATACCTCAGGAGTTTTATATCGATAACTTTAAAGAGGGCTATTTGGATCCGGTTGGCATGACGGGCTCCAGACTAGAATCCAACTTTCACATTATTACTGCAAATAATGATGCTCTGGAAAATCTTGTCAAAGCAGTTGAGCGCGCAGGAATGAGCATCGCCGGTTTTATTCTCGAGCCAACTGCAACCGCCGAGGCGGTTTTATCTGCGGATGAAAAAGAAGCGGGTGTCGTGCTCGTTGATCTTGGAGGCGGCACGACAGAAGTTACCATTTATTCGGATGGAATTGTGCGTTACACTTCTGTCATACCGCTCGGCTCCAATGTGATCACAAAGGATATTAAAACGGGATGTTCAGTGATGTCAGATCAGGCTGAAAAACTAAAAGTGAAATTTGGCTCTGCCATAGCTGAAGAAATCGTCGATAACCGGATCATTACCATACCGGGTCTAATGGGGCGGGAGCCGAAGGAAATTTCTGAAAAGAATCTGGCGAAGATTATCCAATCCAGGGTTGAAGAGCTTTTCGAATACGTGATGTGGGAAATCAGAAGGAGTGGTTTTGAGAATAAACTGATTGCAGGGATGGTACTCACCGGTGGGGGCGCCCGATTAAAAGATATTGAATTGCAGGCGGAATACCAAACCGGCTTGTCAACCAGAATTGGAAAACCCTTGACACAGGGCATCAGCCATTTGGATGAAGAAGAGTCCAATCCCGGGAATACGGCTGCGATTGGCATTCTCCGTGAAGCATTGAAGAGAATGCCTGTCGAGATACCTGAGCTTGTTGAAAGCTCTAAAGCTAAAACAGTCTTTCCATTGGGTGTGGATGACAATATGATTGCAGAGGGACCAACAGAGGATAATAGTTGGCTTGATAAAGTGGTTTCCAAAAGCTATGGCGCCCTTTCCAGATTCTTTGCGCCCAGTCCGGATTCCGAGCTTTAAATGAAGAAATATTATATATAAAAATATTTAATAATTTATTTTTATTTCTAATATATAATTATGTATCTTTACATCATAAACAGATATTGAATTGTTTAATATGAGTACGGGATCCATCATAAAGGTAATCGGAGTTGGCGGAGGTGGAACCAATGCCGTGACTCATATGTTTAATCTTGGTATACGCGGTGTGGATTTTGCAATCTGCAATACCGATCAGCAGTCCCTTGATTTAAGTACCGTTCCCGTAAAAATTCAGCTTGGACCTTTGCTCACTGTGGGCATGGGTGCAGGCAACAATCCGGAAATGGGCAAGCAGGCTTGTCTCGAATCGACGGAAGACCTAAAAAATTTCCTGGAGAACCGAACCAAAATGTTGTTTATCACAGCGGGTATGGGAGGTGGAACAGGTACCGGAGCAGGGCCCATTCTTGCGAAAATCGCCCGTGAAATGGGCATTCTTACCGTAGGTATTGTCACGCTGCCCTTTTCATTTGAAGGGCCGCGGAGGGGACGCCACGCTCGAGAGGGGATCGAACAACTGAAGCAAAATGTCGACGCTTTGATCGTCGTGTCGAATGATAAATTGCGCGAAAGCTATGGGAATTTGCCAATGTCAAGCGCCTTCAGCCACGCCGATAATGTATTGGCAACGGCGGCTAAGGGAATCGCTGAGATTATTACGGTTCCCGGCTATATAAACGTCGATTTTGAGGACGTCAATTTTGTGATGAAGGAAAGTGGTGTCGCGATCATGGGATCTGCAATGGCAGCGGGTGAAGATCGGGCTCGCAAAGTGATAGAGTTAGCGCTTAATTCACCGCTTCTCGAAGACAATGATATTCGGGGTGCAAAGCACATTTTGCTAAATATCACGACGGGCAGGAACCCCGAAATTACAATGGATGAGGTGGGCGAAATCACGGAATACATCCAACAGGAAGCGGGTTTTGAAACAGATTTGATCTGGGGCTCCTGTGTAGATGACAGTTTGAATGATCAAATTAGTGTAACGCTTATCGCCACCGGATTTGGTGCAGGATATAAGGAAAGGAGGGATCAGGGTCGCATCGTAATAGACCTGGATCATTCTGATGAAAAGCACTCAATGGAATCCGGTCAATCAAGTAGCGCACGTGTAATTGAATTTGATGAACAGACATCGGATTCAAAAGCTGCAGAGGCCTATAGTGGAAATCGTTTTGATATGTCCGGCAGAAGCCTTGGCACGGCTAAAAACAGAGATGAACATCATTCTCTTTTTGGAGGCCGTCGTGTAAGTAATGATTCTGGTAATTTGCCTTTGACAGATTCTAAAACGCTATCCGAAACCGAAAATATTCCAGCTTATGAACGGAGGAACGTAAGGCTGGACCGTGTCAACCCATCATCAGAGTTAAACTCTTCAAGAGTACGAATGGTAATGGATGAGGACAACAGACCTGAAATCAGGGAAGAAAATTCATTCCTCCACGACAATGTTGACTAAAGATGCTTCGTCTTTTCATACCTTTTCATGAGATTGGTTTATTAGTCCGGGTGCTCGCCCGGACTTTTTTTTTGTTAGGAACTTATTGAACGCAACCCTTACCGGTCTTTCATCGTATCTTTATTTGTGATTTACTTTAATTAAATTTTAAAGATATGACTATGCGTAATGCTCTTGCTTTTCTTCTCTTTTTATGTACTCTGGGTGTGCAATCCCAGGAGATGAAAATTTTTGGTACCATCTATGATACCAACAAAAAGCCTGTACCGGATTGGTCGGTAGTTATCCTGTCCAATGCGGCCTCTGCAAGTGGTGCAGTAAAATTGCAGACAAATGCAGATGGAAATTATGAACATGTATTTAAATTAGACGGTACCGTAAAGGAATATACGATACAAGTTATCGATCCCTGTTCCAGGGCGCCGCTGACGCAGAAAGCACCTGCTGTTGAAGGTGAATTCCGCCATGACTTTATTATTTGTGCAACACAGAATCCGGGAGGCGATCCCTGTGATGGACGTTTTGTTTTTCAGCTTCTTTCAGATCGCTGGGTTGCTTTCCAGGCAAGTTCATCTTCCAAGACTGCAGAATATTATTGGGACTTTGGAGATGGTGCAAGCGATAAAGGCCAATCCGTTAAGCACCAATATGCTAAAGAAGGAGTATATCTTGTTACACTGACTGTTGCTAACACGACCTGTAAAAAACAGTACCAGCAAAAAGTGGAAATTGTGACCGTCAACCCGCCACCACCTCCTGCTCCACAATGGGATAATGCATGCTGTGGCAAAGTACATATCGGTGCAGCGCCTGGTAGCACAAATGCAGGCAGTTATTATATTTTCACAGCCAGTGCAGCATTTCCTATAAAGGATGTCAGCTGGGACTTTGGAGATGGAACAACAGGGAATGGAATTGAAGTCAAACATTCCTATTCTGCACCCGGAAAATATAAAGTGGTCACTACAATTACCGGAGAGTTCTGCAAGGTAGAGTTGACTACTTGGATCACGGTAGGTCCGGTTGTTTCACCTTGTCCGCTTGATTTTAGTTTTTCAATCGACCAGCTTACTGCCAATTTTGTACCGGACTTTAAGGGAGCTAAACCCGATAAAGTGCGTTGGGAGTTTGGCGATGGAAATAGCTCATCAGATGAAATTACCTCACATACTTATGCCCGTCCGGGAGTCTATAAAGTAACTTTATATATTTCCATCAATGGGGTGGTTTGCCAGGTCACAAAAGAAGTAAAAGTTGGAATTAAGGATCCTAATGGTCCATGCAATGCGGAATTTAAATTTTACATCGATCAGCAGACTGTCAAATTTGAACCCAATTTTAATGGTCAGACTGTGGATAAATTAGTTTGGAATTTTGGAGATGGGGAGAGTTCTTCGGATGCCTTTGTAAAGCATACCTATGCAAAAGCAGGAAGCTATAATGTGGTATTGTATTATGTTATAAATGGAATCGAATGCAAAGTGGCCAAAACGATTCGCATCGGAAAGATTGGTACGGGAGGAAGGCTGGATATTGTTATTTACGATGTGAGTCCTAATCCGGCGCTTGAAGACCTGATTATTTCCGTAAAGAGCAATCAGCAGGCCAGTGTAACATTAGTGATAGGGGATCTTGCAAATACAAATGTATATAAGCAGCCTGTTGAACTTGAAGCAGGAGATAACCGGATTGCAGTTCCGGTCAAGGATTTAAAGCCTGGCACCTACCTGATTTACTTGTATTTTGAAAACAATGTTGTGGCACGGGGTAAATTTCAAAAACTCTAAGTTTTTTAAAAAATAAAGCAAGAAGGCTGTCCGATGTGGGCAGCCTTTTTTATTGGCAAACATCCTGTGAAACCAGCAACCAATTCCGGATAAAACTGTTTTTAGAAACATGCAAAAACGCGCGCGGATCAGTTGGCACAGTCTGACTCAGTCCTACCGGATCTTCCGGTTTATAAAACCTTACAAGTGGTATTTTATTTTTGGGATGATCTTTCTTGTCATTGGGAGTTCACTTTTTATGGTTTTTCCTGCAGCAGCCGGAGAGATGGCAAATACAGCTACGGGGAAAGGAAAATACGGAATTGCCCTGGAACATTTTGGCTATATATTTCTCATAATTTTAATTATTCAGGGTGTGCTTTCTTATTACCGCACGACATTTTTTGCAAAAGTGAGCGAAATGGGTATGGCGGATTTGCGCAAGGCATTGTATGAGAAATTGATTACGCAAGAATTGAGTTATTTTGAACGATATCGCGTGGGTGAACTAACAAGCCGTCTGACAGCAGACGTAGAACAATTACAGGCGGCGTTTTCCATTTCACTTGCCGAATTTTTACGACAAATTGTTGTATTGATAACCGGAGTGGTCATTCTGGCCTGGATGACACCACATCTAGCCTTGATCATGTTGTTGACTTTTCCTGTAATTGTGATAGCAAGCATTTTGTTTGGAAGGTATATCCGTACCTTGTCCAAAACGAGGCAGGACAACCTTGCAAATACCAACATCATTGTAGAAGAAAGTTTTCAATCTTTCCAGAACGTAAAAGCATTTACCAATGAAGGATTTGAGTTGGGACGGTTTACGAATGCCATTGAAAAAATGGTGGCTACGTCCATGACCTATGCCAAAATGCGTGGCATTTTCTTCATTTTCATCATCACGGTTTTATTTGGAGGTCTTTTTTACATTCTGTGGAGGGGTGCTCTCATGGTTGGTCAGGGACAGATGCCAATTGGCGATTTATTTTCCTTTATTGTGTACACCGGTATTATCGGAGGCGCCATTGCCGGCCTGGGAAATTTATACACGGCGCTTGCAGGATCCATTGGTGCAACGGAGCGCATCCAGGAAATTCTGGACAGACCCCAGGAAATAGAAATCAGCCATTCGAATGCCTTGTCCAAATTTCATTTTGAGGGAAAGCTGGTTTTCGATGAAGTGAGTTTTAATTATCCTGCAAGGCCGGAAATGCAGGTATTAAACAAGATCAGTTTTCAGGTTGAAAAGGGAAAACGGATTGCACTTGTGGGTTCCAGTGGATCCGGTAAATCCACTATAGTGCAACTGCTTATGCGATTTTACAATCCCAATTCAGGTCATATTTATATTGATGACCAGGCGGTAGAAACATTTGAATTATCGGCCTTCCGTAAAAACATCGCAATCGTTCCACAGGAAATCCTTCTGTTTGGCGGTACCATTCGCGAGAATATTCTTTACGGGAATCCGAAGGCTTCCGAAGAGGCTTTATGGGAGGCTGCCAAAAAATCAAACGCCCTCGAATTCATCCAATCATTCCCCGATGGATTTGAGACCGTTGTGGGTGAGCGGGGAATTAAATTAAGTGGGGGCCAGCGTCAGCGAATCGCTATAGCACGTGCAATCCTCAAAGATCCTGCTATTTTGGTGCTCGATGAAGCGACGTCTTCACTTGATGCAGAGAGCGAACGTCTGGTACAGGATGCACTGGATCAGTTGATGTTGAACCGAACCTCAATAATCATAGCTCATCGTTTGTCAACTATTCGTGATGCCGATTGCATCTATGTCATGAATAAAGGTAAAATAGTGGAGTCGGGGACACATGAGAG
The DNA here is from genome assembly GCA_964439105.1 of uncultured Saprospiraceae bacterium. GTDB lineage: Bacteria > Bacteroidota > Bacteroidia > Chitinophagales > Saprospiraceae > Vicinibacter. The sequence goes on from CAYTNG010000007.1 coordinate 51,668, forward strand.
TTTATTGCAAATACCTCATGGTACCTACAAAGCACTCGTAGAACTTCAAATGGAAGCCCCGGAAGCCTGATGTGCAAATCTGCATTTTAGTTATCTTGCGCATTCCAGATTGCTTTATGCGAACAATTGTTTTATACCTGCTTTTCTCTTCTTTTATACCGGTTAAGTCACAGTGTAAATTCGACATCCTCCTCGGAACTGATGTGTATCAATGGTATAAAAATCCCGTGGATCCACAAGTGACAGATAGTCCGGGATCTGCCGGTCAGATTTTCGGAATCAATGCAGGATTTAAATTTTCAGGCGGGGGAAGCAATATCGGTTTAGCAGCAGAGTGCGGAGGAAATTTTGCACCGCTTGCTTTTGATTTTCCCAGATATAAAGGACTTGGAGCGGCAGCCTATTACGTTCTCGGCAAAATAAATTTTGGCGCATTGACGGGTTTTAGTAAAGATCAACTTTTTGGATTTTCAGTTGGAGCAGGACTGCAATATTCGCGTACAGAACTTTTTGGCTTGATTCACAAATACGATTATCTTTCGCGGAAATGGTTTCAAACGTATATTGGAGAAATTGCGGTTGGTGGAGGATTTTCCCAGTTTTTAATTATGGCTTATTTTCGATTGGGCACATCAAAGGAAAAGGCATGGACGCTGCAGCAAGGTGTTCAGTTGTCGTATAGATTGTTTTAACCATTTTAATTCTGTGCATTTGGTATCACTAAGAGCATACAATAGTTTTCATGTTGAAGCACTTGCCGAATCTTTGATCCCAGTGCATCGTACACAGGAACTGCCTGAATGTTTGCCTGCGAAATCATTTAAAATTTTAGGGGGCGGAACCAATGTTCTCATTACAAAAAACATAGATCAGCCTGTTCTTCATATCCAAATAAAAGGTATCGAATTGTTGGAGGAATCCAAAGAGCAGGTACTTGTAAAGGTTGGAGCGGGTGAAGTGTGGAGTGACACTGTAGATTGGGCCGTCGAGCGGGAATTTGGAGGCATTGAAAATCTCAGTCTTATTCCCGGAACTGCCGGCGCAGCGCCTGTCCAGAACATTGGCGCTTATGGAGTTGAATTGAAGGATGTGTTGCACGCAGTAGAAGCTTTTGATGTAAAGGATAAGACATGGCGGATCATTCCGGAGCATGAATGCGGGTTTGGTTACCGCGACAGCAAATTCAAAAGGGAATGGAAAGACCGGCTTATTATTACCTCAATTCAAATGCTGTTGAAGAAGGCATCCAGGCCCAACATCCAATATGCAGCTCTCAAGGAAGGATTACTGGCGCAAGGCATTCAAGACCCAAGTATTCACCAAATCGCAGAAATGGTGAAGTCTATACGCCGCAGTAAGTTGCCGGATCCGGCAGTGATCGGAAATGCAGGAAGCTTTTTTAAGAATGCCTCTATCAGCAGATCACATTTTGAGGAACTTCAGAAAGGTTTTCAGGATATTCCGGGTTATGTGCAGGCAGACGGCATGGTCAAGGTGCCAACGGGATGGCTGATCGAACGGTGTGGATGGAAGGGCAAAAGGGAAGGAGATGTAGCCTGTTATGAGAAACAGGCCTTGGTTTTGGTGAATTATGGTGCAGCTACAGGAGATGAAATCCTGCGCTTTTCACTAAAGTTGGCGCAATCTGTATTCGAATCTTTTGGCATTCGCATTCAACCGGAAGTGAATCTGTGGTAATTCCTATAAATAATACATTTATAGCTAAATACACATATTAATTTTAGTGTATATTATTGTAGAAATTTGGAGCTTGGCCAAATTTGCCATTTAGGATTTTAGTGTATGTCAGGTCTCATATGATTCATTTGGCTTAATTCTTGTTTTCTGATTATTTTTACTGAAACAATAAAGCTTCAAACGGTCCATCTGAACCTCCAAAACTCTGGCCATCAAACAAAACGAAGATCCGATGCTTATTTTTGTTTCAATTCTATTTTTGCTTTGGGCACCTGCTGCTCATTCGACCACATTGCATGAGGCGCCAAGCCTTTGCGCCTGTTCCCGGTTTAGCGATTCACTTATTCTGGTTGACTTTTATCAATCCACCGATGGTCCAAACTGGACTAACTCATGGGATTTGCAGAAGCCTATGACGCAGTGGAATGGAGTTTCTTTGAATCCGAATGGCTGTGTTCAAAATGTAATTTTAATCAACAACAAACTCAAAGGATTTTTACCGGGCTCTCTTGGATTTCTTTCGGATCTGAAGATCTTTTATTTATTTGGCAATGAAGTAGCCGGTCCAATTCCGTCTCAAATGGGAATGCTCGGGCAACTGGAGGAGCTGGTTCTTGAAGACAATCTGTTGTCAGGTGCGATACCAGCTGAACTTTCCCAGTGCAGTTCGCTGAAATATCTTTCATTGGCCAAAAACCAATTGGAGGGCGGCCTTCCCTATTCTCTGAGCAACTTGTCCAATCTCGTTGTACTGAATGTGTCATACAACAAACTAACGGGCGTTATTCCTCCGACTTTCGGGCAGCTATCCAAGTTGAATATCCTGGATCTAAATCACAATGAATTGAGCGGTAATGTTCCTTTTGCCCTTGGACAGATGCTTGAATTGAGGGAAATTTATCTTCAGGAGAATTTATTTTCAGGGGCATTTCCACCCAATATGTCCCAACTGACCAAGTTGATTCACTTCTGGGCTTACAATAATGATTTTAGCGGACGAGTTCCGGATTTTACCGCTGCACCGCTGAATAGTTTGAGAATTGAGAACAATAGTTTCACCGAGATTCCCGATTATTCTGTTGTAAGCACCTGGGGCAATTCTTTTCCATTCGGCATTGTCATTTATGGAAATAAACTCACATTTGAAGACCTCATTCCGCTTACTGCGATTCACCGAAGATACAATTACCAGTTTGCTCCCCAGGACCCTGTAAAGCTGAACCCTTTGATCTTTGCAGCATCCGGATCAAATTATATTATTCAAACCGGAGTGGATCCGGGTCTCACTGAAAATAATTACAAATGGTTTAAGGATTCCAGTCTGGTGTTTATAAGCAATAAAAATACCTATGAAATCATACAAGCTTCATCCCTTGATGAAGGGTATTACAGCGGCCGCATTACAAATCCTGCTATTCCCTCTTTTGAAATAGCAATAGATTCATTTCGCGTCGTCGTGTATGATCCTCAGAAATGTGATAAGCCTCTTGCAGGTAAGCGTTGCGAGTCGGCGCTTGCTTTTTGCAGTACCTCCTCCTTGCATAATTATTGCGGAACACTGGGTGTCATAGATACGAGTATCCACTATTTCCTCTGTGATTCAAATGTTCAGGTATTGAATCCACGTTGCTTGTCTTTTGTTGCTCCTTCAGACAGTATCGTGATTGAAATTCTTCCCGTGGATTGTCCGGGCATAACTGAAAACGGTGTGGTGTACAAGGGAATGCAAGTTGCAATCTGGAAGTCTTGTTTGCAGCCGGGAGATTCGGTGCTGCTGTGCAAAACGGAATGCACGAATGGAACTATTACCATAGGAGGCAAACTTTTTGAACGCGGGAGTACGTACACTCTTATCATCACGGGATGTCATGGCGACAACTGCAGTTATCTGGTTCGCGTGCTGGCAGGAAAGGAGCGCTTCAATCTGGATGCGCCGGGTCCGATTATTGGTGATTTGAAGTTGTGTCCGGGCCCTGAAGAGCATATCTACTCGATTCGTTCGATTGCGGGGGCGGCTGCATATCGTTGGTATTTTGCAGATACTCTTTTTGGGCTAACGACGGATAGTTTTATTGTTCTCAAAAATCTTAATTCCGGAATGCACAATTTGCGGGTGCAGGCAATGAATGCATGCGACACGACTGCATTCAGTCAATTGTGGCTCGATGTGAGTCCGAAACTCAATTTACTAAATGCTCAATTGTCGCGAATTAAAACCGATTCCGCATTTCAAATCATGTTTACGATCAGCGGCGGTGCAGCGCCTTATTTGGTCACCAAAGGGCGGGGAAAACTCGATAATGGTACTGGTCTTTTTGTTTCGGACACCTTGCTCTGCAAATCAGGTTATGAATTTGAAATAACGGATGCCAATCAATGCACCATCGTCTATAAGGGCTATGAAAAATGCGATTGTAATTCGCAGGCAGGGGCCATGCCTCAGGATACCATCCAGGTTTGCGAAGGACAGAGTTTTAGCGTTCAGCATCTTGGAATGGAAGTTCTGGATCCACAGGATTTGGCCGTTTATTTGATTTTTACAGACCCACTTGACCCCGTTCATTCCATCGTAAAATCGAATTCCATTGGCTTGTTTACTTTCGATCCATCGCGATTTAAACTCAACACCTGGTTTTATATTTCGCGGGTTGCGGGAAGACGAAATGCCAATGGTGAAATAAACTATCTGCATCCCTGTTTGAGCATTTCCAATTTTCAGGTATTGATCTTTCGCGCCAGACCACTTGTTTCGGCCGGGCCTGACCTCAAGGTTTGCGGATACGATGCCGCATTAAGCAGTTTCGGTAGTTTTACAAAAGCCATCTGGAAAAAAACAAGCGGCCCGGGAAACGTACTTTTCAGTGATTCTTTAAATAGCCAAACGAACGTTCGTGTGGATTCATTTGGAACCTACACTTTTACAGTTGAAGTGAATAATGGATACTGTACAAGTAAGGATGACATTAAAGTAAGTTTTGTTGACAATCTGAAACCGGATATTGCAGGATTTCTTTTTGTCTGCCAGGGGCAGCAAACAAATTTGGATGCGGGCACATTTTCCAAGTATGCATGGAGTACAGGAGACAGCACTCAGCAAATCCGGGTAAGTACTCCGGGTACCTATTGCGTTACGGTCACGGATAACTCGGGATGTACAGGCACCAATTGTGTTGTGGTGGAGCCTTCGAATGCTCCGCGCGTTGGAATGTTTGCTCCATCTACCCTTTGTACGGGAGACCAGGCACAGGTAAGTTTAAATGCCTCGTTTTTGAAATACCATTGGAACACGCAGGATACAACAAGTAAGATTACGGTGGATACCGGTGGGACTTATTGTGTTACGGTAACAGGATTCAACGGATGTACCGCAACAGATTGTATAGATATCATTCCAAAGAGCAGATCCTATTTTCATTTTTATGACACCGCCTGTTACGGTGAAAGTTACACACTTGCGAACAACAGCTTTGATAAACCCGGCTTGTATCAAGTCATACTGGAAAATACATCTGCCAACTCCTGTGACAGTGTTATTTTTCTTCATCTTCAATGGACGGATCAGATCATTTTGAACGATACCATTATTCTTAGTGACAATGGGACGGGGACCGGTGCCCTAAGCGTTGTGACAGGCGGAGGCAGGAAGCCTTATAAATACCTGTGGAGTAATGGAAACAGAACTTCGACGATCACGAATCTCAAGGCAGGAAATTATATCCTCATCGTGACGGATGCAGACAACTGCAACGCCGCTTTTAGTTTAAACGTGCCTATGTCGACCGGGCAGCAGGAAACGGAAGCCGAAAACTCCAGGCCATTTGTCATTTTTCCCAATCCATCTGTATCCGGGAATGCCTTGTATTATATATTGAATCATAGTCTATCCAAAAGGTTTTACATGGAGTTGATCACGCTGGACGGAAGGTCACTTATTCCGCCTCAACTGTATTCCTGTGATCCCGGGAAGGCTGCGGCCATTGACTGGAAACTTAGTCAGGGAGTTTACCTTGTTAAAATAAAAACAGAGGATGGAGGTAAACACATGATACGATTGATTATTTTTTAAATAGTAACCCATGATAAAAACCACAATCACTTTCGCATTGGTGATTTGCATGGCCTTGCCCTGCAAGTCACAAAATGGCATCCGTATCAACAAATGGATTTCCGGTGTGTCCATTCCTGTAGATATTTCTCATTGCGGTGATGACCGCTTATTTGTTATAGAAAAGACTGGAAAAATTAGGATTATTAAAGACAACAGTCTTGTTGCAAGCCCATTTCTGGACATCACGACAAAAGTGCGTTCCAGTGGCAATGAACAAGGATTGCTGGGGATGGCTTTTCATCCTGACTACAAGAAGAATGGTTTATTGTATGTCAATTATACCGACCGCTCAAATTCAACCATGACCGTGATTGAAGAATATAAAGTTAGTGCGGATTCCAACAAAATTGATTCCACTTCGGGTAGGATGCTGCTAACAGTTGTTCAGCCTTACACCAACCACAATGGCGGTTGCATTAAATTTGGAAAAGATGGTTATCTGTATATAGGCATGGGGGATGGTGGAAGTGCAAACGACCCGCAAAATAATGCACAAAACAAAAAGTCCAGACTGGGAAAAATACTCAGGATTGATGTCGATACCAGTGCATCATTTAAGGTTCCTGCATCAAATCCATTTGTACATGACAGTTCCTATTTACCTGAAATATGGGCTGTGGGTATGCGAAATCCTTGGCGATTCAGCATGGACAAACTTACGGGAGATATTTGGATTGGCGACGTAGGTCAGGGCAGCTGGGAAGAAGTTGACTTTGAACCTTATGGTGATCCCGGTGGCCATAATTACGGCTGGCGCTGTTATGAAGGAAATGCAGATTTCAATCTTGCAGGATGTGATGTGAAATCCAAATTTACATTTCCCATATTTGATTATTTAAGCGATGAGACCATCAACGGATGTTCGGTGACCGGTGGTTATGTCTATAGAGGAAGCAGGTTCCCCACGCTCTATGGCAAATACATTTACGGAGACTATTGCAGCGGTAAGATCTGGACATTGGAAAAAAAGGCTGGAAATGCATATGCAAATACGCTTGTTTTTGACTTTACAAATAATGCGCTGACCAGTTTTGGGGAAGATGCGCAGGGAAATTTGTATTTCGCAGATGCGAGCACCAGCAGCATTTACCAGATACTGGATACATGCACATTGCAGGTTCAGGTAAAGGCGACAGATGTCACTTGCAATGGCGGACAGGATGGCCGCGCAACTACGAATTTGAGTGGAATCGGCGGAGTTCGCTTTTTATGGTCGACAGGAGATACCAGTGCTACTCTGGAGAAATTGGCTCCCGGAAATTACAGTGTGACGGTAAACAATGGAAATTGCATTGCAACCCAGGATTTTAAAATCGGAGATAAGATTCCGGACAGCACGTGTATCACTTTGCCAATGCGTATTTCCTTTTGCAAGGGGGATTCCACAGTTCTCATTGCCTGCGATGAAATCAAAGCAAAATCAAACATTTGGTATCGCAATGGAAATGAGCTGCAGGAAAGAGGAAAGCGACTTTGGGTATATGATTCCGGAACATACCAGGTCCGGTATGTGGACTCTGCAGGATGTGCTTCTTTATTTTCCAATGCTGTTGATATTGAGGTATTCCCAGTTCCTGGAAAAGTTCAGTTGCAGGTTTTAAACGATTCCCTTTTTACAGAATCCGGGTATTCGAGTTATCGCTGGTTTCGCCTGGGAGCGTTGGTTGGCTCAAGTATCGCCCCGTATTGGCTTGTCCGCAATGGGGCGGATGGTCCTTACCAGGTAGAAGTTATTGATTCCAATGGCTGTCACAGCCCTCTTTCGGATCCCGTCAATGTCGTAATCCCCGCTACGCGCAATCCAAATGAAATTGCGGATGGGCTCATCCACATTTCTCCGCATCCCGTTTCTGATCAACTCCAGTTTCGGACTGCAATGGAATTTAAAAATTGGAGTATCCTCGACATGCATTCCAAACTTTTCTTGAATGGCCATTTGGAAGCAGGGCAATTAAATGTGCATCAGCTGGAAGTGAGCAGCCTGAGCCCAGGAATTTATGTGTTGCAACTGCAAAATGGGGTACAACAGGCACAATGCCTTTTTATCAAATTATAGGATGCGAAGAAGGAGAAGATGATAAAAGGATTGCGTTAAGGAAGGATCTCAATTCTCGAATTCAGGCGCATGAATCAGAGCCATAGGAAATCTGCCGGATGAGCTAAAAGAAGTGGGTGCTGGCAGGCTCGAACTGCCGACCTCCGCCCTGTCAAGGCGGCGCTCTGAACCAACTGAGCTAAGCACCCATTGTGACATGAGTTTGTTCTTTTGAAAGAATGTGCAATATTAGTGTAATAGAACAACATTTTGTGGCGCAGTTTTGCATCGTTAAAGACTAAAGACTGCATTACAGACAATGAATTGTAGATGATGTCGAATCGATCACTTTTTCAATCCAACTCATTTTGCACCTCTCAACAAGCGACAAAAGTACAAATTTGGATGGTTCTTTCCTGATTCCTCATGGAATATCCAAAACATACGATGTAATAGAATTGTAATAAGGTGCTTTTCGATAATAGACAATTATAGATTCATGGAATAGTACCTTTGCGGAACGGAGGATCCGGGTGAAATTCCTGATTCCCAATCATCAAATCATTATTTTACATACAGGTTTAGCAAATACAACAAATGAGTGCATTTCAATTAAAGCGCGATCTCATATTTCTCGATATAGAGACCACAGGCCTCCATGTCATCCGCGACCGGATCCTGCAATTGGCTATGATTAAGTATCCAAAAGAAGGTAGCCCTCCTATTGAGTACAATCAGATTATTAATCCGGGAATTCCCATTTCAGAAGAAGCCTACCAGATTCATAAAATTGGTCCGGCGGAAGTGGCAAATAAACCCACCTTTAAGGACCTTGCCGCCGAGCTGTACGCATTTATCGGCGATGCTGACCTGGCAGGATACAATAGCCACCGCTTTGACTTTCCGATGCTTGCAGAAGAGTTTGCGCGTTACGGATATGATCTTGAAATGCATAAACGACGATTGATTGATGTCCAGCGGATATTTTATAAAATGGAACCACGCACATTAAAAGCTGCTTTTCAGTTTTATTGTGGCAAAGACCTGGTCAATGCCCATGATGCCTTGATTGATATCAGAGCTACTGTCGATGTGCTGCAAGGACAATTGGAACGCTATCAAAATGCGGATTATCTGGATGAAGAGGGCAATGTTCAGAAAAACCCGGTAAAAAATGACGTGCAGGCATTGCACGATTTTACGAACGATCTTAAAACACCCGACATCACCCAACGCCTGAGATTTGGAGATAATGGTGAATTGGTCTTTAACTTTGGAAAATACATCAACAAAAGCTTTCAGGAAGTCTGGAGGCAGGAGCCCAACTATTTTAACTGGATATTGGAAAAGGAATTTTCCTATCAGGTTAAGAATTTTGTCCGGCAATTTATCAAGCAGCAAAAAGATGCCAAAAATTGATTGAAATATTCAAAACGTAAAACTTTTTCATCTCGATATTCGTCTCTATATAAAGCCCGTTTTATGAAGCTCAAAAATGCTTTTTTTACCTTTTCTTTTTTTGCATTCATATTTATCTCCTGTAGTGATAGTAATGACAAGGAGTTCGGAACTTTAGAATTGACAATAAAAGGTACGTACGGTGGTAAAGCTTTAATTTCTGGGGCCTCCTATAACTATTTCAACAAAGGCACCATCGAGTTGACGAAATCAGAGTTTTTCATGAGTACTTCCAGATTATTAAGTGAAAGTGGCGTGGTTGCATTGAAAGATGTCGATTACATTGCCTTGACCGATAAACAGGTGGATTCAGCTTCAGCAGAAAATGGGATCAAGCTTACTTTTACAAAAATCCCTGCAAAAGAATATACTGGTTTGAGTTTTATCCTGGGTCTGAGCGCTGAACAGAATGCAACGAAGCCGGTAGATTATTTACCAACTGAACCTCTTGGTGAGGGAACTCATTACTGGGCGGGATGGAACAGTTACATCTTTTCCAAAACAGAGGGCATTTTTAATGATGGCGCTAACAATTTCAGCTTTAGCTATCACTCCGGTTTTGACGATGCGAAAAGAACGGTCAGTCTGTTAAAAGACTTTGAAGTACTTGCGAACCAGACCAGCCGGATCACGATGATTTTGGAACATGAGGAATTGTTCAGATCGGGTTCTAATGGTCTTGATATTCCTGCAAATCCTCAAATTCACAATAAAAGTGACGTGATGAATCAAATGATGGACCGATATGCAGCTGCATTTTCATTAAAATAATAATATACCTTGAGCAAGCTGTTTTTGTATAGTGCCCTGATTTTTATAGGAATATTTTCCTGCAGTAAGGATCCAGTAGCTGACCCGGATAATCTAAGTCAGATTCCGTACAATCCAGTCGAATATCCATTAACCATACCGGCTGGACTTCCAAGACTCCCACTTAATCCGGATAATCCACTCACTGTGGAAGGACTTCAATTGGGAAGGCATTTGTTTTATGATCCGATTTTATCATTAGACAGTTCCATGGCATGTGCCAGTTGTCACAATCCTTATAAAGCCTTTACGGATAATTTAGCAGTAAGTCCCGGAGTGGATAAACAGGTTGGAACCAGAAGTTCGATGACGGTGCTCAATACCGCTTATTATATCAAGGGTTTATTTTGGGATGGAAGGGTATCCAGTCTTGAAGAACAAGCTATACAGCCGGTTCAAAACCCCATTGAATTGCATGAAGACTGGAAAAATGTCGAAATCAAGTTAAGGCGGCACAAGACCTATCCGGAAATGTTTCGGAAAGCTTTTGGAATATCGAATAAATCAGAGATAAGCAAAGATCTTGCGGCCAAGGCCATTGCCCAATACGAGCGAATCCTGCTTGCGGGTGGTCAGTCTGTGTACCAAAAGGAATTGCGGGGTGAGTTGTTTTATGATGCGGACCAGCAGGAAGGCCACGACCTTTATTTTAATATTGATCCGTTGATTCCGGATGCCGAGTGTTTTCATTGTCATGCGGCGCCTTTGATGCAGGCTAATGACTTTTTCAATAATGGCATTGACTCTGTGACCAGTTTGGATGGATTTAAAGATTTAGGCAGGGGTGCCATAAATGGGGTCAGGCTGGACAATGGCCGATTCAAAGCGCCCAGCTTGTACAACATTGCATTGACGGCTCCCTATATGCATGATGGCCGCTTTAAAACACTGGAAGAAGTCATTGAACATTATAATTCTGGTGGGCATTATGCTGAAAATAAAAACGGATTTATCCGTCCGTTGAACCTGACCAAGGGTCAGAAGAAAAGTTTGCTTGCTTTTTTACATTGTCTTACGGACACCAGTTACCTTAAAAATCCGGACGTTTTGAGTCCGTTCTAGGATTTTTTTTATCCAATTTCATTTTTTTTTGGGCTTAGAACAGCCAAAATTAAATTTTTAGGAAACATATTTTGAGTGTTTGACCTATCTCTATTTTATAATGTACTCATTTACAGCATACTTATCTTAAATAAGTAATCATATATAAAAATATATTATATGACAAGCCCCTTTTTTTGTACTTGGTAGGGCTTTTAAATCATCGGATACTTGTACTGTGATTGTTTAACAAAGGGAAGAAATACAATCAGAATGCCGGTAAACGTATCGGCGACCGTAAAATTCGGATATGTTCATGGGATTATAATTTGTTAATAGGGAGCTCGGTGCTCCGGCACGGAGTTCCTATTAACAAATTTACCTGGACAAGACCCACTAATTTGAAATTCGTCTTTTCGATATAAAGTAAGCTAGTTTTGGATATGTTCATGGGATTATAATAGCCGGTTGGCGCCTTCAACCGGCTATTTTTTAGAGAATTTAACTTGTACTTTCTGATAAATCTATTTCAAAACGAAAAACAGAGAAGTCCTGCAAATGAGCAGGACTTTTTTTTTGTGCCCATGGGAATGGATCGCTTCTATCTTCGGGTGAGGAGAAATATTATAGCTAGCCGATTAATAGGGATTCTGCTTCGAATGAACCGAGTACTATTTAATTGTGATTATCATTATTTAGATAGAGATGACATGTCTTAAGACATGTCATCTCTCATTTTTTGATATCCCCTATATAAAAGGACATAACTAATTGATATGTAGTATAATGGAGGGGAATTTTTTTGCGAGTTGACCAGAAGAATTATCATAAATCAATGAATTAAGTAAAAACAAATGACATGTCTTAAGACATGTCATTTGTTTTCCTTGAGGTAGGACAATAAAAAAGGAGCTTAGATAAGCTCCTTTTTTATTGTCTCCCTATCATGAGTCTCTACTATCGATTGAATAAGATTTCGCGATATTTTGGCAGAGGCCAATATTGGTCTTCCACCAATAACTCCAGAACGTCTACATGTTCACGAACTGCTGTAAGTACAGGCTTGACTTTATCACAAAACGCGATCGCTTGCTCACGGGTCGACTTTTGTTTATGCGCTTTTTCTTTCTCGGTTGTCAGCTTCGAAAGATGAGTATACACTCCATCAATATGCTTTGAAAGATTTTGCGCGAGGTCCTGCTGCGTTTTCAATGCTGTCTTGGGAATACCTGCATCCACCGCTGAGCGGATATTTTGGAAAACGTCAGTTTGGTAGCGCAAACATGCAGGCAAAATCTGATTTAAAGCCAGTTCCTCTGCAAGGCTCGCCTCTATTTCAACCTTTTTAATATACTTTTCCAGGTAGATTTCATGACGTGCTTCCAGTTCTTTTTCATTCAGAATTTTGGCATCGTGAAAGAGTTTTTTTGCCTTTTTTGTTCCATACGCATCCAGAGCAAGTGGAGTTGTCTTGATATTTGCCAGTCCTCTTTTTGCGGCCTCTTTGGCCCAGGCTTCACTGTAATTGTCACCTTCGAATAGGATACTCTTTGAAGATTTGATGCAAGCTTGCAGTTCCTTTAAGATTGCAGAATCTTTCTTTTCACCTGCCGCAATGTGTTTGTCCACCTTTTCCTTAAACTCATTTAATTGGTTGGCCACAATCAGGTTGAGCACCATCATCGGGTCGGCGCAGTTTGCAGTGGAGCCCACTGCACGGAATTCGAATTTATTACCGGTAAAGGCAAATGGTGAGGTTCGGTTTCGATCCGTATTGTCGAGCAATACATCGGGAATCATCTTATGAATGTCCAATTTCAGGTCATTTTCCTCTTCTTCTTTTAACTCACCGTCTACGCGTTTTTCAATAGCATCCAATACACGCGTCAGGTAATCTCCGATAAATACGGAAATGATTGCCGGAGGTGCTTCATTTGCTCCAAGTCGGTAGTCGTTACTCTCAGCGGCGATACTGGCTCTAAGTAAATCCGCATGGTCGTGTACCGCCTTAATGGTGTTGATGAAAAATGTGAGAAATTGAAGATTGTTTCGAGGTGTTTTGCCGGGGCCAAGGAGGTTAGTACCTGTGTCCGTACTCATGGACCAGTTGTTGTGTTTTCCGGATCCGTTGATTCCAGCAAATGGTTTTTCATGAAGCAGAACGATGAGGTGATGTCTTCGTGCCACGCGATCCATGAGATCCATGAGCAACTGGTTGTGATCCACGGCAATATTGCATACCTCAAACATAGGGGCGCATTCAAACTGACTTGGAGCTACTTCATTATGTCTGGTGCGAACCGGAATGCCGAGTTTATGACATTCCTTTTCAAGATCCACCATGAAAGAATACACCCGCTCAGGAATAGCACCAAAATAATGATCTTCCAGCTGTTGTCCTTTTGCAGGACCGCGACCAAAGATCGTGCGTCCGCTGGCCATGAGGTCGGGTCTCGCATAGTACATTGCTTTGTCGATCAGGAAGTACTCTTGCTCCCAGCCTAATGTGGCTGTGACCTTGTTGACAAATCTGTCGAAGTAGCGCGCAACTCCTGTTGCAGCTTTATCGAGCGCCTCCATAGAACGAAGCAGTGGAGCCTTGTGGTCCAGGGCTTCTCCGGTATAGGAAATGAATACTGTCGGAATGCAAAGTGTTTTAGAGCCGGCGATGTCCATGATAAAAGCAGGACTTAAAGGGTCCCATGCAGAGTATCCTCTTGCTTCGAAAGTGGCGCGAAGACCACCACTTGGAAAAGAAGATGCGTCCGGTTCCTGTTGAACCAGGGCATCACCATCGAATTTCTCAAGTGCGGCTCCCGAAGAGCTGAGTGTAAAAAAGGAGTCGTGCTTTTCGGCAGTACTGCCTGTAAGCGGCTGAAACCAGTGGGTGTAGTGCGTCGTCCCTTGCTCCATCGCCCATGATTTGAGTGCTGCTGCAATCTGGTCTGCAAGTTCACGGGAAATCTTCTGCCCATTGGCCAGAGTCTGGCTGTAAGCCTTGTAGGCATCATTGGATAGATAGGCTCTCAATTTGGAATCGGTAAATACGTTTTCTCCATAATAACTGGAGATCTTTCGTTTTTCCTGTTCCATCGTTGTTTTCGGCCTCGACAGAAAAAGTTGGAGTGCCGTACTTCGGTTGGTTGACATGGTTAAATCTTTAGCGGTGAAAAATAAGAATGCTCAAAATTATTTAAATATTTTCAATATAATCCGGTAATTCGTTTGAAATTAACAAAAAAAAGTAAAATAATTTATGTAAAAATTAATGAATTAAGGTAAAATGCTTTAAAAATTTATATTTTAGTTTTTTATATCTAATTGCGCAAGGAAGATCAATTGGCCCTTTCGATTGCAATAAGTGGTGGATCTGGCTAAGAATAAAAGGAAGAATAAGGCTCCGTGTAGTATAATCCGAGAACTTTATCCTCCTATTGGGCGGCTGCGCTTCAATTTTTTTAATATTTGGATTCTCACGACAATTTAGATTTAAAGTAAGCTCTTGCAGCCCGCATGCGAATCGGTATGGGCATTGTTCCGATTTGGGAATAGTAAATTTGGAATGGATTTGGGCCGGTTTATTCCCTTCATTTTTTTTATATATTTTTTCGAGCAAGGTTTCCTAATTTTGAAATTGTAGCACAATGATCACTATGACAGTCTGAAGAATGCTTCCTGTCACAGCCTTTAAGCCTCTTCACTGATTTATGAAACTTAAATTTCCATTATGGCTATAAATGCTGGAAGACCCAGAAAATGGGCCGAACCATACAAAATGAAAATGGTGGAGTTGCTCACCATGACAGACAGAAAGCAACGCATCAAGGCGATTCGCGCTGCAGGGTACAACACCTTCCTGCTCCGTTCAAAAGATGTTTATATCGATTTGCTGACAGACAGCGGTACCAGTGCCATGAGCGATCGCCAGTGGGCGGGTATGATGCGCGGCGATGAAGCCTACGCCGGAAGTGAAAACTACTACCATCTCGAGGAGGCTATCCGAAAATATTATGGCTACAAATACCTCATCCCTACACACCAGGGACGCGGTGCTGAAAATATCCTTTCCAAAGTGCTCATCAAAAAAGGAGACATCGTCCCGGGCAACATGTATTTCACCACTACGAGGCTCCATCAGGAATTGGCGGGTGGAACGTTTAAGGATATCATTATTGATGAGGCCCATGATCCGACAAACGAACATCCGTTTAAGGGCAATGTCGATCTCAACAAATTGGATGAACTTGTCAAAAAATACGGAGCCAAAAAGATTCCTTATGTGAGTATAGCCACCCAGGTCAATATGGCCGGAGGCCAACCCATCAGTATGAGAAATCTGAAGGACCTGCGTGCCTACACTCAAAAACATGGGATTCGCATCATCCATGATATGACCCGCGTGGCGGAGAATGCTTATTTCATTCAGCAACGGGAAGCCGGATACCAAAACAAAAGCATAGCCCAGATTGTAAAAGAAATTTGCAATCAAACCGATGGAGCCACGATGAGTGCGAAAAAAGATGCGCTGGTCAACATTGGTGGATTTATGGCGACCAATGAATGGGACGTATTCGAGGAAGCCCGAAATCTGGTGGTGGTCTATGAAGGACTTCACACTTATGGAGGTCTTGCCGGTCGCGATATGGAGGCCATGGCGATAGGGATTGAAGAGAGCCTGGATGATTTTCACCAGGCCGCCCGGATTGGCCAGGTCGAATTTCTGGGCCATCTCATGGAAGAGCGCGGCATCCCCATCGTAAAGCCCATCGGAGGCCACGGCATTTTTGTTGATGCGAAGCGCTTCCTCCCGCATTTATCGCAGGATGAATTTCCGGCGCAGACCCTCGCAGCCGAAATTTATATAGACAGCGGTGTGCGCACGATGGAACGCGGCATCGTCTCAGCAGGAAGGAAGCCCAATGGACAGAATTATTATCCCAAACTTGAATTGGTCCGTTTTACCATACCTCGACGGGTGTACACGCAGGCACATATGGAAGTGATTGCAGAATCCGCCGCAACGGTATTCGACAAACGGCATAAGATCCGCGGTTTGAAAATGGTATATGAACCAAAGTACCTGCGGTTCTTTCAGGCGCGATTTGAAAAATTATGATTCACCCCTCCTTGATCGCGCCGCAACACATTGCGGTGATCGGCGCTTCGTCCAATACCCAAAAGCCGGGAGGCAAGGCGCTTCGAAATCTCATAGCGCATCATTTCAAAGGCCCCGTTTATGCGGTTAATTCGGGCAAACTGGAAGTGGAAGGTGCGATCCACCTGACATCTACCTCGGAATTGCCGCATGTAGATCTGGCTATCATGGCCATAACTGCACGAGCCTGCCTCGAAGAAATTGATACTTTGCTGGCCAAAGGGGTGCGGGCGTTTATCATTTATTCCGCCGGATTCGGTGAGGCCGGAATACAAGGCAAGGAACTGGAGCGGCAGCTCCTGCAAAAGCTCAACGAGGCGAACGCTTGTATGTTGGGTCCCAATTGCATCGGCCTTATCAACGGCAACTACAAAGGCGTCTTTACCACACCGGTGCCAGACTACGATCCGAACGGTTGTGAGTTAGTCTCCGGATCGGGCGCTACGGCGGTATTTATCATGGAGGCCGCAGCCAGCAGTGGATTGCGTTTTTCCAATGTGTATTCCATCGGAAATGCCACGCAGAACGGTGCTGAAGAATTACTGGAGTACATGGATCAAAGCTTTGATCCTGCGAGTAGCCCCCGGGTTAAATTGTTATATCTCGAGCACATCTCGAATCCCTTTAAATTTTTAAAACACGCCTCCTCACTCATCAGCAAAGGATGCCATATAGCGGCCATCAAATCGGGCTATTCGGAAGCGGGAAGCCGCGCCGCCGCTTCCCATACGGGCGCCTTGGCCAGTTCGGATGCCGTCGTGCGCGCCTTGTTTAAAAAAGCCGGTGTAGTCTATTGCAGCAGTCGCGACGAATTGATCGCGGTAGGCTGTGTCTTCCAGTCCAAACCCTTGCGGGGCCCCCGCATCGCCATCATCACCCATGCCGGCGGGTCGGCCGTCATCCTTACCGATGTCATGACCAGCCTGGGACTCGTCGTACCGGCCATTCCTCCGGAGCGAAGCGAACATCTGTTAGCTTCCTTGCAACCGGGATCCTCGGTGTCCAATCCGATCGATTTTCTGGCAACGGGCAGCGCCCAAAATCTTGCGGACATCATTGATTTTTGCGAAGGCTACGAAGAAATCGATGCGATGGTCGTCGTGTTTGGAAGTTCGGGTTTATTTAACGTCCGGGATGTGTACCAGGTGCTCGACCAGAAGATGAAATCCTGCGACAAACCCATATACGCGGTGCTGCCTTCCGTCGTCAATGCCCGCCGGGAGATCGAGTTGTTCCTGCAAAAAGGACATGTCAACTTTGCCGATGAGGGAGCTTTGGGGAGGGCCTTGCCGCATGTGTTTTTTTGTCCCCGGCCTAGTTTCGGCATGACCCACCTGGCGGAGATGGAGACGGCCACCATCCGCAGTCTTATATCACAGGCACCCGAGGGCTATCTGTCCGCTGCCATGAGCCGCGAGCTGCTTGCCGCAGCCGGTATTCCCATCGTCGGAGAGTGGAACTGCAATACCCCTGAGGCCCTGGAAGCGATTTTGGCCACTGCGGGATATCCCCTGGCCATGAAAGTCCTCGGCCCGGTACACAAATCCGATGTCAGCGGCGTCCTGCTCAACATTGCCGATGCAGCGCAGGCCAGGACCGCTTTTCAGACACTGATGGACATCAGGGGAGCCCTGGGCGTATCCCTGCAACCGATGGTCAGCGGAGCTGAGTTGTTTTGCGGGGCAGTGCGCCAGGCGGCTTACGGCCATCTGGTCATGTGCGGCATGGGAGGCATCTACGTGGAGATCCTGAAAGACATCGCCAGTGGACTGGCACCCATCAGCATGGAAGAAGCCCTTCAGCTTATCCGCTCCCTGCGCTGCTACCCCATCTTCGGAGGTTACCGCAATCAGCCCGTCATTGATGAGCGTGCTTTTGCGGATCTGATTGTGAGGGTCGCCTCGCTGGTGCACCTGGCACCGGAGATCTCGGAACTGGACCTCAACCCCATCAAGGCCGAAGGCTCCCGTCTCAGCGTGGTGGATTACCGCATCTGCATCCGCAAAAGCGGATGAAGGGCTCTCCGGGATGTATCAGAAAGCAGGATTTGAATCAATCTACCCGAATTAGCGGGCGAATCAAAATCAGTCGACGGAATGATAAAAATTAAAGGACATCGATGTCTTTTATTCTAAATTTGTATGACCGTAGGCGATACCCGGGAGAGAGGGCTCTTCGGTTCTTTATGGGTCGGGCATCGCGGCTACATGAAATAAAGAATTACAACCAAACAGATAGCAGATGGAAAAAGAAATGATGAAATCCCGCAAAGTGGCCGAACTGGTCAATGAAGACATCCGGTCGGCGCATGTATTCAAGAAGTACGGCATCGACTTTTGTTGCGGGGGAGGAGTGAGCATTGAAAAGGCCTGTGAAAAAAAGCAGGTGGACCTGGACCTGCTCCTGGGCGAGCTGGACGAGGCACTCCACGCAGGAAAAAGAGAAATGAACTATGCAGCCTGGAGTCCGACGGCACTGATCGATCACATTGAAAATGTGCACCACCGCTACGTACGCGAGTCCATTCCGCTCATCCTCCAATATGCCGCCAAAGTGGAGGGCGTGCACGGACAGGCTCATCAGGCTTTGTTTATGATCCACCGGGTCTTCAAGGCCCTTGCCGACGAACTGACGCTGCACATGGCCAAAGAAGAGGGGGTCTTGTTTCCCTATATCCGTCGCATGGATGCGGCGCATGGCGGCGCGGCAGAACTGGGACAGTCGCCTTTCGGCAGCGTAGGCAATCCGATCGCCATGATGCAGCATGAGCACGAAGAAGCCGGCGCCTTGCTGGCGGATCTGGCCCGCCTGACCGAGGGCTACAATCCTCCGGACTGGGCCTGCAATACCTTCCGTGCCTTATACCACAAGCTGGAGGAGTTTCAGGATGACCTGCACCTGCACATCCACCTGGAAAACAATCTGCTCTTCCCGAAGGCCCTGCAGCTGGAAGCCGGCGCCTAACTCAGATGCGCTTGTAGAGCGTGAGGAAATCCTCCTTGCGGGCTTCAGATACGGGGATGGTGGAGTTGTCGGTAAGGGTAATGGATAGGGTGTTGTTTTTGTTGAGCCGGACGATGTGGTCGATGTTGACGATGGCCCCGCGGGAAATTCTGAAAAATCGATGGGGATCCAGAGAATCCTCAAAGATTCTGAGGGTCTTTGCAACGGTAACATTGCGCTTCGATTTCATATGGATCGTCGTGTAGTTGATTTCGGCTTCTAACCATAAGATGTCATTTGTTTCGACCATATCATATCCATTTTGGTGAGAAATGGCCAGCCGATTGTTACCCTGATTTAGATTTTCAACTAAAATCCTGTATGCCTCATTCATCTTGTGGTTGGAATCCATTTTGATAACCTTCCCAACAGCATCTTTTAGCTCTTGCACATCCAGTGGCTTTAATAAATAATCCACTGCAGAGATTTTAAATGCCTGTACGGCGTATTGATTGTATGCGGTAGTGAATATTATCTTAATATAAGAATTAATGTTGTAATTAAATAATGAAAACCCAGAATCACCTGGAAGTTCAATATCAAGAAATATTAATTCAATTTCATGCCCTTTAATAAAATCGACTGCAGTCTTCACAGTATTAAAAATTCCAAGTAATTCAACTGTTTGACAATGGACTTTAAGCATTGTTGCAAGAGCCTCTTGGCTTTTAGGCTCATCTTCGATAATAATCGCTTTAATTTTATACATAGAGATTATTTAAAGTATAATTATAGCTTTAGTTCCACAGGCAAATCCATCTTTATCATATAAGTCAATAATATCTAACCCAATCCTATTTGCACCATTATCTAAAAGTGCAAGCCGTTCCATTGTTGAAGAAATTCCAGTTGATTTTCGTCCTTTGTTTTTCCATTGATTTAATTTAGAAGCATTTTTTCTGCCAATACCATTGTCCTCTATGGTGCAACAAAGTTGGCTATTAAATAGCTGAAAATGTACTTTAAGCTTTCCCCCCTTTTCTTTATGAAGTAACCCATGTTTAAATGCATTTTCTATTATGGGTTGGATCAAAATGGGTGGAATCATTAACTCTGGAGCAATATCTTTAACATCAGTATCAATGATAAAACTGATTTCAATTTTTTCCCCAAATCGAAGACTTTCTAGTTCAAGATAATGATTGATAAATTCAATTTCATTTTCAAGGCTAATTCGCTTTTGCCTGGATTGCTCAAAAATCATTCTTATTAGTCTTCCAAATTTTGAAAGGTAATTCATTGCTTTTAGTTGATCATTACTTGAGAGTAAACTTTGTATGGCATTTAGTGCATTAAATATAAAATGTGGGTTCATTTGATTTTGCAGAGCCTCCTCACGCAATAGATTTATTTCTTCTTGGATTTTCCTTTTTCGTGCCTCTTCTTTCCT
This sequence comes from uncultured Saprospiraceae bacterium, assembly GCA_964439105.1. Classification (GTDB taxonomy): domain Bacteria; phylum Bacteroidota; class Bacteroidia; order Chitinophagales; family Saprospiraceae; genus Vicinibacter. The sequence continues at coordinate 72,366 of CAYTNG010000007.1, forward strand.
AATGTGAATTTGTCGACTATAAGTAATTACTATGCTCAGAGTAATCAGGCAAATTAACACAATTAATGTAAACCAGGTAGTTTTCCACAAAGCTTGCTTAATTGTAAATGGAATTTTAATTAAATTTGATTGGATACCATCTTCATTTATCGCCTTCATAGTAAGTTGATAGTTTCCTGGTGATAATCCAATTAGTTCGACAACATTACTGTTTGCCTCATTCCAAATTTCATCTAAATTATTTATTTTGTAAAATATTTTGACTTTATTTCCAGAGACTAAACTTCTACATCCAATTGTAAAGCGGATATGGTTTTCATAAAAGTTGAGTTGATTGGTAAAATTGAAAGTTCCTTTTCTTGAAATTACTTGAGCATTTTCAACATTAATATATGGTTCTTCTAAATTGGGTTTAATTTGATTTTTTGGTATTTTATAAAGACCCTTTGTTGTTCCTATCCAAAGGTAATTTTTAGATGGTTTAATATCTGTAATTTCATTTCCAGGCAATCCATCAAGTTTGTCTAAGTAAAATCCTTTTTTTGACGAGATATTATAGATATAAACACCATTAACTGTGCCGATCGCAATCAATTCTTCGTTTATGTGTGTCAATGATGAAACATTATTACTTGGTAGACCATTCTCTTGATTTAATTGTTGTGTAATATTACCACCACTATAAAAGAAAACTCCTTCGCCATCTGAACATATATAAAGTATCGAATCTTTATAGTTGTATATGGAGTTGATAAAGACTTCTTTATTTAGAGCTCTTTCCCATTTGTGTTTATTAATTTGTTTGAATAGACCATTATATGTACCAGCATAAGGTTTATTTTCAAACATAGTAATACATTGAGTTCTTATTTCTAGCTGTCTGGATTTTATAAATTGATTACATAAATTTTTTATTAATGATTGCAAATTACTTTGATAAATACCTAAAGAAGTACATTGCAATATATAGTTATCCGGAGTTATCATTGCAGCTTTAAAGCTGCCAATATTTAATCCAGGACATGTTTTTTGCCGCTGATAGGCAAGATCTAACTCATATAAGCCTACATCTGTGCCAATAAGAAAGTTATTTTTACTATATTCATTTATATATCTAATTTTTCCAGAGCCTGATATTTCTAGTGTATTTATTTTTTTTTCAAGTGGACTAATTATAGATATTTTACCAGTATTGTGTCCAGTGTATATTTTTTCACCTTTGACGTAAATAGTAGCGATTTCATTTGAAGCTAATAAAGAATTGCTGTTAGTGTAAATTGTAGATCCTTTATTTAAATCTAATATAAGACCATGGTCAGAGGTGCTTACCCATATTCTATGAAGATTATCTTCGAAAATTGTATTAATAAAATTACCTAATTTGTTGTAAGGGCTTAATTTTTTATTTTGAATGGAGAAAGTGTAACAAGATTTATTGGTGCTAAGGAAAATTTCGTTTTCATTGATAAACGACATAAACTTTATTTTTTCATTAACTAAATCCGGCATATAAATTTGATCAATTAACTTATTGTTGTTGTTGAATATGTTTAAATAATTTGCTGTTAAGTATAAATCATTATTATTTGAATGCTTGCGATATTTAAATATTTCCAATATTAATTTTTGTTTTGACTTTTTCGGTATTGGTAAATCAATAAGTTTCTTATTATTTTCAACCGAATAAATAATTATTGAGTCACTCATGTGATCTAAGTCATATGCAAGGAGTTCCTTATTTTTTACTCCAAGAAAAATATAGTTACGATTAATTTTTTGGTATTTTGATAAATCGTTTAGAGAATATTTATAAGTTTCTGGTCTTATGAGTTTAGACCATGTTATATATAGGAATTTGTTAAAAATGAAAAGAGAATAGATTTCAGGGCTCGGGTGAATTTTAGGAAGTTCTAACTTTTTGATTGTATCATTTTTTACATATAATATTTCCCCTGCTAAGTTATAAAACCATGGCGTTCCCTCCTCATCCATAAACGAGTAAGGCGTGTCGTTGCTTTTGAGTCCCTTATAGTGGAATTTGTGAAATTCCCTGCCGTCAAATTTGCAAATGCCCTTGTTGGTGGCCATCCACAGATAGCCGGAGGGGTCCTGTTTGATCTCGTAGACCGTCATGCCGGGAAGGCCATCCTCATCGCTGAAATACCGCAGGGCAGGGCTCTGCGCCAGGAGCATGCAGGGCATGGCAAGCAGGCCGATGATCAGGCGCCAGTGGTATTTCCTTGTACACATCTCGATGACAATTCGTTGCCGGGTATTACAAATATAAATAAGGCCGGATGCTTTTTAAGCACTTGTTTATTTAAAGAAATGGCAGCGATGGATAGGGATCTGCTTGAATAAATAAGCCTTTAATTTTAATAAAATTTGAAGCACATTCAATAAAGGAGAATTTTGGATTGCCAATAAAAAAATTATTGATGCCCATTGATCTATTTCCCATCAATTGCCACAACAGCTCTGCTTTTGGCAGGCTATCTTTGAAGCGGAGAACTTGCGTTGCAGCCGTACTTATTGAAACTGCAGGTGCAAAATTTCTGAAAATACAATCGCGTTTCAGACAGGATAATGGTGGGTTTTACCGGCGCAAATATGAGGACAATCAAAGAACAGATCAGATGGAGCCCTTGCAACTGAGAAAACTGTCGGTGGAGGATCTGGTCCCGCTCCGCGAGCTGGGATTGAAGACTTTTGTCGAAAGCTTTTCGGAGGGCAATACCGCGGAAAACATGCAGGCCTATGTCTCAGAGGCCTTTGCTCCGGAAAAGCTTCGCGAGGAGCTCCTGGACCCCTACGCGGTTTTTTATTTTGCGATACTCGGCGATCGGCCGGTGGGATACATGAAGTTAAACTTTGGTCCTTCCCAGACGGAATTGCAGGACGAAAAGGCCGTCGAGATCGAACGCATCTATGTGGCAAAAGAATATCAGGGACAGAAGCTGGGCCGGCAGTTGTTTGCCAAAGCGCTGCAAGTTGCAAGGGAGCGACAGGCGGATTACATCTGGCTGGGTGTCTGGGAAAAAAACACCAGGGCAATTGGCTTTTATAAGAAGATCGGATTTGTGGAGTTTGGCTCCCATCTGTTCCGCCTGGGAGAGGAGGAGCAAACCGACCTGATGATGAAATTAAAAATCTGAGGCTTCTCCTAAGTGGCCCATCGAAATAAGGGGCAAGTCCTATCATTCACTCTGCTTTGATCTTTCTCTGGCTTAATTCAATTTTTTCTGCTTTGTGTTGCGTGCTTTCTACCAATCTGCTCCGATGCATTCACGCACGCTGAATGCTGTATGTATTTCGAGGCCGCGCAACTTCATTTTTGCTTCTCTGCTGTCTTCAAATTTATTACTTACGGATGTTTGTTATTTTCATTTGTTCCATTGGCTCTTTCAAAAAAAGTCTTGAAAAATAGAGATAAAGCGAAGCTCAGTAGAGGAGCCTCGAAATCCAAATGGAAAACGTAGTACATTCGTTTTGTCCGAAGGGATTTTATTTCATCAAAATGATTTCGCGAGCTATGAAAAATTTAAAATGGACGCAGGGATTGCTAGGCTTTCTCGGATTTATGGGATTTCAGGCTTTTTCTTCCGGTGACTGGAAAGACGCGCTCTGGTTTTTTTGGTTCCTCTGGTTTATCTATTTCATTCCGGCAAAGAAGAGCAGCTGAGCGCAGTTAGTAAAATACATTTTTACAGGGCATATAGCCAGGCTTTTCCCGAAGAGGGACTTGCCGTATTGCATTCTTTTCAGCTTGCTTCCTATTCCTCTAAAGTCCATGGATTTTCCTTCGGTTCCCTGCGCTTTCTAAAATATCAATGTTCGTGTTTGTCTCTTTCGTGGCCTTCGTCTCCTTCCGAAGCCTTGTTCTCCTTCTGATTTGCATGTTTTTCTTTTGATTCCCCGTTCGTTCGTCCGCGACCCTTCCACTGGATGTCGTGTTCATTGGCGCTCTTGTGACAGGACACGCAGTCCTTGAAGTCGGAAATGCCTTCTTCCCGGTGTTTGCCGGCGATTTTCGATTCGGAATGTTCGTGGCAACTGAAACAGCTGTACACTTTAAACTGCACATCCGTATGGCAGCGGGTACAGGCCACATTGTGATCTGCGTCGAGAAGGAAATAGGAACTGTGGTCAAAAGTGGAAGGCTTCCAGGCCGTGTTTGTATGGCATTTGTCGCATTTGATTTGCAGGGACTGATGGAAGCTATCGGAAGGTTTTTGATGACAGGATATGCAATTTGTCTTGTTTGCTCCTAAGATCAGTTCGTGGTCAAAGGTTCCTGAAAATGTCCAGCTTTCTGTTGCATGGCAGCTCTTGCAGGACAAGGGGAGCTGTTCGTGCAAGGCGTCTGGCGGCTTTGCGTGGCAGCTGCTGCAATTCAGGGAGAGGCCCGAAGCAAGCATGCCGTGGTCAAAATGGCTGATCGCCGCGCGGGCGGGATGCATTCCCTTGTGGTCTGAATGACAGCTCACACATTCCTGGTTTCCAAGTTTATCGTGAAAGGCCATTTTGGATTTCGTCGAATCGGCCCTGCCGATTTCTTCCAACTTGTGGCATTGCAGGCATCTGTCCGATGCGATGCCTCCAAATGCTTTGTGGCAGGCAAAGCAGTCTCCTTTTATTTTCTGATGCCCTTCGGTCAGGGGACCGGGATTCAGCATCAGTTGCGGATAGAATGCGCAAAGCAAGACGACGACGAGTACAACGGAGAAAATGAGAATGCGCTTCATTTGCTGAAAAGGATGACGGAAACAATATGCAGGAGACTGAAAAGCCCCAGCAGCAGCGTTATGGGTAAGTGGACAACTCTCCACTTTTTCATCAGATCTACGGTCACTGCGTCAAAGAAGAGCTTTCGTTCGGCCATTTCTCTGCTGATGCCCGTTTGAATCAGTGTTCTGAGTTTTTCCTGATAGCTTTCGTTGGCTTTTTTAAGTAAAAACTTTCCTACCAAACCCGAGGCGACGGCAATGAGCAACATCAAAATGGCCAGCCAGGGCAGCAGCGCGTTGAAATGGATACCCGCATGCACCAGGATCAGAACCGATCCCGACGAGGCCATGTATTCGTGGATTTCCAAAAGTTTTTTCGGCGAGCCTCGCTCAATTATTTTTCTCTTGCGCAGGGAGTACACAAAGGATCCGCAAATGATGCCTGTTCCCACATAGCCCAAATAGCGCCCGATGGAAACCATCTCGAAGCGGTGCAGGACATAATCGATGGCAATCGCAAGGAGAATCATCACCGCAAACCACTGCAGAAAAGGAAGTACGTAGCGAAAGAAAATGGACCTGCTCATGGTTTTAATGGAGTTTTTAAAATGCGATCCTCCGCGATGGTAGCGGAATACGAATGTCCCGGAGCATGGCTAACAACTGTTGTAAGCCTTGCCGGATTTCCCGGAATCCAGGAGGGATCTCTAAAATAAAGAGGATCTGATGAGGATATGGAAATGTCGCACTTGCGTGCTCTCCGTGCTCTATATCCAGGTTTCCTCATGCTTTTCAAATGTCGGCAGGATATTTTAATTTTCAGATGATGGAAATCATCTGTCCTGATGACGAGGCTCATCCTGCTATTGAGCAAAGAGCAGAAGGATAAAAATCATGCAGGGCGGAAGTCGCGCTGCATTCGGACAGGGCGAATGTCAAATCAGGCAACAAGCATCATGTAGCTCTCAGGCATGTTTAAAAATACATGCGCTGCACTTCCCGCGGCCGCACGATGGGCGTCTTCGGAACAAAGCCGATATCCAAAAATTCGATGCTGCCATCCGGCGCAATCTTCAGCATGAGGGATTGGTAGGGTTTGAATTCCAGCTTTAGATCCCGGGTTTTTCCATTGGCGTGCAATGTAACATGCATCGTCTTCGATTCGGTAGCCAGGGACTGTCCGGAATAGACGGGATATTGCAGGTTTTTGGAAGGCCATTGTGCCAGGAACAAATACTTGCTGCCGTCTTTGTTGCTGCGGCACCAGTATTCCGGCAGGCTGTCGCCCTGTATCAGGGCGGGATGGCCGATCAGATTTTGAAAATTACCGGAGACCTGCGGCAGCTCTGTCAAGCGGCGCAGATAGCTGGAATAGTCTTTGGATTTTAAAGCACCCGGTTGGGCGGGCAGTTGCTTCAGACATACCGGAAGCCCTTGTTTCGCCAGCTGAAGAATCCGCTTCAGGGCGCGGACATCCAAGTACTTCACATCGACGTACAAGAGCGAAAAAGCGGCATCTCCGACCTGCAGTTTGCCGTTTGCGAATTTGGCCTTTTCCAGAAAATGCCTGTTGATCCAAAGAGGATGGTAGCCTGCCACTTCTTCGGGCGTGTGGATGTAGCGCATCTCGTATTCGCCCCAGACCCAGACGCGCTGCCTTTCGGGAGGATAGGCTCCTTTCATGACGGCATCCTCGTAAGGGATGTACACGGCTACGTCGCTGTAGGTCTTCCCGGACTGCAGGTAGCCCGAGACTTTTTCGACATAGGAATTGAAAGCAGGCAACTCTTCCGTAAGGCTTCCTCCGGGGCCGATATAACAGGTGGCAAAAAAATCGATGGTATCCGAGCCTGCCGGATTAAAAGGCATGCCGCAGTACACATGTTGGTTCACCCCATTGGCAAACAGCGCGTCGGCAACCATTTTCAAATCCGCGGTTTGTTCCTTGCGGAGATAGGTCCCCGGAAATCCGTACATGCAGGTGAAGGATTCGCAGGACACCACCTGTTTGGAGGACAGGCAACCGGCGGAGCTCACGATCTTGGAATAATTCGGATTGTTGAGCATGGCTTCCGTTTCGGGTATATCCGGAAGGGCATAGGTGCTCATCACATCCGTGGGGGCTCCCAGACATTGCACCCTGGACCAGGCTCCCATCTCCGCGCATTTTTTGACATAGGGTTTGTAAAATCCATTCGTCACATAGTCGTCCAGCAGCAGCATGTAATCGTAGCGCACATCGGGAAAGGAGTCGATGCCCATATTCATGTAGGGGATGATGTCGTATCCAAATTTCTTTTTGAAGGCTGCGTCGAATCCGGGAGTCCAGAGTTTGTTTTTCTTGTTGAGTTTTATTTCCCACGAATCCGTAAACAGCACCGTTTTGGGTCCTTTCAGGACCTCCTTCATGGCTTTCTGGTAGGGCTGTGCAAACAGCGCGAAGGCTTTGGCATCCATGTGGTTGATGACCCTCATATTTTCAGGCCAGGCCCAGGAAAACGTGAGGAGCTGGCTGAAGGAGCTGTCGCCATAGATCTGCGTGCCATACTCTTTGGGGATGTTCAGTCCCGCCACGGGCCAGGCGCTGCCAAAGGTAAAATCACATGCCAGGCCGATGGAATCCGAGTATCTCCGGGTATAGGCCACAATGGATGTCCATTCCGGGCTGAGCCACTTCTGCGCGCTGGTGTCCACGGGATAATGCCTGTTGTAATCGCGGGCAAACCATTCCTGGTAGCGATGCAGCGGATAGAGCCAGGCAATTTCCACGCCGCCGAAGTTTTGCTTCTTCGCCCAGTCCAGTTGGTATTTTACATCCCGCTCTTTGATCTGCGTGGCAAACCAAAACCAGCGGACCATGGGCTTCGATGTTTTGTAAAATGGATTGGGTGGCGGGGATGTGCCGGGTTCTGTTGTTTTATGAAGGGCCAGCACACCGGGCAGGAGAAAGGCACAGAGGATCAACTTGTAGAGAAAGCTCATGCTGCAAGTATAAGAATTTGGACTCTGCTTCGCAAGATCCGGTCGGGGAATGAGGTGATTGTAACTTTGATGCGCTTAAAAAACGCGCCTGCCTCTGTGCAGGATGGAACCGGAGCAGGACATGACCATATCTGCATCGCCATTTCACCCTCAGAAGATCCGGGGATTTTGCAGGCTGCATTGGGAGCAGTCCTGTTTAAAAAGTACTTTTGCGCCGGCAGGAAATATATCAAAGCTTTTAAAATGCAAAGCTGCACACCGGATGAATAGAAAGCTGATTTATGCAATGGTCCTCACCATGACCGCCGTCATGGCCTGGTTTGCGGGCTATCTGAAACTGCCCTTTGTTGCTCAGCGTGCCTCTTTCTGGATGGGCTTTTTTGTATGCCTGGCAGCCATCCTTTTTGTGAGATCGTGGATCGTGCTATGGAATGGAGAGCGGGCCTATCAATCCGGCAGGTCTGCATACAGTTTCAAAAGGCGTCCAGGGTTTTGGCTTTCCGGCAGATCCGCATTTTCGCTGTTGGTTTTGATGGCCATCTCAGGTGGGTTTGGCGCAGTGGCCTATTCCTATGTTTCAAAAATAAAGGAAGCGGAACGAAATGCAAAGGAGGAATTGGATGCACTGAAGCAAGAGGTGAGTGTGGAAGAACAAAGAACTAAAATCCGCATGTTGTTGGATCTGCTTCACACGCTGGACTCAGTCCGCTTGCAGGCCAAAGACAAATCCGGCCTGGGTAAAATGATAGACAGGCTGGTGGCTTTGAGTTCTTCCTTTGTCGTGCACAAAGAGTGGACCTCCGAAAAGAGAAGCCCTGTCGGATTGAGTTCGGAAAGAGCGCTGTTGCTACTCGCGCTGGTCCACAGCCAGATGGATTCGGCATCTTTTCAGAAAATAAGGGAGCGGGTAAGTTTTTCCGGCGCAGATTTGCGAAATGCGGACTTGCACGGCGTCGATCTCAGCAGGATCGACCTTCGGTACTCGAATCTGGAAAATGCAAACATGGAAGGCACGCGGCTGGACTATGCCGATCTGCGCGGCGCAAAACTAACGGGCGTTAATTTCAATAGAGCTTCCCTGGTGGAAACGATTCTGATTTCTACTGATTTGCGTGGATCGAAGATGAATGAAGCTAAAATGAACTCTGCAAAACTGGACAGTGCGGACTTGTCTAATGTGACGCTCCACAAGGCGATCCTGCATTCAGCCACCTTCATCCACACGCAGATGTGCAATGCCATACTGAACGAAGCGGATGTCACCAACGGCTTTTTATTCGGAACCAATATCTGCAATGCCAATTTTTCGAAGACCCTCTTGAACAGAGCTACATTCACCAATGTACGTGTTGCGGGAGCCCATCTGGATGAGGCCATCATCGACAAAGACTGGCTGGACCAGTTGAAAGAAAAAAACCCGGAGGCTGTGCAGGAGCTTTCTGCAAAATACCGCATGGTCACCGACAGCATCACGATTAAGGACTCTATGATTTTCCGACTGTCTCCACGGGTCGAATAAATGTGGGGACGGCATGTTACGGATGCAATGTACCTCTTGCCATCTGCAATTTCTGGATTACTGTGCTTTTAGAAGGGCGTTGATTTTTTTGGAAAATTTGATCAGCATGACATCTGTGGGGCGGAACGGATCCATTCCGATTTCGAGGGCCCACATGTAATAAGATTGGATGTCATTCAAAATGGAGGCCAGGAGCTCCGGCGTACATTGGGTATGTTCATCCAGGCCATATTTTACTTTCAGACTGTTCCCGATTTTCTGACCAATCTCATTGTTGATGAGATCGACATAATTATCGACCGGGTTGTTGATCGTATCCTGGAGCTGACTTTCCGAAAACCTACCGGTCGTTAGTTCCGGCATATAGTATCGCTCGTGCAATTCGCCGATCAGGTCCGCCAGTTCTTCCGAAAAAAAAGAACTGATGAGCGCCTGTGCAGTGATGTGGTTGAAGGTATTGATGTATCCTTTTTCCAGACTGTCCCTTGCCGATTGATAGGCCAGGGCAGCCGTGTTGATGTGCCTGAAAGAGGCTTCTGCCAAATCATAGAATGCAATATCGTTGGAACCATAGATGTCGGCTCTCCGGCGGCTCAGGATATAGACCATTTCAAGGGCCTTGCGGTTTCTCATGGCATAGGGATGGGACATCACGAATTTGAATTGCGTCAGGGGATCGGATTTTTGGATCCTTGTCAGATCTCCCTGGTTGTAACCGGAATACAGCCTGCGCCGGATGTGTTCTCCATTGCTGTCGTAGCTTATTTGAACCGATGATCTGCAGTCGGAACTGCTATCCGTTGCACATTCTTCATGTTCATATGTCAAAGACACGATGGATTTAAAATGGTCCAGATTTTTAAACCGCGTAGTCAGCAGGGCCCTGCTTCTGGTGCCAAAAGTTTGACAACTTCCGGAGCCGGCCATTTGAAATACATCCGCAACCCTAGGATCAAGTGTAGCTTCCTCATTTGTATTGGAAAGCGTGCAGGAAAGCAACATTCCTGACATCAACAGTCCTGTACAAATACATTTGAAAAAACCCGGAAGCCATTTCATCATGGAATCATTATTGGTCAACAAAATTAGAAAAATCCGGATACTGGTATTGCGGTTCCGGGATCGGGGAAAAGTCCTACTTTTAGGACATGAAATCAGGGGAGTACTTCACAGGTAAAGGCACTGTTATTCGACAGGCCGGCTTACAGCTGTTCTGTCTGTATGCACTCTTGTTTGTCGCCTGTTCCTTGTCTGCAAAAGAATACAACATCCTGAGTTTTGGCGCTGTCGGTGACGGGAGAATTGTAAATACAGAGGCCATACAAAAAGCAATAGATCGTGCATCTTCAGATGGCGGCGGTGTGGTGCGCATTCCGGCGGGAAAATTTGTCACCGGATCCGTAATGATGAAAAACGGGGTGGGACTGCATCTCGACAAAGGTGCGGTGTTGTTGGGGAGTCTTGATTTCAAACATTATATCCGGATTCATAAATGGATGGCGCTGATTCTTGCAGATGGCGTCTCGCATATTTCCATTACAGGCAAGGGAACCATTGACGGCAGAGGAGCGGAACTCGCATTGCATATCGACAGTCTTTTTTATGCCGGAGTCATTGACCGTCGTTATTATCATCTGGAAGAAAAAAGAGCCTGGCACGAATACAGGCCGCAGATCATTGACTTCTTTGGATGCAGTCATATCCGGATAGAAAACGTCACGATCAAAAACGCATCGAGCTGGGTTCAAACCTATGAAAAAAGCAAGTACATCCGGATCGATAGAATCCGCGTGGAGAGCGATACCTATTGGAATAACGATGGCATCGATATTGTGGATTGTCAAAATGTGCAAATCACCAATTGCAGCATCAACGCCTCTGATGACGGCATTTGCATCAAATCGGAAGATTTTAGTTTAAGCCAGATCTGCGACAGCATTTATATTTCCGACTGCAGCATCCGTTCGAGTGCTTCGGCTATAAAATTTGGCACCTCACTTGTGAGCGGAGCGCGGAATGTGGTGATTCGAAACATAAAGGTCTATGATACCTTCCGGTCTGCCATCGCCATTGAAGCGACCCAGGGCGGTTTTATTGAGAATGTACTTGTGGAGCATGTCACTGCAAAGAATACCGGCAATGCACTGTTTATGCGCATTGGCAGAATTCGCGGTGCAGAAAAGGCAGGCCCCTTGCGGAATGTGGTCATCCGGAATATGAAGGTGACGGTCCCCTATGAAAAGCCCGATGCCGATTACCTGATCAGAGGGCCCGAGTTACCTTTTTTTCACAACATATTCCCCTCATCGATTAGCGGAAATCCGGGTGTATATGTGGAAAACGTCCTTCTGGAAAATATAAAGATCCGGTATCCGGGACGCGGTAACAAAGCTTATGCGCACATGCCTTTGTATCGCATACACGAAATACCTGAGCTGGAGACGAGCTATCCGGAATTTTCCATGTTTGGCGAATTGCCAGCATGGGGTTTTTATGTCCGTCATGTGAAGGGTATCCATTTTAAAAATGTCGAACTGGAAATCGAAAAGCCGGATTACCGCCCTGCCATGGTGTTTGATGATGTGCATCAGATCCGATTGGAGGCCATCAAAATCAAAGGCGACCCAAAACCGGATCCGGTTTTTTATAAAGACTGCAGTGATGTACAAGACAAACTTTGAAAGCATCCAGAACCCTTAAAAAATGACCCGAAACGCAAATGGAAAAATGAAGCATGATCAAAAGGAATATAAGAGACAGGATGTTTCATTTTTTTATAAAACAAGCCAGTTCTTTTTGCACTTTTGATGTGCCTGTTTATTTCTAGCAACAGAAAAACGAATGTCAGATCCTGTAAACGAATCAAAAACACCTGAAGCGAATCTTTTGCAAGACTCCGCAGCGACTAACGATCCCATTCAAGAGTTAAAACATATGGAAGTACATCATCATGGACATCATGAAGGAAAGAAAAACTGGAAATCCTATTTCTGGGAATTTATCATGCTCTTCTTCGCAGTGTTCTGCGGATTCCTGGCAGAATACCAATTGGAACATGTCATTGAAAAAGACAGGGCCTTTGAGCTTGCAAAAAGTTTTTATCAGGAATTAAAAAACGATTCCATTACGGCGGAGCTGAAAGTGCAAAACAGAATGCGTCAGGAAGCCTCGCTGAGTTATCTCGCGGCTTATTTCCGCGACAGCAGTTTGACCCGCCTGCCCAAGGAGTTTGCCATACATTTCGAATACGGTATCAGCTTCCGGACACCTTCCCAGTTTGAACCCCGCACGATTGTACTTGAACAGCTGAGAAATTCCGGATCCTTGCGTTATTTCAAAAACCAGGAGTTTCAAAATCTGACGGGAGACCTCACTGTTGCCATAAAAAATATTTACGACAGGCAGGATCTCGAAACTAAAGTCAGAATGGACAATATTAATCCGATTATCATCAAGTATTACGATTACGATTTTGATGCGATGATGAAGAAAGGCGGAAAGACCATTTTTGAAGGGATCAGGGACTATGAAAAAAGTTCAGAAACAGTTCCCTATCATCTGAAGGAAGCGGATAAAATCGACCGGCAAAACATGGTGGGCGTGTTGAATTTTTACAATTCAAATGTGGTGAACTCTACCCGACAGGTTCACATTCAAAAATACAGGGATGTAAATGCCCAGTTGTTAAGGGTATTGCGCGAAGATTTTCATTTGAATTGAGCTGAAATCACATATCCGCCTCAGCTATCCATATTTGTGGCAAACCAGCTTTGCGTATGGAGAAGCAAGAGTCTTGTTCTTCTGAATGAAAGATTTCATTTTTTTGTGGAACAACGGCTAAGCCTTTTGATGTATGGAAAATGCAAGGCTGCGTGTACTTTCTCTGGAGGTCTTTTTCATATTGAATCCGTGCAACCAGGGCTTTATGAAATGTATCATTGTCTCGCGGTTCAGAATTTCTTTCATCAAATTTGAAGAACATAAAAAAAAGCCGGGTTAGATCCCGGCTTTCATTTTTCAACATAACTTTTGTATTCAGCAATGATACACAAGTAATGTGCGCAAATTTTATGAAGAGAATAACTATGGATTCATCTTTAATACTTTGAATGTGGCTCCGTTTGTCCGGATGAAATAAAGTCCTTCATGCAAGCCGCTGAAATCGATATCGGAGTTCAAACCACTGCGAAGACGGTTGCCGTGTGAATTCAATAAGTTCCATTCGCCCGAATTTCCTTCCAGATGAAGAACTGAACCCACGGGATTGGGCCAAATTTTAATGGCTTGTGGATGTTCTTTATTTTGGGTGCCTGTACTTACTCCACAGCCTTCTTCGATCAGTTTAAGGGACATGTAATTGATGTCTGCTTTCAGGCTGTGTTCTGCATTGGTGACTTCGATTTGTTTTACAACGGCCGCACGCTGCGCATTACTCAGGCCAAGAATAACGGGAAATTTGCCCGGATTCATGAGGACCACATCCGTAATTTGGCTGGCAAGACCTTTTAAATAATTATCCGCGTCGAGACCATTGTTCTTTTTGATTTCATCAAATATGTCACGCGACAAACTTTCAGAGATCAGATCGGAGCGGTCGAAACGCTCGGGAAACAAGGGAGCTTTCAATTGTTCGTGCAAGATGGCACAGGCGCCCCTGTTGAGATAATTCTGAACATTGGCACGCGCTTCTGCATTGCCTTGTTGCCCCACTCCTGGGTTGAAGTCGTTTTCGTTGATGGAGGCCAGATAGGGTACTAGGATCAAAGGATTTTTTGAAAGCTCCTCATTGCCCGGGCTCGTGTGATTGATGGCAGCCTTCCAACCAAGCGTATTGGCAATGAACTCCGTGAAGGCTCCGCCCGCGGACCAGCCGATTGCAGCATGTTGAGTATTGTGGTCAAATAAATTGCGATTGATCAGGGTATCGCGAATGATGCGGACATTGGCAATATCTACCAGTGTAGAGTCCACTCCGTAGGACCAGCGGAGGAATCCGTCATTGTTAAAATCGATGTCATATTCGCTTTCCTCGCTGGTCAGTGCTACGATCCCGTAGTTGTTTACCATGAGTAAATTGATCATCTGTCTCGTGTCGGGATCGCTGATCATGTTTAGCGCATTTCCGTTTGTGCCATGAAAAAACCAGACGATGCCTTTGATCTTGTTTTTATCGGAGGGAACATATGCATAAAATTTCTTGATGCGCTGAGCACCCTGGATCGTGTAGGCATTCAACTCCATTTCAGGGAGAAGGTCTGCATAGTTTGCCGTGACAGAAATATTTCTTCCGGGCATGTTGACGACGGAATGGTATTCATTTGGGGATTCCAGGTAGGAGATGTCACCACTCCAGTGTGTAAATACTTTTCCATCTATTTGTTTCGACCAGATATGAAGGACCTTGCCTTCATCATAGCTTCCACCGCCATAACCCTGGTTTGTGGTAAGCGTAAAAGCAGTGGGCGCACTGTTGTCGCGCGTATATTGCCTCATCCACTTCCAATGCTCCGCGGCTGCCCAATCAGGATAACTGTGGGCGAGTCCTTTCACGAAAATGAATTTGAGCTCGTGTTTGTCCTGGATGTCAATGGGCAGGTAGGTGGCAATCATCGCGTTGTTGGTATCACCGACTATCGTGTGTTCGGATTTTAGACTAAAATTCCGCGTGATGTTTCTTGCGGTCCTGTAGAGTCTTCCTCCGAAATAGGGAAGGTTCGGCGTAGAAAGTAAGGTATCGAAATAACTCAATGGAATCTCCGGTCCTACATTTCCGGGGCCGTAGTCTGCGTTGCCCACCTGGTACAATACAGGAATCTTTCGGCTGGGTATATAAACCGTATCCAGATAGAAAGAACCGGCATTCATGCACACGGCAGCCAGCAAATCGCTCATCTCAATGGAACACTTGGCAGCCATCTGGCCGCCATTGCTAAAGCCATTCAGGTACATTCTATTCAGATCGATTTTGTAAGCGGCAGTGACTTCTCTCAGCACCTTCCTTAAAAATTTGATATCATCCTGGCCGGTCTGCCCGGGTTGGAGATACCAACTGGCATCGGGGAGGGTATTCCACTTTGTAGTGGTTTTTTCTTCGCCGTCATCGACGATTTTGTAGCGCATGGAACTTGGAAATACGGCGATCAGATTTTCCTTTTCGGCCACTTCGGCCCATCCGGAAATATTGTACATCTTTTCGCCGTCACCTCCCGTTCCGTGCAGCATGAAAACAAGGGGAACGGCTTGTTTTCCATCATAGGACGAAGGGATGTGCAAAAAATACTCACGGCTAATTCCATCAACGGTGGTCGTTAACCTGAGTTTTGTGCCCTGTCCCGTTAATGCAGAGAAGGCCATCAGACAGATGACCATAAGGAATAGGTTTTTCATTATGATGTTGTGTTTAGTTTGAATTTGGAGGAATAAATGTACAAAAAATTAGATGCGCTGCTGATCAGGTACACAGGAACTGAGGCCATCAGGGAGATTTAAGCATGTGGGCGGGCCTTATAAAGACGATTTAAAGCAGTTTGTCATCTATCAGATTAAAAAGAAACCTACACCTCTATTCCTGTTTACAGTTCCGAATCTATTCAGGATAGCTGCAAGCAATGTATGGTGCATAATCCGTATGATGCGATGAAAAAAGTCCATAGTTTTATGAAGAATAAGGCACAGTTTGAATTTCTTTAAGCAAGCCGGTGGAGTTGAACACTTTTAGCAATTTGGATTTTAGTGCTGATTGCATGTTTCCGTTCCAGGGATAATAATGGAAAGATTCTTAAACGAATTAAAGTATATGGGACATGTTGCAATTTTCAAATTGGATATTGCAGTTTATACCATAGCGAATGATTTCAGAAAATGGACCCTATGAATTGAAGTCGAATTGTAACTTGTTACAATAGGGTTTGCCATATGTTACAGTTGGATCAATAGAAGAAGAAGCAACTACTGCAGCTCAAGCTTTTCCCAATTTGCAGGATTCGAATGACATCATCTTTCGGATGATAAATTTTTAAATTAAATTCTGCTAATTCCTAGAATTATTATACTTTTATCGAAACAAACAATACCAACCTTTGTCTTATTTGCCTGCAAAAGGAACTAATTATTGATAGTTTATTTGATTTTTTTATTAAAATGTAAGGGGGTACCTGTATTCCAGATTGAAAATAAATTGTCAGCTTTATTTTTTTTCACAAACATTAAAAACCTAGATTACATAAATAATTGGGAGACAGATTTTCCTTAATTTTCATCTCTTTTTTGTTTGGCGATCTTGAAAGCCAATTCAATGTCAGAAGGCTCGATTTTAAATTTAAGCCCTAATGAATTTAGTATATTCGATACGGATTCAAAATTCATATTGATATCTCCAAGTTTGGGCATATTGCGTACACCTGATCCTTCTTCGAGTAATCTACTCAAACCTTCAATAAATTTGCTATTGTTATCAATTTTATCTACTGTTGCTAGACAAAACTTATTTTCCAAATTGCTTCCGATAAAACAATCAAAAAACATATCCTCGGGCTCGCCATAATCAAACGTTTCGAGCACTTCTATATTTAAATTTCCTTCTGAGTCAGTATGGACGGCTATTTCATCAGTTCCAGAATCTGTAAACCCTATCCAATCTTCTGACCATAATATTTTCTTTTCAGGTGCAGAATCCATGGCTTCAAAATACTTGAGAGCTACTTCTTGGATTGGAGGATAGATCTCACTCAAGCTATCGTACAATTCTTTAGATGTCTTATTGATATAATAATCAATATATCTAATCACAGCAAAATCATTATCTACCCACTCATCAATTTTATTATTATCAATTAATAAAAACCTAGTGCTTCCAGAAGAATTATCGATATATTTTTCTATTTCATTTAATGTTATATCTTCATCATTTAGGGATCTGACGAAGCAATCTTCATCTTCAGTTTCTTTCTCTGGATTTTTCTTAACCAAGGGAACCTCATCGCCAATAATAATGTAGAGCTCATAATTTAATTGATTATTATGGCAAAATGCAACAAGGTTGTCTTCATCGTCTAATATGTAATTGTATTCTCGTTTATAGCTCATGATTTGCGTTTATTGTTACTGATTTAACTCAATTGGTAAATAATAATTAGTAATTTGGAAATCATCACTGGATTAACATCAAAATGATGCCTGAGATCAGCCATTTTCTTTTTGTATTTGATGGCCTTTAGGGCCACCTGAGCTTTAAAAGCCGAGGTAAATTTGCGTCTTGTTTTTTTCATATGGTTTAGTAAATTTAATGTTTTTTTAGCTAAACCTGTGGTCTCGATTTCGGGAGTATTCCAAACTGGTCTAGTTTAGATGGCAAAAATTGTCTTTATTCAGAGTTTAAGTCGCAGTTAATAACTAAATAAAAAAATTTTAGGGATGTTAACTTTGGTGTATTCTTGATAAATTAGATGATGGTTTATTACCATGCTTGAAGAATCATGCAAAAATTTGAGCTTTTGAAGGTTGTTATTTTTGTAGAGGCAAAATTTGTATCTTTATTTTCGATGATAAATAAATTCTATGAAGGAACAGAAAACGTTTGTTATATACAAAGTCTCTAACAGTAAGACAAAGGAAACTAAAGAATTTAGTACACGAAAAATGGTATGGTCAAAAGCCAGAGATAAGGCTATAGAATGCGCAGTTCAATGGAAGAAGGAGTCACCCTTATCCAAGAAGTATCAAGGTATTCGATTGGATATGATTTATGGAATGGAGGACGATAAAGATATAAGATTCGTGGTAACTCTTTTGACGGGTCACAGGATGCATAGTACCAAAATTATTTCTGCTCTTTGGGAAGAGGGCTCAGCCTTGCAACGAATGGGAATACATTATAATGTAACCATAATGGAGTTTGGTCTATTTAAAGGCGCGGTCGTTAGTGAAAAACAGGTAACCTTATACTATTTTACTGCCTAAGGGAGTGGTTGATTTTAACTGTAATAGCCAGGACTTTATCTGCCAGTTTGATATAATTGTGCATGAATATTAAATATTCAAAACTGATTAAAGGCAAACTACTATTTACATAGATGTCAAAAGAAAATTGGGTTTACACGGATTATTTAGTCATTGACCTCATTTCTAAAAATCGAATCATTCTTTAATTAGAGAAATAAGTAATTTTCTTAGCCTTAAAAGGAGGTATATATACCCATTTACACGCAAATTTAATTGATTGTACACCCCTATTTATAGGAAACTATATTTTTGTGTCAGTTAAAATATATTATATATGGGATATTTACAAGACTTTAAAAAATGGGGAGAACCAGCTTCAAAATTTATTTTTACTCAAGCTGAATCTGAATTAAAGCATTTAATTGAAGCGGGAAGGCTTATAACAGATAGGGCATATCGACTTTTGGTAACATGTAGCGTGATATTTTTAGGTATTCTTGGATATGGTATCAATAGATTTGATAATTGGAACAAAAACGATAATCTATCTGAACTTGATTATGCTGCTCTGATAACATCATTAATTCTCTTTGTTTGCTTGATTTTAATATTACAGGTAATATTCCCAGCCGCAGTACAACCGATAGGAAGAAACCCGGATGATTTTTTCTCCCAAGATCAAAATATAATAAAAGATAGTAGATCCCCTGATGATATTGCAGGATGCCTATTATTTATAGAAATAAGATCGTATCAAAATAGAATTAGTTTCAATACCAAAAACAATAGAAATCGGTCTGGAAAGCTACAATGGATATTATGGTTATTGGCTTTGATTTTACCCATTTCCCTTATCATTATCTTTTTTCTGTAAGGGGTCATTACCCTCCCGAAGTGGCTCTCGTTCAGGCATTACAAAATCATCGTCATCCCCCGGATTAATATTTGTAATGAATTGCATAAGATTTAAGTTTTGCTTTATAAAGGTTAATCTTCAAGCCCTATCGATATAAGATTTTTTATCCTTATTTTTAGCATCCTTCACCACAACTTTAATCACATCCATAAAACTACCTTTTACTTTTAGCTTCTCATCGTACTTGCCACGAGGCTTAGGAGTCTTTTTATCTTCTGATTTTGACATAATATATCACTTTTCAATTTGATCAAAGATAAAGATATTATTCAATATCATTTTCGATTAAATCCCGATAAGTAATTTTCGGTACACCGCAATTTTCAATGACTCTCATAAATCTGGGAATGTTCGATTCGTTTCGGTGATTATATCTAACGGCAAATTCATTGCAATATCTGTGAAGATGCTTTGGACTCATATAATGGTAGATACCAATGTAGCCACGTTTCAATTGACTCCAGAAGTTTTCAATGTTCTGAGTATGGAATTCATTGTCGCCTTCATAAGTTACATAACCACCATCTTCGTGTTTTACAACTACGTGATTGTAGGTAGCTCCGATTCCATGATATGACTTGTATGAGTCTGTAACTATTGTAGCACCATCTACGAAATTATTATCAATAATTTGATGTAAAGTTTTCGCATCTGTATTTTGTGCTACGAAAGTCATAACTTTTCCACCACGCTCAACAAGACCAATGACTGGAGTTTTGTCCTTTGCGCTACGTCCTTGTGAATTTGGAATCTTCTTATTCTTGTGTCGATTTTTATTTTTACCGCCTATATAAACTTCATCAGACTCTATGATGCCATCCAGTAAATCCGGTGCTGCATCAGCTAATAGATTTCTAATTTTGTGAGCAATTTGCCATGCAGTTTTTTGGGAAACTCCGATTCTTGTTCCAAGCTCAACGCTGCTAATTCCTTTCTTACAAGTGGTTATTTCATATATTGCCTGAAACCATTTACGGAGTTCAACTTTACTTCCTTCAAATATACTTCCGGTTCTTACAGTGAATGGAAGATCACATGAACGGTTAGTACATCTGTATGAAGGGATTTCGGTAAACTTCCCTCTTGGTTTGACCCTATAATACTTTTCAGAGCTACAATGAGGGCAAGCGGGTTTACCAGCCCACCTTTGTTCTTCCAGAAATTGATAAAAAACTAACTCAGACTTGAAGTAGTCATTGAATTCTGAAAGCGTTTTGAAGTTGAAATTCATACTGTGGTTGTTATTACCATACGAATACACTACAATATGCGTGTAATTTCTACTAATATTTGACATATTTTTAAATGATACTCATATATAATAGATACTCAATGAATTATATTCAGCGAATCAATTTTAGGTACTAATTTTAATAAAATAAACATAATTCGGATAATTCCAAGTCTGCTTACTAAGTAACTAATAATCAAGTGAATATGTGCTAAATAAAAAAGCCCAGTAAATTACTGGGCTTTTATCTTATACTTGGTTACGTTACTTGCGCAAGAGGCTTTACCAAGTCTCACAATGCAAATTTATCACTTATTGACTAATTTTCCAAAAAAATATGAGAAAAACTGAGTTGATATATTATTTCTCACATCCACGTATAAATAGATATTCTATTGCTACAAGTTCTACAAATAAAAGAACTTTAAAACTATATAAAGCAAATTTAAAAATTTCGCAAGCATTTCACCCATTGTTAGGAGTAACGGAAGTTGTATTACGAAATCGACTCAATGAAATATTATCAAATCATTTTAGTGACTTCAATTGGATTATAAATCAAAAAACCGGATTCATGAATGATCCATCGCTGTCACCAAAATATTCACTAAAAAATCAGGTGTTGAAAGTTGAAAACCATCTTTCAAGATCTGGGATCTCAATTACAAATGGCAAAGTTATCTCGGATTTAACTTTTGGATTCTGGACTGAATTTTTTGAAGCTCATATTTTTAGGTTGATAAGTGGGACGCCGACTCAGATATTTAAACATCTACCAATACCTCATGATAGAAAAAACATTGCAATGGAGCTTAATAATATAAGAAAATTTAGAAATAGAATAAATCACAATGAGCCAATTTGTTTTAATGGTCATTCGATAGACTTCACCAGTACTTTAAATGTACACGATTCAATAATAAATGTATTATCATGGATTGATCCAAAATTATTAAGATTGACAAAGGAATTGGACAAAGTCCAACTATTAATAACAAATGCAAAACGGATTTAAATTTTTAATATTCAGCTTTAAAATGAATTATTATTTAATCCCTAACCAAAATTTATAAATATTAAAATGTTTACCTTTTGATTCAAATATTAAAGGACTTTCAAGAATATGTTACTTGGATACTTGGCGTATTGGGTGTGATTATGCTGTACTTTTGGAAAAAATTTTTCCCTAAGAGGAAACTTTTAAATTGTTACGTTTCAAAAAATATTGATCTAAATCAAATTCAAAAAGATGGATTGGTATTAGATGTTTCTTCTGATGGTGATCAGCTTCTTAATCCTAAAATTGTCAGCTTTAAATTTACAAATTTAGGCCAAGTTATGATAGATGCATTAGATTGGGAATCCCCCATGAAATTTGTTTTTGATGAGAGTTGTCCAATTCTAAATTGTTATGTATCAGAAAAAAGTAATGAAAATATTATTTGTAATATTAATGCGAACGGCAAAGAAATTGTAGTGTCTTTTGGAACACTTCATTCAAAAGATTCTGTTACGGTTGATGTTCTTATTGATTCTAAAATTTTAGTATATAAAGAGTATTATAGAATTAAAGGGATAAATGAAATTGAACATCGAGAAACCATTATTTATACAAAAGATGTATTTAAAGCTATTTTTAAAGGATTTGGTAATCTTTTAATGGGTATAGTTGGGATTGGATTAATCGTTTTGATAATTTATCTTATTGGTAAGGCTTTCTCACTTATTGGTAGTTTTATTCCAGAGAATATTAAAACTTGGATAGGTGCTATTTTTGGTTTGCTTTTCCTGTTAGCAATAATTGTGGGAATTATCAACGGTGTCTATCAATACATTATTGAAAACGCTAAACGTAAGATTTGAAAGAATAAAATACTCTGCATAACTTCAATAAAGGCTCACCCCGCGTGTAAATGGGTATAGTTACCTAAAAGGAAATTGGAATAAAAAAACCAAAGTTTGCAGAAGCGCAAATTGCAATTCACATTGCAGGAGACAATTAGTACTGAATTCTTGAGAAAAATGTAGAGGCTCAATGGATAGTTGAACCGATCGGTTCAAAAACAAAAAAGTCCTGTAAATAAATAATTTACAAGACTTTAGTTTTTTAAGTAGCCCGTAGGGGAATCGAACCCCTGTTCCAAGAATGAAAATCTTGTGTCCTAACCCCTAGACGAACGGGCCAAAAAATGGGAACGCAAATATAAAGCGGTTTCCGATTCAGCTGCACTTTTTTGCACAATTTCTATTTAATTTGCAGTTCAGTCTCATTTCATGAAAAGAATAGCAATAAATGGTTTTGGAAGGATTGGGCGTCTGACTTTCAGAGCTTTACAAGGTTTTGACGAGCTCGAAGTCGTAGCTTTAAACGATTTGACGGACATTCCTACCCTGGCCCATCTGCTCAAATACGACACCGCACACCGGAAATTTGCAGCAGAAGTCAGCCCCGCTTCCAATGGGCTGTTGGTCGGAGGCAAGCTCGTGCAGGCCTTCATGCAGAAAGATCCGCTGAATTTGCCCTGGGGAGATTTGGGCATTGACATCGTTTTGGATTGCACGGGAGTGAACCTCAGCCGTCCTTCACTTGAGTCCCATTTGAAGGCGGGTGCAAAAAAAGTCATCCTTTCGGCTCCTCCGAAGGACAGCGACATTCCCACCTATGTGCTGGGAGTGAATGATGAGGGAATTAATGCCGCTGAACCGATCATCTCCAATGCCTCCTGTACGACCAACTGTCTTGCCGTACTGATCAAAATTCTCGACGAGGCATTTGCTTTTCAATTTGCCAGCATGAATACCATTCATGCCTTTACACAGGACCAGCGACTCCAGGATGCCCCTCACAAAGACCTGCGAAGGGCGCGTGCCGCCTCGGTCAACATCATACCCACCTCTACGGGTGCCGGAAAGGCAGTAGAGGATGTCTATGCGCCTATACGGGGCAAATTGTTGGCCTCGTCGTACCGGGTTCCGGTCATCACGGGTTCCCTCATTGAAATGATTTGCCAGTTCGAAAAACCTGCGGATCGCGAATCCGTAAATGCGGCGGTCCGGGAAGCGGCCCAGTCCAGCCACAAAGGACTTGTCGAGTACAGCACGGCTCCTCTGGTTTCTTCGGATATCATTGGGAATCCGCATAGCGCGATTTTCGATTCGGAATTGACCAGCTCCAAAGAAGCTTTCACAAAGGTGGTAGCCTGGTATGACAATGAAGCCGGGTATTCGGCACGGCTGGCAGACCTCTGCTCCAAATTTTCAAAAATCTAAATGAACCCAATCGTGAAACACTGGAATGTAAAAGATAAAACCGTTCTCCTCCGCGTCGATTTCAATGTACCCATCAAAGAGGGTCAGATTACGGATGACACGCGCATTACAAAAGCCCTGCCGACCCTGGAATATCTTTTGAAACAGGGTGCCAGGCTTATCGTGATGTCGCACCTGGGACGGCCGCTGAAGCAGCTTACCGCCGAAGGACAGATCGATGTCAAGAAATTTTCACTGCGCCCCATTGCGGATAAACTCGCGGAACTCTTGCATGCTCCCGTTCTTTTCGCCTCGGATTGCGGGGGGCCGGACAGCATGGAAAAATTGAAGGAATTACAATCAGGTTCGATACTGCTTTTGGAAAATACCCGCTTCCGCAAGGAAGAGGAGAAGGGAGATCCGGAATACGCCCGCCAGCTGGCTTCTTTAGGGGAGTATTTCATCAATGATGCTTTTGGTGCTGCACACCGCGAACATGCCAGTACAGCTACCATTGCACGTTATTTCGACAAGGACCACAAAGCTTTTGGCTTTCTAATGGATGCAGAAGTGGAAAATGGAAAGAAAGTCTTGCAGCATCCTCAAAAACCGTTTACCGCGATCCTCGGCGGTGCGAAAGTTTCTGACAAGATTGAGTTGATATCAAATCTCCTCAGTTTTTGTGACCAAATTCTAATCGGTGGAGGCATGGCCTATACCTTCCTCAAGGCGCAAGGTTACCAGATTGGAAAATCCCTCTGTGAAGAGGACAAACTGGATCTTGCGCTTGAGCTGTTGGAAAAGGCAAAGCAGTGCCAGGTTGGATTGCATCTTCCTGTGGATTCCATCATTTCCACAGAAATCAATGACCCTGCAGAGCTAAGGCAGACTTCAGATCCAAACATTGAAGCCGGATGGATGGGTCTTGATATTGGTCCAAAAACGCGGGAAGCGTATGAGGCCATCATTCTAAATTCAAAAACGATAATCTGGAATGGTCCCATGGGTGTTTTTGAAGTCGGGGCTTTTGCCGAAGGAACAAAATTCATTGCGGAGGCCGTCGCCAAGGCTACAGCCGGTGGTGCCTACTCGCTTATCGGCGGAGGAGATTCGGTTGCGGCCATCAACAAGTACCATCTTGAAAATCAGGTCAGCTTTGTATCCACAGGCGGCGGCGCCATGCTCGAAATGTTGGAAGGAAAGAACTTACCCGGCATAGCCGCGATCCTGGAAGGATAAACAAACGTTTGTTAGTTTAAGCGGTCAATCAGCAGGATGAGGGAGAGGATGGCAGTAGCCTGAGCAATGCTGTCCGCGACCACTTTCGCCCAATCCACATCTTTGCGATCCTTTTTCAGCCGTTCCGGTTTTTGCTCCTTGTACCCTACATTGATGACGGCACCCTTGCTCACTTTGGGATAAATTTTGAAGAACAGGAAATGTTTGGTGCGGTCCACCTTTCCATTGGGATGTTCGACGGTGACTTTATCCGGGTCGCCGTTTTTTGAAACTCCGGCAGCAAACTGATCGATATAATACTTTGCGCTTCTTGCGCCATCATAGGCCACCGATATGGCATTGTTTCCGGAAACGACTTTTTCGGGGTAGAGGTCATGTACATTTGTCGCTCCCGCAATGCGGACCAGGTCCTTTTGCTTGGGGATAAAAAGGTAGTCGCCTTCACTCAAAATGATATTGGCGCGGGAAGAAGGATTGGACATCACCTGATCCAGGCTGATCACTACGTAACCGATACTGTCCTTGGATCGATACAGGGAAGCTCCGCTTGGAAAGGCCTCCGCAGTAAATCCTCCCGCGCGTCGGACGAGATCTGACAAACGTTCGTTAGGGTTCACCAGGGCATAGGGGCCCGGGTACTTCACCTCGCCTTCTACCTGAACCAGTTGCTGCAGGCGGAACTCCGGAAGTCCTCTGACGACGATTAGATCGTAAGGTTCCAGTTCGAATTCCGCATCCTTGCTGTTGTCTTCAAGACTCAGCTTGTTGGTAATGCTTTTAACGATGGTCTTGATGGGCTCATTTTCTTTGATCAACACCCTGAAGATGTCAATCCGGTTGGTTGCGGCAAAATAGCTAAACCCGTTTGCAAGAGTGATGATATCTCTTACCGATATGCCTTTTCCATAGGCGTACCGGCCCGGTGCTTTAACCGCGCCGCTGATTTCCACAAAGGGGGCTTCTTCAAAATTGGATTGCGATAAGATGATCAGGCTGTCGTAAGGCTGCAGAAAAATGTTCTGACCCAGCTTCCCGGTTTCCATGATGTCGCGTACAGAGAGACGCAAGACTTCGTAATCTTTTTTATTATTGAGTTTGGAGCGGTAGAGCAGGGCATGTTCGAAGGCATCATCGCGCAAACCTCCTGCAAGCAGGATTAAATCCTTTACCCGAATGTCTCCGTTTGGCTTCAGGTTAAACCTGCCTTCGTGACGCACAGCTCCCTTGATGTTGATGTATGCAGCATCGGAATGCACAGCTTGTTTGTATACCACCAATTCGTCCCCTGCCCGCAACTCCAGATCGGCTTCCTTTTTACCCGTCCGGATCTCATTGAGATTAACACGGACGAGCGAATAATTCTGGTCCGCATTCCGGCGCTTTACGAATGCAAACTCCAGATTGGACTCCGGTGTAAATTCAATTTTACCAATCAGTTCCGAAAGCAACATGCCAGGTTTGTACTGGTACAATGCTTCCACGCGCACTTCACCACTCACGTGCACATATTCCTCAGCCTGAGTGCGCAAAGAAAAAACAGTTATTCTGTCGCCTTTGTACAACTGCACGTCCGCTTTTTTTGAACGGATCTCATCATACGGAATATCGATGATCGTCCTCTTGTCATTCAACATGCGTTCAATCTGTATGGTCTTTGTGATCGCATTTTCTTTCAATCCACCGGCATAGGAGATTACATGATTCAGATTCTCATTTTCCAGCAATTCGTATTGGTATGGCCTGTTGACTGCGCCCTGGATGAGAACCGATTTCTCGGAAACGGGAACCTGAATCAGGTCATTATTTTCAAGATACACATCTTGCTCCGGCGATGGATTTTGCATCCATTTGTACACATCCAGAATGCGGGTCTTGCCATCGCGGATAAGTTTTATTTTCCGAACGCTACCAATGTCCGTTGGACCACCTGCCGCCATGATTGCATTGAAAGCCGTATTGACTGCTGCCAAACTATAGCCACCGGCCTGTTGCACTTCGCCGAATATATTGACTTGTAAAGTCCGGCTCTGGATAAGACTTGCATCGAACTGATTGTTGTCAAAGCGGTAGAACTTTTGAAAAAACCGGGCGAGCATCACTTTTGCACGACTCATGGAAAGTCCTTTTACAAAAATCCGTGGCATCCTTGCCGGAACGATATAACCATCCTGCTGAATTTCATAACTCTCATTCAGTTGACTCAAACCCCATATGCTGACGCTGATCCGGTCACCTGCCCCGAGTATATAACTGGAAGGAGCTTTGACATCTGTTGCGGAGCGGTACACCTCAATACTTTTATTTTTAAAAATGTGCTGACCCCATGTCAATGTAGAAGTTGGTGACAACAGGACATCCGGAGTTTTTGCAGTATCGGCAGTTCCCTTGGGTTCTTTTGCATTCGTGCCTGAAGTTGGAGGGACAGAAGCTGCGTTTATTTTTTTCATGGGATTATCCAATGCGGATGGAATTTGTGAATTCCCATTAGTAAGTTTTTTTTCTGCCTCGATTTCCCGGATCGCATTTTCGATATCCTTTTGCATTTGCAGTGCTTGCTCAGCACTCAGGTTGGACAGTTGATCCAGGTCGATCCCTTTTTCTGCAAGCTTACTCCGCAGCTCTTCTTCACTGATGCCGCGGGCTTCCAATTCAGTCCGGGCTCTGGCTTCGGCCATTTGCTTTTGTTGTGCTCTTGCAGGATTTGAAGAAAGCAAGAACAAGAAAGCCAACAGGAAGGCAACAGATGAAAGAATGTTTTTCATATACGCTTTTTTATTTTGGGATTCAAAGTATAGATCCCCGCTTTGTCATGAACTCGCAAGATGAATGCATAGACGCAATAAGAGATTCTTTCGTTTCTCTGCATATCAGGATATCTGCTTTCTGTTTGCATAATGATTTTCATAATAGCTCAGATATGCACCTGATGTCACGCTTGCGAGCCATTCTTTATTGGCCAAATACCACTGCAGGGTTGCTTTCAATCCTTCACGGAGTGTTTTGGATGGCGTCCAACCCAATTCCTTTTTTATTTTGCCGGCGTCAATGGCGTACCGAAGATCATGTCCCGGACGATCTGAAATAAACCGAATCCGTTGCTCCGAACTACCAACTGTTCGTCCAAGTGCCTCATCGGTCAACTCACAAAGCATGCGCACGAGGTCAATGTTTCTCATTTCACAATTTCCACCGACGTTATAGCTTTCACCTGCAGTGCCCTTGTGAAAGATCAGGTCTATTGCACCGACATGGTCTCCAACCCATAGCCAGTCGCGAACATTCAAACCTTTTCCATATACGGGCAACTCCTTGCCTTCAATGATATTGTGAATCACCAGAGGAATTAATTTTTCAGGAAACTGATGGGATCCGTAATTATTGGAGCAATTGGAAATCACCACCGGCAAGCCATAAGTGTGGAAAAAAGCACGAACCATGTGGTCGGAACTCGCCTTGGAAGCTGAGTAAGGTGAACGAGGGTCGTAGGCCGTGGACTCGGTAAAATAACCTGTATCACCCAAACTGCCATAGACTTCATCCGTGCTGACGTGATGAAAGCGGTGTGATGGAAGGTTGTCTTTCCAATAATTGCGGGCGCACAAGAGCAGGTTGAGCGTCCCAAGAACATTGGTCTTGACAAAGGCGCTTGGATCGTGGATGCTCCTGTCCACATGAGATTCTGCTGCAAGATGGATGATGTCGCTGGGTTGAAATTCGCGAAATACCTCTTCCATGCGGGCATAGTCCACGATATCCGCTTTTATAAAATGGTAGTTGGAACAAGTCTCGAGATCACGCACGTTTTCCAGATTTCCGGCATAGGTCAAAAGATCCAGATTGAGGATCTTATAGTCCGGATAAGTCCTTACGAAATGCCGGACCACATGAGAACCAATGAAGCCTGCACCACCTGTTATCAAAATTGTTCGTCGGGGAGTGTTCATGATTTTGGTACAAGAAGGTCCTTAAAATAAGTGTAGGTCATTGCCAGGCCTTCACTTCGCCCTATGCGCGGTTCCCAATCCAGTATCCGCCTGGCCAGGCTGATGTCCGGTTTGCGTTGCTTGGGATCGTCTTCCGGCAAGGGGTGGTAACTGATTTTTGAAGTACTGCCTTGGACGAGTTTGAGGATTTCCTCAGCAAATTCTTTAATGGTAATTTCCTGTGGGTTGCCCAGATTTACGGGTAGATTGTAATCGCTGAGAAGCAGACGGAATATGCCCTCCACCAGATCATCGACATAACAAAAGGAGCGCGTCTGAGACCCATCTCCAAAAATGCTGAGGTCTTCACCCATGATGGCTTGTTTAAAAAACGCGGGAAGCACGCGTCCGTCATCGATTCGCATGCGGGGACCGTAGGTATTGAAGATCCGCACGATCCGCGTTTCCACACCGTGATAGCGATGGTAGGCCATGGTTATGGCTTCCTGAAATCGCTTGGCTTCGTCATATACCCCACGCGGGCCTATGGGATTCACATTGCCCCAGTATTCTTCACTTTGAGGATGGACGAGGGGATCACCGTACACTTCTGAAGTGGAAGCGATCAGCACCCTGGCTTTTTTTTCCCTTGCCAGACCCAGGAGGTTGTGCGTTCCTAAGGAGCCCACTTTCAAAGTCTGGATCGGCATTTTTAAATAATCGATAGGAGAAGCAGGAGATGCAAAGTGCAGGATATAATCCAGATGGCCCGGCACATGCACAAAACGGCTCACATCGTGATGGTAGAATTCAAAAGATTCCAGGCTGAAAAGATGCTGGATATTTGATAAATTTCCGGTCAGCAAATTATCCATGCCTATCACCTGATATCCCTCCTTGATAAATCGGTCGCACAAATGGGAGCCAATGAAGCCCGCAGCACCTGTAATCAGAACTTTCGCCTTTTTCATTTGCCACAAATATACATCAAGGAGTAAAATTCTTGATTATCAATGATATCGGTACTAAACAAGATATATATAATTTTTTATTATAAAGTATTATTTTATAATATATAGGTTTCTATATATTAAATAAATATTGTATATTATACCCTTTCTTTTACTCTCCTCCCCGGAGTTCCAAAGAAGCTCTTAATTTTGTTGTCCCCCGGCCCGGAATGCAAATTAACCCACTCCGCGGCTGACGAACACAATGCGCAATTGTTTCAAACTATTATCAGGCCTTGCTTTGCTCTGTCAGGCTCAATTCCTTCAGAGCCAGTATGGGCAATTTATCATACCCGAATTCCATTACAAAATGGGGACCCCCTCAGGTGATCTGTCCAAAAGGTATGGCCAGCATCTCGGAATCGGAGGCAGTCTCGGTTTCCAGCCTTTCAATAACAGTTTATGCTTTGGCGTGGGGGCAAGTTATTTTTTCGGAAACACCCTGAAAGAGGATGTTCTTACGCCCTTCAGGACCAGCTTTAACGGTCAACTTATTGGAAGTGACCAATACCTTGCAGAATTAAAACTGCGCGAACGTGCATTATTGATTCAAGGCTTTGTAAGTCTGCTCTTGCCACTCTTTTCACAGGAACATGTGCAGCAGGGACTCCGGTTCCAGCTGGGGGCAGGGTATCTCGAGCATAAAATACGTTTTGTTGACGATGCCCGTGCACTTCCACAGTTTACTTCGGATTTCAAAAAGGGATTAGACCGGCTCTGCAATGGAATCGCTCTTATCCCTTCCATCAGCTATGAGTCGCTCTCTCGAAAGGGCCGGCTCTCCTACGCTGCCGGAATAGAGGCCCTTTTTGGTTTTACGGAAAGCCGCAGGAGCCTGAATTATGACACCGGTCTGAGCGATCTTGGAATCGCACGCAACGATATCATGATCAATTTGAAAATCGCAATTTTTCTTCCTTTTTACAACTCGGCTCAGCCCGAGGAAATTGAATATTAATGGGCTTGTTTCAGTGGTACCGGAAAATTATTCCGCTGTATTTCAAAGGTATTCGCTGGGCGGCTTCCTTTCACCATGGTGCACGAGCATGGGTCGAAGGAAGGTCCAACTGGGAAACTAAATTAAAGGCCTTTAACGAATGGAACAAAGACGATTCCAGATTCCGGATATGGATGCATGCTTCCTCCTTGGGTGAATTTGAACAGGGAAGGGAATTGCTGGAGAGGATCCGCGAACAGCACCCGGAGTATGTGATCCTACTCAGTTTTTTTTCTCCTTCCGGATACAGCAAGCGCAAAGACTATCCCCATGCAGATTTGGTCTGCTACTTTCCTTCGGACAGCCCGCAGGAAGTCAGGCTATTTCTCGATTTGATACAAGCTGACTTTGTCATTTTTATCAAATACGATTTTTGGTTCGAGTGCCTGGATCAGCTTAGCAAAAGGCAGATCCCATATATCTACGTCTCTTCTTATTTCCGCCCCGGTCACTACCTTCTTAAACCCCTAAGCAGATCTTTCCTGGACATCCTTATGAAAGCCCGGCAGATTTTCCTTCAGGACCAGGATAGCTACAAACTGCTTTATGAGAAGGGGTTTCGAAATATTTCAGTTACGGGGGATAGTCGCCTGGATCGCGTGGCACATGTGGCGAGGGAAGGGAGGAGCTTCCCGGAATTGGACGCATTCTGTGGAACAAAAGACATATTTATCGCAGGAAGTATCTGGGATACCGATTTTGAAGTCATTGAAGCTGCGGTCAGTGAGCTCATCCGATCCGGCTGGAAAGCTATCCTAGTTCCCCATAAGCCCGATTCAGAGCATATCAGGCAATTGGAATCCCTTTTTCCGGATTTGTGCCAGCGGTTTTCTTCTTTTGAAGCTGAAAATGAAAAACCCATACTGATCATAGATGAAGTTGGAATGCTTTCATCTCTTTACCGGTATGGAAAGTTTGCTTATATTGGTGGAGGATTTGGCAAAGGCATTCACAATATCCTTGAACCGGCCGCACACGGGATACCTGTTTGCTTCGGTCCGAAATTCAAAAAATTTCCGGAGGCCGTAGTTTTTATAAAATTGGGAATTGGAAGCCCGGTGCGTTCAAAAAAGGATATCATAACATTACTCCATGCCATGAAACCTCAGGATTTTGAGCGGATCAAATTGCGGATACAGGAATATTTTCAAAAGAATGAAGGGGCATCCGAAAAGATATACGATTACCTAACCCAACAAGGCTTACTAAGGTGAAATCACTGCAAGCAGACCTAAATCATCTCAAAGTTGATCTGAGTTCAATACACGTCATGGTGCTCGGGGATGTCATGATTGATCGTTACATCGTGGGAACGGCTCACCGCATATCACCTGAGGCGCCTGTGCCTGTAGTGCGATGGCGTGAAACGGTTGACAAACCCGGTGGAGCCTCGAATGTGGCAGCAAACCTGAAGTCCATGGGATGCAAAACAAGTCTTCTTGGATTGACGGGTGATGATCAGGAGGCATCGCAATTGGAAGAAATACTCAAATTCAAATCCTGCGACTTGATTGAACTGGTCCGGGACCCGTCGCGGCCTACCTCTGTAAAAACCAGGGTCATGTCGGATGCTTACCAGATCACGCGGATTGACAAAGAAAGCGAAGAAAAAATTGGATCGGACACGCAGCGTCGTTTCCTTGAGAAAATGGAAGGAATTTTTAAAGAGGATCGTCCACAGGTCCTCATTCTTCAAGATTACAACAAAGGTCTGCTGCATCACGGCTGGATAAGCCATATAGTGAAGCTCGCAAAGTCTTATGATGTTCAAATTGCAGTGGACCCCAAAAAGCACCACTTTTTTGATTATCAGATGGTTGATCTCTTCAAGCCAAACTTGCGGGAAGCCCTTCATTATTACCCGGAAGAATACAGGCAAACCTCTGATTTGCTGAATCTTAGCAGCTACTTGAAATCAAAATTGCATTGTGATCGGTTGATGATCACTCTGGCTGCTGAGGGGATCTGGATGTCCGGAATAGAGCAAAACCGAATCTTTCCCACCGGCAAAAGAAAAGTGGTCGATGTAAGTGGTGCCGGAGATACTGTCATCAGCCTGGCAGCGATTTGTATGGCACAGGCGTTATCAGAAGAGTTTATGGCCGTTTGTTGCAATGAAGCAGGAGGGCAGGTATGTGAACATCCGGGAGTGGTTCCTGTTGATAAAAATATGTTACTGAAGCAGTTGGAAGATATTATTTGCAATATGAATGGATAAGCCAATGTAACTGTATATATTTGTGGGCTTTTTTTGAAAAAAATTTATTCACTTTATCAATTCACCGTATTTTATGAAAAGAATTTTTACACTTTTTTGTCTTCTTGGCCTGGGATTCAGCCAGGTTAAGGCGCAAGCCATTCTTTGGGGAGGCCCCAATGATCCGAACTCTACATTTGCCGGAGGGATCAACGGTTGGAGTACACAAGGTCTGAGCTCTGCTGATCCGACTAAAGCCGACAGTGCAATCTGGTACTGGAGTGCAGCCGGTTCTGCTGCAGGGGGTGCGTATTACGGAACCCGCGGTGCTATCAGCTCCCCATCAAAAGCGAACGGAGCCATGGTTTTCAATTCTGACTTGTATGACAATGCAGGTATTGCTGGTAATTTTGGAAATGGCAAATGTCCATCTCCTCATTCAGGCGTTTTGGTTAGTCCGGTAATCAACTGTACTACTTTTGGTTCCGTTGCACTGAAATTCAACCAGTACTACCGCAATTTCCAGTCAACTACCTTCATCGACGTAACGAATGACGGTGGTGCCAACTGGACCAGTTTCCAGGTGAATGCAGACATCGCGGTAAACGCTGAAACGCGCAACAACAGCCAGATCACAATCGACATCAGCAATGTTGCTGCTCAACAAGCCAATGTGCAATTCCGCTTCCGCTTCGAAGGCGAATACTACTACTGGATTATCGATGATGTGCAATTGATTGAAGTACCTGCATATGACCTGTCTCTGAACAGTCACTTCTATACTCCACAGGCATATCGTCAGCCAAAATCTCAAATTTGCAACGACACGATGGTTTTCTCTGCAAACATTGGTAATAAGGGTAGCAAAGCTCAAACCAATGTGGTGCTTGTAGGTGAAATCATCGGAATCGACCGCAAAACTGTGGTATACCGCGACTCTGTTATCATTGACCGCCTTGAAACAACGGATGATGACACGTCATTCCGTACAAATAATTTCTTTGTACCCAATACGCTTGACTACGGTCGCTATTTCTTCCGCTATACCGTTTATGGTAAAGATGCAACAGGAGACTACAATCAGCTGGACAATCAGCAGGTAGACTCTTTCGAAATTTCTCTGAATGAATTTGCAAAAGCGCCAAGATCTACGGGTGGAGTGCGCGCAGGAAGCGGTGCAGGATATATCTTCGGAAACCTTTACCGCACTTCTGATTGCTGGAATGCAAATGACAAATTCAAAGCAACAAAAGTTCGTTTCCAGTTGGTTGCGAATCCAGGAGGATCACTCGATCAATACTCTGTTTCTATCTATATGATGAAAGTCAATGACGATGTTGAAGCTGACTGGTCTAATTTTGATGGATCAGGCGGTATCACTTCACCATCTGTTGAAATTCTTTCAGCTGAGTCTTTTACAGGAACGACGGAGCAGAACTATACTCCAATTGAAGTTGATCTTACGGACTTCAATACAGGCGATCCTGGCATCAACCTGGTTCAGAATGGACGCTATTTCTTTGGTGTAGAGCATCCTGCAACTCCAACAGGAGGTGTGCCGATTTTCCATGCTATCAGCAATGAAAAAAGCTACAATTCACAGAGTTTCTCCACTTTCGTTATTGACCAGGCTGGAGAATGGTTCAACGGATTTCAGGGCACCAACACTCCAATCCTTGAGTTAATTCTTGAAATTATCACTGCAACGGATGAAAAACCATTGCCAAGTCAGACAATGGAATTGTATCCAAATCCTGTTTCAAATAATGATTTGAAAGTAGCTCTTCAATTTAATAAAGCTACGAATGCAAATATTACCATCGCTCAATTGGATGGCCGTGTTCTTGGAATCAATCCTTACAAAGAAGTTAAAAATGAGGTGATTGCTATTCCAACTACGGAATTGAAGGCAGGAACTTACCTCATTCGCGTAACTACGGACGAAGGAAGTCTTACTAAAAAATTCACAGTTGTGAAATAAATCAGGAATCTGATAGATCATAAAAAACCCGGTTGTTATCGCAACCGGGTTTTTTTATGTAGCACATTATGCTCTTTAAATTATTGACAATACCTGATCGAACGGTAGATCGCCTAAGCCGTTTGATGGAAGGCTTTCAACTATAATTAGGCTATAGACTATTTAAACGATCTTTTAAAGCATTCATCCGGGTCATTCCGTCTTCAAGTTTCTTGCGTTCTTTTTCGACCAGCGAAGGAGGAGCAGATTCTACAAATTTGGGATTGTCCAGTTTCTTATTCACGGAAGCGATAAATCCTTCCTCATAAGCGATTTCTGCGCGTAGCTTTTCTTTCTCTGCTTCTACGTCCAGTTTAATGGGTATTTGAAGAAAATAACGGTCTCGCAGACCCAGGAATGACTGTGCTCCCTGTATTTCTGAGTCTGTCCCATGTACGGCACTCAGTCCTGCGGCTTTTTGAAGGAGCTCTGACGCCCCGGAGCGATGAAGCAAATTTTCCTTGCCCTGGTTCATAATATACAAGCTTATGGCATCCTGTCTTTTAAGCTCGAACTTTGCACGGATCTCCCTCACTTTTTTGACGACATCCCTCAATTCCTTCATTTCAAGTAAAAGGCTTTCATTTGCGGTCTTTGAAGTGGGCATGGGGCAGGTCATGCAAAAAGTTTCCGGAGACCTGAGCTTCAGATGTTGCCAGATTTCCTCCGTAATAAATGGCATAAAGGGATGCAGGAGTATGCAAATCTGTTCGAAGGCTTCTTCCGTTTTTTGCAGAAGTTCAGGGTGTATGAGTTTCTCGCCACCGGGTTTTGCAGCCTCCAGGTAGAAGGAACAAAAATCATCCCATATGAAAGAATAAAGACTCTTCAAAGCTTCTGACAGCTTGAGTTGTTCAAACAATTGTTCCTGCTCTGCAATCACCTCGTTAAGACGCTGATCCATCCATTGTATTAACAAACGTTCGTCAGCATTGAGGGTTTTTGTAGAATCCGCTGTCCAACCTTGTATAAGGCGCAAGGCATTCCACATCTTGTTGGAAAAATTACGTCCCTGTTCACACAGTTTGTCATCAAACAACAGATCTCCACCTGCTGGCGAACAGGCTAACATTCCAAAACGCACCCCATCCGCACCATAATCTTCAATGAGCTGAAGAGCGTCCGGAGAGTTTCCAAGGGACTTGGACATTTTACGCCTTTGTTTGTCCCGCACCATTCCGGTGAAATACACTTTTTGAAATGGGGCACGGCCCTGCCACTCATAACTTGCCATGATCATCCTTGCAACCCACAGGAAAATAATATCCCATCCGGTTACAAGTATGCTGGTCGGGAAATAATAGGCAAAGTCCTTTGTCTTATGGTCTCCATCGAAGACGGAGACAGGCCAAAGCCAGGAAGAAAACCAGGTATCCAATACGTCCTCATCCTGACGGAGCATGTCTATGGTCAATGAGGGATTCGCTGTTTCCATGCGCGCTAAGGCCAATGCTTCTTCGGCAGTTTCTGCAACGAACACATGTTCGCCATAATACCAGGCTGGAATGCGATGTCCCCACCAAAGCTGTCTTGAAATGCACCAGTCCCGGATGTTTTCCATCCAGTGCCTGTACGTGTTTTTAAAATGATCGGGTGCAAATTGGATTTCGTCATTCATCACGGCGTCCAGAGCCGGACCCGACAAATCTTTCATGCGGACAAACCACTGAAGACTGAGCCGTGGCTCTACGACGGCCTGCGTACGTTCGCTCCTTCCAATATTCGTCGTATAGTTTTCTATTTTAATGAGATTGCCCGCCTCTTCAAGCATGGGGCCAATTTTCTTCCTTGCCTCAAAGCGATCTACACCAATGAGGATCTGAGCCGCTTCACTCAAACTTCCATCTTCGTTGAGACA
The DNA here is from genome assembly GCA_964439105.1 of uncultured Saprospiraceae bacterium. Lineage (GTDB taxonomy): Bacteria > Bacteroidota > Bacteroidia > Chitinophagales > Saprospiraceae > Vicinibacter. Next base: position 109,174 of record CAYTNG010000007.1, read on the forward strand.
ATCAATGATTTCCAAACCATGTTTCAAACCCAGCTCATAGTCATTTGGATCGTGCGCCGGAGTTACTTTAAGTGCTCCCGTACCGAATTCCATATCGATGTAGCTGTCGGCAATGATTGGAATGGATTTGCCAATCAATGGAATCAAGACCTTTCTGCCAACAAGGTCCTTGTACCGCGGGTCATCGGGATGTACACAAACCGCTGAATCCGCCATTATGGTTTCAGGGCGTTGGGTTGCAATGACAATGCCTTCAGAAGGCGATCCTTCAAATTTATAAAGTATATGATAGAGTTGAGCCTGTTCTGAATTGTGGAGTACTTCTTCATTTGACAGCACCGTTTTAGCTTCCGGGTCCCAGTTGACCATCCTCTTGCCGCGATACAACTTTCCTTTGCGATACAGGTCTACAAAAGCCCGGATCACCGCACCGGAGCGGACATCGTCCATTGTAAATGCCGTGCGGTCCCAATCACAGGAAGCTCCGAGTTTCTTGAGCTGATCCAGGATGATGCCTCCATATTTTTCTTTCCATTCCCATGCATACTCAAGGAATTTCTCCCTGCTGATATCGGCCTTGCGTATGCCTTGTGCCCGCAACATTTGGACTACTTTAGCCTCAGTTGCGATAGATGCGTGGTCTGTTCCAGGAACCCAGCAGGCATTTAGTCCCTTTTGTCTTGCGCGACGAATAAAGATATCCTGAATGGTATTGTTGAGCATGTGACCCATGTGAAGGACTCCCGTAACATTGGGTGGAGGGATGACTATTGAAAAAGGAGCTCTGTCGTCCGGAATAGCTTTAAATAATCCTGCAGACTCCCACCGGCTGTACCATTCTTTTTCTATGCGCGATGGGCTATATTGCGTGTCGCGTTCCATTCTTTGAATTGTTGTTTTATTGACTTTTATAATGAAGAAAATGGATCCTGGAATTTTTTGTTTTTCCACGCTCCAAAAGGAGCAGCTGGTCCGATTTGTTTTGACATTGTTCGGGCGTCAAATGTAAGGAGGAAAGCTGGTTCACCAAGTCAGAAACCGTTTCAGGGTGGACCATGATAATCACAGGTTCCGGATAAAGTACGTCCACTTTCTTTACCAAAGCCTTGATGTCCGCCTGGTCGTAAAAACTGGTCTTTCCATTTTTCGCATCGAGCAGGGGTTGCAGGCTGAGTATGTTTTTCCTGAACGGCGTCGTATAGTATCCTGAAAAAGGGACCTCCCTGAATAGTTTCAGCAGATTGAGAGCTCTGTACCTTCCAGGGATGGAAAGGCCCGGATCTAGACCAATTGTGTCTTCCTCTGCGTGAAAAACCATCAGTACCATCTGATAATCCCTGCCTTGCAGAGATGGAATGTTTATGCTATCGCCATTTGAAAAATATGCCTTTCCATTCTTCAGCCTCTCCAGGGACGGCATGCTTTTTTGTGCGCATAGAAAAAATGCACTACAGAGCATGGCAAGGAAGCACACTATAGATCTGATTTCCTTCATTATCAACGAATTCGGTTGACAAAATTAGAAGCCTGCCCTGCCTGATTCATGTGAAGCCCCTGATTTAACAGGAGATTAACGGGAGAGCGGATCTCATGAAAGGGTAGATTCCTTGAAGGGTGTACGCAAAGTAAACTGCTGCTGAGGTTTCAAATACTCCAGAAGATTGGGCACGACTTTGTTATACAGTCTGTTCCGGTGTTGGATATAACAAGCCATATTTTCAGCCTGGGCACCTACCGAACTTTTAATTTCCAGGGCAGTTCTGGCCAGATTGATTCTTTTGAAGCGACCCTCTATTCCATGCCTGACGAATTGGATGAGAATGTTCATGTAGAGCTGATTGGAACTGTGCGCCAAAGAGGAAGTACCGATAAAATGACCAAGTAATTCGTCACCGTCCTTTAAAAAACTGTAAAATGCAACCATCTGGTCTCCCTGAAAAAATCCAAATACCCTGTAACGGTCCGGCAGAGCGACTTTTAGGGCAGGGAAATAGTCAGGGTTGAGCTGAACTAAATTAAAATCTGCGTTATCAGCCGTATTTCTGTAGAGTTCAAAAATGACTTCCTTGTGCTGGTGCACCTCTTCCGAAGTGAGTTCCCTGTGATGGAGTTGATGAGCCGCATCAATGGCCCTTCGGATGCGCAATCGGTATTTGGATTGCAGATCACTGAGGTAGTCTTCAAAGGATTTCCACTTATCCATAAGATACACAAACATGGAAGGCTGGATGTAAAAAGGGTGTAAGCCTTTTAATGGAAATTCGTCATCCAGTTGAAACTGCTTTGAAGCAGGCAATTCTTTTATTAAAAAGACAGATGCCCTGTGAATTAGATCCGGCTCATTGAATAAAGCATTCAGGAGTTGGTCAAGTATTTCCTGCAAATCGAGGATACTCACTTCCTTTCTATAGCTAAATCCGTAAGGCCCTGTGGCGAGCAGATTCCCGCAAATCAGTGTAGTGAAATCAATTCTGGAGGCTATGAGCCTTTTGATCTGCTTGTAAAAACAAGCGTTCAGGCCATCTTTCGGTGTTGGCTTTAATTGCAACCTGTCTGCAGCATTAAAGGGTAGCAATTGAAAATAAAAACAGGCCAGCAAGTTTTCTCCGGAGTAGGCCATGACATACTTAAACTCCATGTTTGCAGGTCTGTTGGATTCCAGTACCTCCAGGTAGGGTGAACTTAGCAAAACCGAGGCCGGAGAAAGAGAATCCCATTGATCCCTGATTTCATGGATCGAATGTGTCAGGACAAATGTGCAACCGGATTTTTGAATAATTGTTTTCAAACAACACGCTTGAAGTGTATTAACTTAATTCAGACTAAAAGGTTTATGGGCTTTGGCATTAAGCTTAAAAATAGAAGGAATAAGGTAAATTTGTATAAAGAACGCTTGTACCTTCGCTTTATGCCTGCTTTTTTATATGTTTTTTTTATTTTAATGGTCAGCCTGAGTGCCTGTGTTTCCAGTTCAAAATATCAGAGTTTAAATACAGAAACTGCGCAACTACGCATGCGCCTGGATTCGCTCAAAAAGGACCAAACTGCGCTTCTGGCAAAATCAGATGCGCTTGATCATACACGTGAGCAATTGCGTAAAACTGAAAATGCACTCATCCAGTTTTACATGAAGTACGAAGGACGCATACCCGAACAAACAGCAGACAGTTTAAAGACCAGTGAAATTCACAATACATCCGGTGATCCCTGTGAAAAATTGCAATTAGAATTTGATGCGCTGCAAATGAAATGGAACCGGTTTGAGGACAGTTTAAAAACCAAACAAAATCAGGATCGAACGGCTACTGCCAAAAAAGAAATGCTGGCAGGTCTGGAACAGCAAAACATAAAACTTCAGGCTGAAAACAAATCTCTGCAAAAAAAGCTGCGCGACAGCGAGGCTCAAAATGAAGAACTTGAAAAGTCCATACAAAAAGTTCAGAACGAACACAGGCTCAGTCTTGAGAGCCAATCCAATTTGTTGTTGAATCAAAAAATCCGGATGCAGCAAATAGACTCACTTCTTGGCGTGATTCGACTTAGCAATACGACATTGTCCGACAGCTTTCGAAGATCTTCTGAAGAAAACATCAGGGAAATTTCCAATTGGAAGGATCAACATACACAACTCCTTCAGAAAATAGAGCATCTGAATACGCTCTTGTCGCAAAGTCAGGAGGAAGCGCAGCAACTCCGGCTGGAAGCGAATGCGCAAAAAAAGGAGACAGCAGATACGAAACAATTTGAAGAAGAGCTCCAGATCAGAGATCGCAATATCATGGCATTGAATGATGTTATTGAAATGAAAAATGCTGAAATCGCCGACCTTAAAAAGCAAGCTTCGGAGGATGGAACAAAGCAGTTAAACCTGGTTTCTCAAATAGAGCAAAGTCAAAAGGAACAAGAGAGGATGCAAACTGAAATACAAGCACTGCTCATTGAAAAGTCAGAATTGCAGGAAAGATTAAAAAACAAGGAGCAGGACGTTTCAAATTCGAAAAAGGAAGCCGGACTTCGGGAAGAACTCAAATCCAAAGAGCAACAGCTTTCCGAAATGAAATCCAAATATGAAAAATTGGAAATTTCATTCCAGCAAGCGAATGCAGCTGTCATCTCTAAGTCTGTTTTTACAGACTCCCTGCAAGAAAGCCAAACGGCTTTAAACAACAAATTGAAGTTTATTCAGTTGCAAATGAAGGAAAATGAATCCGAGCTGGAGCGGCTTAGAACAGAACTTGCAGAAAAGAAAGAACAACATGCAGATTTGGCAAACAGGATGGAGAGCTTAAGGAGAACCCATGAACAATTGCAACAAAAACTGAAGCTTTCAAATAGTCATGTGAGTCCAAATCAAAATGCTACATCCAATACTTTGTCAGATGCATTGTTGAGTAAACTTGAAAAAATCAAATCCAGCGCAAAGGGTATGGAATATTTCGTGGAGAAGGACCATTCAAAATCGTTTTTTTATATAAACCAGAAGTCCCTGTTCCAGGAAGAATCCCTGGTGATGAAACAAGAGGGCACAAATACGATTTCTGACCTGGCGGCTGCATGCAAGTTGGATAAAAATGTAAAAATTCACATTTCCGCTTTTTTAAAACCCGGTACGACAAATAAAATTACTACCGACCAGTTGATTCGACACGCCGGAACGGTCTATAAACTCATGAATGCACTTGGAATTCAGGCAGATCAAATGACACTTGGGGCAAAACAAATTCCAACAAAAGGCGATCGCATAGATTTTATTCAGGGCATTGAACTCATGATCTATGCAGATTAAAAATGGGCTTACGTTCCTGCTGGTTTTAACTCATTTGAACGGCATTCTCCAGAGTCAGAAAATGCGCTGTCAAGATCAGCCTACGGACAACATAAACTCATCGGTTCAAGGGAACGGCGACATGAGCCTTCGTCAGGAACTTCAGTTTAAACTGGTGTTTCATATCCTGTACAAGGAAGAAAATGAAAATATTTCAGACGCACAGATTTATTCCCAAATCCAGGTCCTCAATAACATCTTTGCGGATGCAAATGAAACGGATGATCTGATCCTGCCGGCTGCATTCAGAAATCTGAAAAAAACAGCCGGGTTTCATTTTTGTCTCGCACATGTCGACCCTGATGGTCAGCCAACCACAGGAATTACCCGTAGCAAAATTCAGGATTTATCCATTGCTTGTAAACGTGAATTCGGTAAAAGGAGCATTATGCATCGCGTTCTTGGGGGAGTAGATATATGGGATCCTGCAAAATTTATTAATGTATATGTGGTAAACAGAGAGCAATGTGCCGTGCTAGGTGAAGCCATATACCCCTGGAATGCAAATGCTGAGGAGGATGGCATCATCCTGGATTTCAGATCTGTTGGATATTCGGGTCAGGCGGCAAAAAACAGACCTTTTCATGAAGGCAAAACGCTTGTCCATGAATTGGGACATTTCTTTGGGCTTTTACATTTGTCGGGAGATGCTAACAACTGTTCGGGTAACGACTTTGTAGAGGATACTCCTCCTCAATCAATGGAATATTACGGCTGCCCCGATTTCCCCGTATCCAGTTGCACGACTGCGGATATGTTTATGAATTACATGAGCTATGTAGATGACGACTGCATGCATTTTTTTACCAAAGGCCAGGTGGAGCGCATGAGGGATCAACTGGCAGTGTACCGTTTGACATTGAGTTCAGAACCCTGTAGCTCTCATGAAAATCAGAATTTGACGAATCTGTACTGGACCGATAACGGCGGATATTGGGTTCTTTCTGGATTGGCTCAAAAGGAATGGTCCGCGGCACTAACGCTTTTTGCAGTAGACGGAAGATACTTATGGCATAGTCCACTTGCGACCAGTGTTCTAAGAGTTATACCGCAACCCACTGAGGAGTTCGCCTCCGGTTTTTTCCTGCTGCGAATGGAAAATGAGACTGAAAGCAGAATGATGAAATTAATTAAATATTAATACCCTATAATTATGTTACGATTACTTCTGGCATGCTACACAATTTTAGTTTTCATGTCCTCCTGTCAAAGCACGAAAGGACTTGAAAGGATGGCCCCTGCCTCATTGCGTCATTTGATCAGTGTTCAAAAATTTCCATGTTTTGGTCATTGCCAGGTCTATAAAATTTCGGCATACCGCAACGGGCTGGTCATTCTGGAAGGCAAGGAATATATGGATAAGACTGGAGTTTTCTTTACGGAATTGTCTGCCGAAAAGCAGAAAAAACTTAACCGGATTGAAAAAGGTCTTAAATTAAATACTATTCAGGATGAATATATGGTGCATATTGCTGACTTGCCCATAACGGATATTGAACTTTATGATGAGAACGGCGCCCTGTTCAAAAAAGTTAAGGCCAACTCGAATCTGCCCGATCCACTTCACAACTATGTGAAAGAAGTTGCCGATCTCATAAAATCAGAGAAATGGACACAGATTCAACATAAGAATGACATGACCAATCCGGAAATTATTTACAATGAGTTGATCGTCGACATGGACAGTACACTTCAAATCGAAACACTTGAAACGGAATATGCCGCATTTGATCTCGTCAGGGATAAAAGAGTTTCTCCTCTTATGAATCTTTGGAATGTGAAATACAACACAGATAAAATCGGAAAATATGAAATGCTGGTAAGTTTACGCCAAAAGCCGGGCATCCGGCACGTAAGTTTCAATCGCCGAATATTGCCAAGAGAATAAGACCGGAATCGTGCTTATTTTTCTTGATAGAGAGAAGCGCTACCTACTTACAAATTGAAAGACTTTATAAAATTGCGGATTGCATTTTTATCCATTGGGTCTAGCTGGTAGTCCAAAGATTCTTTTCGAAACCAGGTCATTTGCCGCTTCGCAAAATTGCGGGTATGTTGTTTGATGAGTTCTACAGCGCTTTCCAGGCTTATGTTCCCATCCAAGTAAGTAAACAGTTCCTTATATCCAACGGTGTCCATTGCCTGTGTATGTCTGTATTTCTGAAGCTGCAAGGTTTCTTCCAAAAGTCCTTCAGCCATCATCCGGTCTACGCGACTGTTGATTCGCTCATAGAGAACGGAACGATCCGGTATCAGGCATATTTCACGAACAGAAAAGGACCTTTCCACTGATTTTTTTTCTCTCAGGTAACTGTAGGCAGTTCCGGAAATCAAAAAAACTTCCAGTGCACGCATCAATCTTCTTGGATTGTTTATATCCGCCTGGGCATAGTAATCCGGATCGATTTCCTGAACACGTTTCTGGAGACCCTCTAGGCCCTCCTGATTGTAAAAGGATTGCACTTGATTGCGTATGTTTTCATCTGCGGCAGGAAGTTCATCCATTCCTTGAAGCAAGGCTTTGATATAGAGTCCGGTTCCACCGCAAAGAATGACCTTGTCTTCTTTCTGGAATAAGTTATCCAGCAGTGCAGATGCTTCTTTTTCAAACATCCCGGCATTATAACTCGAATCAATCTCCATGTGATCAATAAAAAAATGCGGAGCTCTCTGCAACATTTCCTCAGAAGGTTTCGCAGTCCCAATATTTACTTTCTGAAAGACCTGGCGACTGTCTGCGGAGAGGATCGGACATCCCCAGATTTCTGCAAGTTCCAAAGCCAGATCTGACTTACCGCTGGCTGTGGGTCCTGAGATGACGACCAATGTATTTTGTGGCATGCACGCCAAAATTAAACCAATTGTGTATTTTTACCCTATCCTGTCTGTACCATTACATGTTCTACAAGTTACTTAAATTCTGGGCCAGCCTGACATTCAGGTTTTATTTCAGACGCATTTATGTATCGGGGACTGAGCATATTCCCGAAAATGCTCCCGTATTATTTATTGTCAATCATCCGAATTCATTTATGGAAGCATGCATTGTAGCCTGTTTTCAGCATCGGGACTTGCATTTTTTGGTTCGTGGAGACATGTTTGAAAAAAAATGGTTGAAGCCCTTACTAAACTGGACCAACCAAATTCCCATATACCGCTTTAAGGATGGATTTTCGAAGTTAAGAAATAACAAAAGTACTTTTGACCAATCTTTTGAAGTGCTCGCATCGGGGAAAGCCCTCTTGATATTTCCGGAAGCCAGTACGCAAATGGTCAAATACCTGAGACCCTTGCAGAAAGGCGCTGCAAGGCTTGCCAGCGGCACGGTTGAAGAGAAAAATGCCGGTGAACTCTATGTCATTCCAACCGGAGTCTATTACACGGAGCCAAAGAAAAGCAGGTCAGATGTTATTGTTAAATATGGAAAAGCGGTAGCGATCCGAAAATGGCTAAAGGAAAATCAACATGTGGAAGACAAACTTAGCAGTCTTACCGAGCGATTTCAATCAGCCATGAAGGAAGTGGTATTATCCCTTGAACACCATCACCATGAGAAGCTCCTTGACCAATGTTATGCGCTCGCTGAGCCTGCAATTCTTAAATACCAGACATCGGGAGTGTTTCAATCAAATCGAGGCTTTCAAAAAATACATGGCTACTTTGAAAGCTTCAATGCATTGAATGATGAGGCTCTGCGCGCCCTTTCACAATTGATGAAAGTATTTCGAAGCAAGTCCAGCAATTTCCATTCCATATCGGCCCTTTGTCTGAACGGTAGTTCTGAACGTGCATGGGCTCTTATGAAAACCATTTTGTTTTTTATTTTGGGACTTCCCGGATTTCTGTTTTTTGGACTCCCGCTAGCAATCGCACGGAGCTTTTCCAAAACCAAAATAAAACATGTGGAATTTTATGCTCCGGTACGTCTGGCCTTATCCATGTTTCTTCATTTGATCACCAGTCTGATATTGCTCTATATCTTTAGCTGTTATGCAGGTTTCGTATGGGCTTTGGCAGCGATCGTTGTACTTCAGGCTTCACTCTATTTTTTTGCCTTATTTATGGATTCATCCAGGTATACACAACTTGCTTTTTCTTTGCGAGCCGGTTTGTTGAAAAATGAATTCTTGCCCATGCTGAAGCAAGTGTATGCCTTTTTGAAATTAAATTGAAATTTAAGGATTTCAATTTCCAGGATTTCCATCCATTGGTGCAAAAATTAAAGTATGCAGCATATTGTCGATGGATTTTTAGAAATACATGAAGGATTTGGAATTGAAACGCAATTTTTAATGATGCGAATTTTCAGATTTTGTTGCGTCTGAAATTGTATTTTTTTCATTTTGCAAGCATGCCCTTTTTTGATTTTTCAGGTTTTTCGAAAGTTTAAAGTTTGTTCTGTTTTATAAAGATGTTTGAATTGTAAATTATTTCTAATGCGGATGAATGCGTTGCAGCATTTTCATGAAAGCTGAATGTCAAGAATTCTTAAGAATTCCATCATGCTTTACACTTTATAAGCCGTATTTTGATTGTCACAAAAAGATGTAGCTTGTTCAATAAGATTGCCTGGTTTTTATCTTTGCCGGATCATTCCATTTAAATCATTATTTTTCCATGAACCTCGCCCTTCTCCCCAGAAATATTGGATCTGAGATGAACTATCGCGTTCAGGCCATGCGGAAGGTAGGTATTCATGCTCGGGCATACTCTTTTCAGCAGGGGGCAATTATTTCCAATGAACATATACAATCCTTGCCGAAGGTTGTCAGTGAATTCAATCCTTGGAAGAGATTTCAGAACATCCTTGACTACCGTCGCCAGCTGAAAGATATCCTCGAATGGGCTGATGTGGTGCATTGGGTGTATGATCTCACCTATCTGCCATTTACAAACTGGACACTCGAGATGGATCTTTTGCGGGCAAGCGGAAAGCCCGGGGTTATTCAGTGGGCCGGATCGGACATCCGTGTAAGTGCTATGGATGCGGAAGTAAATTCTTATTTCCGCGATGCAATCGAACGTGGAGAATGGCGGTACAAGGAAACAAGGGCGCATTCCCTGCGAAACCAGAGCAACTTTGCAAAGCTGCAGTACGCGCCTTTGGAATTTATCGGAATGGGCCATTACATCCGCCGGGATTGGTTTGACAAGGTCTATCGCATTTTTCAAATGTTAGGTGTCCAGGACTACGAACCGATCTTTCCGGAGCCGGATTGCAAAAGACCCCTAATCCTCCACTCGCCCTCTCATCAGGGTGCAAAGGGCAGCCGTTTTGTATTGGATGCTATTTCGGAGTTGAAAAAGGAATTTGATTTTGAATTCCGCCTTGTAGAAAATCTAAATCGGTCCGAAGCGCTGAAGCTCATGCAGCAATGCGATATTTACGTAGACCAGCTCATCCTGGGTTGTCACGGGGGCGCAGCGATTGAAGCCATGGGCTTCGGCAAGCCCGTTCTATGCTATATTCATCCGGAGATCGGTAAAGACTATCCTACTGATTTACCGATCGTCAATGCAAATCCGGATACCATCAAAGGAGTTCTGCGATCTTTACTGGCAGAGCCCAATCTTCGCAACGAAAAGGGTAAAGCCGGTCGTGCCTATGTGGAGAAATACCACCACGACCTAAAAAATGCAGAGTTGATGAAAGAAATTTATGCAGAAGTGATTGCAAGGCATCGGTAATGCAATTAAGAGCCCATAGTAGGGCTATTTCAAATTTTGGTAGTACAATATTAAATCAGGCACTGTGAGCCTTGTGTTTGTTTCTGATGGAAGCTATCCGTTTTCTGACGAAGCTTTCAAGGGTGGTAGGCAGCTGCAACGGCTTTTGCAACCCGGTGTGCAATGCTTTCGTCGAGCGGTGGGGGAATGATCAGGTCATTATGGGGTTCGGGAATAGCGGAGGCAATAGCTTCTGCGGCTGCGAATTTCATAGACAGGCTGATCCGTTTGGCGTTGGCCTGGAGAGCCCCAAGGAATACACCCGGGAAGGCGAGCACGTTGTTGACCTGATTTGGAAAATCAGAGCGGCCGGTACACACGATGAAAGCTCCTCCGGCTTTGGCTTCATCGGGAAGAATTTCCGGAATTGGGTTGGCCAGAGCCATAATCAGCGGGTCTTTAGCCATGATCCGGATATGGTTTCGGTTGAGCAGGTTGGCCTTGCTGACTCCGATAAAAACATCCATGCCAACAAGGGCATGTTCAACAGTTCCGCTTAAGTTTCGGGGATTGGTATAGTTGAGCAACTCCAGTTTGATACCTTCCAGTCCGATGCGCCCCCGGTGTATAATACCCATGGTGTCGCACATGATGATTTCTTTGACGATGCGCTGCCTCAGGGCGGCTGGATCCCGTTTGCCGAGATAGCGGGCAATGGCGATGCCGGCAGCTCCGGCTCCGTTGATCACGATGCGAAGGTCTTCCAGACTCCTTCCGGTAAGTTTGCAATAATTCATCAGCGCTGCAAGGACTACGATGGCAGTGCCATGTTGGTCATCGTGGAAAACCGGAATGCCTATATCCTGAAGTTTTTCCTCCACTTCAAAACAGCGGGGAGATGAAATGTCTTCCAGGTTGATACCTCCAAATACCGGAGCGATATGTTTTACAGCCTGGATGATTTCATCGGTCTTCTGAGTTGCCAGGCAGATTGGAAAACCGTTGATGCCGGCAAAGCGCTTAAACAACATGGCTTTGCCTTCCATAACCGGGATGGCAGCGTGAGCTCCGATATTACCCAAGCCGAGAACGGCAGAGCCATCGCTGACAATGGCGACTGTATTGCCCTTTATAGTGTATTCATACACTTTTTCAGGATGTGCAAAGATGTCTTCGCAAGGTGCGGCAACACCCGGAGAATATGCAAGGGAGAGGTCATCAGTGGATCGTATGTCCAACTTGTTTTCAACGGTTATCTTGCCGCGTAGTTCTTCGTGCAATTTGAGCGATCTGTCGAATATGTCCATACCTGTGAAATGATTGCAAAAATGCTGCGATTTATTCGGATTCTAGCAGACCTTCCGGGAATAATGAACAAAATCTTCTTTTCTTGCCTTCTCATTTGTGCTGAAGTAAATTAGAGGCCGTTTTATAATTCAATGGAGACCTACCGTATTTCGAAATTGTTTTCCGATTTTTTCCAGTCTGAGAAGGCAGGGGGAGGACTGTTGGTTCTGGCGGCATCGATTTCAATCTTGCTGACCAATAGCTCTTTGGGCTCTGAATACATGGCAATTTGGAATGGCCCGCTACTGGGTCAAAAACTTGTTTACTGGATCAATGACGGCCTGATGAGCTTGTTTTTTCTTTTGGTAGGCCTTGAAATTGAAAGGGAGCTTTATATTGGAGAACTGGCGGATATTCGAAATTCCCTGCTGCCGGTTTTTGCTGCCCTGGGCGGCATGCTTTTCCCTGCCATGATTTACCTGAGTTTTAATTCCGGCAGTCCGCAATTGGCCGGATTTGGCATACCAATGGCCACGGATATCGCATTTTCCCTTGGGGTGCTTTCACTATTAGGCCAACGGGTCCCGGTCGGGCTTAAAATTTTTCTAACTGCACTGGCCATCATCGATGATCTTGGAGCCATCGTGATCATTGCCATTTTTTACAATTCGGGCATACAATGGGAGGCCCTCTGTTTTGCGCTCGCCCTGATAGGCCTCATGCTGAGTTTCCGGTATTTCGGTTTGCAGTCTTTGTGGGTTTACCTTCTTCCCGGAGTTGCGTTGTGGCATTTCATCCATGCCTCCGGTATCCATGCAAGTTTATCGGGTGTGATCCTGGCCTTTCTGATTCCATTCAAAAACGGAGGCGCGGATTCGCCCTCTTATCGATTACAGCATCTGCTGCACAAGCCAGTTGCTTTTTTCATTCTGCCCTTATTTGCATTGGCTAACAGTTGTATTGTTCTTGATTCCGTTAGCTTGCAGGCACTCCAATCAGCGCCGGGACTGGGTGTGTTTTTTGGTTTGTTTCTGGGAAAGCCCTTGGGCATCCTGCTTTTTTGTTATCTGGCGGTTCGAATCGGAATTGCACGCCTTCCGTCTTCCGTGAGCTGGATCCAATTGACCGGAATGGGCAGCCTTGCCGGCATAGGATTTACCATGTCCATTTTCATTGCCCTGCTGGCTTTTGAAGACCCTCAGCTCGTCAACGGAATCAAATGCGCTATTGTACTGGCATCACTTGCTTCGGCTGCAGGGGGCATGCTACTCCTGGCAAAAGTCCTTCCAAAGCAGAGCCGGGTGCCGTCCTGAGTATTGCCTCACTGAGTAATTCCTGTCGGGCAGCAGGAGCCATCCGGTTCTACAGAAGCTAACAAACGTTAGTTAGCACCCTTATTGCGTTCCTGCTGCATCGGGTTCGGATTCCCCGACTGATTATTTCTTCTGCGTTGGCGGGGGCCTTCATTTTTAAACAATTCAAATCGCGAAACCTCTTCGGCGCAGTTCCATTTGTTGTTTTCCGTGTCGATGTCTCCCGTTTCCAGTAAGGGATCGATTTGAATGGACTTCACTTTTTTATTTCGGATAAAAGTTTTAATCACACTGTTTTCGTTTTTCCTCCACAGTTGCACGCTGAGCTTTTCGTCTTCATAGGTGCTGTCGGTATAATTCCAACGCAAAAGGATCGGCATGACCATGCCACCCTTATTGGAGAAATGCAATTCGTAGAGATAGGTACTGTCGCCTCCTTTTTGTAATTCCTGAGGAGCTTTTACGGGGTTGTAGGCAATTTGTGCCGGTGCGCGGGGCGACTTGTAATAATAATAAAAGTCTCTCAGGCTGGTGTCGCGATCAACAAGAAAAGACATTCCGGACGTCCTGTTGCGGTATTTGGTAATAGATTCTGTGGGTGCATCCGTCTGCATATAATACACTACATCCCTTGCAGGTGCAGGGTTATCGGTAAGTTGTACATATACACTATCAAGGGCAATATCGACCGGCTCGATATCGTAAAACCACCCGCGCCAGAACCAGTCCAGGTCCTCACCGGACGCATCTTCCATGGAACGGAAAAAGTCTGCGGGGGTAGGATGTTTGAAGGCCCACCGGCGGGCATATTCTTTAAAAGCCATATCGAATCGCTCCCTTCCTATGATGGTTTCCCTCAGAATACTCAGCCCCGTAGCCGTTTTGGCGTATGCATTGGAACCAAACTGTACGAGGTTTTCACTGTTGGTCATGATGGGCTCCAGCTGGTCCTTTGGGAGTTTCATATAATCCACAATTTTGGAAGCGGCACCCCGACCGGATGGAAAGTTAAGATCAAATTCTTCCTGAGTAAGGTACTGCACAAAAGTGTTGATACCTTCATCCATCCAGGTCCACTGGCGTTCATCACTGTTGATGATCATTGGAAAAAAGTTGTGTCCTACTTCGTGAATGATGACACCGAGCATTCCATTTTTTGAACCTTCAGAATAGGTACCGTCTTTTTCAGTGCGGCCGAAATTAAAACAGATCATCGGATACTCCATACCATTGGAGGCTTCCACGGATATGGCCACCGGATAGGGATAAGGGATGGTGTATTTGGAATACGTCTGAACGGTATGCGCAACAGTTTTTGTGGAATATCGTCGCCAAAGGGAATAAGCTTCTTTTGCATAATAACTCATGCACATGACCTTGTGGCCTTCCACATAGGCCGGCATGGCATCCCAAATAAATTTTCTCGAAGATCCCCATGCAAAGTCGCGCACATTATCTGCCTGGTACACCCAGGTTTTTGTACTCGTCGATTTGGTCTTTTCAGCCTGCATGGCTTCATCCTTTAAAACTATTTCTGTGACTTCATTCGCATTTTGTGCTTTTTTCCATCGTTCAAATTGTGCCGGGGTCAAAAGGTCCTTATAGTTCTGACATTGGCCTGTTGCTGCTATGATATGATCTGAAGGCACGGTAAGTTTTACTTTATAGTTTCCAAAGGGAAGGGCAAACTCTGCGCGGCCGGTAAATTGTTTATGTTGCCAACCCTGAAAATCGGAGTAGACGCACATGCGAGGAAACCATTGTGTCATGGTAAACAAATGGTTGCCGTCCTCCGGAAAGAACTCGAATCCTCCACGTCCTCCAATCTTCATGCGGTCGGGGATTTTATAGTTCCATTGAACAAAGAACTTTACTTTTTCTCCAGGCTTCAATGGCTTAGGTAAATTGACGCGCATCATCGTTTCGTGAATGATAAATGGAAGGGATTTTCCTGAAGCATCTTTGACAGCTTCGATCTGGACACCATGACCTGCATACATCGTTCTGCGGTCTATATTTTCCAGGTCGTTTTCGCTGACCCTCTTGCCTACTTTGCTTTCAACCGAAGCATAGGTGCTGGAGGAATTGGGACTGTGTTCGTTCTCATCCAGTTGCAGCCAAACATAGTAGAGTATATCCGGTGAATTGTTGTGGTATTGAATCCACTCCTTTCCGAATAATTTCAGATTAGGCTCGTCGAGGCGTGCATCTATATCATAGTCGGCACGCATTTGCCAATACCCGTGTCCGGGGGCACCGGAGGCCGTCCGGTATTCGTTGGGATCTTGCAGTATGGTCCCTAATTGTTCGAATTTGTTGCCGTGGTTTGAGCTTGGGTTATTCCGGATGTTCTGTGCCTGGAGCATGCCGATAGCGATCATGCTGAGGAAAAAAGAAATGAATTGTTTCATGAGTTCGTGAAGATTAATGAGGTCCGTTGAATCAAGAAGTACAATGACAAGGCCAAAATTACGAAAGTTATCGTAGTTGTGCTTTTTTCTTGAAAATTTTCATTCAATTTAACAAGTAGAGTATTGTATGCCAGGACGCATGCGAGGATGACCATTTGGCCGCACTCCAAGCCGAGGTTAAAGGAGAACAGCGGAAACAGGATGGAAGTTTCCCTGCCGAGCATGGATTTTAGCAGAAAGGAAAACCCAAGACCATGAATACAACCGAAAACGGAAGCTGCCAGATATCGGAGTCGAAGGTTCATCCTGTGGCTTTTCAAATCCTTCAGATTTACCAAACAGCTAAGGATAATGGTCAGGGCAATTGCAATTTCTACATATTCAGGTTTGATGCTCAGGTAATCGAGGGTACTCAAAGCAAGTGTAACGGAATGGCCCAGGGTAAATCCGGTAATGACCAATGCCAGGTGTTTCCAGTTTGCCGGTCTGAAGGGAATTGACAAAGCAAGCACATACAGGATGTGATCCAGAGCGTCCCAATCCAGAATATGTTGAACGCCCGTTTCAAACCAAAGTCCAAAATCCTCCAATCGTAGTAATTTTACGGTATGCAAAGCTATGAAATGGATTGGGGAAGAGTAACCAAAATCACAATGTCCTGCCTTATTGTACTTGTGCTGACTTCTTTCGTTCATCCTTTTTATTTAAGTGTAAGCCAGGTGAGCTATAACGAGGGCAGGAAAAATTTTGAGATCAGTTCCAGGATATTCACGGATGATCTGGAACATGTGTTGCGAATGCAGCAAGGCTCGGTAGTAAATTTGTATTACACCCGCAATCAGGAGGAGACGGATTCTATTGTGAAGACCTATCTCTTCAAACACTTACAACTTGAGGTCAACGGAAGAAAAATGGATCTGAAATTCCTTGGATATGAAAAGGAGGAAGAGGCGAGCTGGTGTTACTTTGAATCCGGAATTGTGGAAGATCCCCGCAACATACGCATCATCAATACTATTCTGTACGACCGTGGTGCCGAACAATCCAACATCATTCACCTCGAGCTAAAAGGAGTCAAAAAAAGTTACAAGCTCAACCAGCCGGACAGTATTTTTTATTTTAACCCGTAAGAACAGCATTGCAGCTTATACAAACTAACGTTTGTTAACAACTTTTATTTTCATGGAAGCCAACCAGGCTTTATTCTGATCCGTTTAAGTTCAGAAGGTGGATTTGCCGGTGCGCTGTATCCTTTAAAAGCAGCTGAATTTTCGCAATAACGTTTTTTGGTCGTGCGTCAGCCTGATCAGGTAATTTCCGGGAGCGATTGTATGCAGGTCAATGCGTTCCCTGAATTTGTTTTGATTGGAATGGGCTTTGCCTTCCGCTAAAACCCGTCCATCCAGACTCATGATCTGCCATTGAAGCAGCCCCGGAGAGGGAGCTTCGTAATCTACGAACAATTGTTCGCTTGCAGGATTAGGGTAGATGCTCAGCAGGCTTGGCACATTTGCAGATACAGAGCCCACCGGACCCGTGATCACAAAATCGTATTGCACAGCTGCACCAAAGTCCGGGTTGAACTGTTTTACCGGAAGGTAGGTCGCATTAAACTTTCGCATCATCCGTGCGACCCCGCTTCCATTGTTGGCGTAATACCAAAAGTACAATCCATCGTTGGACGCATCTGTAACATAAAGGGTGTAACAGCCTTCCGGAAGTTGTAGTTCATCGCGATAAGTTGTATTTGCTGTCATCTGGTCTCTGGACAAGACCACTGTTCCGTTTTTATCTACAATTTTATAGTTGTTGTCTTGTGGTACGTTGTTTGTCCGGAACTCAAAAGCCAGGTTTCCAGGGTAGCGGTCCACAGGCTTGTACGGGGTTTCCAAACGATTGTTAGCAAGATAGCCATCTGTTTGCTGGTTGGCCTCCAGAATTTCTGCCTCAAAAACATAGAGGCTATCCGGACCAGGAGTCCAAAAATCACTGGAAGTTACCGGAAGTTCCACATCCGTCATCTGCAATGGTGCAAGTTTGCCATTCCATACATACTCTTCTTTTAGTCTGTTTTTCATCCCGTATCGGAATTTAACGGACGTCAGTTCCTGTTTTCCTGAATTGCGAATCCGCAGGGTAGGTTTGTTGCAGGAAGGATTCAGGCGTTCGAATTCGACCCGCCCTGTTTGTGGCCTGATAATTTCTTCTATCGCTGCATCGAGGTCAAAGGAAAAGTCGTCATATGAAACGAGCTGTGAGGACACCAGATAATTGGCAGAGCCCAGCGTGGGAGGCTCCAGGCCATAATCGAATGTGATATTTTTTGAAGTATTGACCAGGTTGCCAATTTCAAAGCTGAACAACTCACTGGGTGCGCCGGGACACCATCCCGCGCGATCGAAGATCCAGGTTCCGCCCTGAGGATAGATAGGGTTATATGCACATTCCTTCCATACGGTAAATGGAAATTTTTTAGAACTTCCGGAATTTACAGTGACGTAATGGTCGCGTGGTGTGAACTCACCATTTTGCTCATGCCCTGTTACAGAAAATCGAAGTTTGTAGTGGGTAGCCTGCACAGGAAGTGGAAAGCTTCTCGGTTCGAAAATTTTATTTGCAAGAATATCTCCAAAATAGCCACGTTGGAATGGCCAAATATTGGAGATATCGCGGACTTTTCTTTCCGGAATACCCTTAATGAATAAGAACTTCAAATCGATTTCCTCCTGGTTTTCTCCACCCAGTTCCATGGAAATCGTTTTTCTTCCCCTGAGAACCGTAGAAAAATCGGTAACGTCAAAGACAAATGTTTTTCCGTTTTTTCCAAGATCCAGGCCATTTCCGTAAGGAGTCACCAGGGATAGCAATTCGAATTTTGCAGGAATCTTATTGTAATAATTCAGATTGACAATATCAATCAGATCTTCGGGTTCGATGAAAATCGTTCCATCATTATTTCCATTGTCGAGGTGTATGTAATCTTCGCCGGCATAATACAGATAATAAGTCGAGTCGAGGACCCTGTTGTTACTGACCACCTTGTATTGCAATACTTTTCTGGGATTGGCCGGTATGGAATCCAGGATGCTGATCATCGCATTTGTAGTGCCCGTATAGCTTCCGCGAAGTAAGCTTATATCAGGACGAAATGCCGTTTCTTTATAATTCAGTACATTGTTTTCGCCGCGCTCACCGAAACGCCGGAGAGACACAGGTAGTTGGAGGTCCTGCGGATCAGTGGCTTTATCGTGGATTAGGGCTCCTTCGGGTTCATTCATGTCGAAATAATACACCAAACGATCATAGTTAGGATGCTGATCGTTAATGCTTTTGTTTTTCCATTGGATGATGGTTTGGGCATCCAACTCTTTATTCCAGATGCTCAATTCTCGGATGCGCCCGTAAAAGGGAACGGTTCCATTAACGCCATCCCCGAGGCTGAATTCCGAGAAATCCATGGTTTTGCTTTTTGAAGTTCCGCTTTGCCACAGGATTCCGTTTTTGTACATTTTCATATCACCGGTAGCTGCATTTTTAGTGAATGCCCAATGTACCCATTGCCCCTCATAGTCATTCACATTTGCCGGTTTTTCGATGCGGTCATAGGATCCATCTTTTCCGCCGCAATCGAAGTAGATGCTACCATTGCCCCAGGGTAGGTGAATATTCAGGGAGCGCTGTCCTTTTGAATTATACGCTTCTAGAATACTTCCGTTGGAGGGTTGCAGATGCGCCGATCCAAAAGCCCAGAAACTTACTGTGATTTCGTCGGTAAAGCGGTTTAGTTTTCCGCCTTGCATTTTGGCTGCGATTCCTTCTAAAACTACAGAAGGTTCTGTCTCTGTCGACTCGATGGCTTTTCCGGAAGCCAGCTGTGAAGAAAAAACAGGATCTGCATTGGCATTAAGATCGGTATAGCTCAGGTCTATGAGGAGGGAACTCGTTCCATCCCAATTGAAAGGAGTATGAAAATAAAACTTGTTTGAACCTGTTTTGAGCTCGGTATCATAATAATAAACCTCTGTGAGCCCTTCCAGTTCGGCTGCATTTGGATTGAGTTCTGTAGCAGCAGTTTGCTTCAGTCGTATTTTACAATGAGGCAGGCTGGTATTGTCCCGGGCATTAAGGGTCATACCATGCAGGGCTCCTGCGCTGAATCCGGCTGCGGACAGTTCAGTTGCAGTGTACAAAAACTGATATCGCGCGCTTCCATTGGCAGCCCAGATCCTTGCAGCTCCGTTTGTTCCAAGGTTGCTTATGGTTTCTGAATTAATCCTGCCGTGTGTGGTTTGCTTCTGTATTTTGTGATAGTAGCTATAGGTTGGAATACTCGTAAAGTAAAATTGGAATCCGGAATTACCACTAATGATATGGCTTGGGGACGTAGCCGGAGTGCTGTCCAATCGGCTGGTGTCCGTTACAAATGTATTGCAGCTATAATCCCATTCATAACATCCTATGTTGCCATTGCCGACTGCAGCGTCATGACAGCGCATATTGTATCGCATCAGAATTTTGCGGTAGGAGGTTTTTGGGTCATCAGGAAAATCGAGGGTGACGCGACGGGATCCATTGTCCCAGGTAAAAACCTGTACGGTAGTGGTATCCTGGCCACTTAGAATGAATGGTAGTAGTAAAATGAAAAAATAGAGAATTGTTTTAGGACTCTGCATTTTAAATAATTAAGTTGGTAAAAGTAGGCAATCCGCCACGAATATGCATTGGGAATTTCCTTTGGAGCCCATGTGTTCAAATCCCTTCTATCATGGATGATAGGGCTGCACCAGAGCGTGTGAACATTGCACAGAATACCATGGCAATGGAATGCCTAAAGAACAAGGAATCAGAATTCAAAGAGCCTTAAAAGGCCTTTGAAAACTTGCAGGGCTGTAGCTATTCAAAAACCAGATACAGGCCATAGAAAATCACCAGGATCGCAGCACTTGTAAGTCCGTAAAGAAAGAATCCATTCCATCCCGGAGTGAGATCGAGCATCGTCATGACGCAACTAAGGAATCCCAATACTGAACCGATTGCAAGCAATTGGAAGCCGAGGTTCTGTTTTTTTGCAATTTTTTGCTTCGTGAATTCTTTCAACTGCAATTCGGCGTCCTGTTTACCAAAATCAGGATCTGAAGTTCTTTCAAGAATGCCTTTTTCGCTCCAGCCAGTATCGAGGAATTCGCTATTGGTACTGGAGTTCTGATGTGGGTGAATAGACATAAATGCAGATTTTTTGTGTAAGGTAGATTGGTTTTGCAAGTAAAAATATGCACATCCTTACCATCAGCCAAATAAAATGCTTTAAAAATTTTAAGGGGCCATCGAATCATTAACTACGGGCAAAAAAAAAGGTCCCGTTTAAAGGGACCTTTTATAATTCAGATGTTACAATGATTACATCATGCCTTCCATGCCTCCGCCTGGGTGATGGTGTCCACCTCCGCCTTTTTCTTCTTTTGGCTTGTCGTTGACAACACATTCAGTCATAAGTATTACACCTGCAATGGATGCTGCTTTCTCGAGTGCGATCCTGGTTACTTTCGTTGGATCGATGACTCCTGCTTTCTTCAGGTCTTCGTATTCTCCGGTACGAGCGTTGAATCCATAAGAACCTTTTTTGGCAGCAACATTCATGAAAACGACGGATCCTTCCACTCCTGAATTTTCTGCAATTACGCGGATCGGCGATTCAAGGGATTTTCTTACGATTTCCATTCCGATTTTTTCATCCTCGATCATGGTTTTGTTTTTGTCCACCTTGTCCAATGAACCAATTGCACGGATAAGGGCAACACCACCGCCGGTGACAATTCCTTCTTCTACTGCTGCGCGGGTTGCGTGTAGTGCATCATCTACCCGGTCTTTCTTTTCTTTCATTTCTACTTCGGTTGGTGCACCCACGTTCAGAACAGCCACACCTCCGGCGAGTTTAGCCAGACGCTCCTGTAGCTTTTCTTTGTCGTATTCAGAGGTGGTTGTTTCGATTTGAGACTTGATTTGAGCAATGCGGGCTTCAATCATTTTTTTCTGACCTTTTCCTTTTACAATGGTCGTATTGTCTTTGTCGATAGTTATTTTCTCGCAAGTACCCAGGTGATTGAGTTCTGTATTTTCAAGTTTGTACCCTTTTTCATCGGAGATTACTGTTCCGCCGGTAAGAATAGCTATGTCTTCCAGCATGGCTTTTCTGCGGTCGCCGAAGCCGGGTGCTTTTACAGCCACCACTTTCAGACCTCCGCGAAGACGATTGACCACCAGTACGCCTAATGCCTGGGAATCCACATCTTCAGCAATGATCAATAAAGGTTTTCCGGTTTGAACTACTTTCTCCAGAATGGGAAGCATTTCCTGCATATTGGAAATCTTCTTGTCGTAGATGAGGATCACCGGATTTTCATATTCTACGGTCATATCATCAGCATGTGTGATGAAGTATGCGCTGAGGTAACCCCGATCGAATTGCATACCTTCCACAACTTCTACAGTTGTTTCAGTTCCTTTTGCTTCTTCAACGGTGATGACTCCGTTTGTGCCCACTTTTTTCATAGCATCTGCAATCAATTCTCCGATATGCTCGTCGTTGTTTGCAGAAATGGAGCCTACTTGTTTAATTTTTGAAAAATCATTTCCGATTTGTTCGCTTTGTTTTTTCAAATCTGCGATGACAGCTGCGACAGCTTTGTCGATACCTCTTTTAAGGTCCATCGGATTGGCCCCGGCGGCAACGTATTTCATACCTGCGGTTACCATGGCCTGTGCTAATACGGTTGCGGTTGTGGTCCCATCCCCGGCAAGGTCGTTTGTTTTGGAAGCCGCTTCTTTCAATAACTGGGCACCCATGTTTTCAATTGGATCTTCCAATTCGATTTCTTTGGCAACAGTCACGCCGTCTTTTGTGACCTGAGGCGCACCGAAGCTCTTTTGAATCACTACATTTCGCCCTTTTGGACCCAGGGTTACTTTAACTGCATTTGCAAGCTGATCAATTCCGGATTTCAATTTTTCGCGTGAATCCGAATTAAAACTTATTTGTTTAGCCATATGATTTTACTTTTTTAAATTTTAGATTAGATAATTACCAAAATGTCGTCCTCTCTCATTATCAGATAGTCAACACCCTTGTATTGAAACTCCTGGCCGGCATATTTTCCGTAGAGTACGATGTCTCCTTTGTGAACGGTCATCATATTCCCGTCTTTACCTGGTCCAACAGCGACCACTTCTCCTCTTAGAGGTTTTTCTTTAGCAGTATCCGGAATGATGATTCCACCTTTTGTTTTTTCTTCGGCTGGGGCCGGTTTGATGATTACTCGATCATTGATTGGCTTCATATAAGCATAATTTAGGTTAAATGAACTGAATTATTACATTTTTCACTTCAGCTCTGCGAACTCTATGCCAAGCCGTAAATCAGGCAATTTTGTCATAAAAAGCCGACATTCCCATGAATTTTGCCTTGAAATGACATAAAAATCGGAGACATTGTGGCAGAAACGCCTCCATTTTTGATAAAAACAGGGAAATTTCATGAAAATGACATCATTTTCAACAGAAAACTGCAAAATGCTTTTTCAGGATTTCGGGGGAAGGGTCAGACGGGCCGTCAACAGGCCAATGAAGATGCCCGCACTGCATAATATCGGTGGCAGAAAGGTCAGGAAAGCCATCAAAATAAACAGGATCCCAAATATGAGGGAGTAGATATTTAATAGACCGGTGCGAATGTCCCCGGGAAATCCTTTGCGAAGCAGATACCACATCAGGGAGGCTCCGAAAAAACAGAGAAGTGTAAAGCAAGCACTGAGGGCTGTATGGATTTGAAAAAAACTGCGAAACATTCCGGCTCCCATATCCATCTTGTAGTGGATCATCAAATCAATCATTTGTTTTTCAGATTCATTGCTACCCGCTGGAGCAGAAATAAAACTCAATGAATGGAGCAAACCGGTTAATGCCATAAAAAGCACTGATGCCCTCAGAGCAAACAGATGTAATTTCATTGTATAAAAGTAGGTAACCTCATTGAAAACATAGGATTGATAAAGCTCAAAAAGAGCATTAGCCCAATAAAATGGGGACAGGCAGAGGAAGAATCTGAGAGAATCGAATTATTGCTGAGGCGTTCCCTGTGGCTGTTCTGCAGGTTGACCGGCAGGTTGCTCCGCAGGCTGTTCGGTAGGCGTACCTGAATTAGGAGCCGCATTGCCAATATTGCCTTCCGCTGAAGAGAGCAGAGAAGCTAAGACGCACAATGCAATCAGGATACCCGCCAACCACCAGGTTAGTTTTTCTATAAAATCCGCGGATCTTGCTGCGCCAAACATTTGATTGGCACTTTGTCCACCGAAGGTGGAGTCGATACCCCCTCCTTTTGGATTTTGAATCAGCACCACTCCGATAAGAAGGATGCAGTCAAGGGCTATCAGAATAGTAATCAGCGTCAGCATAAGAATCAGGATTTTAATTTTTCAATTGCGGCTGCAAATGTAGTTTCTTTTTGTGGATATTTCTGGATCAATTTTTCATACATTGCGATGGCATCTTCTTTATGTCCCTGACGCACAAGTAGTTTGGCAAGTGTTTCGGAGACAATGGCGGCTCCCAGCCGGAGGCTATTTTCGGCAGAAAGCACTGCGGAGCTCCGCGCCTTCACCTCGGCTTTTTCAGTTTTCTGCGATTTTTTGGAACCATGTTCCTTGCCCAGGGCATCCAGCCAATGATAAAAATCAAGTCCTTTTCCAGGTTCTTCGCTATCGCGTTTTTTTCTTGATTTGGGCTTTTTTTCAGCTTTTGAAGATGGAGTCTCTACCGTTCCGGTTTCAGCAAAGCTTTTATTTTTTTTGATCTTTTCCGTCTTTTTAGCTTTCATTGAACTTGATTCTTGTGTTTCAGCAGCCACAACGTGAGAAATCTGAGTTTCTGGAATTTTGAGAAAATCAATTTTTTCATCTGGGGACTTTGACTCCTCCTGCTCCAGGTTGGAGCTTGTGGTTTGTGCGGGTAATTGAGTTGTCTCACTGACCGTTGTTTCAAGCTCAGATTCTTCAAAATCCGGCCAGTCCTGAGATAGCACAAATGCCGGATCGGGCATTCTGGATGAGAGACGGGCAGCATCTCCTTTGAGCTTCAGCCACGAATTCGCAGAGAGTGCATTCGCAGATTTCAGGAGTTGCAACTCCTCCTGGGTCAACTGATTCTTATCTTCCATATTACCAGTTTGTGAATGAGCGATTGAAAATATCATCGACCAGCAGTTTGTTTATTTCGGAAGTGATTTCCTGCTGGATGTTGGAGAAGTTTTCTTTTGCATCGAAATCCTGAAAACGGGTGAAGGAACTTTTCCAGTTTTGTTTTTCATCCTTTTTATTGCTCATCTCGACTTCGATCGTGATGGTGCAGCGGTTGATCGCGGACAAAATCCCCGGTTGCGGTGCCTGACTGTTGACTTCAAATTGTGTGATCCTGCACTGGAAAACCAGGTCAGGATTTCGGTTATCCAAAACAAGGCGGCTTTCCTTTCGTATTTTGCTGAGCAAAGCTTCGGAAAACTCTACGGGATAACCTGCCGGCGCCTTAAAAAACAAGTCTTCCACAGGACTGATCTGAAAGCTTTTAATTTCAGGTGCAATGCTGATTCCTTTGAAAGAATAGCAGGATATCAGACTGCAAAAAAGGAGGACGGTAAATCCTGCGGCTTTCATAGATTATCGAGAGAATATTGTTTTATTTTTCTGTATAAGGTACGTTCCGAAATCCCCAATTCATCAGCTGCATCTTTGCGCTTTCCATTGAATTTTTTTAACGCTTTGGAGATCATTTCTTTTTCCATTTCGTCCAAAGAAAGAGGCTCCTCCATAACTTCCACCGTATCAAATGCAGGCTTCGCATCGCTTGACAATACGACCGGTCGGAGTTTGTCTTTGTTTGGATCGTAGGGCAGCTCTTCCGGCCCCCACTTGGCGGGCGAAGGCACCGGTGTGTAGGGAAGGCCCTGGGTGCCTGCCAGTACGGGTTCCATGGACTCCGGCATTTCAAGGTCGTTGGCATGCACCAACTGGAAAAACATGGTTTTCAGCTGGTTCAGATCCTGTTTCATATCGAACAACAGCTTATAGAGTATTTCCCTTTCCTGAAAGCTTCCCGCTTCGTTGGACTCTACGCCGGCAATGGGCAAATTGCGGGAATGGATGTTGGGGATGATTTTAATGAGGTCCTGTTCGCTGATGGTTTTATTATCAGAAAGCACGGAAAGCTGTTCCACGGCATTTCGCAATTCCCTGACATTACCGGGCCAGGAATAATTTTCGATGAGGAGTCCACTTTGTGCATCCAGTTCAATTGGAGTGGTTTTGTACTTTTCGGCAAAGTCCTGTGCAAATTTGCGAAAGAGGATGAGGATGTCCTCCCTGCGTTCCTTAAGGGAAGGTACCCGGATCGGAACTGTATTCAGGCGGTAGTATAAGTCTTCCCTGAACTTTCCGCTGCGCACCCGGTCCAATAAGTTCACATTTGTGGCGGCGATCACCCGGACATTGGTTTTCAATACCTTGGAAGAACCAACGCGTATAAACTCTCCGGATTCCAGGACACGAAGTAAAAAGGCCTGGGTGTCTTTGGGCATTTCTGCGATTTCATCCAGAAAGATGGTCCCACCGTCAGCGGTTTCGAAATAGCCTTTGCGATCTCCTGTAGCACCGGTGAAGGAACCTTTTTCATGTCCGAAAAGCTCGGAATTGATCGTTCCGGCAGGTATGGCGCCGCAGTTTACAGCTATGAAAGGATTGTGTTTGCGTGGACTTAACTGGTGGATTATTTTAGAAAAGATTTCTTTGCCCGAACCACTTTCACCTGAAATGAGTACCGTAAGGTCTGTTGAAGCCACGCGAATAGCGGTATCTAAAGCCTGGTGCAAGGTTTCAGATCGGCCGTATATGGCAAAACGTTGCTTTATCGTTTGAACAGATTCCATGAAATCAGCTGTTTATGACCTGCCCAATCAAAGTCGCGCTCGTACTTTCAAGGACTTTGACTTGCACGTATGTTCCTACCGGACTAGTGCCCTCGTCATTAAAAACAATCATTTTATTTTGCGAGTTTCTTCCTTTGAGCATGCGGTCTGATTTTTTGGATGTCCCTTCTACTAAAACCTCATAGACCTTGCCGATGTCTTTCGCATTGTGCTCACGGCTGATTCGGTTTTGCAGGGAGATAATTTCATTCAGCCTGCGTTTTTTGATGTCTTCAGGTACATCATCCGGATATTTCTTTGCAGCAAGAGTGCCGGGTCTTTCCGAATAGCAAAACATATATGACATGCTGAATTGGGCATATTCCATCAAACTCAGTGTATCCTGGTGTTCTTCTTCCGTTTCGGAGCAAAATCCGGAAATGATATCGGAAGACACGGCGCAGTCCGGAATCGTCGCATAAATTTCATCTATCTTTTGCATATACCATTCCCGGTCGTAGGTGCGATTCATCAATTCAAGAATGCGGCTGTTGCCGGATTGACAGGGCAGATGGATGTATTTGCAAATGTTGTGGTACTGCGCCATGATCTGGAGTACCCGAAGCGTGATGTCTTTCGGGTGGGATGTTGAAAAACGAACGCGCAGGAGTGGATTTACCTGGGCAACCAATTCCAGCAGGGCTGCGAAGTCGTAATGAACTTTTGTTTCCGGATGATCCCATTTATAGGAATCCACATTTTGGCCAAGCAAGGTCACTTCCCGGAATCCCTGGTCAAATAAATGCCTGGCTTCCGCCAAAATGGTAAAGGGATCGCGGCTTCTTTCCCGGCCTCGCGTGAAGGGTACAACGCAAAAGGAACACATGTTGTCGCAGCCTCTCATAATCGAGATAAAAGCGGTTACGCCATTGCTATCCAGACGCATGGGTGCGATGTCGGCATAGGTTTCCTCACGTGACAGAAATACATTGATCCCCTTCTGGCCATCTTCCTCAAGTTGGCGAAGGAGCAGGGGTAAATCCCGATATGCATCGGGTCCGACGACCAGGTCCACAAGTTTTTCCTCTTCCAGCAACTTGCTTTTTAGTCGCTCAGCCATGCAGCCGAGGATTCCTATTTGCAGATTGGGTTTTTGTTTTTTATAACTCCTGAATTCCCGAAGTCTTTTGCGGATGGTCTCCTCAGCCTTTTCCCGGATGGAACAAGTGTTGAGCAAAAGCAAATCAGCGTCCTGGAGCTGGGTGGTGGGAGACAAACCTTCTTTTGATAAAATGCTGGCTACAATTTCGGAATCGGAAAAATTCATTTGGCAACCATAGCTTTCTATGTAAAATGCACGTCCGGTTCCCTGCAAAGCTCCTGCAGATTCGTAAGCTTCACCCTGCCTGTTTTCAGGCAGTACAAGCTGATGTGAGTCATCTCTGTATAATTCCATAATCGAAATGAGCCTGCAAAGATAATAAAATTAGCAATGCTGACAAAATGGCAGAAACTGAAATTGCCCAGCTGCCTTCGTTTTTCATGTTTTCCGATGGGGCTATTTTATGGAGACATCTTAAAATATGCCAGAAGGTCTTAGAAAGGGAACTTTTCCATAATATCCTCATCGATGAGTGGAGTTCTGAGGCGAGGATTTGATGAGGATAGAAGTTCCCACATAAATACCCCAACAAGGGCTGAATATGTGAAATTCTGAGCTTGGTGCCTTGTAGCTTGATTCCAAAATTTCAAGGCATGTGCCCTTATTTGATGCACATTTTTGTCATCCAAAATCATTTTATCTTACAGCCAGGTCCTCTTCAATGCAGCATGGTTACAATACATACAAACGTTTGTTCGTAAGCCTGAATGAAGTGCATTTCCTGGCAATAGGATGTAAGGGAACCATTATATTATTGAAAATTTGCCAGGAAGGATTGCAGTGAATTTAAAACTGATGATCTGCACAACTGAAACATCCGGAATCTGCAATGCATGCCCCGATTAGGATTTAAAATGACGCTAAATGGGTCGCCGGATTTCAATGTGAGGGTCAGCAAGCTACTCCAAACGGGCTGGCTTCTCTAAGTTTGGAATATGCCCTTCCGATTCCGGTATTTCATCATACATTCGGATCGGCTTATGCGCGAATTCGGAATTATTGGCAAATCCCTGG
Organism: uncultured Saprospiraceae bacterium; assembly: GCA_964439105.1. Lineage (GTDB taxonomy): Bacteria > Bacteroidota > Bacteroidia > Chitinophagales > Saprospiraceae > Vicinibacter. Next base: position 137,804 of record CAYTNG010000007.1, read on the forward strand.
GTCACAGCTTCTCTCCGGCCTATTTTCACTCCAAATGGAAGGAAGAAGGCATTACAGACTGTCGCTATCTGGTCTTTGAAATTCAGGATATCGGCTATTTCAGAGAGTGGATCACCCAAAGGCCTGATTTGCTTGGTCTGAATGTGACCATCCCTTACAAGGAGGAGATACTTCCATATTTGGATCAATTGACTCCCATTGCCGAGGAAATAGCTGCGGTAAACTGCATTAAAAAGGAAGGATCCAAGTGGATTGGCCACAATACGGATGGCCCTGCATTTTTGGAGAGTCTGAAGACCTTTTTGCCCTTTGATTTTAAAGGAAAGGCCTTGATAATAGGAGCCGGAGGGGCCTCAAAAGCGGTTCAATGGGCTCTCAGGCAGAGGGAAATTCCCTATGTTTGTGCAGGCCGTACCAGTAGTCCTTTTCGTCTTGGAAATCTTGAGGCCGTTTGGGATGCCGGTTGGAAACTTATTATCAATGCAAGTCCCCTGGGAATGTGGCCGCATACCGATTCAACCCCTGATTTGCCTTACGACCGGCTGGACCCAAGTTTCTATTTGTATGATTTGGTATATAATCCTGAAAAAACGCTATTTTTGAGGCTGGGAGAACAAAACCACTCCTATGTAAAGAGCGGTCTGGAAATGTTGCGATTACAAGCTGATATTTCCTGGCAATTCTGGAACCAATAAAATGTATATGGAAGATACCGAGGGCCCCCGGCTTGATTTTAGCAACACGGAAAATGCCTTTTCCTACAAGACGGACAAAGAACTTAAAAAAACCTATTGGCTTTTTAAATGGATGAATAATCCAAGCCTGGTTTCCGCAGGTAATGTGATTGGAACCTTTGCAGCAAGGTTTCCATTCCACATATTTGATCCGATTATCCGGCAGACTATTTTTTATCAGTTTTGTGGGGGAACCACTTTGCTGGAATGTCAGAAACTTGTTGACAAACTTTATTCACAGCATGCCCTGACGATATTGGATTATGGAGTTGAAGGGAAGACGAAGGATGAAGAATTTGAAAAGACGCTGGAGGAAAACTTGCGTGCCATTGAGTTCGCTGCTTCAAATCCGAATGTACCGGGACTTAGTACCAAGCTGACGGGTTACATTCCTTTTTCCGTTTTGGAAAAGATACATTCTGGGGTGGAGCTGAGTGCTTATGACAAGATTGCCTGGGAGCGTCTGGAGGAGCGTTTTGTCAGTCTTTGCGACCGTGCTGCAGAACTTGGCGTGTCTTTGTTTGTCGATGCGGAAGAATCCTGGATTCAGGATCCCATTGACCAGTTGGTGGATAAATACATGCCCACCTACAACAAGGAGAAACCCATCATCTACAACACCTACCAGATGTACCGCAAAGGCAGATTGGATTATCTCAAGAATAGTTTTGAAGAAGCACGTTCTAAAAATTTTATTCTGGGGGCCAAAGTCGTTCGGGGCGCTTACATGGAAAAGGAAAGAAATCGTGCACATGAATTGGGAATCGAAGACCCGATCTTGCCTGATAAGGCAACGACGGATTTGCAATATGACGATTCCATTCGTTTCTGTATTCAGTTTCCGGATCAGATCAGCATTTGCAACAGTTCACATAATGTAGCCAGTACGCTTTTGCAGGTGGAGCTGATGAAAAAACATGGTTTGCCAAACGATCATCCTAATTTGAATTTTTGCCAGTTGCTTGGCATGAGTGATAACCTGACATTCAATCTCGCAGAGAAGGGTTATTGTGTTGCTAAATACGTTCCTTACGGCCCTGTCAGTGAAGTGGTGCCTTATTTAATGCGAAGGGCAAAGGAGAATACGAGTATAACCGGCGATATGAGTAGGGAACTGAAATTGCTTCATGCAGAAATGGCACGCAGAGGATTGCATTAATTCACGGGCTTTTAGGCCCATTAAAACACCTTATATGAAAATGAATAATTCCATTAACTTGATGAAGTTGATTTGTATTTGTCTTGCTTTTGCATGTACACAAATGGTACAGGCACAAAGCATATGGCATGTAAAAGCAGTCGATCCGACCGGAAAATTTCTGGATGTCAAAGCCTTTGACAAAGCAGGCATGATGTATGATGTGAAAGCCCTTGAAGAGGCCGACAATACGCTTTTTATGGATGTAAAAGCCTTAAAAGGGGATCAGAAATTGCCGATCAAGATGTTGCTGAACAAGGACGCCTATTTTCCTGTGAAGGCAATCGATGCCAATGGAGCCATCTATGATATCAAAGCCATCGATGGTACAAAAAAGCTGGATGTAAAGGGCGTAAGTCAGGCCGGCAATATTATACATCTGAAAGCGATTGGGGAGGATGGTGAGTATTATGGTGTGAAAGCGATTTCCGCTGAAGGAGAGATGCGCGACGTGAAGGGTGTAAAATTCAACGCTGCTGATCGCGAATCTGTTGTGAATGGAGTTGAGATCAGAGCGCATATTAAGGCACTGCCTCAAGTACCCGGAACAAGTACGGACTATCTCTGGAATGTAAAGGCAGTTCATCCGGATGGAAAACTTCTGGATTTGAAAGCCATGGATGAGAAGGAACAGATTTATGATGTAAAGGCATTTGTTGAAAATGGCAATCTCCATTTATTGGATGTCAAAGCGCTTATCGGTGGACAGAAATGTCCGGTAAAGGTTCTTGAAAGTACAGACAAATATGCGCCTGTCAAGGCTATTGGCCCGGATGGAAAAGTATATAACATCAAAGCAATTACGGCTGATAAGAAAATTCTGGACGTAAAAGGCGTTTCCCACTCCGGTAAATTAATCCACATCAAAGCGATCGGATCCAATGGCGCCTTATATGGCGTAAAAGCTATTTCACCGGATGGTCAGTTGTACAATGTTAAAGGCATTGAGTCAGAAGAGGAGATGATGATCAATGGCGTTAAAGTAAAGGCTCATGTAAAAGCTCTGCCGCAGTAAAAACTAAACTTTTTAATAATACAGAAATCATGAAAAAATTCTTTTTATTGGTCGCCGTGGTCTTTGCCACTTTGAACCTGAATGCACAAAAAATTTATTACTGGTGGGATGCCGGTGTAAAAGTTGGCTATGGACTTACCGGGATGATCAACACAAATTTATTTGATGATAAAAATTATGAACATCATCTATCAACCGGTTACTCCCTCGGAGCTAAATTTGGCATGTATTTCGGATTGTACAATGGGGTAACATTTGATATATCCACCGCGACCTATAATCAGGACTTTGATTTTTTCCGTAACAACCAAACCTTTTACCACGATATCAAATGGCAAACACTGGATTTGGCTTTGTTGTATCGCAATCAACGCAATGGTGTGTATATAGAACTTGGACCTCAGTTGTCTCTGGTAAACAAGGTGACGCAGAAGGATGATTTCGCACCCGAGAATACTGATGTAAAAGCGTATTATGAGAAAAAATATATCTCCGCAATTTTTGGCGTTGGCGGATATATTCTCAACTATGAGACTTTTACAACGATGCTCGGAATCCGCCTGGGATATGGTTTTACAGACATGATCAATAAAGATGGTCAGGCTTTGAATTATCCAAATCCATCGGCAGCGGCACAGCCTTATGCAAATTATGCAAAGACCAATCCGGCATTTGTCCAGTTGAATATGGAATTTAATTTCGCACTTGGGTATTATGGAAAATCCTCATGCAGCAAACGCGCATCCATGTTTAAATTTTAAACTACAGTAAAGAGTTACGATAAAGGCCCAAGTCAAAAACGAGGGCCTTTTTTATTTGCACAATGCGTTGTTCCAGGCCATACGCGTTTCAACCATATTTTTGTAATGGAAATTCAGCGTATTGTTTATTTCAAATAGTATGCCGAGCAAGCCGGACAATTCATCCAGGCATTGGTTGTTGACCATTGGATGTTTGATTTTTACAAGCTCGGAAAATTTTTCCTGAAAAACGGAGAGTGTTGATTGTATCGATAGGTAAAAGGCCTGATAGGATTTGTCGAGATCTGCAGAAACTTTCTGGAGGCTTTTCATGGATGCCTGAATTTGCTCACAACTGTTATCCAGCTCATTGGGAACCACAAAATCAATATTTGAATTGGTAATGGCGGCTCCGGAAGCAACCCATTGCTTGCGTATGGATTTTTGAAGTTGAGACAAATGATCCAGTGCTGCAAGGGTCTCTTTATTGATATCGGGAGGTGCATTTAATGTAAAACTGTTGTTTTCACTGGCTCTTTCGATAAAGGCTTGCATGTTTTCCAGTTTTGTTCCAAATTCTTTCAAAGGGCCGCCCGGAGCCCAGGACTTCACCCTGTTGAAAAGTGAGTCATTGAACAGTCGTTCTTCGACCCACTCCAATTCGGCTGATTTGAAAGCTTCATCGCAAGTTGCATAGAAGGGAGGTAAGTGCTCGTATAAGGATTGAATATTCTGCGCAGGTAAAAGATGGCTGGCTGCGATGATAAAAAACAGGTATAGATTCTTCATGAATTAAAAATAGGAGTTTCCCCGAATTCATATTAAAAAAGTTGAAAGAACTCCAAAATCACGATCGCAGGAAATCCGGATTAATAGGGTATCCGGCTATGATTTCTGCAGGTCAATACTGGCCTGTATTCAGCAGGACCAGCGTGCAGGCATGCAGACTTTGAATGCCATGGTTTTGCGCAAGCGTTTCAAGTTCCATGTTCTCTGTGCCCGGGTTAAAAATAATCCGGCGGGGCTGTGTCGAAAGAATATATGAATACCATTCTTTTTGATGCTCCGGATTGAGATACAGACTCAATGTATGAATATCCTGATGCACTTTTGAATGCGTATCGATAGGAATGGACGCGATGCTTCCTTCGCGAATGCCGACAGGTACAACTTCATATCCGTGATTGTGCAGCGACTGAACTGCTAAAAACGCATAGCGTTCTGGATTTGGACTTGCACCCAAAACAAGTGTTCGTTTATTTTTGAGCATATGTATGTTAACAGTAACAGAAGTATTTTGGTTCGAAAGACACCCGGCTGTTTATTGGCTGGAGAAAGCTGAAGCTCAGATCCGACTCCATTTCCAGTGACGGTGGTATTTGAGATATGTGCCGTAGGCTGAAATGGAACATACCTGTATTCCCCTCCATCCATCCAGGAATCCCAATTGCAAAAAGTACATGCGCACAAATTTCCAAATGGGGTTGACCAACTGTTGAAAGACGAACGTCTTTTTTGATTGATCCAGCATCACGCGCGCGGCTATCGTTGCAAAATAATCCATTTGTTTGAAATGCTCCTCCACAGTGTAATAACTATAATGAAGAATATTTCCCTTTAAAGTTTCGGGTTTGTGATCATCCTTAAAAAGGATGAAACGGTCATGTGGATTTTGTCCACCCCATTGACCTTTCCTTCGATCAAACAGGCGAAGTTTTTTGTCCGGATACCACCCGCAGTGTCGGATCCACTGCCCGCAATATTGTGTAAGGCGGTTCATCAGATAGGAATCGGAGGAGTTTCGCGAAGCGAGTTCCCGGATAGAAGTTTGCAAATCTGCATCGAGCGCTTCATCGGAGTCCAATGAAAGGATCCAGTCATGGCTTGCTTTTGTCAGCGCATAATTTTTCTGTTGAATATGACCTTCAAAAGGATGCTGGAAAACAAGAGCGCCATAGGATCGGGCGATTTCAACAGTATTGTCTTTGCTGTAGGAGTCCACGACAACAATTTCATCCACTACGCCTTGAAGGGACTTCAGGCATCTTCCGATATTCTTTTCTTCGTTGTAGCTGATTATGACAGCGGACAAAGCCATCTTTGATTATTCAGCTACAAAGAAAATAATGCTTTTTATTTTTGGCTATAATTTTTTGAAATGGAACTCTTGATGGTTTGCCTTGGAAATATCTGCAGATCGCCCATGGCACAGGGGATGATGGAGCATTTAATTGCGGAAAGGGGATTGGACTGGAAAGTGGATTCAGCGGGAACCAACGGCTACCATAATGGTGAAGCCCCCGACCCGATGGCGATTGCAGAAGCGAAGGCAAACAGGATGGACATTTCGAAACAGATTTCAAGAAAGATCACTCTGCAAGATCTGGATCGTTTTGATCTTATTCTGGCGATGGACGAAGACAATTACAGTTACCTTAAATCGATGGCAAGGAATTCCGTACAGCTTTCCAAGATCCATTTGCTGATGAGTTTTGCAAGTCCTGCACCTGTGCTTTCGGTACCCGATCCGTATTATGATGGCCGGTTTGCCCATGCCCTGCAATTGATCCGGGAAGCCTGTGAAGGTCTGTTGAAGAAACAGGGAGTATTCTAAACCCTACCTCTTAAAATTTGTTTGTATCACAAATCCAAAATATGTTAGAACCAGTCATCGAATCCTCCCTTAATGCCCAGCTCGAAAAAGAAGCTTCTGCAAGCTACAGTTACCTGGCTATGGCGACATGGTGTGACCAGCAAAGTCTGGAAGGATGTGCACAATATTTTTACCGGCAATCCAGTGAAGAATACGCGCACATGATGAAAATCCTCCATTACCTCATTGAGCGCAATGCGAAGGTGGAGATTCCGTCTCTTGGAAAGCCTCATGTAAATTTTGCGGATATACGGGAAGTGTTTAAGAATGCATTTCTTCAGGAACAATCTGTGACCCAATCCATCAACGAGTTGATGACACAGGCTCAAAAGGTCAACGATTTTTCTACGCAGAATTTTCTTCAGTGGTACGTGACGGAGCAACGTGAAGAAGAAGCGACGGTGATGAAAATTCTTGATCGCATCCAACTTATTGGAGAAGGTCCGATGAGTTTGTATTACATCGACAAGGAGGTTGAGAAAATCAATACGCAAATCATGGCGGCCGAACCCGGAGAGTAGGCGCTTCCACATTCTCAATTCATTTCGGCTGCGTTCAGTTGCAAGATGTGCAATTCATCTTTATTGGCCCTATATCATACTATATTTCAGTATAGTATATATTAGTTAATTATAAATTTAATATTCCTCATGGAAAGGTTTCCGTTTTGGTTCTAAAATGGTATTTTTATCATCAAAAGAAACCGTTCATGAGACACATTAGTATACTTTGCTTTTTAGTTTTCTCTTTTAGTTTATTCTCCCAGCAAATAGCTCCTACAGTTATGTCCAATGGGGGCCATTATCAAAAGGCAGGCAGTTTCAGCCTCGAGTGGACTTTGGGAGAGTGGGTCACGGAAACCATCAAAGGGTCTGCAAATACCATTACTCAGGGTTTTCACCAGACAAATCTGACAGTGGTAGCCACGTCAAACCCGGGTATCTCAGGTCTTGAGTTCTATCCCAACCCATTTGAATCCGTTCTCAGAGTTTCAAATGCGTCGGGCTCTTCTCTTACGCTTCATTTGCTCAATCAGGAAGGTAAATGCATTACAAGCACGTTGGTTGAAAAGGGAAGTCAGGATTGGAATCTTCAATCTCTTCCCGCAGGTGTTTATTTTTTAGAGGCTCAGGGTAAGGATCAGCGTCAGTCTTTCACTATTGAAAAAATCAAATAATTTCAAAAACAATACATATGAATAAAATTTATTTTGCCCTTGTTTTCCTTTTTGTGGCACAATGGGCTGTTGCACAGACTTCTGGTTTCAAATATCAGGGTGTTGCCCGCAACAACCAGAATGCAAGTTTGAATAATCAGGCGATTACTTTGCGACTTACCATTTTAAATTCGAGCAATTCACCTGTATTCTCCGAACAACATGCTGTGACCACATCCCCGATTGGCTTATTCAATGTCAACGTTTGCCAGGGAACCAACCAAACCGGTACCTGTGATGCAATCGATTGGTCAAAAGGCGGATACCAGCTGAAAGTGGATATGGATGCTGCGGGTGGAACGACATTTTCACCTATTGGAACATCACCTATCCTTGCCGTGCCGGTTGCCGTGTATGCCAGCAAAGCAGGGTCTGCAGCAAATGACCTGGATGTCAATCCGCAAAACGAGTTGCAGAATCTCACCTTCACACCTGCAACAAATAATCTCGCCATTTCGCAAGGCAACAATGTGGATCTGACTTCCTTAAAAAATGACGCGGATGCCGATGCAAGCAACGAATTGCAGGAAATCAGTTTTGATACGACCAGTAACACGCTTTCCCTAAGCAAAAATGGGGGATCCATAGTACTTCCAACCGGAGGCAGCAGCTTGTGGAAAATGAATGGAGCCAATGTGCTGACTTATGTGAATGGAAATCAGTCCATCACATTTGACAAAGCCGGCTCTGCTCCATTGAATCAGGCCTATTTTGAACTGAACTTCAGACCCAATGGTAAGTTTAGGGTGACCTCGGCACCATCTGAGTGGGCTGATGAATTCTGGACAAAACCTGCAAACGCAGTGGGCGACACGATTTGCTATGGCTCAAGTGTAAAGGAATATCCTACTACCTATGCACAGCATTACCTCCGTTTTAACTCAGACACCTTCCAGATCGGTAGAATAACAAATACCCTCAATGGGAATTCCAAAAAAAGCGTTACAAATGAGTTTGTTTTATTGAACCGTGCGTATAACGGGAATACCCCATTGCGCCTGTTGGGAGTGGCTATGAGCGCTTTTGAGGGAATTGGTCAAATATACAATGCCGTTGGAGGCCGTCCAGGTGGTGTGATCACTGCTGCCACGGTAAACAATACCCTGACACCTTACGTGGGTGTCTTCAACCCGACAAATTCATCTCAGTTGATAGGAGGTATTTTCGTAAACGGAACCCAGTCTGTCGTCAATGCCAATGTGAAGAATTTTTCAATGGATCATCCCAAGGATCCCTCCAAAGAAATCTGGTACGCCTGCGTGGAAGGACCTGAAGCTGCGGCTTATACAAGAGGCACGGCAACACTTGTGAATGGAGAGGTCTTTGTTCCTTTCCCCGAACATTTTGAATTGGTCATCAATCCATCGACCATGACCGTGCATTTAACTCCCGGAAGTGCAGAGTCAGAAGGACTTGCAGTTGTGGAGAAGTCTGCATCTGGTTTCAAAGTGAAGGAACTGCACAAAGGGAAAGGCAACTACAGCTTTGACTGGGAAGTGAAAGGAGTTCGCAAAGGATATGAAGACTACAAGGCTGTGCGAATCAAAGGACTTGAAACGCCAGTACCTGTAAAATTGCAGTCTGGTTTTCCTGAAGTGAACCAGGCTTTTGACGGCACCAATCAAGTGCCATTAAACAATCCACGGGGTAATTAATTTTTCCTTTGAACATATTTGAATGCCTCCCAAAAGGGGGCATTTTTTTTATATAAAAGTCCGGAATCAAATTAAAAAAGCAATTGCAGATATGCAATTGCTTTTTTAATGTAAACCCTTCGTTTCTAACGAACGTTTGTTTGTAATATTTGGAATTTGTCCAGAGACTCAGAAAGTAAAAGGGTATCAGAGATTTCCCCGCAACTCCTGTTCGCGTTCAATTGCTTCGAAAAGAGCTTTGAAATTGCCTTTTCCAAAGGAACGTGCGCCTCTTCGCTGTATAATTTCGAAAAACACGGTTGGGCGATCCTGGACGGGCTTGGTAAAGATTTGTAAGAGGTAGCCGTCTTCATCCCGGTCGACCAGGATATTGAGTCGCTTTACTTCATTCAGGTCTTCATCTATTTTTCCAACGCGCTCCATTACAGTATCGTAATAGTTGTCCGGAACGTAAAGGAAATCCACACCGTTTTGTCTTAACTGATCCACCGTGGTGAGGATATTATCCGTTTCGATGGCAATATGCTGTACGCCGGCACCGCGAAAGAATTCGACATACTCTTCAATCTGCGATTTTTTGCGACCAGCAGCCGGCTCGTTAATTGGAAATTTTATATATCCATTGCCATTGGAAACCACTTTACTCATTAGTGCAGTGTATTCTGTAGAAATATCCTTGTCATCAAATGTGATCAGCAGGCTAAATCCCAGTACGTCCTGGTAAAATTTTACCCAGCGGTTCATTTGGCCAAGCTCGACATTGCCCACACAGTGATCGACATATTTCAGGTCGACGCTCCGCGTTTTCATCAAACTCTTTTTCGCGACAAAACCAGGCATGAATGCGCCTTTATAGTTTTTGCGTTCGACAAGTGTGTGAATGGTTTCTCCATAGGTTTTGATTCCTGCAATTTTAATTTCTCCGTTTTCATCTTTTAGCAAAGTGGGTTCGAATGCACACTCGGCGCCTCTTGAAATAGCGGTATCGAAGGAATGCTGCACATCGTCTACCCATAATGCGAGGACTTTCACGCCATCCCCGTGGGCAAGCACATGCTTTGAAATTTCATGATCCGGATACAATGCAGAAGTCAGTACAAACCGGATTTTGTTTTGTTGCAGCACATAGCTGCAATAGGCTCTGTTTCCTGTTTCAGGGCCCTTGTAGGCGACCAGTTCGAAGCCCCAGGCTGTTTGGTAATAATGGGCGGCCTGCTTCGCATTGCCCACGTAAAATTCAATGTAATCCGTTCCCAGAATGGGGAAGGCGTCTGATGTTTGCCTTGGTTTGATTTCGGTTAAAGTCTGCATATTGTGTAGAGATTTAAAGCATTTAAGGAGATTAGGACGTAATGTCATTTAAATGAATGCCTCCACTGTTCTGAGAAGTGGTAAGCCAGGATTTGTGGTAGTCCGGATCCTCAATAAGGGCAGCTTCCTTTGTCATCAGCAGGGGTCTGAAAGTGTCGACCATGACGGCCAACTCTCTGGTCTCTTTGGCGCCAATACTCTTTTCGATGGTTCCCGGATGGGGCCCGTGGGGAATTCCTCCGGGATGCAGCGTAATCATTCCTTTCTCCACGTGCTTTCTGCTCATAAAGTCGCCATCAACATAATACAAAACCTCATCGCTGTCGATGTTGCTGTGGTTATATGGTGCAGGTATTGCAAGAGGGTGGTAGTCGTAAAGGCGGGGCACAAAGGAGCAGATGACAAAATTCTTACCATCAAAGGTTTGGTGCACCGGCGGCGGCTGATGAACGCGTCCTGTTATAGGTTCAAAATCATGTATGGAAAACGCAAATGGAAAAACATATCCATCCCAACCCACGATGTCAAACGGGTGATTCAAATAATGATAAGGATACAGCATGTCCTGCTTTTTGATATATACCAAAAAGTCACCTTGCTCGTCAAACGTCTCCAATTGATCCGGTTTGCGTATATCTCTTTCACAGAAAGGAGAATGCTCAAGTAACTGGCCGAAATCATTCCTATAACGGCGAGGGAAGGTAATAGGTCCATGCGATTCTACAATAAAAAGACGGTTTTGTTCGCCGTCGAATTCCAATTGGTAGATCGTTCCGCGCGGTATCACAAGGTAGTCTCCGTAACCAAATCTCAAATGGCCGTACATCGTCTTGAGAAGGCCCTGGCCTTCATGGATGAATATCACTTCATCTGCGTCGGCATTTTTAAAAAAATAGTCTTTCTGACTTTTTAGGGGTGCGGACAGGATGAGTTTGCAATCTTCATTGACTAAAACAGGAACTCTGCTTTTAAGGTAGTCCATTTGAGGGGGAACGTGAAAGCCTTTCAGGCAGCGATGTTTTAGCTGCCGGTCGTGGATGGTTTCTGGTTTGACAGAGATGGGATCATCCACTTGACGGATTTGCGTCGGTGGATTGCAATGGTACAACAGCGAATACAAATCTGAAAAACCCTCAGTTGAAAAAAGCTGTTCCTGATACAAGGCACCGTCCGGTTTGCGGAATTGGGTATGGCGTTTTGCCGGGATTCGGCCCATACTATGATAATGCATGTGAAAGGCTAATTTTGTTTTACAAAGATAGAATGAAAATATGAGCCGGAGATACTACGAGGTTTTTGTAAGCGGCAAGGTACAGGGTGTGTTTTTCAGGGCACATACACAGGAAGTGGCATCCAAACTTGGATTGGAGGGCTATGTTTCGAATTTGCCGGATGGACGGGTACGGATAGAAGTTACCGGAGAGGAATCCGCGCTGAAGACGTTTTTGGAATGGTGCAAAAAGGGACCTTCCCGTGCGGTGGTTGAGGGCCTCGAGATCCGGGAGATTCCGCCTTTTCATCAGAATGGATTTGTAATCCGAAGGCCCTAAAATCGGAAAAGGGCTTGGCTTTGTCTTGTCTATCTTTGCGCCATGAATGGCCCGCCTACCTTCCCATCCCCCTCTGAGCTTGCACCGGAAATCCGGGCAGGCTTCCAGATTTTGAGGGAAGCCTATCGAAGGGAACCCTATCCTGATTATCGGAAACGAATTCAAGGATTAAAGCGACTTGAGCAGGGAATACTAGCCAGGCGTCAGGAATTTAAGGAAGCCCTGAAAGCGGATTTCAATAAGCCTGAGTTTGAAACGGATACTTCGGAACTTCTTACAAGTCTTCTTGAAGTTCGGAAATCCATTCGACACCTGAAAAAGTGGATGCGAAAGCAAAAAGTCGGGACGCCGATAGAATTGACAGGAACGAGTCATTACATCCGTCCGGAACCAAGAGGAGTCGTACTCATTCTTGCACCCTGGAATTACCCAGTCAATTTATGTTTGATTCCGTTTATTGCAGCATATGGTGCAGGGAACCGCATCATCTTAAAACCTTCAGAATTCAGCCCCCACACCGCCAGAAAAATTTCTGAATTGATGGCGGACTGTTTTAGTCCCGATGAAATGATGGTTGTGACCGGGGATGCTGTGGTTGCAGAACAATTGACCAGGCTCCCATTGAATCAGATTTTTTTTACAGGGTCCCAACGAACTGCAAAAAAAATTGTAAGGGCTGCATCTGACCAATTAATACCCGTCACACTGGAACTGGGCGGAAAAACGCCTGTGATCATAGATCGCGGAATGAAGCTGGCATCGATCATGCCCGATATCGTTTACGGAAAATGTCTGAATGCGGGGCAGACATGTATTGCGCCGGATTTCGTTTTGATTCCCGAAGAAATGGAGCAGGAGTTTATCCAGGAATGGAATCGGGCTTTAGGAATATTGTACGGACCGGATATATTGAAAAATGAGGATTACAGTGGTTTAATACATGAAGCGCATTTCAGGCGCATGCTACAGCTGATCAATGAAAGTATCCTGATGGGTGCTTCAACAGACGGTCCGATACAGATGGACGAACATCGTCTTAAGATAAAACCGGTATTGCTCCGGAACAGCCGGTGGGATCATCCTTCTATGGAAGAAGAAATATTCGGACCTGTATTGCCGATCATCAGCTATAAGGACTTTAGCGAAATTTGTGATGTATTATTTGAATTGAAGCGCCCCCTCAGTTTGTATTTGTTTAGTCAAGACCGCCGGTGGATTGCCCGCATGACGGACCATCTGCGTTCAGGAGGATTAAGTATAAATACCTGTCTTCTGAATTATTGTAATTTCAACCTTCCGTTTGGAGGGACACAACATAGCGGATCAGGCTTTAATCATGGCAAATATGGTTTTGATGCTTTTTCGCACATGAGGGCAATAAGCATTCAAGGCTCCTGGTTTAATCCGGTAAGGTTGTTTTATCCTCCCTTTCGGGGTTTTAAAAACAGATTGCTCCATTTTACAATTAAATTTTTAGGAAAAATATGATACGGATTGGTTTGAGTTTCTTTCTTTTTTGCTGTCTGCAATTGGTTCTAAGTGGTCAAGATAAATTGATCAGTCTCGAGGATATTTATGAAAAAGGCACGTTCAGTGCAAAAGGAATACCCGGCTTTAATTTTATGAAGGATGGTCTGCATTATACAAAGCAATCCGGAACAAAAATTTTAAAGAATGAATTGGAGAGTGGTCAGGAAGTTGAAGTACTCTTTGACGCCGCTACCTACACAGACCTTTTTAAAGGCCGACTGGAGTCTTATTCATTTAGTGCCGACGAATCTAAAATATTGTTGGCAACCGGGAGAGAAGCGATCTACCGGTATTCAGCTGTGGCAAATTATTTTTCTTATGACCTAAAAAGTAAATCGCTCACACGAATTTTTCCAAATGGGAAAATAAAATTTCCGAGCTATGATCCCACGGGAACCAAGGTCGCATTTGTATTTGAAAATGACTTGTATTATCAGGACCTGATCAAAAACAAAGTGGTCCGGATTACAAAAGATGGAAGCATCAACAATATTATTAACGGGGCCTCAGATTGGGTATACGAAGAAGAGTTTACCCTGACTCAAGCCTATGAATGGTCACCTCTGGGTGATCAGATTGCTTTCATTCGTTTTGATGAAAGCAAGGTAAAAGAGTTTACGCTGGATTACTATAAGGGTGAGGCGTATCCTGAAAAATATACATTCAAGTATCCCAAGGTTGGAGAGGAAAATTCCAAACTCACTTTATTCAATTATTCAATAAAAAAGAATAAACTGCGTGCACTGGATATTGGGCCAAGAGAAGATGACTACATTCCGAGAATCCAATGGACCTTGAACAATGATGAACTTTGTGTCACGTGGATGAATCGCGATCAGAATCATCTTAGGCTGATCCTGGTAAATACAAAAACCAAAAACAACAGGATCCTTCTCGAAGAGCGCAATAAATATTATATTGATATACACGACCATTTGCAATTTCTAAACGGGGATCGCTTTTTATGGACGAGTGAGCAGGATGGATTCAATCATTTATATCTGTATGACATGAACGGCAAGTTGCTGCGTCAGCTGACGAAGGGTACGGATGAACTCACAGATGTTTATGGAATGGACTTCGAAGAAAAAAATATATTGTGTCAGTTTGCCACGAATGACGGGACACAGAGAAAAGTCAGTTTGATTCAATTGGCTGATGCGAGTCATCGCGATATACTTAGCGGTGCGGGCACGCATAATGTGCAGGCCAGTCCGGGTTTGAAGTATTTATTTGTGAGTTCGTCGGAGATTTCGAAGCCGGTAGAATACCGTTTGACAGATGTGAATGGCAATACAGTCCGTATGCTGGAAACGAATGATGCCTTGCGGCAACGCATGCAGGAATATTCTTTGGGCGATGTGCAGCTCACAAAAATCATGAACCGGGAAGGTACCATGCTCAATGCCTTAATGATCAAGCCCAAGGACTTTAGTCCGATCAAAAAATATCCGGTATTTATGTTTTTATACGGAGGTCCCGGGAGTCAGCAAGTCATGAACAGATGGAACTCCACCGGCAATTTCTGGTGGTTTCAGATGCTGGCGCAAAAGGGATACCTGATTTGCGTCGTTGACAACAGAGGCACAGGAGGACGTGGTGAGGAATTTAAAAAGATGACCTACCTCAAACTGGGACATTACGAAACCGAAGACCAGATCGATGCCGCAAAATATTTAAGCTCCCTGCCTTTTGTAGATGGAAGCCGGATTGGCATTTTTGGATGGAGTTACGGCGGGTATATGTCCAGTCTTTGTATTTTGAAAGGGAATGATGTTTTCAAAGCTGCAATTGCCGTAGCTCCTGTGACAAACTGGAAATGGTATGACAGCATATATACAGAGCGTTACATGAAGAGAACATCGGATAACAAATCCGGGTATGATGAAAACTCTCCCGTTAATTTCGCGGATCGTTTAAAGGGGAATTATTTGCTCGTGCATGGAATGGCTGATGACAACGTGCATTTTCAAAATACGGCAGAAATGGCCAATGCCCTGATTAAAAATAAAAAGCAATTTGAAACCTACTTTTATCCAAACAGAAATCATGGAATCGGAGGTGATAATGCCAGGATCCATTTGTATCAGAAGATGACCCAATTTGTGCTCGATAAATTATAATATATGCTGAGAAAAACCGCATTCAGAACAAGTGTATTCATGCTTCTCCTTTCAGTCATGGCCTGCAAGTCATCTTACACATTGGTTAATAAAAAAGGGATCCAGGTCGATTGGCTAACGGGTGTTTGGAAACATAAAGACAAAGAGATGTACGAAAAATGGGTAAAGACAGGTGAGCGCGAATACAAGGGCCTGGTCTATGATCTCAATGAAGGGTATGCCAATATTTCCGAAAATTTGAGGATCTTTTCGAAGGACGGTGAAAACTGGACCTTGGAAGCGATTATAAAGGAAAATAACAATAAACCCATACTGTTTACCTGGGTTCCTGATCCGATTGTTGAGTTGAAATTTGTCAATGAAAAGCATGATTTTCCCCAGGTCATCCAATACCACCGGGAATCTTTCGATGTGATGAATACGACCATTTCAAATATGAATGGAGATCGGAAAATTGTGATGGACTATATGCGATTTGTGGCCCAGTGAAAAACATTGAAATCATAAACCGGAAAGCGACGCACGAATACCATTTCCTGCAGTCATACGAAGCTGGAATTCAGTTGACCGGCAGCGAAGTGAAATCCATAAAATCCGGCAATGCAAATCTAAGTGACGCGTATTGTGTAGTGGAAAGGGGTGAAGTATGGATACGCAACATGCACATTTCAGAATACAAACAAAGTCAGGACCGCGAATTCAACCCGAAGCGCGAGCGCAAATTATTATTAAACAAGTCGGAAATCAGGAAGATCGAACGGAAAATATCCGAGAAGGGTTTTACCCTTGTCCCTTATAAAATCTACCTTTCTGAACGCGGTATGATTAAACTTGAAATCGTTGTAGCATCCGGAAAAAAATCCTACGATAAGCGGGAAAGCATCCGGGAAAAAGACGAACGCCGCGAAATGGAGCGGGATTTCAAGAACAAAGCGATCTAAGCCTGCGCGAGCTAAAATTCCAAAATTATAGAAAGAAAAAATTCTTTTGCAACTTCTGGATTGAGAATGCTTTTTAAATGAACCGGAGTTGGAAATTACTTAGGCGATTTTCCAGTTTCAGGAAGAGCCGGATCCGCTTCAGGAACTTGATACTTCGATGTATTGCCTCCGAAAACAGAAACGTGGATATACCTTTTGGGATTCAATCTTAAATCCTGCAATAAAAGGTCGAGATTTCTGGAAGAGCGATTCAGATTTTGATATAAAGAAGGATCGTTGATCAATTTACCAAGGCTTCCTTTTCCAGAATTCACGTCGGTCAGGATGTTGTTCAATTGACTTATCGTATGTTGGCTTTGTTCCAAAGTAGCACTCAGTTGTTGCAAAGACTTTTTACTTTCCAGCAGGGTGGCATCTGCTGTTTTTAGCATTTTGCCGGGATCTGCCTGTGCAATGCTCGAACTTATTTTATCCAGATTTTTGATGGATTGACTAATGGATTCAGAGTTTTTAGCCAGTGTGGATGTGACCTGCTCCAGGTTGCTCATTGAATGTGAAATGGCCATGTTGGAGCGATCCAAAAGCGTTTTAATGGAACTGGTGGATTTGCTCAGGTTATCGAGAATGATATGTACATTTTTGATGGTACTTGCCAGCTCCGCATTTGGATTGACTGCGCTGGTATCAAGCAGCGTGTTGATTTCAGAGCCGATTGCCTGCGTATAATCTTTGACCTCGTCCTTGCTAAACATACTTGACAGCATCCCTGCAATTTCGCCCGGTATATTGCTTTTGTTTTCAAGACAATCCGTGGTGCAACTTGCGTCAAACTGCAAAATGATGGCTTTTCCGCCCATGAGACCCTGGCTGACGAGAATGGCCTTTGTAGACTTCGGAAGTTTTATTTCCTTATTGACTTCAATGGTTACTAATATCCAATCCGGACTTTCAGGATCGATGTTGATTTTTGTTACAGACCCGACCTTAAATCCACGGGTCAGAACCGGTGCGGAGGCATCCATTTGTCCGACATCCCGGAATCGAATGTAATATCTCAAGCTCCTGTCAAATAAATTGCTGCCTTTCAGGTATTTATATCCAAAAACGGCAACGAATAGGGTCACGATGCCAAGGATGCCAACTTTTATCTCGTTTTTCAAGTCTGTGGACTAAGGGTGATTTGGAAGGCCAAAATTAGGAAAAAGGACCCAAAATTAAATGCGTTCTGATTGCCGGATCGCATTTGCTTGTCTGTCTGTGATGCAAAATGCCTTAATTCGTCCAAAGAATCACTATTCTGCTCCTACGCGTACGACGAAGGCATCGCGAAAACCCTTTTGATGCCATTCCTCCTTTGATTGGTCTGCCTCTGACCTGGAGTGGTAGCTGCCCGCTAAAACCCGGTACAACTCATCCTCAAAGACGATTTCCAGGCCGTCCAGGTTCTTAATCCGCGAATCATTTGTCGGGTCAAGACGGAAAGCGGCAAGTTGGACCTTGTAGTTGATTTGATTTTCTGTGAAAGCAGGATCCGGTCCTTTCCGGTTTTGCGGATGCAAAGGCTCCACGGATGCATAAACAGGTTCAGGGCGAAACCATTGCCTCAATGCGTTGGCAAGATTAGTGGCAATTTCCATCTGGCCACTTTCCGAACAGAGGTATTGGTGGTCTTTTGGATGACTAAGGTAGCCTGCTTCTACGAGCACGCCGGGCATGCTTATTTGATGCAATACCATAAATCCGGCTTGTTTGACGCCCCTGCTTTTGCCGGGATGGCTCATGTCAAAATCATTCTCGAGTATTTTTGCAAATTCGATGCTCTGAAGTATGTTGTGATCCTGTATGTGGTTCAGGAGGATTTCCGAGCTTATGCGGTCCATTCCTGAAGTGGAATGGTCCTCCTCAAGAAGCAGGGATTCATTCTCTCTGCGTGCCACCTCCAGATTTTCTTTGCATTTGTGTAAGCCCATGACGTAGGTTTCCGTGCCCCGTATGGCATGCCCATTGGGAGGGATGGAATTGCAATGCACGGAAATAAAGAGGTTTGCATCGAGGTCGTTGGCAAATTGAGCGCGTTGCTTCAGGCCTACAAATTCATCTGATTCGCGGGTAAGGTATACTGCTGCTTCGGGGAGTCGCTCCGCGAGAAGAATCCGGGTCAGCTGGCAGATGTGCAGGGTAATCTCTTTTTCGGTGCAGGTTCCGTTTCCGGTTCCCTGATCTTTCCCACCATGTCCCGGATCCAGTATGATGACGGGTCGGTTAGGGCTGAAGTCCTGTTGGCTGTTTACTTCCGTCGGAAGAAGCCAGAAGGCGATTGCGGCCAATAATGGCAATTTGAACGCAATTGCATGCGTTGCAATGGAATCGTAGTTTTGCATTTTGAGTGCAGTTGAATACAAATATACACATTATATTTAATTATATATATAAAAGTTTATAATTAATTGAATAAAGCATTTCTTATTTTTATAATACAACTATCATCCTGTGCCCTGATCGGTCAGCAGCGGGAATCAGCGATTCGCGACACGGCTTCCCCGCCCCTGAAAGGAAAGCCAGACAGCTTGTTTCTGAAGGGTCAGGACTTGTTCGTTCTGTCAAAGGACAGCATCGTAAGTCCTGTCGATTACGGCGCAGACGCTTATATCCGCTTTGATTATGAAAATAAGATTATACACTTGTATGAAAACGCCTATATCCATTATGGGACGATGGACATTAAGGCGGCGTATATCCGGGTAGACCTCAATCAAAACCTCGCCACTGCGGA
Source organism: uncultured Saprospiraceae bacterium (assembly GCA_964439105.1). Taxonomy (GTDB): domain Bacteria; phylum Bacteroidota; class Bacteroidia; order Chitinophagales; family Saprospiraceae; genus Vicinibacter. Next base: position 157,243 of record CAYTNG010000007.1, read on the forward strand.
ACCCAAAGTAGACTCCGCAGGGCAACGCAGCGGAATTCCTGAATTCAAGGAAGGGCAGCAATCGTTCAGAGCGCAACGAATCAGTTACAATTTCAAATCCAAGAAGGGGCTCATTGAAGAAATCGTCACCAGGGAAGGCGATCTGTATATTCACGGACGGGAAACGAAATTCGTCTCCAAACAAAGCAAGGACAGCGGAGGTGATGACATTATCTTCAATCAAGGGGCAATTATCACCACCTGCGATGCTGAAATTCCGCATTACGGCATTTTCAGCAACAAGCAAAAAGTTATTCCGGATAAAGTCGCCGTTGTGGGACCCTCGCATGTGCAAATTCAGGGGATTCCGACACCCCTGTGGCTGCCATTTGGTTTTTTTCCGATTTCCAGGAGCGCACGCGCCGGAATACTATTTCCCAAGGAATACACCTATGATGATCGCGGTTTCGGACTCACGAACATCGGATATTACATGCCTGTCAGCGATTATCTCGATTTGAAATTTCTTGCTGATGTTTTTTTTAAAGGATCTTTTAAGATAGGAGTTTCCGGAAGCTACAAGAAACGCTACCGCTACAACGGCAGTTTTGATCTTCAATTTGAAAACCGGATTCAGGAATTGCCGTCCTCCTATTTGAAAAATATCAACCGGCCTATCAGTTTGCGTTGGACGCACAGTCAGGAACAGGGGGCTCATCCCTATCAAAGTTTCGGCGGCAGCCTCAATATTGAGACCCGCGGATTTTCGAAGTTGCAGTCTTACAATCCAGTAGGTGCTTTACAGAATGTCCTCCGTTCAAGTCTGAGCTACAATCTGCAAATTCCAAACAGTCCGTTCCAATTCAGTGCTTCGATGGCGCACTCGCAAAACCTGATCACGCATCAGCTCGACATCACCCTTCCGGAATTGAATCTCCAGATGCGCAGTATCAGCCCCTTTAAATCAAGCAGCCGCATCAGCTCCGGAGAAAAGTGGTACGACCGTCTCACGTTAAGCTATAATGCCCGCTTTCGAAACACTGCCAATACGACGGATACGCTTTTATTTTCGAACGAAATTTTTGATCAACTCCATTATGGATTTAAGCACGGTGCGGGATTGTCCGGAAGTTTCAGAATACTCCGCTATTTCAATTTCAGTCCTACAGTCAATTATGACGAGGAGATCAGTTTTTTCGGACAGGACATCCGACTCAAAGATACCATCTTCACCAAACCGGGAGATACGACCACTATTTACGGAAAACTCGATACCACGCTCTTTAAAAGGATTGCTTCCTTCCGTACGCTTCATACGAGTGCTTCCATCAGTACGCAATTATTCGGTCAGATTTTGTCTTCAAAAGGCTGGTTCCGCGGATTGAGGCATCAGCTGACGCCTGCCGTAAGTTTCAATTTTTCACCGGATTACCACAAGGCGCCTTTCAACTATTTTTCTACCTACGATACCGATCTGCGACCTGAGAAAAACCAACCGAGGGAATATCTCCGTTATACCAACAGTCCGTTCGGTTCTTTTGCAGTTCCGGGTGAGAACTTCAATATTTCATTTGCCTTGTCCAATCGCCTGGAGCTCAAATATTATTCCTCGAAGGATTCCAGTTCCAAAAAAATTGCCCTCATCGAAAATTTTAACCTGGGAGCAAACTATAATGTATTTGCAGATTCCTTCAGATTGAGTATGATCACCGGAGGCGGCAGCAACCGGCTTTTCAAAGGGATTGTGACGGTCTATTATGGTTTGGCCCTGGATCCTTATGGCAGGGAGCTGGATGGGGCCACGGAGCGGAGAACAAAGCAGTTTGCCCTGGATGTGAACAAACGTTTGTTCATATTCCAGTCTGCCTACATCAACATCAATGCAGGAAGCACAATAGGCCAGCTGGTGTCCCTCGTCAATAAGAAGGCGGGTCAAAAGGCCAGTCAGGGTCCGCCGGGTTTGCAGGATCTGTTTTACGATTTTAGCTTGCAGTATATTCTGAATTTCAGATTCAACAGACAACAGGATGGATCTGAAAAATGGGAGCGTTCCGTACACAGCCTTACCATGCAGGGTACAATACCCTTGACAAGAAACTGGAGAGTCAATATCAGCAATATCTCATTTAATTTTGACAATGGTGGATTGCAATATCCAAGTCTGGGCCTCGAAAGGGACCTGCACTGCTGGTTGATGCGATTTGACTGGTCTCCTCAATTTGGCTACTATTCGTTTTTTCTCGGAGTAAAACCCGGAAGTCTTGAGTTTATTCGCATACCAAGCAACCAGTCTTTCACCGGAGCCAACCGATAGTTTTGGCCTGAAGCATTCGCGAGATGAAGAAATTGTAGGCTGATTTTATTTTTGCGACCCAAAGTATTTTTTCCATTTCCCGGATAAAAAAGAATACAGTTCGGGAGATAATTTAAAGTAGCCTACCGGCCCTAGGAAGCCCAAACTAACAAATGTTACAATTAGTGTCAAATTCAAAAGAGGATGCAGTCCCATGGGGATCCAATACACCAAAAAATAGCAGAGCATGCCGGCGCCAAGAATTTTTAAAAAGGCTGTATTGAATGGATGCATCCCAAGAAGGCGCCAAACCACAAGTGTTTTCAGAATATTATACAGGCCGATAGCGATGAAACTTGCAATAGCGGCGCCGCTCAAGCCCCATACAGGTATCAGGACAAAATTCAAAGCCGTATTCAGAACGGCCATCATCAGCAAGAGGTAAAGTTCGTAGCGATAATGCACAGAGTAGGAGAGAATGTGGTGATTTACTCCTGTGGCGGCGTCCACTATTCTTGCCATGAGAAGCCAATACAAAACAGGAATCACGAGCGTCATTTTCTCGGAATTAGGCATCAGGTGCCGCAGTTGCGGAAATCCCAGCAAGATGCAAAGGCAAAGCCAAATTGTCGCCACCATCATGGTGTTTGCAGACTTGCGGTACAGTGCAGTGAGTTGCATGCGGTCTTGTTCTTTAGAACATTTTGCGACAAGCGGATTTACACTGTCCGTTATGGCCGTCGCAGGGATGAAAGCCACATTGCTGATAAACAAAGCCAGGGTGTATAAGCCATTCGCTTCAGCCCCTTTCAGAATACTGATGCAAAAGGAATCCATGCGCAAAGCAAATATAGTGCTAACGCCGGTTAGCATGGAATAGGCAGCATAGTGAACCATGGGTTTGCGGTGTGTACTCTGCCACAATTCTTTTGTAAAGCGAATCAGAAATTCACCGCCCTTTTTTAAGATCCCTCCCAGAGAACTTATCGTGACGAGGTAATACAAACAAATCATGCCAACAAACTGAAATGCGGTGATCCTGTTCATTACACATGCTAGGAAGAGCAGGGGCAAAACCAATTTAAGCATTAGGTTGGCGAGTGCAACCAAGCTGATTTTTCTGAAGTTGATACAGCTGCAGGCCATAAGTTCATAGATCACCATGCAAATGGTCAAGGGAAGCAAATAAGGGATAAAAGGCCTTATCGAGGCATCTACTGCAAAAAAATGCAGGAACAAGGAGTCTGAAAAAGTGAAGAAGAGGATGCTGAACAAGCAGATGCCTATCGCATAGCCCGTCCATATAAATCCAAACAAACCATGATGTCCGGAACCCTCGTCTTTGTAGTACGGGTAATACCGCAACAACACATTGCCGAATCCAAGTGAAATAAAAGGGGCGAGAAGGGATGCCGTATTGCTTAGAAAGCCATAGACACCGTAGAGCTCAAGATTTTTAGGATAGACAAATAAAGTACTAAGCGCTCCGATGGCTGCAGCCAGGATTTGGATCATGCTGCTGTCAAAACTTTGATTTTTTGTATGACTCACAAGTGAATGCCGTTTCCAAATTGCTGGCAAAATTAGAATTTTAATTCTTGCAAATTTAAGCTGCAACTTACCGGATACATTTTCCGTGCATTTTAGTTTTCAGGCATGCCTGCAGAAAGACCCTGTCGTATTTTCAAGCTAAGTTGCAAATGGGTACTTTTGTGCGATTAAGGCCGAACCTCATTTAAGTCGCCGCGTAAATAATTTTTGGCATGCTGACATTACATCATCCTTTCCATGCACCTCATTCGGAAAAATACCTCAATGAAGCCCTGAAGGAAGGAGATCTGGCAGCCGGCGGACGCTTTTCAAAATGCGCAGAAGAAGTGCTCAGGCAAAGATGGGATTGCGAAGGACTCTACTTGACTCCTTCCTGTACCGACGCATTGGAAATGGCTGCACTGATTTCGCAGGTTAAGCCGGGCGATGAAGTCATTATGCCCTCCTATACATTCGTCAGCACGGCCAATGCCTTTGAACTGAGGCAAGCCTCGGTTCGATTTGCAGATTGCATGAGTACATTGCCCAATGTAAATCTTGAAACCCTGCTTCAGCATGTAAGTACGCGGACCAGGATTCTTGTAGTCATGCATTACGCCGGCATTTCCGTGGATATGGATCCTATCATCTCGTTTTGTAAATCTCAGCGTATCCTTCTCATTGAAGACGCGGCCCATGCATTCGGAAGTCAATACAAGGGCCGGCAGGTGGGTAGTCTTTCAGATCTTTCGGCATTCTCTTTTCATGCAACGAAGTTGCTGTCCTGTGGGGAAGGAGGTTGTCTGGTCCTCCGGAATCCGGATTGGGTCGATCGTGCGGATTCTGTTTATGAAAAAGGAACAAACCGCAAAAGATTTCAGGAGCTGGGGCTCCCCCGTTATGAATGGGTTTCGGAAGGTTCTTCTTTTGGAATGTCAGGATTACAGGCAGCGGTGTTGTATTCCCAACTGGAAGCAGCGGATGTGATTTTGCAAAACAGGATGAAGTTGTGGCATCACTATGAGAAGACATTTAAGGAATTGAAAGCGCGGGAATTTTTCGACATGCCGGAAGTGCCGGATTACGCCACAATAAATGGAAGTCCTTATTTTATTATTCTGCGCGATGCGGCCACCCGCGATAGCTTGATTCGCTTTTTAAGGGAACACGCAATTGAAACGGCGTTTCATTATCTGAGCCTTCACCGCAGTCCTTATTATGCAAACAAGCATCATCAGCAACTGCCCAACGCGGATCGCTTTGAGCGCTGTTTGCTGCGATTTCCCATTCATGATCTTGTAAGCCCGGCGGATATTGAGCGGATCGCAGAATTGCTGGAATATTTCTTTCGTCGCGAGGATAAGTTAATTCACTGAACACATTGGATGGGAAGTTCAGTTGGCATGAAATTCAAAAGCCTTAAATAAAATTCAAATTCTATTTGTTGCAGATTTCAGCGCACTGTTTGCCTGGCTGGGATATGGATCAAGATCCCGTTGCCAATCGGCAAACGATAATTGTCGATGCACTAAAGAGCTATTCTTGTTTTATCAGTTTGTCTGTATAACATCCCGAATCAGTCTGGGTATGAATATAATAGAGTCCTTTAGGAAGGTGACCAATAGAAATAGGTTCTGAAAGAAATTCTTGTAAAAACGTACCCGAAGAACTGAAGATTTTGACGCTTTTAATATGCTGATCAGGAAAATGAAAACTCACATTTCCGAGGCTGGGGTTGGGAAACCATTTTAAGTTGCTCCCCTGTTCATGATTTTCGGATTTGACAAGAGTGTAACTCAGGATTACTGAAAGAAGTTCTTTTGCCAGCTGGAATGCCTGTCCGGGATTCTGATTAATCAGTACACAAATTACCACGCCGGAGTTGCGATCATACATCATCGTTGAGTTATATCCTCCCCAAATCGAGCCACCGTGATACCAAACCGTCCTTCCTGATATTTTCGTTTCAAAAAGCCCAATGCCATAATTTCCCGAACCCACAAAGCGTGTCATTTCATCAAAGGAATCAGGCAGCAATACGTGTCCATTCATTAATGCATGGTACCATTGGGCCATTTCCCCGGATGTGGAATACATACCACCTGCGGCCCAGGAGATGCTGTTAAGTGCTTTTCGTGGAGTTGAATTTTTGTCTATGCCTCCTTGCCATGGATGAGCGATGGGTACTGAAATACGTTCATATACATCAAGGAAGCTGCTGTCAAGTTTCAGAGGTGAAAGAATGCTGTCGCGAAGAAGTTGACCGTAGGTTCGACCTGTTGCGCTTTCAGCTATCATTCCTGCGAGCAGGTAATTCGTATTGCTGTAATCCCAGCCTGTCCCGGCAGCAAACAGGGGAGGACCCACCCACGTCATGACTTCTGCAGGAGTAAAGATCCTATTGGGATTTGAAAGAACTGAATCCGGATATCCCGCAATGTTATTTACATCTGCCAATCCACTTGTATGATTTAAAAGTTGACGTATCGTGATGTTGGAATCAATGTTTTGGAATGGGGGAAGCCATTTATACAGCGCATCATCCAGATGAATCAGCTTGTGTTCTGCAAGTTTCAGCAACAAGACACCTGTAAAAAGTTTAGTATTGCTGGCAATTCCAAATTCCATCTCAGGAGTAAGTAATACCCCGTCGTATGAAAAACCGCTCACTCCCTTCCATGTTTCTTTGCCTGGAAACATGACACAAGCCGATATGCCCCTGGTATTGGTGGCAATTCTTATGCTATCAATTGTATTTTGAAGTGCAGTGGCTAATTTCGGATCGAAGGATTGATTTTTGGCGGACCATGACAAAAACAAGAGAAGGGTGATCAGTAGAGATGTCGTTTTCATTGTATAAATATACCAAACCTTTTTTCTAAGGCAATCCTTCTGTAATCAAAGATCTGTTCGAGTTGGTTCCTGATGAATAGTGTGTTGGCTAATGCGCCCAGGAGTCCGAGTGGAGGCTGATAGGTCACTATATCCGTCATCAGGACCCCTCCTTCGATGGTTTCAATTTTATGTTGGTGGTGCCACAGCGAATAAGGACCTATTCGCTGTTCGTCCACAAAATATTTAAAATCTTCTACATGTGTTATTTCTGTCAGCCAATCCATTTTTAAGCCAAGCAAAGGACTGACCTTGTAGCTTATCATCATACCCGGATACATCTTTTCATTTCCGGAATTGTTGGTTACGGTAAATCCCATATAGTCAGGAGTAATTTCTTTCAAGTTAGCGGGTGATGAAATAAAATCCCAAATTTCGTTCAGGCTTGCTGGTAATTTCTGCGTTTTAATTAATTGATAGAATGCCATCGTTGTATTATGTTTTTAGGGTTGATATTCCTCCATCGACATGCATGATTTGCCCTGTGATCCAACTTGCTTTCTCAGAAAGTAGAAACTCGGCCATATGCGCGATGTCCGCAGTGGTGCCGATTCTTTTTAAAGGATGCCTCTGATCGTTTGTTTGTTTTTTCTGATCGCTGTTTATTAAGGATGCGGCAAGGGGAGTATCCGTCAGTGAAGGTGCGATACAGTTTACTCTTATTTTGGGAGCAAACTCAGCGGCCAAAGCTTTTGTCAATCCTTCTACAGCTCCTTTTGATGCAGATACCTGCGTATGGAAGGGAAATCCAGTTTGTACGGCTACTGAAGAAAATAAAATGATAGAAGCGTTTTCAGTTTTTTTTAATTTGCTGATGACCGACTGGATGGTCTTCACTGCGCCCACGACTTGTAAGTTGAAGTCATTTGCAAAATCAGTAGGCGTAATTCTTTCAAAGGGCCGAAGATGAATGCTTCCCGGGCAGTATATGAGAGCTGAAAGAGACTCAGGCAAAAAGTCTAATGAGAGATTCTCCTCCAGGACATTTAAATGGTTATATCGAATCAAAGGGTGAGCGGCAACAGATTCATTTTTATTAAAGGTTCCGAAGACATGATGTCCGGAATCCGCCAATTGCAATGCAAGGGTTTTTCCAATTCCGGAGGACGCACCAATGATCGCATAATTTGCCATAAGCTTAGGATATAAAATTGTAGAACAGGACTAACAAGTGAAAATCGGATTTGTTTTGTTGCCCTTGAGTGAACTGCAGCCGTTCACGGCGGGGCTTATTTTTTGAATTGGTAGCAACAGGGTACTCACAATTCCGATAAGTGGTAGAGGAAAGGCCGGATGGTCCGTATCAGCTTAGCTTCTGATATTTTTATGTACATGATCTGAATTTGTGAACTTAGCCTGTACAGATCTTTTGTACAGCCCTAAAACAGGCACTTGTGGCGATCTGATTTTATTGTTGCGAAGCATCGTCTATTGGAATGTAGGCTCCCCACGCAGGCGTCAAATGTTTTAAATGATTACCCTATCAAAGTGAATGATTTTGTTTTGGCTGTAAGCTGTTGCACAATGGTAATCGAGGATTGGGGAATTCATGCTGTAATGAGGAGTGTTCAGTTTTGTTATTGTAATTACTCCCTGAGAATTTTTTCGATTGCTTTGCCTTTCGCCAGCTCATCAATTAGTTTATCCATATAGCGTATCTTTTGCATGAGTTTGTCTTCAATTTCTTCCACGCGGTAGCCACAGATGAGACCTGTTATTTTTGACGTATTTGGATTAAGTTGTGGTGCCTGATCAAAAAAAGTTTCGAGGTCATTTTTCGAATTGATTTGATGTTCCAGTGATTGTTTGTCGTAACCCGTTAACCAGTAAATAATGCGATCCACTTCTTCCTTTGTGCGTCCTTTAGCTTCCGCCTTTTTTATGTATAAGGGATAGATGTTTGCAAAGGGGAGGGCAAAGACTTTTTCCTTTTTCATTTCTAATGTTTTGGAGTGTTTTACAAATTTAATTCAGGTTCAGATGATATGAAGTCGAAACAGTATTGATGAATAAGTTTCAACCAAATATTAACCCTTGCCTAAAAGAAGGAGTCCGTGATTTTTTATTTTTACTGAATAACTTTAAACTCTTGATTGCTGTATGGTGGGGCATCGGGAATTTTAACCAGGTTGAATTCAAAATGGGTCTCGCGGTGGCAGTTGTTGCATGTATTTGTCAATAAGTTGTAGCTGCTATTAAAAAGCCCAGGCTTTTTTTGACGGATAGCAAAACTCATGCTATCCAGGGCAGCATCCAGCATGGACAATGATTTTACTTCCTCCCTGTCCGCACAATATTTTGGCAATGCCTGAAGCGATTCCTGGATTTCTCGAATTTCGAAGTCTGCAAGATCCCAGTTTTGGGCTTTGCCTGCAAAGAATAATTTATTGTGATGCACTTGGATGCGGCTCATAAACTCTCCAAAGCCGGGTTTGTAGGTATCCGCCAGTTTTTTCTCCAGTTCATTTATTTGGGATTGCAATAGGGTGGTATTGTCTGCAGGCGGATTGCAGGCTAAAAGTCCGCAAAGCATAAGTAAAAAAAATCGAAGGCTTCTCATAAGGGAAATTTACTTCGAATGTACTGTATTTATGAAAAGCAGAGCAGACAAAAGAAATTGTGCTTCTATTTGTTGTCCATTCTAAAAAGAAACGGGCGTGAAATGCGTCCTTTTGGATTCTATGTACTCTTTATATTTTGGCCCTGCAACTTATGTCCGCTTTTGAATTTTAGCGGATGCAGGCTTTTATTAGCAATCCATTCATTTCGTAAAAGATATTAAAACAGACAGAGTATGTCTGGTATTTATATCTCAGGTGTAAACCGAATATCATTTATGGTTTTTATGCACATTCATTTGAGCTGAAACATAAGCGATTAATTTGTGATGTCCTTTGCATGGTTGGTGAGGCGTGGAACAAGGAATTTTCCTGTTATAAAACCGAGTAAAGGACCGCCAATTGAAAGAAAGGACAATGCGAAAATCACAATAAAAAATTTAGGAATATCCTCCTTAAATTTCATATTCAGCATGGTCATGCTCATTGTTGCCATATGAGCGAGTACCCATCCTGCTGCGGAGTATGCCATCCACAATTTGAATGTGGGATTAATTGGTTTAAGAATAAATCGATATTGCAACCATCCACAGAGCAGGGCACCGAAGAGTGTTGCAAAAGGAAGGATTACTTCCGGACGAAGCGTTGTATCTACAAAAGCAGCGATGAGATCTGCCAGTATATAGCTTGCGGAAAAACTAATCAGATAGAACCAAAACCATTTCCTGGGGTCTTCAAGATTGTTGCGCAATACCAACCATTGCATTAAGCCTACACCTGCGCCCATGCCAATACCAACAGCCGCTTGCCCCCCTGACTCCGCATCTGACTTTAGAAGCATTTCGCCAATGATAGCGAAACCGATAACAAATAGAATCCCAATAAACCAACCGTAGCTTGTGAATAAAATCCATCTTTTGAGAGTAAGTTGCTTTTGAAAAGTATTCATGGTTTTCATTTTTAAGGATGAATAATAGAAAGTTTCATGCTTATGGAAAGCAGAAGTTTAAAATTTGATAATCTAAGATTCTGGAAATGGCAACCGCTGCAGCTTTCACACCGGAAAGACATTTGCATGGCTGATGAATTGCGAACCGCCTCAAACGCGACAGATGCCGTACTTGTTTGAGCTGCTAAATTTAAGGATTAATTACAACTCTAGGAAATAAATAAATGCTTTGCGAAATGTGTAATTAAAGCGCAGATAATGAGCAAATTAGGGCTAATTATGATTTTTATATCGAGCAAGAGCCTGATTTTTAAAAATGAATGGATTTTCCGGGGCCAAATTTTGACCAAGAAATAATTTATTTCCCTTTTGATTCTATGGGGAATTTTAATTGGATATCCATTTCAGTTTCCATGCCTTCAACACATTTTTTTGAAAACGCTCCCAGCTGTATTTTGTCTATTTCTGCTTGTGTTTTATTGAATTCATTTCAGGGTATCGGCTACTTTTTCTCTTATTCCGGATTTGCACTGATTGTTTGCGTTGAAGCATCTGCTGATACATTCTTTTTGAACTTCAAATGTTGCCTGTAGAAAAATACACCCCAAAATACACTTGTAAGATGAAATAAGCCAAAGCCCAATTCCAGCCAAAGGGAAGCTGTCTTTTCATAATGTTCATCAATTTTGAATAAGATTAAAGAGATGACATAAGGTAGCATGGAGCAAAGGGTAAGTATCTTGAGCCATAGAGGAAATGGTTTATAAAACAGAAGGAGTGACATACATGGCATTAGGAAATAAGCTGCTGAGGTTCGAATTTCCATATCAATATGCAGATGGTTGAAATCATTGGCTGCAAAAAATATTCCCCAGCCTATTCCTAAGATGGTATATCCTGCGGCTGCCATATCCCATCCTTCGCGTGCCAGCTTAACGGCTAATAAAATCGTCCCGCAGACAAACAGCATATCGACAATTTTGTAGACCACCTCGCTCCATATTTTTGGGACCAGAGGGCCTACAAACCATGCCAAGAGCAAGGCCAGAGAAAATATGGCCAATTGCCATTTTACGACGAGTTCATCTTCTTTTAAGTGATCTGGTTTTTGATTTTGCATAGGTGCTATTTTAATATGTTTTATTGGTTTTTTAAAAAAAGGGAATGGCAAAATTTTGTCATATTTATTATCTAAATGCTGGCGATAAAGAGTAGAAAATTAATGCTATGCAATTGAAGCAAGAAGGTAAAATTAGATAAGTCAATTACTTTTCCATACCAGTTTGTAAATTGCATAAAGTAAAATACAGAAGGTAATACTCCCTAAAATGAATGCTAGCTTTTTCATATTATTTCTTAATTCGTCCCGCATATTATTTGGTTTTTAAGGTATTGATTTTTTTAGGCAGTTTCATCCATTTATTATTAAAATGCAATATATCTGTATGGATGGACATACATCCCGGTATGCTAAAATAATTATTTAGCTGCCATTAAGATAAGTCAATTTGCGCTGAATTTTCTAAATCGAAATAGTACATCCAAGAAATACCAAGGTCGCATAAAATAGTCATTCGAAATTGATCCGCAAACCCCTGGTTTGATTGATTTTTGATTGTATTCCAGGATGATCTCTATTTGTAACAGCCCTGTTTTATTTGATTTTCAAGGACATAATATTTGATGTGGATATGTAATGCAATGAGGATTTGTCGCACTGTAAATATTTGGAAGGATTATCATTTCTTGAGGTGATCCTGGTCAATGCGTTTTCAAATGTAATTTACGAAATTTAGTACATGCTATTATTTGCGCATGATGGATGTGATGTATGATCTTAAAAGAAAATAATTATGAAGTCTAAAATGTCAGCTTATTTTAACCTCAGATGGCGGTGGTTCGTCTATTTGCCTCTATCAGTACTTTTTCTTTTTATTGGTTCCTGCAATAAGGATGAGTCTGGTCCGGGTCCCGGGAATGGTCACATTGAGACGGACGCTTTTAATGAAGTGTTGAATGCCTTTGTTGGGTTATCAGGAGGTACATTGACGATGCCTGAAGGTCCTCTTGGTGGAATGACTCTTGAAGTTCCCTCTAAGGCATACAGTTCGGATAAAAATTTCATAATATCCATCGCGGATATAAAGAGTCACACGTTTGGAATTGATTTCAATCCTTTGACACCCATGATCCGGATCAACAACGGCGGCGGATATGCGGATTCAGTTCTGTTCCTAACGGTTCCTTGCATCGTTCCAAAGGACCATTTTGCCATGGGGTTCTATTATGACGAGGAGTCGGGAGAGTTGGAAGGGATCCCTTTGGTATCGAATACAGATAGCAGTGTAATGTTGGTTTTGAGACATTTTTCAGGGAAGCATTTGAATGAGGGTACAGGTAATTTGACGACCCGGGCAAGAATTTGGGCAGATATTTTAATCAGCTCCATGCAAAAGGATAAATTATTTGAGCTTCAGGAGTCTGGGTTTCGTCCTGGAATAGATGATTGGGAGTTTCCAAACAATGGATCATATATAGCTCCGGATGGTCATTGTTCCGGACAGAGCCTGACGGCGATGTGGTATTACAGCATTCACAAAATGAATCGAAATGAAGTTCCTCTCTATGGACGATTCAGTACTGTCCAAGGAGGGATTTGGCAGGATAATGTAAATGGTTATCGATTTGCATCTGCTGTGCAGGTAGACTATAAAACATTATGGAAACAGGAAAATAGCATGTCTCGTATTTTCTTCGATAAATTTAATGAGCAGGGACAGAAAAACCGTTTTGCATTTGACAGTCTTCAGTATTTGGGTTTCGCATATTCCATCCGGCTGACAAAAAAACCCCAGTTTGTTGGTGTTTGGAGTAATGCGGGCGGCGGCCATGCATTAATTGTGTACAGGACGAATGGTAATGTGATGTCTGTTGCAGATCCAAATTTTCCGGATCGAAGTTCACATTTCATTTCATTATCCAATGGTGCATTTTTACCCTATGAATCCAAGGCGAATGCAAATGCCCCGACTCAATTTTATGAATCCATAAATTACTATGCGAAGTCCGCCCTCATTTCTTCGGAAGGAATTGCAGCACATTATGAAGAAATGTTGGGCGGTACGATTGGGTCCGGGGATCCGTATTTTTTTCCACCGGTCGAACTTCTTTATTACAATGGAAAAGAGTGGTTGGATTTGCCGGATACCCTCAAGACAGAAATGGATACCATTATACTTGCTGCAAGGTGTCTCAAATGCAAATTGACAAACCCAAGTGATCTGACTGCAATGGTCATGCTCAATTCGGACGGTAAATTTGCTTTGAAAACAGATGACAAAGCCTATCTCACGATTCCATTACAATCTGGAGAAAATCCAATTCCTTTAGAAATTTTTGGATCGAAATCGGGTCAAGAATGGCGGTATTTGGATTTCAAGATGCCGGTTATCCAAAAGGAGTCGCTGGCGGGTTTTGGTTATTGGCTTGGTGAGGTAGATGACATGGGAAAAATTCAATCTCATTTTGGTTATAAAACAACGAGCGGGATGTTTCCCGGTAAATGGAACGGATTGGTATACAAGGTGGATTATCAAAAGGACTACAACATTGATGGCCATGAGGGAACGGTCTATGCGAAATATACCGCGAATTGCAATGCATCGCGTAGCTCCATCAATTCCTATAACATTGAATTGTGGACTGAAGAAGGCACCACAAAGGGTGTCATCATTTCCTTGGATGGGATCAATCTGCCTTTGACTTCTTCCGAGGGTGCGAATTTGGTCTTTAGTGCCAATAATGCAGGAGCTTGTGGTACATTGACCAGGGTGGATTATTTCGTCGCAGGAAAGCGTGCAAATTACGGATGCGATGAAACATCGTTTGTGTACTTCACTATACCCAAACCTTAAGATTGAATAAGCATTGAATGCTTAAAAAATATAAAAGTGATGCTTGCATTTTTAGATATTTGAATAAAAATTCAAGTTAAGCTCACAAGTAAAGTCAGTCAATTGAATTTCCGGATATTCAGGCGATGGTATTTTTTTTCATTTCTGTACTATGCATCTCTATATGAATGCAAGGCAATGGTGAATGGAATTCAAATGTCTCCGTTTGATTTTGTAATTTCAGGCTAACTCAATAATTCCGTAAGAATTAACCGCCATTCAAAAATAAACTCTGCATCGAAATAGAGGAGCAAGTACTTGTTGCAAATGCAACCGTCCGGTGTCCAACCAAAGTCAGTTAATCGATTCGTGCAATTTCAACAATCGGTATGAACCACGTTATATCAGTCCTTAATTGCTGTTGTTAAATTGGAGGTGGATCTTGAAAGTCTCATTCTTAAAAGTATTTCTATAGGAGTATGGCAATCTAATTTTCCTATTGACTTTTAAACTGTGTTTTGTCTTTAATTGAAAGCGTTCTTTTAGCAAATGCTTCTTAGTGGCTTAGCTGAATCCATTTCTTCGTGCCACCACATAACCAGGTGGCATGAAAACCAAATTCTTTTAATAGTTGAGCACCAACAGCTGAACGGCCGCCACCGGTGCTGGAAGTGGTAACATATTGGATGTCTTTACTGAAATTTGATATATGATTTTTTAGTTCCTGGAGTGGAATATGGATTGCTTGTGGAATATGAACTTGTTCGTATTCTTCCTTACTTCGTACATCAATGATTTGAATATTCTTCTGGGCTTGAAGGGCTTGTTTCAATACTTCTATTTCCATGCATTCCGTTGATGCTTTCGTTTTTCCCGGCATGCGGAATCTGATAATCAGTGATGAACCTAAAGTGAGTCCACCGATGCTTAGAATGGCATAATTCATTCCGAAGAAGTCGGCTACAATGCCGGAAAGAATAGCTCCAATCGCATAACCCAGATCTCTCCAAAGTCTAAACGTGCCTATGCTTTCCGCTCTTTGGCCGGGGCTTGTAGCCTGGGCAATTGTGGATAAAAATGTGGGATACACCATTGCAGTTCCTATACCTAACAACGCTGAAAGAGAGGCCAGTTCGTAAAATGACCTTAAGAGGGGTAGAAGCAATATGGCCAAGCCCTGTAGAAGCATTCCCCAAAAGAGCATTTCCTTTTTGGAAAAATGATCGGACATTTTTCCCGTGAAAAGTTGGCTAATACCCCATACTGTTGGGTAAATTGCTGTGATGGTGCCGATGTTTTCATTATTGTAGTTCATGGAGATAAGAACAATCGGTAGTAAACCCCAAATCATCCCATCGTTGAGGTTGTTGATCAAACCGGCCTGTGTGACGGAGCTTAATGTTTTGTTTTTGAAAGTTGTTTCCAAAAAGACATTCTTCATCTTTGCCGTGGTATCCCTTGCACTCTCCGTATGAACAAACATTCTTGTATCATGCACCCAAAGGGCTGTAATTATAAAGCCAATTACCGAAATGCAGATTCCTATGTAGAATGGATAGGGTGTGATACCATAGTGATGAGCAACAAGGCCAGTCAAATATGCGATGAGCCCAACAGAAAAATAGCCGGCAAACTCATTCAAACCCATTGCAAGGCCTCGTTCTTTGTCTCCTACGAGGTCGATTTTCATGACGACTGTGCTACTCCAGGTCAAGCCCTGACTTAATCCTAAAAGCAGATTTGCAAAAATTACCCAGGTCCAGCTTTGTGCATACATGAGCATAAAAGGAATGGGGATTGCGATAAGCCAGCCGAATAGCAGAATATTTTTTCGACCGTATGAATTGGCGAGTTTGCCCGCAAAGTAGTTTGAAATGGCTTTGCTCAAACCGAAAGCGGTTATAAATGAGAGGATCGCAGTCTTCGAGGAAATTCCAAATTCTGACTCCGCAAACTGAGGGAATATGGATCGTTCCATGCCTATCATCCCGCCAACAAATGCATTTACAATGACCAGAATTGTAAACTGCTTCCAATTTTCTTTAAGTCCGGGATTGTTTTGCGATTGCATGGGTGATCCTTTCCGGGATGTTCAGTTTTGCATTACAAATGTACAAGTCAATAACATTCCTGGTTGTCCGGAGTTTTCGTATTAGGGGCATAATCTAAAAACCGGGATAGGTTAGTCCCATTTTTCCTAAAATAAAATAAAGGGCTCTATAGCTTAAAACTTTGCATCAGAAATTAGAAAAAGGAGGCCATAAGTCAGAGAATGCTGAGGTTTGCCCCTTTATAGGTATCCTTATTGGTAAAGTTAGAAAAGATTAAAGAGACATTCCAGGGAGAACCTTTATGTTTTTCAAGTAGAATACGCTTGTCTTAGGGCATTGTGTACATATCAATATAAGTGGTCCGCAGCGATTGCTGGGTTTCATGAAACTTAATTTCAGCTGGCTTATGTTATAATGGTTTGTACCCACATTGACAAATTACATGAGGCTATTGTGCTTATTGTATTGCCCATAAAGGAGCTGATTGATTGGTCCTTTTCATTATTTTTCTTCCTTCATGGATTTTAATCCAAGATGCGCATATGTCTTCTTTTTAAAGACTGATTTTGGGGTGCGATGATGATGTATCTATACCCTGGCGAAGCTTACTTCTGAGAGACAGAAGGCATACATCAATGGATAAAAATGTTTCAAGAGTCAAGTTGTACTATTAGTGAAAAGTGTATGGAATTCCTGTTATTAAAATTTCTTGTCTTCCAATGATTTCAGGTATTCCAGTTTTTTTGCATTGCGTTGCTGTAGTGCGAAATCCGTAAAGTAATGATGCGATTTGAGAAAGCTGAGTTGTGCTTTATTCCATTGCAGGTCGGACATGGGTTTGCCGTGCATGTTTAATTCCTGATGTAACTTCCTGGAAATGATGACAGCGTCATCCCGGCCCAGGTAGTCCAGGTCGGCGTCGCAAAGAATTTTCTCTAATCTTGAAGAAGGGGTTTGGGGAATTTTTGTTGCCATGATCATGTTGCAGATCGCGTCAATTTGAGTCTTATCGAAACCGAATTGCGGTAAATGTTTCTTTGCCAGCTCGCAGCCACGTTCTTCGTGATTCAGATAGGTGTCGATAAACCCGCAATCATGGAAAGCAACGGCCACGCGGAGCATTCCCACTTCCTCACCAGAAAGTTGTTCTGCAGCAGCGATTCTCAAGGCTGCTTCCATGACATCTTTTGTATGTTGGAAGCCATGATAAAATAAGGTAATGGGAAGCTGATCCCGCAGGACAGCCAGGATGAATTGTTCAGCTTGCTTATAATCCGGAGAGCTATTTATAGTTCTTTTCATTTTCTACAAATACTCAATTAGTGGTTGTGTGCTTTCTGTTTAAGGATGCCTCCTGATGCTTCCTTGATGGTTTGTATATATACAAATGCTTTAGGGTCTATTGCCATTATGGCACTTTGTAACTGGTGTACTTCCAGGCGTGTAACAACAGTTGTTATTATATCGACATCGGATTTTATGTTGTAGCTTCCCGGCAGATAGCCCCTTTCGCCTTTGTAAACCGTTATGCCTTTTCCCAGTTCATTTACCAGGTAGTCCTTAATGGCCTCATGGTTGGAAGATATAATATTTATGGCAGTGTACTGTTCAATTCCATCGACAACATAATTGACAGCACGCGTAGCCGTAAAATAGGTTATGAGTGAATACATGGCGGTTTCAAGACCAAACTGCGTCCCCGCAATCGTGAAGAGAATGGCATTCATCAGCAAAATGATTTCACTGTTGCTGAAGCCAGTTTTGCGGCGGGTAAACACGGCAATTACTTCCGCTCCATCAATGACACCACCACAGCGCAGCACCAGACCGATGCCGGAACCTATGGTCACACCGCCAAATATGGCAATGAGTAATTTGTCTGTTGTAATGGGTTCGATGTGCACCAGGTTTAAACCTAATGCAAGAAGTGATACGGCAATGATGGTTTGAATGGCAAATGTTTTGCCAATCCGGCGATACCCTAAATAGATGAAAGGGATATTGAGCAACATTGCCAGCAGTCCGATATTCCAGTGAAATATTTCATGGAACAAAATGCATACACCCGTCACACCTCCGTCTAAAAACCGGTTTGGAATCATAAAGCCTTGCATGGCAAGTACGGCAAGTCCAACTCCGCTGGTTAATTGCAGGATATTCATGGAAAGAAACACCTGTTTCCAATTGATCACTTCGTTTTTTGATTTGAGATTCGAA
The DNA here is from genome assembly GCA_964439105.1 of uncultured Saprospiraceae bacterium. GTDB lineage: Bacteria > Bacteroidota > Bacteroidia > Chitinophagales > Saprospiraceae > Vicinibacter. Next base: position 175,605 of record CAYTNG010000007.1, read on the forward strand.
TAGTTCATGGCCAATTCCTTAGTTGGGAATGTCGTCGCTCCTTCAGCTTTCCGGAGTAATTTTCAAATCTACGCATTTCTTTACCGTTGCCGACTTAATTTTGTTTCATGCGTGCTTGACTTAAACTCTTGAACGAGCCGGCATTTAAGGTACATTGATTTTATAGTCAATTCCGAAACGTTTTGCGTATTCTTCCAATGGTTCTAGTCCAACTTTTGCTCTTCGCGAGTTGACATTTTTTTCATCTTCAATGGAGTGAAATTTCCAACCACCGGATTCCAAATCAGGGACAAGCTGTGTGCCGTAGATCTGTTTTTTATTTTCGCGTATCCTGATTCTGTCCTGCAACATGGCAAGATCCTTTGCTCTTGACTCTCCGTCCTCTACAGATTGCATGAACAGGGGTTCAAATTGTTTCTGGACCTCAAGCGGTGCATGCTGTATAACTAAAAAGCAAACATAATTACCTAAATTTCCAAAAGTACTTTTGTCCAGCCATCCGTATTTATTGATAAGCTTAATGACCTCGGTCTGGTTGGTGCTGTCGATAAATGCCATGTATTGAGCAGAGTCGCCGCGGGTTCTTGTTTTTTGATCGCGTTCATAGATGGCTTTGAGTATCTGATTTGTCGTGGCGGTGTCGATGAATTCCTGATTCCTGAAGACCATTTTTGAAGGTGTCATGTAACGGGTATAATACATTCCTGTGTAAGGAGCATTCGAATTTGATGAAAAGAGATAGATGTAATCAGGAAAACTGAGTGCCGTGTCATAGACCGATTCTTTTTGTTCGATGTACTTTAGTTCCAGCCCTCTGCCAAAGTTTGTTTCGCACGTACCTTTGCTATAGTAATTGTTTAGGGAACAAATCTTTTTTGAAAGATCAGCTAATGTGCTATCTCTTTTTAAATAGGAAATCATTTTGTCAGGTTCATTCCTGGTGTGAGCATTTCCGCTCAGAGTAATCATCCTCCATCCAGGATGCATAAGATATTGATTTCTGATTTTTATATACATAAGGCTATCCCTAGGTAGCTGTTCTTCTTCACCTTTGTTTCTGTCAAAGAAAAAAATCTGAACTTTGGGATTGTCATTCAGGCTAGCGATAATTTTAGCCCAGGCAATGGAGGCTCTTCCATCTTTTTGGGGTGGATTCGCAAAGAAGATGGATTTATAAATACTACTATCACTGCGTTCGGAGAGATAGATTTGCATTTGCTCCGGAATGATTTCCATACCAAGCAGGATACTGTCGCCCTTTTCGCTGAAAAGACGGGCAAGTCCAATTGCTAGTTGTGCCGGTTTGGTAGTGCCGTGCATTTCCCCAAGCATTATTATTTGAAACTGGGATAACAACTGATACACACTGTCTGAAAGCATTTCGGGATGATCCACACGTACGGCTGCATTTTGCAAACGAATTGAGGCGTTTTGCCCTTGGAGCGCAGTGCTAATTATAAAACATGCAATAATAAAATGGATAAATCTCGGCATCTTATTTTCTATGGGGCAGATTATTGAATTAAGTGGGCTGCCCCATGATCAAGACTAAAGTTACATATTCCTTCATTAGCTTGGTCAATAAGAATTCGTCCTTTTTGACTGCGGGCCTGTCAGAGTGAATCACAAAGCATGATGGAGTTTTCAGGCCATTCGGATTGTCCCGGAGAGTGAAAGTATAAATAAATGAAAATTGGACTGGAATATGAAAGTGAACTATTCCGTTATTCCGGCATCGGGTACTTCACTTCAAAATGAATTTGGCTGTCTATCTACAATTTGTCCAGAAACTTTTCAATCATGGGAACTACAAGAGCACTTTCTTTGAACTCAGGTCTGAGGGTCGTGATTTCTCCAATGTATTCGCCGTGTCCACCGGGAATTACGGCCAATTCAGAATTCGCCAATTGTCTGTGTAGTTCAATGGCATGATCAAATGTAATGAGGTCTTTGTCGCCAATGATAATGAGTGCAGGAGATGTAATGGAACTTAGAAGTTCGTCCGGAATATCTTTGAAATGAACCATTCTCTTTGCATCCCTGTCATGCATTCGCTGTAAGCCATTGGGGTCCGTGTTTAACTTCCTGTAGCCTTCCTTTAATTTTATCGGCATATTGTCCAGACTGGATTGAGAGATAAAACTCCAGAACCAATCCGGTACGCCCTTGCGTTTTGCAAGCGGGGATCCCAATATCATCTTATTGACTAATTCAGGATGTCTGATGGCAATTTGCAAAGTACTGGTTGCACCATTGCTGAATCCAAAAAAGTCTGAAGTATCGATTTGCAGGTTTTTGAGCAGACCGGCGATATCGTCTGCGTCCTGCTCAAAGGAAAGGTCTGTATCGCGATCATTTGTCCTGCCATGCGCTTGCATTTCTACTGCAATAACTTTTCGGTTTTTGGCAAGCAGGGGAATTATTTTTTCAAAATTTGTCTGAATCGTTGAGCCCCCGCCATGAATGAGCACCAGGGGCTTGCCCTCTCCATGTATTTCGTAATACATGTTTAATCCGTTTACGGAGGAGTAGCCATTTTGAAAATGCACATGTTCGTTTTTTGACATGATCTTATTTAATCGACTTCGTTCATGTAAGGTTCTGAATAGTATTCCGGCATGCCTGCTGCTATGGGTTTTATTACAATTCGGTTTGATAATCATTTAACATTGATACATAATCGAACTTATATTCATTTACTTTATCAGCACGTAAGAATTTGCAGAGTACATGTGTAGTTCAGTTTGAAAAGTCATGTAAAATCTTTGCGCTTTCCAAGAACCCAGTACAGAACTTTGCGTGTAATGTATGGAGGCTGATGGGTATTTAAATAAAAAAATTTAGCAGGACTGATCAGGCATCCGGAATTTCGGGCTCCACTAATTTTACCAGTTTTTCCAGAGATTCCTGCCAGCCGAGATAACACATCTCCACTGGAATTACAGAAGGTATTCCCTCCTGAATAATTTTAAGTTCAGTGCCACAGAGTACCTTTTGAAACCAAACAGTCGTCGTCATGACACCCGGTAAATTAGGGTCGTCAAATTTGTCTGTAATTTTGAGGAGTTCGTTTGTTATAATTTCCAGAAATTCTCCACCGAACGAATGTTCATTGCCGCTGGTAAAGTTCCTGAAGGACATTTTATAACTGCCTCCCACCTTGAAGTCCATATGGTGTATGATACATAAAAAACCATAGGGAGGAATCCAGGAGGCATAGGCAAGCGGATCTGAAAATGCGCGGAACACTTTTTCCGGGCTGGCCTTAATGACCCTGTGAAGACTGACGCTGTTGTTTGGCATATTGTGTTTTTTAATTTAGGAATAATAAATGTAAGGTATATTACGACTGAAACAGAACTTTTAACTTCTTTTTAGTGATCTTTTGTTTTAAGAACAAGACTGGTATAAGAGTGATAATATTTTGCAAATTAATTAGGCTTATTTAAAAAAGCCTCTCCTGGTTAAGCAAAAAATAAGTTCCACTATGAAGAACTTCAGCGCCAATAAGGCATGAATCCTTTTCAAATAGTATGTGGCGCTCCTGCGTATGTTGTCATTTTTTTGAGTAATGTAATTTGTCCCATATGGTAGTAACTGTGTTCAATGACAGCTTCTATATTTCTAAGGTAGCTTCCATATTTTTTATCCACAAAATCTTCTGCCAGTTTGGATTCCGGCATTTGTTCCACATGTCTGATAAAACTTTCCGCATTGTTAAAAAATGTGTCCACCAGTTTTTTCCAATCTTCATTCGATTCAATGGGCTTCATGTCAAAGCTGTATTTATCGCGGATCAGAAGATCTCCTCCACTGAATACATGTAAAAGACCATCGAGATAGTAATTGATGTGAAAAGTTAAAGCGGCTATTGAATTCATGCCCATCATTTTGCGCGTGGCCTGTTCCCAGTTTACATCTGTTAGTAGCTCTTTGTAATTGGTATTTGCAATCCATCGGCCGTCGATGAATACTTCCCGGAGCCGGCTGGCGAGTCGCATTTTGTTATTCATAATTTGTGAATATGAGGCTATTTCTCAGGGTTTAATATTTATGGAGAAAGTAGAAAATGGGATGCCCATTTTTACTATGTCAGTTGCTTTTTGATCATGAAATTTCCTTATTTTTTAGAATTCTCCGGATAGTCGAATACCAGATTGCAAAAGGCGATGAGGCCTAATTTCAATGCAGTATCCTCAATCATAAATTCAGGTGTATGGTGAGGTCCCGAAGTTTTTGGGTCTTTGCCAATTGGGGAACCTCCCAGCCGAAAGAAAAGTCCAGGAACCTTTTGGGCATAGAATGAAAAATCTTCGGATCCGGTTATGGCAGGAACAAGCAATACATTTTCGGCACCCGCGGAATTCTGTAGTGAAGGCAACATTTTGTTGGTAAGAGCGAGGTCATTGAAGGTTACCGGGTAGTGAACGGAGTAAGGCAATTCGACCACAGCGCTGGCTCCTGCTGCTTCTGCAGTGTTTTGTACTATTTCGCGTACTCTTTTAAAGACATAGTTTTCATCTTCAGTGCTAAAAGTCCTTATCGTCCCTTGCATTTCGGCTTTTGGAGAGATTATGTTGTGGCGGTTCCCCCCATTGAATGCGGCAACAGTGATCACCGCAGGATTTAGTGTTAGATTCAGGTTTCTACTCACTATTTGTTGAAGGCTGGTTACAATTTGAGAGCCCACAAAAACAGGGTCGATGGAACTCCATGGCTGTGATCCATGACTGGGTTTTCCATTTACGGTAATTTTAAAGTCAGCTGCTGCTGCAAAAGTACCTCCGGGATGATAGGAAAGTTTATTTAGTTCCAGTTGTGAATCCAGATGCAATCCAAAAATGACATCCACCTTCGGGTTTTCCAGGACCCCTTCTTTCACCATTAATTCTGCACCACCTTCTTCACCTTTTGGCGCGCCCTCCTCTGCAGGCTGAAAAATGAACACTACAGTACCCTTAAGGTCTTTTTTCATTCCGGACAATATTTCTGCAACACCCATCAATATAGCCGTGTGGCCGTCATGACCGCAAGCATGCATGACGCTGGTCTCTTTGTCGTTGTATAGGGTCTTTACCTTTGAAGCGAATGGTAGCTGATTGACTTCTTCAAGGGGCAAAGCATCCATATCAGCGCGCAATGCGATAACTGGTCCTGGTTTTTCTCCTTTTAAAATGCCGACCACACCTGTATGGGCCACTTTTGTTTTTACTTCCATGCCCAAGGCTTGCAAGTGTTTTGAAACGAGTTCTGATGTGCGAAACTCCCGGTTTCCCAATTCCGGATTCTGGTGAATGTCATGCCGCCAGGCAATTACCTTTTGTTCGATTTTATCCGCACTTTTTGCAATCATGTCGCTGCGATTGATTTTTTGTGCCGAGGCGAAGACAACATGCAGCATGGCGAGAAGTATGAGTTTCAGGTAGCCTGGTTTCATTTTATTTATTCAGTTTTTAATTAAAGAAAGATTGAAGGGCATTTGGTTTGACAAGTAAAATCCGTTGGTAATCCACCTTCAATGCTCCTAATATTTTGCCAAAACTAGACAATAAATAGGACTTTTTTGAAAGATTGATACCTTGAAGTCTATTCATGTGGAAATGATGAATCAAAATCGCAGTACGTCCTCTTTAATGTTTTTATGGATGTTGCAGAATTGGAGCACTATCGCAACAGAAATGGCTGCAGCCAAGAGCGTTTAAAATTTTAATTATTTAAAACTTGAGTGGCTTCCCAGACATATTCTTTTGGAAATTCTCCGAAATAACTAATGTAATTTCCTTCTTTTGAAATTACCACAAAGCTGCTGCAAGGGTAATGGTATAGGAAAAACAGCCTTTCAATTGCTCCCTGAGGATCTTTGTTCCAGGTGAGTAGACCTTCATATTTTTCCAGGCCGTCCTTGTCTTTATATATATAAATTGGTTTTACCTGAGCTATTTGTTGAACTCCCTTATCTAATTCCTTATACCAGCCAATCCTGGATTGTATGGATGCTGAACCACTTGAATTACATGGATCTTTACCCGGGTAGAAAATGATGACAATTGGTTTGGCAGAATCTAATTCCTCCCGGATTTGTTTTTCAAGTAAGGATTCCAATAAAGCTCTGTCATTTATTTTACCTCTGTTCTCCCTTTCAACAAGCTTTTTAATTGCTGCGGAATCACCCTGTATTTCTAAATATTTATTTGTGGAAAGCAACCGGTTGAATTTGTTTTTGCCAATTTCAACATGATGGACATCAAAGTACCTTGTCTTATCCGCAGACATTTGTGAAGACCTGCAAGAGACCAGGATCGTAAAGAAGACTAACAAGTTTTGTTTTTTCCACATTGCAAATAATTTGGAAATTGGACGGTATGTAATTGGTTGTAAGTTTACTAAAGCGGCGAACTGTAAATTGCTGGTTTTTTGTAAATATACAATTTGATCTGAATAGTAGAAATGCGAATTATAACCGTTTAAATTGCTTGATGAATGTATACTAAAAATCAGGGTATTGGTCCTTTATGTACACTCCGTGTACAGGAGTGATAAATTGCCTTTAGAAAAGGCAGCATTTTGATTCGTCTTCAGAATGTTTTAAATTGCCTGTTCAATTTATAGATTTTGTATGAAATGGAGGATTCATTTAATTCTGATGTTCGTTCTTCTTTATTACGGGGCATATGGACAAATGTGCAAGACCGGCTTGTATGAGCGAATCGACACGATCGTTATTTTTGATCCGGAAACGCATGTTGAAGTAACCAGGATTGAAAAAGCTATGAGTGTTTATTTTGATGCGAACCAGTGCGATTCTTTGCCGGATAAAATGATAGCCAAAACCACTCCTGCAAAGTTGTCAGAAGTCTCCAACTTGGCCTCATTGGAATTTCGTTGCGGCGGATTGTATCAAAGGCCTTGGGAAGAGGAGTGGAAGATTGAATCGTTTAAACTTGTAAAATACAGAGCGAATAAGCGAGGGCAAAGCATCCTAAATGTAGGATCGGAATTTTCAAAAGAGACGAAAGAATTTTTAAGGAAATTAAATTCCAAGGACATATTGGGATTTGTGGAGATAAAACTGGTGCATGTACAGAAGGGGCGAGCGTCTGGAGAATTTAAGCTAAAGCTGCGCTAAGAGGTTTGCTGCAGCTAGCCTTCGCGAGTGTTTCATGTCTGTATAGATCCATCTCAATTCTAAGAGTGCACTTACTTATTTCAAAAATCTGTATGGCGGTGACCACAAATGAAGTTTTTACCTTGATGTGTTCAACTCCTGTTGCTTGAATTCATTCTTTGTGTTTGTATTTGTCTTGTATGCAGATAGCAGTTGGATTTCCGCAGAAGTGCTAAGAGTAAGTGCGTCAATTCGATCTATAATTTTGATTGCATGTGGATACACCATTTGCAAAATGTAATTCCCTTCATAAAACGTAGAAGATCCAACAGCAATGGAATAGTTCTATACACTTTATTTACTAAGAGTCTTTGATATTCAATTAAATTTCAGGTGCTATTTTCAATTGATCGTTTCCATAATTCAAAATCAAGTGATACGGCTTAGCAAGCCTTTGTCTCTCATTTTATAAGAGCGGTAGATTGTAAGTAAATGTAGTAGCTTTTGATTTAATAAAATTATCGCATCAAACTCCATTCTTTTTGGGATCACATTATCTTTTTCTAAAATACTCCTTTTAGTCAATATGTATTTCACCTGTCAAATACAATCTTGCTTTGCCTCCAATCAGACATCTGTCATTATTGTACTCGCATGACAGCTGGCCTCCACGTTTTGACAATTGATGTGCTGTCATTCTTTTTTTACCCAGTTTCCCGGACCACAGGGGTATCAGGGATGTATGAGCGGAACCAGTCACCGGATCCTCATTGATACCAGACTGAGGGGCAAAAAAGCGGGAGACAAAATCAACAGATACTGAAGGGGAAGTTACTATCAATCCTCTCGCATCCAGCCTTGAAATTTCGTTTAAATCTATATTGAGGTTTATTAAATCCTCTTCAGTTTCAATTAGGGCGATAAAGTCTGTTTTCCCTTTGAATATTGCAGTAGGGATGAGCCCAATACATTTTTCAATTGTCTTATTGAATTCCTCAGGCAGCGCAACCAATGTATCGGAAGGAAAATCCAAATAGAGCATACCCTCCCTTTTTGATACAGTCAAAACCCCGCTTTTTTTGGAATGAAATCTAATCTCAGGGTAGGGGTAGTTATGGATGTCGAAAAGCACAAATGCCGTCGCAAGTGTCGCATGGCCGCACAGATCCACTTCAGTTGTTGGCGTAAACCATCTGATCTCAAAGTCATTATCGCGTGGGACCACAAATGCGGTTTCAGCTAAATTATTTTCACTTGCTATTGCTAACATCAGATCTTCGTGTAATGCGTTCTCGAGGATGCAAACGGCGGCTGGATTTCCTGAAAAGAGTGTATCAGTAAAGGCGTCAATGTGGTATAATTTTATGGATTGCATGATTAGTAAATGTGTTTATTTATTTAATAGCCTGATTCAAATTTCCTTTATAATTTTTTGAAAGCAGACTTAAAAGGACAGTCTATTCTATGTAAAAAATTTCATATTCACATTCAAGCATAATCTTTGGATTTTACCAAAACAGTTCTCTCATGGAGTCATTGGTGTTTGATGTATCTTTAGGCTTGAAATGTTCTGGTATAAAATCTTCCGGATATTTTTGAAAATGCAGGCAAAGTGTAGCTCCTTTTGGGTGCTCAATTTTCAACAGGTAATATCCTTCAGGAAAGCTTAGTGTATCAAAAAGCATTTCGATGCTACCTCCCACTTTATCTTGTACCAATCCTTGTTCTTCAATGCTATTCGTGGTCGTATTTATGAGCTGATAATTTCCATAATCCCATTTGTGGTAATCCGATTTTGGAAGCCAAACCTGAAGTTGCTGGCAATCCGGATAGTGAACAAATTGTGCGGAGAGCAAAGCTGTATTGCCGGCATGATCGCCCTGGTTTTCTATGCGAAGAATTTCGATCAGGCCATTGTGCTGCATTATTGCGCCTTTATTTATTATTGCTGTGAGCTATTTTTATCCAGATAGTTCTTTACAGCCGACCTGTAAGTATTGCGAATTTTTAAAAATTCAGGTTTTGGCTCTTTATCCAACTCTGCTTTTATTTTTAGCATGTTTGGAGTAAAATCTTCTTTGTTGGATTCAAACTGTGCAGAAAGTATGTTGCACAGCCCATCCACGTTTAATAACTCCAGAAAGGGATTTTCAGAGCTAAAGCTTTGCAAGCGGTATTTGAGTTCCTCGCTGATCTGGAAAATGGCTTTGTTTAAAGGTTTTATGAATAGCTGAGGCTTTTCCGCTCTGTTGTTTTCTAAAAAAGCGATTACCCGCAAGTAGTCATAATTTTCATCGCATTTGTCTAAAATACCGACCAGTTCTGATTCTAAATTTTGCTTTCTTTTCAATTTATCTAAAGCGGCTTGTGTCAGGCGGGGGTCAGTTCCTTTGTGCATATAATACAGGAGGTCTACAATACTATCTGTAAATCCAATTTGCTTCAGTTCATTATCGTATTGCAGCTTATCTACAGCTTTTTGATTTTTAAATAGCTTGCCGGATTGCGACGTACTCAAAAAGTGAAATGCAAGGCCAATGACACATCCCGCCAGCAAGGGAATTTTATACACTGTGGGTGAAAGGTTTTGGTACCATTCGTTATTTAACAAAATGGCAAAAGGTACAAGCGTTAGTAAGGGTATCCAGATGCCGCCATAACGCACCATGACAATTCCAAGCCAATTTGCAGTTCCCATATTCTGCCAGTCTGCATTGATCATGGTACTGTAGACTGCTCCGGCCATCAGGCACAGCCATCCCAAACCAAGGATGACATATTTTATGGAACCGGACTCGGAAATCCAATCGAATTTTCCTTTCAGTGCGATATGCAGGGTCAGGATCAAACTGCAAATAACATAGGCTGCCATCACGGCAAAGAGTATGAAGCCCCAGCCAACGAGTTGGTCTCCGGTGCCTTTGGGCTTGTACAGATTGACTGCAACCAGGGCTATATAGCTTATGCAGCTAAGGATAAATATCAAGTTGCTCAACATAATGTATATTTGAAAATCAATACGATGATCTTTAATCTTTCCCGAAAATCCGCATCAAGACATTAATTTGATGTTTTGTATTATTGAAATGCAGGATGCAAAATTGTTCAGTATGTAAAGTTAAGTAAATTCTAGTAATAGGTGACCGGCATGGCTGCTGGTATATTTTGCCAATATTGTATTTTAAAATTAAGGATGTTGATTAATGCAGCTGTTCGGGAGTTGTCTTATTGTGCTCCGGAATGTCATTTGATATCTGATCGCCGGAATTTGGGTGCATCGGATGGAGAATGATGTGCGAGGGTTTTTTTAGTAGTTCCAAAGATTTAGTTTCATTGCCAATTTTATACTGTTTTCAGCTATTCCGTTTTTCTTGGAGATAGCACATCCCATTTTATGCAGCTGCATTTTATACTATGAATGCAATACACTCGCAAGCTATATCTGCAGCTTGTGTTGTATCCGGCAAAGCTGCAGTCGTTTTCATTTTCTTAAGTGCAGTTTAAAGATCACCTCGTGTGTCAGGTTTTTTAGTGCGGGGCAGCTATTTCCGTACCTTATTTTTAGATCTTTCTCAGCGGCCTCCAAAGATTTCATAGCTTCTTCTTCGCACCCACCTCCAATACCTTTTGTAACACGTCTGTTGATTAGGGCGCAGGTTGAATCGACATCAAACGCAAGCTGTACTTTTCCTTCTATTCCATATTCTCTTGCAATAAGCGGATATTTAATCCGGTAGTGGTCGAATCGCAAGTTTATGGTATTTGCAGGTTTTATGGAATCGGGCATTGTGTCCATGGACTGCCCAATTGCCTGAGAGGAAGCCATGAGGCTTAAAGTGGCGTGAAGAATTTGGAATTTAAATAACTTCATTTAAACTATTTCATTTTTCCAGTTCTACTTGCTTTTTGGATCCATTGCGATTATTGCCTATTTCGTACCAAACTTCGTAATCGTTTTGATTAATAATAAGCAGGAATAGGACATCAAGGGCTACATGAATTCTGATGAAAGATACTCGAAATTCCAGTCAATTCATATCCTGTATGAAAATTAGACCTTCATTACAATGCATTGCATATTGAGCGGCCTTCTCAATTAGCTGCACGAAGTGCATCTAAAAATAGTTGGGCTATGTCGCCGGATGGAAGCCTGTTGATACTTGGGTTGATTTTTAAATAGAAGCCACTGTCCTCAGGTTTTGCTATATGGATATTATTTTCAGCGAGCGAGAGCCTGAAGCGATTGAGGTCTGCACCCTTTATTTCAAGTCTTACGACATGGCTGCCATTCTCCAATTCCGAAAATCGAAATCGTTCGTTTTTATTGAGTATGGAGAAACATTCTTGGGAATGCATCCAGGCAGTCTTATAATCCGTGAGAAAGCTGTCCGCATAATGCAAGGCGATGGCTGCAAACGGATAGGCGGCTGCCAGGCCTCCTCCAAACATCCGTCTTTCGTGAAACAAAGATTCCGTGAATTGTTTTGTGCCTGCTAATACAGCCCCTGCTGGAGCATTAAAACACTTGTAGAGGGAAGTATATACCGTATCGAACAGCTCCCCGTATTTTGAGGGATCTATGTTCGTATGCGCAGATTGTACAAATAGCCTCGCTCCATCCATGTGCATTTTTATTCCATTGCTTTTGGCATAATCGCTTATGGGCTTCATTTTATCGAATGTGAACATACGGTCCTGCTTTCTCCTAACAGGTGTTTCTATTGCAATGACCCCGATTCTTGTTTCAACCCTGCCGGTTTTGGTTTGATCTGAAATATGGCTTACATCGCTTAGGGAAAAATCCACCGCATTGTAACCTGTTGCTATAAGATTCAATCCGCTGAGTGTTTCGGCGCAATCTCCCGTATCGTTATAAAAATGGCTTTGTTCCTGGACGATGACTCTGCGGTTGTTATTGGCAAGTCTGCGAATCGCAATGTGATTTGCCAAAGTTCCTGTAGGCATGAAAACTGCAGACTCTTTTCCCAGGAGTCCGGCGAATTTGTGTTCCAACTCCTCCACTACTCCTCCAAGCCCATAATAGTCAGGCTTAAACTTTCCTTCCTCTGTGAGCTGTAACAACAACTTTGCATATTCATTTGGCGACAATCCAATGCCATCATACAGAAAATCAATTCGCTGTGGATCAATGTTGGTATTCCTGAAGAAAGGACTTCCCCTGAATCCATTAAATGGGCTTACAGTGGCAAGTAATCCGCCTAATTCAATAAATTTCCTGCGTTGCATACATTTACTTTAGGATTGTGAACATTAATAAGGATGCCGATACGATATACAAAACTAACAGTTAGATGTCTGAATTTTGTGGGGTTATGATACGAAATGGCTTTGTTTTACCTGACAAGTGGGTGGAATTTAAGCTGATGCAATTGCGATCCATAAGGGGATACCTTGTTCATGTCATAAGAGTTTAGGGTCTGACTACTCTGTAATTCAGTTCTGTTACTCCACACGCAAATTGCCGGGTATCCAACAGATTCAATTTTATCTGATCTTTTATACCTGCAAATAAGGGTATGCCTCTTCCAAGGAGAATGGGGTTGACAAAAAGCCAGTAGCCGTCTATCAGGTTTTCAGCGATCAGAGAATGGGTTGCTGTAGGGCTACCAAATAGCAAGATCTCTTCAGCAGGATCTTGTTTAAGCTCATGAATCCGCTCAGGAAGTGCATCTCTGATTATGGTCGTGTTATTCAAACCTTGTTGAACTAAGGTTTTTGACAATACAATTTTGTGCGCATTTTTATACCATCTGGAGTGTTCTACATCATGTTTGGAAGCTCCGGGTTTGTCGGCTGCGGTTGGCCAGTAATTCTCCATCATCTGATAGGTGACGCGTCCATAAAGCGCAGTGTTACCTCTGCTGATTCGCTTTTCTACGTGATCGAAGATTTCTTCATTCACTTTTATCCAGTTCATTTCGCCGTTCGGCCCTGCTACAAAACCGTCCAGAGAAATATGCATAAATGAAATAATTTTTCTCATGAGGGTTGTATTGTGTTTTTATCTTCTTGTTTTCGTCTTCCAGTCCAATGTGTCCATTACCGAAAATCAACTTTCTCTACGATATATGTTCCGGGCTTATTGTATGATTCTAAAAGTTCTCTTTTCATTTCTTGAGCCATTGGCTCTGTTTCATAATACATTAGATCCGAGGTGCAAAATTTTGGATTAGTGCAGAATTTTTGGGTAAATTTTTGCCACTCAAGGGTTTTGTCCGTTATTTCCTGTTCGCTCCCATCCATCTTTTGAATGTCTGTGTAGATCACTTTAGTGGTTGAGGGATTTTGATTTGAATCCATCATTCTGGAATAGCAAAAGTAATATCTGGTTTTTGAAGTTGTGCCAGAATCACCACAGCTTGTGATTGTGGACAAGCCTACAAAAAGTAGGAAGAAATGCATAAACTTCATCTGTTCTACTTTACTTAGAAAATCTATGACCGGATGAGAAGGGATTAGTGTATATTTTTATTGTGGAAAGCAGCTCCATCAATTGCTTAAAATAACTTAGCTATGAACGCGAATTAGATTTAAAAGGAAGGGTAAGTCTAACAGCTTACCCTTCCTTTTTTATCCGGTCAATATTTTATCACTTTGTAAGTTCCTTTTTGCCCATGTAAGCTTGAATATCTAATAAAGTACACTCCGGAATGTAAATCGGAAACCTCAAATGATGTTTCACGAACATCCAGGGATTTTAACTTTAGTCCCAATGAATTATATAGTTCAATTTCAGAAAGCGGATCGTTTTCGTCTGTTGGTACGATTTGGATTTCATTTTGAAACGGATTGGGATATATTATGATCCGCTCTTGTTGGTCGGAAGATTCGCTGTTTCTTGTTGTTATTTCTCCAAATTTCGAACTGTTGCCAATGTGAATGCTTTGTATTTGGTTGGGAAATGAAATTCGGAATTTCTTATTTTTTGAAATCAGATTAGCGATCAGATAATAAGTTCCGGGTTCTAATTTTTTTGGCAGAATGAATTTACCAGAGGCCGATGTTTTTTTCCCTAAGTTGATATTTTGTTTGTGGACTAGAACATCTTTGGGGTCTGGTACTTTGTCTTTAGATAACAGAATTTTAAATTCTGCATTTAAACCGTTTATACCGGAACTTTGAGAAAATAAATCAATAGAATAGGAAATGCCGGTTCCAGGGGGCAGAATGAGTTGTCCCAGATCAGCCGGATAAAAATTAATCCCCTCCGTATTTACATAATAGCAGGTAGGGCGAAACTCACGATTATCTATTACATTGACCGTCATGGTGCAATAGTCCTCCGGGAAACAAGCGCCGACAACCCGGAGTCTTACGGTATTTGGGCCTATGTTGGAACAATCCAGAACATTTGGAACAACATCGTATACAAAATACGGATTTTCATCCAGTGGCACAGCGGATATCATATCCGGAGTTAATACCACATAACCTTCATCATTGAGTTCGACATTTAATTCCGAATGGCAAACCAGGGCGCTCCGTTCGCAGGGACTGGGTTCTGCACTGCTTGTCACAATTATTTCAGAAAAGCATGAATTTAGCAATTCACCGGTAGCACGATCGTGTTGCAGGAGCGTTACAGTTTGTGAGTGTCCATTATCCGTGCAGCTAAATTCTGATTTAGACAAACTATAGTCATAATCCGGATTCAGATTTACTCCGATCACATCCGGAGTAATGCTTATCTGGCAATTGTTACCCAAATCAACATAAATCGTTGATCGGCAAGCCAGAGCTTGTGCGTGAATCGTGTTGATTCCTAAACAAAGGATCAATAGAATGGAAAAAATGAATGTGGACTTCATAAAGACAACTTTTAGTGGTGGAATAATGATTGAAATTAGTGAATAATGAAATGTTTTGGCATTTAATAAATTTAGGATAATTTTTTTGATTGCAAATATTCTATGCTTGAAATAATTTGTAGATTTCTATTAATTAAAATGGCTGCTGTTTACTAAATGAGGCCTAAATTACTAAAATTTGGCAATCTGTCTAAATTTTTGGGCTGAATTCGGAAGAGCTTATATGCCACCCATTTCATCTTACATTTTATTTTTTTGTATTTCCTCATGGATTCCCTTTGCAGTAAATATTACCGCCAAGATCATTATAAATAATTCAATTTGGATCTCCATTATTAGAATTTCAAATGACTTTGGAGATATTGTATCAATCATTTGCAGTAGGACGACAGAGCCTATTCATAATATGGTTTCATCCCATTTGCAGATCGCTTTTATTGGGTCAACAACGGATTGAAACTGGGACTTGCGTTAATTGCATTTGCACAAAGCCACTATAAAATGCATGCCAAATACAGATGTTCTGTTTTTGTTGGTTTTCAATTGTCATCCCTAAGTTTGAAGTATTGAACAGCTTCATGGGTCCTTTTTACACAGACATCCGTTGGTCATGGCATTACTTGCCCGGTTATTTTGACCAGCATCATTTTGCCATTCATGAAAAGGCATATTGAAAAGCTGGGATCTTTTTTGAAGAGTACACAAAGTATCTGCAACGATTGCACACACCGGTTTTTGAAACTGATTTTCTCAGAGAAGTCAGGAAATAGCTATTTTTATTTAGCTGCGACTACATCTTCCTCAACTTTCATGACTCTTGAAACAAATATCCGGAACGGGTACAATGCAATCAAACCTGTCGGATCAGGTTCTGTCCAATTCTGCTTTTGCTCCGGGTTTAGTTCATTATAAATGAACAATTGGGCTTCCTTTTGTCTTAACCGGGATTAGTTTTTAAATTTCGGTTCCCTAATTTTCTTAATAAATAGATACCGATGAAGTAAGGCATGAGAAATGGAACTGCCGGGATGGATACTGCAAAACCTGATATTTTGAAGGTCTCTTCAAATAGAGCTGATAAAATGATAATTGCAAGTGCCACGAGACTGCAAAGTGAGTATATCAGACACGAATTGTTACTGAGCCAGTTTTTTCTTCTCATTGCCATGACTAATGCGAAAGTTGCAAAATAGGTCAAGGCTACTTCAACTACCGATATTAGACCAAATAGTTGCCGTATTGGTTGAAACCAGTCAGGTAAATTGTTTGAATTCGCAGCATTTTGGATTTTGAAAAGTGCACTCAGGTAATATCCCCAATAAAGCATGTTGATGATGAATAAGGGCATTGCTAATATTATTGAGATCAGACTAAGTAGGGAATAATAATTCTCTCCTTCTTCTTTCAGCCTTTCTCTGAGCCCTACAAATCCAATTGTGACAAACACCCCACTTATGACTAGCATAAAGTATCTTATTTGCTGCTCCGTTGCTGTGGCAACCCACTCTGCTACTGAATCCGGAGGTGGTCCCAATCCAGCGAACATCGAAATCAGAATCCATGGTATGAGCAAAGCAAATGCAGTTTTGGCCAGCCTGCTTTCCGATTCATTGTTTAGGCGTACTACATGCAAGCCGGTGAGCCATGAAGCCAAAATCATCAGGCATGCATTGAATAACCAAAGAGGCAGATAAATTTTGTAACTGACATGACCTATTCCAAATGCCAGGACAAAGCCAATAAGTGGGACAGCGAGTAAATAGATGAGAGATAATCTCTTTAATGTTCTTGGTTCCATGTTTATTTTTTAAAAAGATTGAATGCGCAGCGGCACAGATTGCAGAACTTGTAGCACAGTGTACAAGTTGAACTCAAACCAGAATTGAAAATAATTATTTTTGTAATGTTGCCACTTTTTAATCAGTTGTTTATTGTGATCCCGGGTTTTTTAAAGCATCAAAATAAGTCTTTAAGCAGTCTTTTATTTCTTGCTAAAGGGAACAGACGCATGCTGCATGCGTTTCTGTTGTTTTAATCCATGCACTACCACCAGCGAATCTGCATCCATTCGCCGTTTTCATTTGTAAGTGCTGACAATTGATACCAAGTTGTTTCTGACAGGGGAAGCAGAAAACGGTATAGTCTTTCCTTTCCAATTTGCTCAACATCTACGCACTGTGCGGAGAGGGGAAATCCTCTTTCAAAATACCATTTCCAGTAACCCTTTCCATTTTCGCTTTCCAGAAAAAACTTAAGCGAACTGGAAAGTCCTGCCGGGACTGGTTTATTATTTTTTATAGCATCTAATATTGTCATGATTTTTTTTGTCATCATTTTTACTTCCGCCCCTGAACGTTTCTTTTGGGGGTATTTTAAAGATGGACAATAAGAGGACAATATATCCCATGCGAGCTGGTCTATGGCTGCATAATCCTGCCTGTTTATAAGCACGATGATGCTCGTATTTTTCTCGAGAAGGTAAATCCAGGATGACGAAAAACCAGGCGTCCCACCATTGTGAGATATGATATGCTGGCCATGAAATGTCGTATAGAAGCGGCCTGCATTATAGGTATACGGCAAACGATTACCATAAGGAGCTTTACGGAAATCTATTCCGATTTGGTCTGAAGGTAGATTTCTTTTGTGAAGAGCTTTAAGATAGCTCACCATGTCATGTCCTGATGTGGCCCAGGCACCCGCTGAAAAGGCATAGTTGCTATTTAAAATGCGTGCCGGGGCTAGCGAAGAATCTTTTATAAAATAGGCTTTTGCTAGACAGCCTTCGCTTGCTGAAAGCTCATTAGCCTTTGTTTGAAACATTTGAAGGGGTTCCGTTACGATTTCTTTTACCAGGTCAAAAAATGGTTTTCCTGTTGCGGCTTCTCCTATTTTGCCTAACAGATAATAGCCCGTATTACTGTAGGACCATGTGAATCCGGGGTTGAATTCAAGTGGAAGGGAGTAAAACAATTGCACCATCGAATCCGTGGTAATGGTATTAAAAAACCGAGCCGCCGCATCATCATCAGCATTGGTAAAGTATTCCATGGCATGGAATCCGGGGTCCAGCAAATAATTGGCAATACCTGAGGTGTGTGAAAGCAAATGTTGGATGGTAATCTCAGACCAGGAAACGGGCGCCTGGCTTAGATACTTGCTTATGGGATCTTGTATTTTAAGCAAGCCTTTTGATTGTAAATGATAGATCACTTCGGCGGTCATAAACTTTGAGATTGACCCCAGTTCCATACAAGTGGAGGAGGTCATTGGAAGGTTATTGCCGACGTCTGCCAGGCCAAAACACTTTTCGTAAAGGACCGAGTCAGCTTGCACTACAGCTACAAACATTCCCGGTATCGAAGCTTCTGCCATAAATTTTTGGATCCTGTTTTCGGGTTGTGCCAAGGCCATTGCATTCCATGCCATGAAGAACAGCGAACGTAATCTTAAGAGTGGCATGACAAGAAATTAATTTGGGCAAGGCCTCTGTTCTTAATACATTTACCCGGGACGGTTTTCGGAGCATGAAATGAATTTACGTACATAGGAAGAATTTAAGGTGAAGGCTCTCAGGACAGCTGATTTATGTAAGGACATCTGAGCTGCTTCTTCATTATTTTTTGTAAATTGCTACTAGCAGCTTGATCAGTACTAAGCTTTATGTGGCTTGTACTACATCGTCCTCAACTTTCATGTTAACCGCAACAAAGATCCAGAACAGGTACAATCCAATAACAAGCGTTAGGGCCACCCAGGGCAACCAATAGGCCACGATGCAAATGGCGAGGTAGATAAAAAAGCCAAAAATGCAATTGGCTCTTTGCTTCAAAACCTCCTTTCTTGCCTTTTCGTCTTTTGTCAGATCCAAGGGCTTGACCATCACGTGCATCAGCAGAATCCAGGCAAAGCTATGTAGAAAGATAGCCAGGCAATAGACCAAAATTGCTGTTTGTGCCGATGCGGTGTTGATATACTCACCGAGCAGTGAGGTCGGATAGGGGATGATGGCGACAGTCAATAGGAAGAATCCATTTACAAAAATAAACGAAGGACTTGTTTTGTTGATCAACCTGATAGCGTTGTGATGATTGGCCCAGGCTATGGTCAGATTAAAAAAACTAAGCACAAAGGCAAGCCAGGAACTCCAATGTTCTGTTATAGCATCGAGTAAGGTGTGAGATGAATTTATGGAATCATGGGGTGGAATTTTAATTTCAAGAATCAGTAGAGTGATGGCAATAGCAAATACACCATCACTGTAGGTTTCGATGCGGCCGGTCGGATTAGACATGTTGCTAAGATTTTCTAATATTTGTGATCGTTTATTTTCAATAGCTGAGATACGGATAGAACGAGAACTCAACAAATATAGGAAATGGATTTCTATCATTACATGCTTAAGCTCGATTGTATTTCCATTTAAAAGGACCTATGTAATGCTCAATATGAACTGCATGCCCTGACTTCTGTTATGTAGCCGCTGTAGGGTTTTGTTTCCGGAAAAGGGATGTATGAACCATTGCGCTTGAATTGGGAAATTATTTTGTCGGATGAACTGAATTGCGAAACCAGAAGAGTGCGGGCTAAGCCTTCTGGTTCCTTGAATCATTGAAATCGTGCAGTTTGTTGCGGAATAGAAGAAATATTAGGATGTAGCTCATGCAGATGTAAATAAATATATCCCCGACGATTGAATAAAGAGTAGTCACAGCGCGAACGGGTAAATGTGCGATCATTATTTTGTTGTTGTTGTCATAACTGCTCATTTGCGAAGCGAATTCGCCAAAGGGGGTAATGGCTGCAGATAGGCCAAATCTTGTAGAGCGAAGAATGGAATGACCTTGTTCCACAGCTCTGAATGCGGCCATTTGTGAATGCAAAGGGTCAATACCTCTCCAGTCAGAGGAGGGGTCAGCAATAATATCTGCATTCAATGTACCATAGGCTTTCGCCAAATAGGGAAAGTCGTAGTCATAGCAAATGACAGCACCTACCTTAGAATTGCCCATATTAAAAACCTGCAAAGCTTCTTTTCCTTTTTCTGCAGGTTCACCAGGAACGGGTTGATGCTTGTTGTATGTTTTCAGGAGTTGTCCCTCTGAATTGAAGAACATGTATTTATTTTCATATTTCATTGGACTTTCTGAAAGAGGCACTACATAAGAAGCCACAAGATATACACCAAGCCTGCCGGAGAGTGCAGCAAGTGAATCCGTCCACTCCTTTTCATCAGCAGGTAAGATAAAGGTAGAGGCTTCATTCCATACGATGAGCGCGGCATCGCTATTGGCTGCCTGTGCGGTGCGTTCAAAAAGTTTTTTCTTTATGAGCTCATTGGCCTCTTTCGATGGAAGAGGAAAACCGCTCACTTCGGAATCTGTTCCGACAGCTGCCACAGTCGCAGTATCAACACCTCTTGATTTGCTTAGGTCAAATCTGATTGAGCCAAATAGGAATAAAAATGCGATTATAAAGACTGGAAGCTGAAAGGTCAATAGCGTATATTTTTTTCCAGTAATGAGCTCGGCTATTGAAATTTGAGACCAATAGAGTATAAAACTCAATCCGGCAATTCCAAACAGAGAAACACTTTGAATCGTTGTGATGTTTCCTGCCTGTGAGTAGGCTGCAACACCCCAGCTAGCGAAGGGCGTGAAGGTGTATTGAATCCATTCCATTAGAGTGAGGACAGTGGGAAACAGCAAAGCCGACCATGGATGTTGTTTAAATCTGTCCCAAATTAGAAATGCAGGAAGATGAAACAAACTTATCGGTATTGAAAACAGGAAGACCATAGCCAAAGGCATGGGCGGAGAAACAATTTTTACAATGCACAGGGACCAGGCCACTACCAGGAATAGTATAAAAATCATCCGGGATTTGATGCCTTCATTAAGTCTCAGGTAAACAAGAAAAGGCGTATAGGCAATCCATCCCACTTCAGCACAGTGAATGCTCATGTGTGCGAGAGCGATGGTGATAAGCCCTATGCACAGCCACCAGACAGGTTTTATTTTGGTCAACATATTCAGGAAGTATTTGCAGTTTAGGTCATCGAAATAAAGTGTGTGCTCAACTGAGGCTAAGGCATCATTTCTTTAGTTTCTGAAATTTCGCAAGATTTTCTTAAGCAAGAAATAAAAAGTTATTTCTGTACTATTTGTTTGTGTTCATGATGGCGCTTTATCCGGAATTTATAAAATGAAATTTTGCATTTGATGGCCTTCAACAAGTCGGTTCTGTGCGAAGGAAATTTTAAAATGCATTCTCAAATGTTGCACAAATGCTTTTCCGGATCGCTCATGTTTAATTTATTTCTTCAACGCCAAATGCACAAACGAAGTGTTGGCAGTACGTGTATTGCTTAAGGCTGTCCTTTGTACCTTGTGTCGTAATCCACCATCCACTCTATACCAAATTGATCTCTAAGCATTCCAAAATAGGAGCCCCAGGGACTGTCTTGTATGGGCATTTCTATTTGCCCAGCTTTTGACAGGCCGTTAAAAATATGGTCAGCCTCTTCCTTGCTTTCAGCGCTTACAGAAATCTTGCTCCGGGTTTCCATCAGGTTGTGTTTTCCCATCATCTCAGGTGTATCGCTTCCCATTAAGACGTTATGTTTTCCAATTGGCAGGGCGATATGCATAATTTTATCAGCTTCCTTTTCAAGGTTTGGACTGCCTTCAAAATTCATGTCTTTGAAGCGGGTGATATTAGCAAAGTCTCCGCCAAAGACGGATTTGTAGAATGTAAATGCTTCTTCGGCATTTCCATTAAAATGAATGTACGGATTAATTGAGGCCATATTTTAATTTTTATTGATTACAATTTACTTTTTCGTTTCACGACGTTTGTACTTTCCCTATAATTTTTAATCATGGTGAAGACCTCGTTGGAGCGCTACATTTTGCTCTGTTATGGTTTCCTCTGTTGTCCATAATTCTGGTAGAATACTTCCAAAATTCTTTGTGATAAATACGATTAAGTTTCTTTGATATAGCTTTGGGTAGGTTTTAGAACCCAAAGTTTCATTTTTTTGCTAATGTACATTAAAAGTACAAAATTTCAAGTTTGCGAAGCTTGGGGGGTATTGGAACTTAAAAGCTCACAGAGCTTGATATCCGTGTTAGCGCTTCGTTGATTAAGCCTTGTTATTTATTTGTTCTGCAAGTCCGATTAACAGACCTTCGGCTCCGCGAATGTAACAAAGGCGGTATAGGTCTTTATAATTCACAAGTTCATCCACAAGTTCCGCACCTTGTTGAGTGAGTCTGGACACCAATTCGTCAATATGATCAACCTTGAACATAACTCTTAGATAGCCCAAAGAGTTAATAGGAGCCGTTCTGTGGTCAGAAATGATTTCCGGTGTAATAAATCTTGAAAGTTCAAGTCTGCTATGTCCGTCAGGGGTGACCATCATTGCGATTTCTACAGATTGATTTTTAAGACCTGTTACCCGCCCAGACCATTCTCCTTCAACCCTAGTTCTCCCTTCAAGTTTCAATCCTATTTCTGAGAAAAAGGAAATGGCATTATCGAGATTTTCTACAACGATACCCACGTTGTTCATTTCAAGTAAAGTGCTTTTTGTCATATTCTTATTTTTTTTCCTTTTTTCAATATTTTGCATCGCTAGCGGTACAAACTGAGTTGGGTGTATGGCGCTTTATGTGATTGTCTATTTCGTATATTTTACAGTTTTCCGAAATAGGCTCTTAAAATCTTCAGGATCGATTCCTTTAAAAATGAAATCCAAAGACCAATAGTCGATTTATGGTTACGATAAGGATGATTAAAGCGATTAACAGTGGACTAATTTTATTAAATGCCTCAAAATGTTTATTCGCATTTGCCCCCGGGTAGTTTTCTTCCAATAAATAACCATATACCCAAAGTAGTGTGAACGGACTGCACATGGGATACAGCAAACTTAAAAATACAGGTACCGGTAAATTCATCAGAGTGGTCACGAGGATACCTATGTAGAGCGGTGATTGAACCAAAGCGTTTATAAATATTTTTCGCTGCTGTTTGTCCCGGATGATCTCAAGGGGTGCCATTTCCACAAAATAAATGCAAAGCTGTTTAATTGAAAACAGGAGAAAGGCTACACCCCCTAAGGCAAAAACAATAGTTAGCCAGAGTGGAGTGCCTAATTGATCAAATACGAAGCCCGTATCGCCTCCTTTAAAGAAGGGAGCAATCAATAAGTATCCGCCAAAATTAATGTAGCCAAATGCACTCATATAGAGAAACATGAGAAACAATACATTTCTGTCCTGGTACTTTGAACAAATAAAATGAAATAGTAAACCTACGAGCAGACTCACCAGGGGTCCTGCCGCTGCAATGAGGATTCTTTCTGCAATTTGCAATTCGGACGTATCATGCTGGACATAATCGTGATAAAGGATCACATCTTTTGAATGAAACAACAGAGCAGTACTAAAATGTCCTAGTTCGTGTACTATTTGGTTTACAGAAAAGGCAATGACAAAAGCCATTGCTGAGTTTATAATAATATTGCGTTTGTTCATTTTATTTTTTTCAATTGCTGCTGCAATATATATAAATGGAATCCATATTGTCTGGTTTTCGTGTGAGGGTTTGCAAATTTCCAAAGGGCCCGGATTCGGTAAAATGGCTGAATGGATAGGACTGGTTGCCCAAATGGATTAAAGGCTATTCGATGGGCTAAGTTCAGGGTTATGGCTTGCCTCTGATAAGCCTTTTTTAAACTTGTAAATTTGAGATTGCTGTATTCTGTTTGCGTTTATTGTAAGTGGATTGTTTGCCTGCAATTAGTTCAGTTCGTGAATGACCTTTTTAAGGTTAAACGAACGTTCGTTTGTACTTGTCTATCTTTGTTTTTATTACACGGGCCGGCTATGCATCATACTGGGAAAGATTACTTATTCTAACCAATCAGGAGCATTTGGTAAACCGGATATTATCCTTTAATTTTTATTTTTGATTTTAAAAGAATGAGATATTATAGGAAAGTATTTCTTATAAGGTGGTCAAATTGAAATGAATTCACTTTATGTGGAGGACTGAAAAGCCTGCATTTTAAGGGCAAGTTTTTTTATGAAATATTGATGGGATCTTGCGATTGAAAGTGCTTGATTTATTTATTTGTTTCCTTTTACCAGGTGCCAGTCAATCCAGCTGTCCAGTTGGCTGACAGAATGGGGACGAAGGATTATTTTGCGGTCTTTGTTTAGCATTAACATGGTGGGCGTGGAAAACACATGATAGCTTTTTACAATGGGGCTTTCCCACATTTTATAATCGCAGCTGCTGATAAATGGAAAGGGCGAAGTAAAATTTTTAAAGCTTGTTTCCGATTCATCCAGAGACACAAAGACAACTTCCACGTTTTGAGAACGCCATGCAGGATACATTCTGACGATAGCGGATAAGTCTTCCGGACATTGCGGGCACCAACTCGCGCCAAACACGATCAGCGTGTAGTTGCTCTTGATGTCGGATAGTTTTTCAGGAGTCATTGAATTTTTGTAGGAAGGGGCAAGGACACCAGGGCCGAAACGAAAATCCGGTGTTGTATTTCCTAATTTCATAAGACCGTAAGTTTCCAGTTGATCTGAAAGCTTTTTATCCAGTTTGCAGGATCGTTCATTTAACAAGCTGAGCGCGAGATATTCTGATGCTTTAAACAAACTCCTTTTTTCAAGTAGCTGAAATAGGTATTCACTTATCTCGTTTAGTTTTTTCTGATCAGGCAGGAGATTTTCAATCAAGTGGTCAATGGATATTTTCATTTCAATGAACACGGAGTCCAAAGATCTTCCGCTGTTTTCGATCAACCAAAAATGACTTTCCAGTGCATCTCGCAGCAGTCCGCTTTTATAAAGACGGGCATCGCGATAGTCCATGGCTCTGAATGCTGCCAGGGCCGGAGCTATTTCCTCCGTTCTTTCCTGTGCCAATGCGACTACGGAGCGGGTGAGTTTTAATTTTGGCAAGTACCAGGCTATGTAAGAGTCCTTCGGAAATTTCGAAAGAAAAACACTGTCCTCATCCTGAATCCGTCTGATCTCTTTGCGTATGGATCGCAATGCTTCCACATGAAGAGTAAAAAGCGTATCCAGTCTGTACATTCTATATAAATAGTTCCATGCGCTCAAAGCTCTTTCGCGGCGAGGATATTCAGAGGAATATTTTTCATTTCCTTTGTTTTCTTCTCCCTCCACAACATGAATGCCTTCGGTAGATTCAAAAGAATCCGCTTTTAAATGAATATTCTCCCCATTCAAGACAAGCAAATGGGATTTGTGATCCGGGACAAAGAGATAGCCCATTCCATAGTTATGATTAGTATAAGAAAGTTGGAAATTGCCGTTCTCGCTGATTCTTGTGCTGTCGATGACATAAGTTTCAAGGCCATTGAATCCCATGAGCTTTATGGACTGACCCGGAAGTCCGGCGAAATGGCCGCTGATGGTCTGGCAATTTAACTGAAAGCTAAGCAGGAAAAAAACCACCGGAGTGACTCTGTTAAAATGAAATTCAGTGAGATTGAAATTCATGAGGGTCTTATTTCGCCTGAAAACATGTATGCAAATTAAAAAGAAATTTACTTTAGATAATCAAGAATCCAATAGTTGGTCAGCACAAGCAATAAGGGAATTCAATATTATAAACAATCAATGATTGGATGAAATACATGAATCCTGTATTCTAAATTTCAGTCACTACTCATTTGTGTGTTGCGTCTTTCAAATGAAAACTCAGTCAAAGCGGACACCGCATAGAAAATTTTGGATTTTATACGATCGCATCTGAATATGCACTACTTGATTTTGATCCTCTCATCAAATATTCTGTATCGGAATTTATTTCCGTTCATTCCTTAATACAACGCACGGATCGTCCGCTTGCTCTGTCACCTGTGTCGAATTCCGGAACGGTTTGAAATGGTGCTGGGTTTTCAAAGTTGAGATAAATTGAATAGAAATTGTCTACCGTACTGGTCCAGTAACAACCGACTGTACCAACATCATAGAGTGAACCCGTGGTGCTGCCCCTTCTTCCAGCCATTGGCAATTTAAGGACAGAGCCAAAGGCACCTGCCGGGTCGTTGCTCTTCCAGCTTAATCGCTCGAATTGCCATTCCGCTTGTGTAGGGACTCTGTAGCCTGATGGGCAGGGATTGTTTGTTCCACTTGCCTGCCATAAATAGTTATTTTGGGGGTCTCGCCAGTCGTTTGGAATACCGCTTGTTAATATAAATTTATCATGTCCCGGTGTGTTGTCACTACTTTGCTTCGTAGTGGTTCCCGATGTTCTCAATTGGTGCCCGTCGCCATCGCGGCCCCATTGGTACAGATAGCCATAGGAACCGGCATCCGTGCTGGATGTCGCCACGCGAGAAGCGCCGAGGTTGCGATCCATCCAGACTCTGCCTGTGGTGGGATTTACCACTACGTTCGATCCCGTCACCTCCGGCCACCAGGTGGGCTTGCCATCGATAAAGACCAGAGATTGACCATTCAAACCTGGAGACAAACGGACCCATTGCGTACCGCTCCAATAGAGCATTTCTCCCTCTGCATTTCCTGCCATTGCCTGCAAGGTTCCACCCAATCCGGTGGTGATGATGCGACCAACGGCGGCTCCGATTTGTCCATCGTCCGAGATATTTCCATGGGTGTGATTGGCTGCTCTTTGCCATGTGGGTGCGCTGTTGAGGAAAGCCAGGGTTTGTTCGTTTTGGCCTGGTGACAATTTGGTCCAGATTGTTCCGTTCCAATAGAGCATTTCTCCTTCTGCTGTTCCCGCCATAGCTTGTAAGGTTCCGTGATCTGTAGTGATGAGTCGGCCGGAAGCAGTTCCGATCTGACCATCATCTGAGATGTTTCCGTGTCCATGGTTTCCTGCAGCTATTTGGGATGCGCCCTTTCCAATATTCAGGCTAAGAGTAGGATCACCCGTCACGCCATCGCCATTTGAAATACTGATCCCGTTTCCACTTGTTGAAATCGAGCGAGTGGCAACAAGGTCCGGTGCAGTCCTGACGATAAAACCGTTTGTATTCAAATTATGTAAGGCCAAAGCCTGTCCAGTTAAACCAAGGGTGCCCATCGATGTGATAGGGCCTCCGGTAATGCCATTTCCGGTTGTGATGCTTGTGATGGTACCTTCCCCTGAACCGGCGCCAATGGCGCTGCGAAAATTTGAAGCATCCAGGGTGCTCACGCTGTTGTCGGCATTGATGCGTAGAAAGCGGATAGCAGAAGGATCTGCAAGTCTCAGCAAATTGCTACCTGTGGTGGAAGAACCATGCACAGATCCCGTATTTTTATTGCTATGAGCAAATGCGGCTTCCCAGTTTGCAATGTGACTCTGTGTAATGCCGTAAGAAGGACTGGCTTTCCAAAGAGGATCGTTTTCGTTATATCCCTTCAAATATCCTGCATCCGCATGATTGCCCCATGAAAAGGCATTATTCCAGTTTGCAATGTTGTTTTGAGAAATTCCGTAGGAAGGACTGGCTTTCCATGCAGGATCGGACTCTCCTCCGGTGAGGGCCTCGGCTTTTTTTGCATAAAGCGCATAGGGTACGCTCAGCAACTGGCTTGTCGCGGTGATGGTGTAATTCGTTCCACCGCCAGGATCGGTCTCCGTTTTAACAAAATAGGGACCTGCCGACCAGTCAATAGTTCCAAAGCTTCCGGATAGAGGAATACCGCTGCCAATTTCCACACTGATCAGTCCGTTGGCGTTCGTCATCGGGTTGGGGTTGAAAATTTCTTCGTACACCACAGTGCCGGTCGGAGTAGATTTTAAAATGCTTATTTTCATGCCCACTGCCGAATTGGCGAGCAATTGATTTCCGGTATTGCGGATGACAGCCTGGTAGCTCAATTTTTCGGGAGATTGAGCAAAGGCGATCGAATGATATACGCAGCATAAAAAAAGGATTGCTGCGACCTTGAACAATTTATTTTTCATAGTTTATTTCAACTTAGTTTTTAATAATTTTAAATTCTTTCACCGGTTCACTTTTTGAGAATACTTTCAAAATGTAAGTAGCCGGTATGAACGCACTCATGTCAATTGGAGTTTCCGTCCTTATTAAATTTTCGGTTTTCAAAACTTTTCCCCGGATGTCATAAAGTCGAAAGGATAATTCTATCCACTTCTCGCTTTCCACTTTGAACAGTAAAAGATCGTTTACCGGATTGGGATATACCCAAAGCGAAAGGCTGATGTCTTTTGCATCTTTGTTTTCAGTTACCACAGAAATTTCATAGGGTTGCTGTACCCCCTGAACTATCGAACCATTCGCAGCGTTTTGCGCGTGAAAGAAGACCTGTCCAATGGAAAAACTTACAGAGCCGCCGGCACTGGCTGCATTTCCTCCGGAACTGGGAATGCCTTGTTGTGCATAGGCTTCAGGGAGGAATAACAAAGCGAGGAACAACAAGCATGAGCCTGAATGCCTCAGCTTATTCAATGTATTTGTTGATTTATTCATTTCACAGACTTTATTATTGTTATTCACGGAATCCAAAAGACTTTTAGGTCGAAGTGTATGCATCTTCAACAGCAAGAAGCCTAAAAATCTAAAGAAACCGGAAATATGGGAAACAATTCCATACTGATTCACTTGATTCTCCGGAACATCGCATTTTGATAGAAAAGCCGCTCTGAAAACGTTGGTGCCGAAGCGAAGAATACTCAATTGAACTATTGGATACGGCATCATTAAAAAAGGAATCACATCCTAATTAAATAAGGATATAAAATGCCATTCAGTTCCATTTCCGGGCGGAATCTTTAGGTCTGAATTAAAAAAAATGACACCGGCATTTTTCAAATGAGCTCTCAAGCATCGGGTAGGAATGATTGTTTTATAATCTGCTTGTTTTTTGTGGTTTATGAATAAATTGAATACAGAGAGGGTGAATTCCTTTCAATACCTGATCCCTGTTAAAACAACTATCCATTTTGCCGGAATGGGCAAATAATCTCCCGGCTGAAGAAATGGTGACCTATGGATTGTTTCACTTGTGCTTGCTTCATATGGAGCCTAATTTTTAATTCAAGGCGTTAGTACAATCCCGTTCGGGCTATTGTAGGAGCCCATATGATTTTTCGTAAATGTTTCTTCTGAAGCAATTATTCCATTTTGTAAAAACTTGTTCTATTATTTTTTCTGGAAGGAAAGGGTAAGTGGATGTGAAATGAGAATCTCTTTAAAAGAAATGAGCGAGAAGTGAATTTTGATTCTAGCACCATGCATTTTAATAATGGAGTTATGAAATTATTAAATTGACTAAAACGCGATCGTATGTTTGAAGACATTATTTTGAGAGCTATTGCGCGATGCACTCTTGTCAAAACTTACCAACTTAAGATAGTAATAGTAAAGCCACAGTCCAGTAGGCATGCACATTTGCAGAATGTCTTTTGTGTGGGCGCTTATCCAGTTCATCCAATGTGCATCTGTACTTTTCTGATTAAGACCTTTCTAAATTCAAGCTTATTTTTTCCCCGGGGGACAAGTTTTCGCCTTTGTATTTTACGAAAATGATGCATGCGAAGACAATGATCAGTGTGCTTACTATTGCAGGTACCATTCCTTCCTTATAAATCATGGAAACCATATCATAGTTGAGGTGCCAGATACTCACTGCCAGGACACTGCCAGCTGTATAATTAAAAAGGAAGGTAAGAGTGATGGCTCCGCAAAAGATGCCGATAGCAAATCCTATGAATGCAATGAGGTTCATATTATAGCGATAGAAAAAGGAAGGAATATGCCAGCCAATCCAAATGATTGTAAGTATTATCGTTGCGCCCAATGCAGTATAGTTCCTTTGCAGGGAAGGCAAGGCAAAACCTCTCCATCCTGCTTCTTCAAAGAATCCATAAAACAAAGAAGGGAGAAACCAAGCAATGAAAGTGAAAGGGGAGGACAACTTGTTGATTTGTAGAAGTTCTGGTATGGTAATCCAGTGATGCGTTATGATTCCATTGATAATTATCGCGATTGTAAAAAAGATGAGTGGAGATACGGATAATAATAGACCCTTAAAAGTAATTTTTTTAATTGCATAAGCCGCGACAAACTGTTGCCACTGCATTTTGGTATAAAATAGTTTTAGTGTCAGGACGGCTCCGAGAAAGGGACCCAAGGCTCCAAATGCATGCCATACATCTCCAATCCTTGCGTGTGCTTCATCCTCCGGAAAAAGATAAATAATCTTGTGGTGGTTTAGTGCCAGCAGAATGAAGACAATCCATGAAAAGAAATATGCCAGAATGCAATAGACAAGCAGTGGTTTTGAATTTTTCATAGCATTTATTTGAAGGGGCCATTGTAGATGTTACAAATTTTCAATCTACCGGTTTTCGTTACTGATGAAACGATTTGGGTTGATTAAAGTAACAGCCTTTAAAATGCCTGTGCATTTGGTCGGTGTCTTCAGGAAGTTGACCATTTTACCAACTGCCTGCTTGTAACTAAAATTAAATGTATTATAAAAAGCTTAGTTGCAGAACTGCATGTCATTGGAAATCCATCCGCACTTTAAAATATCTGGATATAAACACCCCGGGAAGATTTAATCCTTTAGGCCCGTTGGACAAAGCCTGAGGCAGTGGGATGATCATTTATATGTTCAGGAGTTGTGAATCCTATGCTTCGTACAGTGACTTTCTTTATTGACTTCCATTTGAAGGAAGTACTTTTTATGAGAAAAAATCAAGCAAACGCTTAAAGCCCTAGTGGCCTTTCATTTCCTGGTTTTGGAATTACAAGGGATCACAACCAGGGAATCATTCTCCCGGATGGTAGCTTCTTTCTGCATGATTGAGCACATCTGTTTTATAGAATTGCACTTCCTTAAACTGTCCTTTGCTGTACATCAGTCCCTGGTCAAAAAAGTGAGGGGAACTTTCGTTCCCGCTGTTGCCGCCTGCCAATAATGATTTCGCCTTTATCCGTTTGCCAAACTCCACTGCGCAGATGAAGCTGTTGCCATCTTCTCCATATCTTTTTTGCGTACCGGGAAATGTATCGCTGTGGTAGGAGGGCAACATGCCCCATACCGAAGAGGCGAAAGGAACCGGGAAACTGGGTTTGTGATCGTCAAACGTATTTTCTATGTCCGATGAAATTCTTTGAAACCGGTTGATTTGTCCCCAGCCCATTTGCCAGCGGCCAAATCTATTCTCAAGATTCATAATCGTTTCCAAAAGTGGAAGCAGCAGGTCTTCAGGTTTTGCAATTGAAGAAAAGTATTTTACTCTGGCAGGCCCGTCCATCCATTCGAACTCATCCCTGCCAGTAGCGGACTTTATTTTAGAAAACAAACGCTGCCCCCATTCAACTGCTAATGTAGTTGCTATGGAGTTTTCACTGCAGCGGAAATCCCATTGTTTTAACACGGTAACAGGTCCAATGAGCAAGGCATATAATGAATCCGCATAGGCTACATTTTTTTCAAATGAACGGACTAAAGCAGGAATCAATATTTCAAAAGCAGCAAGCCTCGTATCATAGCCGGCTTTAATAACTTTATCCAAATCATATTTTTTGACTTCATTCAAAGTTCTTACGGCATTTATGCCACGAAAATTTTCACCATCCGGGGCCATATAAACGGGATAGTCTTCTTTCCTGGGGCTGTTCAAATCTGCAACAGTGTATGGCGTGGAGTTGCAGTTTTGCAACCAGCCATTCAGCGGGTTGATACATTGTACAATCTCAGCGATGTCATGATAACCCTTCCATTCTGTTGCGGATGTGCTGCCATCTACCGGTTTATTCCAGTTGTATGTTGCAACCCGTTTAGGTATCCGGTTGCCATGCCAGTAGGCAATATTGCCTTCCGCATCAGCATATACAGTGTTATTGGAGATATTCCCTTTTAAATCAAGTGTCTTTTTAAAATCAGCGAAGCCTGACGCTTTATTGCGGAGCCAGCATTGCATTAAACCGCTGGCAATGCGGTTGTCCGCCTTTACACTCAGCCACTGTCCGTTTTGATTCGCCAACAGCGGGCCATGATGCGTAAAAAATGCATTGAAGCTCTTGGATTCAACAGCATTTCCGGTTTTATATTTCAATACAATATTTTCCTCTCTCAGTTTTTTTTGTTTGCCCTCATATTCATATGTCCGGATTTTTCCCGCCTGTGAAATTTTTTCAATATAGATATCAGCAGCATCCACCGCACTGCTGGTATGCATCCAGCCGCAGTGTTCATTAAAGCCCTGGTAAATAAAAAACTGTCCCCAGGTAACGGCGCCGTACACATTCAATCCTTCTTCACTGGACATGTGCACTTCGGGCCTGAAATAGAAAGTAACATGTGGGTTGATGTATAATATGGCATTGCCGTTTTGGGTAATCTTGGGCGAGAAAGCAAAGCCGTTAGAGCCGGTCGCTTTTTCTTCCCTGAAAAAATTCTCCACAAGACCGGAATCGCAATGGTTCATGTTTGCAGAGAGAGGGTTGCCATCTGCATAGAGCTTTTTTAAATTATTTGAAGTGAGATGAGCCGTATTGATGGCTCCTATGCTGCCGTCTGTCCACAGATAGGGATACCATGCTTGAAACTTTGTTAGCAAAGAAGGTTTTACATCGGGATGTTTGTATAGATAGTAATTGATGCCATCCGCGAAAGCATTGCAGAGTTTTTTCATCCACTCAGGTGCTTTTTTATAATCTTTTATTGCATCTGATGAATCAATGATCATTCGTATCAACAAATCATCATACAATGAACTTTCTCCTTTCACCTCTGCCATTCTGCCCAGTTTTTCAATGTAATTCATCTCCACTCTTTTGAAATCATCCTCACATTGTGCATAGAGCAATCCAAAAACGGCATCGGCATCTGTTTTCCCATAAATATGAGGTATTCCCCAGTTATCTCTTATGATGGTGACATTCGCGGCCTGCTTTTCCCAGCGGGCTTTATCGGCCTGAGTGCAAGTTTGTGCAGATGAATAAAGCGGCAGCAACAGGAGTAGGTATAAAAACTTCATAGCAGAGTATTCTTTTTTAAGCTAAGGATTTGTAAATGATGAGTAAAAACAAGGGCAAGATACAGGACAAAATGCAATGGGACACATTTCCATTAGATCAATCTTCTGTATTTGGCCCTGAGGTTTTTGCAAAGTCAGGAGTGATCCCTCGTTAACGAATGATATCTTACTTCCGGTTTTGATGGCGGATAGAATGGTGGATTCATTATATGACGATAGCAGCAAGAGTCCCGGTATAGAGAGCTATTTCAAAGTTCATGAAAATAAATCCGAATAAGTTCGGAATACATCTTTTGTCAGGACATTTGAACCAAGGCATGAAACTTTTCTCCCATTGCTCTAATATGCGATCAAGTTCCATATCATTTCTTTAGCTTTTTTGCCCTTGCAAATAGGTCTCCTAATATACTTTCACCAGCATTGGCTTTGTGGTGTCGTTCACTGTGTTTTGATCTTTTTTATTGTAAGAAGGGGGGAGATGTATGAGCCCTATTTTGTCTGCTTGGAAGGGCGGTGTTCCGTCAATTCTGTGAAGGTATGGGACACAGGGTTTGTATTAATTGGAATTGAGAAACTAACGAATGTATGTTATGGGTTTGAGACTTTATTGCATTTGCTCTTAGCTCAGCTTGCTTGAAGCGGCTATTGTTGTAATCATTTGCATAGCAGCTTGATTATCTTGTATTCTCAAGATTCTTAATACTGGAATCTTTTAAATCTTTGCTTTTATTATTTTTATAGGGTCCATTTGATCTGTCATTTGTCAGCTTGTGTTTAATTACAACTTGTTTACATTTATATCGTAACAGTTCGTATCTGAATCCTATACCGTTTCGCTTGATGTCTGATTTGCGATTTGCAAAATGGCCTTTATGCTATGGAGCTGTATATCTCATTAGCCTCATAAGCTTATTGTAAGCTGCAATTTTAACTTTACACTAAGTACTTAAATAACCAATGTTCTGCCTTGCTTGCGATTAGCCAAACTCGCGTTAGCTGTATTTTACTTATGCTTCAAGTTTCTTTTTATTGACCAGTTCTGTAAAACTTTTTGCGGCGTTAGTAAAGTCTGAGGGCACAAGCACAATTGTAGTAGTGTTGTTGTCAATACCTATCTCGGAAAGCATTTGCATGCGTCTGAGCTCAAGTGCAATCGAACTGCCTTCCATTTCCTTTGCTCCTTGTGTCAGTTTGATGGAAGCTTCTAATTCTGCTTCTGCTTTGACAATTCTGGCTCTTTTTTCTCTGATAGCTTCAGCTTCCCGGGCCATGGCTCTTTGCATTGCTTCTGGAATTTCAACATCTTTCATCTCTACCATTTCAATTTTAATTCCCCAGGGTTCGGTTGTCGTATCCACAATTTTTTGCAAGGTTCCGTTTATTTGCTCTCGCTCTCTCAATACTTCGTCAAGTGTATGTTGCCCGATAATGTTGCGTAGTGCTGTTACTGAAAATTGATAAACAGCCTTGTTGTAATCCGCAACTTCAATTATGGCGTCTTGGGGATTTGTAATTTTAAACCAAAGAACGGCGTTCACTTTGATTGTTACACTGTCTTTCGTAATGGTCTCTTGTTGTTCGAGGTCTACCGTTTTAGTTCTTATGTCAACTTTTTGTTGTTGGTCGATCAATGGTATGATCCAATAAATTCCTGGCCCTTTAATTGATTGAAAACGTCCAAGTCTGAATACAACTCCACGTTGATATTCTTGGGCAATGCGAAGACCTGATACCAGTATTGCCATTATGATTCCGATAAATGGTATTACTTCCATTTGCTTGCTTTTATGTTGGATTATTATTGTTATCTCTACCGTTCTGTCCGTATAGCTGATGGTTTCAGGTTCTTTGCGTTTGTGTACGGTTTAAACCCCTAACTATCTGCCGGCTCCAAAGTTAATGAATTACCCGGTTGTTTTTTTGCACTACTCACCCATTACCGAAAGAACCATGTTACCCATGCTTATTCAGTTCCAAAATGCTTTTTAATGCGCAACATCCTCAAAGTATTCCATCTGCTGGGTTTTCCAGCTTTTTCCATGGTAAAGTGCACTTGTCCCGGATGAGCAGCCTGCACATTCCATGTTCCCTCTTTATTTTGTTTTTTGGCCAGATAATCCATCGCCTCTTTCATTCTCTGGTCCCATTTTATATCCGCATATTGAAAATAGTCCAAAGCCCGGAGAATGTCATATCTCCATCTGCATGGATAGCACAATTTTAAAAAGCTTTTGTCAATGATCTGTCCGGTATGGTCTGATAAAAACAAGTGATGCATCAGGATAAATTCAATGCCGGAACCTTTGGTTTCAGATATATCTTCCCTCCTGTAGGTATATCCTGCTTTCTGAAATTCAGTGAATCCTTCGAGTACTGAAAGAGTGGAATGCAGGGAGCTATGTTTGGCACCGGTTCTTTTTGTCTGGCAGTTAAAGCCTCCGTCAGGCATGATTTCGGCCAGGATACTGTCTATGATGGAATGAAGTTCCTTTTCGGCTGTATTAAAATAGGATGCATAGTTCAGGAACATGCCATTCACGCACACATCGCTGTATCGGGATGTTGAGGGGCCAAGTTGAATTCCACCATCTTCAGCTTTTGAATGATGCAGAACCAGCTCAATGGATTCTTTGACAAGATTGTTGGATGGGCTTAGATTCAGGTTGCGCAGATCGAGAAGGGTATAATGGCTTGAGATCCATTTGGGCTGATAGAATCTATCTCCCCAATGCCCGTCAGGTTTTCTTTTGGATAAGAATTGTTTAGCCCATCCTTCATGGGCAATTCTGTCTTGTAAATCCTTCCGGTCATGCCCCAACAAATCGCGTTGTACCTGGTACTGTAGGGAAACATCTGATGTAAGTAACCATTCTATAATTTGTTTTTGGTCCATATCTCACATACAGCAAACAGCTGAGGCCAGGTTGTGGTTGCCTGGCTTCAAGGTACGAAAGTTTCTTTGAGGATAGATGTTGGTGAGGATTTCGCTTAACAGATGGGAACTTGAGCCCTTTCTGCGATAGGCCTATCCTAGTGTCTGCCTCGTCATTTCAATATCTGGTCAGAATGGGTAAGTACTCTATCCAAGGCCCTACATCTTCGGAATAATGTTTGCACATGACTCGCAAAATCTGAGCGATATGGCTTAAATCATGGATTGTCCAGGTCGAAATGAGTTGCGCAAGAGTAACAGCTCCAAATATTGGATGAATCCCTGTTTTGGCTAAATCGCCTTCCGTGATATTCTTTGATTTAAGAATGAAAATATTCTGAAATCTAAGCTCCGTGAATTCTTCAAGGAGTTGGTTCATAGACTTCCCTTTACTATTTTCATTTTGCGCAAAACGATCAAAAGGAGTAAAAGTCTTATCGGATGAATTATGAAGAATAATTTCCAAACGGGGTATCCAGTCGGTTTTTTCACCATGTACCAAGTGTCCTAATACATCAAAAGGACTAAAAGTATTTTCCCCTTCATTGCATTCATACCAATCATTTGAAATATCAAATAATAATGTTTCCAGGACACCGGGTGTCCGTTCAAGGATTTCTATGGATTTGTTTAGCGCGAAATTCAAATTAATTGTCTTTGAATATGTACTTAACCGAAGATACCAAACCCAGGCCGGATGGATGCAGCGTCGAATAGTGGCAGTAAGTCATTTTTCTAAATCGCATTTTGTGTAGCATACACAAGCAATCCATTAACGACTCCATACTTGTTGTCATAAAGCTTTTTGTTGCCGACTGCCTTATATAATTTAGAACTAACATTATTCTTTTCAGAAAGTATTAAAAACTTAATTCTATCTATCTCTTTTTGATTGGGCTTTTGAATGCTCATTGCACTAGGAGTGTTTTAGATATGAAAGATTAAAGCCTTTAAATATCAACCAGGCTGCCAGTACCATTTCAAATACGGCAATCGGTACAGCCATTAAAACCTGGATTGTCGATGAAATGGAAATAATTCCAAACATGACCAATAAGGATGAGCTAAAAACCAGGGCTGCTCCAGCCATCCCTGTTAGTGCCAGTTTCTTAGGAACGAGCTCGGTCTTAAAAAAGACATAACTATAAATATAAGTATTAATGCCTAACATGAACAGCGGACCTAAAATAAATGTCCAGTCATGTATTGCTTTTGCAATAATGCCGGCGGCCCGGTAAGCTGACAAATCCGGATTACTCTCATTCGCAAAGGAGTTGCACAAGCTAACAATTGATAACATGGCCACAATTCCAATGAGAATGAATATGGCTTCGAGAAGCCTGAAACTGAAATAGGCCATACCTAAATGTTCGTTGTATTTGCGCAAATAAGGAGACAACATAATGGCAGTACCTGAGGCGGTGCAGACCAATATCAATTCGCAAACAGCACCCCAAATCAACTGTGTAGTGTCTTTCGTCGCGTTTTGTATATAGTCAGATTGAACTAATATGGGGTCGTATAATTTCAAACCTATGATAGCAAAAACCGTAGCGGCTATGAAAAACAATCCAGTTATCAGGGCATTTTTTTTATCGTTCATAAATTATTTTGTTTGAGTAGTTTAAAAATCCCATCTCAATAAACTTGCGCTAAGGCTTTGTGTCCTTTCGCATTGGCTTTTGGACGAGCCTGGTTTTCGCCACTAAAGATAGAAATTCTTAGAAAAGAATAGAGTAGATCTTAAGAAATCTCAAGCATTAGACAAGTTCGATGTTCATGCTTCTATTTTCATGTTCAGCATGGAGCTCATTGCCGTTTCTTTTGTTATGAATCTACAGTTCAATTTTGACTTAGGAGCCTGCATATCTAATTCGTTCAATTGACCATCAATTGCAGGACTTTTTAATCAAACCAGGTACCAGAGGGGAATGTTTTTTGTATACCGAATTGCGAAATCCGAAAACTTTGATAAGGTCTTTGGATTTTTTGAGTTGACGATTTCCACAAGAACCTCGTAAAATGAATACCCATATTGGTTTAGAATCACTTCTAAGTCGGAGTAGCCACTTTTCATTTGCTGCTCCATAATTCCTAATGCTGCAATAACACCATTGCCGCATCAGGACTATGCGTTCGAAGGGGAATTCCTTGCGCAGGATGTATTCCTCCTGGTTCCTTAGGCACCAGCAGCCAGGCGGAGACAAGCTGCCATTTTGTGCATTTTTGCCAATTTAGGCGGTCAGTTGAGCCATCAGACTATGCAGGTCGAGGATGCCCCAATGTCCAATATATTTTCCGTCCCGAATTTGGATGATGTCTATTACATCCATGACAACTTTTTTATTTGATGCTTGCACTCCGAAAAATTCCCCCATATGGGTAGCGTGAAAAGATTTTCGGGTAGTTACCTTGTCTGCTTCGGCAACCATATCGTGAATTTCCACTTTGAGGTCGGGGAAGGCGGGTTTCAGCAGGTGATTGAAAAAGTAGATTACGCCGTCGCGGTTTTTGGGTGAACCGGGGGGTGCTGTATAGTTGACAAAATCTTCTGCAAAAATTTCATGGAATGTGTCCATATTTCCTCCTTCAATAAATTCTTTGTTTACCCTGCGGACAAGTGTCTTGTTTTGTTCTGTTGTCATTGTTGTGTTGATTTTAGTCAATGAATATTTAATCTGACGACACAAAAATCATCAGACAACAGAAATAGACTTTGTATAAATCCGATTGGGAATGGAACGATTACGACTTCTTGCGAAAGTCGAGCGGTGTTTGGCCGCATAGTTTTTTAAAAAAGCGATTGAAGTGGGAAGGGTCGGCAAACTCAAGTTTGTAGGCAATTTCAGAAACTGTGAGTTTAGAGTGAAGCAAATAGGCTTTTGCTTCCATTAAAACCATTTCGTCAATTAGTTCGTGGGCTGTTTTGTCTGAGCAGGCTTTAATCGCCCTGTTCAGGTGGTCTGGTGAAACATATAACATATCGGCATAATCCGCCACTTTGCGGACGGATAAAAAATGCTCACTGACCAATTTCAGATAAGAATTGAACAGGTTTTGTATCGTGTGTCCTGTTCCATATCTGGAAAGCAGCACTGCGGCATAATTTCTATTGGCATAGGTGAGTATGAGTTGGATGTATAATCTTATTATTTCACTGCATTCCGATTTGTTTTTTTTGATCTCATCATTCATTTTACAGATGATGCTTTCAATTTCCCTGGCAGTCTCTTCGTCCAATTCGAAGCATTGAAGTCCCGCATAGCTCAGGAAGGGGAAATGTTGCTTTTTGTTGAACTTCAAAAAAGTGTCGGAAACGAAGTCTTCGGTAAACAGCATATAATACGCAAGAAAATCCTTGCTGATGTTGTGAAACGAAAAAATTTGTCCCGGTATGCCAAACAATATACAGTTTCGATGCGGCTGGTATTTTTCAAGACCGACGTCAAAGCTGGCATGGCCATTTCGTGTTAATGAAATTCTGAAATACTCGGTCTTAATGGGTCCTATGTTTTTCTTTACATTGGTGGTAGAATAAAGTCCGAAGCCACCGTCAAGGAGCATGGACGTGTTGTCCATTCCGAATTCACTTTTACCCGTCCCATTCTTGTGGAGATCATAGAGATCGGAGTTGAGTTGAATTCTTTTTATGGATGTCGGAAGGCTTTTGTACATGTCAATTTTAAGTCAGTTATTGAAATTACGAATTCTCGGCAGGTTTTGCAATAAGGTAGTCCGTTCAAATTACTTTCTCAAATTCCCTTAGGTTATTAAGATATAGTCTCATCCTCACTTACCGAGTGCCTGCATTAAAGATAGTGGTTCTTTAAAATATGGCCTACATGTTTACAACCGTTATCTTTTCGTGTGCAATCTCAAGGGACTCTATGCTTAATTCATTTGTGTCGGATTTTGAGGCAACGATTGTAATCATGATGGGCCAGGCCTGATCCAATATCCATTGCATGGCTATTTTCCCCTCTTCGTCCAATAGCTTGATACGAATAGTTCCTTTCTGAACGGTATGTGATTCAATTTGATCATGCCAGTTCCAAAATGTTTGGTCTGCCACAAGTACAGCCTTTTTTAAAATGATATTGTCGTATTTGGTTATACCCGGCATTTTTTCTGTAGTAAAATGCGGGCTGTTGATATTGCGATACTCCAGAACTTTAGATTCTGCATTTAAGCCGGAGATTTCCTGAAATGCAATAGGTTTTAAACCATTTCCAAGATCCACTACAAATCTGGAATTTGAGGAAGGCGAAGTTGGTTCTTCTGTTTTAAGGCTGTTTAGTGGCATCGTTGTGGCTTTTTATTATTGTGTTTTATTTGGGTCCTTTTTGCTTTAACAGTTTGTAGCACTGGGTAAGGGAGGGTTTCGGAGTATAAAACTGCCAACAGGCATTTGACTTAATTATCAGCACAAAGCTTTATTTTTTCATAGCTGTCGTCGCCTAGGGCAATAATCGTGTTATGCCTCTTTTTGCTTTTATATAATGTAAATCTTAAGTTATTATTATCTTATAAAATAAGTTTCTCCCTTTCTAAATACCAATTTAGGTTGATAAATAAGAAAACACAAATAACAATAATTCATTGCTATTGGGGTGGTCATTACTTATTATTGTTGAATGCTTTGATCATTTTAAGGCATGTCATGAAAAGTAGATATTCAAAGTGTTAAGTTAATCGTCAATGCGTTTTTTTACATTAATTTTATCGAATTTCATTGTGTTGTTCCTTTAAATTTGGGCCATTGATTATATCCTATTACAGGATTGTTAGATTGAAATTGAAGAATTAAATCTACTTCTATTTTATTGATCTCTTGGTCAGATAGGTTCTCTTCCTCAAAAAGTATTTCCTTCCTAATAGTAAAATCTTTCCGTTGTTCTCGCGTGAAATCCTTTTCAATTAGCTTGCTATCAGCACTGCCAAAATAATTCAAGGTGTCGGTAAGATCTTTGCCAATATAAATTTTACCATTTGGGTATGTCATTTTGTAAATCACTTTATACATTTCTTATTATTACAATGTGGTAGAACGCTCGAGGTTGGCAGTAGGGTAGGGCTCGTTGTTGTTTCCGCCTGGCAGCAGAAGCTGATTGAAAAATTGGTGATGAAGTGGACATCTAAAAGCCGAATAGATTTCGGTTAATCCCGATATTAGCTGAATTGTCGATTGTAATTCCGTCCGCCCGTCTTGCGGCAAACTTTTATTTAGCCGCAGTGGCTTATATTAGAGTTAAAACTTCAAAGGAGGGCCAACAACTTCCATGCCATGAGATTTCCATAGATCTTTCAATACCTGTTCCTGATTCTTGGGAA
Source organism: uncultured Saprospiraceae bacterium (assembly GCA_964439105.1). GTDB lineage: Bacteria > Bacteroidota > Bacteroidia > Chitinophagales > Saprospiraceae > Vicinibacter. The sequence continues at coordinate 216,832 of CAYTNG010000007.1, forward strand.
TATTTTTACCAAGTTTTGACATTTGGGCGAAAAAGTCTTCCATGGAACCTGCTGGCTGAAAAGCAATCAGCATTTGAGCTTCGCCTTCGCTTGTTTTCGCAAAGGCATGAGGAACAGTTCTTGGGGCAAATGCGGAGTCACCTGCTGATAAGGTAAATGTTTCGTCTCCAACTTTTAAGATGAAATTTCCTTTGATTACATAAAACCATTCATCTTGAAAATGGTGAACATGAAATGCTGGACCGCCTTTTTCCTGCCGGATGGTATCGTAAATAAGCATGTCTCCTTCAGTGTCCTTTGAAGAGACCTTGCAGTCAAATTTTCCTCCCATTATCAGCAATTCCTCTTGATACCGGTCTCTGTTTGCCTCGACTTTAAAGCCCTTGTTGGGTCTGTCTTGTGCCAATTTTTTTGCATCAGAAGCAAGTGCAGGTACAATTAAAGGAGCTTGAAGGAATAAACGGCGATTCATATTTTTTAATTGGGTGATAAATATTGGCTTAGGCCTTATGTTGTGAAGTTTAGCGGTTTGCCGCAGACGGGGTTTTTTAGCACCATTATCCAATGGAAAGCCGCAATGTAATTATACGAAAAAAAATCAACTTAAACACTATGCACCCTATTTCGTTGAACCGATGTTAGCAGCAGAATTTTATTCTAATTCTTCGTTTTTGTGGTCAAATTCTAGTAACAAATTCTGTTTTTGAAAGTCCGTATGCTTTTTGTCATTGTCTGATATTATCTGTAAACCTTGTTTTTTTATTATAATTAAATTTAATGTCTTTATTTAAGATTATAGCCAGCTCGGATTTTAGGGCTACTTACATATCTGGTAAACTTTTCGCTGACGATATACATACTGTTTTCAAAAAATAGCAGGCAATCTCCTTTTCAAAGCGTCCATGTTTTGCATATTTGCAGCAACTATTCGAGTTCATTGGGCTTTAAAATTTATAAACTAACATACTTCTTCGGGATATTTCCTTTGGTAATGGCTGCACAGTCAGGCAAAACGGATATGGTTTTGCCGGACAAAGTTTATCCAGCGATTGAATCCTGCCTTGAACAGTTCGGGGATGATTCGGTCCGTCATTTCATTCTCCAACAGTTGCGCAACTATTGCGGTAAAGATGACAATTGTCAGTACCAGGCCTGCCGAGGCATAATGGATAAATTAGAAGATAACTTCAATTTACCTCTGGCAATTTTTGTCGGAGAGGAGATGTTGAAATTGGCCCAGCGGCAAGGCGATTTACGGAAGGAAGCAACCACTTATGGGCACTTGTATCGTTATCACGATGCCCTTGGCAACCGCCGTTTGGCATTCAAGAATAGTGAAAAGGCTTTGAGCTTATTCAAGCTATTGGGGGATGACAAATCAATAGCCATTACACAAATGGCAATGCTGGAATTTAACCTTAGTTTTCGGAAATTCCAGGATGTACTACCAGAAATGGAGGCATTGCTCAACCAGGTCATCGCCAAAAATGACACGTTCAATGCTGCACAAATCCACATCCGGATTGTCCAACTTAGCCGGGATGCCGGATTGTATGACAAAATGGAGGAACATGTTACGGCACTTGAAAAAATCCCATTTTCCATCCCTATCAAAACCTCGGAATATTACTATGTCATCTTTGCTGCAATGAGCAGGGGCGATTTGTTGAAACATCAGGGAAAATTGACAGAAGCGGAGCCTTTTTACCAAAGGGCATTACGGTTATGCGAAGACGCACCTGACCGATGGCTTGAAATCAAGATACTTTATTCTTTGTCGGACTTAGAATGGGAGCGGGGGAATGTTTTAACCACAAAATCCTACCTCAGCAAGGCACAACAAAAGGCGGAAAATATGCACCTCGACGAATTGCTTGCATCCATTTTTGAGCTTAAGGCGAAGATTGCGGAAGCAGAGCGACACTATGCCGATGCTTTGGCATTTACGAAAAAGCAACAATTCCACGAAAAGAACTACAAATCACAAAGTGCCGGGTTCAATATTGAAAGTTATTACCTCCAACAGGAAAAAGAGCAATTGGCAACGCAACAAAGGAACCAGGAACTTGAACTGCAAATCAAGAAAACGCAACTTCGCTACTCCCTGTTAATCTCGGCTTTGGTCATTTTACTGACCATTGGGCTGTTGGCAAGTTTGAAAGGACAGCGCAAGTCAAAGCAGGAACTCGCCGCTCAAAACGCCCTTATCCAACAGCAGGCTGAACAACTCAAAAGCCTAGATGCAGCCAAGTCCCGTTTCTTCGCAAATGTCAGCCATGAGCTTCGTACACCACTCAGCTTGATGCTGGGCCCCATTCAATCCGTTCTACAAGAAAGCAATCTTTCCGAAAAACAGATCCGCTTACTAAATACTGCCCACCAAAGTGGAAAAGGCCTTCAAATCTTGGTCAACGAAATACTCGATTTGCAAAAGCTGGAAATGAGCAAAATGGAAATACATGCCGAACCCACCCGGCTTTCCGCTTTTTTCAATAGGTACGCAGCCCAGTTTGAATCGCTGGCACAAAGCAGAAAAATTGATTTTCGTCATGAAGCTATTTTATCGGAAGATGTAGTGGCCAACATAGACCGGGAAAAATGTCGTCAGATTTTGAGTAATCTGGTGTCCAATGCTTTAAAATTTACCCCTGCGGGCGGTTGGGTCGAATTTAATTACTCGTTACAAGGAAACAAGCTGCATTTGAAAGTTAGTGACTCCGGCCATGGCATCCCACCTGAAGACCTGCACCGCGTGTTCGACCGTTATTTTCAGAGCAGCAGCCCCGGCAAACCCGCAGAAGGCGGCACCGGCATAGGGTTGGCGCTTTGCCAGGAATACGCGAAGCTGTTTGGAGGAAATATCTCGGTGGAAAGTAAAGTAGGAAAAGGGTCGGTTTTTAGCGTTGAGTTTCCGGTTACCCTGGCCGACCCGAGCCAAATGCCACAAGTTGGAACCACGCCGGAAGCCCTCGAAACCGATGGCATCCCTCACTCCTCAGTTGAGGCAACGACTGTGGCATCACCAAAAAAAAATACCTCCAGGAAAGCCATCCTCGTTGTAGAAGACAACCTCGAACTTCAGGAATACATACGCTTGATTTTAGCAGAAAAATTCCAAGTCATTACCGCCGGAAATGGACAGGAAGCATTGAAAGTTGCACAGAATGTGGACTTAATTCTCTCCGACCTTATGATGCCCGTCATGGACGGTTACGAACTCCTCGAAAAGTTGAAGTCCGGCGAGGCCACCCGTACCATACCAGTTATCATGCTTACTGCACGGGCGGAGGCCAAGGACCGGTTGAAAGCCTTGCGCATCGGCGTCGACGACTACCTGACCAAACCCTTCGACGAGGAGGAACTGCTGGTGCGTATGGAGAACCTTCTTGCCAATTCCCGGAATCGGCAGATGGCGGTGAAGGAGGATTTACAGGAGCCTTTATCCAGCCATTCTCACGATGGCCCGAATGTTTCCGAAACAGACAGGGCGTGGTTGGAGGCTTTCGAAGCCTTTGTTCAAAAAAACCTTGCAAGTAGCCTGCTTTCCATCCCTTATTTGGCAAGGGAGTTCGCAATGAGCGAGTCGACACTGCTGCGACAACTTAAGCGCCTTACGGGACTTACCACCGTTCAATACCTGCAGGAAATTCGCCTGCACCAGGCCCGACAATTATTGGAAAACCGCAACTACAATACCCTGGCAAGGGTAGTTTCCCAGGTGGGTTATGACGACATTAGTACTTTCTCTAAGGTATTCAAGCAGCGCTATGGCAAATCTCCATCGGATTACATAAGTGATTGATTTACAAATTGTAAATATATCTCTTAGCGAATTTCTTCACTTCTTTTTCACCTTCATTTTTGCCGGAAAAAACCATCAAGTTGACGGAAACGACAGGTTCCGCAGGCGGAATATTGTACCATTAATCCGTGATGATGGTGCGGGCGAATGGAAGCCAAACAAGGTCAGACGTGGCCGCCAGGGGCAACCAGCATCCGCTAAACTTCACATATCACCTTTTTAAATTTTTAAAAATGAAAAAAATGTTTTCGAAATTCATTAATGTAATCTTTTACCTTTCGATTTGGGTCTTTTTGCTAACAGGCATTTCGACCCAAAACGCAATCTCCCAAAATAATAATGCGCTACATTATGTAAGTGGAGATTATGTTTCATTGGCGAATGCATCACAATTCAATGTAGGTTCATCTACCAATTTTACCATTCAAATGCTAATAAAAACCACTGTTTCAAACGGGTGTTTATTTTCTAAAATGGACGGAAATGTAACCGGATATCAGTTTTGGGTTTTTGGCGGAAAGCTTCTTTTGGAATTTAAATTGAATGGGTCGGGCGCCAATCTCCAAACTTCTATAAATGTCAATAACAACATATGCCATCATGTGGCAGTTGTGGTAAACCGGAGTACCAGCAATGCAAAATTATATGTGGATGGGGTTTTAAGTGCAAACAGCACTAATGGTCAATACAACTTTAATATTTCCAATTCAAACCCTGCCTACCTTGGAAGAGATAGAACCGGTGGGTCATTTTTTTATACCGGACACATGGATGAGGCATCATTCTTTCAGAGGGCTTTGAGTGCTACTGAGATTGCTCAAAACGCCACCACTGCGCTTTCCGGAACCGAGGCCAACCTTCTCGGATATTGGAAATTTAATTCTGGGACTCCAAATGGCAGCAATCCAGGTATAACTACTGCAATTGATGAGACAGGTGGAAACAACGGTACGTTGATTGGTTTTGCACTGTCGGGTACAACTTCCAATTGGGTAACCCCCCCTTGTGTCCTAAATGAACCGGATACCGATGGCGACGGAGTTGCCGATAACGTTGACAACTGCCCATCGATAAGCAATCCCAATCAAGCTGACTATGACAATGATGGCGTGGGAAATGCCTGCGATGCTGACGATGACAACGACGGCATAAGTGATGTGGGCGAAATCGCCTGTGGCTCCAACCCACGAAACGCTGGATCTACATGCGAGGTTTGCGACGGAACAGACAACGACCTTGACGGACTCATTGACGAAGGTTATACGGATACAGATGGCGACAACATAGCCGACTGTGTTGATACTGATGATGACAATGACGGCATCAGTGATGTGGCCGAAATCGCCTGTGGCTCCAACCCACGAAACGCTGGATCTACATGCGAGGTTTGCGACGGAACAGACAACGACCTTGACGGACTCATTGACGAAGGTTATACGGATACAGATGGCGACAACATAGCCGACTGTGTTGATACTGATGATGACAATGACGGCATCAGTGATGTGGCCGAAATCGCCTGTGGCTCCAACCCACGAAACGCTGGATCTACATGCGAGGTTTGCGACGGAACAGACAACGACCTTGACGGACTCATTGAC
>CAYTNG010000007.1:222334-243302 GCA_964439105.1 uncultured Saprospiraceae bacterium
ATCTACATGCGAGGTTTGCGACGGAACAGACAACGACCTTGACGGACTCATTGACGAAGGTTATACGGATACAGATGGCGACAACATAGCCGACTGTGTTGATACTGATGATGACAACGATGGCATCAGCGACGAGGACGAAATCGCTTGCGGTTCGAACCCGTTGAACGCAGCATCTATTTGCGAGGTTTGCGACGGAACAGACAACGACCTTGACGGACTCATTGACGAAACTTATACGGATACAGATGGAGACGGTTTGGCTAACTGCGTGGACCCTGACGATGACAACGACGGCATTAGCGATGACTGTGACTCAGAACCACTCATAGACAACTACACGTACACTGAATTTCAGAACTTACCCGCTTCATGGAAATGTGGCAACAACAACAGCAAAGTCTTGGTATGCCATGGCAGCAATAACCCGCAGACCATCTGCGTCAGCCCAAATGCCGTTCAGTCTCACCTCAACCACGGAGACTACCTCGGCTCTTGCACCTGCAATACCCTACAGAAGGTTACACAACATAGCAGCGGCCAGAATGCCAGTGAAGGTGAATCCTTCGAATTCGAAGTAATCCCAAATCCTACCAGTGGGATAGTGAATATCTACTTACATGGACTTGAAAGCGATGCAACATGTAACATTTTCGACCTCCTGGGTCGCATGGTATGGGTGCAGCAACTGGAGAAAGGAGAGCATTCTCTTAAGCTCGACTTGAACAATGAGTTCTTCAAGAACGGCATCTACAATATTTCTGTGTTTTCCCAAGGTGAAAGAATGACGAAACGGTTGGTGATTGCGAAGTAAATCACATAAAAGTAGAGGGGCAGCCTGACTTTATGTCCAGGCTGCCCTTCTACTTATTTTTTATACTATAGTCTGCACTCCAATAGATTTTACAAAAGAGGAATAAAACGGATTTCATGATGCTGATCATGAGTTTATCTAAGGATTCCAAAAAAAAGCACACATTGAATTTCTGTCTTTACCTTGAATGTATTGCATCAGTAATGATCTTGAATCAGATTTTTTCTGCAAATATTTGCATGAATAGTATTCAAGATTTGGGGAATTACTTTTTGACAGTTTGACGGATTTGGCGCTTGGTGAAGTGGGGGAAATAGAGGCACAAATGTTTGATTCAGTACTTCTGCCTCCATGTTTATAAACTCTTGTAGTATGCAGTACATTTATTCGTTTAGTTGTTGTAATCCTTTTATTGTCTTTCTATATTCTTCAAAGGCGTTACCAAATTCTTCAGTAAATTCGTAATTGCTAAATTGATACTCTTCATTCAAACCTGTTTTTGTTCGCAAAACAAGTTCTCATATTTTACAACGGGAATTTGATAATTTCCTTTAAATCGTTTTGTCAGGACTACCGTTTTTATTTACTTTAAACCAAATCTTGTCAATTAGTTTTGTTTCTCCTGGCACAGTTCCTGTTTCCACAAATCTTATATATGATTGCGAAAAATCTATTTCGTCTAAACCTATTATCGCACATTTTGTCCTTGAAGAATACATTACAATAAAGTTAGGATATACATATAAATCTTCTCCATTCGCATTATTAATACATAAAACTTCAAAATTTGATTTTATGTCTGGAATTGATTTATTCCAAAATTTACTTCTTTTTTCTGTACTAATGTGCCTGTTGAACTTCTTGTTACAGTTGTGTCTTCATAATGTGCACGTGTTACGTCCCAAATTTTTTAAGAAGTGATAAGCTTCTTAAATGTTGCTACAACTTGTTCATATTTTTGTTGTATTTCTATGTCAAAATCAATTTCTAAACCTACATAACAATTTTCAATTTGTTCTTGTAATTGTTGAATAACATTTATTTGAGATATTATGTCTGCTTTTATGTTTTCTGAAATTGACTTTTTTATTAAACCATATAGCAGAATTAATTTATCAGACCTATCATATTATTCCCAGCAACCAATTGCTCTTGGCTTGTCCTTTCTATAAAAGTCATCCGATATGCATACTGCGGTTCTTGTTATGTAAATTTCTCCGTAATTAATTCCAGGGCTACCTTATATAACGGAATTAACTTTAAAAATATAATTCCAATTGAAGACTCCAGGTTTATTTGTATTGCATAATATTTCTAGGACAGATTCTGATACTGTAAGATCACTTTTAGTACATAATATTTATAGTGCTACACTATTATATTGACCGTAATTATCATATTTCACCGTTATAAATAGCTGTGCCAATATGCACCTGAATAAATTATAGTAATGCATGCTTCCTGAATGCTCAATATATTTATGTGATTCTAAAAGTAATTGCCACTAACGGTCCGGGGTTTGGCGTTGGCGGGCATTTGGAAAAACTAAGCTTTTCGCAAGTATAAATGAAACAAAGAAGAACAATACTCTATTTAACCAAGCCTGCAATTGCTAAGACATATGTTGGCGGCTGGTGGTCAGCTAAAACGTCTTAAGCTTTGCTAAGTTTTATACTAAGTAGAACAGGACTCTACAAGCTCTCCAACGTCACCGGTAATAGGGGTAGGTTTATGTATTTCCCGGTCAAAAGGTCTAATGTTCATCAAAATACCTTTTTTCGCAAGTAATATATTTGCACGGGTTAGGCGAGATACATCGGAGTTTTCTGGTATCGTGTATCTGTATTTTCGAAGCACCAAGGGTAGTATAAGCCTCAATGCATTATTGGCAAACATGGATCCAATACAAGTTCTTGGGCCGGCACCGTAGGGCATGTAGGTATAGTGTGGCGGGGTGAAATGGATCCAACGGTCCGGGAGAAATCGTTCAGGTTCAGGAAAAACATTTTTATCGTGATGTGCAGCTAATGGGCTTACTACCAAATTGGCGCCAACAGGCATTTTTATTCCTGCCACAGTTAGATCCGAAGAGCAAGTACGCAAAAACAGTAAGGGCACCGGAGCAAGAATTCTCATACTCTCTTTTATCACCCTTTCTATAAAGGGCATATTTGGAAGGTCCGTCATTTTTGGAACCCGGTTTTCCAATACAGATTCGATTTCGTCGAGAGCACGTTCTAATTCCAACGGGTGACGTTCCAAAAGAAACAAGGTCCAGGAAAGTGTCATGGCCATGGTTTCATGACCTGCAATAAATAGTGTAGTAGCTTCTGCAATCAGTTCGTCATTGGATAAAGTAGATCCATCTTCATCTGTACTGTGGATGAGGAGAGAGAGGGCATCTTTTCCTCCAGGGCCATTGGCTCTTTTTTCGTCAACGAGAAAACTCAATTTGTTCATCAGAGATTCCGCCAGATTCACAGCCTTATTATAAGGTGTTCCGGGAACATTATAGGGAGTTAGTATGGTAAGAGGGTCGGTAAGTGTTTCTACCATTTCGGCTGCCAGGTTTCCAAGCTCGGTAGCACCATCCCTTGCATCCAAACCGTAGAAACACTGCACTGCAATGCACAAGGCAAGCTCACGCAAAAGGGAATCCATTCGAACTGTCGTTCCTACCGGCCAATTGCTGATAAGGTAAGTTGTAAGATCAGTAATTTCACTGCTATAGCCTTCAAGGGCCGTGCGACTGAAAGCCGGAACCATCAAGCGTCTATGTTTGCGATGCACATCGCCATTGATGGCTATAATGGCATGACGAAGATTGTTAAGCTGTGAGCCTTTAGGACCGGTAAATATCTGCTCATCGTGCTGAAATAAATTAGGGTTTGAAAGAATCTCCTTTGTGTTTTCAGGACCAAAAACAGCCACCAGTGCCGGGTTATCTGCTATAACTCCTGCCACATCTCCATATTTCCTTAAATTAAACACGATACCTACAGGATCCTCCAGAAACTGAAAAAGTTTTAAAGGGGTTCCTATCAAAGGCAGTGCTTTTGGCCCGGGTATTGGAGTTATGGGTAAACCAAAGAGTTTTGGCATGGTATATTTTACGTAAAAAGGGTTATTTAAAAAACTTACAGCTAAGGCACAAGTATAAGCGGTCGTATTAATGCCACATATACATGGTTAGCCATCATTATTCATTTTTGTAACTCTATGATTGAGTCTTCTTAAAGATAATAACCATTCCGCATTTTTTCTGATACAATTTTAAAAGCTTCTATAGTCTTATTAATGTCATCTGTGGTATGGTTTTTAGTCGTTACTAAACGAAAAAGAATTACACCTTTAGGTACAACTGGATAAATTACTCCGGAACAAAATATATTGTGATTTTCCCGGATATCAATAAGTACATTTCGAGCCTCTTCAAGAGAACCATCTAAATATACAGGAGTAATAGGAGAGTCCCCTTCTCCAATTTTAAGTCCATTATTTTTTAAACCAATTCTGAGTTTCTTAGTGTTCTCCCACATTACAGATCGTAAACTAGATCCTTCTTTAAGAAGTTGAAGTCGTTTAATGGCTCCCTTCGTTGTAATAATTGGTAATGATTTGGCGAACACCTGAGAACGAGCATTGTAATAAAGGTATTTGATAACGTGTTCTTTGGATGCGAGAAAGGCTCCAGTTGATGCCATAGCCTTTGCGAAAGTTGCAAAATAAAAGTCGATGTCATCTTGAACACCTAATGCTTCCCCAGTGCCTGCACCATTATCTCCTAGCACTCCGAACCCATGCGCATCATCAACAAAAAGTCTAAATCCATATTTGGGCTTTAAGGCAACTATTTCTTTAAGTTTTCCAATATCCCCACGCATACTGAATACCCCTTCGCTAATTACCAGAATGCCACCATTGGATTTTTCTGTTAGTTGTGTGGCCTTTGAAAGTTTATTTTCTAAATCAATTAAATCATTATGTTTAAAGGACATTCTTTTGCCGATATGCAATCTAACACCATCTATAATACAGGCATGACACTCATCATCATATATTACAACATCTTGCCTGCTTAATAGGGCATCGATTGAAGAGACCGCTCCCGGGTAGCCAAAATTGAAAAGGATGGAACTTTCCTTTTTGACAAAACTAGCCAACTCTTTTTCAAGCTCCTCGTGTTCATCCTGATTTCCTGACATAATTCTGGAACCCATGGGAAAAGCCATAGAATAATTACTCGCTACTTCTTTATCGTATGAATGAATTTCTGGATTAGTTGCCAGTCCTAAATAATCATTTAGACTCCAAACAATCATTTCTTTTTCGTTGAATTTCATCCTTGAGCCTAGAGGTCCTTTAAGTTTTGGAAAAGTTATATATCCATGACCCTCCTGAGCTACATTTCCAAATGCTCCATTCTCAATATGTAAACCTTCTAATAAGTCTTTTGTCATTACATTTTTTTTAACTTATTTATTTTGCCATTTCAAAAACCAAAATTTTATTTCTTTAGAGTCCTCTTGCCAATAGTCATAGGTTTCATAACCTATTCTTTCGTATATATTTTTATTCCGTTCTATGGCAGTTTCCAGGTAAATTGGAACTCTTTCTTTCTGGGCAATATTAATCAATTCCCGATTCAATTCAAATCCTGCATGAGCGCCTTCTTTTAAAACCCCCAGAAACCAGAAGTAATAGTAAGATTCATTTTTAGGGCGCTTACTTTTTCTGTACGATTCTCTGCGTAGAACCTCAAGAATTTTACTGAACGGAATGGATAACAATGCAAACCTAATCTCGTAATAAATTTCTAAAATTGAAAATTTACGTTTATCAATTTTGTAAAAAAGCGCAACTCCTTTGCCATTAGAAGAAATGAATACGCCATTTCTGTTGTAACATTTAAAGAATGCATAATCAGCTAGTCGCCTGATATTTTTTGATTGATTGCCTTTAGCCGAAAACATCCAGTTGACACCAGGGTTGTTCTGAAATGTTTCAGTTATAATATTAACTACTAACGTTCTATCTCTTCTATTCGCTTGTCGCATTAGATATGGCTAACGTTTTGTGGCTTGGCGTAGTGGCGGATTTTTAGGACTGAAATTTAATTGAAGAACTATAATGAACTAAACACAAAACTGTCTGCGGAGCACTAAACCCGCCATTACTCTAAAACACTGTTGTGCGTTCGTGGTCCTTAAAATTGCTTTTCAAAAATCTTTCCGTTAAACTTATAAATGTTTCCGTCTGCCATTCCAAACCACAATTCGCCATTTTTATCTTTGAAAATAGATAGGGCATTGTCATTAATGAGTCCATCTTTCTTTGTATAATTAGTCATTTTTACACCATCATATTTCCATATTCCTGCATCTCTGTCTCCAAACCAAATATTAGCTTTTCCATCTTCTGCAATTGTGAAAATGTGTTCGAGAGTGCCAGGCATTGATTTATCGCCTTTTCTTCCACTTGTCGGGTGAATCAAGTTGTTTTTTTCAGAAAAATTACTGATTGAACCACCTTCCTTTAGTAATACACCTATTCCGTTATTGCCAATCCAAAGTCTGCCTTTTGAGTCTTCGAAAATACTTCTAATATGCAGTGGTGCAATATTTCTATCAAAACCTAAAGTTTCATCATTGATGATTTCAAATTCTTTTCCATTATAGCCAAAGACACCTGCGTAAGTTGCAAACCAAATCATATTGTTTTTACCTTTTGCTATACCAGTTACAGCAAATAAATTATCATTATGATTAAGGACTTTATGAGGTGGAAACGCCAAATAGATTAATTTTTTCCCATCGTATCTATAAACACCCTCTTTAATTCCAGCTTCAAACCAAAGGTCGTTATCTGATTTCATCCATTGACCTTGTAAGGGTTCATTGCTTTGGATTGGGAAATTAGTTAGTGATTTATCTATGTCTTTTTTGCTGTGATTCACAATATTTGTCCCATTATAACTACTCACTCCTTGCTGAGTATTAAACCAAATAACACCTTCTTTGTCTTCTTGTATATTGTGGATTGGGTTATCCGTCAATCCATCATCACTATTAAAGTAAATGAATGATTTGCCCTGATAAACAGCTACTCCTTCTTGATGACTTCCAAACCAATAATTTCCTTTGCTGTCTTGAAATATAGCACGAATTCCTGAAGTGAATTTTAAGGTGTCGGTTTTTAAAGTCTCTACAAATTCAATTTGTTTCAGTCCATTTTCTGTTGATTTCTTTTCAACGCAGGAAAAGTTCAATGTCAATATGAGTAGTAGATATGTCAATTTTAAGGTTTTGTCCATTTCAGGTTTTCTAATATGACGTACAGCGGTTTAGCAGATTAGTGTAGTGGTGGAATTATAGCAGAAATGTTCAATCAAAGAACGGCATTTGCACCAGCCATATAACCGTCATACGATGTACTGAACCCGCCATTACGCCAAGCCGATGTTAGCGGTTCGGTTTTCTTACTGATTATTTTTAGTTGTTTCATTATTGATGTCTTTAAATAAGAGCATTTTTCCTAATTTGGTTGAGGCTCCTTCGTAAAAGCCTGTTTCCTGTGAGAAGTCTTTTGGATTGCGAAATGTGCCGAATATAAGGTCAAACAACGGTAGGTCGGAATAGTTATAGGCATGGATTCCTTTTGCGTGATGCAAAGAGTGAGATTCTGGTCGCTGAAAAATATATCCCATCCATTGCGGTGTCTTGATGTTAGTGTGTTGTATGACCGCAAGAAATGTCGCACCATAGATTGCATAAATTGTTGCTTGTGCTGTAAAGCCCGCAACCCAAACCATTGCGAGGCTCGTCAAAAAAGTAAATCCAATCATATCCATTGGGCTAAAAAAGAAAGCACCGTAAGTGTCAACCCGCTCTGCGCTATGATGCAATTGATGAAATACACGCCACAAAATATTGCTTTTGTGCATTGCATGATGCCAAACATACACGCCAAATTGATAAATGACTAAAGCTGCCAAGCCGCCCAAATAGTCTCCAAGAAAAGTCAAGTTAAAAATTCTGAAATCTGCCAAGTAGTCGCTCCAAATCAATGGCAGGTATGTCGAAACGAAAAAGTAAATTACAAATGCCGTAATTCCTTTAAGTCTCCAATACTTAATAGTTGGTAATTGTCTGCCCGGTATAACTGCTTCGGCAATCATTAAGGATAGAAAAATAGAGATGACAATGATTGAGACTGGGTCTAACAGGATTTGCCAAGGTGTCGGAAGTTGTAGAATTTTTTCAAACATATTCTGGTGTATTAGTGTTTCTGTTCTTTAAATTTTCTATATTTCTACTGACGAAATTTGTTGTTTTGGTTGTCGTTCTAATTGGACTGCAAACGTTTTTGGCATAGTCGCCGTGCTGCCAAACGTTAAGCAACCATAAGTAAAAAATTAAATTTCCATTACTTTTTAAAATTAAAGGAGAATGATTTTAGATGCCTGGCGGTGCAGTGTCTATGACCTGTTACTGGTTGTGCCTTCCTCATTTGTCCATTGTGCTTCTTAGTTCTTCTATTAATCGTTTCTCAAAAGCGTTAATTTTATTCTTTCCTTTCGGAAGCTTAGATTTCGCTTGACTGTAATAAAATAATCGCTTTTTTTCATAATTCATTATGGTGTATTCTACATCTGGGCGTTTATATTTATAACCCAGAAAAGAAACGTCTTGAACCTTATATAACTCTCGATTTAAATCTAAATTTAGGTAGGGATCGGAGTAATATAAGTATGAATTATCTATCGGCATCTCGCCTTCATTTCCGGCTCCAAGGATATTCCACTTTATTCCGCTTTTATCTTTAACCAGAAATATTAATTCCTTTTGACCTGTTTTATAAGCTGCCCATCTGCCAGCACAAGTCCAATTTTCAAAACGAGCAACAGAAAGTTCATTACTTTGCCCAGCTCCTTTTAGAAATTCACATACATCAATTGTTATGGTATTATCGTTATTTAATTTTACTATTTCGCAATAAGCTATTACTTCGGCTTCGTCAATCAACTCTGGCAAATAAGTGGATTTGTATTTATTTTCGCCAATGATGAAATACAAGAGTAGATAACATTTAAGAAGGTAAAGCATTTTATTTTAGATCAAATTTGGTATAACGGTTGATGCAAAAGCTGGTGGGGCAATGCGCCCCACTTGTCGTTTTGCACATTGTTGTAGGTCGTTTTCATTTAATTTCCATTTGGATTACCTTCAACTCCTTCTTCGGAATTTACTTCACCTTTTTCTTCGGAAATTACTTTATCAGAATTTAGCTTTAAACTAAATCCTCCAACAAATTTGATTGAAAAAAGAAATTGGGTATTTGTTAATCCGTCTATTGAATTATTTTCTTTTCGCAAAACAGGCATTTGAAACTCTGCTCTTAGATTGTTTAGTCTAAAACCAAAGTTCAACTCAAATCCTCTAAATATTTTCTGTTCACTACCAAGGAATTTTCCTCTCAATTCATTATTCCTTTCAGATGTTATATCTCCGAATATTCCTCTATAGGAATAATTTAAACCTAAAAAGATTGAATATTTACTTCTTCCTTCGTCATCTGAACCTGATTTGCCAAGCCTATAATTATCAGGGACAAACTCCTTAAATATTCCTCCTCGAAAGAATAATGAACCTAAATTTGAAACAGAATCTCCGTATGACCAAACGTTGTTAGAGGATACTAATCTCAAATTAACTCCACTAATCAAATTTTTTGTAATCCAAGTTAAGATCTTAGAATTTTCACTATTGGGATAACCAAAATAAACATTTGAGTTCACATAAAGAGATTGTTTCGCACTTATTGGATTTAAAACGTACGTTCCAAAATCTCTTCTATTATTAATTTCATTGTTGTAAAATATTCCTTCTATACTGTCAGCTGTAGATGCGACATTTAGAGTTCCCTCTAATTCAAAACTTTGAATGAATTTACTCACACCGCTATATCTTTCAAATATAACTCCTATTCCTGTGTTTGCACTTATATCATCTCCTTTTGAAATAGACTTTTGTATATCCCCACTCCCAACGAAATCTATGTAAACTTTGTCTATGGTTGGTGGATTAGTTAAAAGGACCATCTTTTTTTTATAAATACCAATTTCCTTCTTCGAAATGACAGTGTTTTTGTTAACTGTTAGATTATCATTAAAGGTCAAGAGATTTTGCCCAAATGTGAATGAAATTAAAAAAATAGTTAAGGTTAGAATTGAAATGCACTTTTTCATTTTGATTAATTTTTGAGGGTTATGAATTTTATTTTATGACCTCCAACGGTTTGCAGATTGGAGATGGGAGGGATTAATACCATAAAATTTAATACAGAGAACAAAATTATGATTAACGAAAAATGTGTCTTCGGTACAGTGAATCCCGTCTATTGCAAATGTGCTGTTAGCTGCTGCCATTCTTTTGTCTTTCAGTCCGAAGATAGTGTTGAGTTTTTTGCCGATACTGGTCATTGGTTGTTGTCGAAAGGAATTGACTGTATAAATAATATTTGTGTTATGCAAAAGTCATTACTAAATGAGCAGAACCATGAGGAACAGAAGGAACTTTAATTTCTTGGATAATTTCTTTGTCAAGAGCAAAATTTACGTCTTTGCCTTCACCTTGTTTGAAAAGTTCGGTAAGTTCACTCTCTGTCAATTTAGAATGCTTACTAACCGTTTGAGCTATTCTATTTTCCATTCCTGCAAGTCTGCTGAGAGATTCTTTCAATGCTGTTCTATTTTGAGGGGTATTGAAATTCATAGAAACACCATGATATAGGAAAGAGGCGTTTGGTGCAGCAAATTTATTTTGTCCACCTGCAAAAATTACATTTGCAATAGAGTCAATTGTCCCTGTGTTATGCATAGTAACTTTAATTTTCCCATGAAGCGAAATGAGAAAATTATAGAGAACAAAACCAGAATCAACGTCTCCGCCATTAGAAGAAATAAAATAGTAGATTTCTGTCGGGTTGTGCTGGTGGATAGCATCAACCGTGAATTTAATAAACTTGTTAACCGTTGTCGGATTTATTCCGTCAAAAAGTTGATGTAGATTGTTTTGTCCATATGTTGTTATGTTTAATTGTGAATGTCGTTATGGTTGCAGGTAACGTTGAGGGTATGCAGCGTGCGGGAGTTCGTGGCTACTTCATTATCAACCGTTACTGCCTTTGCCAGCAAGCTCTGAACATTCAAGTTGCTCTGAAACCCGCATGATTTATACCCTGTGTTAGCGGTTCGGCATTTTTTTGTTTCTTAAATTCATGAGCAATCATGCTAACCATATAGAATCAATTATTGTCTAATTAGAAAAGTAGCAATTGAACTAATAATAAACCCTCCAGCCCCTTTAAATCTATAAATGTCGCAAAAAGCATATTTTGAGTTGTCATCAGTTATCAACTTACCGCTAACAGAAGCTTCTGGTCCATGTGTTATTATCGTATCAATAATGAGTTCTTTTGCTTTCCATAACTTATGTAGCATTATTGCTTTTATATAATCTTCTTGTCCTACTACTTTTATTTGCCCCAAAATTTCCCAATTTATATTTTGAGGAATAACATTTATCAAAAAATCATTATCTCCATTAGCAATGGCAACATTAAGGTTCTTAAGAAATAATTTTCTAGGAGCATTTCCACAATCTGGTTGAATTCTAATTTTTCCCATTTTTCACCAAAGTCAATTTAAATTTCAAAATGCACGTCTTTCTCCATGCTGACCGCTAACAGATTAGGTAATTGCGAAGGCAGGACTTTGAAAGCCGTCTGCAAAAGGTAAACAAAAGTGCGGATAGAAGCAAAAATGTTGAATTACTTCCGTCAGCCATGCTCTTGCAAATACCATGTTGTGCGTTCGTACTTGTCATTATTAATTATCCAGATGATATTCCTTTTTAATTAATTCTAAAAGATTTTGCATACGTTTTGATTGTTTAATACACATTTCGTATTGCAGTTTTCTTGCGCCATAATAATATTGTGTGCTTGTCAGAAATATATTAATATCCTGCTCATTGTGGGTTATAAACTTTAATGTAGCATCCGTTGGCTCTTGTTTATCTTTAAATATTTTAAATAAAACCTGTGCGTCAAATACTCTTCCAGCTGCCTGCATATACTCTGCAATTCGGTCTTTTACAATATTATTTTGAAAGTCAATTTTGTTTAAAGAAAAATAATACCCAGAAACACTATCAGCAACTTGCTGATTTTTTATTAATCGCAAATGCCCCGAATGTTTCATTTGTTCATAGGTTCGGGAATTGGTAGAAAAGAAATTTAGTGAATTCATAGTTGCTTTGCGAACAAGGTAATAAAGTCTTCGCTGGTGCAAGCTTCTTTCCTCGCTTTTCATAAACATCATTACAGTATCAATTGTAGCAAATAATTCAGAAGCTGACTTATCATACTCTGAGAAATTAACTACATCATCCTTTAAATCTTCATATAGATTTTTGATATAAACCTTTTCTTTGTCCTGTTCTATTTTATGTTCAAGTTGATACTCAGCTAAAAAACCGCAGAACACAGCAAGGAATAACATTAGAAATTCCCACAAATAAGATTTCCAGTTTTTCTTTCCTTCGTGATGGGCATGATGATGTACTTCCATATTTTCAGTTTCTTGATAGGGGTTAATAGTCTCCATGTAAGCTGTAGGACTAATTTCGCCAGGAGAATTTTCCGATTGCTTGGTTGTCGGAATATCTAAATGTTCTTCTTCTGTATTGTCTGCCATTTAGTTTTGGTTGGATAAGTTATTAGAATATCTTGTCGCATGACGCACAACGGTTTTGGCCTTTGCGTTGGGGCGGGTGTCGGAGCACTAAAGTGTCAACCAACACTGAACTTGAATAGAAGCACAATGCTTCCAGTTTGCACGGCCTGTCCCGCTTCAGCGGGATAACCCCCCCCTGTCGCAAAACCCGTTTTAGCAGTAGGCGAAATACCTCACTTTGTTGCATAAGCACGAATCTGAGCAATAAACCAATCTTTCTCATAGCGAACCAATATATCACTAAATCTATGGTGCATGTCTGATGTAGATAAATTTTCTGAGCCTTCTATAAATGCATCACCATCGACAATGGCTACATCATCTGTTATGAAATTGATTCGACTAATTCGGCTGGTATGTTTTGTACTTTTAGCATCTCCTGCTAAAAAATCGCTAAAAAGCTTGCGAATTTCGTCTTTACCAGAAGCTACATCATTACGAGGACTAATAATTAGCGCATCTTCTTTGAAGCAAGCTAATAAACCTTCAATATCACTTTGATGCCAGGCATTATCATAGAATGCTTCTCTTTTTCGAATCAGATCTTCATCAATTTGTCTATTTGATTTATTTGTTTCAGGCATAGATTCAATCTTTTGTTTTGTCATTAAATATTTGAGTCCAAAACCAGCCAAAAAAGCAACAATTACCAAAAATATCAAAGTCCAATTTTTCATCCTGTTCTACACTTTTTTATTATCTAGATTTATTTGAGCTTACTGCTAACGGTAAGTATAAGCGACGTGCGCGGAGTCTAGCATGTATGTCTTATACTTTGTTAATCAAAGCTTTAATTTATTACATATTTAATTTTAGGAATCTCTCTAAGCTAACAAGTTCTAAACTTAAATCTTTTCTTTGTTTAAAATTTTCCATCGAATTATAAACACTTCCATCTACTGTAATCCAACCAGCGTTAATGTTTTTTTCGAACTTATTCTCTTTGTATATTTTAGAAATCACACTCGAAACTACCGCACCTTTTGCCAAATAGTAGTTGCTCAATTCTTCAGGTTTGATTTTTTTGGATAAGTTTTTTATAACTTCAACATTGAAAAGCGAGTCAGGTAAATAAACTACCAATTCGTCCTTCAAAATCAGATCTGCAACTTCATTTTGGGCAATTCCGACATTAAGGATAGATGCGGCCACGTTTAATGCTTTTCGATCAGTTATTTTATCATTATAATATACTTCGTCAACAGTTTCAACAATAGGATAAGCATTTTTACTTATAAGTCTATTAAACGTTACTTTTGTAATATCTCCATTGCTTTCTTTATAAAACAAGTGCCCAGGTACTTCATTTAATTTATACTTTGAAGCCACGCCATCATAAAATGGTCTTTTAAAATATTGTTTGAAAGGGTCAAAGTTTAAAGTTGTATCTTCTTTAATTTTTAAACTTGAGTTAATTTCAAAGCTTTCGTATCTACTAACAATTTTAAACAGGTTTTTTGATGACTCACCAACCAAAGATTGGGAATCATCTTTTTCAAGAGTAAGATAGTTATCAATTGGGTCTGAGTTGCACGATTGAATCAAAAATGCGAATAGTAAAAGTGTTAAATTTTTCATTATTTTGAATTTTAGTTGTGATTAACGTGGAGGTGCTTGCCGAAGTGGGGGCAATTGAATTCCGTCCACCCCGGCTAACTGCTGTTGAATAAAGATATAAAGTTGATGACATATTCTAAAGCTAAATTGCCAACGTCAAGCGGGATATGGAGTTAAATTGAAAAACAAAAGTTGAAACACGGCTTCCGTCTGCCCCCATTTTACCAAACCCCTTGTTGTAGGCAATTTTTCTACTCCACTTTCTTGTAAACCCACTTGTTGATTTTAAGATTAACGGCCTTGTTCATATCGTCAATTTCAAAACCAAATTTCATCCTATTTTCTAAAACAAAAAAGTTTGTATTGTCAGTAAAATACACTTTCCAACTCGTTTTCTCTGTTAGGTCGTCTATGTAAATGTCATCAGATTTTTTAATGATAGCCAATGTATCACCATCAAGCATATACTTACCCATGTATGAGGATATTATAGTATCAGGAAGTGATATTGTCTTTCTTACTTCTGGTGAATAATTTTTCCAGTTGTAAGTTGATGCAACACTATAAATAATCTCGTTAAACAAAGCAGTATTATAAGTATTTGTCATTACTACAACGCCATTTCCTCCTTCAAAACTGCCAACATATTGGCTCACAAAACCTTCGTCGACTCCTCCGTGATTAAAGTACTTAACTCCGCCCTTGTTCAAGATAAATACACCCAATGCAGATGTACTATCCACATAAGGAGTTAACCTTAGCGTTGTCGTTTCTTTGTTAAGAACTTTCTGCGATTTGCCTTCTAAAGATAACTGGGTTTCTATAACATACTTTGCCAAGTCATTTGAGGTTGTCCATAAACCTGCTGCCGCTTGTTCAGGATATATATGGTATTTGCCTTTCACTGGTTTGCCATCATTATAATAACCTGTTGCTAAAAACTTTTCTACTTTTTTTGTCGGTGGTTGTGTATAAGAAGAGTTTGTCATGCCCATAGGTTTCAAAACATTCTGCCACATATATTCATCATAAGGTTGTCCTGTTACATCTTGAACAATTAATTGAGAAATAGTAGTGCCTCCTCCTGAATATTGAAATTTAAGTGATGGTTCAAATATGGAACGAACTGCTTGTGTATTTGCTGGTTTCTGTCCATCTAATATTTGAGTTAGTGCAGGAATTGTGTCGCCTATTTCATAGCCAGGAAATCCATGAACTGTCATACCTGCAGTATGACTTAATAAATTAGCAACTGTTATCTTCTTGCCTTTTGATAAAGTGTCGTAAGGGAATTTCCAAGATTTTAGATATTTATTGATGTCTTCGTGGAGATTAATTTTTCCGTCTTGAACTAATTTTAAAACACCAACAGCATTTATTGACTTACTATTTGAACCGACCTGAAACCTTGTTATTGATGTCACTGGTCGTTGTTCAAGACTGTCCGCCCATCCATAACTTTTTGTCCATTCAATTTTGTAATCTTTAATAACTGTAATACTTATTCCATTTGCATGATAAAACTTCATTCTTTCATCTATCGTCCATTTGGTTGGTGGAATATTTTCAATTTGAACAGCAGCAGTCAAGTTGCTTTCTACTTGTTTAATTTTTTCTTCAATTTCTTTGGAGTAATTATTGGTTGTCTGTCTCAATAAAATATTTACTTGAAAGCTAGTAAATATTAATAACAATTGGAACTTAGTAAAGAAATTATTCATGTCGCTATTTTAATTAGTAGGGTGTCAAATAAAATTGCCTACGGCGGTACGGTCGGGCATAGACGACTTGCCGCTTGTAAAGATAAAACTATCCTATGAAACGATAAACCGGCATGTAGTCTATGCCATGTTGGGCGCAGTGATTATTTGTTTAACCCATACCAATGCGAGTATGTTGTACCAATTGATCTTTGAGGCTCTGAAACTGGTTTAGATTCTAATTCAAAAACAATCCAATAGTCCCCTAATTCCGTTATATCAGATATATCTAGTACTAAATCTATATTGCTTAAATCAACTTGTCCGTTAATAAGCAAATTCATATTTAATTGAAAACGTTCACCTCTCCGGTAAATAGCCCAGCCATTATCTGTTTTGTAGCCTAAACATATTCGTAATGAATATAAATTGAAATCAAAATTAACTGTATTTATAAAGTTGCAACTATTAAGATGACAAATTATTAGTTCTTTTGATACATCAAATCGTCCATCATAAAAATGTTTTATTCCAAATCCATGTTGAGAATTATCAACTTTAAATTCTATAATCTTTGTATCTCGTTTGATTAACAAATCAGGTTCAAATAACTCACTCTTTATTTGATAATTAAATTTTTGATTAACCTCGTATAAGAATTGGCTTAATGAAAGCATGCACAATTCATGCCCAGTCCTTTCTTTAAATTCGTATATAAGTTCTTCACGAGGACTGTCAATTTGCTTGGGGTCATTACTTTTTTGATAACACCAATCTTCCTTTAAATCATTTATTACAAGTATCGCAGGCTTACACTCTTGAACAGTAATTTCAATAAATTGCATCCAGATAATAAAATCAGCATATCTTCGAACTCCTAATTTTTCATTAAAATCCTTATAGCCTGGTGGATATTTCATGTCAAAACGAGCATGCGCTTCCTCAGATAATTTATATAGTTCATTAAACAAATACTCTCGACTTATTTTGACTTTTGATTCTAGCCACGATTGCACGTAATCAGTTCGCTCTTTAATTTTTTGTTTCCTATCTTTAATTTCTGCTAATACTTTTTCTAGTTCAGTGGATATTCCTGCTTTATAGGTTTGAATTGCGTTTTTCAGTGATTCAATTTTTTCACTCGAAATAAAAGGATGTTTCTCATGATTCTTTGTGTACCTATATAAATTTTCAAACGCAGTTTCTATATCTGAAAGCCCTGAACTAATTTCGTCTATATATCCACCGTCTTTATCCCTGTTACCAGAGACTTTCTTCTGAATATGTTCGTATACACTAATTGGATTATGAATTTTTGTAGTCCTATGTCTTGCAAATTCTTTTGCAGCATAATTAGGTAAGTGCAGCCTATTAGAGAATTCAATTCCTAGTTTTTGAAGAATGTCCTTTATTGAATCTTCATTGTAATCAAAAAGAGCCAACAGCGCTGAAGTGTCAAAAGCTATAATTGAATTTTCTAAGTCTATCATAATTAATATTTTAGATTGATTCTACATTGCGCCCAACGGTAGGTACTTGCGGCGTGGCGCTTGTGGTTAGGCCAAGCCTCCGGGCCCATTTTGTTTTTTTGTCAATAAAATTAAGTATCGTTTGTTTCTTGGCCAAAAGCAAAGCCGGGAAGGCTAGGCGGCATGACGCAAGTACATTGTTGAGCGCGATACATTCACATTGTTCTGGTTTGCTTCAAGTTTAGTAATTACTTGCTCACTCAATCCAACAAGTTTAATTCACTCTCACACAAATGAAAAAAAAATCAATCGCGCTCAACGTTTCGGGGCTTGGCGAAGGTGGCGATTACGAAGCACAAAACTGTCTGCCAGCACTACACTTGATACGAAGCACAAATGTTCAATTAACCACTGAACCGCCACTTTCGCTAAGCCCATGTTACCTGCTGGGCTTCTCTTTCGGTCAATGTTCTGTCGTGTCAAGTTAGCACCGAACCCCTGCACTGTCCCGTGCGTTGGCTTGCAAGCTCTTTTTATTTTTTCGTGCGTTTGGATAGTGCAAAGGTAAAAATAAAATGTGCTTGCAAATGCGTTGGCGTTCGGTGCTGTCTTGTTGTTCATTGCTAAAATTTATAACTGTAACCAAGTCGTATTACTTGTGTTTCGTAATAGTCGGTTGCTGTGTAATTAAAATCTTTGCCTTGAATTTGTCGCTTTACAACCATTGTGTTTGCAAGGTCTGTGGCATTTAAAAATAGTTCACCTTTACCTTTTTGAATAATTGTCTTAACACCAAGGTCTAAAGAAAAACGCTGTCCGATTTTTCCTTGCGGAATGATGTCAGGTGCTAAATAGATAAACGTAGCTTGTATGTCAAAGTTCTTAGGCAAATGAAAAATAGTATTCAGTTTTGCGTTGCCTGAAAATATTTCTTGCTTGTCGGCTGTGAACGTATTTGTTACTGGATATTTATTTTCAACTGTAAAAGCATCAATTCGGTTGTGATAGCCATTCAAGTTGATGTTAAATGAAAACCATTTAGCCACATCTTCTGAAACCACAATTTCTAAACCTGTATTATAACTTCGTTTTGCATTTTGAAAAATGGAATAAATCAATGTGCTATTCGGAATTGTGCTTGCAATTCGTGTAATAGTTCCGTCTGCTAATTTGTGATAAGCTGCTGTATAGAAATATCCTTTTTTCCAATTGGTTTTATAACCTAATTCAAACGTGTTGGTGAATTGCGGACGGAGTGCAGGATTTCCAACTTTGATAATTTCTGCATCGTCATATTTTGGAAAAATACGAATGTCCACTTCGTTTGGTCTATCCACTCTGCGGTTGTAAAAAATGGTTAGTCTGTTGTTGTCGTTTATCTTGTAAGCAAAGCGAACATTTGGAAACGGTTGTGTGTAATTGTAGCCGTTGGTTTTGTAAACAGGATGTGTTGAACCTACAACATAATTTATATTTACATATTCTACTCGAAAACCTATTTCTGCTTCAATTTTTTTATTTTCAAAAACATAGTTTCCATACAATGCAGGAATAGTTTCTTTGTAGGTGGCTGGTCCACCTGCGGTGCTGTCAAGTGGCGAGTTAAGCCCAGGAATAAATTGCATATTGGTAGGAATTTCACGCCAGCGAAATTTTACACCTCCTTCAAATCGTCCGTATTTAAGTGGCTTCACATAGTCCAAATTGAAATCTGCAACATGTTCGTCTGAAATCAGTTTGAAAGCATCTTTGCCTGTGAAAGTTGGCATAATGTTGTCAAAAAAATATTTCTCGTCCTCACGATGAAAAGTGTAATTGAAACCAACATTTAGCAAATGTCCTAATTGCTTAAACTTGTGTTGATAGGCTGTTGAAGCCATCACTGTAGTTTTTACTTCGTCTTCTAAAAATTGCCAAAGGCGAAGCCTTTCGGAAAGGTCTGAATTGAAAAATGGTTGGTCGCCATTGTCAATAATTTTTTCTAATCCATACAAGCCCGAAATGGTCAGCATATTATGGTCGTTGATGTTGTAATCAATTCCCGCTTTTGCTGTTGCAAAATGTGTGTTTCGGTTTCGTTTTGTTTGTTGGTTAATTATTGTTCCGTTGTCATAAGTCCGTGTTACAAACTCATTTTTGTTTAGCGTTTGAGTGTAGAGATAATCGCCTTGAAAAAAGATTTTGACTTTGTTTTTGCGGTAGTTAAGCGACAAAGAAGGATTTGCTTTTGGGGTAAATTGATATTGTGGTCGAATGTTTGGCAAATTTTCTTTTCGCACCCACAATGAACCTAAACCGCCTGTCAAACCTACTTTTCCATTAAAACCATCTTTCTTATTTTTCTTGTAAATAATGTTGATGATACCTGCGTTCCCATTTGCATCATACTTGGAAGAAGGGTTGTTGATGATTTCAATTTTTTCAATGGCTGATGCAGGAATGTTGTCTAAACCAGATTGGCTGCCCATACCTGTTAAGGCGGTTTGTTTGCCGTCAATTAGCACGGTTATTTTGTCGCTTCCCCGCAATTGCACTTTGCCATCTTGCACGGTAACACCGGGCAAGTTTTGCATAGTTTGTAAAACTGAACCACCGCTTTGGCTGATGTTGTCTGCAACGGAAAAGGTTTTTTTGTCCATCTTTCCGCTTACCTCATCTTGCTTACTTGTTATAGTTACTTCACTTAAAGTTTGGCTGCTTTCCTCTAATTCAATTGTTGGCACTTCCAAAAATTCCGAAAGTGTTCCAACAAATAAAGTTTGTCGCTTGGTTGTGTAACTGATGTAGGAAACTTCCAAAAAATAATCATTCGGTTTGATGTTGGAAAGTGTAAACCTTCCTTCCTCATTGCTTACTGTGCCTGTTATAAATACTGTGTCCTTTGCTGTTTTCAATATTATGTTTACGTATGGCAAAACTGTTTTAGAGGTTTTATCTTTAATTGTTCCTGAAACATTTACAGCTTTGTATTGCCCGTAAGATTTTGAAATAGAAAACAAGACAACAAACACAAGTATGATTGATATTTTATACTTGGTCATTTTGATTAAAATTAAAAACAACAGCACGCCAAAGGCGTGCTGTTGTTTGGTTTGTTATTCTTTTATTTCCTTTCCGTCTGCGGTGTAAAACAGTTCTACTGTTTTAACACCTTGCTTAAATTCAACTTCAAATTTTGTTATTCCTTTTGAAGTTTCAATTTTTGCTACAGCTTTTATTGTTGCTCCATTGTGAGCAGCGTTAAAAGCCGATTGCACCTTTTCAGGAAGCTGATTAAAAGAAATTGGACTTTCAGTTTCTAACCATTCGCCTGTGTCGCTAAAGTTTGCAGAAAGCTTTTCGCCTTTCCACTCAAATGATGCTTCGTATTCGTGAGCATTTTCTTTGTCCCACTTTACTTTAGAAGCGTTTGGAAATTTCTGATTAAACGCTGTCGTAACAGCCGTTGGTGTTTTGCCTTGGGCAAAACTTGTCGCATAGGCACACACAAGTGCCATAGCAACGAAAATTATTTTTTTCATTGTTACTTGATTAATTGTTAAACTAAATTGAATTGTTGCTAATTAAAGCAACCAAGAAAAACTCAAGCAACTATTGGAGGACGGAATACTTTAGAAATATAGTCCGATGG
>CAYTNG010000008.1:0-202667 GCA_964439105.1 uncultured Saprospiraceae bacterium
TTTTGTGAATGTGAGCTTGGCTTGCAGCCAAGCTCACATTCAGGAAGCATTGAGTATTGTTTGTCTTTTTGTTGACTGGTTGCAGGTCAATACGAATACCCTTGTGGCACTCCAAATAGCGGCAGGTCAAACGATCTGTCAACCAAATAATCAAGAATAACTGAATACATTCTGTGTGAGTGCCTTGCCAGAGGCAAGGCACTCACACACACAGCTTTAGTCATGCTGATGCTGAAACGAGTTCAGCACAGGACTTCAGCATCAGCCTTACTATTTGAGGTTGATGGAATGCTGACCGAAGGAGTGCCCTGCAACACACTAGTAGTCGAGCTAAACCTGCTTTACCCTGACATAGAGCTTGGCTTGCAGCCAAGCTCACATTCAGGAAGCATTGAGTTTTGTTTGTATTTTTTGTTGACTGGTTGCAAGCTAATACGATTGGCAAAAGGCAATCTAAAACGAAGGAATCTGTCTCCGCTTAGCCTGGTATAACGAATTAGTGATGTAATGCTTTGCCGCAGGTGTAGCAGCATATTGCCAATTACCTGGATGAATTGGGAGCGGCATCTGCCATAAAATCGAGGACAATTTCAAGAATTAATCTTTGTGCAAGTTCGAGTTTGTCATTTGTAATGACGTAATCAAAATATTTGGCGTATTCCATTTCCTCAGATGCTTTTTGCAAACGCTTCTCGATTTGTTCCGGGGCATCAGTACCTCTTTTCTGTAGACGTTGACGCAGGATATCGATGCTGCTGGCTTTTACAAAAATGGAAAGGATGTCATAGTTCGCTTTATTTTCAATGAGGTGTGCTCCTTTGACGTCGATGTCAAGTAAAGCAATTTTATTTTGATTCCAGATACCTTGCAGCTCGTCATGGAGTGTTCCATAGAATTGATTTTCGTATACTTCCTGGAATTCGAAAAATCGATTTTGGAGGATGGCAGACTTAAACTGATCGACATTCAGAAAATGATAATGCACACCGTCCTGTTCCCCTTGACGAGGTGCCCGCGTTGTGGCGGAAACTGAAAAAGCCAGGCGTGGAAGTTTTGAGAGCAGAAAATTGGCAATGGTTGTTTTACCTGAACCTGAAGGAGCGGTAAGAATAATGATCTTTTTGCCACTCATGGACTAGAGGATGTTTGCCATTTGTTCTTTGATTTTTTCCAGCTCATCTTTCATACCAACCACCAATTTTTGGATGGGAGAAAATTGTGCTTTAGCGCCAAGCGTATTTATTTCCCTGCCTATTTCCTGACTGATGAAATTGAGTTTGCGTGATTTAATTTGCACATTCTTTGTAAGCTCCTCCAGGAAATAATCACAGTGTTGTTTTAGTCTGACTTTTTCTTCCGTGATGTCGAGGCGTTCGAGGTAATAAATCAATTCCTGTTCGAAACGGTTGCGGTCAATATTTTCAGATTCAAAATTTGCATTCAGAGACTTCTGCAATTTTTCTTTGAGGAGTTGCATTCTTTCGGGATCCAGTTTTTCAATTTTCTGGAGGTAATCTGTAATCTGCTGGATACGCAGGATCATATCGTTTGCGATGATACCTCCTTCTATGGATCTGAAATCATTGAGTTTTTCAATAGCCTCCTGGAGCAGGTCGAGCGTAAAAGAATACTGTTCATCGCTAATCAAGGTATCCTGCGACAAGATGACATTTGGAAATTTGAGGATGGCGTTCAGGAGATCTGACTGCTTCAGGTCTATTTCAGTAGAAAGGGATTGAATCTGCTTATAAAAATTCAGGAATAGATTTTTGTTAAGGCTGAATTCTTCTTCGAGACCACCGGAGTCAATGGAAATGCTGAGGTCCAGTTTTCCGCGAATGACCTGGTCGTTCAGTATTTTGCGCAGGTCGAGTTCGTGCTGACGGTAGCTATTGGGAAGTTTCAGCCTGAAATCATTGGCTTTGGAGTTGATGCAACGGAGTTCAATGACGATTTCCTTTCCCTGGAAGTGACCTTTGGAATTTCCAAATCCGGTCATGGATAAAAGCATAGGCACATTTTGCCTTAAAGGTAGTATTTTATTTGAAAGCCTTGTTTTCAGGGGCTTTGAACCTGTCTATCTGCTTGATATATAAAAAGTTACAATATATAAAGCCTAACAAAAAATGAATAAAAGTTTTGCGAACCGCTGAAAATTGCGAAATTTGCGACGCTCTTTAAGGGCCATCATTCATAACTGTCTAAATATCAAGCAAATGAGAAAAGCTGATTTAGTGGCACTGATCTCTGAAAAATCCGGGGTACCTAAGGTCGATGTTCTTGTGTCCCTCGAGATGTTCTTTAAAGAGGTCAAGCAATCCTTGGCACAAGGGGAGAATGTGTACATTAGGGGATTTGGATCCTTTGTAGTAAAGAAGCGGGCCAAAAAGATTGGACGCCATATCAAGAAGAACGTAGCAATTGAGATTCCGGAACATTTCATACCTTCTTTCAAGCCCGCTAAAATATTTGTGGACCATGTGAAGTTGGGCAAGGAGCCTGAGATGACCGAAGAAGAGGAAGATGAAATGGATGAAGCCTAAAAGGAAGGCATGACTCCTCTGCGGCTGGGACTTTTGGTTTCAACTCTTTTGTTGCTTTGTTATTTTGGTCTGAGTGTGGTTTCGCCGAAGCTCAGACAAAGCAGTGCAGCCAGGAGCAAGGAACTTGAGCTAACGGGTTTTGAAAATCTTGCAAAAGAAGCATATGCCACATTGGATGCAGTTCAGAAAGCTGAGCTGGACTCCTACAACAGGCAGCTGGAAGAGACGACTGCGGATTCTGCAAAGGCCGCGGTTTTCAAGCGCATTTCAGGGTTTTGGTTTAAGCTGAACCGCTTTGCATTGGCGGGAAGCCTTGCCAGGAAAGTCGCCGAGTTGGAGAAGACCGAACAGAGTTGGAGTATTGCAGGGACCAGTTTTTTGTATGGCCTGGAAGGGGAGAAGGAAGAAAAGGAGCGGATGTTTTGCCAGCAATCAGCGGTTTTTTGTTTTGAGCAGGCTCTTTCTTTAAATCCGGATGAACCGGCATATGCCTTGTATAAGGCAATGGCTTATGTCAAGTTGCCGGGTAAGGAGCCGATGAAGGGAATCCTGATGATTCTGGAGCTCGAAAAAAAATATCCGGAGTATCTTCCCATTCAAATGCAACTTGCGGAGTTGGGCATGCAGACCGGGCAATTTGAAAAAGCGGAAGCAAGATTGAATAAAGTATTGGGTGCGGAACCTGAAAATGCCAAAGCAAATTGCCTGATGGTGGAATTGCTGAAGCAGATGAATCGAACTGAAGAAATTAAAAAATATATAAAACATTGTAAAACTTGATTTATGCCTTGCGGTAAAAAAAGAAAAAGACATAAAATCGCCACGCACAAGCGCAAGAAGCGATTGAGAAAGAACAGGCACAAGAAGAAAAACAGGTAGTAAAATGTACACTGCGCGATGCAGGCGTTTTCCACAATGGAAGATTTTACCCTGATATTAGCCCCTATGGATTGCCGTAAGGTGTAGCCATAGATGTGTTAAGATTATACCTGTTTTCACCCAAAACCGAATAGAATTTGCATTTCATGCCCCATTCCGGTATGCAGTCCATGAAACTGAACGCAACAGTGGTCAGGGTATGAAATGAAAAGGGGATTTGGCAACGCGCCAATCTGCATTGTGATGTTCGCTTGCATTTCGCATCATGATATATGATGCATGGAAAAAGAACTGATTATCTCTGCACAACAAGGTTCTGTTGAGATTGCATTGCTTGAGGATCGCAAGTTGGTTGAGCTCCACAAGCAAAAATCAAATACCCAATACAATGTCGGGGATATCTTTCTCGGGCAGATCAAGAAGCTTATGCCCGGACTGAATGCCGCTTTTGTGGATATCGGGCACCGCAAGGAATCTTTTCTGCATTATACCGATATGGGTCCTCTGTTCAATTCCAATGTGCGGTTTACCCAAGAATCGCTGGAAGGGAAGTACACCTCGTCTTTATTGGATCAATTCGAGCTGCAACCTGAAATTGCAAAAAATGGAAAGGTTTCCCAGGTTACCGAAAAACGGATGCCTCTTTTAGTGCAAATTCTAAAAGAACCCATTTCCACGAAAGGCCATCGCCTGACTTGTGAAATTACATTGCCGGGTCGTTTTTTAGTCTTGACCCCTTTCAACAACAGCATTGCCATTTCAAAGAAAATAGCCAATGCCGATGAACGCAACCGACTTTTCCACCTGGTCGAATCCATACGTCCCAAAAATTTTGGCATTGTAGTGCGGACTGCTGCGGAGGGGAAAAAAGTTGCGGAGATGCACGAAGAAATTAATGCCTTGTGTGAACGCTGGAAAGCACTTCATGCACAGCTGTTTCGTGCGAAACCTCCTATCAAACTCATGAGCGAACTGGACAAAACCTCCAGTATTATCAGGGATTTACTCAATCCAAGCTTTAGCCGGATCGTAGTAAACGACAAGGACATCCACGATGGCATAAAAATTTACCTTGAAAACAACTTGCCGGAGAAGGCCAATATAGTCCAGCTCTATAAAGGAAGTAAACCTATTTTTGATCATTACGGTGTGAAGCGGCAGATCAAAGCCGCATTTGGCAACACCTCCACTCTTTCAAGCGGGGCATACATCATCATAGAGCATACGGAGGCCATGCATGTCATTGATGTGAACAGTGGTCCAAAATCACAGCGCCTTGACCAGGAAACGGCTGCCATCCAGGTAAATAAGGAGGCGGCTGAAGAAATTGCAAGGCAATTGCGGCTGCGGGATATCGGAGGCTTGATTATCATCGATTTCATTGACATGAAAAGCAATGAAAACAAGCTGGAGTTGTACCATGCGATGAAGAAATTCATGGACAACGATCGCGCGCAGCATACCATTTTACCCCTGAGCAAATTTGGTCTGATGCAGATAACCCGGCAGCGGGAAAAGCAAGAATTAAAAATCGACACTTCTGAAATCTGTCCCTCCTGCGGAGGAACCGGAAAGGCAAACGCCTCTATATTTTTAGTGGATCAAATAGAGAAAGATCTGGATTTTGTACTGAGTACCCGTCCGACAAGGAACCTCATACTCGAGGTGCATCCCTACATAGCGGCTTACCTCAAAAAAGGAATTTACAACTTCCCCTGGAAATGGTTTTTCAGGTACATGAAGAGAATCACCATACGTGAAAATCAGGACATCCCTTTAATAGAATTTAAATTTTTCGATGGTCCGGACGAGGAAATCCGTTTGAAAGGTTAGGAAAATTTCATCTTGCCTTGTGAGGAGACCCCTATATTTACTCTCGTTATTTGCCTCCTACAAAAATGCCAGCACGTCCTAAAGTATTAATTTGCCCTCAGCATTGGGGTCTTGGGCACGTGACGCGCACGATCCCTGTGATCCGATATTTTCTTTCCAGGCAATACCAGGTGCTTCTTGCAAGTTCAGGAGCCGGTGCAGATTTACTGCGCATGGAATTTCCGGAATTGCGTGTAATCGAATTACCGGATTATGGCATGCGGTATCCCTTCAAGAACATGTACCTGAATATGGGTTTACAGTTGTTTCAGATGCATCGCGCCATAGTAAAGGAGCACTTTGCAATACGCAGGATTTGCAGAGAGGAGGGAGTTGGCCTGATCATTTCAGATGCAAGGCTGGGAGCTTCACAGAAGGGCATTCCCTCTGCAATTATTACCCATCATTTACATTTTCCATTAGACAATTTTCTGTCTGAATGGATGAGTGATGTCTGGATGCGCTTTTTCTACATGCGCTTTAATCAGATCTGGGTGCCCGATGTTGCCGGTGAGATCAACCTTTCGGGAGCCTTATCGCACCAGTTCAAATCCGCAAAGCACTATTTCATTGGCGTGTTGAGCCGGTTCAAGCCGATGAATGCAGATATTCGCTATGATTATGCGTTTGTGCTATCCGGACCGGAACCGCAGCGCAGCCTGTTTGAAGATATACTCTTGAAACAAATGAAGATGTTGGGAAAAGTGCGATGCATTCTGATTCGAGGTACAAAACAGTCGAAGCCCATACAGGGAGGTGCTCCGGGCTTTGAGGGAGAGCTTGAAATCAGAGATTTGATTTCAGGAGATGAATTAAACCACGTGTTATGTGCAACAGACTGGATCGTATGCCGATCCGGGTATTCAAGCCTTTTGGATTTGAGCGTACTGCGAAAAAAAGCCCTCGTAATTCCCACTCCGGGACAACCTGAGCAAGAATATCTGGCGAAGGAATTGACGAGAAAAAAATTGTTCTACTCTACCACCCAGGACTTGCTAGACTTATCCAAAGACATCCCACTTTCAAAAACCTATCCAGGCTATAGCCAAATGGACTTTGGGCTTTCGCTGGAAGACCGGTTGGATCCGCTTGTATTCACGCTTTTGTTGAAGAAAGGAAAATCGAGGAATCTGAAGTATTCCCGGCATACCTCTGATTGAATACAATTGTAACAGGTGTTACACTTCGTAAGGGATCTTATGAGTACTTTTATTCAAAAGATTGAAAATGAAAAAGAACATGGGAATTGTAGATCGGGCAGTGCGTTTTATAATTGCTGCTTTGATTGTTGTGCTGTATATGACAGGACAGATTACCGGTGTTGCCGGTACGATTGCACTTATATTGGCGGCAGTTTTTCTGCTTACCAGTTTTATTCAATTTTGCCCCTTGTATCTGCCTTTTGGAATTTCTACAAAGAAAGAAAAAGCCGGTTGATACAAAACTACCTGGAAGAGAAATTTCAATTTCAAATCAGAAGGGATCCTGTGAATTTTTGCGACTGCGAATCATTTCCGCATAGGATTGCTTTTTAAGCATGGCGTGGAAGCAGGATTCTATTCTGGAGTGGCGGGTTTGCAGGGTCTTTGCACTTTCCACCCATTTTGAAAAATAATTTTGATGAGATCCGCTTAATGATTTGAAGAAATCAATTGCTGCAGGCTCTGTTTCGAGGGCTTCGATGAGTTCTATATTCAGCAAATAAGGATCCGGATCAAATTCAAGATGGAGTACAAGTTTGTCTCCTTGTTTTTTTTGCAGTGATTTGCGCATTGAAGTATTTAGGGGTAAAATGAAATTGCCTTCACCCATTGGCAGGAGGTTAATACCCGATATATCCAGATCATCTATTTTACCTTTTACGCGGAAAGATTTTTTTATTCCGGGCTGGAGTTGGGTTGCGATGGCTTGCGGAATTTCAACATAAGACCATCCTGTTTTTTCGCCTTGTTTGTTAAATTTGAGAATGCGTGTTTCGAATCGGACCATTGTCAAGGTTTAGGATAGGATCTTATCAGAATGAACTTTTCGTATATGTACTTTTTGATTTTCGAGAAACCGGAATCCGTAATCGTAGCATATTTTGATGGTGTGGCCATGTTTGGATGTTTGAACATGCGTAAAGAAATCCGGATTGAAACCCAAACTTAATAAATGATCTTTAGGAATTTCTCTTTTTTGGAAAGGATCCATCACGGATTTCAGCAAGAGACGGTTTTTTCTCAGGCGGTTATTGATTTTAAGGATGAGGGACTCGCTGCATTTATTTTTCATATTATAGTAATGGCTTCTGCAATGGTCGTTGCAGAATTTTTTATCGGTGCGACCCAACAGAGGTGAAGCACAGAGCAGACAGGATTTTTGTGTGTTCATGATCGTGTATTTGCAGGTAAATAAACAGCAAGCGTGCAGCACATCCAAATTTTGGAATTGCTTTTAGTCGTTTTTAGACGATTAATTTATTGACAGGGGCAAATTATTTATTTTACTTGTGGTCCGTTTGCAACTGATCAGCGCAATGGAATTTATTATTCACTAATTAATTTAACACGTATGAACAACCTTAGAAACAGTGTCCGCTTGATAGGAAATCTTGGAGCGAATCCAGAAATCAAGCAATTGGAAAAGGGGACGAAGATGGCCAAGTTTACGCTGGCTACCAATGAACATTATTATGATAAAGACGGGAAGAAGGTCACTGACACACAGTGGCATCATGTTGTGGCATGGGGGAAAACCGCTGATATCGTTGAAGAGTACCTTGCAAAAGGCAGCGAAGTGGCGATCGAGGGGAAACTTACTACGCGCAGTTTTGATGGAAAAGACGGCGATAAAAAGTTTTTTACCGAAATCGTACTTGGTGATTTGATGATGTTGGGTAAGAAGAACTGATGTCGCAATATGAGAGCCGGAGCTCATTCCGGCTCTTCTCTTAAATCCGGCTGGTATAAATATTTTTCAGATTTATATTATGTAATCAAAATGAAATGGATCAAAGGCATTGCAAAAACGTATCAACTTCCACTTCTATTCTAACATTTTCTTGCAAACACCTTTTCAATGTGCGGTGCGAATTTCAGTTTATTTGGCCTGTTGGGGAGATCACCAAAAGCAATCATGCCTGATATGCTTTTGATCGTATTTCATAAATTATTTTTGCAGAATGTTCAATTAGCGTTTCGTTTCAATCGAAGTTCGAAAGATTGGATTCCATTTAATATGGAGTCCCTGCCATACTGTTCAATTTTCAATAAATACGTTCCTGTCTGAGGAAATCGCAGTCTGGATTGCAATAGAATGGGTGTTTCGCATGCATCAGAGTTGCAAGGCCCATATGCTTTGCCCGCTTCATCAAATAGCTCAAGACTGAGTAATTGGTCTTTCTCTGAAGCATCTGGAAACCGGGTATAGGTTTTAATATATACATTGCGATAAGCAAGCTGAGGACTATGTTCTACAACGAGTTCCATATCGTAGGTTGGGAGTGTGTCTTCGATATTCCATTTGAACTCCATGCGATTGCTGTAGGGCCATTGGCTGGAAGGCAAAGTTATTTTTTGATGGTATATCCAATCCGAATGGCAGGCATTCATGAATAGTATGCACACACTGAAAATGCAGAGAAGGACAGCTGTTCGTTTGATGGATATCATAAATATTTGTAGATGCGTTAACTGAAGTATTCCTTCATGCGCTCAAAGAAACCCTTCTCCGTTTTTCCGGGGTTCGGTTGAAAATTTGGAAGGTCCCGCAGTTTTTCCAAAAGTGCTTTCTCTTCCGAAGTGAATGATTTTGGAGTCCAGATATTTATATGAATAAGTTGGTCTCCTTTTCCGTAATTGTGAACACTGGGCAATCCCATCTCTTTAAGCCGGAATATTTTGCCTGCTTGAGTTCCGGGTGGAATTTTAATTTTTGCAACTCCCTGGAGCGTGGGCACTTCCATCTGACTACCCAAGGCGGCATCAGCGAAATTGAGATAGAGGTCGTAATAAATATTATTTCCTTCGCGACTAAAATGCTCATGGGGCTTTTGCTCGATACTGATAAGCAAGTCTCCTGGAGGGCCGCCCTGACTTCCTGCATTTCCCTTGCCTCTCATGGACAATTGCATTCCATCCTCGACTCCGGTGGGAATTTGAATTTCAATAGTTTCTTCGCCTACTTCGTGACCGGTACCGCGGCAATTAGGACAAGCAACCGATATCGTTTGACCGGTTCCATTGCAGCTCGGACAAGTGGCAGTTGTTTGCATTTGGCCTAGGAAGGTATTTTTTATTTGACGAACATAGCCTTGCCCATTGCAGCTGCTGCAGGTCTTTATGGATTTGCTGTCCTTTGCACCTAAACCGTGGCAGGATTTGCAAACCACTTGTTTTTTTACTTTGATTTTCTTTGTAACTCCGGAAGCAATTTCCTCCAGGCTCAGGCTGACTTTTATCCGCAGATTCGTTCCTTTATTTCCGGACTGCGCCCTTCCGCCACTCCGGCCAAAAAAAGATTCAAATGGAGAGCCGGAATCTCCGAAGATATCTCCAAAATGGCTGAAAATATCATCCATGCTCATTCCGCCACCTCCACTGAAGCCCGCGTTGGGATCCACACCGGCATGACCGTAACGATCGTATCGTGCCTTTTTGTCCAGATCGCTTAAAACTTCATAAGCTTCTGCAGCTTCCTTAAATTTATCCTCTGCAGTTTTGTCTCCGGGGTTGCGGTCCGGGTGATATTGCATTGCAACTTTTCGGTATGCTTTCTTAATCGCATCCGCATCTGCAGATTTGGGAACTCCCAATATTTCGTAAAAATCTCTTTTTGCCATTTTCTTAATTTGGGCTTTTAATAAGCCTTATCATTTGCCAACGATGACTTTGGCAAACCGAATCATCTTATGATTCAGTACATATGCTTTTTCGATCGTGTCTATTACTTTTCCTTTTGACGATGTGTCTTCCACGGGAATCTCTGTTATGGCTTCATGGTATTGGGGATCAAAGGCCTGTCCATTGGATTCCATCGATTCAAGACCTCTGGATTGCAAAATTCCCAGGAATTTATGATGGACTAGCCGCATGCCTTCCGGAAATATTTCAGGCTTTCCCTGATCTTCTGAAAGTTTTTTAGCCCTATCGAAGTCGTCGAGAATCACTAAAAGATCCTGAATAAGCTCCTGGCTTGCGTTTCTGGTGAGTTCTATTTTCTCTTTGAGCGTTCTTTTTTTGTAATTGTCGAACTCAGCGAAAAGACGCAGGTACTTCTCCTTTTGATCCTCAAGCTCCGTTTTTAATAACTGAAGATCTCCCGGCTTTTCATTTTCAATTCCCCCAGCCTCATCCTGGTTGAGGGGGTTTTTCGTATCCGCAACAGGAGTTTCCAGTTCCTGATTTTCATTTAATTGATCATTTGTCACCATACATGCTCTAATTAGCTCCATAGGAATGGCTTCAATTATGTTGCCATTCGATAAAAAAGGTCAATTTGTCAGTTTTTTAATAATTGATAGGCCAAAAATGCATCTAATTCGGCAACAGAAGGATCAGCGAGAGCGATTTTTAAATCAGGACCTATCAGGAATTTGGTAGGAATGCTCCTTACCTGGTACAGTTTCGCTAAGTCACCATCCAGGCGATTGGTTTCAACAATGTGATGCGGCCATAAAAGTCCATCGGCGGCGATAGCCTTAAGGGCGTCTTCTGTCCGACTTTCAAGGGCGATGCCTAGTATTTCAAAGCCTTTGGCCTGTTTAAAAGTCTGCTCGCGGTATTTCTGGTAAAACATTTTCAATATAGGGTTCTCTTTCCGGCAGGGGCCACACCAGGATCCCCAAAAATCCAACAGGACGTACTGCCCTTTAAACTGGCTGAGTTCAATGGTTTGTCCGTTTATATCAATGGATTTGAAGGCAGGCGCATCCTGACCGGTGACCAACATGGATTTGAAAAAAAAATAATATATCAGGTATGCAAAGAGCAGAATTCCGGAAAGAGTAATGATTGATTTCAATGTATTGATTTATTCCTTGAGATAATTGGAAAGGTATTTATCAAACCCCCGGAAAATGAAAATGTTGTGTTCGAAGAGGGCAATCTCATTTCTTTTTGCATAGTTCAACTGTTCGCATATGGAAGTACTTTTGTTTTGATTTTGGTCCTCCATTTTGGCCCTTGCATTTGTTTTAGCCTTTCAGATTTTAGAGTACGATATGAAAAAAATAATTACTCCGGGGCAAATCCCCACGAAAGATTTACATCAATATTTATTGGGTGCCGTTGCACCCCGTCCCATTGCATTCGTCAGCACCATAGACGAAGAAGGCAGGACAAATCTGGCACCCTACAGCTTTTTCAATGCATTTAGTTCTAACCCCCCCATTCTTATTTTTTCTTCCAACCGGAGGGTTGAAAACAATACGACCAAGGACACTTTGTACAATGTGCAGCATACCCGTGAGTGCGTTGTAAACGTGGTGAATTATTCCATTGTCCGGCAAATGATGGTCTGCAGTGTTGATTTTCCAAAAGACATCAGCGAGTTTGAGCAATCCGGCTTGACGCCTGCACCCTCGGTACATGTAAAACCACCACTGGTTCTGGAATCTCCTGCTAATTTAGAATGCAAGGTTACCGAAATTATCACTTTAGGGGAACATGGTGGTGCAGGACATTTGATTATCTGCGAAGTGTTGTGCATGCATTTGAATGAGGATGTGCTGGATGAAAATGAGCGCATTGATCCAGATAAAATCGACCTGATGGGCCGAATGGGAAGGGCATTTTATGTAAGAGCAAGTGGTGCGGCGATTATGAGTCTTCCACAATCTCAGCACCTTCCTGTTGTTGGCTACCCGGGACTTCCGGATCATGTAAAAAAAAGCCCTATACTAACAGCGCAGATAATAGGGGCTCTCTCCGGGATGAAAGCTTTACCCGGAAAAGAGGAAGCTCTTGCGGAAATCCGCAACGACCCACATTTGAGCCCATTCATTGGTAGAACCGTTGAGGAAATCCATCAAAAAGCACTCGAACTTTTCCAAAACAGGGATCTCGAAAAAGCAGCTGTTTTGCTTTCCAGCATTTGAATCCGGGAATAAAGGATCAGGAACTTTTAAGCTCAGCTGCCATCTGTTTTTTGATTTGCCTGATCATCCAGGGGCCGGAATAAATCATTCCGCTGTAGATCTGAATCCACTGTGCACCATCCTGTATGCGATCGAGTGCGTCTCTGCCATTCATAATTCCACCTACTCCGATAAAAGACAAACGATCGTTCGCTTTCAAGTTTAAATAGCGCAAACATTCACTGGCTTTTGACCGCAAGGCCTCACCACTCAAACCTCCGCTTTCTTGTGCAATTTGTTTTTCTAAAAGGTTTTCAGGTCTGCTAATGGTCGTGTTGCTGACGATAATGCCATCTATCTGATTTAATAGCACGACTTCCAAAACGTCATCCAAACCCTGGTAATCAAGGTCTGGCGCGATTTTCAGAAGAATGGGTTTCGGTTGTGCCTGTTGCTGGTTGGCTTTCTGAATGGCTGACAAGAGTGCGTGCAGTGGTTCTTTGTCCTGCAGTTTCCGAAGACCAGGCGTATTTGGAGAGCTGACATTTATGGTAAAATAATCCACATAGTCAAACAGCTCCCGAAAGCAACAGAGATAATCTCCAATGGTATCTTCATCCGGGGTCAGTTTATTTTTACCGATGTTGCCACCAATGATCAGTCCCTGTGGTTTTTTAAAAGCGGCCAGTCTTTTTTTCAAATGCACCAATCCGTCATTGTTGAAGCCCATGCGATTTATTATCGAATGGTCTCTTTTCAAGCGGAACAACCGCGGTTTTGGATTTCCATTTTGCGGAAGGGGCGTTACAGTTCCTACCTCAATGTGTCCAAAGCCCAGTACACACAGAAGCTCCAGCCAGTTGGCATTTTTATCAAAGCCTGCAGCAAGTCCAACAGGATTTTTTGCCGACATGCC
The DNA here is from genome assembly GCA_964439105.1 of uncultured Saprospiraceae bacterium. Classification (GTDB taxonomy): domain Bacteria; phylum Bacteroidota; class Bacteroidia; order Chitinophagales; family Saprospiraceae; genus Vicinibacter. Next base: position 13,268 of record CAYTNG010000008.1, read on the forward strand.
ACAAAATTCCGTCTGCAGCAAAGGGGATTCAAATGCAAAAGATTTTTTCAGAAGCCAGCCAATGAAAGGCCATTTTAAAAAAAAGCTCAAGGCATTCATGGCGAGATAATGCGCTTTTTCTGCGTCCAATAGAAAAAACAGAGACCTGAGTAATTTCCACATCATAGCTGGTTAATCTTCATCGGGTTTGAGTTGGAGTTTTTCTTTGAATTGCATTAATTTGGGATTGCGTTCGACCATGAGTTCCCATTTTTCTCGTGCCGAAAAAAGTTTTTGCGGTTTTTTTTCTTCTCGGTCTGCAAGTGAAGGATCTACCTCAATGTGAAATTGGATATTTTTATCTGCAAAAGTCTGGCGGAGTTTTTCATCTAATTTTAATTCTGCCCTCAGGGTTTCACGGGCGATGATCGTGCCCACCATTATCCGGATGGAATGCGCTTCTATATGAAACTGCGCAGCTTTCATAAGGGTCTTCAGAGAGAGATTGGTCTCGTGTTCAAGAAGCTGTTGCCAAAAACTCCTTGCACTTTCTTCGTTGAATGCAATCAAACTTTCTTTTCTCTGTTTTTCTTCCGCTTCAATTTTCTTTTTTAAATGATCGAAATTTCCAATGCGAGGGATGGAAATTTTAGGTGCCTCTTTTTCCGTGAGTGCATTTTCCTGAAGGGGAGGTGGTTTTAAGCCCGGAGTTTTGGACTCTTCCGGCTTACTATCTGATTTTACTTCAGTTGAGGGTTTTTTTTTTGTCCCGGGGCGTCACTTTCCGCTAGTTGCAGGAGTCTCTTACGACTGAAGTAACATAGTTTAATCAGAAGCACTTCTGTGTGAAGCCTCTTATTGTGTGCACGTCCCAAGTTGAGGTCGCCTTCATTAAGTACATCCAGCCAACCAACCAGAGAGGAAAGTTCACACGCATCCGCCTGGTTTTTGAATTCTTGTCTCAGGGCCTCACTGCCTTCAAACAGCGATTGCATCTGTGGATCTTTGACTACCATGAGGTTTCGCACGTGTCCGGTCAGACCTTCCAACAGCACTTCCGGCTCAAAGCCATATCGAAGTATTTCATCAACAAGCAGTAAACCCGTTTTCAGGTCTTCAAGTAAAAAGGCATTGATAAACTTAAAGTAGTACTCGTGGTCGAGCACATTGAGGTTTTCAGCTACATCCTTGTAGCTAATATTTTTATCTGAAAAACTTTTTATCCGGTCAAACATGGACAGGGCATCCCGCATTGCACCATCGGATTTTTGTGCGATCAGATGAAAGGCTTCTTCCTCTACCTTCAGACCTTCTTTGTCAGAAATTTTCTTCAACTGCCGTACGATGTCTTTTTCACCAATTCTCCGGAAATCGTAGATTTGACAACGACTTAAAATAGTGGGGATGATTTTGTGCTTTTCCGTGGTCGCAAGAATAAACTTTGCGTAGGGCGGGGGTTCCTCCAAGGTTTTCAGGAAAGCGTTGAAAGCCGCTGCGGAAAGCATATGTACCTCGTCAACAATATAGATTTTAAATTTCCCGGCCTGTGGTTGATAGCGCACCTGGTCTACCAATTCGCGAATGTCATCAACGGAATTGTTGGATGCAGCATCCAGTTCAAAAATATTAAAGGATGCATTTTCCATGGATGCCCTACAGGAATCGCATTCATTACATGGTTCCCAGTCTGATCCCGGATTGCTGCAATTGAGAACCCTAGCCAGAATACGGGCACAAGTGGTTTTGCCAACACCTCTGGGACCACAAAACAAAAAGGCATGAGCAATTTGTCCTTTTGCCAGGGCATTTTTAAGTGTTTGGGCCACATGTTCCTGTCCAATCACATCCGACCACTTGAGCGGGCGGTATTTTCTGGCGGATACGAGGAATGGGTCCATAATCGAGGCCCAAAAATACAATAAATTTGCCGGCTATAAGGTCTTGTGTTTTAGATTGAAGGACTCTTACAAAGCAACAATTCTATTATTTTGCAGATTAATTTTTGAGATGAACATCACCCTTGCCCAATTAAATTACCACATTGGAAATTTTGAAGGAAACTTCAATATCATGCGGGATGCAATCCTGGAAGCCAAAAAGAATAAGGCAGACCTTATCTGTTTTAGTGAGCTTGCGGTCTGCGGTTATCCTCCCCGGGATTTTCTGGAATTCAAAGATTTTATCCGGCAGTCGATGTATGTGGTAAACCGCTTGTGTGAAATGAGCGAAGATCTTGCTATTGTGGTTGGGGCTCCTACCGTGAACCCGGACGTAGAGGGAAAGGATTTGTACAATTCCGCATTCTTTCTCTATCAGAAAAAGGTCCAGCTGATCGCTCACAAGGCTTTACTTCCAAACTACGACATCTTCGATGAGTACAGGTACTTTGAGCCTAACCGCAGTTTTAAAACGGTGCTGTTCAAAAATAAAAGAATTGCCATTACCATTTGCGAAGACATCTGGAATCTGGGAAATGAAAATCCCTTGTATACCATTTGCCCGATGGATGTTCTTATTGAAGAAAAACCTGATTTTATATTAAATTTATCTGCTTCGCCATTTGATTTTGAGCATGCCTCAGATCGCCTGGGCGTCATCCGTGCAAATGTGCAACGGTACCAGATTCCGCTGTTTTATGTCAATTGTTTCGGAGGTCAGACGGAAATTATATTTGATGGTGGGTCAGCCGTTGTTTCTCCCGGGGGATCCTGCTTTGATGAATTTCCTTTTTTTCAGCAGGCCATTCGAACATACGCATTGGAAGAAGTTATTGCAGGGGGTCAAAGCAGGGAACAAAACAAGTCCCGGTATCAGCTTATACATGAAGCGCTGGTTTTGGGTATTCGCGATTATTTTGGAAAAATGGGATTCGGGAAAGCCATCCTCGGTTTATCCGGAGGTATAGATTCCGCAGTGACCTGTGTTTTGGCAGTGGAAGCACTTGGCAAGGAAAATGTGATGGCTTTGATGATGCCTTCTCCATTTTCATCAGAAGCTTCGGTAACAGATGCCGTGGAGCTTGCAGAGAACCTTGGTATTGCCTATTCCATCATTCCAATAGCAGCCACATTTGAGCTTTTCAAGGAAACTTTGGCGCCCTATTTTAAAGATTTACCTGAAAATGTAACCGAGGAAAACATTCAGGCAAGAATCCGGGGCATGTTGCTCATGGCTTTTTCAAATAAATTTTCCTATATCCTTTTGAATACGACCAATAAGAGTGAGATGGCGGTTGGTTATGGTACTTTATATGGGGATTTATGCGGTGGGATCGCCGTGCTTGCAGATGTCTATAAAACACAGGTTTTTGAACTTGCGGAATACATCAATAATGTCCAAAATAGGATTCCCTTAAATACGATCGTCAAGCCACCTTCAGCAGAGCTGAGGCCAAATCAAAAAGACAGCGACTCTTTACCGGAATATGGGATACTTGATAAAATTTTGTATTTGTATATTGAACAGCGCAAGGGGCCGAGGGAGATCATTGCAAGAGGGTATGAGGAATCACTGGTCCAGAAGGTGTTGCGAATGGTGAACCGCGCTGAATTTAAACGATTCCAGTCCCCACCTGTTCTCAGAGTGTCCACGAAATCTTTTGGATTGGGCCGCCGCCTGCCTATTGAAGCCAGGTATCTCACCGAAGGCTAAAACAAATCCTAACAGTCGTTAGTTGTCCTTAAACCGCTTCGGCAACCACTTCCTGTACCTCGGGAACCATTCTTTTGAGAAGGCCTTCGATGCCGGCTTTTAGTGTAACGGTGGAAGAGGGGCAACCGCTGCAGCTACCCTGCATCATCACCGTGACGATGCCTTCTTTGTAGTTTTTAAATTCTATATTGCCGCCATCCATTTCGACAGCCGGCTTTACATACATTTGGATCATTTCCTTGATGCGATGAACAATCTCACTGTCTTTTTCGTCGTACTGCCCAGAGAATTCTGCATGGGCTTGTTCTTTCATAAATTCCGAATATCCTTCGTTGATTACTTTGACGCCGCTTTCGATCAAACTTTTGAGATATTCCTTCGCCGGAATCATGATTTCGTGCCATTCGAATTCCGGTTTCTTTGTTATCGTAACGAAATTATTGGAAATGTAAATAGATTGAACGTATTCCTTTTCATAGAGACGGGCCGCAAGTGGAGACCAGCTTTCGGCCAGGGATTTGTCCTTAAAATCCGCAATACCCTGATACAGCATTTGATTGCTCACAAATTTCAGGGATTCCGGATTCGGTGTTTGCTCTGTATACAGCAACAGTACGCTTTGGGGGTTTTGTGGTGTGGACATACTGGAATTTATACCAAAATACAATTAAGCCGGGAGAAAGTTCAGTCGAAATAGTTTTAAAGCAGGTAATGTCCTTCCAAAGGACAGTGATCCGAAAATCGTATTTCACGCAGATGCTTTAAATCTGCCACTTTTGACTTCAGGGAAGGTGTCACCGATTGGTAATCTATTCTCCATCCTTTGTTCTTTCCATAAGAGCCTGCGCGGTAACTCCACCAGCTGAATTCGACTTTATCCGGATAAAGAACCCGGTAGCTGTCCAAAAACAATTCTGTAAACCATTTGTCGAGCCACGCGCGTTCTTCCGGTCTGTATCCGCTGGGATTGTCTTTGCGTTCCGGGTTGTGTATGTCTATGCCCTGGTGTACGATGTTGTAATCGCCCACGACGATCAGATTCTTTTTTTCGTGAACCATGTCCATAAACAGGGGATATACGGCATCGAGAAACTTCATTTTGAATGCATGGCGCTCCTCGCTGGCAGAGCCTGACGGGAAGTAGCAGTTACAAATACTGAAATGGTCAAAATCCAGCAATATCATACGTCCCTCCCGGTCAATTTCAGGTATTCCAAAACCTGTCCGGATCTTGTTGGGCTTATGCTTACTCAGGATCAAAACACCGCTATATCCTTTTTTTTCTGCACAATGCCAATAGGAGTGATAAGATTCCGGAGCAAAATAATCCGGGTCCGCGTGGCTTTCATCCATTTTCGTTTCCTGGATACACACCAAATCGTAGGGATGGGCCTTGATCCATTCCCTGAAACCTTTGCTGATGGCAGACCGAAGGCCATTTGTATTCAAACTGATTATTTTTTTCATAGCTCGTGAATAGGACTTAAAGATAGGCCGGCAATCCCGCAGCTTGTATCCACGCCCGGATTATTCAAGCTATTGAGAAATGATATATCAGATAATAATTGAATCTGAACAGCTACCCCAAAAGGGTATTTTTCTCACTTTTTGGGCTGGCATATAATTGTTATTCTAATATGTGCCCATTACGGCCCTAAAAATGGGTCATATTACATTTTAATGCTATGGTATGGTTTTTGAAACTATCTCATCACCTTCAATTGAATTCATTCCGAGATTAAAAAAGTGAGTGGATTGCTACACGTGGATTTCTAAGGAATCCGCGTTAGGTCTTCCGATTAACGAACTGGAAACCATTTTTCTATACTAATATCTTGAAAGCGTATGAAGACAAACCAGACCCCAGCTGTTTTGTACAAGGACGTCAGGTTTTGGCTGGTAAGCCTGCTGACCCTATTATTGGTCATCATGTTAATTGCCACCTATCCCGCCTGATTCATCTTTGTATCTTCAGACTAAGATCGAGGCTTCCGGCACTGTGCGTCAGGGCTCCTATGGAAATGTAATCAACGCCCGTTAGGGCTATTTTCCTTACCGTTTCCAGACTTACTCCTCCGGAAGCTTCGGTTTTAAACTGTTTGTTGATCATCGCAACGCCTTCCCTAAGAAGGGGGCGTTCAAAATTGTCCATCATAATCTGATGGACTCCTCCCCGCAACAAAACCTCCTCAATTTCAACCAGATTTTTGACTTCCACAGTTATCCCGAGATGTTCGAGATGATGCATGTTCATATAGCTATGTACAGCATCAATTGCATTTGTAATTGAACCGCAGGCTTCAATGTGATTGTCTTTGATCATAAAGCGATCGAACAATCCAAAGCGGTAATTTTCACAACCCCCTAATTTTACAGCCCATTTTTCAAAATACCTGTTTAAGGGTGTGGTCTTGCGCGTATCCAGCAAGGTGACAGGCAGATCTGCCACTTCAGTATGAAAGCGGTTACTCAGGGTGGCTATTGCACTCATGCGCTGCATGAGATTTAGAACCAGGCGTTCTGACTTCAGCAAGGAACGCGTACTGCCCTCCGCCTCAAAAGCGAGCTCACCCGAGTGGATGATCTGGCCGTCATGCATTAGTTTGTTTATTCGAAGTCCGGGGTCAACACATTTAAAAATAGCCTCAGCGACATCGACACCTGCCAATACGCCATCTTCCTTTATTTTAAGTTGGGCTTTGGAACTTTGGGTTTCCGGAATACATGCTTCTGAAGTGATGTCGCCTTGTCCTATGTCTTCAAGCAAGGCATCTTTTATGAATGTCTGGAGGTTGAATGGATTCATGATTAGAAAATAATTCCTACGCGAAAATTGAGATTGCTTAATATACCTTTTGAGTTTTCCTTGATTCCATCCGTGTACACACCGGAATCATCCGTTACATCCGTTATGGATTGATAAAAGCGGACTCCACCATTGAGAGAGATGTCCTTGTTGAGTTTGGTTTCAAGACCCAGACTGATTCCATAGTACAAATTGATAAAACTGACAAGTCCCCTGAAATCTTCATCCTTGGTGTAGGGTAAAGGGGGCGCTTCAATGTTGCCCCTTGCTTTTGTCCGGAAAGAGAGACTGAACTCCGGAATCTGCATATAAAGACGAACTCTGCGGTATTCTCCGGTGCGCACTTTAAAGCCAAAAGGAAAATCCAGGTAGTTCATCCGGTAGGTAATATCAGATCCTGCCGGAATATGGTGGTAGATTGTATCACTCAACTCTGCATTCTTCAGAATATCACCCCCTTTCAGGTAGTTCAGCGAACCGCCCTGTCCTAAAAAAAAGCCCATTCCTGCAGTCAATGCATAGCGATCCGTAAGCCAGTATTCAGCTTGAATGTGGATGGTATATCCCAATCGTCCGGATCCTGATTTGATCACATTTTTATTTGCATCCATCCAACTTATGGATGGACCCGTCAGGATACAAAACTTTAGTTCCTGCGCATCTATCTGCGAAATGCTCAAACCAAACCAAAAACAAATCAGCCAGATTTTATAATGTTCCTGTATCATCGCGTTGCCCTTATGGTGTTGTAAAACTATGATAATTCTAATTCAGGCCCACGGAGTATTTTTACCAGATGTTCAGGCTTGTTTTTCAACTGCTCTGAAGCACATCCCGGTTATACTACCCGAATGCATTTTTCGTTTTGTGCTTAACTTTTAAATCCATGAAGTACAATCAATACTCTCTTTTCCAAATAGTTTTGTTCTGCCTCTTCATTTCTGGATTCTATTGTTGCAATCCGGATAGCAAGGACAGGGTGCCTGATGTCTCATCCATACATCCTTCCTTAAAAGTAGCCCGTTTTGAAAAAGAACTCCTGGAAATGGATTCTTCAAATCTTGAACAAAAGCTGGGCATGCTCATAAAAAAATATCCCGTCTTTTGCGAATTGTATTTCAGGCAGATCCTACAACTTCCTTACGACACTTCAGGCTTAAGTCCTGCTTTCAAATTGGGAATGCAACAATTTATTGGAGATCCACATGTAAGGACCTGCCTTCAAAAGGTGTCCGAAGCCTATTCTGAATTTACACCGGTTGAAAAGGATCTGCAACGGTCATTGCAATTTTTTAAATATTACTTTCCGGGCTTGCCGGAACCTTCTTTTTATACGCTGGTCTCCGACTTTGCGTATGCCAATTTTATTTTCGAGGAAGGTAGAGGGAAAGATGCCCTGGGTATAGGCCTTGAATTTTTTCTTGGCAAATCCATGGATTACAAAGCCTTGGATCCAGAGAATCCTGCATTTTCCGAATACCTCACCCGTAGTTTTAACCGGGATCATCTGGTGAGTAAAACCTGGGATGCATGGCTTGAAGACAGGGTACCACTCGCACCTTCTCAGCAATTGTTGGATTATATTCTGCAAAGGGGTAAAAAGATTTATCTTCTTACCAAACTTCTTCCGGAAGCACCGGATACGGTATTGTTTGAAATGTCATCCACCCAACTAAATTGGTGCAGGAAAAATAGATTGGACATCTGGTCTTATTTCCTTTCAAATAATTTGTTGTATTCAAGTGAATTATTAAAAATAAACAAATACATCAACCCAAGTCCTCATTCTCCGGGGATGCCGGAGGATGCGCCCGGAAGGACAGGTGCATTCATTGGTTACGAAATCATAAAATCGTATATGGATCAAAATCCAGGTATCAAACCAATGGATTTACTGATTCCCGGAGACAGCCAGCAGCTTTTGGACAGGGCACGTTTTAAACCGAGGAACGATTAATCGGTCAATAGTGTTATAGTTTGGATTTTAGCTGCATATTTGTCTTCATTCCGCAATATTCTATGGATTCGAGAAGCATACCTTTAGTTGATCTTGCAACATTTACAGAGGGTACTGCCCGGCAAAGGGCAGCTTTTGTCGATCAGCTGGGTGAGGCATTTCATAAAATTGGTTTTGTCGGGGTCGTGAATCATGGTGTTCCAAAAGAGGTGGTAGACCAATTTTATTCGGCATCCAAAGCATTTTTTTCTCTGCCTTTGGAAGTGAAACTGAAATACGAGATTTCCGGATTGGCTGGGCAAAGAGGATATACGTCCTTTGGAAAGGAACATGCGAAACAGTCAAATGTGGGAGATCTAAAGGAATTTTTCCAAATCGGGCAGACAGTTTCGGACGGAGATCCTATCAAAAACGAATATCCGGATAACATTTCTGTCCTGGAATTACCCGAATTTAGTGTACTGGGCAATCAACTTTACAAATATTTCGAACAGAGTGGCTCCCAATTACTGAGAGCAATTGCCCTGCATTTAGGTCTGGAGGAGGATTATTTTGATCCCAGGATTAAGAATGGAAATAGCATACTTCGTGCTATTCACTATCCTCCGATTACGGAAGAGCCCAAGTCAGCCTTGCGTTCTGAACAACATGAAGATATTAACCTCATCACTTTACTGGTGGGCGCTTCTTCCGGAGGTCTGCAAGTGCTGAACCTGGAGGGAGAATGGAAGGAGGTTGTTCCTCAAGACCAGGAAATCGTCGTAAACGTGGGCGATATGTTACAGCGTCTTACAAATAATTACCTGATTTCAACAACCCACAGGGTAGTTAATCCACCCAGGGAAAGTTGGCATATACCGCGCCTTTCAATTCCTTTTTTCCTTCATCCGAGGAGCGATATGGATCTAAGTTGCCTGGCTTCCTGTGTGCCGGTAGGTTTATCCGCATCGTATCCGCCGATTACGGCAGGGGATTATTTGGAAGAGAGGCTCCGTGAAATTGGATTAAAGAGATAACTTTGAGTTTTAATTTATTCACCACATGAATCTTTTACTATTGGGAAACCTGGGAACAACGGAGGTAATAGTCATCCTCCTCATCGTGCTTTTGCTGTTCGGTGGCAAAAAGATCCCCGAACTTATGCGTGGCCTGGGAACGGGCATCCGCGAATTTAATAACGCTAAAAACAACATTTCAAGCGAGATCCGGGAGGGTATGCGCGATGCAGATCGCAAAAAGCTTGATTCGGACAACAACAACTAAAACGTCATTCATTATTAAATATCTCCCCTGATGAAGGTTAGCTTACTTTCGTTTGCCCTATTATTTGCCTTTTATTTACCGTATTCTCATGCTCAGAAAGTAGGTCATCTCAGCTCTGTGCAATTAATTGATTCGTTGCCGGAAGCAAAACTGGCTTCTAAAACACTTCGTCAATACGAAGCGTCGCTGAACAAAGCCGGTGATGAAATGCTGACAAAATATCAGGACAAGCTCAGGAAATTCCAAAGCGATATGAAGGCCGGAAGCTTGACTTCCAACCAACAAAAGCAGGCTCAATCCGAATTGGAGCTCGACAACAACGCTCTGTCCAACTACCGGGAGTCTGTCCGGAATTCACTTGAAAAGAAAAGGCAGGAACTCGTGCAGCCCATCCTCGATAAAATCAACAAGGCCATAAAGGAACTGGGCGTTGAGGAAAATTATCTGTTTATTTTCGACAGTTCTGCAGGATTGCTTTTTTACAAAGAAAGCGAAGACGTTTCTGCTAAAATTTACAAGAAACTGGGGCAATAAGTTCGTCTCTTGGCTCCCAACTCAGTCTTCAAACCGTAGGTGTTTGACGGTAATGTCATTGTCTCTCAGTTTTCGAAGAGAATCTATTCCGATTCTCAAATGTAAGTCCATGTAATGCTCGGTGACAACGCGGTCACTTGCCTCGGTCTTGACCCCCTCAGGAATCATGGGCAGGTCCGAAACGAGAAGCAAGGCTCCGGCAGGAATCCTGTTTTTAAATGAGGCTATAAAAATCGTCGCAGTCTCCATATCTATTGCCAGGGCGCGAAGTCGGAGAAGGTATTTTTTAAAGTCCAGGCGATGTTCCCACACGCGCTTGTTGGTTGTGTAAACGGTGCCGGTCCAGTAGTCTTTTTCATATTGACGGATGGTTGTCGAAATGGCTTTCTGCAGAGCAAAAGCAGGCAAAGCCGGAACCTCAGCCGGCAGATAGTCATTCGAAGTCCCTTCACCGCGAATGGCGGCAATAGGCAAAATAAAATCCCCGACTTTATTTTTATTGGATTTCAAGCCGCCGCATTTTCCCAGAAAAAGAATTGCTTTTGGTTTAATGGAGGTAAGAAGGTCCACAATAGTTCCTGCATTGGGGCTTCCCATTCCAAAATTGATGATGCTGATGTTATCTGCCGTTGCGTTGATCATGGATCGGTCCCTGCCATGAATTTCAACATTGTTCCATTTGGCAAACAACTCGACATACATGCTGAAATTGACCAGAAGAATGTATTCACCGAATTCATTCAATGCTGTTCCCGTATATCTTGGCAGCCAGTTCTCGACAATTTCTTTTTTAGTTTTCATGAAGCTTCCTTAGTAGACACAAAATAGCTAAATCAAGTGTTTCCAATACCTGTCTGAAAGGGGACCAAAACCGCTTTGCTGAAAGGCGGGAGACCCGATTCATCTGGATGCTGCAAGGCACTATATTGCAAGCAATCTTAATAATGCACAGCTGCCAGACGCAACATGTTTGACTCTATCTTGTAAGGTACATGTTTCTTTTGGAATCAATATCCCGGAAATAGGGATCATAGAGATCTTTAATAAAATGGATCGCTTCTCCCGTAGATTTCATTTCGGGGCCCAGGCTAATATCAACGCCGGGAAACTTATTGAATGAAAATACAGGCACCTTAATAGCGTACCCATTCAGCTTTTGAACGATCTCAAAGTCTTTGAGTTTTTTCGCACCCAGCATGACTTTGGTGGCCATGTTCAGATAGGGCACTCCATAGGCTTTTGCGATAAACGGCGTCGTCCGGGAAGCCCTGGGATTGGCTTCTATGACATAGACCTGGTCATCCTTTATTGCAAATTGGATATTGATGAGCCCTCTGATGTTCAAGTGAAATGCGATAGCTTTAGAATATTCAATCATGGTCTGGATTGCCTTTTCACTCAAACTGTAGGTAGGCAATACTGCCGAGCTGTCGCCGGAATGTATTCCTGCGGGCTCGATATGTTCCATGATTCCCATGATATGTACCTCTTCGCCATCGCAAATGGCGTCAATTTCTGCTTCCTTGGCACGTTCGAGAAACTGATCTATAAGTACTTTGTTATCGGGCATATGCTTAAATATCGAAAGCACATGTCGCTCCAGTTCCTCATCGTTGATGACTATTCGCATACGTTGACCACCGAGCACGTAACTGGGTCTTACCAGGACCGGATAGCTGATCCGTCGGGCTACTTCGAGGGCTTGATCTGCGTCCATGGCCACACCGTATTTCGGATATGGAATTCCCATGTCTTTCAGCATATCCGAAAAGCGGCCGCGGTCTTCCGCAATATCCATATTGTTGAAATCGGTTCCTATGATGCGAATTCCTTTTTCATGGATTTTCTGAGCCAGTTTTAAGGCGGTTTGCCCACCGAGTTGTACAATTACGCCTTCAGGTTTTTCGTGGTCTATGATTTCTTCAATATGCTCCCAATAGACGGGTTCAAAATACAATTTGTCTGCAATATCAAAATCAGTAGAGACCGTTTCGGGATTGCAGTTTACCATAATGGCTTCCAGACCTTCCTCCTTGATGGCCAGCACACCATGAACGCAGCAATAGTCAAATTCGATACCCTGACCAATGCGGTTGGGTCCGGATCCGAGTACGATGACTTTTTTCCGGTCGCTGCTGGCACTCTCGTTTTCCATTTCAAAGGACGAATAATAGTAAGGAGTCCTTGCTTCAAATTCTGCTGCACAGGTATCTACCAGTTTGTATGTTCTGCGGATGCCTAATTTTTTGCGTTGTTTTTCGACATCTTTTTCTTCTACCCGCATTAACCAGGCGATCTGGGCATCGCTGTAACCATGCTGTTTTAATTCCAGGAAAAAAGGAGCCGGGATGTCTTCCGGTAAATTGAATTTTAAAAGCTGATCTTCCAGCTGAACAAGATTTTTAATTTCTTTAATAAACCAGGGATCGATGCCGGTAAGTTTATGGACGGTCTTTTCAGGGACCCCAAGACGCAGGGCATCTTTTATTCGGAATATCCGGTCGTCGCTGACGATTTCGAGTCGTTCCAGGATGTCTTGCGTATTAATCCATTCTTTTTTATCCGCACCCAGGCCATGACGATCGTTTTCAAGGGACTGACATGCTTTTTGCAGGGCCTCCGGAAAACTTCGCCCTATTGACATGACCTCACCTACGGATTTCATTTGCAATCCCAGTCGTCTGTCCGCTCCATGAAATTTTTCAAAATTCCAACGTGGCATTTTGACAATCACGTAGTCCAGAGAGGGTTCAAATAAAGCGGATGTCGAGCCCGTAATTTGATTTTGCAATTCGTCCAGGCTATAGCCAATTGCAAGTTTTGCTGCGATCTTGGCAATTGGATATCCCGTAGCCTTGCTGGCGAGTGCGGAAGATCTGGAAACCCTGGGATTGATCTCAACAGCTATAATTTCCTCTGTATCGGGATTCATTGCAAACTGGACGTTGCATCCCCCCGAAAAATGTCCGAGAGATCGCATCATGCGAATGGCCTGATCCCGCATGTTCTGAAATCCTGTGTCCGACAAGGTCATGGCGGGTGCCACGGTGATACTGTCCCCGGTATGTATTCCCATGGGGTCGAGATTTTCTACAGTACAGATAATGACAACATTGTCTTTATAATCCCTGAGCAATTCAAGTTCAAATTCTTTCCAACCCAATACTGCTTTTTCGACGAGAACCTCATGGGTTGGTGAGGCGTCCAGGCCACGGCGAAGAGCATCATCAAACTGGTCAGCTTTATGAACAAAGCTGCCGCCGGTACCCCCCAGGGTAAAAGAGGGACGGATTACCAGAGGATAGCCGATTTTTTGTGCGGCCTCCTTACCTTCCAGGAAGGAATTTGCAATCTGCGAGGGAGCTACTGCCACCCCAAGATGAATCATGTGTTTGCGAAACAGCTCGCGGTTTTCAGTCAATTCAATCGCATTCACATCCACTCCTATCATGCGCACACCATAGCGCGTCCATATTTGTTGCTTGTCTGCTTCGATCGCCAGATTCAGGGCGGTTTGACCACCCATGGTAGGCAGTACGGCATCAATCTGTCTTTCCTCAAGGATCTTGACGATGCTTTCGATGGTCAGAGGCAACAGGTAAATATGGTCCGCTGTTACGGGATCCGTCATTATGGTTGCAGGGTTGGAATTGATCAGGCTCACTTCTATGCCTTCTTCGCGCAGGGACCGGGATGCCTGGGTTCCGGAATAATCGAATTCACAGGCTTGCCCTATGATGATAGGACCGCTCCCGATTATGAGAACCGAACGGATCGAGTTGTCTTTTGGCATTAAATGTTAAATTTGGGCAAAGATAATCCATACCCCATGAAACCTCAGGCAGAGTTCAGCCCTGATCTCCGGGAATCCTCTCCAAAAAATAAAAATAAAGTCTTTCCGAAATGAATTCAGTCAGAAAATGAGGCCTCAAAAACGCGTATTGATCACAGATGATGTGCATCCCTTGCTCCTATCAGGACTTGAACAAAGATTATGGGATACAGACTACAGACCTGAGATCAGTCTTGAAGAAACGATTCATCTGATTCCCGATTATGAGGGCCTGGTTATCAACAGCAAGATCAAAGCTCATCAGGCTTTGCTGGAAAGGGCATCCAGGCTTCAATGGATTGGTCGTTTGGGATCCGGAATGGAGATCGTGGACCAGCCCTATGCCCGGGAGTTGGGTATTCATCTGATAAGCACGCCGGAGGCTAATTGTCAGGCCGTAGCCGAACATGCGGTCGGAATGCTGCTGAGCCTCTTCCGCAATTTGAACCGCGCCGACCGCCAGGTGCGACAAAAAATTTGGCAAAGGGAGGCCAACCGCGGGGAGGAGCTTGAGGGAAAAGTGATCGGAATCATAGGTTACGGCCATACCGGATCGGCATTCGGCCGTCTTTTGCAGGGCTTTGATGTTAAAGTCCTGGTTTTTGACAAATACAAGCAGCATTTGGAACTTCCTTCTCGTTTCAAAAGAGTCCAGGAGCTAGAGGAAATCAGACAAGAAGCCAATCTGATCAGCCTTCATCTGCCCCTGAGCCCTGAAACGAAACATCTGATGGACAAGGATTTTATTCAATCCTGCAGGAATCCTTTCTATTTGATAAATACTTCGAGAGGAGCTGTGGTCAAGACCACGGATTTGCTGGAGGCTTTACAGACAGGCAAGGTATTGGGTGCCTGTCTGGATGTGTTTGAACAGGAAAACCCCTCGCTTTACAGCGTGGATGAATTAAAAATGTACGAAGAGCTTTTTCGGTTGGATCAGGTCGTGCTCAGCCCTCATATCGCAGGTTGGACACACCAGTCCAAAAGGAAAATTGCCGAAGTCATGTTGACAAAACTAGATGCATACTTTGGCTAGTAAAATGATAAATTACTGATTAACAACAGATTGATTTATTTGAACTTCTTTGCAGTTTTTCATTATGCCAAATAAATGGAAAGCAAGAGGGGCCTGTTGTTTGAAATGGATTTAGAAATTCTTAACATTGCGAAAATTTTTTAGGACGGAATTCACAAATTCACATTATGATTAAACGAATTATCCTCATCTTCCAGGCAATCCTGCTGACCTCGATGCTGGCAGAAGCTCAGACGGCTTTGTCCGGAAAAGTGTCAGACAAGGAGAGTGGTGAACCCCTCATTCAATGTGCCATCATCTTGTATAAAAATGGTATTCAGGTTACCACAATTGTATCCGATTTTGATGGAAATTACAGTGTGCAGCTGGATCCGGGAAAATATGATGTGGAAGCTCGCTATGTTGGCTACAATCCACAAAAAGTTACCGGAATAAATGTATTGGCAGGTAAAGTCAACACCCTCAACATTAAAATGTCCTCCGGACTGGAATTGAATGTGGTGGAAGTTACCGAATACAAAGCTCCCCTGATTGAAAAAGACAATACCACCCAGGGTTCGGTAATCACTGCCGAAAAGATTAAGAACATGCCTGTGAAAAATATTACTGCCGTAGCTGCGACTTCAGCTGGTCTGTCCAGCGTAGATGGAGGAGCCGCTTATATTCGCGGAGGCCGTTCCGATGCTACCGTATTTTATCTGGATGGATTGCGCATTACCGGCAGACAGATTCCCACCTCAGAGCTGGAACAGCTGCAAGTGGTGACAGGAGGTATTGAGGCGCAGTACGGCGACGTTACAGGTGGAATTATATCGCTGACCAGTAAGGGCCCTTCAGCCAAGTTCAGCGGAGGAATTGAAGCGGAAACTTCAGAGGGCCTTGATCCCTATGGATATCGTCTGTTAAACGTAAACCTGAGTGGTCCCATCCTCAAAAAGCGACTTACCGACTCGACCTATGGTCGGACGATATTAGGCTATCGCATTGCAGGCCAGTATAATTATCAGAAAGACGATGATCCTCCTGCATATTCTCTTTTCAGGGCAAAAGAAAGTGCCATCAGAAGAATTGAAAATGATCCATTACAGCTTTTTGGAGGTACGCCAACCGTTTCCGGACAGTTTTTGGATAATTCGGATGTGGAAGAATTGGATTACAATCCAAATGAACAAAATACGGCTTACGATATTACCGCCAAGCTGGATTTCAGGCCGGTAGACAATATAGATATTTCCGTCTCAGGAAATTATTCCGATGTAAACGATCGCTTCAACCCCGGTGACGGAAATACAACCGGTCAGGGATCATGGACTTTATTAAACTGGGAAAACAATCCTGTCAGTGATGCAAAGGTGTATCGCTTGAATTTACGCCTTCGCCACCGCTTGGGTAAACTGACTGATCTCAATGCGAACCCGGATGCGGGTTCTTCTGCAGCATCGAATATCCAAAATGCTTTTTATACACTTCAGGGTGGTATCCAGAGGTCAACCAGTGAGACTCAGGACTGGAGACACAAAGACCGCTTTTTTGATTATGGTTATATAGGAAGGTTTCCCGGTCATTATGAGTGTGTAACCCGTGAAGGCGTGCACTCCGGATATACCTTTTTAGTAGATGGATTTGAGCCTGGAAACAGTCCAAATCCGGCTTACGCCGCATTGAATAAACTTACGATTGAAGATCCTCAGTTGCTCGATGGTTACAGGGCCTTCAATGGGTTGCTGAGTTCTTCTTACGACAATTTGTGGTCCGGCCTGAATAATAACGTTGGAGGCATTTACAACAGATACAGTAAGACGGACAACGACCTCACCACCTTGCAGATCACCAGTGGATTTGACTTTTTACCCGGAGGTTCTAAAAGTGGCCGTCATAACATCCAGTTTGGTCTGGTTTATGAACAGCGTGTTTCAAGATCCTGGACCATTGCTCCATTCGGATTGTGGAACCTGGCTCGCTTATATACAAACAATCATATTTCGGGTGTAGATACCAATATCGTAGTGGGTTTTGATTCGCTTTGCGGTGACCTCTATCAAAACATTATTACGCCTTCTTCAGAATCCCGTTTTTATCGCGAAGTTCGGAGAAAACTTTTGCCAAATATTCCGATCGACTCTGCGGTTTATATTTATGCAAATGTCAACGAGCTGACTAATAATGATTTGACCCTGGATATGTTCTCCGCACAGGAGCTCACAGATCAGGGTGCCATTGGATACTCTGGTTTCAATTACCTTGGAGGCAAACTCACCGGTAATACCAAATTTGAAGATTTTTATGTGGTGGACGGCAATGGGAATAAAGCATTCACGGTAGCCCCGTTTTCTCCCGTATATGCCGGTGGTTACATTCAGGACAAGTTTACATTTAAAGACATCATTTTCCGTCTTGGTTTGAGGATGGACTATTATGATGCGAATACAAAAGTCCTGAAGGATCCTTATTCCCTGTATGGAATTCAGGATGCCAAGTCATTCCATGCAAACAACGGCACAACGAAACCCGGTTCAATTGGAGATGACTATAAAGTGTATATCACAGGTGAGCGCTCCACTGCTGTTAAAGCTTACCGCAACGGGGACCAGTGGTATAATTCTGCAGGTACACCGGTAAACTCTTCAGACCAGATTTTTTCAAGTAACCTCGTATTTCCTGCATACATAGAGCCGGAAGATACCATCCGTTCTATCAAGCGGGCAAGTTTCAAATTGGATGAATCATTTGAAGATTACAAGCCACAGTACAATTTCATGCCGCGTCTTGCATTTTCTTTCCCGATTTCAGATAACTCTAACTTCTTCGCACACTACGATATTCTTGTTCAAAGACCTACTTCGAATTCTTATGTATCTCCTTTGGAGTACTATTATTTCAACGATCAGGGAAGAACGCCTGCTAATAATCCAAATCTGAAACCCAGTAAGACCATTGATTATGAAGTGGGATTCCAACAAAAAATTTCCAATTCTTCTGCACTCAAAATTTCTGCATATTACAAGGAATTGAGAAACATGATCAACAGGATCACCTATAGCCGTGTGGCCACTATCGGAACCTATGACAGCTATGGCAACATAGACTTTGGTACAGTGAAAGGTTTTAACTTTTCCTATGATTTGAGAAGAACAGGTAACCTTGAATTCACGGCAGCTTATACTTTGCAGTTTGCTGACGGAACTGGTTCAGATCCGGAATCTCAATCCGGATTGACACAAAAAGGTATTAATATTCGAAATATTTTCCCGTTTAACTACGACGAGCGTCATCGCTTTGCATTTACTGCGGACTACCGCTATCAATCAGGCAAGGCCTATAATGGTCCACGTTTATTTGGAAAAGACATTCTGGCAAACGCCGGTATCAATTTGCAGATTGTAACTGCTTCCGGAAGGCCTTATTCTCCAGGAACCCAGATCGTTCGTTACGGTGGAACGGGCTTCCGCGGTGACATCAATGGAGCACGTCTTCCATGGAATTTCGGTGTGGACCTTCGTATTGATAAAAATTTCTCCATCGTGAAAGGCCGCAATCCACTGGATCTGAATGTCTACCTGCGCGTTCAAAACGTATTTGATACCAAGAACGTAATCGCAGTGTACAGAGGATCAGGAGACGCTAAAGACGATGGATACCTGAATTCCGAGAGAGGAGCTGCTGAACTCGATAACGTCACCAATACATACGGGGATGCCTACATTGATTACTTTGTTAACCAATACAATTACCTGGTACGCAACCCCGATAATTTTACACTTCCAAGAAGGATCTTCATTGGAGCCATCCTGGAATTTTAATCTCAATCATTCAATAAAAAAATAAGCAACATGAGATATTCTTTCATCATCTTGTTCTTCGTTGCCTGCTTCACACAGTTTGCATGGGCCCACACACCTGGTGCAAACTACAATAAAAACAAAGCATCGAGAACCCTTCAGTTCAGAGGGGGCTCCTGTGCCGCAGCAACAAAGCAAATCGACCTTGACATCAACAACGTGCGTGCCCGCCTTTTGAATGGTGGGGACTGCTGGTGGGATTTAAACAAGGGCAGTTATATCGTCCCAAAAGTTGAGCCCGGATCCGGAAAAAAGGAAGTTTCCGGAATCTTCGCCGGCGCAGTCTGGGTGGGAGGTTATGACCCTGCAGGTAACCTGCACATGATGGCACAATCCTACAGAAGTTCTACTGCGAATGATTGCTGGCCCGGTCCACTGACCAATAAGGGCGAAACGGATATGGATGTTTGCTTGAAATGGGATCAGTTTTTTTCAGTAAGCGGTAATAGTATCCGCGAACAACAAAAGGCATTTCGCGCGGTTCGCGGGGTCAGGGATTTGACGCTCGACGAAATTCCGGAAGATGTGCTCTATTATCCGGCACGTGGAAATAAATATTTCTCACAGAAATATAATTTCGAATTGCCGGATCCTCAATTGTATCCACAGGGATTGGGTTTGTTTTATGAATGGCCTGAATCAGAGGACGGAATTTACCAACCTGAAAAAGGAGAGTTTCCGATCATCGACATCCGCGGATGTTCCGAGCCTGTTTTTCCGGATCAAATGATCTTCTGGATTTACAATGACAACGGAGGGATCCACACCAATTCCAATGGTGAACCAATACGCATGGAAGTACAAGTTCAGGCTTTTGGTTTCAACACAGGCGATGAAATCAACGACATGACTTTCCAGCGCTATAAGCTTATTAATCGTGCACCGCAGGATTTGCTGGATTGTTATTTTGCCATGTGGATCGACCCGGATCTTGGATGTTATTCTGATGATTACATAGGCTGTAACAAGGATCGTAGCCTCATGTTTATATACAACATTGATGCATCAGATGGCAACAATGGTTGTAACTGTGACCGGGGTATCAATACCTATTGTACTGAAATTCCTGTATTGGGTGTTGACTATTTCCGTGGTCCTCTGGATACGGCAGGCCGGGAGATCGGTATGTCCTCATTTATGTATTACAACAACCCCAGTGGTGGTGGTAACCATCCTGCGGCAACAACCGATCCGCAAACAGCAATTGAATATTACAGATACATTACGGGACGCTGGCGCGATGGCACACCACTTACGAATGGTGGTACGGGCTATAATCCCGGCTCTCAGGATTCCACACGGTATGCCTTAACCGGAGAACCCAATGACCCAACGGGCTGGAGTATGTGTTCTACACAAGCTTCAGAAGGAGATCGCCGGACATTGCAAGCTACAGGCCCCATGAAACTGAAACCCGGTGCTATCAACGAGTTGATCATTGGTGTTGTTTTCGTTCCCGATCAGAATTACCCATGCCCTTCACTCGATGAACTCTTTGCAGCCGATAATTTATCTCAGGATCTCTTTGACCAGTGCTTTAAGCTGAAAGACGGACCAGATGCTCCGGATGTGGACTTTATTGAACTCGATCGCGAATTGGTTATGGTTCTTACTAATGATATCGGTTCTAATAATTTTCAAGAGAAATATGAAGGAAAAGGACTTGGACTACCTTCAGGAATTACGGATACGTTGTATCGTTTTGAAGGATACCGGATTTTCCAGGTTGCAGATCCTGCGATTACTTTGAGTGAAGCTGCTATTGCAGATCCTACAAAAGTGCGTGAGATCTTTACAGTGGATCTGAAAAATAAAGTTACAAAAGTGTACAACTGGGTGGGTACAAAGAATCCGAGTCCGGATCCCACGACGCACCCCATTGTTTATAGTCCTGTAGAAAAAGTAAGCGGGCCAAATCAGGGAATTCGTCATAGTTTTAAAATTACCGAAGATCAATTTGCAAAAGGAGATCGCCGGTTGATCAACCATAAGAAATATTATTTTGTAGCCCTGGCATATGGTTATAACAATTATAAAAATTACAACCTTGTTGATAACCTGGGGCAGCGCAGCCAATATTGTCCGGGCCGTTTGAATATTGGACCCAATGGCGATGGCAAACCATATACAGCTATTCCAAGACCACAGGTTTACGAAAATCTAAATGCAAAGTATGGCGATGGAGTTGAAATCACGCGCCACGATGGAGTGGGTGCTGGTGGTACCGATTTATTGCTGAAACCCGGAATGTATGACAAAATATTGACTCCCGGTTTTGACGGAAAAATTGAATACCAGGCTGGACGGGGACCGATTGACATCAAAATTTACGATCCGCTCCGCGTAAAAAATGGCGATTACGAGCTTCGCTTTACGGACAGTAATTTAAACAATACCAAATTGGATGACCCTGTAAATTGGGTTCTTGTAAATATTAATACAAATGAATCTGTCACATCCGAATCAGATATCAGTCGTTTTAATGAGCAGATTCTGAGCAAGTTTGGAATTTCCGTGACTCTTGGCCAAACCATTGAAGCCGGCAGTGATTCAACCAATTCCTGCGGTGTCATCGGAGAGGGCTTGTACTTCGATTATAAAGATCCCAATGGCAGCAAATGGCTGATTGGTCAGCGCGACAACAATTCAGGTGTTACGGATTTTATCCTTACTGGCCTGGGTCAAACACGCTATTCACTGGATCCAAAGGAATGCTTTTCGAATTTGGGTGCAGGCGATATAGAGGGCACCTGGTATCCTTATAAACTTCCTTCTGACACCAACTACCTAACGCCTGTTTGGATTGATCCGCTTTCCAAAGTAACTCAAGGTTCTATGAAGATGTCTGATCTGAATAATGTGGATATCGTTTTTACCTCTGATAAAAGTAAATGGAGCCGTTGTGTCGTTGTTGAAACATGGAACTCTAATGCCGGAGAATCTTCGACTTCTCCTGTAAGTGGTTTGAAGAATTTTGCCATCAAGAAAAAGCCATCCGTTACAAAGGACGACAATGATAATGATGGCTTGCCGGATGTCGATAACAATGAAGACAGTACGGGTTATGCCTGGTTCCCGGGTTATGCCGTGGATGTGGAAACGGGTAAACGCGTGAATATCTTTTTTGGAGAAAATTCATTTTACTCAACGGATAATATTCTGTTGGACGGCTGTCTTGAAAAAGGCCGCACAGGAGATGATATGATGTTTAACCCAACGGATGAATACGTAATACTTAACCAGGCTTGTCCGATCAATATTTTCAATTCACTACTGGGATTAAGTCTTGGCGGTCATCATTACGTGTACGTCACCAAAACACCTTATGATTCCTGCAGATCTTTCCGGACGGGACTGAACTCCACAAAGATTGCTGACAAAAACAGACTCTTCCGCGATTTCACATGGTGTAGCATGACGGCTTTGTATCCTGATGCCAAGTTGTTGTCCTACAAGGACGGATTAATCCCCAATGAGCTGACCGTAAGATTGCGCGTGGATAATTCCTATCAGTATACTGTGGGAACAAATGAAAACAAAGGACATAATTTGTACTCATTCAAAATTCTTGGAAAGGAAGCTCAGCTGCTGGTGAAAAAGGATGAAGTGGAAAATGCTCTGGACAATGTAAACGTTGTTCCGAATCCATACTACGGCTTCTCGAGCTACGAGACAGGCCAATTCAGCAATGTTGTGAAAATCACCAATCTTCCCGCAAATTGTACGGTGACTATTTATTCTGTTGATGGTAAGTTTATCAAGCAATACAAACGCGATGAAGTTCCTTTGAAACGCACCGGCTCAAATCCGGGCATTCCAGAAAAGCAGATTACTCCCGATTTGGAATGGGACCTTACCAACTTTAAAAGTATTCCCGTTTCCAGTGGAGCTTATATTATTCACATAAAGGACAATGCTACCGGTGCTGAGAAAATCGTGAAGTGGTTCGGTGTTGCCCGTAAATTTGATCCGTCGGGATTGTAAAATAAAAATTCCGTGTTGCCTCATTGCGATGGGGCAACACGATTTCATAAAATTTGAAAACGCAACGATATGCAAAAACAAGTACTCGCAATATTGATTCTGTTCTGTCTTTCAATACGTGGAGTGTATGCAGGAAATCCCGATCGTCAGGGAGAAGCAGGTGCTTATGAATTGTTGATGAACCCATGGCCGCGCAGTGCTGCATTGGGTAGCTTGAATACTTCACGTGTAGGTGGAATAGAAGCGATGATGCTCAACCCTGCAGGAATTTCAAGAATGAATAATTGGGAGTTGGGAATAGCACAGTCGAAGTGGCTGGATCCGAGTGGTATTACCTTAAATGCTGCCGGGTTTGCAACCAAATTGGGAGCAAGTGGTTCGCTCGCCATTACGCTTATGAGCCTGAATTTTGGAGACATCCGTGTAACTACCACATCATCGCCCGAGGGAACTGGAGCAACTTATTCACCGAGCTTCAGCAACATCGGAATCGGGTATTCACATATTTTTGGCAACAAAATTTCTGTTGGAATCTTGTTCCGGGGTGTTTCAGAATCCATTCAGGATTTGAATTCATTCGGCATGTCTATCGATGCAGGTGTGCAATATGTGACCGGGGCAGAAAACAATTTTAAGTTTGGTATTTCCTTGCGCAATATTGGGGGTCCGATGAATTTTAGTGGAGACGGTTTGTCCACACAATTAAAAAGTCCGGAAAATACCGATATCACCTACAGTGTGAGGACCAGTAAATATGAATTGCCTTCACAGCTTCATATTGGAATTTCCTATGACTTCCTTCCCAGTGAACAAATTAATTTCACTCCTATCCTCAATTTTACTTCCAATTCTTTTGGACGCGATGAAATTGGTTTAGGTCTGGATACGAAACTGACTGAATATTTTGCATTGCGTGCTTCTTATAAATATGAGTTGGGTGCAAGTTCTGACGATGTTAATAAATCCGCTCATACCGGATTGGCTGCAGGCGTTTCCGTTTCTGTTCCTTTGAAAAAGAAATCTGAAAACAGATTGTCTATTGATTATGCGTATCGTCATTCCGATCCGTTTAATGGTACACATCAGTTTGGATTGCGTTTGGATTTTTGATGTAAATCAAATCCAGGGCATTATGTGCTTGTAAGAATTAATATACTTCAACAATAAAGAACGTTTTCTGTTAGCTCAGCAAACGTTCTTTTGTTTTTTTAATAAACTTTGAATAATGAGTACTCAAAATTACATGACTCAGGAAGGTTATGATAAGCTTAAGGCAGAACTTGACCATCTCAAAACTACGGGCAGGCAAGAAGTAGCCAGAGCCATTGCAGAAGCGCGCGAGAAAGGGGATCTTTCCGAAAATGCAGAATACCATGCAGCGAAAGATGCACAGGGTATGCTCGAATTAAAAATAAATGAATTTGAGAAAAAATTGATGAATGTCCGGATCATTGATGAAAATGATATTGATACTTCAAAAGTGGTGATGCTGACAAACGTTAAGATTCTCAACCATAAGATAAATAAGCAAATGACTTTCAAGATTGTGTCGGAGGCTGAAGCGGATTTGAAGCTAAACAGGATATCTGTCACCTCCCCAATCGGGCAGGGTTTACTCGGGAGAAAGGTTGGCGACAAGGCAGTTATTCGGACTCCGGGCGGTGAAATGATTTTTGAAATTCTCGAAATTACAGCGTGATGGCAGGTTTATTTTCGAGAATAATCCAGGGGGAAATTCCCTGTTACAAGTTGGGAGAAAACGAGCATTGCTTTTCGTTCCTCGACATACAGCCTCTTGCGAAGGGACATGCACTTGTCATACCCAAAAAAGAAATAGACTACATTTTTGATGTACCCGACGATTTGCTTTGTGAGATGATGCTATTTTCAAAACGCTTGTCTAAGGCGATTAAAGAGGTAGTGCCTTGCATCAAAATAGGAATGAGCGTGATAGGATTGGAAGTGCCGCATGCCCATATTCATTTGGTCCCGCTAAACCACATTGGTGATTTAAATTTCAGCAATCCAAGATTGCAGATAAGTCCGGAAGAATACACGCTCCTTGCAGCTCGCATTTCTGAGGTGCTTCAAAAATATTAAACAAGCCTTTCCGGATTTTGTGAAATAAATTTTTTCCAGTTTGAAGCCGCATTTCTACTAACCTGGGGCTTATCTATCTGATAATACAAACAAAGTGCAGCAGCAAGCGCATCGGTGGCATCCAGATATTTTACTTCTAGTTTATAATTTAAAATGGACTCAAGCATCAACGCCACCTGCTCTTTGCTTGCATTTCCATTACCAGTGATGGCTTTCTTTATTTTTTTGGGAGAAAATTCAAATATCTCCAGGCCCATAACCATGGCCGCTGCGATGGCAACGCCTTGTGCACGACCTAACTTATGCATGCTTTGCGGATTCTTCCCAAAGAAGGGGGATTCAATGGACAGGATTTCCGGCTGGTAATTTTCTATAATTTCCTGAACACTTAAAAAAATTTCGCGGAGCTTTTCCTGGTGCTCGTTATGCGATTTTAAATGAATGACATCCAATGCCAAAACTACAGGTTTTTTATCTTTGACTTCAAGGATTCCAAAACCAAGGATATTGGTGCCCGGGTCGATGCCTAAAATGCGTTGTGGTTTTGTCAAAATCTGACTTGGATGAATGAGTTGCAAAAATACGCTTATTCATTAGAAGAATGGAACAAGTCTGGCAGGGCGGTTCTCCGTAATCTCTATGGTTCGCATCGCACGCGAAGTTTGCTTAGTTTTCTTCTGGCAGTCATAGGATGTCTGGCAATTGTTACAAGTCTTCCACCGCAGGTGTACAAAACTTTTACCCGGGAGCAAACTTTGGCTGTTGGATTGTTGCCCGTCTTCATTTTGGTTCCATTAAATCTATTGTGTGAAGCTTTAAAATTCCGCGTGTCCTGTGGACCTGGATACAGTGTACTTAACTGCATCCATCTGGTTTGTAAAAATTTTGCCATAAATATGTTTCTTCCCTTTGGGACAGGTTCACTGATCGGAGGAATTCAATCTTGCCGGTGTGAAGTTGCGTACATCAGGACGATTGTCGTATCGTCGGCATCCCAAAATCTGTTGAATTTGCTTGGGGCTGTCTGCTTGAGCTGGCCGGTGGCAAGCCTCATTTCAGATATCCAGGGAAATTTTTTTAGGGATCATATAATTCTCAGTTGCGGTATTTTCATTATTTTGATTATTGGAATCACATGGACGGCAGATACAGAAAGAATCAGGAGTTCTTTCGTTCCGACTCGTCTTGGTATGAGAATCTCTTATTTCCATGTAGAATCGTGGAAATTCATGTGGCCGATTGCAGGACTCAGCCTCATTCGGTATCTGATATATCTTGTTCAACTTTCTTTCTTATTGCAGCTGTTTTCCTGTGAAAGCTGGAAGCTTATTTTTGCTGCAGCAGCAATGTATTATGCCTTGATTAGTCTGGTTCCGCTGCCGGGATTCTTTTCAGTGTTTAGCAGAATGGGAATAGCAAGCATTGTTTTTCCTGTACATGGATTAGATACATTTGATTGTGCCTTTGTTGTAGGGCTTATTTATTTGTTAAATCAGCTCCTTCCGGCAATGCTTGGATGTTACTTTCTGTTTAAAGATGGAATGCGTGTACAGTTATGAAATATTTCATTCTAATCCCGGTTTTGTTGCTGTCCAGTGGTTTCAGTACTCTTCTCATTAAGGATCCTGATAATTCCTATCAGGGAGGGGAGAAGCTGGTCTACCGCGTGTATTACAACTGGAATTTTGTTTGGCTGACAGCAGGTGAAGTGCAGTTTGAAATAAAGGATGAGGGTGATCTTTATCATCTGGATGTGACCGGGAAAACCTATGCATCCTATGAATGGTTTTACAAGGTCCGCGACAAGTACCATTCTTATATTGACAAGAAAACGGGATTGCCGAAACTCTATATCCGGGATATACATCAGGGCAATTACAGGCACTATGAAAAAATTGTATTTGACTATGCAAACCGTAAGGCATTGAGCTATACAGGTAGCGACATGAGCCATCTTACCATGAAGGAATTAGATCTCGATAAGGACTATTTTGATTTGATCTCCTGTATGTATTTTTTGCGCAACACCAATATGGATCAATTCAGGCAAACTGAAAAAACATCTTTCAACGTAATACTGGATCATGAAAAATATGAACTCTCCGTTAAATTGAAGGACAAAATGAAATCCCTTGACATTAAAGATGATGGAAAATTCAAAGCCATGCACACCATTGCGGACGTAATTTCAGGAAATGTATTCAGCGATAAAGCAAGGCTGCATATTTGGATTGGTGAGGATCAGAATCGCCTGCCGGTTTTAATTGAATCACCACTTGTAGTTGGTTCCGTTAAGGCGGTTTTGTCTGGGTATTCCAATTTGAAATTTCCACTTGAATCTAAAGTCCGATAAATTTTGAAAGCTCTTTTTATCACCTTACTACTGATTGTTAGTTTCGTTGCAATTTACTTTTTAGGAGTAGAGCGCGGAAGTCAGTCAAAACAGGCGAATGAAACAGCGAGTGCTACTATACTCCTGGAACGCATAAGGGATATTCTTGAGATTGGAACCGTTGAAGCGCAATTCAGTGAATTGTATACTCATAAGGAGTATCAATGGTTGGACATTTCACCTTTTCGCAAATCTGTGATTATGCGCGTTACGGCAAAGGTCACCGCAGGTGTGCGCATCGATACCGGTCAATTGAAATTGGATGAAGCGACCAGAACCCTTACTTTAAAGCTGAATCCTCAGCCTGTCCTTTTGCATATTGATCACAAGCTCGATTATTTTGATATGCAGCAAGGTACCTTCAATTCTTTTTCAGCAGAAGATCTCACCAGATTGCAGGACAAAGCCAAAACACTTATTGAGTCTAAAGCAGCTGAAATTCATTTATTGGACAGGGCAGCATTGCGAAGAGATGAAATGATACGAACGCTGGAACGCATCCTGGGCATGGTTGGGTATAAACTGGTCCTGCAAGAAGAAAAGCAGAGCCCCTTACTTAAGTAAGGCGACTCACAATTTTTCTACCTCCTCTAACAGATACATCAGCCTGTTGATGTCCTTATCATTCAGAATTAACCTCCCCTGAATTTCGATGGGCTCTGAGGTATATTGAATTGGTTTTTTTGCTTTCACTTCGACAACCGTCTCCGGACCCGCTTTACCGCAGAAAAAACAACTGGAATATGGAAAAGCAGAGAAGACAAATTCAGAATGGCTTTTGAATCCATCTGTAGGTATAATATAACCGCGAAGCCGGATTGTTTTTCCGGCTAATTGCCGTATGTCCGGGCTAAAGATGGGTTTGTCTACTTTAATGCCAAGCAG
Source organism: uncultured Saprospiraceae bacterium (assembly GCA_964439105.1). Taxonomy (GTDB): domain Bacteria; phylum Bacteroidota; class Bacteroidia; order Chitinophagales; family Saprospiraceae; genus Vicinibacter. The sequence goes on from CAYTNG010000008.1 coordinate 41,526, forward strand.
GGCATCATATTCTTTTTTATAGCTTACTTTACTAAGTGCTGGCCACATATTTTGCGCACCCAGATGGAGGCTGGCAACACAGGCCACAAAAAGGAGGATAGATTTTAAAGCGGGGTTCAAACTGCGGCTTTTTAATTCAGAACAACAAGATCAGGAAAAAAATGAATTCGTGTGAGGAAGCTTCTATTAAGCACTTGTTAAAGTATAATGGATATTTTGGCGAAGGGCCCGCGTCACGGGAATCAGAGCTGCTATGAAAGCAAGAACACAACCAATAATTAAAATCATGAGCTCTTCCGGATAAAATTGATATCCGGTGATACCAAAACGCGAATCCAGTTTCATTGCCGGGCTGAGAAAGCACAGCAAGACGTGCGAGGACAAAATTCCCGTTCCCAGTCCTGTAAAACTTAAGAGAAGAGATTCAAATATGCTCCAACGTATGATTTGAGATGGCCTGGCACCACCCAGGCGCAATAGGGCAATTTCGTATTTGCGTTCCTCCATGGCCTGCCAAAGGCTAATAAATAAACTCAGGAATGCAAGCGCAATCAATACCCACACAAGGATTTCCAGGAGCTCACTGGCTGTTCCTGTCAATTCATATAACCTGTTGAGTTCGATAGCCGGATTGGCCGCCATCAGATTGGTATTTTCATTGATGTTTCTTCCAAAATTCAAACTTTGAATGTTCGTTCCTTTGAATTCCAAAAGAAGCGATGTAATAGATCCTTCTGTTTGAAAAATGTCCTTATTGGTGAGGCAGGGCGGACCATGGTGATGCTCAGTATGATTTTCAGACTGGTCGTCGTGATGCAAGGTCCAATAGGAGGAAATGCTTACAAAGATTAATCTGTCGGCAAGGCCCCCAGTGGGTCGAAGTACTCCGGACACCAGAAAATGTTGATCCTGGTGGTCATGTAAATTCAGGGAGTCACTGACGAAACCATGACCGGAAAGAAAGGAGTCGCCAATTTTCAAACCGGTGCGTTCCGCAATTTCGGAACCAACAACAGCTTGAAAGTCTGATTGAAATAGTGTTCCGCGATCAAGTTGAAGATGAAAGGCATTAAAGTATTCATGGGTGGTACCTACGATGCGAAAGCCGGAATATTGATCACCGAGAGCCTGAGGAATGGCCGTTTTAATCAAAGGGTGGTTCGGTGTCATAAAGACTTTGCTTTCAGAGAGGGGTATATTTCCCGTTGGCACATCGATATGAAAAAGATTGCATAAGACCGCCTGCAATGGGCTTCCCTTAGCAGTGAGCACAAGATCTGCGAATCCGAGGTTTTTTGAAAAATGTGATTCAAATTGTCTATTGATAAGAAGACTAAGCGTAATCAATCCCGTAGTAATCGCTATGAGCAAAATGTTGAAGAAGGTATTCAAAGGGCGCCTTTGCAAATTGCGATAGGCCAGGAATACTCCGTTCATGGCAGTTGGATTTGATTTGGAAACAGGGCTTTAATTCGCGCGTCGTGCGTAACGACCACCAAAGCAGAGTTGATTTCCTGTGAATGTGATATCAATAACTTTGCAACCAGGTTTGCTCTTTCGTCGTCGAGGGATGCGCTGGGTTCGTCCGCAAGTAATAATGCAGGTCGGTGTATCAGAGCCCTGGCGAGACTTAGCCTTTGTGCTTCTCCTTGTGACAATTGTTGGGTCATCAGACCGGCCTGATGTTCGAGCTGCAGAGATGCCAGGAGTTCCAAGGCCTTTTTCTTTTCTGTTTTGCCATGTGCCAATGTTTGAAACAGCAAAAGATTTTCCAATACCGTCAGCGAACTGATAAAATGTGGATTCTGAAATACCAGGCCTATATTTTTACCTCGAAAGGCATCCATTTCTTTTTGTGATAAATGACTTGTCCTGGTATCCCCAATGAAAATATCACCCGAAAGGGGTGTGAGCAAACCGGCAATCAGGTGAAGCCAGCTGGTCTTGCCTGAACCGGAGGGGCCCAGAAAAAGCAGGGGTTTTCCGGCTCTGCATTCCACATCCGGAAAGTGCAGCACGTTCTGCGATTGAGGATATTGAAACCGGAGGTCTTTGGTATAGAGCATACTTTGATAAAGGAATAGCCGTCGGGCTCATTCAATGACGGATATTCCTAAACTAACGAATGTTCATTATTATTGTTTAATCCATTTGCGGATGATCCGGTCATTCCCTGCTTCAAGTTTAACAAAGTAAATGCCTGCAGGATAAGTTGAAACGCCCAATCTGAATACACTGCTTTGAGCGGGAAGATCGGTATTATACAATTCCTTACCAAGAAATCCGCTGATGGTGAGATGGGCTCTTTCCTTTAAAGCTTTCGGCCATTGGATCTCCAGTACGTCCTTTACCGGATTTGGAAAGATGCTGAAAATAGTCGCAGACTGGTCATCGGTAGAAGTGACCACATCAAATTTAGTGCCGCTGTTCAATACTTCTTTACTATTCATATCCTGCACCCAGGCAATGGCATACATTTGGTTTTCCATCCAGCTTGGTTGAAGGTTTATCGTATAGCTTTTCTTCACAGAGGAGCCGTTATCTGCAAGTTGAATGTCTTCACCTTCGACAGCACTCATGAAGTCTCGCATGACGTCGTAATGCACCGTTTCACCGTTCGGAGAAGCGTAATTAAGAACCCGTTCCACGAATGCAACGAACAACCGATAGTTTCCGTTGGGCTTCACACCTACTGTTTTTATTTCGATGTCTGCGGTACGGGTACCGCTGCCGGTTTCCTTTACAACAATTTGAATGGGTGAAGTCTTATTCAACTCCGCATTCAATGTGGCAGCGGTAATTGAGCCAGCTGATTTTTTATTCAAGCCATTGATGACCACAGTTGGAGTGCCAAGTATGTTGTAGAATGTAGTGCGGGCTGTGTTATCTTCTTTATTGGATTGGTATAAAAGGCAACTTGAATAAGGGATGGAGGGGTGGATGGAAATGTGATGATATTGCCCTTTGTAATTTTCAAGAAGACTGTAAAAACCGGGATTCGAACCTGCACAAATTCCACAACGCGAATTGGTAAAATGCTCTAAAAAAATATAACGCTTAGCCTGAGCCTCCAAGGAGTACCCAAGCCCAAGAAATACAATTAAATAAAGTAGATTTCTAATCATCATTATAGTCTTTATGAAATGAAAACGAATGACAGGGTGTTATGTTTAGTTTCAGAGCGGCTAAGGTCGGGAATTAGTTCATTATTTGAAAGATTTTCAGCCGTTCTCCTTCGAGAAGTGCTATCAAATGGGCGTTCGAGCTAAGCGAACGGATCTGCATCACGCCTTGATATAGCTCTTTTCTGAACCAACCGTAGGGTTCGTACCGGACCAGCCGATTATCATTATACAGACAAAGGATCTGATCTCCTATTAAGTCCATGGCCAGCATGTCCTTATCAGGCCAAACGCGATCTTCGAATAATTGCGTGGTATAGCGAAAAAGGCCAAGCCCCGGACGAAAAAGATACAGGGCATCGCGATGTCTGATGAGTCTCGTTTGGAGGCCTTGACTGATTCCTGTTGCCTCTTGCGCAAGTTGAGCCCCTGATAATTCCTTTCCTGAGTACGGGTTTTTGATTTTTAACATTCTTCCGTCAAATACCGCGATCTCCTCGCTACTAAAATAACACAGACCAGCTTGCTGGTTCAGGTCAGCATCGTCGAAGGAACTTATTTTAGAAAGATTTGCATCAAGCAGGTATACGCGGTATTCTCCGGCTGAGTAAAGTAAAATTTTAAAAGGATCGCTTACATCCATCCGGGCCTGGTCCCATCCGCGGTCCAGGTCGATTTCCTGAACGGCATGAAATGTGGCATCATATTTTCGAAGTTGATGGTGAGTTGCATCGACCAGGTAGATATTGTTTAAAAGGTCCAGATACACTTGATCTGCAATAACGGGAGTATCCAGCATGGGGATGAGACTCTGGGCACTCATCTTTGTGAAAAGGAAGAGGACAAAGCAACATTTAAGGATAGCTCCGGCCATTTTTGTTTTCATAAAACAGAAGTTCTAATGTTCCATTGTGAAGCCGGCCGTAGGACCGGAAAGTGATCCAATCTCCCAGGTTTACATACCGGGAATATCCGTTTTGCATGGTATAATCAATGGGCAGGTGGCGATGTCCGAAAACATAATAATCAAAATCCGATTGAAGACTTAATTCTTCAACATATTGAATGAGCCACTCCTGTTCGGGACCAAGGAATTTTTCGACGGCATCCTGTGCTTCGCGGCTTTTAGAACTGAAAAAAGAAGCCAAGGCAATTCCGACATCCGGGTGGAGCCACCGGAATAAAAATTGTGCAGCGGGATTTTTAAAAATGCGCTTGATAAATTTATACCCATGATCCCCGGGGCCAAGTCCGTCTCCATGGCCGATCCATATTTTTTTTCCTTGTGCAAGCAATTCGATGGGTTCGTGGTAAATGGGAATGTCCAGCTCAGTCTTGAAATAATCGAACATCCACATATCGTGGTTCCCCGTGAAAAAATAAACGGGTATTCCGCGATTGCGTATTTCACATAGTTTTGAAAAAAGTTGAACATATCCTCGGGGGATGACTGTCTTGTAGTCATACCAGAAATCAAAAACGTCGCCGACGAGGTAAAGGGCTTCCATGTCTGGAAGTACCTCATCCAGCCATCTCGTAAGCAACAATTCCCGCTCTCGGGTAGTCGGTTTCAGATGGAAGTCGGAAGCAAAATAGATGGATGCCAAATCTGCTTATGAAGGATCTGTAAATCGGGGATCTGCTTCCATGGTTTTTCCGCAATTCGGGCAAGTGCGCATGTCAATGGAGCTGTAATATTCTTTGAAACGGGGAAGGAAATCCTTTTCAATATTTTCCAAATGGAAATAGCTTTCATGGAGCTTGGTGTTGCAGTTGTCACAAAACCAAATCAATCCATCTTTATCTTCCTGTTTCCTTTTGGCTTCAATGACAAGTCCTATCGTTCCTGCGGGTCGCATTGGAGAATGAGGTGTTTTTGCAGGTAGCAGAAAAATTTCACCTTCGCGAATTGGAATGTCTACGGGTTTTCCATCTTCCTGTATTCGCACGGTGATGTCGCCTTCCAATTGGTAGAACCATTCCTCCGTTTCATTGTAGTGGTAGTCCTTGCGGGCATTGGGTCCTGCAACCACCATTACAATAAAATCTTCGGCTTCCTGGTAGAGATTTCTGTTCGCTACAGGTGGCTTCAATTCCGAGCGGTGCTCCTCCACCCATTTTTGAATGTTGAAAGGTCGTCTGACAGGCATAGAGTTTAATTTGCGTTAAAGATAGGGAGAAAGAAGAAAATGATCTAAAATGCCAAAAAATCCATACGCAGGAATGGATTCACATATGGTAATTGAAATAGAAAAGATCGAAAAGTAGCTCATATTCATTACGCCCGGAGTGTCCATTCCATTCTGTGCTGCGCTTCTTCAGGCAAGGCAAAATCTACATCAAATGATTGGGATAAAGTATTCTAAGATGCGACATGAGGGTTTCCGGCAGGTCAGATAAATTACATTCATCAAAGGCAAATCTATTAAGCAATAGAATTTATTTGAATAGGATCTTGTTCAAAGAGAAGGTCAAGCTGCTGCCATATGAAGCTATCATTTTGGAATAGCAGTAGAGGCAATTCCAATTATCTGAATCCATACAATAATGAGATTAAACTTTTTGGTGTGGCACAAACAAAATCGTTCACTGCAATCCACAAAAGCATAAAACCAGGGATCAATCCTTGGAGAAATGATTTTAAGTATTAACAGGAAATGGACCAGGTTCACATGTCATTTTTTACTTCAGCTTACGAACTTTTAATTCCCGGATTGAGAATATAAAAAACGCGCTTTGAAATAATGCATCTCTTTACTCGCAGGTAAAGATGCAATGTAGAATAAATCTGTTCACCACTTCAATTGAAACTATTATACAACAGGGATGCAATCTGCATTACAATTCTGTACATGCCAATCTTAATTATCCTAAATAAAGAAATTTGAAATTGATTTCCTCTGGAATAAGTAAGTCCGGAATTCAAATCTTAAGGGATGCCATTTTCCTTAACGCTGAGGTCCATGCATTCCATATTTCTTTTTAAGTTGATTGTTTTACATTTGAGCTTTAATTGTAACATGCATGCCTGAATTTCTTCGACCTTTACTTATTATAGGCTTTTTTTTTCCGGGAGCAATGCTCACATTACCTGCACAAAGTTTGCAGACTCCTTTTGAAAAGAACAACAACAGAACCACCCGTTATGAGGAATGTATTTCATTTTACAGGCAACTTGAAAAAAAGTCAAAATTTGTAAAGGTTCTGGAGGCCGGGGCAACGGATGTATCTCATCCCCTCCATACGGTCGTACTGAGCAGCAATAAGCAATTTACGGCATCCCAATGTCGAAAGGCAGGAAAGGCAATACTGCTGATTAATAATGGTATCCACCCGGGAGAGCCGGACGGAATTGATGGAGCCATGCTTTTTGCAAGGGAACTTGTGACGGATGTAACGAAACAAAAATTATTGGACCAGGTTTGTATTGTCATCATTCCTGTTTACAATGTCAGTGGCAGCCTGATGCGCAATTCAACAAGCCGGGTGAACCAAAATGGTCCTGATGAATACGGATTCAGGGGAACTGCGCAAAACCTCGACCTCAACCGTGATTTTATCAAGGCAGACAGTCGGACCACAGAAAGTTTTATTCATATTTTCATGGAATGGGATCCGGATCTTTTTATCGAGACCCACACGACAGATGGTGCGGACTATCCTTATCTCATGACGTTGATCAGTTCGCAAAGACATAAACTTCAAATGGAACTTGGGAACTTTGTCTATAAAAAATTTCAACCCGCTCTTTTACAAGCACTGCAATCGGCCGGGTTGGAAACCTCTCCTTACATAGAAGGGGATCCTCAGGAGGGGATTCGCGATTTTATGGATAGTCCGAGATATTCTTCGGGTTATGCCGCACTTCATCATAGCATGGCCTATCTAACGGAATCCCATATGCTCAAGCCATACGCAGCCCGTGTCAATGCGCAGCGATTGTGCATGCACCAGTTTACTGCCGTTTTGGCAAGCCAAAAGGACGAATTTATGAAAGCCAGGCAAGAAGCGCGAAAGGCTTCAAGGGGGCAAAAGATCCTGGACCTGAAGTGGGAACTGGATACGGATCGGGTAGATCACCTGTCTTTTTCAGGGTACGCGATGGAGATGAAGAAAAGCCCCTATACGGGTGCTTCCTACCGGACTTATGACCGGCAAAAGCCCTATGTAAAATCTGTGCCCTTTTTCAATGTTGGAAAACCGGTTTTAAGCCAGAGCAAACCCTTTGCCTATGTGATTCCTGCCGCTTATGGCGCTGTGATTCAACGTCTCAGTTGGAATGGAGTCCAGATGATCAAATTGGAGAAGGATAGTTTGATAAAAGCAACATTCTATAAGATAGTTGATTTCCGAAGTAGCCCTCAGCCTTATGAAGGACATTATCTCCACAGTGGTGTAAAAGTTGAGAAGATAGAGAGTAAGCGATTGTATTTTAAGGGTGATTTTGTGATCCTTACAGATCAGGAAAAGTTGCGCTTCATTATGGAAACCCTTGAGCCGCAAGCTCCGGATTCTTATTTTGCCTGGAATTTCTTCGATGGAATCCTGCAACGAAAAGAATATTTTAGTGACTATCTATTCGTTGAAAAAATACCGGAAATATTTGCCGAAAATCCGGCACTTCAGCAGGCATTTGAATCAAAAAAAACCAAAGATGCCGATTTTGCACAGGATCCTCGTGCGCAGCTGGACTATATATATGCATCCAGTAAGTATGCGGAAAACGCTTATCGAATCTATCCGGTTGGCCGGATTGAAATCACCGACTGATACGACTTGATTTAAATCGGATCGCTGTCTGTCTTTTAAGGCCTGTTTGGCTATCTTTGCGCCTTAAATTTGAAATATGGGAAGGATATTCGAAGTCAGAAAGCACAAAATGTTTGCACGATATGCCAAAATGAGCAAACAGTTTGCCCGGATCAGCAAGGAAGTCTTCATGGCTGTAAAAGCCTCTGGTACGAATCCGGACAGCAATCCACGTCTGAGGGCAGCCTTCCAAAATGCCCGTGCTTGCAATATGCCCAAGGATCGGCTTGAGGCGGCCATCAAAAAAGCAGCCTCAAAAGATGAAAAGGACCTGGAAATCCTTACCTATGAAGGATATGCACCACATGGTATTGCAGTGCTCGTAGAAACGGCTACGGACAACCCAACGCGTACAGTGGCCAATATCCGGTCTTACTTTAATAAATATGGCGGTAGCCTCGGCACTTCAGGTTCCGTGGAATATCTTTTTGAACACAAGTGCATTTTCCGGATCCGGAAACAGGAGGGAGTTGACCCTGAAATGCTTGAATTGGAGCTCATCGATGCGGGGTGTGAGGAGTTGAATGAAGATGGAGAAGAATTGGTAGTCTATGGTAATTTTGATGCTTTCGGAAGTTTGCAAGCCTATTTTGAAAACCATTCCATCGATATCATTTCCTCTGGCTTTGACAGGATCCCGACAGCTACGAAAAAACTGACCCCGGAACAGGAAGAAGAAGTCAATAAACTACTGGAGAAAATAGAAGAAGACGAAGACGTTCAAAACGTATTTAGTACGATGGAATAACGATCTTTGTCTATATGTCTGTTAAGCCCGGATCCTTATTCGATCGCCTTCTGTATGATTTGAATTGGCAAAAGGCCTTACTGGTCCTCCTTCCGTTCATACTTTATGCCAATACCCTTGGACATGAGTTTGTATTGGATGACGGTATCGTGATTACGGAAAACAAATTTGTGAAGGCGGGCATTGCAGGAATTCCTGAGCTCCTGACTAAGGATTCATTTTACGGTTTTTTCAAAAAGCAAGGTAAAGAAAAGCTGGTTGCAGGCGGGCGCTACCGGCCTATGAGCCTTATTGTTTTTGCCTTGGTCTATGAACTCTTTGGACCTTTCGCCTTTATCTATCATCTGCTATCCATTATTGCTTACGCATGTTTGGGGCTTGTAATGTTTACGTTGCTGCGACGACTATTTAGTCAACGATTTCAACAGCATGCGATTCCATTTGCATTTTTAGCTTCCGCCTTGTTTATTGCACACCCCGTCCACACCGAATGCGTTGCCAATATCAAGGGAATGGATGAAACTCTGGCACTCCTCTTTTCAATGCTTGGCTTTCATCAATTTTTGCTTTATATTGATGAAAAGCGAAAATCGCATTTGCTTTTTGCCGGATTATTTCTGTTCGCGGGTATGTTGTCAAAGGAAAATGCAATTACCTACCTTGCCATTATACCCCTTGCTGCATTGTTGTTCAGAAATATAAGTTTCTCACAAATCATACGCCCTCTTGCATTGCTGGCGGGCTTTGCCCTCTTTTTTTTAGTGCTGCGGGCAAACAGCCTTGGATTTAATCCATTCAACAAACTCTCCCAGGAGTTGATGAACAATCCTTTTTTAAAAGTGAATAATGGCTTAGTGGAGCCAATGAGTTTTCTGGAAAAGGCCGGCATTATCAGCTATTGTTTGTTTGAATATCTTAGGCTGCTTATCTGGCCGCATCCCCTGACACACGACTATTATCCTAAGCAGATCCCGATGCTTGGCATCTATTCGTTTCAGTCTATAGCTGCGATGCTGTTCTACAGCTTGGCAACATTCTATTCCATTCAGAAATTCCGAAAAGTTCCCGAAGCATTTTTTTCCTGGGCTGCTTTCGTTTTGCCGCTTTTTTTGGTCAGCAATATTCTGTTTCCGGTAGGAACGAACATGGGTGAACGATTTTTATTTATGCCTTCCTTTGGATTTGTGGTAGGGCTTGTTTTTTTTCTGCAAAGATGGAACGGTGGCAATTGGTCACGGGTATCTTTTCAACTCTGTCCGGTTTTGATCATTTTTTCGATACTAACGATTGTTCGAAATCCGGTCTGGCATGATAACATGACTTTATTCAAAGGCGACCTGAAGACATCAGCGCGAAGTGCAAAAATCCATAACGCTGTCGGTGGAGTATTGCTCGAGGACCTGCCCAAGACAAAGGATACTGCAGAGATCAGGCGCATTCTTGTAAAGGCAAGACCTGAAATTGAAAAAGCACTTGAAATTCACCCCTTGTATTTTGAAGCGCACTTGCAATTGGGGAATCTGTTCTATTATGAAAAGAATTATGAAAAAGCCATTGAGCGCTATAATTTTATTTTGAACAAACTTCCTGAAGACGAAGACGCATTTAAAAATTTGCAGCAAGCGCTCAGGGAGCGTGGTAGACAATTGGGTGAGTCCGGCAATGTGGTAAAGGCAAAAGAATACATTGCCAAAGCATTGGGAATGGATCCCAAAGATGCGGAATCGATGATCCTGATGGGTGTTGCCGAAGGTAGCAGCGGGCATAATGAAGTGGCCATAGATTATTTCAGAAAGGCTATTGCCATAAATGAAAAAAATGCACAAGCCTATTTTAATCTTGGGGTCGCCTACAAGAACTCGGGTGATGCGCTTAAATCGGATTCGATGTTCCTGGTTGCGAAAACCCTGGATCCGGAGATCATGAAAAGGAATGGAATGCAAGGCCAATGATACAAAGATTTTTGTTTCTGATTTTCTTCATCAAAATGCATTCGATTGCTGCCCAAAGTTCACAACAGCAAAGGATCGACAGCACCATTTCTGCAATGAGCCTTGATCAGAAATTTGGTCAGTTATTTGTGATACGGTCTTATGCGAATGGGGATGACAGCCAGGCAGAAGAAACATTAAAATGGATTCGGGATTATCAGGTAGGGGGGGTGTGCTTTTTCAAAGGAACTGTACCGCATCTGATACGTCGCATACAACTTTATCAGGGTGCGAGCGCCATACCCTTGATGATCAGCATGGATGCGGAGTGGGGTGCCGGCATGAGATTGACCGATGTGGTGAAATTTCCAAAGCAGATTACCCTGGGAGCCTTGCGCGACAACCATCAGATTTATGAGATGGGTCGTTTGATGGCAGCCCAGCTGAAAGCACTTGGCGTACATATGAATTTCGCTCCCGTTGTGGACATCAACAACAACCTGAACAATCCCGTTATTAACGAACGTTCGTTTGGATCTGACCCGGTCGCTGTAACAAGGAAAGCCTACAGCTACATGCAAGGCCTTCAGGACGGTGGTGTTCTGGCTTGCCTGAAACATTTTCCGGGGCATGGAGATACAGATGTTGATTCACACCAGGATGTTCCCGAGCTAGCCTATTCAAGGAGTCGTCTGGACAGCCTTGAACTTTTTCCATTTCGCGCACTCATTTATCAAAATCCAGCGGCCGTAATGGTGGGCCATTTGAGAATCCCAAGCCTGGACACAAGCGCCCATGTGACGGCAACGCTTTCTCCTGCCATCACACGGGAAATCCTAAGGTCGGAATATGGATATAAGGGTTTGATCATTACCGATGCACTGGAAATGAAAGGCGTTACAAAATATTTCACAGCTGCTGAAATTGCAGTTCGCGCATTTCAGGCTGGCAATGATATGCTCTTGCTGAGTGAAGATGTACCTGCAGCAATAGAAGCTTTGAAGCAGGCCTTGGCCGAAGGCCGCATTCAGGAAGCGGAGTTGAATGAAAAATTGCGGAGGATCCTCGCAGCAAAGTACAAACTTGGACTAAATCGTGCGGCAGCGATGGAATTTGACAGCATTCAGTTTCGAACACTTCAGTTTCAAGCCGAAGCTTTGAACGACCGCTTGTATCGCAATGCAATTTGCCTTGCCAGGGATTCTCAGTCCCTTGTACCCATCAGAGATATTCCTGCGAAAATTGTGGGACTCAGTATCGGATTGAATGGGCCAATGAAATTTGAACAACGTCTCGAAGACTATGCAAAAGTAGATCATTATTTTATCAGCGACACCTCTCAATTGGATACTTCCATCCGCAATTGTATTCTCGAAGCAGATCTTCTGCTCATCCACATACATAAGCTCAATTACAAGTCGCGCAACAATTTTGGATTGAAACCCGAATTATTGCAGCAATTAAATCCAATCATGCAGCAAAAGAAAACCATCGTGGTTTTATTTGGATGTCCCTATGTAAGCATGTATCTGCCATTGAGTACAAGTGTCTTGCTGGCATTTGAAGACCATGATGCAATTGGTGACATTGCTGCGCAAATGCTTTTCGGAACAGACCCCATAAGTGGAGGATCTCCCATGGATATTCCAAGCGTAAAGCATGGACAGGGCATCCGGCGACCATCGTTAATGCGAATGGGATTTTCCGTACCTGAAGCCCAGGGCATGAATAGAGATAGCCTGTTTCGCATTGATTCCGTTGCCAACGAAATCATTACCCGAAAAGCCGCTCCGGGTTGTCAGGTGGTGGTTGCACGAAATAATAAATTGGTGTATCGTAAATCTTTTGGTTTTCTGACTTATGATTCAACGGATCTTGTTACAGACAGAACTTTATACGATCTCGCCTCATTGACAAAAGTATGTTGCACCGCACCCATACTTTACCATTTGGAAGAACAGGGTAAAATCCAATTTACAAACCGGTTTTCAGATTATTTACCTGAATTTAAAGGAACCAATAAGGAAGGACTGAGCCTGAAAGATTTTATGTTGCATCAAGGCAAATTGCTTGCATGGATTCCATTTTATAAAGCGACTCTACCATCAATGGAGGCAAGCAATGGGCATTCTTTGCTACAGTCATTTTACGACAGTATCCCTAGTAAGAAATTTTCTATTCCGGTATGCAATCGGTTTTATTTGAGAACAGATTATCGGGACAGCATTTGGGCCCAGATTCTTGCGTCCCGCTTGCAGGAAGAGCGAAAATACCTCTATTCGGATCTTGGATTTTACTTTATTCCCAAATTGGTCCAGAGAATAACTGGGCAGCAGTTTGAGCGGTATTTTAGAAAGCATTTTAGCGAGGTACTTGGACTTCGTTTTACCTGTTTTAATCCCTTAAGTAAGCATTTTGAATTGAATCAAATTGCACCTTCGGAAGAAGACAATTATTGGCGAAATCAGCGCGTTCAGGGATTTGTGCACGATATGGGCGCTGCTATGATGGGAGGCATTAGCGGGCATGCAGGATTGTTTTCGAATGCTACTGAAGTAGCCTTTCTCATGCAGATGTTTCTCAACAGGGGATCTTATGCCGGTAAGGAATTGCTGGAGTCTGTTACTATTGAAAAGGGAATACATCGCGATCCGGAATTTTCACGCCGGGCATTATTATTTGATATGCCTGAATTAGTCGATAGCAGCACGGCCTATGTTTCTTCTCTTGCTTCCAGGCGAACTTTTGGTCATCAGGGTTTTACAGGTACCTGTACCTGGCTTGATCCGGATGCCAAAATCAACTATGTTTTTTTGTCGAACAGGAGTTTTCCAGACTCGAAAATAAATCTTTTGCATAAGGAACGCTTCCGTACTAAAATACAAGACATCATTTATCGTTCGTTGTACCAGTACAATGGGAAGGATTTACCCTGAGGGAGTTGGGATGAAATAAAATTACCGGCAACATAGATAGACAGGCATGAAATTGGAACTCAAGTTGGCGCTTACGTATTTATTCAGCCGAAAATCCTCGCAGGCCATTCACTGGATTACGGGGATTTCTGTTTTTGGCATTGCGGTAGGTGCTGCGGCTTTGATTCTCGTGTTGTCTGTATTTAACGGCTTTGAGGAATTGTTATCCGGGATGTTCAGTAAGCACAATCCGGATATCAAGATCATTACCCGAAGGGGCAAACATTTTCTGGACGACACGGGTGTGTACAAAAAGCTTTTGCAAATTCCAGGGGTAGAGCAGATCGGAAGAAGTATCGAGGAAGTCGCCATGTTTCAATATTCGGACGCACAGGAATTTGGACTGATTCGCGGAGTGGACAGTTCCTACATCCGGGTTTGTTCAGTCCGGGAAGGGATTCTTGAAGGGAACTTTGCCCTTGGATCCGGGTCCATTCACTATGCGAATGTGGGAATGGGATTGCGTAATAAACTTGGACTTAACCTGAAGAATTTTCATGAAGCACTCCGTGTCTTTGTCCCCGATCAAAGTACGGAACAAACTCCCTTAACTGCATACAGGGATTATAAATTACTGGCCCAGTCTGTATTTAACTTTCATCAGGAGGTGGATTATACAACAGTGATTACAGATTTAGAATTCATCCAGAAGATGTTGAAAAAATCAAATTCCATCAGTTCCTATGAGGTCAAATTGAAGAGAACCGCACATACCGATGAAGTAGTCCGGCAGATGGAACTCCTTTTGGGCACGGACTACATCGTGAAAGACCGGTATAGGCAGGATGAGGCCTTCATGAAAATCATGCGGCTTGAGAAGTGGTTGTTCTATTCTTTATTTTGCCTTACACTGATCCTGGTTTCTTTTACAATTGTTGGGACATTATGGATGATCGTGCTTGAAAAGCGATTTGATATTTCTGTTTTAAAATCCATGGGCATGTTGGATCGTTCTGCACGCTGGATTTTTATTTTGTTGGGATTGCTTATTTGTGTCATTGGTTTATTACTTGGATTTTCTATTGCGTTGATTTTTTATTATCTGCAACGCAAATATGGTTTAATCGGAGTTCCGGAAGAATTTATTATTGACAGTTACCCAATTGCCATGCATTGGATGGATTTTGTAGTTGTCAGTATTACGGTATTGTCCATAGGCTGGCTGGCATCCCAAATCCCAAGCAGAAAAATTGGGGATATTAAACCCATTTTCCATGAAGAATAAATTGATTATTTTTGCGGCTCATGGAAGCATGGCAATTAGATTTTGAGTGGTTGCGGATCCGGCATTTCGTCAAGGACCGCGTGGGTACAAAGGAATTACCAGATCTAAACGCCATTTTATTGCTGATCGGAATTCAGGAATTGGGACGACTCAAGGAGGGTCGCTTTACCAAGGAAGAAAAGACCGATTTGATGCATATCGCTTCTTGTCGCCTGTTAAGTCAGGATGGATATTATGAATTTAAGGGATTTGACCAGGATGGTTGGCCACACTATGAAATGATTCGGCCATTCCAAATAAAAGGCGCTAAAGAGCAGGAAGACTATTTGAAGACACAAGTCTTAGCTTACTTTAAGCACGAATCCCCAGCCCCTGATGAACAAATAGAACCCACATTGAAAGTGATTTAAAATTTTGTGAGAATGAAGAAGATTTTTGTCTTGCTGTTGATTTCAATGTTTGCCCTGGTTTCATGTAACCAGAACAAGCCAAAAGGAACAATGGTGCTTATTGAAACCAAATACGGAAACATGAAGGTATTGCTGTATGACAGCACACCAAAACATAAGGCGAACTTTCTAAGTCTTGTCAAAGAGGGATATTACAACGACTTGTTGTTCCATCGCGTCATTATGCATTTCATGATGCAGGGTGGTGATCCGGTATCCAAAGATGCGCCCCAAGGAATCTTGTTGGGCAATGGAGGTCCGAACTATACAATTCCGGCAGAGATCGGCAAATATCATTTCAAGGGGGCCCTGGCTGCAGCCCGTCTCGGCGATCAGGCAAATCCTGCAAAAGCTTCTTCGGGTTCTCAGTTTTATATCGTGCAGGGCAAACCTGTTACTCAGGCGGAAATAACAATGATGACTGCCAACAAAAATATCAAATACACTCCGGAGGAAATTAAAAAGTATGAGACCTTGGGTGGAGCTCCCTTTCTGGATGGTGATTATACCGTATTTGGTGAAGTGGTGGATGGCTTGGATGTAATAGATGCGGTGTGCAAACAGAAATGTGATCAAAACAATCGTCCGCTGGAAGACATTAAAATGAAAATCCGCCTACTCTGATTTTTTTCTGACAAAATTCTAAGGATCCTATGAACCGATTTACCTTTTGGCTGCTTCTGGCCTTACTTTCCCAATCCTGCACGCGGCATGCCGCATTGTTTAATCCTGTAAACCAACAGGTAAAGCTTCCTGCAAAAGCAGCTTTCACCAATAGTTCTGTAGACGCCGATAGATTCGAATGGGATTTTGGGGACGGGAGTAGTTCCGTTGAAAAAAATCCGCAGCATCTGTACATTCGTTCAGGTATATACCATGTTACACTAAAAGCTTATAAAGGAAATAAAATGAAAACGCATCAGCAGAAACTGGAAGTACTTCCTCCTGAAGGATGTTATGTCGCCATTGAGACAAGTTTGGGGAATATGATCGCCAAATTGTATGATCTCACTCCTCAACACCGGGATAATTTTTTCAAATTGGTAGAACAAGGATATTTCAATGACTTGTTGTTTCATCGCGTCATCAATGGATTTATGATTCAGGGGGGTGATCCCAATTCGCGCAATGCGGCACCGGGTAAAATGTTGGGAAGCGGAGGTCCCGGATATACCGTTCCCGCCGAATTTACATCCAAATGTGTCCATAAAAAAGGTGCCCTTGCGGCAGCACGGACCGGAGATCAGGTCAATCCTAAAAAGGAATCTTCGGGATCGCAGTTTTACATTGTCCAGGGAAGCATTCAGAATGACCAGACATTGGATCAAATGGAAGACCGCAAAGGAATCAAATACACGGATGAGCAACGAGCGGCCTACAAATCAATGGGGGGTACGCCTTTTCTGGATATGGATTACACGGTATTCGGTGAAATTATTGAAGGGCTGGAAGTCATCGATCGGATTGCATCGGTAAGGACAGAACGGGGAGACCGCCCTTCAGAAGATGTGAAGATGAAAATCTCAGCCTTGCATTGAAGCAAGGGAGAAAATAAAAAAGAACTCCTGTAGAATTTAGATACTGAAGTAACGTATCATGCTGTTAACTTCCTTGTCCTCTCTGAGAGCGGGAAGTATTTCAAATAATATCGAATGTAATCCGATATTTTCTGTCAAAGCTTCTTCCATAAACTCCATTGCCTCTGTTCGGGCATCTTTTAGGAAGTAAAAGGCGGCTTTGCAGTAGAGAAGGTCTGCACCAAAACTATACTTGTCCGCGCGCACCAAATATTTTTCAGCTTTATCGGTAAGATTATTTTTTAAAAGAAAACTGATCAGCATAGTCCAGTATTGGCTTTGCTCCATTCCGCAGTTGGCGGCCTTCTTGTAATGTTGCTCGGCTTTTTTCAGGTTGCCGGTTTTTTCGTAAGTCTGTGCGATCGCTGCATGAAATTCTTCCCTCTGGTCATCGACATCCAAAGCGGTAAGATAAGATTTTATGGCTTTGGCATAATTTCCTTCTTCGTAAAGGCAAAGGCCTAAATAATAAAAAGTTTCTTCATTATAAGGATCCTGATAACTTGCTTTCTGAAGTTTCGCTTTTGCTTCTTTGTGGCGACCCAATTTGATCAGACATTCGGAAATATATACCGCAAGTT
The DNA here is from genome assembly GCA_964439105.1 of uncultured Saprospiraceae bacterium. Lineage (GTDB taxonomy): Bacteria > Bacteroidota > Bacteroidia > Chitinophagales > Saprospiraceae > Vicinibacter. The sequence continues at coordinate 58,943 of CAYTNG010000008.1, forward strand.
CCGCATCAGGACCGAAAATGTCATGTGCTTCCTGGTAGCATTCCAGGGCTTTTTCGTATTTGTTGATTTGAACGCAGAGTTCAGCACAGTCCAGATAGCCTTGTTCAAAATTGGAATTGATTAAAAAAGAATATTCCAGGGCATCTACAGCTTTTTCATATTCTCCCAGACAACTATAGGCGTGACCTAAATTATACCAGGCAAGATAGGAATATGGATTTTTATCGATGATTGCCAGATGAAGCCGAACGCTTTCTTCGTACTTTTTGGAAAACTCCACACTGACCCAAATCTGTTCTAAGGCTTCATGGTTATTGGGATTTAATAACAATGCTTCTCGCAATGTGTCAAACATTTTATTAAAGTCCTTCATAGTTTCATAAATAAATGCTTCAACCAATAGTAATTCCGGTAATTCGGTTTCGTGGATGGTGCATTTAAGATCCGAGATGATCCCTAAACTTTCATTGTATTGCTGGGAGAGAGCATAGGCCTTTGCCTTGAGAAAAAAAATCTCCTGGTTCATAGGAGAAATGGCATAAGCTTGTTCAAGTACAGATAATGCAGAAAACGCTTGCTGTGATGACATCAGCAATCGCGCTTTAATTAAATAAAAATCGGGTTTGTACTTGTAGAGACTGAGGGCTTGATCAGTAAGATTGAGTGCTTTGTCAAATTGAAACTGCTTTTCATAATGTTGAATGAGACGTAAGTAAGCAGATTCCTCCCAATGCTCGCGTGTTAGGAGTTGACCTTGTTCTTCAAATTCAGTGATGAGCTTTGAAAGTATATGATCCGGCTTCGTTCTTTTCGGCATATCTTCCTCAGGGGATTATTAAATGCGTTGTAAATGTAAGACTTTTATCCAAAAAGCATCGGTGCACTTCATTTTTTTGAAGGGAGACGAACGTATTACATTATTCGATAATCTTGAAAAAATGCAGGTTTACAAATCTTTATACGTTAAATCTAAATTGAATGTGAAAAATGAATTTCTATAACTCCTTAATATTCACTCTTTAAATTCGAGGGGCATTTTTTTTTCAATTTTGTCACTTTTTTTTTCCGCATAAATATAATCCTGAGAAAATCAGGCTTCCTGCAAGTCCATATGACCAATTCCAATGGTCCTTTTTCATGGCCAATGCCAAGACCGTTCCAATCAGCGGCTGCAGATAAATTTAGGCGCTTACCAATTCAGGCGAAGCATGCGTGAGTGCAAATGCGTTTAAGAGATATGCAAGAAAAGTAGTAGCAAAGAGTACAAAGCCAAAGGCCATCCATTCCTGAGTTCCGAATTTTTGAAAGGACAATACTCCTAATTCAGGAATTGAAATAAAAAAAATGGGAATGACTGCAACGAGAAACATGTATTTGAGTATGGACAATGAACCATACTTAGTTATCAGATTAGGAACACGTATAAGATAGTATCCATAAAAAAGGGCATTGCAAAAAACCATCAGGTCGCCTTGCAGACTTGCTTGCAGGTGGTTTGAAAGAGTATTTGTCGAGGTTATGAGATAGAATGCTCCGATCAGACCAAGAATGCATCCCAACCATTGAATTTTTAGGAGTTGCTTTCCTCCAAAATAACTGAGGATTAATACAAGGATGGGTGTGCAGACCATGATCAAGGCTGCGTGCACCGGAGCGCTTTTGTGTAAACCATTGAAAAAAAGCAATTGGTTGGCCACAATTCCGCATAAGGTGCAAAGTAGTAATTCCGGAATGTCCTTTTTTTCAATGGTTCCGGTAGAAGGAAAGAAAATAATAAAGAGTAAGGCCGCTGAGAGGACCCTGTAAAATACGAAAGCGTTTGGCCCAATGAGACCGGGGTCCATAAGTATTTTGGCAATGCTATAGTTTGCACCGTAGATGAGTGCGACTACGAAAAGTGCGATGTGGCTTTGTACGATTTTATCCAAACTGGTGCAAAACTAGCTGTTAGAGATGACATGTCTTAAGACATGTCATCTCTGTGTGAAGAGATGTCTGTTTCCTCCTTGAAAGACCATCCACTCGCGCAATATCTGTATCTTGCGGGGCGAATTAAATAAACACATGACTACATTCCTGAATGAACTCAATCCCATTCAATATGCTGCCGTAACGGAGACAGAAGGGCCGGTGATGGTGATTGCCGGACCGGGTTCCGGAAAGACCCGTGTGCTTACTTTTCGTCTTGCTTATCTCATTCAGCAAGGAGTGCAGCCCCAGCAGATTCTGGCACTTACTTTCACAAATAAGGCAGCACGCGAAATGCTGGAGCGAATTGGCCACCTTACAGGACCGGACATCAGAAAAGTATGGTGTGGAACCTTCCATAGTATTTTTGCGCGCATCCTGCGCGTCGAAGCTCCAAAAATTGGATACCCTTCTTCATTCTCCATATATGATACTGACGATACAAAAAGCGCCATTTCCGAAATAATCAAGGAATTTGAACTAAATCCGAAGGAGTACAATGTGAATGCAGTGCGCAGCAGGATCTCTTCAGCGAAATCAAATCTTATTACGCCGATTATGTATGAACGCGACAGCGCTCTGCTCAATCAGGACCGGGAAAACCGGATGCCGGAAACCGCAAAGATTTATAAAAAATACGTTCAAAACTGTGTCCGCGCTGGCGCAATGGATTTTGATGATTTGTTGTTGCAATTGTTCAGGCTTTTTCAGGAAAATCCGGATGGTGTTCTTGAAAAATACAGACGGATGTTTCGCTATGTACTGGTTGATGAATTTCAGGACACCAACTTTCTCCAGTACGCCATTATCAAAAAATTGGTAAATTACGATAACAGCCCGCGCAACATTTGTATTGTCGGTGATGATGCACAAAGCATTTACTCCTTTCGCGGAGCAACAATAAAAAATATCCTAGACTTCCAAAATGACTTTCCGGATACCCGCATATTCAAACTGGAGCAGAATTACAGAAGCACTCCGCATATCGTTCAGGCGGCTAATGATGTAATCACACACAACAGTAAACAGATCAAAAAGGAGATCTGGACTGACCAGGAAAGCGGAAACAAAATCAAATTAATCAGATGCGCCACTGATGTGGAGGAAGGAAAAAAAGTGACAGATTACATTTTGGAACTTAAGAATCGCTTCCATATAAAAAATAGCGGCATTGCAATCTTGTATCGAACAAATGCCCAATCCCGAATTTTTGAAGAGCAGCTTCGCAGGATTAATATTCCCTATAAGGTTTTTGGGGGATTGTCCTTTTATCAGAGAAAGGAAATCAAGGATTTTTTAGCGTATCTCAGACTGGTGGTCAATCCAAAAGACAATGAAGCGTTGAAGCGGATTATAAATTATCCGAAAAGGGGTATTGGCGATTCAACTTTGGATAAGCTCAGTGCGATAGCTTCCGAAAAAAATGATTCCTTGTGGGAAGCAATTGAATTGTTGGATGCATCGCCGCGAACGATGAACCAACTGAAACAGTTTAAACTGCAAATGAGTGAACTGCACCGGCACGCAGAAAAATCCAATGCTTATGATACTGCGAATTATGTGTTCAAACTGTCCGGCCTTTCAAATGAGCTGAAAGCGGATATGACCAATGAAGGTATTCAACGGCTTGAAAACGTATCATCCCTACTCGATGGTATCAAAAACTTTACCGAAGAGGATCAATTTGATGAACAGGAATCGGATGACCGTTCCTTAGCTGCTTACCTTCAGACTATTTCGCTCATCTCCGAACTTGATGAGGCCAAATCAGATAGTGATTTTGTGACACTGATGTCTGTCCATTCTGCAAAAGGGCTGGAATTCAATGCCGTCATGGTTGTGGGTATGGAGGAGAATTTATTTCCAAGCTATTTATCTGTGAAAGACCCTGAGCAAATTGATGAGGAGCGCAGGCTCTTTTATGTGGCCATCACACGTGCAAAGCAACACCTTGTATTGTCTTATGCAAATACGCGGTATTTGTTCGGCAACCTTCGAATGTGCGAACCAAGCAGGTTTATCGAAGAGATTTCGGAAGAACGCATTGAGAGTGACAAAACCACACGCTCCGTATTTGATCTCACGGATGACAGGCCTGTAAAAAGGCAACAATGGGTGGCATCAAAGCCAAAATTTAGCACAACTCAGCTGGATGATTTTACAGCAAGTCCTGCTGATCAAATTCAAACTGGAATGGTGGTTCTTCATCAAAAATTTGGCAGAGGAAAAGTTTTACAAATTGAAGGGAGCAAAGAAAACAGAGTGGCCACCATTCAATTTTCAGAAATCGATAACCCGCAACGCAAGATTATTCTGAAATATGCCAAACTTCAAATTGTTCCCTGACAATTGAGGTCTGATCTGCGGAGTGACTCCATACAGGGTCCGGTGATATTTGGATAATAGTCTCCTGAAAAAATGCGGATTGTGCGTTTGGACGCTCCCCGGTATAGTGTTTTAGCCTAATCCAGGCGCGAGAGTAGCTCTTCACAGGCAGCATTTTATGATTATTTTGCAGACGAAAGCAATTATTCGTTCGATCACTCGTTTGAGCGCTTATGATCCTTAGTTCAAGATCTGGCAGGTGGAAAATGATCCTCGTTCTGGTAGGATTGCTCTTTGTTCTCATGCCTCTTTTTTATTCTCATTATCTGGCGGACAAACTTTCTTCGCTTGAACTCAAAAAGATCAAATTATTTGAAAAGACCCTGGTAGAAATCACCAATACAACAAATCTTCATGAAGGTGAAGACGTCAGTTACGAGCTGGATATGCTTTACACCATCATTCAGGATTTGCAACTCGTGGTGATCAACAGGAATCAGGCCGTTGATTTGTATAATTTTCCGGAAGGTACAGACACCACAAGCTTGATTCAGAAATTAAAAGATTCAGGCCCGGCCCCTTTAATTTCAGAAGACTACACCATTTATTACGAATATCCATTTACACTAACGCTCCTGAGTTATTTTCCTATAGTGCAATTTTTCTTACTCATGGTTTATGCTGCCATAGGCTATGGGGTATTCAATGCTTCGAGAAGGGAAGAACAAAATCGCATTTGGGTTGGAATGGCAAAGGAAACGGCGCATCAGCTGGGAACTCCAATTTCGGGAATTCTGGGATGGATAGAGGCGCTAAAAACAGAGGAAAAGGCAGATCCTGAGATTATCGTCGAAATGGAGCGCGATGTTGAAAAATTGCAATTGGTAGCCGATCGATTTTCAAAAATTGGATCAAAGCCGGAATTGGTGCCTACGGACTTGTTTCCTGTTCTGGCTGGCAGCCTGAGTTACATCAAAGCAAGAGCTCCGCGGGAAGTGCAGTTTGAGCTGCTTCCGGTCGAAAATCCGGGTATCAAGGCCGAAATCAATGTAAATCTGTTCTCCTGGGTCATCGAAAATGTCCTTAGAAATGCTCTGGATGCCATTGGCCGCGAAGGGCGCATTCAGATTGTGATTCATCCCGAAGGGTCCTGGACTACCCTTGAACTCAAAGATACCGGCAAGGGGATTCCTGCTTCGCAATGGAAGGAAATTTTTAAACCCGGATTCACTACTAAAAAAAGAGGATGGGGCCTGGGCTTGTCATTATCGCGCAGGATCATTGAAAATTACCATCGCGGGAAAATTTTTGTCAAATCTTCTGAATTGGGCAAAGGAACCTGCCTGGCGATCCAATTGCCAAGAATTTCCTAATGACTTAAATGATACGTTAAACGATTGTTGATGCTATTTTAATTCATCTTACATTTGCCGAAATAATCTAAACTTCAAACCGCTTTACATGAGCTTTTACGGAACGATTTCTGCTCAGTTTCCTCTGGAAAAATATGGCATTAAGAATACAGCAAATCAATATTGCAACCTCAGTCAGGCTGAACTTGTAAACGAAAGTCTTAGACGAGGACTTGGTGAGTTAAGCGATACGGGTGCGCTGTGTATAAAAACGGGTGAATTTACAGGCAGAAGCCCTGAAGACAAGTTTACGGTTGATAATGAGATTAGCCATGATCAGGTCGATTGGAATAAGTTCAATAAACCCTTTCCCCAGGAGAAATTTGACCATTTGGCGGATCAGCTCTGTCATTATTTTGAAGGAAGGGATGTATTCGTTAAAGATGCCTATGCCTGCGCAGACCCCCGTTATCAAATCAAGATTCGCGTATTTGCGGAATATCCGTGGAGTGCACAGTTTGCCGGCAATATGTTTATCCGTCCGGAAGCTGAAGAACTGAAAAATTTTGAACCGGAGTGGTGCATTTATTGCGCACCGGGTTTCCGCGCTTTACCCGACGACCACGGTACGCGTCAACACAATTTTTCAATTATAGATTTCAAATCAAAAAGAATTCTAATTGGTGGATCTGCCTATACAGGTGAGATAAAAAAATCAATATTCACTATTCTTAATTTTATACTACCCATCCAGCACAATGTATTGTCCATGCATTGTTCGGCAAATATTGGCGATGATGGGGACAGCACGATCTTCTTTGGATTATCAGGAACGGGAAAAACTACGCTCTCTGCAGATCCAAATCGCAGTCTTATCGGAGATGACGAGCATGGTTGGTCCGAAGAAGGGGTTTTCAACTTTGAAGGAGGCTGCTATGCAAAATGCATTGATTTAACCGAAGAAAAAGAGCCTGAAATTTTTAATGCGATCACCGCAGGTGCCATTCTTGAGAATATTCATTTTTTCCCCGGAACGAATAAACCCGATTACAGTAACGCATCCATAACAGAAAACACCAGGGTTTCCTACCCACTTGATCACATACGCAATGCCAAACACCCCTCGATCGGAGGCCATCCCAAACATATTTTCTTTCTTACTTGCGATGCCTATGGCATCCTTCCCCCGATCAGCAGATTGACAAAGGCTCAGGCGATGTATCATTTTATTTCAGGATATACCGCCAAAGTAGCCGGGACTGAGGCCGGAATTACCGAGCCTAAGGCCACCTTTTCAAATTGCTTTGGCGCTCCGTTTCTGCCCTTGCATCCAACCCAATATGCCGATATGCTAGGGAAAAAAATCGATGCTTTTGGTCCTAAAATTTGGTTGGTAAATACCGGCTGGACAGGTGGGGCCTATGGAACGGGAAGCCGGATCAAGTTAAGTTATACCAGAGCAATGATCCATGCTGCTTTGAATGGCGAGCTGGATAAAGCTAATTACGATACGCATGAAATATTTGGCTTGCATTACCCGACGACTTGTCCTGGGGTGCCCTCAGAAGTATTAAATCCTCGAAATACCTGGTCCGATAAGTCAGCATATGACCGCCAGGCAGAAGCTCTGGCTGAATTATTTGTTCGCAATTTTGAGAAATTCGAATCCAGGGCCAGTGAAGAGATGAAAGCAGCATCGCCAAAGACTTCTGCCGGCCGCAGCAACTAAAGAATTTTTAGATTCTGTCTTATTTCTTATTCTCTTCCAGCTCGGGCTTTACCGGTTTTTTGTAAGTTGGGAATTGTATTTCCGGTTTAAGGGGTCTCGTAGTATCATGTGGAACAGTGAGGGTATCATATTTAGCTTTTTTAGCAAGATCAATTAATATCGAATCTGCTACATGCTCTACGTGTTCAAAAAATTCTTTTTCGCACGCTACTGTTTTTTCAGCAATATACTGACTTCGCAATTCTGCGAGTTTCTGACTCGTCAATTCTTCAATTCGGATTTCATTGTTTTTACATGAAATGAAAAGCAAGGCAAACAGCAGAGGAAAAATTACCTGAATCATAAATCCTGTTGAAGTTTTATAATTTCATATTTCCGCTTTTCAACAATGGAATCCAGAGTATGCTGGAATTGATTTTCTGCTTTGGCTTTACATGAGGAATCCATCTTCATGTCAAGTTGTTTTTTCTCCATGAGAAAAAGGCTATCCGCCCTGCTTCTGGCTATTCTTTCCAGCTTTTCATCTGCATCCCCGCAGGCTGTCATAAAAAATGCGAAGATCAAAATACTAGGGTGTTTCATTTTTATGAGTTCGTTCTCGTAATACAAAACTTTGGCCAAGATAAACGCGACGCACGGTTTCATTGGCAGCCAGTTCATCAGCTGTTCCGGACATCAGTATTTTTCCATCGACGATAAGATAGGCGCGGTCCGTAATCGAAAGTGTTTCATGTACATTGTGATCCGTAATGAGAATTCCGATATTTTTTGACTTGAGTTTTTCAATGATCGACTGAATGTCTTCTACTGCGATGGGGTCTATACCTGCAAAGGGTTCATCGAGCAAAATAAATTTGGGATCTGATGCAAGCGCCCTGGCTATCTCGGTTCTTCGTCGCTCTCCACCGCTGAGGGAGTCCCCGGAATTTTTCCTCACCCTGCCAAGATTAAACTCTGCGATGAGGTTTTCAAGTTTTTCTTTCTGTTCTCCCAACGAAAGTCCACTCATCTCCAGTATTGCTTTGATATTGTCCTCAACACTCAGTTTGCGAAAGACAGAAGGTTCCTGAGGCAAATAACCGAGGCCTTTACGGGCCCTTAAGTACATGGCGTCTCTTGTGATTTCCTTATCGTCGAGAAAAACGGAACCCTGGTTGGGCGTTATAAAACCTACTATCATGTAAAAGGTAGTGGTCTTTCCCGCTCCATTTGGTCCCAGCAAACCTACAATTTCACCTTGGTGTAACTCTATGGAAATGCCATTTACCACTTTTCGTTGACCATAAATTTTTACCAGTTCCTCTGTTTTGAGTATCATTTTAGTTTTTAAGGTTTAGCCGCAATTCCCAATCCGCCCGAAGTTCGGGAATATCATAGTAACGAACCGGTTCGGCTTGCAGTTTATTTTTAAAATCGGAGTGGTCCCATCTCTGGTTTCTGTTCACATCCTCAACCATGCGCAGCCGGTAGGTTCCCGGCAGGACATGGCCAAAGGAAAACCAGCTTAGGCTGTCTGAGGTCTGAAAAATTCTTTGTTCGGCAACCTTGTCATTTGAAAGTAGTTGCAGAATGTATTGCCTCCCTTTTTCCAGTGTTTTTGTTTCAAGGCTTAAGGAAGACAGGCTTTTGGGATCTGCATATGAAAATCGCAGCGTATCTCTTGTCCGGTGCGTTGCAAACAAACTTTTGATGGCTCCGCTATCAAGGGCTAGTGCAATGGGGACGCCAAAGCTATAGTTCCCTTTGAGATAAAAAATTCTGGGGTCTGATGTATCTGATAGCCAGGCAGAAACGGAATTCAGCGTATCCGTACTTTTAATATGCGCCAGGTCAAGATTGCTGACCGGGACATTTGCCATGAATGCAGGCAACACGCCTGGAAGCAAACGAACGTTAGTTAGTTTTATTTTCAAGGACTGTGTTCGCAAGGAATCATTGAAGGCGGGAATTTGAAGGGTATCCTTGCGGTCTTCCAAATAAACAAATACTGGCTGGCTAACAACTGAGGCGTTCCACAGGAGTAAGCTGTCGTCAAGGAAGGCATACTGTAAACTGTCCGTAGATATTTTTTCTATTCTGGAAGTGCGTGGTATTCGCGTATAGCTTTGTTTTAAAAAACCTGGTGACGTTCTTTGCTCTTTGCTGTTCAGCGGAAAATCCTGTAAGGACATATTCAAGCTGATGGGCTCGTGCGGCAATTCCGTGAGACGGATGATGTCCGTATGAAATGCAATGGCCTCGGTTTTCTGATCAAAAAAGTAGTTTTGATTTTTATCTCCGAGAGCATAGATTTTGTATTCTCCGGGGCTTAGATTTTCAAGGGTAAAACTTCCGTTATCGTTCGACCAGGTCAGATAAAATGGTTTAGTGCGCTCAAAGGCCGTATCGTCCAGATTTTTGTACAGACTGACCAGGATTTTTCCCTGCGCTTTTTGGGTAAGTGCATCTACAACGGTACCAAGTAACTTCAATGAATCAATGTAGTCTCCCGTAGAAAAGGCATATTTAAAATTGGAAAGAATATTTCCTTTGGTGATATCGCGAATGGCCTCACCAAATTGAAGGGTATAGGTCGTATTCGGACGCAACACTTCTTTTTCATTGAGGCGAATGAAAAGTGTTTTGCCCTTTAGTTTAAACTCAAGTGGAAATTCTGTCGCGGGGCTAATGGTGATCCTCGTATTTGGATTATCAAGACGGATCCATTCGTCAAAGCGGATAAAGAGTTCCCGTGAATTAAACCGGATTTGTTCATCAGGACTCGAGAGTTCTGCAATCCGCTTTGGGGGCTTTAGATCTTCCGGTCCGCCTGAAATACCCTGTATGTTGGCACAGCCGGTAAAGATGGCTGCATAAAACAGAAGTATTGACCAACGAATTACCATGGTGCAAAAATAAACACTTGGATTTAAGTAAGGGTTGGGGTAAGCCGGGCGTTTCATAGCGTTCTAGGCCTTACGTCCTTTCCAGTTCCTTTCCATAGGCAGGAATGATAAGATACCTAATGCAAGGTAATAGAAAGCATGTGCGATCTCCACAGGAATAAACCACTTTTTCCAGGATTTGGTATCGTAAAAACGGTTTGCTTTTACTTGCAGGAAATAGTTCGCCATCCATTGCAAGAGAAGGGCTCCCGCCAGGATTTCAAATAAGAAAAATGACGCTTGAACGGCTAAAAGGATGAGAGTTATTGGAAGCATGGCGCGTTGTAGCCAAACAAAGGCGCTTATCATTTTTAAGCGCGCATTTTGGATATGACTGAGTTTACCAGCCCACCGGAGGCGTTGAAAAAGGAATGCACTCAAGGATTTTAGAGCATGGGTTTCTACAATTAATTCCGGATTTTTGGCAAAGCGTATACTTTGCGGCATATTCTTTCGAAATTGCTGCAGTAGAAAGACATCATCACCTGAAGCGATTTCGTAATTGTCATCATATACTTTATTTTCTAGAAAGCTCTTCGTCCGGTAGGCCATATTGGCTCCATTGCAAAGGTCGTGTGAACCTGAATGAAGTCCGGCGGCGTTTATAAAACCGTTTGCGGTAAAATCCAGGGCTTGCAAATAGTCTAAAAAATTATTTGGAGATGAAATTCGCACCGGTCCACACACGAGGTGCACATTGGGATCGGAAAAATAAGACAACATTCCGGCTAACCATTTTTCGGGAACAATGCAATCGGCATCCGTCGTCAATATTATATCGCCTTTTGCATGATTAACACCATATGCGATGGCTTTTTTTTTCGAACCCTTAATGGTTGTTTTCTTGTACACTCCGAGTCGCATCAGGGAGAACCTGGGATCTTTTATCTCTTTGAGCAAATCGTGTGTGTCGTCATTGGACTGGTCATCCACAACAATGACCTCAAAAGCACCGTAGGGATTTTGTTGTTTTAAGCAGGATTCTACACAGGCGGTGATGTGATCTTCTTCATTTCTTGCAGCAATAAGAATCGTTGCGTTCAATGAAATTGGCTTTGATGTCTGTTCTATTGTTGGTATGCGATTCCAGTGAAGACTGAAATAGATCAATAATAAAATATAAAGAAATGTAAGGAGAATCGAAATAATGAACAGGGTGAGCACAGATCAGGACTTATTCGAACAAATCATCATAACGATGATCTGCAAGTTGTTTTTTCTTAATGTTGTTGTCCTGATGAACTGTATCGGAATCAACTTCTTCATAGCTTGTATAACCCAAGTCGCTGTTTTTTGAAGTGAAGATTTCTTCTTTTACAGACTGTACTTTTTTTAACATCCAGGATTTAAAAATGAGGCCGATGAGGACAAAAGGTAAACCTATTAAGTTCATGACCGCATACAATAATCCGGTTAAGGGATGCTCCGCAATTTCACTTCCAATTTTTTTAAAGTGTGAACCAAGAACACGGGCATCCATGATCAGGGATATAATCAGCAAAACAGGTACAGCAAACCACAAAAGCTTGTAGAGCTGGAAGAACAGGTAAAATAAAAAAAATGTAAAAGCAAGGAATAAAATGCTTCCAATAAGTCGCTCCCATGGAGAGCGTCCGGAAGCATAGCTGTATGATTTAAAGGAACTCATGGCTCCCGCAAAGTTAAAACATTTGTATTAAATAAAATAATAATATGAAATCCAGCCACTCTGGTCTTCAGGAGACCTGTGCGAAATCTCTGAAATACATTTGATAAAGTCTTTTATAGAAACCCTCTTCAACATTTAAAAGTTCAGCAGGGGTTCCCATTTCTTTTATTTCGCCGGATTCAAGTGCAATGATTTTATCGGCATGTTGTATGGTGGAGAGACGATGTGCAATCACTATCGAACTCCGGTTTTCGATCAGGGTTTCAATAGCATGCTGCAGAACCGATTCTGTTTCTGAATCCAGCGAACTGGTGGCTTCATCGAGGATAAGGAGATCCGGATCCGTAAGCAGTGCACGTACAAAGGAAATGAGCTGACGCTGTCCAAGGGATAAATTGGCACCTCTTTCGGCGACGACGTATTGATAGGCACCCGGAAGGGCCATAATGAAAGGATGCGCACCGATTTTTTTACTGGCTTCAACAACTTTATCAAAAGAAACAGCTGTGTTGCGAAGAGTCATGTTTTCTAAGACGCTACCCTGAAATAAGAAAACGTCCTGCAAGACCACGGCGATGCGGCTTCGAAGGAATTCCAGTTTGTACTCGCGGATCGAACGCCCGGCAAGCAAAATCTCTCCCCGATCCCATTCGTAAAGCCTGTTGATCAAACTAATGATGCTTGTCTTTCCGGATCCGGTGGTTCCCACGATGGCGAGCGTTTGTCCTTCATCAAGATGAAAAGAGACGTTCTTTAATACATCATCAGTTCCATTATAACTAAATGAAACGTTTTGAAATTCCAGCGCTCCTTTCACAGACCCGGAGGCCACAGTGCCATCATTTTGTTGGACTTCTGCATTGTCCAAAACTTCGAAAATCCGCCCGGAAGCCACGAGTCCCATTTGAAGTGTATTGAACTTGTCTGCCAGGGTTCGTACCGGTTGAAAAAGCCTTGTCAAATACATAGGAAAGGCAACGAGCTGTCCAATGGTCACAAGTCCTTCCAAAGCACCCTGGGCTCCCCACCAAACCATAAAACCAAGTGAAGCAGCTGCGATGATTTCAACTACCGGAAAGAAAACAGCATAGTAAAATATGCCATCCAAATTGGCCTTCGTGTAGTCCCTGTTGATTTCCCGGAATTTGGCATTTACGCGTTCTTCGGCGGTGAATATCTGGACGGTTTTGATTCCGCTGATGTACTCCTGTAAAAAGGCATTCATCCGGGCTACCTGGCTTCGCACTCGTTGAAAGGACGCTTTCACTTTTTCCTTAAAGATGTAGCTTGCCAGAAGCAAAACGGGAAAGGTGACCAGACATATGAGCGTTAGTTTAAGGCTGGTCCAAAACATGAGGGCAAGCACGGTAAACAGCGCCAGCAAGTCGGCCAAAATGGTGATCAGCCCTTCAGAAAAAACGGAATTAACCGTTTCCAGATCATTGACGACCCTGGTCGTATTGGTTCCAACAGGTGTACGGTCGAAATAGGACAGGCGCAACGAAAGCAAATGAGCGTAAACCTTGTTGCGCAAATCAAAAATAATGTGCTGGCCCATGGTGTTTGTCAGCAGGGTGAAACTGTACCGAAGGCCGGATAAGGCCAACAGCAGCAACAAATAAATAAGTGTTAGACGCTGAAGTCCATCCATGTCCGCCTTCATGATGTGTTCGTCGACCATCACATTGGCGAGATAGGGCATCCATGCATTGAGGGGTGCCATGATGACGGCCATGAGCCCCGAGATCCAAAACCATCCTTTGTAGGGCGATACAAAGTGCATAAGTCTTCTTAAGGAATGGTATCCGGACATAGGCATTTAAAAAAGTAAAAAAGGGACTTAAAGCATCCCTTCATCTGCAAAGCTAAAATAATTATCTTCAGTGATGATCAGGTGGTCCAATACAGAAATATCCAGTTGCTGTCCGGCCGCTTTCATTTTGCGGGTGAGTTCAATATCCTGATTGCTGGGTGTGCGCGATCCGGAAGGATGATTATGGATGAGAATCAACCCGGTGCAACGCAATTCCAGAGCCTGTTGAAAGATCATTCGTGCATCCGCCACCGTGCCCGTAAGGCCTCCGGTGCTGATTCGCTCCAGGCCAACTTTTTTATTGGACCGGTTCAGGAAAAGTACCCAAAATTCTTCATGCTGGAGATCCTCCAGTTTTGACTTTGCGATCAGATAGGCATCCCGGCTGGAGTGCACTTGTTTTTTTTCGAGGGCCTCCGCATGCTGACGCCTTCTCCCAAGTTCAAGCACGGACTCGATCATCAGCGCTTTCGCGGGACCTAAGCCATGAATTTTAAGTAAACTTGCATGATCCTTTTTTCCTAATTCTATCAAATTGTTTTGACATGAATCTAAAATATGCCGGGCAAGATGCAAAGCTCCCATCTTCCTGGTGCCCGAACCCAAAAGAATTGCAAGCAGTTCGGCATCACTGAGAGCTGATTTTCCTTTTTGAATCAGTTTTTCTCTTGGCCTCTCACTTTCGGCCCATTGTTTTAGGGGTTGCTGTTCCAGATACATGTTCATCTTAAAATGGGTGTTCTCATAGTACCGCAAGGTATGTAAAATAACCAGGGACCATTGAAGCTGATTTATTGATTCTGCCTTTTGAGTGAGTAAATGCACTCAACGGATTATTTTCGTATTCATATGCATACTGTAAAAAGGGTCCACCGGCATGCGTCCCGGTTTGTCTTAAATGTCTTCAGGTGTGAAATAAACGAACGTTAGTTAGTAATTTGATGTTTTGTTAACGCATTTCTATGCACCTCTTTACCTAATCCGAATGCATCGGCTGCTTCGATATGCAGCCGGTATTTAACCGTCGAACAGGAAAAAATCTTTTCAGGAGCTATTGGAAAATGATAAAATAGTTTTCAGAATACCCGGGAATACGTAGCGTGCTTGTGCCACTCTTCATATTTTCTTTGTTTCCCGGTCAGGTTTTTCATTGCGGGGATTTGCCTTAACGCATCCATTAATTATTTATAATAATAGAGGAGAAATGAACCTTGAGGGTGGGTATCTTTGTTGGTAACGTACAGAATCCATTTTATGCAGCAGGAGTTCGCTGACTTTTTGAGTTACTTTCCGAAGATCGAACTTCCCATTACCATACAGTATGGGGATTTGCACGATTACACCGTGAGTAATGATCCACTGCCGGATTCCCTGCTACAGGCGTTTATTTTTCCGGGCCTGCCCTTTGAAATTGATGAGTTTACCGAATTTCTTCCGTGTTTTCGTTTTTCCGGCGTAGAGAATCTCTATCATGTGGTGTATTGGTCTGGGAGGTTATTGCATTATAGTTTTTACCTGGTGAATTACAACGAAAAAGGACAAGCTCTTGGCCAATTCGAAATTGCAGGGTTTTTTACGAAAGAGGAACGCGTATTGCAAAAAATGGCGCATATCAATGAAGATGCGGAAATTTATATCGTAGAGACGAACCTAAGTGAAAAAGAAGAAAAGATAAGTACGCAGGATACGCGTAAATGGAGTTTGGACATCCTTCCCGATGGGCAAATTAAGGAGTCAAGCTTGCGCATCTAGCCCTCTGGGCAAAATAAATTCATGAAAAAGAAAAAACAAGGAAGAAAAAAGAAATTGGGCAAATCGGGTTCCGGAGCTTCTCATGCGAACCAGTTGAGAGAAAGCATTCTTGCCTTTTTTTACCGGCACGACAGTAAAAAATACACGGCATTCCAGATTATTAAAAAACTTCGGATCAAACAGGTCGAGCAAGCTGTAGCAGTGCTCGAAGAATTGACCTCCCGCAAAATGTTGTACCGGACGGAAGCAGGAAAATACGCTCTCGAACCCGGCCGGATTAAAAGTTCAGGGTCCAGGACTTACGAAGGCTATGTGGATCGTGCAAAGGCGGGTCATGGCTTTCTGATTTGCAAGGAATTCCAGCGAGACATTTACATTTCACCTAAAAATATGGGTGGTGCCGACGACGGTGATTTTGTCGAATTGCAGTTGGTGAAAGGGAGCAGGGGCCGTCCGGAAGGGAAGGTGGAGAAGATTCTCAAGCGATCGCGTACACAGCTGGTCGCGATCGCCCGTTTTTTTAGTGGAAAGCCGGTAGGATTTGCTCAAAGTGGAAACCGGGTCATCGAGGTGTTGCTTGACATTCCTAAAAACATTGTCGTGGAGGACTTTGATCGCGTGGTTGTTCAGATAACCCGTTATCGCGAAAAACCAAATGATCTGATGCAGGGCAAGGTCATCCGCAATCACGGGAAAGAAAACGCGACCGATGCTGAAATGCAAAGTATACTGGCGGACAAGGGATTTCCATTGGAGTGGAATCAGAAAATTCTGACAGATCTTGATGCCATATCCGAAGAAGTGCATCCTGAAGACAAGCGTAGAGATTTCCGGGATCTCATCACTTTTACAATAGATCCCTTCGATGCAAAGGATTTTGATGACGCTCTGTCTTTTAAAGAACTGGAAGATGGCAAATGCGAAGTGGGAGTCCATATTGCGGACGTTGCCCATTATGTGCAAGCAGACTCAGCAATGGACAAGGAAGCCATGTATCGCGGGAATTCCGTTTACCTTGTGGACAGGGTAGTGCCCATGTTGCCGGAAAAACTATCGAACCACCTTTGTTCGTTGCGTCCCAACGAGGATAAATACAGTTTTTCGGTCCTATTTACACTGGATGCTAATAAGTCCATTACCGGGCATTGGATCGGAAAGGGACTGATCCATTCCAAAAAGAGGTATACTTATGAAAATGCGCAAGTGGTCCTTGAAGGAAGCTCTGATCCTTTTGAAAAAGAACTGCGCAAACTCAATGAAATTGCTAAACATTACCGCAAATTGCGTCTAGACCATGGAGCCATCGATTTCGATTCGGAGGAGGTGAAATTCCGTTTGAATGAGGAAGGAATGCCGGTCTCCCTGGAGGTGAAGGAGCGAAAGGAAGCCCACATGCTGATCGAAGAATTCATGCTGCTGGCCAACAAATATGTCGCGACTTTCATCCACAATAAAATGAAAGAGCCACCCGGAATTCCCTTTGTATACCGCATACACGACAATCCGGATCCGGATAAGTTGGAACAGTTTCAAACTTTTGCCAAAGAACTCGGAGTGTATCTCGACTTCAGCACGCCCAAAAAAATAAGCAAGTCTCTCAATCGGATCAGTGAATTGGCGCGGGAAGACGAAAAATTTAAGATTCTGCAACCTTTGGCGATCCGCGCTATGGCCAAGGCCGCATACAGTACTGAGAATATTGGGCATTATGGTCTTGGCTTTCCAAATTACGCTCATTTCACTTCGCCGATCCGCCGCTACGCGGATCTTATGGTGCATCGCATTCTACATGGCAACCTCGACGGGAACCTTCGGATGGATGCAAGGCAACTTGAACGCATCTGTGATCATATTTCCAATCAGGAACGCAAGGCGATGGAAGCAGAACGACTGTCCAGCAGGTATTTCCAGGTTCTGTATTTGAAGAACAGGGTAGGCGAAAGCTTCGATGGAAGAATTGTAGGAATGAATGATCGTGGATTTTTTGTGGAACTGGTGGGTTCCGGCTGTGAGGGGTTTTTACCCTTTGGGCAGGTCCAGGAAGACATTGAACTTCATAGCAGTCGGATGAAAGCGCGCTCTGAAAGCACAAGCACCAATTGGCATTTCGGAGATAAAATCAAGATCAAGTTGGTCGATGCGGACCTGAACCAGAAAGAATTGCTTCTTGCGGTGCTTGATTAAATTACTGAAAATCAATTTTTTATTCATTTTGCGAGAGTCAAATTTTCTTCATACTTTAAAAATTTGTACCTTTGCACTCCAATTTGGAAAACCAGTCGTATACTCATGAGTAAAACCAGGATATTATTTATCACTCAGGAAATGGAGCCGTATCTCGATCTTTCCGGAATTGGCTCTCTGATTCAAAAGCTTCCCGCGTATGCTCAGGAGGGTGGCATGGAAATTAGGATTCTCATGCCGCGCTTTGGCGTGATAAACGAAAGACGCCATCGCCTTCACGAGGTGGTCCGGTTGTCAGGCATGAACATCATCATCAACGACGATGATTTTGCATTGATTATTAAAGTAGCTTCCATGCCGGGTTCCAGAATTCAGGTCTATTTTCTGGATAACGATGAGTTCTTTAAGCGGAAATCTGTTTTTGAAGATGAATCCGGCCAACTATTTCCGGACAACCAGGATCGTATGATTTTCTTCTGCAAAGGGGCCCTGGAGACTGTGAAGAAGTTTGGCTGGCCTCCTGATATCGTGCATTGCCATGGTTGGATGACCAGTTTAATTCCATTTTACCTGAAAACCAGCTACAAAAACGATCCTGTTTTCAAAAACTCCAAAGTCGTTTTTTCAGTCTATGACCAAAAAGTTGAATCCAGTTTTACGGATGATTTTCTGAAAAAGGCAGCTATCAATAATCTGAAACCGGAGCAACTGCTGGCTTATAAAAATGGGACCGGAATAAACCTGGACAAAGGAGCCATCCAATATGCTGATGGAATTATCCAGGGAAGCCAGAGCCTGAACAATAGTTTGCTCTCTGCTATTGAGTTAACGGAAAAGCCGTTTATCAAAACGGAGGAGGAAGAATTTTTGACGTCCTACATGGACTTCTATAAGAATCTGATCAAGTAAGGCGTTATAAGCTGAACATTTTAATTTCATGAATCTGAAGACGATCCAATTTCGCTGGGCCTGCTTTGCAGGATTCCTTGCCTTGGGCTATTTGGCCTGTAATGAATTTGATTCTTTTGGATCGGATTTGCTTGATTCAGATTGGCTACAGGCCAAAGAGGATGCGGTTTTCGATTTTGTTGCCGGGCCAGCTTCTGAAGATTCCATTCTCACTTTCAATAGTTTTTCAACCCTGGGGGCTTCAGGTTTCGTAAATCGGGCGTACCCACTTGGTAAAATGGAGGACCCGCTGTTTGGTCAGTCTTCTGCAGGATTTGGTACACAATTGCGCTTTATCCCAACCAAGCTGCTCGACTTTTTAAAGTATCCCGTGGATTCTATTGTGATTTCCCTACGCTACGATACCAGCTTGTTTTATGGAAATTACTCCGAACCCATGTCCATTGGTGTCTATGCTCTTAAGGAAGCTTACGATGAGACCAAATCCTATTATTCAAATTATGCACTGCCTGTTGACTATTCTCAAAAGTTTGGAGGCATAGAAGATTTTAAACCCAACCGGAAAGACAGCCTGGAAATCCTCCAGGATACCACAAAGCTTCGGCTTTTTCCACAACTGCGCATTTCTATGGATACTGGCAAATTCATGTCCGTATTAAGGTCCTTTCCGGATACCGTCTATTTTACATCAGATAGCTTTACCCAGTCGTTCAATGGTCTGGCCTTTATTTGCGAGAAGGGAAATGGCTACATTTCTGTATTGCCTGAACATGGGGATAGTAAAATCAGCATTTATTATAAAGACAGCACACATGCGAGTTTGCGCACGGAGCTCTACATGAGCAGTTTGGCAGTCAAAACGCCCTACTACCAAAGAGATCCCGGTAGCAGCATAGCCGCAGCATGCTACAGTGGCAATATACCGGGAGATAGTCTGCTTTGCATACAGGGAAATTCAGGCAGGGACATCCAACTAAAATTGCCTTATCAACCGCAATGGGCAGGAAAACTGATCAATTACGCGGTTTTGCAGTTTTATGTATCGGATATTCCAGGCCAGGATCTTCAGAGCTATCCCCTGCCTTCCTTGTTGGAGCTCTTCGATCAAAGCAGCGGTAGCCGGGTTGCCATCGAGGATGTTGCTCTCGCTATTGGAGGTCTGTCTCAATATAAAAGGGCTTTTGGGGGATATCCAATTTCGAAAGAAGAGAATGGAAAAACGAATTACCTTTATAAAATGAACATTACCAGGCACTTTCAGAAAGCCTTACATTCAAAATCGGATATTCATCTGGTATTGGCTCCTTTTGCAAAATTGGAATCGCCTGCCCGGTTGTTCCTGAATGGCCGGGGTGGTGACAAGTATAAGGCAAAACTGGTCTTAACTTATTCAGAATAAGTTTTTTAAATAGTATTATTGCATTACTATGTGTGGCATCGTCGCGTATCTGGGCAATAAAAATTCCTACCCCATCATTCTGGAAGGGCTCAAACGCCTCGAATACAGGGGCTATGATTCCGCCGGGATCGCATTAATCAACGGAGGCCTGAATATTTATAAAAAGAAAGGCAAAGTCCAGGAATTGTGCGACTTTACAGAGCCTCTCGGCCTTGAGGCCACCACGGGTATGGGGCATACCCGCTGGGCAACGCATGGCAAGCCGGATGATATCAATGCACATCCTCACATTTCGGGGAACGGACGTTTGGCAATCATTCACAACGGCATCATTGAAAATTATTCAACCTTAAAGGAAGCTTTAACCCGGCTGGGTCATCGGTTTGAAAGTGAAACGGACACCGAAGTGCTCATCCACCTGATCGAAGAAATTCAGAATCGCGAAGGTCTGCCCGTCGAGGAAGCCGTTCGCAAAGCACTTCGCATGGTGGTTGGCGCTTATGCTATCGTCGTGGTCGATAAAGAAGATCCGGACAAACTGGTCGGAGCCCGCAAATCAAGCCCACTCGTAATTGGTATCGGTGACGGTGAAAATTTTATTGCCTCTGATGCTACTCCGATTATTCAATATACCAACAGGGTTGTGTACCTGAATGATGAAGAAATCGCTGTCTTGCGCAAGGACAAAGGTTTGGAGATCTCTACCATCAGCAATGATGAAGTACAGGAGCCCATCATCCATGAACTCGATATGAGCCTCGATCAATTGGAAAAGGGAGGCTACGAGCATTTTATGCTGAAAGAAATCTATCAGCAGCCTCAAACCATTTCCGATTGCATGCGGGGACGCCTCAATGCAGTAGAAGGATGGGTGCGCTTAGGAGGTCTGGAAGAAAATATCAACCGCATCAGTAAGGCCAACAGGATTATCATTGCAGCCTGCGGGACTTCCTGGCACAGTGCTTTAATTGGAGAATACCTTATAGAAGAACTGGCACGGATTCCTGTGGAGGTGGAGTATGCTTCGGAATTTCGGTACCGCAATCCAATTCTGACGGAACATGATTTGGTGCTCGTGATTTCACAATCCGGAGAAACAGCAGATACTCTGGCTGCTGCGGAACTTGCAAAAGAGCGAGGTGCACTAGTGTACGGAATCGTAAATGTCGTGGGCTCTTCGATTGCCCGTCTCACACATGCAGGCTCTTATATCCATTGTGGTCCGGAAATCGGCGTGGCATCCACAAAAGCGTTTACAGGACAAGTCACATTGCTGAGCCTGATGTCGCTGGTACTTGGACAACGGAATGGTTCCCTCTCAAACTCGTATTATCATCAGTTGATTGCAGAGTTGGCCAGCATCCCTCAGAAGGTGGAAAAGCTGCTGACACTTAATGATCAAATCAAGTATCTCGCCAAAGAAATTCAGCAGACAAACAATGTCCTGTACCTCGGTCGCGGATACAACTTTCCCGTTGCGCTGGAAGGAGCATTAAAACTGAAAGAAATATCCTACATTCATGCGGAAGGCTACCCTGCCGCAGAAATGAAGCACGGCCCAATTGCACTTATTGATGAAAATATGCCGGTCATCGTAATTGCAACCAATGCAAGCGCCTACGAAAAAATTATTTCAAATATTCAGGAAGTCAAAGCACGCAAAGGCAACGTCATCGCTATTGTGACTGAAGGAGAAAAGGAAATCAAACGCATCGCGGATCATTGTATTGAAATCCCCGCCACGATTGATCCATTGACTCCATTGCTTTCCGTTGTTCCGCTTCAGTTGCTTTCCTATCACATTGCCGTTTTACGTGGTTGTGATGTGGACCAACCAAGAAATTTAGCCAAATCTGTTACTGTCGAATAAATATAATTCATGCCGCACGAGAACGTACAATTTAAATACAACACCGCCCTAGAAGAACTTATCATACCGGAATATGGTCGGAATATTCAGGACCTGATCTTCTTTTGTAAAACAATAGAACAAGCAGAATACCGCCAGAGATTTGCAGAAGAGGTGATCAACCTTATGCAAATTATTACACCGTATAACCGGAATATGGATGAACATCGTAAAAAATTATGGCATCATTTTTTCCGGATTGCCAATTACGATATCGATGTGGTACCTCCCGGCGGCATTAAGCCAAGTCCTGAAGAAGACCGCCTCGCTCCGCATAAAATAGAATATCCAAAGGGAACCGATAGCTACCGTCATTATGGAAGTTATGTCAACCATTTGATAAAAAAAGCCATGACCATGGAGCCTGGACAGAAACGCAATGAGTTTTCACATATCATAGGTTCCTATATGAAGATGGCTTTTAAGAACTGGAACAAAGAACACTATGTCAGCGATGAATTGATCAAAAGCGACCTGGCTCTGATGTCAAAAGGGGAATTAGTGATGGACGAGGGTGTACAGTTCAATACGCTTACAGATTCGCAATCTAAAAATCAGCGCAGGGTTTACAAGGGTTCAAATAAACAAAACTTCAGAAACAAAAAAGGAGGAATGGGAAACAACAGGCATCGCTTCAGCAAAAGAAGGCCCTGATTGAATTCCCATTAGCCAAAAAATATCCATGCTCAACAGGAATCAGAAGAACTTGGTCCGTGAAGCTGCACTTCAATGCATGGAAATTGAAACTTCTGTAGTTTCCGGATTAAAGCAAAGTATTAATGAGGCATTCATTTCTGCAGTTTCCTCAATTTATAATTGCAGGGGCCGTGTCGTTGTCACCGGCATCGGCAAAAGCGCCATCATAGGACAAAAAATCGTCGCGACGCTCAATAGCACGGGAACTCCCGCACTCTTTATGCACGCTGCAGATGCAATTCATGGTGACCTTGGCATGATCCGCAAAGAGGATGTGATTTTATGTATTTCAAAAAGTGGTGAAACACCTGAAATAAAAGCCTTGATTCCATTGATAAAGACTTTTGGAAGTTGTATGATCGGAATGGTAGCCAATATGGAATCGAGTTTGGGAAGACAGGCTGATCATGTCTTGTTTACACCGGTATCAAGGGAAGCAGAACCCAACAACCTGGCTCCCACTTCAAGTACGACCGCACAAATCGTGATGGGCGATGCTCTGGCTGTTGCCTTACTTGCTTTGCGGGGATTTACTCCGGACGATTTTGCACAATTTCATCCCGGAGGGTCATTGGGGAAGCAACTCTATCTCAAAGTTTCAGACATCTACCCTTTGCATGGTAAACCACAGGTATTTTGGAACTCAGGACTGAAAGAGGTGATCCTCGAAATGACCAGTAAACGACTTGGGGTAACTGCAGTATTAGACGACCAATCTCATTTATTGGGTATTATTACCGATGGCGATTTGCGGCGCATGCTGCAAAAGGAAACGACGTTGGATAAAGTCGAAGCGCATCAGATCATGAGCCGTTCTCCAAAAACCATTTCTTCCCTATCGCTTGCGGTGGAGGCTTTTAAACTGATGAAAGAAAATAATATTACGCAACTGCTTGTTGTCGATGACCAAACATATAAAGGCGTCATACACGTTCATGATTTAATTAAAGAAGGTATTTTTTAAATTACAAATGCATGTTTTTTCCTATAGGTGATGAAAATGTAAAGGGAGGTTACAAGCCGGTTTTTACCTACAGCCTGATTTTGATAAATGTATTGGTATTCTTGTTTGAAACGAACTTGCAGCATGAAGAGGCTGAAAATTTTGTCATCCACTTTGGAAACATCCCCGTGGAATTACTTTCTGGACAAGATGTTTTTACGGTGTTCACTTCTATGTTTCTCCATGGTGGTTGGATGCATCTCATCGGGAACATGCTTTTCCTTTGGGTGTTTGCGGACAACATAGAAGCAGTCATCGGTACTTTTAATTTTATGCTGTTTTACATTTTAGGTGGCGTTACAGCAACACTGATTCATGCCTTTTTTAATCCATATAGTGAAATTCCCGTAGTCGGCGCAAGTGGTGCCATTTCAGCTGTAATGGGTGCATACATCGTCATGTTTCCCGCCTCCCGCATCCGTGTGTTCATTATCTTTTTGTTTACCTCTGCCTACGTACCGGCCCTGCTCTTTTTGGGAATTTGGATTATACAGCAAATATTTGCAGGGATTGGTTCCTTAGGTTTGGGCACGGAAGAGCAGGGAGGAGTGGCCTGGTGGGCGCATATCGGAGGCTTCCTTTTTGGTGTACTGGCAGGACTTATCGCGAGAAAGAACTACAGAACCCGGTACCGGTATGTCCAGGACGATAATGATCCGGAATAAGCCTACTTAAACAAACGAACGTTTGTTAGATAAAGTTAATTTTCAAAAAAACACAGTTGTTAGGTTTTTTGCCCAGGTTGTCTGTTCATTTGCACAGCTTTAAAGGAAATTTGCTAAGAAGGACCCGACAAGATACCTGGATTTTCTTCCGGTAACAGATCAGAGATATGACCATTTGTACCCTTTTTTATTTCTTTTTGATATACCTATGTGTTAAGAAGGATGCTGTTTTCTGTTGAGGTCTTTTGACTCTGATTTTTCGATAATAGCGGATGCAAGCGAAAGTAAGATTGAAAATGGTAAAAGCCATATCATTTTACTGCCAAGCCGGTCTATGGCGTTAGCAAAGGTTCCGCAAACCCAGGCATTTAAAAGTATGCTGATTAAAAACCAGAAATGTGCAACTTTTGAAAATGGACTTGTTAAATTTTTAACTGGTGTCAGCAAAAGAAAGGCGGAGCAGGCTAAAGCGTGCAGAAGTACAATGCGCAACAAGGTATTCCAGGAGGCTACAAAGAGCATTCCTTCGTTATTTTGTAAACTGGATTCATATTCCTTCTGCTCATGCGGAAAATAACGCACAACCCGTTCGTAGAGCACTGTACCATTTGGATACGCTTTATTGCCATCCCCAATTTTAAAGAGCCCTAACTGTTCAATGCAGGCTTCAAGAGATTTTTTAATATGCATACCTATGAATGCGGGTTCCGATAGACTACCATAAATGATCTCGTTGTATTCTTTTTTTGAATCTTTCCAGGCACCCGTCTTATAGAAAGGACTACCGGGCTCCCAGATAAATTGCCAGGCTTTTTCAGGCAGGGAATCTTTGTAGAAGCATAAGCGGTAATTGGATGTCGCACAATGTTCATCCAGGTATTTTTTAAGGATTCCATGCTCTACCATTGCTCCCATAAAAAAAACATGCCTTGACTTGGCAAGTGCGGATCCCATCGTAACAATACTCGCGAGTGTGAGAATCAGGATTAGAATTATAGTAATGTTTCGGATGTGAATTTCAGGTCCGAATATTTTCAATTTAGAACTGCATAAACTAAAACCAAGAAGGCAGAGAAGGAATACAATGTGCGACATGTGCATGGAACAGGACAGCGTAAACAGCAGGTATAAAAAGTTGCGTTCCTTGTCAGGAATTTTCGCGAAAAGCAATAAAAATAAGCTCATACACATTATTGCTGTAAATATGTCCGGCATGATCTGGCATACGGTCCAGGAAAGACTGGAACATGCGGAAAGTGTGACAACAAAGATCAAAGCCAGCCAGATGGACTTTTCATAAGCACGAAGACTAAATTGCGTGATTCTGAGGATCAGATACGAAATCAGAATGCACTGGCAGGCAATGACAAGCCAAAGGGAAATGCCATTTAAACTTGCAATGCGCACGAAGAGCCCATAACTTATGGGCCGGTCAAATGGTGTTTCCAATTCGAATCCCGATGCGAGGTAGGTTGATGTATCCGAATAAACCAACGGGTAGCCATTGATCCATGCGGGAAGCATTAAAATCAAGCTACACGCAATAAAGTACAACACGAGTATGGGGATCTGATACTTCATTGTAGATTTGATCGGCTCTTACTGGAATGAATTATCTCCAAAAGTTTAACGAATATAAGTCAATTGCTTTTTGCCGGGATGCATGGAATTTATAATTTTCTGTATGTAGCTTTCAGAAATTTTGTGTGACCAATGGAATGTCACTAGAGGCAGTACGGAGATTTCTGAACCTTCAATTCCATTTAGCTGTAAAGAATTTGGTGCAGTCAGCCTTCTCCGGGTACTTAATTTGATTATTTAAAAATACCTTCTTAAATGCCAAAGCATGATGAGTCCTGAAAATTCAGACTTTATTTTTTATCATTTGTAGGGTAAGCCATCCAAGAAAAATCATGACAAGTGCCATTATCAGCCAGAGCCATATTTTATTTTTTATGAATGGCCCTGAAATTTCATCCGGACTTTTTCCTACTGTTTGTTCATCTCCAAGCTTAAGCGGTTTTAATTCATTTGGAATTTTGTCCTTAAAGCGGTCAATATCATAAAAGGGGGACTTGGCTTCTCTATTCCCATAATACAAATAGGAGCTCATCGGTTTGGTAAAACGTGCAATCAATTCATGTTCATATCCTTTTATCAGAATGCTGTCAAACTGAAGAGGCTGGTTGTCCTGGTTATCAATAAGCAATTTAATGCGCTGCATTTTCGTACTCGTGAATTTAAAATTGGGCGATTCAAAGGAATTGAGTGTGTCTTCCAAAAGTGCATTGAAATTGCTTATCCATCCGTGTTCCGTTTGTATGCTGTCACTCAGATACATTATGGAAATAGGTCTGAAATAATCAAAAGTGTCACGGACTTTTATGCCAATAAACGAAACAGGTACTGCATAATGAAGATCCACTATGATTTCAGATCTTCTGTTTTTTTTATCGAGAGTCTTTTGGATCCACTTTATGGGATATGTTTTATACCTTCCCGGATCAGACACGGATTGAATGATGCGTGCAGTTTTCAGAATGGGTTCTGTCTTAGTTGAAAGTAGAACTCTGAAATACCTGTATTGTGCGCTTGGGAAGTTGAGTTTTGTAAAATGAAAGGAAGTTTGTTCATTTTTAATGGATGTAATCCTGTAATTCTTTAATACGCGAAACCAGGATTTTTGGTCCTGACTTCCATCAAGGCTTGCAAGCCAGTCAAAATTGTCTTGAGCAAATTCGAGAAATAACTGATTGATGGGTTGCGTATCCTTTATTTCAAAAGTAAAGTAATAGCCGTATTTGTCGGATGAATGGTTGAGTATGTTGAGATTCTTTTCATTTTGTATGAGGCGTTCTTCATAGATTTTTAGAAAATAGGGAATCTCAAGCGTATCTTGATTTTCATCAAATCCAAAAATGCGCAAATCATTGCATGAATTTTGAATTTTTTCAAATATCTCGTCTGGTAAACTGATCCGGTGCCATGATTCCTGGATCCCCGTAATTTCCCTCCGATAGGTATAAGGTTCAATTTGTGCCTGCGTGAAGCCTGCATAAAGTCCGCACAGAAGGAATAATAATCTAGTTTTCATTGTCGTCTGTAATAATGTTCTTGTATTTGTTGTACAAAAAGGAAATGAGGAGTAACAGCAATCCAAGCGAAACGAAAACTATCGTTTTTGCAATTGTATCAAGATCTGACAGGTCGTAGAAAAATAACTTAATGAGGGTAATGCTGAACAGGACAATTGCAGCAACTCGCAATTGTTTTTTATGTTTCCAGATTCCCAGGGCAATAAGTAATAATGAGTAAACTCCCCACAGGATACTAAGACCGAGTTTGTCTGATTGCGAAGAGTGGGCGAGTTCCATGATATGGATCAGCTCGTAACTGGAGATGCAGAGAAGAGTACCGTACAGGAAGAGTTCAAAATGATTCTTGTATTTTGATTCCATGAAGTCCTGTTTGAAGTACCTGTCGCAGATGTATAGATTAAACGCTGCAAAGGCATAACACACATACCGGAAGGTAATATGATTCCATCCCCTTTCATAATACTGCGCAAGGTCCTGCTTCAGGTAGCTTTCCCTGAGAGCACTGAGTTCGGGCAATCCCATGCCAAGGAAAAAAAGTATAAAAAGACAATTAAAAAGGAGATTCGGCTTGCCAAGTCTAGCATTTTTTAAATACTTTATATTTAGCAATCCCAGCACGGCTCCGAAAAGCAAGGAATAATTAAGGAGCCATGTTGTTTTGAAAAGCAAGAGGTCATAGTTGTAAAAAGAACTGGGCGAATCAGCTCCTTCCGGATTCACAGTGAGATAAGAATCGGTAAATAATTGGCTCCAGTAGCAATTGAGTTCTAATCGAAATACCAAGTAGAGGCTGATAAAAAACACGGATGGAATACATATGGAGATCAGTTTGGTCAGCCACTTAAAGAAATATTGAGCCGGATTTTGATGATGAGTTTGCTGGATGTAAACTATAAAACCGTAAGCGAGTATACAAAGTACTGAATTTGCGAACTGTATGTTCAAAAGGGGAGTGACCCTGGTTTCAGGGGATTCCGGATTGTAATAAAAGTAGAAGTATTGCCAATCTTCCATCAGGCTAAAGAAACTCAGCAACAGAATGGGAAAGGAAAGTCTTTCATAAATTGGAACCTCTTTTGTTCTGCCGATCCAGAATAACAGAGCTGCTTCTCCCGCCCAAATTAAGCTAACCCAACCACCCTCAAGTTGAACCGGTATGGCAATAGTTATGAATATCAGAACCAGGCCGGATACCAGATAAAACAGCTTTTTATCAGAAAGATTCTGGCGATACACGAGATAACTCACTATAAAATGAATCAGTGCGTTGGCAAGTGTAAACAGACCTAACAGCTGTTCGCCATTTGGAATGGAATGGATGATATCGTATCCGAATCCATAAAAAAGAAAAGCATTGGTTAAAAGGACAAGAGCGTCGGCAGTATTGTATTTTTCTTTTTGAAGGAGCTTGTAGGAGAGAAAACTAAGATAGAAAATTGAAAAGAAAACAACAAGAAACAGCAGGGCACTGCTAAAATGCCTGATCGGGTCGTAGCTGGTGGTGTACCAACTACCGTAGATAAGCCAGCTGAGTCCGGCTGCGGAATAGAATAAGGTCTTCCAATATTTTTTAAATGCGATGACCAGAATTCCGCCATTGATAATAGTCATGTAACTGAAAAGTATAAATACATTACCTGATTCATCGCTCAGCAGGAAGGGGACAGCATACGCGCCTACCAGACCTGTAAGTGCAATGACTTCCTTATTATAGGAAAGAGCTGCAACTACCGTAAATACAGTAAACAAAAACATGAATATAAACGCCAGGTATTGAGGGAACAAAGCATAAAAGCTATATCCGGCGTAGGTTATGAAATACAAAATAGCCATAGATCCACCAACCAGGATTGCGCTATAGTTGGTGTAGCTGTTCTTAAGTTTGATTCCAAGGCCCATCAGGCTAAGTCCGAAAACATACCCAAGGAGAATGCGTGTAAGCGGACTGATGAGCTCGTGCTCAATGGAGTATCTGACGCCTATTCCCACACCAATAATGGTGATTGCTATACCGATTTTACTAATTAGGTTTTCTCCAATAAATTTCTCCCAATTCGATTGACCATATCGCGTAGCAATATATCTTTTGGTCTCATTTTTTGATTTTATTTCTGGATTGAGCGTTCCGGAGCTGCTTTCTGATTTTTTTCTTGTAAAATAGGAGTCCTGTGGAATAGATTCAATAGAGGTCGTTTCAATCTCTGATTTGGCCTGTTGCGATTCTCTTGCCATTTTGTTGATTTCGCTTCGCAGGCTGTTGATTTCTCTGGAGAATTCGTCCTGCTTTTTCAGAAGTGCATCCAGTTTGTCGAAAAGTTCGTGAATGCGTTGTTGAGAATCTTCCATTTCAATAGGATTGTAATGATGAACGCTGCTTGATTTCGGTTCAGGTTTAAATATAAGGGAATTCCTCTAAAAATGGACGATGGTGGATTTGATTTTGGATAGGAAATACCCTGGAATGACGTATGATTTCATTAAATGGGATTCAAATAATTTCTTCATGCCAATCCGCATAGGCCCTGAACTTAAAATTTAGTTCAATGAGAAAGCGGTTTTTTCTTGATCATTCCTCCTTTCGTATCCTTAATACTGTTCATGACGACAAATGCGTTCGGTTCAATTTTTTCGATCTCCGTATTAAGTTTATTGACTTCAAGGCGTGTAAGTACGGTATAGATTATTTCTGATTCTTTAGTCTCTCCTCGTTTTCCAAAACCACTCTTCCCTTTGTAGACCGTTACTCCGCGGCCCATCTTATTGATGATCATCTGCCTGATTTCCTCACTGTGTGATGAAACAATAGTCACGCCAATGTACTCATCAATACCTTCAACCAGGAAGTCCAGAGTTTTGGAAGCAGCGAGGTAAGTAATCATGGAATACAGGGCTGTTTCAACTCCCAGGAAATATACTGCAGCAGAGAAAATAAGGACATTGATTACTATGATAACATCTCCAATAGTAAGGCCAAATTTTCTGCTTAAATAAATTGCGAGGACTTCAGTTCCGTCAATTACAGATCCACCTCTTACGGCAAAACCTATGCCTGCACCAAGAAAGAAACCACCAAAGACGGCAACCAGCAAATTATCGTGGGTGACTGTAGGAAAATGAACCAAAGCAATACATGAAGCAAGCCCAAGGATGGCCATTGCTGTTTTTACGGCAAACTGAAGGCCAATGGTGTTATACCCAAGATAGACGAAGGGCAGATTGATTAAAATAATGAGAATATAAAGGGGGATATGTGTAAGCTCATAAATCAGAAGAGATATCCCGGTTGCTCCTCCGTCTATAAAATCATTGGTTAACAGAAATCCCTTTAGTCCAAAGGAGGCGCAAAAAATTCCAATACTGATAAGCAAAAAATCTTTTAAGTATCTGTGCAGAGTAATGCCTAACTCCCGGTAGCCTTTCGCAATATCGTAATCTGAAAAAGTGGGAATTTTTTCTTTTCTATTAAACTTTGGTTTAAGTACAAGTGCAATTATAATTTTTTTGAGAAATACTTTTTTCATGCAATTGATTTATCCTCCAATAGAAACTCCAATCCACTTGCCAATTCCGAAGGTGATCCCCGCTGCAATTAATCCAAAAAGTACCTGCCTCAATCCTGAATACCAAATACTTCTTCCCGTAAACAGGGTAATTGCGGAACCAATGAGGAAAAGTCCACAGGCACTGAAAAGTGCACTCCACAAGATGCCTTGCAGTCCACCGGTGAAGAAATAGGGAAAAACCGGAATGATAGCGCCAATTGCAAATAAGATGAAGGAAGTGACGGCAGCTTCCATTGCAGATCCTTTTAAATCATCCACATTGATTCCAAGCTCTTCCTTAACAAGTACTTCATGCGCATGTGTTTTGTCCGCCATGATCTCCACGGCCATCTTTTTTGCCTGCTCTTCGGGTATTCCTTTTGAAATATAAATTAAAGTCAACTCCTGTATTTCTCCCGAAGGATTTGTTTCAAGCTCTTCCATTTCGAGCTGCATCTGATTTTCAAAAAGTTCCTGTGAACTTTTCACGGAGATCCATTCACCCAAAGCCATGGAGAGTGCTCCTGCAAGTAAACCTGCAAGACCGGTGAGCAATACTTCACTTTGGCCACTTGTAGCTCCTGCGATTCCCATGACCAGGCTGAAGTTGGATACCAGCCCATCGTTTCCACCGAGAACAGCTGCCCGCAATGCGTTTCCGCCAACAGAGCGATGCCTTTTTTCAAATCGCGCAAGGTTGGAACCCGAAATTTTCGTATTTCCACTAAGGATGTTCTTCAGGATGCTGACATGCGAGGTATCCGAAATGACGGCTTCCGTATTTGATTTTTTTCTTGCGGTCAGCAGCGCAGATGAAATGCTTTTTTCGGTATCGAGCAAAACACCAAGCACGTAATCCGGTCCAAATATTTTTCCGATGAAGCTCAGAATTTTGGCTCTATTGGAAGGCGGTGGGAATTGGCTCCCGTCCATACCGCTTTTATGCATAAAGGCGGATGCATGAGTTTTTTCGATTTCACTCATCTTTCGGAAAATTTGCTCCACTTGAGGATCCTTTTCATGATCTGCCAGAAATTGATATAAATAAGAGGCATCCACTTCCGTTTGAATATTCTTTAATTCAGTTTTCATCTTACTATCGGTTTATTTATTGATTACCTGCAAAATAATTAATAAAAGTCAAATCCCTATTCTAAAATTGTAAGGTATTTTAAGTTATGGATGATGATGTTTGTGGATTTGAATTTTAGAGATTTCAAGGAATCGATGAACCGGAAGTCAATTCGGGAAGATAGATTTCGTTATCGTCCAAATCTAAAAAAGAGAATCATTTGTAGAACTGCCGCTGATAGGCTTTAATCATTGTTCTTCATCCAAACCCAGCAGATCAGTGTAAAAAATACGTAAAGACTACAGCCGGTTTGTGTACCAAGAGTGTATTCAACGAGGAAGGAGCTTACCAAAATGCTCTGGATAGCCAGCACAAGAGGATTCAAAATCCATTTTTTCTGCAGAAGGCTATGGTAGATCACAGAGAGGAGTGAAAGCAATCCAGGAAGGCCCATAAAGGCCCATTGAAATATAAATTGGTTATGGGGCAGTTTATATACGGAAGTATTCAGGCATTCCTGATATACGTTTTCCGTTTCCCGGTATAAATCTCCGATTCCGGTACCCATCAGGGGTTCATGCCGTATCATCTCAAAGCCCATTTTCCACGATACCCAACGTTCAATATCCGAATAATACAACCACTTTCCCCTGCCGATTTCACCAATTTGCCATAAGGTATAAGATAATTTATTTTTTAATCCCGGGACAAAGTAGATAGAAAGGAGCAAGATGCTAACAAGTGTAAGTGTTGAAATAACAATTGGGACATACATCCTCTTTTTTGCAAAATAGACCAGCAGATATAGCCCAAGACCGAGGTACATTCCAAATAAGCCGGTTTTGGTACTTAATACGTGATTAAAGCCAAAGAAAAACAGGAACAAGGAAATGTAAGGCCATCTGAACTTTGACTTCTTCTCCGATGAAGAGAAGACGCCAGAGCAATGAAAACAGAGAATCGCTGCCAATCCGATGATCATGCTGAAGCGGATATGCGAAATGTGAATTACAAATGGGGTTCCTTTCAGTAAATTGAGCTGATATTGTTCGAAGTGTTTCAGGTAATCTGAGCCGACCCAAAGCGAAGTAAGCAGACAAGACAAAAGAAAGCATTGCAAAGCAATAGTCCATTGTATTTGAGTCAAACTTCCATAGCGGTAAAATACAAGGGGAAGAAGCAGGAAAGGCAATTGCATTTGGTTATACCAGACAAAGTACTTCATATTTTCGGTCCAGAAGCCGCTCAAAAGTCCTGCAAAAAACAGGGCAATCATGGATACCAGTAAAGGCTGGTGAAGAACCCCATCCAAGTGGCTGCGCCATTTGGAATTCCAACCAATCTGGTTTTCTTCGGGTTTGTATTCTACCAGCAAAAGAAGGCTGAGCAAGATCACACTATTGGAAAGGAGATATACAGACCAGGGCAGTCCTGCGGCAGCTACGCAAAGCGCAAACAAGAAAAAGTAGCTCAAATAAGCATCCCTGCGCATATCAGTGAATCTATTTAGCATATTCTCGGAGCTAGAACTATTTCAGACATTTGAAGTTTAACTTTGCAGCTTAAAGGTATGCACATGTCGTTGGATAGTTTTTCTGAAGTTGAACGCTTAATAGATGAGATTCGGTCTTTTGAGATTGGGGATTCTGCTTCTCTGGAAGCTTTTCGCCTCGCCTATCTCGGGAGTAAAAACAGCATCAAACCCCTTTTCGGGAAGATGAGCCAGGTCCCCGGTGAACTTAAAAAGGAATATGGCCAGCGTGTCAACGAAGCGAAACTTCTTGCAGAGGAAAAATTCGAAAGTCATAAATTTTTGCAGCAATCCAAGGGTTCCGGATCTGCTAAGATACCTGATTTGAGCCTGCCCCCACTTGAGATGCACGAAGGGAGGAGACATCCGATTTCAATTGTTATGGATCGCATTGTAGGGATTTTTTCCAGGATAGGTTTTGAAGTTGTCGAAGACCGGGAAGTAGAGGACGACTGGCACAATTTTACCGCACTTAATACACCTGCGGACCACCCGGCAAGGGATATGCAGGACACCTACTATCTGAAGGACCTGCCTCAGCTTCTTCTTCGGACCCATACTTCTTCCGTACAATCGAGATATATGGGAACGTTCCAGCCACCTATCCGGATATTGGCTCCGGGAAGGGTCTACCGCAATGAAACCATATCAGCCCGTTCGCATTGCCAGTTCCATCAGGTGGAAGGGTTGTACATCGATAAGGGAGTTTCTATGGCGGATCTCAAACAGACCCTGTTATTCTTTGCAAAGGAAATGTATGGATCAGAGGTCAATATACGATTGAGACCATCGTATTTTCCATTTACGGAGCCATCTGCCGAAATGGATATTTATTGGGGTCTGAAAGATGAAACGGATTACAGAATAACCAAGGGTACCGGATGGCTTGAAATTCTGGGTTGCGGTATGGTTGATCCTGCCGTATTGAAAAACTGTGGCATCGACCCTGAAGAATATACCGGTTACGCTTTTGGAATGGGTATTGAGCGCCAGGCAATGCTGATGTATAAAATCCCTGATATCCGCTACTTTTTTGAAAACGACTTGAGATTTCTCAAACAATTTTGACAATCAGCAAGCCCAGGCAATTATGAAAAAACCAACACTTGCAAAAGGCACCCGAGATTACTTACCCCTTCAGGCAAAGCGGAGGAATTATATATTTGATACAATACGGCGTTGTTTTGAGCTCTATGGCTTCCAGCCACTGGAAACACCTGCAATGGAAAACCTGGATACGCTAACTGGAAAATACGGGGAGGAAGGAGACAAATTGCTGTTCAAGATTCTCAATTCGGGAGACTACCTTAAAGAAGCAGACGTACAATTGCTGTCATCCAAAAATTCGACGGCCCTAATATCGCAGATTTCAGAAAAAGGTTTGAGGTACGACCTTACCGTGCCTTTTGCACGTGTAGTTGCAATGAACCGGCATGAGCTTTCTTTCCCGTTTAAGCGCTACCAGATTCAGCCGGTATGGAGAGCGGACCGGCCTCAAAGGGGTCGGTACCGTGAATTTTACCAATGTGACGCCGATGTAGTAGGTTCGAATTCTTTGCTTTATGAAGCAGAACTGATGCAGATCTATGATCAGGTTTTTAAGACTTTAAAAATTCCGGTCCGAATTCACATCAACCATCGTAAAATCCTGGAAGGCTTGGCCTTACAGGCTGGAATAGCAGACAAATTTGTTCAAATGACGGTTGAAATAGATAAACTGGACAAAACCGGCCCGGAAGCCCTGGCCAGATCACTGGAGGGCATGGGCCTGACACCGGAAAAAGTACAGGGTCTGCTTTCGAGTTTGGAGGAAAAGGATCCTTCGCGATTACGGTTTAACGATCTGACCGCATTGGGTTCTGATCAGATCAGCAGCGTCTTTTCACTGAATTCATCTTACTCATTTCATAATGAATTGGTATTTGATGCGACACTAGCCAGGGGACTCAGTTATTATACCGGATGTATTTTTGAAGTGAAGCCCAGTTCAATGAGTATGGGAAGCCTGGGCGGGGGCGGGCGTTACGATAACCTCACCGGGGTTTTTGGACTGCCGGATGTGTCGGGAGTCGGAATTTCATTTGGTGCGGACCGGATTTATGATCTCCTGCTTGAACATCAGTTGTTCCCTGAGGTGCTTGGCAATGATCTCAGGGCATTGTTTCTCTCCCTTGATGAGCCTGCCCTCCGCTATGCCTTTGAACTGGCCGGATTAGTGAGAGCTGAGGGCATTGCAGTAGATGTGTATCCGGAAGTGGCAAAGCTCCGCAAGCAATTCCAGCATGCCGAATCATTGCAGGTTCCATTTGCACTGATTGTTGGGGAGGAAGAACTCAGAACACGTACGGTCAATGTGAAAGACCAGCTGAGTGGAAATCAATTCCGGGTCTCCGCGTCTGAGTTGGCAAAGGCTATTTGTTAAATACCTTTTAAAATCTTTTTACACACAAGCTGCGAGGCGGCTAAACTGTTATATCGATAGAGCCAATTTACATATTAATATAATTTATAATATGTATTAACATTGTATTTAGGCTGTTAACTTTTTATTTTGATTTTATATTTGTATCTTTGTGATCCTTTAGGGATTAGACATGGGAATTTGATTATATTTATGTTCCGTAGTTTGATCGCTGAGGGGGAGAGGTGCTCAACACAATTCTCGATCCATGAACAAACGCAGATCCATTTTCAGTGTTCTCGCTGTCCTGTTTTTTATCCAGGGTGCAGGCTCTATACCTGTTTTTGGTTTGTGGAACCGCGACAACAATCCTTCATTGCTCGAAGAGGAAATCGTCACCAGATTAGAAGCCATGGAATGTCTGGTAACCCCTAAAATTGAGGAAGACGTCCTGGATCAGGTCAAGCGATTCATTGGAAAAAGAAAGGACCATGCTCTTGAATTGCTGCACCGTACAGAAATGTATTTTCCCCTGATCGACAAAATCTTTGCGGAGTACGATCTTCCCACCGAATTGAAATTCCTTACAATCGTTGAATCTTCATTGGTATTAAATGCCAAATCAAATGCCGGTGCTGCCGGCCTTTGGCAGTTGATGCCTTCCACTGCACGCATTCTGGATTTACGCGTAGATGATAAGGTCGATCAGCGATTGGATCCAGTGGTATCCACACATGCAGCAGCCAGGTATTTTAAAAATCTCTTTGAGATGTTTAATGACTGGTCTTTGGTCTTGGCGGCTTACAACTGTGGAGAATATAAAATCAAAGGAATATTGCAATCTACCGGCGCAAGCGATTTCTGGGCAATCAAAAAATACCTTCCCAGGCAAACGCAATTATTCGTTCCGGCTTTTATCGGTGCAAGTTATATGATGCAATATCATCCGGAACATGACCTTATTTTGGATACTGAAATTTTAGATGCTAATAAACTAACCTTCGCGCGGACTTATAAGGAAGTCAATTTAAAAGACCTGTATCGCAAAACAGCTATTACTAAAGAAACGTTTCTGAAATACAATCCTTCCTATCGGAAAGGGCTCATTCCCGCTCATAAAAACGGCTACTATGTGAGCTTACCAGATAGTTTGATGGTTGAATTCGTGGATTATTACACCTACAACAATCCAAAGAATAAGGGTTTGTCGGAAGCACAGCTGTTGCAGAATCCAACAGATTTGGCTGTGGAAATCCTTTCTTTCAGCAGACCATTTCTCTTCGCTCCTGATGCAATTGCCGTTCAAAAAGCAGAACATGTGCAGATTCCTTTTGACTTTACTCCAAAAGAAACGGAGGCACTGCCAGAACCCAATATTGAACGTACTGCCAAATATATTCACCACGTAGTCCGCAACAGGGAATCACTTGTGCAAATTGCAGAAGATTACCAAGTGGATTTAGAGTCCCTTATTAAATGGAATGAACTCGATCGCGTCCAAAATCTCAAAGCGGGCATGGTCTTGCGGATCAAAGTTTGATTGTAAATTACAGGATTTCTTAATCGGTTTTATTTGAATTTGAATGGGTTTGTAACACGTTCCTGCCTCAATGCAGGGAATTAACGCATATCAACGTATTCACAAATGCAGGGAATTCTCCTATTCAGATCCCTATCAACCGGAAAAGGAGGATATACAGATTCTGGGATTAATTTATAATAAAGTTTCAGGGCCATCTAAGGATACAGGGCAATAAAAAAGAGGGCCATACTTCACAAGCATGACCCCCTTTTCTCAACTAATCCCCGTTATTTATAGTCCTTATGCGATTTCAATCGTTTTCGCATTTTGATGAATTTCAACCACTTTTGGGAGCGTAATGTTCAATACTCCATTTTCGTAGCTGGCTGAAATCTGCTCTGCATTTACATTCTGAGGAAGCTCAAAAGAACGGCTGAAAGAGCGATAGTTAAACTCCTTTCTCGTATAATTTTCCTTTTCTTCAGATTGCTCCTGCTTTTTCTCAACGGAAATTCGCAGTAAATGGTTCTCGATGTGGATTTTAAAATCCGATTTCTGCAAACCGGGAGCTGCGAGTTCCAACTTGTATTCTTTTTCACGCTCCATCACATTGATTGCCGGAGTATGAGGTTTAAATAAAGAACCTCCACCAAAATCATTAAATGTTTTGGAAAACAGATCGTCTACGATCTGTACAAAGGGAACGAGGGATCCAAGATTGTTTCTCATATTTTTAAATTTTTGATGTGAATAATTATTTTACTTCAATGGTCTTTTCTTCTTTTTTGCGGAAAGCAAATCTGACGGTTAATATACCTTGATCAAATTGTGCTTTCAGGGATTCGTGGTCGAGTTCTTCAGGAATACGGACGCTGCGTTTGAAAGGGTAAATTGAAAATTCCCGTTTCATATAAGCTGAATCCAATTCGGAAGAGCTGCGTTTTGCTTCCAGATTCAAAACAGAGTCCTGTACTCTCAGATGAATGTCTTCTTTGCGCACTGCGGGCATGGCAAATTCCAGTACCACGGCATACTGCTCCTTTTTAATATTCATTGCCGGAGCGACAGAAGGTTCAGTACTTGTGGATTGAAACCCGGAATTCTTTTTTGCGTAACAGGCTTTTGGGAAAGCGGAAGAATAATTTACGTACATCATATTTCTTTAGTTTTATACATCTGGTCGATCAATTCTCGTTCCAGCTCAAAAACCAGGAAAAATTGACGCTAATTCAATAAAATATTGTGCCAAAATGACATTATTAATTAATTTAATATGCCAAAATGGCATTTAGTTAGATATATGATTTCAATCTTATATTTGTAAATAAGCTTAAACACATAGAACATGTCCTCAAATCGACTCTTTCTGCATGCCGGTCTCTTTATTTTTCTGATGAGCATGGCAGGTTTTTCCACAGCGCAAACAAATGGATTTGGATTTAAACTTGGGCCCAGCCTTGGATTCCAAAAATGGGGTGGAGGAAATCAAACAGATCCTTTGTTGCGTTGGCACATCGCAGCATTTATGGATTCAGAGTCCTCCGATGGTAAAAATGTAATTTATGGACAATTGGGTTACCACGTTAAAGGAGGTGGTATACGCATCCCTTTTTTTTATGATATCAATGGAAACCGCTATCCCGGTTCAACCTACGGTATGGAATTTCACAACCTGTCATTCGAGCTTGGATTAAAGAGATTCCTGAAGCTTGCCCAGTGGAAGCCTTATTATGCTGTAGGATTGAGGGGGGAGTATACCTTGAATACGAATCTTGAAATATATAAAGAACTCGAAGAATGGACCCGTAAATGGAATTATGGAATTACCCTCCGCATCGGGTCTGAGTTTAAATTTAAAAAACTCATGAACATGGGTATCGAATTTACGATCGCCCCTGACTTGTCCAAACAGGTTTACGTGCCCGCCAGTATCCGCCGCATTGATCCTTTTACAGGGCAACCTACGCCGGGATATGAACAATCTACGGTCAATACGACATTGGAGTTATCCGTCTATTTGCGGTTTATGCAGCTCATCATTTATGACGAATGAGCGAAGCTATTTTGTTCTTTATGCCTATTGCAATATTTTATCGTCGAGCAATTTAAGTCCGAAATAGATCGGAACGATTAATTTACTTTTAATCCGGAATCCTTTTTTTGTGGCGGGACGACACGCGTTGTCTTTCAAAATTTCATACGCCTGCCGCGCAACTTCATTTCCAATATCATGTCCCGTGAAATCTTCAGAATTGACGACTTCGGAAACCCTGCCATCGGACTCAATAGTCAGTTTAATATAGACTACGCCTACGACATCATTCCATGCGGGATTTTTGTCAATAAGCATTGTGCTTAAGATTTTTTGCGCACAGAATTTCTTTTTTATTTTTGGAATATTCGCGGAGTCAAGGCAAAATGGGAGGTAAGCGGATTCATCCGGCATATTGCCGCCGCTTATTTTTTTGTCCTGATTCAAAAAGGTGACAGGCACATCCTGATCTTCTGTTTCGGCAGCTTTTGATTTTTCCTTAGAGTTGCACTGTGTGAAACAAAGTCCTATGAGGAGCACTCCAAAAACCAGATAAAGGGATTTCATAGCGATAGTATTATTATAAGTCCTTAAAGATAAAATGCCCCTTCCGGAGAAGAGGCATTTATCTGTATTTTATTATGACGAAAGGGAATGAATTATGACAGACATACCCTTCCGCTTGATGAACTTATTTTTTCCAGGGCAACTCAAGCACTTTTCGTGCAGCCAGAGTACCACAGAAATTACCGCTGTCATAATCCATGCGGTAGTGTACGCCCAATGGCAAACGGCTAAAAGCATTTTCGTTTGCGATATCGCGCAGTGTGTTAAAGGAACGAGGTTTACCTAAGAAATCCGTGCGGTTTTCATGACAATGGTCCGTGAATGGATAGCTGCCTCCAACGAAAGCTTCCAATACGCCCACACCTGCAAAACCAAAGGTGGAGTGACCGGAAGGATAAGCCGGGAAAGGAGGTGTAAATCCTAACCATGGAATTTCAAATTTCGGGTCAATCACGCGGCGTATGTAGGTATAAGGACGCTCCACATTATATTTAAATTTGTTGTACCAGGCAATAACGGCAGCTTCGTTGAGTGCAAGACCTAATTGTGCAAACAGAACACAAGATTTTTCTAGGTTCATGTCTTCTTTCTCGACGATCTGGTCAGCTATGGCAACTAAACGAGTAGGAGGGCTAAAAGTCCAACCCACACGGTCATCACTCCAGAATTCTGCTATGTGTTCCATTTCACCAGACTTGTCTTTTCTTGCAATGTTTGCAAGCACATACATTTCATAAGCCTGTGCATAGATAACCGAATTAGAATCAGCGTCGCAGTCATAGGGAGAGATCAATGCATCGAGGTCTGTTTGTGTAAGAGCGAAACGACGCACTTTTCCCCATTGTGAATACAAACCGCGGTCTGCTTGATTAGGTTCGGTAGGAACCCAGTCACAACCTTTTGCATTAACGGGAACCGGAAAGGGGTTTAAATGAGCATTGTGGCCCACGTTGTCGGTAATTGAATACCTCCAGATCGCAGCTGCAACTTCACGACCATGAGATTCTGAGTTGTTCAAAGTAGCATCTACCGTTTTTAAACGATACTTTTCTTTGAGTTCAATCTCTTTTTGTTCAATTTGTTTGAGAAACTGGTGGTTGTCCAGAACGCTACCGTTTTTATCCTTGAAGGTTACATTTTCAAAAAACTTCTGCATCAGGTAACCATAAGAAGCATTGATTACTTCTGGCCAATACAGATTCTTCTGAGGAGCGGGCATGTCAGTAATACCTAGACGAAACTGTAAACTTTGGTAATCCGGCATGCCTCCCAGACAAGCTTCATAGGCACTGAGGCCAAGATAGGCCAATGCCCTTGGAGCAGGGCCCGGACGGTAAAATGCGGCATAACGCTCAACCTCCATAAAGAGATTGTTCCATTCATGGTAGACGTCATTATCCTGGGAGTTCATAAGCGTATTGCCACCTTCAACAGGTTCGGATTTGTTACAGGAACCTAGAAAAAGTACAGCCAACACCCCGGAGACCAGCAGGATATTAGGGAAAAGCTTCATAAGATTTGAAATTTTCAATGGTTTTTAAGAAATCGGATTGTCGCAGCAAAAATACCATTTTTAGGAAAAAGAAAGCGTTTTCAGAACTTTTTTAAATGTTGCCTTTCAATGGATTATGAAAAATTTACTGTATTGAACTATGAAAATTATAGATATATATATATAATTTTTTATCTATATATTTTTCTAAGCATATTCTAATGAAAGGGGTCAAGGGCTTTTCATTTTTATCCGCATCCAAAGTTCAGTTTTTTAACGATTTGGGATGTCTTCGTCCCTCTTAAAAAAGTAGAGCTGCTTGGCTTCATCCTCTTTATATTTCTGGACAAGTTCAAGTGCATCCGGTACGACATCGCTGCAGATTACTATTAATGATCCCTCCTTTGCATGTTCGATGGCATGTGCGATCGCATCCTTCTCATTTTTGATCACTTTTAGCTCTTTTAATGGTTTCACCTGCTGGATCCCGGCACTGAGCATTTCGATGATCTCTTTATCGGTTTTGCCCCTTAGATTTTTATCCTGGCGTATGATGATTTCATCAAACATTTCTGCAGCCACCTTGCCGATTCCTTCATTGTCCTCTTGTCTTCGGTCGCCTATTCCGGCTATGATGCCGACTTTATGCGTTGCGTCGATTTTATCTATGAATTTCTTAAGTGCCTGCAAACCTGCTGGATTATGAGCATAATCCAACATCACAGTGAAGTTTTTGAACTCAAATAAGTTCAGACGCCCCGGAGTCTGAGCGGGGGAAGGGATAAAGGTTTCGAGTGCAGTCCGGATATCGTCCAGCTCAAAACCGTTAAAATAGCCGGTCAGAACTGCCGGTAAAATATTTTGAATCATAAAGCTCGCACGGCCACCAAATGTGAGGGGCACATTTACCGCTTTAATAATCCGCAATTTCCATTCTCCCTTACAGATTGTAATGAAACCATTTTCGTACAAGGCACAAATGCCATTATTCTTCATGTGCCTGCGAATCCGGGGATTGGTCTCGTCCATCGAAAACAATGCAATCTTACACTGCAATTTTTCTCGCATGGTAAATACCAGATCATCATCGGCATTCAATATGGCATGCCCCTCCGGCAGTACGGACTCGACGACAACCGATTTCACTTTGGCAAGTTGTTCCAATGTATGGATACCTTTGAGGCCTAAATGGTCCGGTGCCACATTTGTCACGACCGCAATATTGCAGTTTTGAAAACCCAGTCCTGCCCTTAAAATACCTCCGCGGGCTGTCTCAAAGACTGCAAAATTTACAGTGGGATCCTTCAATACAAATTCTGCGCTGCCCGGTCCGGAACAATCTCCTTTCATCATGAGGTGATTTTGGATATAGATTCCATCCGTTGTCGTATAACCCACGGTTAAACCCATCATTTTCGCCATGTGCGCGATCAAACGGGTCGTGGTGGTTTTTCCGTTTGTTCCGGTCACGGCAACTATGGGTATCCGGGTATCCTTTCCCGGAGGATAGAGCATGTCAATGACCGGCGCAGCGACATTTCGGGGAAGGCCTTCGGCAGGGGCCAAATGCATGCGGAATCCGGGACCTGCATTGACTTCAATTACAGCTCCACCTGTTTCGCTTACGGGTTTACTAATATCCGGAGTCAGAAAATCGATTCCACAAATATCCAGCCCGACGATGCGGGAAATGCGCTCCGCCATGAATACGGTTCCCGGGTGAACCATATCCGTTACGTCAATACTGGTTCCCCCTGTGGACAAATTCGCGGTATCTTTTAGAACGAGAATTTCACCTTTCGCTATGACCGTATTCAGCTCATATCCTTTTAACTCAAGAAGCTTGTGTGTGATATCATCTACGTTGATATATGTGAGTACTTTTTCATGGCCATATCCGCGCCGCGGGTCTGCATTCACCTGATCGATCAACTGTTGCACGGTAGAATGACCATCCCCGGTCACCTGCGCCGGAAGGCGTTTGGCAGCAGCTACCAGTCTGTGGTTTATCACGAGCAGGCGGTAGTCTTCTCCGGTGATGAACTGCTCTGCAATAACTGAATTTGAAATGCGCTTGGCAAGATGAAAGGCCTCAAGGGCTTGTTCCCAATTTTGAATATTTGTGGTTACTCCCCGTCCATGGTTGCCATTGATGGGTTTAATGGCCAACGGGTAGCGCAAATAATCTACGGCATCTTTCAATCCGGATTCTGTGCGTATGATTTCACCCTTAGGTACGGGAATTTCTGCCTGCCCAAGTAAGTATTTTGTGTCCTCTTTGTCACCAGCAATGTCAACGCCAATACTGGAGGTCTTACTCGTAACCGTTGCCTGAATGCGACTTTGATTAAAGCCATATCCAAGTTGGCATAAGGAATACTTGTTGAGTCGGATCCAGGGTATCCCTCTTGCAGCTGCTTCTTCAATAATACTGGCGGTACTGGGCCCAAGGCGCTCGGATTCCCTCAGTTCGCGCATTTCCTGGATGTCTTCAGCCAAAGAATAATCCCGTTCATCGACAAGTGCCTGTGCAATGCGAACTGCGGCTTTGGCTGCATACACACCAACTTTTTCTTCCAGATAATCAAATACAACATGATAAACACCTTCTTCCCCATAACTTCGGGTTCGGCCAAATCCCACTTCCATACCTGCAAGGCTTTGTATCTCCAGGGCGATGTGTTCAATGACATGACCCATCCAGGTACCTTCCTCCACCCTTTGGTAAAAGCCGCCGGCCGTTCCGACCGAACAACGGTGTTCATACATGCCTGGCAGCAAAGTCTTTAAACGATCCAGAAAACCGGGAATGCTATTGGTTGGGCGTTGTTCCAAATCTTCCAGATCCAGTACCATCACGATCAGCTTATGCCTTTTTATGGACCAGTAGTTTGGACCTCTCATGGTATTGATTTCACGAATTCGCATATGTTTCTTATTTGGGCTTTAAGGTAATGAAATTAATGAATGCTGCACAGGGCGCTGAAATCACAAAAAGATTATTGGAAAATGCATCAGCTGATCTTTCAATTCAGCAAATGTTGCTTCCATTGCCGGTATTCCCATAGCTTTGCCCCCTTGAAAAAGAGGACCGGATGGACTATAAAGGAACGTTGATACCAA
This sequence comes from uncultured Saprospiraceae bacterium, assembly GCA_964439105.1. Taxonomy (GTDB): domain Bacteria; phylum Bacteroidota; class Bacteroidia; order Chitinophagales; family Saprospiraceae; genus Vicinibacter. The sequence continues at coordinate 103,599 of CAYTNG010000008.1, forward strand.
TTGGAGGAAATGAGGATAAAGGAACTGGCCTTAATGAAATGTACACCCTGGATTTCATTCATAAGGGCATCCTGTCCCGCGTTGTGAAAGAAAGTGGAGGCGAACATGCAGAGATAATGGTCATTACAAGCGCCTCCTCCATTCCTGAGGAGGTTGGAGAAAACTACCTGAACGCCTTCCATGCCCTTGGCTGCCACAAAGTGCAGATAGTGGACATCCGGAAACGGTCGGAATCCCAATCCCGCCGGGTTTTACAACAAATCGAAAAGGCAGATTGTCTCATGTATTCAGGAGGAGACCAATCCAAAATAGTAAAATTTATGGGCGAAACACTTGCCCATCAGTTGATCCGCGATAAACTCATACAGTCCCATTTCGTTTTGGCAGGTACAAGCGCGGGTGCCATGTCCATGTCACTTCAGATGATCTCAGGCGGTGGCGTCGCAGATACCATGCTGAAAGGGAGTGTGCGCATGGCCCGCGGTATGGGTTTCCTCGAACAGGTCATCATTGACAGTCATTTTATACAGCGGGGTCGATTCGGCCGATTGGCGGAGGCAGTCGCGCGATTTCCGGCAAACTTGGGGGTTGGACTTGCCGAAGATACAGGTCTTGTCATTCGAAAGGGAAACAATTGCGAGGTTATAGGTTCGGGAATGGTTGTGCTTTTCGATGCCCGAAATCTGAGTCACAACCGGTATCTGGATCTGAGTCTGGGGACGCCCATGTCCTTATCCAATCTCACAACGCACATCCTGGCCGATGGAGACCGTTTTAGCATCCGGGAACGAAGTCTGAAAATATTTCCAATAGACAACAAGCCTGCAGTGAACAATCCCTGATGGAGATTCGGAATTACACGGATATAGAATATCCAAACTGTTATTGGTAAGCGCCTTAAACGAAACAACACATCTTCAGGAAAATATTCTATTCAGATCTCAGACCAGATACAGGTTTAAAATGGTATGTATTTCTGGAAAAAATCATTGATACAAGTTCCGCCGTTGAAATAAACAAAGAATGGAGTTGTAATTTAAATCTTCAAAAGTCTTTTTCATTCACTTGACTTAGGCGCGGGTGAAGAAAATCTTATCATTTTGAAGCTTCGCCTATTCAGGCGATTTTTGTGAAAACATCGGCGAAAACAGCTGTTCAGCTCCGGCGGCAATCCAAATTGCAAGAACAGGAAAAGACAGAAAATACATGCGGCCCAGATCGGCAGAAAGCAAAGCCTGGACAATTACAATCAATAGAAAGCAAACCATCCACTGAAGATGTTTCCGGATGGAGTCAAGAAAGGAGCATCGATTCATCATGCAAGCCAGAAAGGGTATAAAGATCCAGAATCCGCATACCGAGAAAATTTCGTACAAACCGTGAAAACTGAACATCCGTTGAAGGGAAGAGGGTAGGGTTTCAATACTGGAAAAATCCTTACGAATGTTTGTTAGCATATCGAATCCTGTAAGTGCATCATAAACATAGCGAAAGCTGAACACGAGGATTCCGGAAAGGCCAAGATAAATGAAAGTGCGCCATCTTCCCAGACCTTTTAAAACAAACAGGAGGGGTACGAAAAAAATGTAGGACTCTTTGGCCCAGGGACCTGCAAAAATTCCGGCAAGCATCCAGCCGGTGCGCATGCTCAGAAATCCATAAAGTGTCGCGATGATACTAAAATAAAAAAGGCTGTCCACAAGAGGCAATGCAGTGAGCTCAATGGTCCAGCGACAAGTCAGAAAGGCGAGGAGTGCTGTCCCGGAAGCTATCTTACTGAATTTTAGGAATCTGCAAAGTTTGTACATCAGGAATGAAGAGGCTGTCATGAAAATCGCGTTGACAAGCAGAAAGGACATGCAAAGCGAAAAATCTCCTGAAAAGCTCCAGGGCCGCATGTTTTCGATTAGAGGCCCAAAAACCAGTTGGACCAGATGTGCAAGCATTGGGATCAAAATGCGGTAACGCCGTATCGGACTTTGATCAAAATCAAACTGACTGAGGGACAGATAGGTTTGTATGTCGGGAGATTGTTCGAGAGGAAAGTAGATCAGCAAAAGGAATCCAAGTTGAAATAGAAGCGTCCAACTGACGAAAACAACCAGGGCATCCTCATGCTTTAGAAATTTCAGTAAACGAGTCTGTATTGAATTCACCACACGGGCAAAAGTAATAAACTCTGTATCTTTGACAGCTCTAAAGAAGATCCATGGACCTTTTACATAAATTATATACGGCTGAGCGTGCAGATGAGAATGCGGTTTCTGATCAGCCTGTCTACATGCGCCAGTTGTTTGCATACGAACAGGCAGCAAAGGAAGTGTCGGGAACTGTATTGGAAATCGGCTGCGGGGAAGGCTATGGCATCAAGCATCTTGCACCGCATGCAAACCGGTATGTAGCGATTGACAAACACATTCCGGTAAACCAGCAGAATTTTAAAAATGTTGAGTTTATTCAGATGGAAGTCCCCTGGCTCACCGGCCTTGAAACAGACCAGTTTGATACGGTCATTTGCTTTCAGCTGATTGAGCATATACAGGATGACCGGAGTTTACTTTCTGAGATCTACCGCGTCCTGAAACCCGGCGGGAAACTGTTACTGACCACTCCCAATAAGGAGATGTCACTGAGTAGAAATCCCTATCATATGAGGGAATACAAGACTTCTGAATTTCGTACCTTGATAGGTAGCTATTTTGACCCTTCCAAAGTTTATTTTGGTGGCGTCTATGGAGATGAAAAAGTGATGACCTATCATGAAAAAAATCGCGCCTCCGTCGAAAAATTCAGAAAATGGGACATCCTCGGACTTGAAAAAAAGCTTCCCGCATCTTGGTTTAAACTTCCCTATGATCTTTTGAACCGGATGAATCGAAAAGGCCTGAAATCCCAAAACGATGCACTGGTTCTATCTATTCACACGTCCAACTATTTTATTAAAGAAATGGATGGAAAACAACTTGACTTCTATTGCAGAGCGGTGAAATAATCTGTTTTTCGGAAAACAGGTTTTTCTGCTCTAAAGGCGTTTATCAAAAAATTTTATATCCTGCTTTTTTGTATGTTGGATTTCTCCATGGAATTTCCAAACCGTGCCATGCAAAGAAAACATGTATGTAAATTTCGTTCCTCCTGCCATTGAATTATTTGTTTTTCCATTGGCTGAAGGGATTGTGTTTTGCATTCATTCGAACAGCATTCCATGATGCATAAGGCATTCTCCAATCTTAAAATGAGCATTCTCATTTCCTGCAGGATCTGAAACACAATTGGAGGGGAAACGGTCTCATGTGAATTCGTAGATTGCTCCCAGGATTTCTTAAGTTTTTGGATTGCGAATCAGGTGTTAGTTTTTGTACGGAATTAAAATTAGAATATTCGGCGTTATATGCTCAGTTCCTGTCTACTCCGGCCTATCAGTATGAAATGAATGCAATGGTAATTTGCGAAGAATTAAATACGGAATTTGCAGAAACAGACTGTATCAGAAATGTGTCCAACCCTGTGCTTTTAATGTATGGAAATTTCCTCCGGTAGTTTTTAATTTGATTCCGTTTTCTTTTTCTGTACACACACCGATATATGAAAAACCGGGGAGGTATTGAATTTTTTTTGCTTCCTCGGGAGAGACAGCCATCAATAGTTCGTAATCTTCACCTCCGTTGAGCGCACAGGTTACAGGATCTAAATTAAATTTCAATGCAAGTAATTTGGCTTCCTGATGCATGGGGATCAGGCTCTCATCGATCTCTGCTCCAACTCCGCTTTGCGTGCAGATGTGCATGAGGTCCGAGGATAATCCATCCGAAAGATCGATCATGGCATTTGGAACAACTCCGGATTTTTCAAGCCATAAGACGGTGTCTTTCCGGGCCTCTGGTTTAAGGAACCTTCCAACAGCATACTTTTGATCTTCCAGGTCTGGTTGGATGCCTGGATTTTCCATGAAAATTTGTTTTTCACGTTCTAACAGTTGTAAGCCTAAAAATGCGCCGCCCAGATCTCCCGTGACAAAAAGATAGTCCCCTGGTTTGGCCCCATTGCGGTAACTTATTTTGTTTTCATCCTGCTGGCCGATTGCAGTGATTGAAATGACCAGACCACGCAGAGAGGAACAGGTATCCCCTCCTATCAGGTCCAGCTGATATTCTTTGCATGCATGATGAATGCCTTCATACAATAATTCAATTGCTTCGATGGAGAAGCGGTTGGATACGGCAATGGAAACAGTAATCTGAGAGCAAAGTGCATTCATCGCACACAGGTCTGATACATTTGTGACAACCGCCTTATAGCCCAGGTGTTTAAGAGGGAAATAGGCCAGGTCAAAATGTACACCCTCAATCATCATATCCGTACTGACCAGTGTACAGGCTTTTTCATTGCGCAGAACTGCGGCATCGTCACCGACTGATTTCAGCGTCTGCGCATGCTGTACTTCGAAAGGGCGGGTTAACCTTTCTATTAAACCGAATTCTCCAAGTGCGTTGATTTCAGTACGTGGAACGGATTCCGGATTTGAGCTCATAGGCTTTCTATTTCTTTTTGTACAAGTGGCCACAATTGCGTTTGTGGCAGGGGTGCTGTGAAATGAAGAGGTTTACCTGTGCTGGGATGTGTACATTCAAGCTGCCAGGCATGCAAACCAATAGACCGATCAGGGCTTCCTCTGCGCGCACCGTATTTGACATCAGCACGGATAGGGGTACCCAGGTGGGACAGCTGGGCTCTGATTTGATGGAATCTGCCTGTTTGAATTTTGATTTCAAGAAGCAGGTAATGGTCAAAGTGCTTAAGGACCTTGTAGGAAAGCTCACAATATTTTCCTTCTTCACCTGCTTTTACCTTGCTTTTGTGTTGAGTCCTGGATTTTACAATCTGGTCTTTTAATACCCCGCTTTCAGGGATGTCTTTTTTTTCGACCAATGCGAGATAGGTTTTTTGCATCCGGTGGTGCATCATTTCTGCCTGCAGCTTCGCAAGTGCTTCCGGACTTTTAGCAAACAGCACGATCCCTGAAACCGGGCGATCTACCCGATTCAGCAACCACAGATCATGTTTGCAATACGCCTGCAACATGCGATGAAGTGAAACATCCTGGGATTTGTCTTCCTGAACAGGAATGCAAGGCGGTTTATTCGCCACCAGGATATGGTGATCCTGAAACAGAATGTAATCGCGAACGGAACCCAAAGTAAGAACCGGATTAGTTGATCTCCTCGTAATCACTGTACTTTTTGTTGTTCTTCATTTCTTTCTTTGGGGCGATGATGATGATTTTGTCTTTCAAAAACAATGTGTAGAGGGCATAAACAGCCAATGCAAAGACAACCAGTCGGATCATATTTGTATTTCTTAAAAGGAACATCAAAGCTAATTCCTTCGTTCCACATTATTCTTTTATTCATCCGGAATCTGAATGAACGGGCAAATGGAAAAATAGAATCTGAGGTCTTTTAAGGAGGCCGGAATGGCCAAAAGTTATATGCATTTCAGAAATGTCTTCCCATACCACCGGATGCCATTATTGCGTTAGATACACTTGAATTTGTGAATTCAGAACCGAGCAAAAAGTCTTAGGTATTGATTACTTTTACATGCAGAATAATTAATATATATAAAGCATTAATTTATAAATAACTGATTATATTATATTTATGAAATTAACCAAAACGGATATCGTAGGATGGGTCGTGTTCATTCTGGTTTTTACCGTATACTTCTTCTCCCTCGAGAGATCGGGTAGTTTGTGGGATTGCGGTGAGTTTGTGGCAGGTGCCTATAAACTTCAGGTGGTTCACCCACCTGGAGCACCATTGTTTCTGCTGATAGGCAGGATGTTTACCTGGGTTGCGAGCCTTGTTTCTGATAACCCTGCGTATATCGCGTTTTCAGTGAATATCATGTCCGCAATTTGTTCTGCACTGGCTGCCATGTTTATTTGTTGGACCACATTGATCCTTGCCCGCTTGATAGAGGATGGCCGGAATTATGAAAATAAGCATAATGAAAGCTGGACCATTCTTGGTACAGGATTAATCAGCGGATTGGCTGCAGGCTACATCACCACCACCTGGTTCTCAGCTGTGGAAGGGGAGGTCTATTCCATGTCCACAATGTTTACTGCAATGACCGTCTGGGCGGCCTTCAAATGGTACTATCTGGAAAATAGTCCTAAAAATGACAAGTGGCTCATATTTGCAATTTTCGCAACCGGTCTTTCCACGGGTGTGCACCTTTTGAGTTTGCTTTCATTTCCAACCATTGCGATGTTATACTATTACAAGCGTTTTAAAAAACACAGTTTCCTTGGGATGCTTGTTGCCGCATTTGCAGGTGTTGTCGCCATCTTTTTATTTCAGAGTATCATCATCACCGGGATTCCCAATCTTTGGGAATTTTTCGAACTCCAAATGGTAAACGGCATGGGAATGCCTTTCCACAGTGGATTGGTGCCCACTTTGATCGTGATTACACTTGCAGCCTTTTATGGCTTGCGATATTTTAAAAATAAGGGAAATGACCTGATGCACAAAGTTGTTTTTACAATGCTACTGCTTGTCGTTTCCTATTCCACAGTTGGCGTTGTATTGATTCGTGCAAATGCAAAGCCACCTATCAATATGAACGATCCTTATGATGTCGTACGTCTGATACCTTATTTGAATCGAGAACAGTACGGTGACCGAAGTTTGCTGAAGGGGCCGCATTTTGATGCAAGACCTGTGGATACAAAATCTGAAGATCGCTGGGGCCGTGTCGGAAAAGAGTACAAAGTGGTCGATCAGAAATACGATTACATTTTTAAAGAAAAGGATAAAATATTATTTCCGCGAATCAGCCACCAGGATCAGGGGAGACCCCAGCTATACCGCATGTGGATGCAATATCTGCAAGGTTCTAAAACGAAAGCGCCCAATATGGCTTTCAACTTGGAATTCATGTGGTCTTACCAGTTTGGCTGGATGTACTGGAGATATTTTATGTGGAACTTTGTCGGACGTCAGAATGGCGAGCAGGGATTTTATCCATGGATAAATAAGGATGGTCATTGGTATTCCGGGTTAAAGGCTGTTGACGGATCGAGATTATACAACCAGGACCGTCTGCCAAGGGTGATCAAAGAAGACCAGTCGCGGAATTCCTACTATTTTATTCCTTTGATATTTGGATTGCTTGGTGTGGTTTACCATTTCAGAAAAAACAGAAATGACTTTTTTAGTTTACTCTGTTTTTTCATTCTGACCGGAATTGCACTTTGCGTATTTAATAATTCACCGCCCAACGAACCCAGGGAACGCGATTATGTGCTGGAAGGATCATTTTTAACATTTTGCATCTGGATTGGACTGGGTGTACTCTTCATCGCTCATTTTCTGCAGGACCGTTTCAAGCTGGCCGATCCTTTATCCGGCATTGGTGCAACGGTTCTTGGCTTGTCAGTTCCATTTTTACTGGTTACTCAGAATTTTGATGACCACAGTCGCATGCGCAGTACGGCAGCGCGTGATTATGCTTCCAATATTTTGCAGTCGTGTCAGCCCAATGCAATCTTGTTTACCTATGGGGACAATGATACGTATCCGGTTTGGTATGCTCAGGAGGTCGAAGGAATACGGCGGGATGTAAGAGTCATAAACTTAAGCCTGATTGCAGTGGACTGGTATATTGAAAACCAGAGGAGGACATTCAACGAATCTCCCTTGGTAAAGCTTTCCATACCACAGGAAAAACTTCGCGGAAGCCTAAGAAATCAGGTGTTTTACTATAATCCTTCAAATCAGGATGGAAAAAACCAGGATCCGCCGATGAGTGCGAATGACTATTTGAAATTCATTGCAGAAGACCATCCGATTGAATCCGGAACGGGTCGCACATTTGAGACGTTTGCACCAAGCAATAATGTGTATATACCCATCGATCGCGAGAAAGCCATTAAGGCTGGATTGCTTTCACCGGATGACAGCAGTTTTGTGGATCGCATACCTGTGGGTATTGGTGGGGCCTATATTACCAAAGACGATTTGGCGGTGCTGGATATCATTAATTCCAATCTTTACGAACGACCGATTTATTTCTCAGTGACATGCAGTTCTGAAAAACTTCTTGGCCTGCAGGATTACATGGCTTTGGAAGGTATGGCTTTGCGGATTGTTCCGACAAAAACGCCAAGTGATCAAAGTTTGTATATCTATGGTTCCGGTAAAGTGGATCTGGATAAAAGTTATGATGCCATTATGAATAAATTCCATTGGGGCAATTTTGATACCTACAAGCAATTTGTAGATCATAGTTACGCACCAAGTATTCAGGCAATGCGAATGGTCATTATGCGGACGGCAATGGGTCTTATGGCGAAGGGGGATAAGGAGCGTGCTGCCAAACTGGCTAACAAATTTTTCGAAGCATTTCCGAATATGAATTTCCAGTATGATGTGCGAATCATGCCATTTATTGAAGTTTTAATTGATGCGGGGGATATGGAATCCGCGAAGAAACATTTGAGAATACTGGCTGAGGAAACTTTGGATATGCTCGAATTTTATGACAGCCTGAGCCCGGACCAAATGGAAAAAGGATTTTCACAAGACAGAAGTCTGTCTTTGTCTGCAGTGCGCGAGATACTGGAGCGAAGCAAGCTTGTCAAAGATCCGCAATTTGAAACGGAATTGTCAGGTATGTTGAATAAATACAATGCGGCGACTCCTAAACTGATCAATTAATCTTTGTGAAATGAAAATTAGCATAGGTTGTGATCATGCCGGATATGAATACAAGCAGCAAATTTGTCTTTGGCTTGAAAAGCATGGTATGAAAGTTACGGATCATGGGACATTTAGTCCGGACTCCGTTGATTATCCCGATTTTGTACATCCTGTGGGTTCAGATATTGACAATTCACGCGTCGATTATGGAATCGTGATATGTGGAAGTGGAAATGGGGCTGCCATTACGGCTAACAAACATTTGTCTGTACGTTGTGCATTGTGCTGGAATGAAGAACTTGCAAAACTTGCCCGCATGCATAACAATGCCAATGTAATCAGTATTCCGGCAAGATTTGTTTCAATCGAAATCGCCATTGAAATGATCCGTTCATTTTTAAATACGCCATTTGAAGGAGGAAGACACCAAAGGCGTGTGGAAAAAATCTCATGCTGAACCGGATTCGAGGAACGGAGCCCGGAAAAAATTCCTCGTATCGGAATTTTATTTTTGCAGGATGGCTTTGCCTGATCCCTCTTCTTGGGCATAGCCAGAAAGATTTTTTCAGCGCGGTGGTGAAGCCGGATACCAATTGGCAGCCGGTACATGATAGTGCATGGGAGTATGCACAATGGATTACGCCATCCAGAATAAGAGAGCACATCCAATTTTTAGCTTCTGATAGCTGCGAAGGCAGGGAATTGGGCACTCGGGGGAATGATCGTGCAGGAAATTACATTGCGGATTATTTTTCCAGCTGTGGGCTAAAGCCAGCAGGAGACGATCAGAGTTATTTTCAGCATGTTGCCATTAAATGGATGTATTGGGATAAACTCGTTTTTAAAATCAACGGAGTCACCTACAAACAACTTTGGGATTACCTCGCAATACCCTCTGAAAATGGCGATCTCGAATTAACAAGCCCTGATGTACTGTTCCTGGGCTATGGAATTGATGATCCGATGTACAGCGATTATGAAGGTGTGAATGTCCGCGGGAAAACAATACTTATCTATAAAGGTGAACCTAAATCAAAATCCGGCAATTCTTATTTGACCGGTCGTCCCATTCCTTCAACATGGTCTACGGATCTTGAACGCAAGATTGAAGCAGCACGTAAACATGGAGTGCGTATGGTTCTTATCATTGAAGATCATTTCAAGGAATGGGTGGAACAAAATCGTTCCGCTGTCCTCTCACCTCAGGTTTTTTTGGAGCGGAAAAAAAAGGATTCCATTGAAGTCAACCGGATGTATTTGTCTTCAACGACAACTTCAATGCTTTTGGGAAAGCAACTAAAAAAAGTAATCAAAGCAAGGGATAAAATCAACAAGTCAGGTAAGCCACAGCGGGTATTGATCGAAACTCCGATTGAGTTGGTTCAGATGCGAAAGATTCGATCTGAAAATGGCAGAAATGTGGTAGCTCTGATTCAAGGGCAGGACACGAGTGAAGAAGCTGTTATTGTTTCTGCACATTACGATCATATTGGCATGCGCGGAAAAGATGTGTTCAACGGAGCAGATGACAATGCTTCAGGTACCTCAAGCCTGATGGAAATAGCCTGCACTTTTCAGGAACTCAGAAAAAAAGGAGTTGTACCGCGTCGATCTGTTTTATTTATATTGATGACGGGTGAAGAAAAGGGATTATTGGGTTCGATGTTTTATGTTCATAACCCTATTCTTCCACTTGAACGCACCATGGTGGATATCAATGTGGACATGATCGGAAGGACGGATGACCAATATAAAACGGATAGCAATTACATCTATGTTATTGGATCAGACAGGCTCAGTGCAGATTTGCATGAGATCAATCTTCAGATCAATCAAAAATATACCGGGGTAAAAATGGATCATCGCTTTAACAGTGAAGCGGATCCCAATCGTTTCTATTATCGCTCGGACCACTACAATTTTGCAGAAAAAGGCATTCCCGCAATTTTTTTCTTTAGCGGAGTTCATGAAGATTACCATCGCATCACAGATGACGTTGAAAAAATCATGTTCGGTAAAACTGCACACATCGCCAGGCATATCTTCCTTTTGACATGGGAACTTGCTAACCTCCCCCAGGCGATCAGGAGAAATAACCCATGATCGGGGCATTCTGTTTTTCAGAATAAAATTCTTCTCTGTCTTAATTTGTGCTAATATTTCAAAATTACATATTGTCATTTCAGATCATTTGAATATTATATCTGCTCGAAAGGCGTATTTATCCAAATCCGAGTATATTTAGGCGCAGAATTCAAACGAACTAAATCAAACAAAGCATGAATCAACAGACCGGACATCCTAAGGGATTATATATTTTGTTTTTTACGGAGATGTGGGAGCGCTTCAGCTATTATGGAATGCGCGCCATCCTGGTTCTATTTCTTACCAAGCAGCTCATGATGGATAAGGCTTTTTCTTCCGAATTGTATGGAAGTTTTACGGGTCTTGTTTATCTGACACCCATCATAGGAGGATACATGGCAGATCGGTATTGGGGCAATCGCAAATCGATCATTGTTGGAGGATTTATGATGGCTGTGGGCCAATTCATGCTGTTTGGAAGTGGCATGTTGTCAAGCACCCTATTGTCTTATGCTGCTTTGGGTGTGCTGGTATTTGGCAATGGTTTTTTTAAACCGAATATCTCCACGATGGTAGGACAATTGTATCCGGACAACGACCGGAGGCTGGACAGCGCCTATACTATTTTTTACATGGGTATCAACCTGGGTGCATTCATTGCGCCTCTTGTCTGCGGTTGGCTGGGAGAGAATATTGCATTCAAGTGGGGATTTTTTGCAGCCGGCGTTGGAATGTTGATCAGCACACTTTCTTTTATTTGGCTGAAAAACACCTATTTGGTATCACCTGAAGGGCGTCAGATCGGAGTGGAACCAAACAAGTCGCGGTTGAAAGATGGGGAATCGCAGACGCAGTCAAAAATGGACAACAGACAGATTGGAATGATCAGTATTGGAACACTGGCACTATTTTTACTTTTCAACTATGTGCTTGGATTTGATATTTTTGGCGCCATCATTTTTGCATTTGCTATCAGCATTCCAATGACGATCATTTTTGATAGCTCTCTTAATCAAGTCGAAAAGGAGCGCATATGGGTCATTTTTATTGCAGCATTCTTTGTAATCTTCTTTTGGGCAGCATTTGAACAAGCGGGTGCTTCGCTGACCTTTTTTGCCGATGAACAGACGGATCGGGTAATATTCGGATGGGAAATGCCTGCAAGTTGGTTTCAGAGTTTCAATGCGGCCTTTATCGTCATATTTGCTCCTGTATTTTCTGCTTTCTGGTTAAAAATGGGTGACCGTCAGCCCTCTTCACCTAAAAAACAAGCCATTGGTCTTGCATTGCTTGCAATAGGCTACCTGTACATTGCTTTTGGTGTAAATGGAGTTGAAGGCGGTACCAAGGTGAGCATGATTTGGTTGACCGGACTTTATCTGCTTCATACATTCGGTGAGCTTTGCCTTTCACCAATAGGTTTGTCAATGGTCAATAAGCTGGCTCCTGCGCGTCTTGCATCATTGCTTATGGGCGTTTGGTTTCTCGCGAATGCAACAGCAAACAAATTTGCAGGGATGCTCTCCGCCTTATATCCGGAAACAGGCAAACCGACCAATTTTATCGGCTACGCCATGACGAATACCTACGATTTCTTCTTGTTGTTTGTCGTGATGGCAGGTATCGCTTCCATTATTTTATTCCTGCTTAGCAAACGTTTGGAAAAATTAATGCATGGTATCAAATAATGATGAGGGCTTTTCTTCAGCTTCCGATTGATATACTGATTATTTTTTTCCTGTCATGAGAAAATGATATTTATTGAATACATCCGAAAATGTCTGTAAACGTCTTTCTTAAACAAACAACAGGACTTTATTTGTATTGGAAAACCAAAGAATTTAAGAGTATAAAAACAAACGAACATTCATTAGCTTTTATAAGAAACAAGTATGGAAAATAAAATTGAAAAAACGTTCAAACCATTTGTAGATTCCTCCGTGAGTATGGCTGAATTTTCTGTCAAAGCCATCTTGTTAGGTGTTTTCTTTGGAATTCTATTTGGTGCTGCAACGGTCTACCTTGCATTAAAGGCCGGATTGACTGTTTCTGCTTCTATTCCTATAGCTGTATTGGCCATCTCCCTGGGGAGAAAATTTTTCAACACCACAATACTTGAAAACAACATTATCCAGACCACAGGTTCAGCCGGAGAGTCGATCGCTGCCGGCGTTGTATTTACCTTGCCTGGATTTTTGTTTTTATCAGCTGAAAGCGACGGCGTTTCTTCATTCAACTACTGGACCATTTTTACCCTGGCTGTGTTGGGTGGAATCTTAGGAACGCTCATGATGATTCCACTTCGCCGCTCCCTCATCGTAAAAGAGCATGAGACCTTGCCTTATCCTGAAGGGACAGCATGCGCCAGCGTTCTTGTTGCCGGAGAAAAAGGTGGAGATTTTGCTAAAACAGCTTATCTCGGTTTGGGTATTTCGATCGTCTATGCCATGCTTCAAAAGGTATTCCATCTGATAGCAGAGGTTCCAAGCTATGTGACCAGCCTGAGCAATAAATTTTGGCCTGCGGGTCGCATAAATGGTGAAATCACACCGGAATATTTAGGGGTGGGATACATCATTGGGCCAAGGATTGCAGGTGTTCTCGTTGCGGGTGGTATCCTGAGTTCATTCGTGCTGATACCTCTGTTGGCAACCCTGGTACCTGGTGATGTAATTTATCAGCAGGCACTTAAGTTGGGATTTAATCCAAGCCGTTTTGGATGGGATGAATCGACCCACACATTCACAAATAGTGCGGAAGCTATATATCGCTGTTACATACGTCAAATAGGTGCCGGAGCGGTCGCTGCCGGTGGTTTTATCACACTCCTGAAGACGATACCCACGATCGTTAGTTCGTTTAAAGAATCAATTGGTTCCGTGAAAGTTGAAAAGCAAAGCGAAATCGCAAGAACGGAACGCGATTTAAATATCAAGGTAGTTCTGTACGGAAGTTTGGGATTGATACTTTTAGTGGCTTTGTTGCCTATCATACCTGGTCAGGGTATCTTTTCAAAGCTTCTTGTTGGCTTACTTGTGGTCATTTTTGGTGCTTTTTTTGTTACGGTATCTTCCCGGATTGTGGGGATCATAGGATCGTCCAACAACCCTATCTCAGGAATGACGATCGCCACAATTATGGCGACCTGCCTGGTATTTATCGGTGTGGGTTGGACTGGAAAACTTTATGAGCCGATGGCTCTGGTCGTGGGTGGCATGATCTGCATCGCGGCAGCAAACGCCGGTGCTACGTCACAGGATCTGAAAACAGGTTATATAGTGGGAGCTACGCCCCGCTATCAACAACTTGCTTTATTTATAGGTGCGGTTTTTTCCTCCATCGTAATCGGGTGGACCGTGAAGCTTCTTGATACGCCGGATTCATCAATGGTAGCTCAGGGGATACAACATGCAATCGGTGAGAAATACAACGCACCTCAAGCAACGCTGATGGCCACGCTGATCAAAGGCATTTTGTCCTTCAACCTCGACTGGCAGTTTGTTATAGCCGGGGTATTTCTGGCAATAGTCATGGAATTATGCGGCATTAAAGCGCTTTCTTTCGCAGTAGGAGCCTATTTACCTTTGGCAACGACACTTCCCATTTTTATTGGTGGTGCCATGAAAGGTGCAGTTGACTGGACTATCCGCAGAAAAAACAAAAACAAAGAGGATGAAGAACTCGGAAAGGGCGCTTTGTTTGCAACGGGTCTGGTCGCAGGTGGAGCATTGTCCGGAGTTATAGTTGCCCTCCTTAATGTCAACGAAGGATTTGCAAACAAACTTGCCGGAATCTCTTTGGAACATGGAATCAGCAGTGCTTTTGGGGAAGGTTTCTATCAAATTCTCGGCGTGTTGTTTTTCGCGGCTCTGGCGTATATATTATACTGGATTGCGACGAGAGAGGAAGCCTAAAATATTTTTTCGGGCTTTGCGTTTTTTTGAAGCAACAAGTGCGAATTTTCTTCGCATTGCATGCGAATTAATGGTATCAACATAAAATCTGTTTATGAAAGCAATTTACAAATACGCGTTCGTTGGCTTATTGCTTACGCTCTATTCCTGTGGTCCGACCATCTATCTTTCACCTGATTTCGACCAGGTCAGCTCAAAGCATAAATCCATAGCCATTCTGCCTTTTGATGTGCAGATTACAAGTCATAGCCTCCCAAAGGACATGACTGCCGAAAAAGTGAAAATGGAGGAAGAAAAAACGGGTTATGCCATACAGGGTCATTCCTATACCTACTTCCTCAAAGAAATGTCAAAAAAGAAATATTCAATACGATTTCAAGATATTGATAAAACGAACAGCTTGCTAAAAAAAGCGGGCCTGGATTACGATCAACTGAAAGCAAGCTCAAAAGAAGAACTTTGCCGCATCCTTGATGTCGATGTTGTACTTTCCGGAAAGGCTACCATGGATAAGCCCATGTCAGACGGAGGAGCCATCGCTGTGGGTGTATTGTTTGGTGTCTGGACTTCTACAAATAAAGTCAACACAAGTTTGACAATACACGAAGCAAAAAAAGGGGACTTGTTATGGAAATACGACTGGACGGCAGAGGGTAGTGTTGGCAGCAATAGCGAGAGTCTAACCAAAGGCTTGATGAAAAATGCTTCGAAAAAATTTCCCTATCAGAAAAAGTAAAAAACAAGGGGACTGTGTCCTACAAAAGGGTTCTGATGAACTCGTCAATTTTAAGTCCGTCTGCTTCTGCCTTGTAATTCAGTACAATCCGGTGCCTCAGTACAAGACCTGCAATGGCCTGCACATCCTCAATATCCGGTGAATATTTGCCGCTGAGGGCTGCATGGCATTTTGCGCCGAGAACGAGATACTGGGATGCCCTCGGGCCAGCGCCCCAACTTACGTATTGCTGGACTTCTTTGAGTCCATTTACATTGTTAGGTCTGGTGCGGGAAACCAGGGATACCGCATATTCAAGCACATTGTCCGCAAGAGGGATCTTCTTTACCAGCCTTTGGTATTCGACAATTTCGCTTGCCGTGACGACATTGCGGACTTCTGTCTGGTAATCTGAAGTAGTTTGCTTTACCACGCGAAGTTCTTCTTCATAGCTTGGGTAGTCCAATAATATGTTGAACATGAATCGGTCCAACTGAGCTTCGGGCAAGGGATATGTTCCTTCCTGTTCGATGGGGTTTTGTGTGGCAAGCACAAAAAAGGGAGAGGGCAGGCTGTGCTTTACGCCACTTACCGTAATGTTTCGTTCCTGCATTGCTTCCAGCAAAGCAGATTGCGTTTTAGGGGGTGTGCGGTTGATTTCATCTGCGAGTACAATATTGGCGAATAAGGGGCCGCGGTTGAACTTAAACTTTCGATCCTCATCCAGCACTTCAGAACCTGTTATATCTGAAGGCATCAGATCGGGTGTGAACTGGATTCTTTTAAAACTTAAATCCAAGGCCTCGGAAATCGTATTGATTAACAAGGTTTTAGCAAGCCCAGGCACCCCAACGAGTAAACTATGGCCGTTGCTGAATAAAGAAATCAGGGTCGCTTTAATGACCTCATCCTGTCCGACGATGATTTTCCCGATTTCAGATTTAAGAGCTTGGTAAGATCTTGAAAGTGCATCTATTCCTTCGACGTCTGATTTAAATTGCATAGAATGTTGATTTAAAGCGGGGCAAATTTATAAAATGAGACGGTACCCCTGCGGTTTATGATATGAATTAACGTCGGGTTTAGTCTTTTGTTTTCCTTTACAGTTGGGGATTTGCAAAACAGGGCGGTTTCATATTGAAAATGCGTTGTAGCAGATGAGCCTGTTCAAAAATTGGCGCGCAATTGCATTCTTGCCGTATGCAGTGGCTCATTTAATGCGGCCTTACGTCCATTGTAAATAAATTGCAGTTGGATCAATGCATGAATTTTGTAATCCAATTGGATATTCCAATTAAAATTATCACCATTCTTAAATCCATCAAGAACGGTGAATTCTAACAGACTTCCATTCAAACCACTGAACCGCGCATGGAGATACTCAAATTCAAGTCGCAGGTTCAGCTTTCGCAAAAGATAACTTGAGGATGCCATTTCCACACTTCGTATTTCCGCATGCTGAGAATTAAGAGTTCGGTCTTTTGCATTTTTATAATTCCCATAAAAGGACCACCTGGTGTTTTGATTGGGTCTGAATTGAATACCCGGACGAAGATGAAAAGTTTGTACGTTGTAATTTTGATCGGCAAAAAGCTCTGTCTTTCTTTCCTCTCTTTTTTGGTGTAACTCAATCAAAAGGTCCCATTTCTTTTTTAGCGACCATCGCAATTTGATGAAAGGGTCGAAATTTATTTTTTCATCCAGACCTGAAGTAAGTAATACTTTTTGACCGTTTTGAGAAATCCCCAACTGGACTTCGAATTGGGGATCTGAACGGTTGAAGTAAAGACTTTGCTGCAGGTAACTTTGGTATCCCAAATTTGTAACAGAGCTTCCTAAAAATGAAAATGGGTTCAGGCGCATGGCAAATGAAGCATCCTCGCTCGTTTTGGATGTAATCCGGAAGGTCGATTCCAGGGAGAACAGTTGTAAGCTTTGTAGTAATTTACTTTCAGGTTTCTTGAAATTTCTGAAATCCAATTGAAGAACCTGGTTCCAGGAAGATTGATGAACCTGAACATATTGGGAATTAAAAAGCTGAAACCGGACAAAACGTGCAGTATCTATTTCAGGAGCATAAACATATTCAAACACCTGGCGTATTCCGTCTTTGTTGAAGTCCATGTAAATAAAATTTCCTTCTCCGGGTCTGCGCTCCTCATAGACAAATTCCTGTCTGGGTTCGACGCCACTTTGGATCTCGAAAAAATTCCGCATTCTGAAGCTTTGATTCCACAGATTCATCCGCTGGTCCAGCGAACCAAGAAAATTCAATTTTGATAAAGAGTCTTTTGAAACAGTGTCCGAAAAATGTACATACCTTCCGGAGGCCTTTAGTTCCCAATCTCCCAAAATGGTATGGTTGAGTGTGGCGTTCACTGTACTTTCATACGAATCTGTATGGTCTTTGAATCCATTCGTAGCTGCTTGCAGATCTTTTCTGTATTTCGAAATATAGGATATGGAAGTCCGCTTGTTTGCCGTATACAGGACTTTAGCTTCAAATTGATCAAATGAAAAACTGGAAGATTTAAGGCTGTCTTTTTTTTCTGAAAAAACTTCATTTCTTTGGCGGTTTGCCATGAGCTCCACTAGTATTTTTTTGGAAAAATTCCGCTTGATCTCTAACAGCGGCCTGAAGAATCGGCTATTCTCAGGAGTGTCCTCTGTTTGCAACAGATCGTAATGAAGCTGGACCTGCATACTCGAATCAGACCAGGCTAACAAACCTATGTTCTTAATTCCTCTGTAGTTGGATGAGCGGAGCAAACGTAGGTGTTTATATTGCAATTTGAGTCGCGGGCCCGCATTCAGTTCAATTTGAAATTCAGGCAGATGGTCGTTATCTCCAAATAAAGTGCGCACATTCCAGTCTCGCGTAAATTCAACGGGGCGAAAGGAATTCAGTGGGTTGAAATTCTGATGTATGAACTCGTAGCGAATGCCTGCCTGCACTTTATAGTTTGAATCACGGAGTGAAAAACTTGGGGTCAAGCCTTCAAGCTCGAGAGCAATTCCGGAATTGTTACCATCCTGAATGCTGGATATGCGATTTAAATCCAGAGAGGAATATGCGATTTCTGCATGGACTTTTCCGGTTCTTTTGAATTCTATGCCAAATCCGGTGTTTGCAATGAAATGGGATTGGGGAGCAATAAGCTCTGTGACGGGCTCGTAATTACCGGTAGCTTGAGCCGTTGCAGGATCCGGAGACACCCACTCATAAACACGTCCGTTTGCAGAACTGCTTTTCAAACGGTAATTTCCTTTGCCTTCTGCAACCTCTGAAAAGTAAACTTGTAAGGCCGTACTATCTGCATAGGGATCATAGACCAGGTAGTTCATCAGAATTAGATTGCCCTTTATGATGATAGTAGTATCGCGTTCCCTGTAATAGACTCTGTTGACATTGAAAGAACTCCCTGCTTTACTAACACTTGTTCGTGTTGCTAAAGAGGGATCATCTCCTGCCTGTGCCAGAATGCGCTGATCTGTGCTGTCAAGATCCGTAGGGATTGCAGGGCGTTTGCTATCTTGTTCATTGAAGATATTGAAATAAAATTGCGTTCGTTCATTCCTGATCTGAGATTGATGGGCAATCAGACTGCGGGTATAATTTTGATCCAGATATTCGAATTCCACCGTTACACGGGATTGCTCGGTGATGAGTCTGTTTGGGGTGAACCGGATTTCAGCCAGATTGTAATCGATGACGTAATCAGATTGCTCACCACGTTCCATAAGTTGACCATCGATCCATAATTTTTCACTACCCGCGAGAATGATGATAAAAGCTTCGCCGCCCGAACCGGATAATCGGTAGGGACCCTGATTTCCATTTGTTGTCTGGATTTGTTGTCTGTTTGACTTGCCCTTTGAAATTGCAAATGCGGATGTATTTTTTACTTTCCATTCATTTACGTTCCATTCGCTTTCAAGCAAACCACCTTTGTTTTTTTTGAAATAATTTATAAAGTGACCCGGGGGCCTTCCAATTTCAAAGTCTCCTGCAGTCAGTTGTTGGCGATTCTTTGAGAGTCTTAAGTAAATTTTGTCGAATTCCTGAATCTGTCTGGTATTGCCTTCCGGTTGAATTGGAATTTGATTGTCAGATATCGCTCCGGTAATAATCAATCCTTCACCTAAATCTCCATGCAGCTGCAAATTCAGATTTGAGTTCAGTAGCAAAGATTGATTGGTACCGGTGCTGATGCCCCTGGTAAAATTTCCGGAATATTCCATGCCGGTGGACTCCCACCAGTTTTCTTTTTTTGAAGGGCCTGCAATGGGTTTTGCATATTCTGGTCGCAGCGCTTGCTGGATAAGTGAACGGTCATACAGCTTGTATTCGGCTTTAGAATAGAATGGAAAAATCCGATAACTGATAAGAAGACTATCCGGACCAGCCGGAGAGCTTATCTGAATTTGTTTTTTTGTAGCGTCGTATCTCCATGGATCCAAAAAAGCCTGTCGATTTACATGCTCAATCATTATCGAGCTACTGTCTATAAGTAAACTATCTTCCAGTTGAATGACCTGGCTATAGGGTCTTATTGAATACCGCAAGGAAGAATGTTGAGCATGCAAACTGGATAATTTGCTGAATACAAGCAGAAGTAAAATTCCAAAATGAAATGGATAGGCAGGGCAAATGAGGCGCAGTCGTACATAGGGAACCTGCGTTCCTATAACTTTCAGTTTAATTTTATTCCCGGGCCACATTCTTCTTAATCGAATAATTTAGGATGTGCAATTCCTTATTTTACCGTCTGAGGGCATGTGGAAAAATAATGTATTTTTAATAAGGCATCTCATTTTTGAAATTTGATGGAGAGTTTGGTACCAGCCCGGCTGGGGAATAGCTTATGGAAACTTTAAATGTGCCGGATGTGGATAAAGTGAAAAACTTTGCAAGGATCATGCGATTCATCCAATTTTGAAATTAAACGAGTGGATCATTTGGAAATTTTCTTTTGAAGCTTCATTGGAGTATTCAAGTTCATCTTAAAATTTTATTCCTGATAGAGATGCAATTACACGTATTTGATCCGCCGTTTGAAATTAGTTCAATTCCACACAGAACCTGTAGATTTCATCTTCCTATTTTCCACATGGCTTCAAATTTCGAGGGATCACTGTGACAGACTGTTGCTGGCTTAGTGAATGGAATAACTGCCAAGCCAGAATGCAAACAGGCACAGGCCGACACTGACCAGATTATAAATACAGAATAACAGGTATTGGGAATCTCTGAGGAAGAGCATGTTCTCCGAACTGAATGTAGAAAAGGTGCTGAGGCCACCGCAAAAGCCGATCATGATAAAATAGGGAATCCATTTTTGACCCGGATACAATTGGTTGTACTTATAGGATATTCCAAGGATGAACGTGCTTAAAATATTTGCAACAAGTGTGGCAAGTTGAATTCGATAAACAGTTAATGAGGGTATATAAGAAATAGCAAATCGGAGCAAACTGCCTGTTCCGCCTCCAATAAATACCAAGATAATTTTATACAGACTCATTGCTTAAACGGGTCTTTTTTTTCTTTATTTGATTTAATATCGCTGCGAGGAGAATACCAAAACTCAGCATGAATACCAACAAAAATAAACTTCCAATATGTTGCATCTTGATTACAAATAAGATGACAAGCGCATTTACTGAAAGGAGCAGAAGGGTAGTTTGCAAATGGTTCAGGCCCATATCTACCAGAAGATGATGAATATGCAATCGATCACCTTTGAAAGGAGATCGCCCAAGGAATATCCTGACAGTAAAAACGCGGAGCATGTCAAACAAAGGAAGAAAGAGAATGCCAATGGCAATGGCGGGTGCGGATTTGACGTGTGCAAGAGAATTTGAAGACTGGTAGGCAAGTTCAATAAAACTAATGGTAAGTATCGAGCAGATCATTCCTATCAACAAGGAACCCGTGTCGCCCATAAAAATTTTTGCAGGGGTCAGATTAAATTTCAAAAAAGCAATAAGAGAGCCCACAAGCGAAAATGAGATGATACTGAGTACAACCTGGTCCGCTATGTAAAACCAACTCCCATATACGCTTGCAATTAGTACTCCCATGCTTCCTCCAAGGCCATCTATTCCATCAATTAAATTAAAAGCATTGACAATAACGAGAATGGAAAAAAGGGTAAACAAGATGCTCCAAATGTAGGGTAGCTGCTCAATATTGAAAATTCCGTAGAAACTGGTTATGCGGATATTTGCCTTGAACACGAGGATGAGTGAAGCAAATACAAGCCCTGTCATTTTTTTATTTGGGGAAAGCGGAATGATATCATCTTTTGCACCGATAAGGAAAATAATGATAAATGCGCAGAGAATGTACTGAAGATCTCCAAATACGTGAAATGGGGTCCAAAGAACAATTGAAAACAGTACGCCCGCGAAAATACCGATACCTCCCAAGGTGGGGATACTGCTTTTATGTGCCCTTCGTTCATCAGGATCATCGGTCAGCTTCTTGATTTTTGCAATCTTGATGATCGACGGAATGATCAGATAGGTAAATATCAGTGAAGTTAAGAAACTCAGTATAAGACGATAAAACATTAGAAGGGAATCACAATTGTGAGCAAAATAAAGACTTTTTGGGGAATCCTTTTTTTGAATGAACGCTGCAACAAGAGAATTCAAGCATGGGAAGGCATTTATCCGCGAAATGACTTTAATTTTGCAAGAGTGAAATGAACGCCTCACTCTTAAACCGTCTCGATCGATCCCGTCTGCCATGTCATATTGCTATGATCATGGATGGCAATGGACGTTGGGCTAAGGAGCGTGGCATGCCGCGTCTTTACGGGCATAAAGCGGGAGTGGATACGGTCCGCGAAATCACAGAGACCTGCGCCGAGTTAGGCATTTCCTATCTGACCCTCTACGCTTTTTCAACAGAAAATTGGAACCGGCCGTTAACCGAGGTAACCGGATTGATGAATTTATTGGTCCAGACGGTTAAAAAGGAAATTGGAACACTCAATAAGAACGGCATAAAATTGAGGGCGATCGGAAATTTAGCCGGCTTGCCTGAAAAGACGCGCCAGGCCCTGGAGGAAGGCATCCGGCTTACTGCGGAGAATACCCGGCTTGATTTGATACTGGCCCTGAATTACAGCGCACGTTGGGAAATCCTGCATGCGGTAAACCAGATAGCCGAAAAGGTAAAACGCGGGGACCTTTTAGGGCCCATAGACCAGCAATGCTGGGAATCGGAACTCACTACAGCAGGGATACCTGATCCTGAATTACTCATTCGCACCAGTGGTGAAAACAGAATTTCCAATTTCCTGCTTTGGCAACTGGCATACAGTGAGTTATATTTTACAAAGCGCTATTGGCCCGAATTTCGCCGTGAAGAACTCTATGAAGCCCTTTTGGATTATCAAAACCGGGAACGCCGATTTGGTAAAATATCCGAGCAAATTCAACAATGAGCCTCATTTGCCCTTATGTAAGCTTATACAGCAGTGGGTATTTGGGATTAACTTTGCAGCCGCAATGAAAAGACCCTGGTGGTCGTTTATGTCTTTTACCCAATTGGAATTATGATCAGGTTTACCCTCACCACAGTGGTGTTTTGTCTATGTAATTTTCTGGCACAAGCCCAAAGAGACAACTTTATACCCTACGACAACAAAAGCTATGAAATCTCCACGATCCGGGTTTCAGGTAATACCTTCAGCGATGCAAATGCCCTTATCAATATATCTGGACTCCAGGTTGGCAAAAAAATAAGCATACCCGGCCCGGAGATCCCAAACGCAATTAAAGCAATTTATAAACAGCGTCTTTTTACACAGGTAGAGGTCCTTTTAGAAAATATTCAGGGGAATACGGCAGGACTTGAAATCAAGGTGCAGGAAAAACCACGGTATAGCACCCATTCCTATAAAGGTGTAAAAAAATCAGCTCATGAAGACCTGAATACTATTGTAAACAACCACCTGCCCAAGAATGCGGTGTTTACTGATGAAATCAAAGATGCCATCATCAAAAATCTTGAGGAGTTTTATATTGAAAAGGGATATCTGGATGCGCGAATTGGCATATTGGAAATTCCGGAGGAGAAAAAACCGAATTCCGTAAAGCTCATCATTAATATTGAGAAAGGGGAAAAAGTGAAAATCCAGGACATTAGCTTTTCGGGAAATGTGCAGGTCAGCGATCGCAAGTTGCGCAAGCAAATGAAAGAAACGAAACGCCGGGGAAGACTCTTCTCCAAATCAAAGTTTGAAGAGGCCAAATATGAAGAAGATAAATTGAAGATCGTTCAATATTACAATAAGGAAGGATTTCGCAATGCAAATATCACAGGCGACTCCATCTGGAGAGATGAAAAGGGTAGATTGCGAATACATATTTTTCTAAATGAAGGCCAAAGGTTTTATTTTAGGAACATCGCGATAAAAGGCAATTCTTTGTACTCCGAACAGTATATCAAAAATGTACTTGGAATTCAGAAAGGAGATGTGTACAACCAGGAATTACTGCAAAAACGTCTTAGTTTCTCAGACGATGGACGTGATGTGAGCAGTTTGTATATGGATGAAGGCCATTTATTCTTTAGGGCAGAACCGATAGAGACAGCGATAGAAAAGGACTCCGTCGACATTACCATCCGAATTACGGAAGGGCCTCCGGCTACTATTGACCGCGTGCTGGTGAAGGGAAATGACAGAACTCATGAACATGTGATCCGTCGCGAATTGAGAACCCGGCCTGGCCAAAAATTCAGTCGCTCCGATATCATACGATCGCAGCGTGCCATAATGGCCCTGGGGTATTTCAATCCGGAATCTTTAGGCATCAATACTCCTGTAAATCCGAAAAGAGGTACGGTGGATATCGAATATTCCGTTGAAGAACGACCTTCGGATCAGCTTGAGTTGTCGGCAGGATGGTCCGCTTATGGGCTTATCGGAACGCTCGGTGTTGTATTTAATAACTTTTCAACGAGGAATTTTTTCAAAAAATCCTCCTGGAGCCCATTGCCGCAGGGGGATGGACAGAAACTTTCACTTCGTGCACAATCCAATGGCCGGTATTACCAGTCCTACACCTTTTCGTTTACAGAGCCCTGGTTAGGAGGAAAGAGACCGACTTCATTGACCATAGGAAGCAGTTATACACTTATTGACAATTCAGCATATTCTGCAGGTACTGCCGGAAGTTTGAGCATTCTCAGGTTGTCCGGGGCACTTGGCACACAGTTAAAATGGCCGGATGACAACTTCGGTGTGAGCTCTGCTCTTAATCTGGAACGCATTCGATTAAAAGACTATGTCGGTTTTTATGCAGGCACAACACCTGTTAACAATGGGGACTATTACAACATCTCAGTTAAAACAAGTCTGATCCGAAGCACAGTTTCAGACCCACTGTTTCCACGTTCCGGATCCCGATTGTCGTTTTCATTGCAGCTGACGCCGCCCTATTCATTATTCCGGAATAATTGGAATCCGGATTCGGTGAGCGTTGGTGATCGTTATCGCTGGGTGGAATACCATAAATGGCGTTTTGACGGTGAATGGTATCTTAATCTCGTTGGGAAATTGGTCCTTTCATTTAATGCAAAAATGGGAATTCTCGGATTTTACAACAAGGACTTAAAGGCACCTCCCTTCGAACGATTTGTCGTTGGCGGGGATGGTTTGAACAACCAATCTTTTACCATTACGGGCCGGGATATTTTTTCACTAAGGGGGTATGAGGTGGAAGACGTAAAGGCGAAATCCGTGGAAGCCTATCGTCTCAACAGCGTACAGGAAGATGCGACCATCTTTAATAAGTTTACAATGGAATTGCGCTATCCGCTTTCCCTTAACCCTAGCGCAACGATGTACGCATCATTGTGGGCGCAGGGAGGGAATTCCTGGACCTCCTTTAAAGACTATAACCCTTTCCAGTTGAAGCGTTCTGTAGGTGCCGGTCTCCGGATTTTCCTACCTATGTTTGGATTGTTGGGATTTGATTATGGTATTGGTTTTGACAAACCCTGGCTGGACTCGAAGACCACCAGTTGGAAAGACTATGCGAAATTCAGTATCATCCTTGGATTTGAGCCTGAATAAGATGAAGTTTAATAGCACGCTCTCTTTTTGAGAGCTAAAAACAAGAGCAAAAGCCATCGGGAACATGCATAGTTTTGTGTCTTAATTTTGGATTCATCAATTGTAGTTCGTGCATTATTCAGCCAAAGACTCACAACATCTCACCAGGGAAACTCATAGCTTCTTAAAGAAGGGCCTTGTGGATTCCTATGCTGAAATGGAACAGCTCCGCGAATTGATTCGCTTTCATGAATGGCAATATTATGTGCAGGACAATCCATTGATCTCAGATTTTGAATATGACCAACTTTATAAAATGCTGGAATCTGCCGAAAGCGCTCATCCGGAATGGGCGAGCGAAGATTCACCTACGCGGCGCGTTTCCAGCGATCTGGTCGATGAGTTTCAAAGCGTGGAACACCTTTCCCCAATGTTATCATTGGAGAATTCCTACAATCTCGACGATTTAAAAAATTTTGATACCCGTGTCCGAAAGCTTTGCAATCATCCGGAGAATCAGGAACTGCATTATTTTGCAGAACCTAAATTTGATGGTGGGAGCATTGCCTTGATTTATGAGGGAGACCATTTTAAAAGAGCCGCGACACGGGGTGATGGATACAAAGGGGAAGACATCAGCTTGAATGCACGCACCATCAAATCATTGCCACTGAAAGCTGCATTTTCAAAATTTGGATTGCATAAGGTGGAACTGCGTGGCGAAGCCGTAATTAGCAAAAAGAAATTTCAGCAAATCAACGAGCAAAGGGAAACAGATGGTCTGACCCTACTTGCCAATCCCCGCAATGCTGCAACAGGAGTTCTGCGCGTGAAAGACCCTTCGGAAACTGCAAACAGAGGGCTTGATGTTTTCATATTTCAATTGGCTTACGCAGAAGATGCAAATGGAAGCAATGCGATGCACAAGATGCGAACGCATGCAGAATGGATGGAAGTCCTGGAACAGCTTGGATTCAAAGTTTCTCTTAATGAGCGCAAGATTTGTAAAAACCTTCAGGAGCTGGAAAAATTCATCCAGTCCTGGGCAGAAAAACGGGATCATTTCGCATATGATATTGATGGCATCGTCATCAAGGTAAATGACCTGGAACTTCAGGAATCCTGCGGGTATACCAGCCATCATCCCAGATGGGCGGTGGCTCATAAATTTCAAGCTAAACAAGCCACTTCTACATTGCTCAATGTCGAATATCAGGTAGGTAAAATCGGATCGATTACGCCAGTCGCAAAAATTGAGCCTGTCCAACTTGCAGGAGTTACAGTGAGTTCTGTTTCATTGCATAATGAGGATTTCATCAAGCAGCGTGATATTCGGATTGGTGACCGCGTGTTGGTAGAAAGAGCGGGAGATGTAATTCCTTATATTGTAAAAGCATTTCCTGAGTTGCGCTCCGGCAAAGAAAAAGTGGTCCATTTCCCAAGTCATTGCCCCGTGTGCCAGACACGACTGCTGAGGGAACAGGAAGAAGCCGCCTGGCGCTGTCCAAACTATCAGTGCGAAGCACAGATCATTCAACGGCTTATCCACCATGCATCCAAAGATGCCATGGATATTGATGGGCTGGGGAAATCCCTCATTGAACGATTTTATGAACTTGGTTTGCTGCGTTCGATTCCTGACGTGTATCGACTGGATTTTGAGGAAATGGCCAAACTTGATGGGATGGGTGAAAAATCAGCTGCCAAACTTCAAAAATCTATTGAACTTGCAAAATCGCGCCCATTATACAGGTTGTTGCATGGATTGTGCATCCACCATTTAGGCAAAAAGGTTTCGAAGTTGATAGCGGAGCACCTGGAATACCTTCCGGATTTGAAGGACTGGAAGCTGGATCGATTTACGTCAATAAAAGATGTAGGCCCTGTGGTAGGGGAAAATATCATTGCTTTTTTTGGGGACCCCGTGAATCAAAAAATGATCAGGGAACTGGAAAATTTGGGAATAAATATGCACCAGACCGAACAGGACCGGCCAGTTAAAGTAGCAAAAGATGCCCCTTTGGCTGGAAAAACCATTTTGTTTACAGGAACCTTGAAGACTTTGGGCCGAAAGGAGGCTCAGGAAATAGCGGAAAAAGCGGGGGCAAAAAACCTGTCAGCGGTCAGTTCACATCTCAATATTCTCGTTGTGGGCGAAGAGGCGGGTTCGAAATTAGACAAAGCCAAAAAATTGGGAACGGTAGAAATATGGACAGAACAAGATTTTATCGAAAAATTGAATATTCAGACGAGCTAAAATTTGGATTTAGCCCGGAACGTTTCGACCTTTCTAACGTTATAAATGGATACATCATCAGAAGGTAATATTATGAAAAACCAAATTTTATTTTTTCTTCTTTCTTTTCTCTTTGGAAACATTTTATTAGCCCAACAGCCCGGCTGGAAGGCATTGCCATCGGGTTTCGCTAAGGCGGAAGGCAGTTTATGGAACAGGGTGCAGGATCTTAGTGTATTTGAAATAAACCATGAGGCATTGCGGACCTATTTGTCAGGCTTGAGTTCAAGGTCTAATGATAAAACTGCCACTTTGCAACTGGAACTGCCTTTTCCGGATGGAGCCTTGAAGAACTTCACCATAAAGGAATCGCCGGTCATGGAAGAAGGATTGGCTTTGAAATATCCTGAAATCAAAACCTTTAGCGGAACAGACGGCGAACACTATATGCGTCTTTCCATTTCACCTTATAGTTTCCAGGCTTTTATCCTTACAGAGGAAGGGGATATCGTCATTGAATCAATGGATAAAAAGAACCTTAACCAGTATGTTGTTTTTTACGGAAAAAATGTGGACATACATGATCAGTTTGCACTGAGCTGCGGAACAAAAGATCTCGAAACACTCGATAAAATGGAGGAACCTCAGAAAAAGGCAGCCCTTCATTCACGAAGCATGTTAGGGGAACCTGTCAATCTCAGAACCTACCGACTGGCACTCACCTGTACGGGAGAGTGGGGTGAAAATCCAAATTTAGGCGGCGGCTCCATTGCGACTGCCCTTGACAAAATGGTCGCAGCATTAAGTTACATCAATGCGGTTTATGAGAAGGAAGTCTCCGTTCACATGAACCTGATTACAAATAATGATAAGCTCATCCATCTTGTACCGCAAACAGATCCCTATATCAACCCAACCTCAGGGGGAGCAACTCTTGGTGTGAACACGGACGTAATCACGGCTATTGTTGGAAGAGCGGCCTATGATATCGGTCATGTGTTTACTATCAGCTGCACGGATGTGGGTGGCGTTGCATTTCTTGGATCGGTTTGCAATGGAAATAAAGGCGGAGGCGTGACCTGTTGGTACACTACCGACATTGCTTATGTAACGCAGCGGATTGTATGCCATGAAATGGGTCACCAGTTCAATGCAAGTCATACCTTTTCCAATTGCAATGGAAATGAATCGGCAACAAGCTATGAACCCGGAAGTGGCACTACCATCATGTCTTACAGTGGCCTCTGCGGTGCCGGATTAAATGTGGAGAGTGGTTCCTTGCCACATCCCAATTATTTTCATTCCAATAGCGTCGAACGGATTTATAACTATACCCGGGTTGCGGATGGAAATCGCTGTGGCTCTCAATCAGCTACTTCAAATACATTCCCTGATGCAGAAATTTTATTTCCATCCGGTCTGTATATCCCTATCAGCACGCCGTTTGTTTTGAAAGGCCAGGCCAGCGACGCTGAAAAAGATAATTTGAGCTACAATTGGGAACAATATAATGCAGGATCTTATGGTCCGGTATTGGGAGAACCCTCCTTGTTTGAGGAAGGCCCACTCTTCAAATCCCTGTTTCCCGGAAATAGCCCGATTCGAGTGGTACCCGCATGGAATACCATTCTGACAAAGGCAAATTTTGAGCGCACTGAAGTACTACCAACTGTTAGTAGAAAGATTAATTTTCGTTTTAATGTCAGAGATAATTTCCCAGGTTCCGGAGCCGTAACTTCAAAAGAAGTGGTGTTTCGTTCAATTGCAACAGCGGGGCCTTTTAAAGTCAGCTATCCAAACAGCAGCTCCACAGATACTTTGTACGGTGGGGTATGCAACCACATTCGCTGGGATGTGTCAAATACCCATAAGGATCCGGTAAATTGCAAGCGAGTTAATATTTACTTGATGCCAAACCGGACGAATCCCAATGTTACGATTCCACTGCTCATGGGTACTGAAAATGACGGAGGTGAATTGGTTACCATTCCGGATAGCCTGATAGGAATGTTGAGGGCTCGCATCATCGTTGAAGCAGCAGATAATATTTTCTTTGATGCATCTGATTCAGATATCCGCATTCTTGCCCCGGCTGCCTCGAACAAAATTAATTTCAATGTGTCCCCTGAAAAGCTGGTTTTTTGCATCCCTTCAAAAACAGAGATAGATGTGAACACCTGCGCACTTGGAAATGCAAACGGTCAGCTGAATTTGTCCATACTTTCCGGCTTGCCTCAGGATGCCAGCTATCAGTTTGATCAAGGCTCGATTCCGTACAATGGATCTGCACGACTCACCGTCGATTTTACAAATGTCCGAACTTCCGGGATCTATAATGTGGAAGTGATCGCCGTGACGGATAAGGGTGATACTTTGAGAGAATTTATAGAAATGGATCTTGTCAACATCGATTTTTCAGATTTGAAGACATTGTATCCGGCAAATGGCCTTTCCGGTCTTCCGCAATCCATCGAATTTAAATGGGCAGGAAGCCCAAATGCACAGAGTTACCGCATTGAAATAGCTACCTCCCCTTCATTTGGCAATACTGTGGTGTATAGTGGGAATGGAATTCTGGATACATTCTTCACGCCTCCAGTATTTTTTGAAGAAAGCAAAGTGTACTATTGGCGTATTATTCCATTCAATCGCTGCGGCCTGGGCGCTCCCACCCTTCCGATCCCATTTCAGACGATCAATAAGCGTTGTGAGGAAACACCCTATATTGGAAATACAATAGTTCGAGGGGCAAATAAAACAGCCTCTATGCCGGTGAGCGTAAAAGGCAGCGGGACAATCAGTGATATCAACGTCAAAAATTTTAATGCGGTTGCTGTTGGTGTAAACAGCGTAACATTAACACTTGTTAGCCCAAAAGGTACAAGGGTTATACTTTTTGACAGAAACTGCGGAGTGACGGATCAGTTTGATTGTACTTTTGATGATGAGGGAATTTATAACCTGCAAAATGGATGTCCGCCAACTCTCGGTAAAATCATCAAGCCTTTCGAGGCCTTGTCCAAATTTAATGGCGAGGACAAGCTTGGGGACTGGACCATGGAATTAGCCACGGATCGATTTTTAAGCGGGCAGGCTAATTTTTATGGATTCACGATGGATATTTGTTCAGAGTTGCTCGTCAAAAATCCATTTGTGCTGACCAATCTAGGATTGCAGATGAATACAGGGGAAACCCGCAACATAGGAATGGATCGGCTGGAATCACAGGATGCGGACAATACGTCTTCGGAACTTATTTATACGATTGTTGTCATTCCACAACATGGTGACTTGCTGATCAATGGAAAGCTGGTCGATTACGGTACAAGGTTTACCCAAAAGGATATCAACGATGGCAAACTGAATTACAGGCACACCGGAGCAGGTAATGAAACAGATGGATTTTTGTTTGTTGTTGAGGATGGCGTAGGCGGTTGGTACGGATCAGAGTATTTTAAAATTCAAATTGGTACGGTAGCCAACAAGGATATTGAAACACCAATGGATATTCAGCTTTACCCCAATCCAAGTCGCGGATGGCTTCAGCTTGCTGTATCGCAGATTACAGACCAAAACGCCATATTGCGCATTTTGGATATGCAGGGAAAGAAAATGTTGCAGCAGGATTTTGGATTGAAGAAAGCCGAGCTTTTGGATATTCAGGAACTTCCTAATGGATTATACCTGGTGGAACTGCAATCTGGCAGACAACATGTAACGAGAAAATTGTTGGTCAACAAATCTAATTAACAAGGACCTCATTAAAATATAATGATAATGCACAAGTGCCGGCTCTCCGGCACTTGCGCATTATAAGGGTATCCTGATGGCCCGAAGTTATATTGTAATCGAAGCTCGTAAATTGCCATCTTTACTCTTATTATATCTAAGGGCTGATTCTTTTCATTATGGCAGTTGAATTTCCAAAAAATAAAATCTACAGAATCATTGCATTGATTCGCCAATCACTTAAAGGCGAGCCCATGGATTATACACAGGGGAGTATTTCGAAAGCCGTGATATTGTTGGCTATTCCCATGATACTTGAACTGAGCCTCGAAAGTGTATTTGCCGTTGTTGATATTTTTTTTGTAGGAAAGCTCGGCCCTTCTGCCATTGCAACCGTTGGGCTTACGGAATCCGTAATTACCTTGATATATTCCATAGCAATTGGATTGAGCACTGCGGCAACTGCCGTCGTAGCCAGACGAATTGGAGAAAAGGATGCGGCTTTGGCAGCAAGAACAGGTGCCCAGGCACTGCTTATTTCTGTTGTTGTTGGAATCTGTTTATGCACCCTGGGCGGTATGTATGCTCAGAATATATTGAAGTGGATGGGTGCCAGTGCGGATGTGGTTACACAAGGATCTTCTTTTACCCGGATCATGCTGGGAAGCAGTATGGTCATCGTGTTATTATTTCTGATCAATGGTATTTTCAGAGGAGCAGGTGATGCTGCAATGGCTATGAAAAGTCTTTGGATTGCAAGTTCACTGAATATCATACTCTGTCCTTTGTTCATTCATTTTTGGGGATTAAAGGGAGCTGCAATTGCAACAGTACTGGGTCGAAGCTCAGGAGTGATCTACCAGTGTTATCATTTATTTAAAGGAGATGGCGTGCTCCGGTTTTATGTTTCTTTGTTCAAACCGGATTGGGAGATTATCCGGAATTTGATCCGCTTAACCTGGCCTGCAACGACTCAGTTTCTCATTGCAAGCGGAAGTTGGATCATTTTGGCAAGACTGGTGGCAGAGACAGGCGGAACTGAAGCTTCTGCGGGCTATCAGATTGCCTTGCGAAATATCGTTTTTTTTATTTTACCGGCTTGGGGCATGAGCAATGCAGCGGCTACGTTGGTAGGTCAAAATTTAGGAGCAAAGCATCCGGAGCGTGCCGAAAAAAGTGTCTACATCGCTGCTAGCTATAATGCGGTTTTCATGGCATTTGTTACAGGTTTGTTCGTCATCTTTCCCAGTCAAATCATTTCTTTTTTTAGCCAGGATCCCGCCATTGTGATGCATGGAGTTGAGGCACTTCGCATCATTGGCTCCGCATTTGTTTTTTATGGTGTGGGTATGGTAATGGTACAGGCTTTGAATGGTGCAGGGGATACCCGGACTCCTACCGGGATCCACCTGGTATGCTTTTGGTTATTTCAAATTCCACTCGCATATCTTTTAGCAAAAGTTTTGCAGTGGAATGCAACGGGATCATATGTGGCTATACCTTTAGCGGAAACTCTGATCGCTTTGCTCGCCTGGTATTATTTTAAAAAAGGCAGTTGGAAAACAATTCGCGTTTGAATAAGTGTGTAGGAAAGCTGCTTATGGATTTTGCTTTGCCGGTAAGTAAATTAATACTTTACCTAAATAAGAAGGTTTTTCAACTTCTCAATTTGTTGGGCTTCAAAATTAAAATCGGCCTGAGGATATTTTTTGTGAAGCT
This sequence comes from uncultured Saprospiraceae bacterium, assembly GCA_964439105.1. Taxonomy (GTDB): domain Bacteria; phylum Bacteroidota; class Bacteroidia; order Chitinophagales; family Saprospiraceae; genus Vicinibacter. The sequence continues at coordinate 136,778 of CAYTNG010000008.1, forward strand.
CTTCAAACTGCCGACTAAGTTGCTCTACATAACTTTTAAATGAATTCGATTCAGTGCTCAGAATGCGATGCTCTGCAAGTGCTCTGAATTTTTCAAGCTGCTGTTTATAATGCAATGTGGTTTCATTATAATATGCCTTTTCAAAATAGGACCATATGTAATCTATGGCAATCTTGTTAGGGTGCACCAGGTCTTCTTCAACATATCGATAGTCTCTTAAGTCATCCATAAATATTTCATATGCAGGAAAATACTCAAGGCAGGAGCAATGCTGGCTAAGGTATTCTGCTGCAAGGAGCAAACTTGCTTTGCTCCGCTGATTTTCGACATACCCGTCTTTCAGATAACGGACCGGACTGACCGATAATAGGATTTTTAAATTCGGATTCAATTTCAGTATTTGTTCGATCAACGGGATCCAGCTGTCCGTGATTTGATTTGTGCTTGCCCTCTGTTTCGTAAATTCAATCTGCGGAATTTTATGGCAATTGGAAAAAATCTTTTGGAACTTCATGTGCGTGTAATAATGCGCAGTTCCAAAGGTGAGAACAAGGTAATCCGATTTTAACAATTCGCTTTTTCCTGTTTCTAAACCAACATTAAGAGATTGTAACAGGGATTTTGGATTAGCGCCGGAAACAAATCCATGGTGGTCAGGCGAATGGAATAATCCATCCTGGAAGATAAGCTCTTCCTCGCTGTATAGCTCTAGCTCCAGCATTCTCTTAAATTGAATGGCCATGGAGATTGGATTAAATACAATGCCAAAAGGATGGGAAAATGTATGAAATTTAAGCCGTGTCAACCGATTGTGCAATTCTTCTGCAAAGCAACTTCCACTGGTGTAGATTCTGTTTTGGAAATCAATCTTCCGCGATGAGCGGAATTCAGGAAAAGTTGTTGTGCTATGCATAATCTCGAATGACAAAAATAGGAGGAACCACGATTTAATGAGCTAATTTCAAATCATATTCCTAACAGCTCGCATTCAGCTATTACCTTTGCGCTTTATTAAAATTATGGCTTTTTGGGATAAATTCAGATCTGCAAAGTCTCCTGAGCTACCAGTAATGGACTTTGGACGCTTTTCAGATGCATATAAAAGCAAAGAGCAGTATATCGCCTGGGATGAAAGCCTTCGATTATTTGAAGAAGGCCAAATTGAAAAATCCATAAGGACCTTGGTCGAATATTTGAAGAACCAAACCGGAAGTAATCTTCAGTATTGTGAGGATGAAAAGGATTTCTGTTTTATACTCTATCAGGGATCGAAGCAAATTAACTGCAGACTAAATGGAAGCTTGTTTCGTGCCGAATCAAAAATTGCACATTGCAAGGAATTGAATGTGGGCTTCCTGCGAAAAGCAATTGAATATAACTACGATTTGAATTATTCACGCTTCGCACTGGATCCTGAAAATAATCTTTGCATTGTCTTTGACAGTCTGGTCAGTGAGGCATCTCCTTATAAATTATATTATGGATTGAAGGAACTTGCAATTCAATCAGATAAGGAGGATGACTTGCTGTTGAGCGAGTTTGAATATCTCGAACCCATGCAAAGCCAGCATATCCAGATGCTGTCTCCTGAAATTGTGAAACTCAAAATTGAGTTTATCCGGCAAAAGATGAATGAAGTCCGCCAGCCGGAAGCAATTGGAAAATTGAATCCCAAACGTTATCAGGGGGCTCTGACCTATGTCTATCTTGCTGCAGTATATGCGATAGATTACCTGGTGAAGCCGGAAGGAACTTTAATGGATATGTTGGGCAGGATTCATATTTCTTATTTTGAAATTCCTTCCGAGCGCATTGATGAAAAAGTGGCCCTGTTGCGCAATGGGTTTAAAGAGATGGAGGAAATAAGCGATGCGGATCTGGCTAAGGAAATTTATGATGTCATTTCCACCTTTGGCATAACCAGCCCTGCTAACCAAAGTGTTATTGCTCAGTTTATTGAAAATGAATTGCAACCTATACGCTGGTATGAAGAAAATGGACACACCGAAGTGTGTATTGCCATTTGCAATTATATCGCAGGGTATTGTTTATTCAATTTTGCATTGCCAGCGCCTGACCGCGAAATTCTGCATCTGTTTTTTGAAATTTCGGAACCCGCCTATTTTCAGAAACTGGGATTTCCCATTCCTTATTACGATGCAGATTTAAATGAGATTAAGCTTGATAAAGTGCGTTCGAAACTTTTGGAAATTTTAAGAGACCTGAGAGCTGAGTTTCCGGATTTGCCCGGAGAAGTGCAGTTGGAGGGGAATACGAAATCCTTAGTGCTCAAATCACTTTTATTGATTATTAAAAATCTGACTATAAAGTGAAAAGCCTCATTGAGCGTTACCGCAATGTCGTAATTCAGATTGCGACTCCATTTTCTGTGGGGACTGGATTTTATTTGAACGATTACGGATTAATTGTTACCAATGAACATGTCGTCCGCAACAATAAGGAGGTGGTAGTAGAAGGAAAGGGTATTAAACGACTTATCCGGAAGGTGCGGTATGTTGACCCCAAGTTTGATTTAGCCTTTATACAGGCTCCGGAAAGTCTGGCAACAGAACCCATCCATCTGCATACAGAAAACGATTACAACCAGGGTGATCCGGTATTGGCCATCGGCCACCCTTTTGGATTAAAATATACAGCAACACAAGGGATCATCTCCAATACTCTTCACCAGCAGAATGACCTCTTTTATATACAACACGATGCGGCACTAAACCCGGGAAACAGCGGAGGTCCCCTTCTCAACGAAAAAGGAGAAATCCTGGGGGTGAACACCTTTATTATCCAAAACGGGCAAAGCATCGGATTCTCCCTGCCAGCGCGTTATCTGAAAGACACCTTGGATGAATTTGTTGCCGGTAAGAAGGAGTTAGGCGTCCGGTGTACGGCATGTTCAAATATTGTATTTGAGCCCAATATTGAAAAGAAATATTGCCCATTTTGTGGAGCTCGCATCACAATGATTTCGCAGATAGAGGATTATGTGCCTTCGGGCGTGCGGCTTGAAATTGAAGATTGCCTGCATCAGCTGGGTTACGATGTGAGCCTGACACGCAGAGGACCCTTTAATTGGGAAATAGAAAAGGATTCGGCAAGGATCATCCTTTCCTACCACGAGGAATCCGGCATGATTGCCGGTGATGCCGTGCTTTGCTCCCTGCCAAAAGAGGGCATACGTGAAATTTATATCTTTCTCTTGCAGCAGAATTACCTCTTAGAGGGTCTTAGCTATAGTATTCAGAATCAGGACATCATTTTATCCCTTCAAATCTTTGACCATTCCTTCAAACCCGAAAACGGCGTTCAAGTTTTCAGTCAATTATTCGAAAAAGCCAATGAAATCGATGATATTTTGATCGGAAGGTATAAAGCTGTAGCACGTGTGGATTAGCACTTTAAGCATATAGCTATTTTAAATTTGTTAAATATTAAGAAAATGGGAATGTTATTTGCAGGAAAGGTTATAAATTTAGCCTCTTATATTGTAGTAGGTATGATGCGATTAACAGGTTTATTCCTAATCATTTTTTGCCTGAACCTCAACGCTCAGGACATCCATTTTTCTCAATTCTACATGTCGCCAACCAATTTAAATCCTGCCATGACGGGGGTGATGAATTGTAAAATGCGATTTGTGGCGAATTACAGGAACCAATGGGCCCCGATTCTGGGCTTTGCCAATTCTTTTAACACCTATAATCTATCCTTTGACCAAAAAGTACCTGTAGGACGGTACGATTATTTTGGATTCGGAGGCACCTTCTGGGGGGATAAGGCTGGTTCATTGGATTTCAGTACGATACAGTTCAAACTTTCGGGTTCCTATAGTAAGAGAATGTCCGGAACGAGAACATCTTCCAACTACCTGGTTTTTGGTGCGGAAGCAGGTCTGAATCAACGGGGTGTAAAATTCCATAATGCGATTTGGGGGAATCAGATTACCAGCAATGGTCCTGATCCAAACCTCCCTCCTGATCCTGCCATCTTTGATCCGAGCTTTTTGTTTGCAGATGTCTCCGTTGGGCTATTGTGGTTTTCCGTCCTGGACAAATACAGTAACTTCTATCTGGGTGGTGCCTTGAGTCACCTGAACGAACCTCTGCAAAACAATGTCCAGTCCGGCACACCGGGTTATATTCCTGCACCTTTATACTCAAAGCTGACAATCCATGGAGGCGGGGTATTCCGCCTGAACCGCAAAACAGCGATCATTCCGGGATTTGTAACCTTTTTCCAGGGGCCTTCTTTTGAGTTGAATGCAGGAACGAGCTTCCGTTTTGGGTCTCCGAATAACAGAACCAATGTGTCAACTTTCCAAATGGGTATTTGGTCGCGTTTGGCTAATAAATATAAAGATGCCACCTCCACCGGAATCCATATGGATGCTTTGATACTTTCAACCAGATTCGATTACGACCGGTATGGTTTTGGTTTGAGCTATGATGTAAATACCTCTAGTCTCAGAAAGGCAAATGCCGGCAACAATTCCTTTGAACTGTCCTTTATCTACAACATATGTGGACCTGAGCGAAGAGGAATTTATTGTCCTAATTTTTAAAAATAAAAGCACTTAGAAGATAAAGCCCGGTACTGAATCCGGGCTTTTTTTTTAGATCTGCGGATCGTATTTTTGTTTTCCACCAAAAACAGCGCATATGTTCGGGAATAAGAGTTCAAAAGAAGAAGCTCCCAAAGTGATCACAGGCCAGTCCTCACAGGGTGCATTAAACAGCTTGGTAGTGGGGACTCAGGTAGAAGGGACCATCCAGGCAGAAAGTGATATCCGCATAGATGGTTTTCTAAAGGGTATATTGGTATGTAAAGGGAGGGTCATCATAGGCCCGAAAGGGAGTATTGAAGGGGAGATCAAAGCTCAGAACGCCATGATTGAAGGGCGATTCAAAGGGGTCATTCATATTGAGGATCTGTTACAGGTAAAAGAAACAGCAGTTGTGGATGGAGAAATTAATACCGATAAGCTTGCAGTAAGTCCAGGAGCGAAATTCAATGTGACCAGTAAAATGAGTATGGGTTCCAGACCTAGCCCGGCTCCAAATCCAGTGATCAAACCGGAGACCATCAAAATGTAGTCTCCAAGCTAATGAGCCGATTTGATTTTAAGTCTAATAAAGTACTTCGGTATTCCGGGTTGGCTACACAGATATTTATTTCATTGGGACTTGCAGCCTGGCTTGGAAAATGGCTTGACCAGAAAATGGAACTTACGAAACCCCTGTGGACTGCAGGTCTTAGTCTTTTAATGCTTTTCATGAACCTTGTCTGGCTTTACTACGATCTGAAAAATCTGGATAAATGAAAGGACCCCGGTTTTTATTGTGGCTATTTTTGACCACCGGGCTTTCATTGTTTTTGGTCCGGTTTTTAACTCAGGGGGCAGCGCAAACTGCCGGGTATATTATTGTGCTCTTCTTTTTTCTTTTCACCCTTGGCATGCTGTGGGTATCCAGAAGGACGATCCAATCCAGCAATCCCTATCTTTTTACGAGGGTTTTTATGGTATCCGTTTTATTCAAGATTGTTTTCATTGCAATGGTTGTGCTTTGCCTGGTAAAATTTATGGAGCTAAAACCTAAAGAATTGGCAGTTCCATTGCTCGCCAACTACCTGCTTTATACAGTTTTGGAAACCTGGATGTTGATGAAATTGTCAAAAAATGTATAAGTATTAAATATGTATTTATGTATAAATAATTATATGTCAATTATTTATACGATTTAATACATTTTTTTATCAATCCCCCTTAGAATACAGTCCGTTTTATATAACTTTGCGATCCTTAAAAATTAATTCTTTATGGCTAATCATCAGTCTGCACTAAAGAGAATACGTCAAAATATCGTGAGAAGAATGGCCAACCGCTATTTCAAGAAATCGGCCAGAACTGCTATTGCAAAACTCAGAAACATGCAGAACAAGTCTGAAGCTCAGCTGTTCCTCCCGAAAGTCATAAGCATGGTGGACAAACTGTCAAAAAGTAACACCTGGCATCGCAATAAGGCTTCGAACATTAAGAGCAGCCTGATGCAGCATGTATCCCATTTACAATAATGTTTCTTACATCCAAATAATAAAATCGTGTGGTACCTTCGGTCTGCACGATTTTTTTTTATTAAGTTTGAAGTTCATTCAATTTATCAACCATGACAAGGCAAACCATTAAAGAAAAAGCTGCGGACTTGTTTTACCGCCAGGGTTACGGTGGGGCTTCCATGCGCGACATCGCTGCAAAATCAGGAATCGAAGCTGCCAGTATCTACAACCACTTTGGATCTAAGCAAGACCTGCTGCATTCTATTTGTCAAGATACCTTTGCGGAATTGACGAAAGGCATCAATGAACAATGGGCAAGTCAAAAAAATGCCCTCCAACAACTGGAGCTGGTCATCAGCCATTTTCTCAACTACCAGGCAGAACATTGGGCTGCTGTTCAGGTTTCCTTCAATGAATACAAGCATTTGGAAGACAACTACCTGAAATCGTATAAAAAGCTCCGCAAATCCTTTGAACAGCTGCTCACGCAGGCATTGGAGAAGGGAGTAGCTTCCAGAAAACTGGTGAAATATGATAGCGAATGGCTCACTCAAACAATTATTTTTGCATTGAGAGGTAGTAGCAATAAATTGGCAGCAGGACAGGTTCAAAACACGGTTCAGCTGTTTATGCAAGGTTTGCAGAAATAAGCTTTTCCTGCTTGCCCTATTCCTTCCCTGACCTGGGTCCGGAGACCTTAGAGGTCTTAAAATCCGCGGACCGTTTTAACCATTGGATCGCCGAAGAGTTGTCTCCTTTATTGAAAGGAAGTTGTCTTGAATTGGGAGCAGGGATTGGGAATATTTCAAGATTCTTGTTAAAAGATCACCCTGATCTCTGCATATCAGAATTTGAGGAGGCCTATATTGGCTTTCTTAAAAGGCGCTTTCCGGATCAAACTATTCAGGTACTTAATCTTGCAGATCCTGATTTTCAAAAACGGGAAGAGGCGCTTGGAGGTAGCTTTGATACGCTTATTGCGGTTAACGTGCTCGAACACATACAACATGATCAGCTTGCCATACAAAATGCCTTGTCCTTGCTGAAATCCGGGGGAAATTTAATTTTGCTGGTTCCCGCACATCATTGGTTGCAAAATCCTTTGGATCACCATCTCCACCATTACCGCCGGTATACAAGGAAAACGATTGTTAGTTTATGCAAGTCAACGGGAGGTAATATGATAAGCTGCCGTTATTTCAATTTTCTCGGGGCTATAGGCTGGTTCCTTTTCGGAAATATGCTCCGCTATACTTCCTTAAAATCATGGCAGGTTAGGGGATTTGACGTTTTAACGCCTTTCGCAAAGTGGCTTGATTCAATTATTTCAAATGCATTCGGGCTTTCTCTGATCGCTGTAATAAGAAAATCAGAATAACTGTTCAGGCGTACATGCGAAATCTAGCCAGGCCTTTCCGCTGAAGGAAATGTTTTATGCTGACGGCCATCACGCCCAGTCCATATTTTACACTCCTGCTAAAGTTGATAGAAGATGCTTCGTCAAAATACTTTGTCGGACAACTTATTTCAGCAATGGAAAACTTTTTATAGATGATCTGAGAGAGCATTTCATTGTCAAACACAAAGTCATCGGAATTCGAATGATACGAAATACTTTCCAGTACTTTCCTTGAAAATGCACGGTAACCAGTATGATATTCGGATAATTTATAATCAACCATCCAGTTTTCAAATAAAGTCAGAAAACGATTAAACACATATTTGTAATAAGGCATTCCACCTTTTAATGCACCCTTGCCTAATATGCGTGAAGCAAGCACCACCGGATACAGATCTTCCCCAATAATATTTACCATACTGGGTATGAGTTTTGGAGTGTATTGATAATCCGGGTGCAGCATAATTATGATCTCTCCCCCTAAAGCAAGAGCTTTGTCGTATAAGGTCTTCTGGTTGCCACCGTAGCCTTTGTTTTTTTCATGTCGTATGCAATGGTGTATTCCCAATTTATGGGCTAATTCAAAAGTGCCGTCTCTGCTGGCGTCATCGCAAAGAATTAATTCATCCACCAGATTCATGGGAATTTCGTCCAGTGTTTTTTTCAACGTAAGCTCGGCATTATAGGCCGGAAGAACTACTATTACTTTTTTATCCTTATACATGATCCGTATCAATCTTCTTTTGCATCAGATTTTTCTGGGTCTTCTTTAATAAAACCAAGTTCTTTAAGATGGCGATACCATTTTAGACATTTCTTCATGTCCCTGGCATGCACCCTGTAGCGATCGTATTCGGGTATCAGTGCTTCAAAGTACTTTTTAAATTCCTCATCCGGGGCATTTTGTTCCGGTGGAGGAATTTCTCCTCCTTTTGCAATGCATCTCGAGTAAACTTCTTTCAAAGGAAGATTATCTGACAAGGTGTAAATTCCTATTGATTCCAGTGGCGAGAACTGAAAGGATCTCGAAGAATAAAAATTGACTTTCCCATTTGATAGGTCTTCCAATATTAGTCCATTGCTGCGTGTTGAAACAAGCTTAAATAGACCCGGTTTACCTCCAACAGCGATGATTTGTTCAATTTGAATCATGATCTAATAATAAAGTGCAAATATGGTAGATTTTGTAGAAGTCCCGGAAGATATTCTCATACATTGAGCTCTTTTCCTGTGGGATAGGTGTTATATTTTTAAAAATTGAAATTGCCAATGAAGCGATCGTACATGCAGATTGAACAAAACTGTTAAGTGCCGGGTTTTTGGCTTGTGCGATCTTGTCTTATTTATGAGCCTGGATTTTGAATCTCAAGGATGTTTTAAAGTATATCTCTGAAGACTTCTATGGATTTAACTTGTCCGAAATGCTCGACATGCAATTGATAAAAGAGCAAGAGATAGTTGAGCAGTGTTCTTCGTTGTGAAGCATTTTGGAGTTGATCCGCATAATCAAAGTCAGTGAGCAGATTTGAGAAAATTCTACTGCTTACGGGATCAATTAAATACGGCACATGAGATGCGTAATTTCTGAATACACCGTTTGCCAGATCAAAACTGTTGTCTTCTTCTGAATAGTTATTGTGAGGCTGAAAGCCAAGAAAACCGGAAAGTTCAATCAAAAAAAGAATTGGGATGTTGGGATTTATTTGTTCAGAAGAATCAAGGTCCACATATGTCGTTTTCAGGAACTCAAATAATTGTGCATGAGCTTGCTTGAGTCGTATCGATTTGCGGCTGACTTCCAGCATGAATTGTCCGATTGCCGATCGCCGTATATCGAATGGGATAGACTGATATACCGATGCAAGTTTTGCTTCCGAAATACGATGTAATTCTTTTTGATCGCGAAAATATGCAACCACTTCCACGATATTCATCAGCTGAAAAACGGAAGCCAGTCCGGCTCCTTTTTTTGAATAAACGCTATTTGCGATAAAAGATTGAAGGCCTGCTTCTTCAGTAAAAATATCCAAAATTAAACTGCTTTCCTTAAATCTGGTCTGACGGAAAACAATGCCTTTTGTCGTTAGCATTTCAGGTATGTGTAAGCTTGGAATGCTTAGCCGCCAATGCTCAAAATTTTTATTTCAACTCTTTGATTCAATTGCCTTCCTTCAAGAGTTGAGTTCGAGGCTATCGGATTCTTACCACCATAACCCCTGGTAATTATTCTTTTTTCGTCAATTCCATTTTCAATCAAATAGGTTTTGACGGCGTCAGCCCGCATAAGCGAAAGGCGCTCACAATATTTTTCACCACAGCGATTATTTGTATGTCCACCGATTTCAATGCGGACTTTTTGATTTTTAAATAGATAATCCCTTAATTCATCAAGCACTTCAAATGATTCCGGTTTAATTCGTGCTGAATCGGTTTCGAAATATAATTTTTCAATCTTAAAAACCTGACCGACTGCCATTTTCGAATCCAGATATTTCAGTACGCGTTTCTTTGGAGTCGGATTGGTTACAGTAGTCTTAGCAGTGGGCTTTGTATTGTTTTTCGGCGTTTCCTTTGCCTTAGGACCGGGGAGTGCAGATTTACTTTTTTTGTATTCTGCATAAGCTTGTTTATCCGATGGGCAAGGGATTACGGTTATGTGAGAAGCATTATCCAATAATATATTTCCATTGTAGGGGAACAGGACCGGAGTTTTATAAAAAGCTTCCAGTTCAAAATACCACATGTCGGATTTTACCTCAAATTCGAATTCATATTTGAGCCAATCCGTATTTGATATGAGAGGGCTTTCTCCGAGCAGCTGTTTTTGATGACAAAAAGCGTCACCACCCCAAACGCGCAAAATGATGGGTTGTGTAAACTCCTTTAAATTTCCGGGTTCGTTGCGATTGGAACTCAAATAAGTTTCTGACCTGCAGAGATAGATGCTGAATGTATAACACACATCTTTTTTCAGTGGTTTAAGCAATCGCTGGGCTACGCGCTCATAAGTATCATTTTCGCGCACCACCATTCCAAGATAGGTATTTCCCTGATAGGGAACTTTCGTGACATTGAAAAAAGGGCGATTTGATTCATCCAGGGCTGGTTGCACATCGGGTGGAGTCTCTCCTTTGAAACCACAATCAACCCATCCTGAAGGAGGTTTGCAGCAGGTTGGCTGATCTTCGAAAGAACCGTTTTGCAGAAAAATATCATTCGGATTTTGGGCAAACCCCCTGATACTGAAATTTAGGAAGAGTATTATAAGAAATAAGCCGGATTTTCCGCGGGCATGCAACCCGCAGTTGAAAGTGTAATGACTCGTTCCAAGCAATCTATTCAAATTCTTTTTTTTCACTAACGGTTAATCGTATCTAAAGTTGTCCGGAATTTCTTAATGGAAATTTAAGAAATTACCCCCCAAATGCATTTATACCCGTCACATCCATTCCGGTAATTAATAAATGAATATCATGTGTTCCTTCATAGGTAATAACGGTTTCCAGATTCATCATATGGCGCATAATGGGATATTCATTGGTAATGCCCATGCCTCCCAGAATTTGGCGGGCTTCCCGTGCAACTTGTAAAGCCGTGTGTACACTGTTTCTTTTTGCCATAGAAATTTGAGCAGGACTTGCTTTGGAAGAATTTGCAAGTGTGCCAAGCCTCCACACCATTAACTGTGCTTTGGTGATTTCGGTAATCATCTCAGCAAGTTTTTTCTGCGTGAGCTGGAAAGCAGCAAGCGGCTTGTCAAACTGAATCCTCTCTTTGGAATATCTCAATGCAGTATCATAGCAATCCAGCGCAGCACCTATAGCTCCCCATGCAATTCCATAGCGGGCTTTGGACAAACAGGATAAGGGACCCTTTAATCCTTTGATATTCGGAAAGACATGCGATTTTGGTACCCGCACGTCTTCAAATATAAGCTCACCTGTTATAGAGGCCCGCAGGGACCATTTCCCATGGATTTCAGGTGCTGTAAAGCCTTCCCAGCCTTTCTCAACGATCATTCCCAGGATTTGCCCTTCTTCATCCTTTGCCCAAACAACAGCAATATCCGCTAAAGGTGAATTGGTAATCCACATTTTTGCACCATTGAGGATATAGGCATCTCCATCATCTCTTACATAGCTTGCCATTCCACCGGGATTTGATCCATAATCCGGTTCTGTCAAACCAAAGCAGCCGATGAATTCACCCGATCCCAATTTTGGAAGGTATTTTCTGCGTTGTTCCTCAGAACCAAAACGGTAAATGGGGTACATCACCAGCGATCCTTGAACGGATGCCATAGAACGAATGCCGGAATCGCCTCTCTCCAGTTCCTGCATAATCACCCCATAGGCGATCTCATCCATTCCGCCTCCGCCGTATTCGGTTGGAAGGCTGGGCCCAAAAGCGCCTATATCCGCAAGTCCCTTAAATAAATGAGTGGGGCAGGCGCTGCGATTGGAATAATCTTCGATAATTGGGCTTACCTCCGCCTTAACCCAGGCACGAATGGCTTCACGCGCCAGCAAATGCTCCTCACTTAAGAGTTCGTCGAGAAGATAATAGTCGTGGTGTTCGTAGCGATCGAGACCTTTATTTGGGGAATTCATCACTTTTTTTTCAATTTTGAGCAAAGTTAATAGCCTTCAAAACGGAGGCACAAAACATCTTGTTAATAATATTCATGGAAGATAAAAATTTAGTCCGTATTGATCTCAAAGACATGCGTTTTTTTGGCATTTATGGGATGTATCCTGTCGAAAAAAAATGGACGACGGAACTTTGTATCAGCCTCTCCCTTGTATTTTATGTAAAAAACCACAGCTATCCTTTAGTTCTGGAAGAGACAATAGATTACCAGGAGATTTATAAGCTCGTCTCCGGGGTTTGCAAAAATCCGGAAGGCCTGATTGAAAATATTGCCCGGTCTATTTTAAATTCCCTAATGGAAGACTTTACACAGCTCATTGCAGCCGAGGTGCAGATCGCCAAGAAACCACAACTTGGAGGTCCTGTAAATCAAGTAGTTGTGTTTATGGAGGCATCCCGTGACCAAAACTCTGCTTGAATCCGACTTGCATTTCCATAAAAAGGACTCTTTCGTCAGTAAAAGATTGACTAAAGAAAATGTTATTGACCATTGAAAAAGTGGATTTTACCGAGTTTGTTCTTTTTTTTGTAATTCAATACTAAATTTAAAATTATGAGATCAATTTTTACACTAGTGTTTCTCAGTATAAATCTGGCTGTGTTTGCCCAGATTACGTATACTGCAAATGATGGCCCTAAAATCGGTTTAAGAGTTAAAGATGAGTATCTTGAAGATCTTTCCGGCTTCGATTTACAAGATTATACCAAAGCGGGAGGAAACCAAAGCTGGGAAGTTACAGGCTCTACTCAGGATGGTTCACCCTTTGAATATATTGGGGTAGCAAATTTGGACTTCAAATCTTTATTTCCGGGGGCAAACATGGCTCAGCAAGAGGTTCCCAATCCGGACAGTAGTTATTCCATGTATTTAAAAGATAACACAGGTCTCTATTTGGTTGGAGTGTATAATCCAGGTCAGGTAATTGTCTTTAGTAATAAGGTTAAAATTCTTCCATACCCAACCACATATGGAACGAATTTTCAAAATGATGTTACGGCAACTTTCGATGCAGGAGGATTCCCCGCACAAATGGACATTAAGACAAACTCTACAGTTGATGCATGGGGTGTGATGAAAACAAAAGAAGGTAGCTTTCCCTGCCTGAAATTAAAACACATTCAACTTGCTGAAATTTCAGTTTTGGGAATACCTTTTGGTAGTCAGACGCTGGAAAGCCATGAATGGCTTGCTTCGGGATACGGAGAACCTGTGGCTTCGCTTTCATTTGCTGAGGTAGAAGATCAGTCCGGTATTATTAACGATACCACCTTTGCTATTTTAAGGGAGCATGAAGTTGTTGCAAACAGAGAGCTTTCCCACAGCGCACTTCAATTGCAATTAAGCCCCAATCCAAGCCTTGGTCAACTCCTGATACAGTGCCCGGGACTTGATTACAATGAAGCAAGCTATAACATCATTGATATAAATGGAAAGACAGTTGTTCAGGGCATTGCCAGAAATAACGAAAAGATCCAGTTAAACATTGAACATCTTAGTGCAGGAGCTTATCTGGTTCAGTTAGTACTGGATAAGAAAACACTGCTCTTTGATATTTTGAATAAACAATAATATTTTGAGACATATTGGAAACCACAAAGTCCGGACTGGCTTTGTGGTTTCTCTTTTAGATAGAAAACATAATTTCCAGGAATTCAAACGGATAAACACAAATGAAATTTAATACAAAAGTCATCCATTCCGGTGTGCATCCGGATCCCTCCACGGGAGCCATCATGACTCCTATTTTTCAAACTTCAACATATGTGCAGGAAGGTCCCGGAAATCATAAAGGTTTCGAATATGCCCGCACACAAAATCCAACCAGGCAGGCGCTTGAAGAAAATCTGGCTGCACTCGAAAACGGCTTTGGAGGAATTTGTTTTGGTAGTGGGATGGCAGCGATGGATGCTGTTGTAAAGTTGTTAAAATCCGGAGAAGGCGTGCTTGCAACAAATGATTTGTATGGAGGATCCTACCGTTTGTTAGTTCGCGTATACCAGCAGTTTGGCATAGAAAGTACGTTTATTCCTATGCAAGATCCTGATTTTGTGGCTTCTCAGATTAAGGACAATACCCGTTTGATTTGGATTGAGACACCCACAAATCCGCTTTTAAATATCATAGACATTGAGGCCATTTGCAAGATAGCCAAATCAAAAGGGATCTGGGTCTGTGTCGACAATACCTTCGCATCTCCTTATTTGCAGACCCCAATTGATTTGGGTGCAGACCTGGTTTTGCATTCCGCAACAAAATATCTTGGAGGTCATTCTGATGTGGTACACGGGGCGGTAATTGCAAAAAGTCAGGAACTATATGAAAAGCTCAAATTCATTCAAAATGCATCCGGTGCCGTACCAGGCCCAATGGATTGCTTTCTTATATTAAGAGGAATCAAAACCTTACACCTGAGGGTCGAGCGCGCCTGCCAGAATGCGGAACGGATTGCAAAACACTTGCTTGCGCATCCAAAGGTATCCCGGGTTTTATATCCTGGTTTTGAAGACCATCCCAACCACAGGGTGGCACGCCATCAAATGAGAGGCTTTGGGGCTATGGTTTCATTTGATCTCAAAAGTGGCAAGCTCGAAGATGCTGCTCAGGTACTTTCAAAAACAAAACTTTTTGCCTGTGCGGAGTCTCTGGGTGGCGTGGAGTCACTGATAGGCCATCCTGCAAGCATGACTCACGCTTCCATTCCTCGCGAAGAGCGTATAGCTAATGGATTGACAGATAGCCTCATACGATTGAGCGTTGGCATCGAAGACGCAGATGATCTTACCCAGGATCTCAATCAGGCTTTATCCTAGACATTTTTGTATTTTTCACATCGCCTGTCTTGTTTTTCGGCATCGTGTTATAGCTTTGTCGCAACAATTTAGATTTTCCATTATGAAATGGTTATTCGATTTTTTATTCCGGTCTTCCATTGGGCGGAAAGTGGTTATGAGTTTGTCTGGCATCTTTTTGATCCTTTTCCTTCTCGTTCATTTGGCAGGTAATTTTCAGTTGTTAGCTCATGACGAAGGCATGCAATTTAATATGTATACCTATTTCATGACCCACAATCCGATTATTAAAACCATTTCCTATTTACTCTATTTTACGATTTTACTTCATAGCATCCAGGGTATACTTCTTGCAAGATATAACAGGGCAGCAAAGGGTAGTTCCTATGAAAAAAAGGCACATGCGAACGCCTCGTTTTTTGCAAATTACATGATCCATCTGGGTGTTGTCATTTTCATTTTTATTTTGATTCACCTGTACCAATTTTGGTTGAGAATGAAGCTCGGCGATTTACCTATGGTCGAATATCCCGGAAAGGATCATGCTTATAAAAATTTGTATGTCCTTGTTGTGGAAGCGTTCCGAAGTCCGGCCTATGTGATATTTTATGTGATTTCCATGATCGTTCTGGGCATGCACCTTTGGCATGGTTTTCAATCTGCATTTCAGACATTAGGACTCAATCATCCAAAATACAATTCCTTGATCAAGGGACTGGGAGTGCTTTACTCTGTGCTCGTTGCAGCCGGATTCGCATTCATTCCCGTATATATGTACTTAACCCAAGCCTGATCCATTTATGAAAATTCAATCCAATATTCCTGATGGTCCACTTGAATTAAAATGGACCCAGTACAAGTCGAAAGTTCCGCTTGTTTCACCTGCTAACAAACGTAAGTTAGATATCATTGTGGTGGGTTCCGGACTAGCCGGGGCCAGTGCTGCCGCCAGCCTTGGCGAGCTGGGTTACAACGTAGCTTGTTTTACGTTTCACGACAGTCCGCGCAGGGCACATAGTATCTCGGCTCAAGGGGGTATCAACGCTGCGAAAAATTACATGAACGACGGAGATAGTGTATACCGTCTCTTTTATGATACCATCAAAGGTGGAGATTACCGCGCACGAGAAGCAAACGTATACCGTCTTGCTGAAGTGAGCTCAGCCATAATAGACCAGGCGGTCGCACAAGGGGTCCCCTTTGCACGTGAATACGGTGGATTGCTGGAAAATCGCTCATTTGGAGGGGTTCAGGTGAGTAGGACTTTTTATGCCCGGGGACAAACGGGCCAACAATTGCTCATTGGGGCATATCAGGCATTGAGCAGACAAATCTCTCTGGGAAATGTCAAAATGTACAACAGGCATGAAATGATGGAACTTGTACTGGTGGACGGAAAGGCTCGTGGTATCATTGCCCGTAACCTGGTCACTGGAAAAGTGGAGCGTTTTGGCGCACATTGTGTGGTGTTGGGAACAGGCGGATATGGAAATGTATTTTATCTATCTACCAACGCAATGGCCTGCAATACTTCGGCAATATGGAAAGCTGCCCGCAAAGGAGCTTTGATGGGCAACCCAAGTTTTACACAAATCCATCCAACATGTATTCCGGTCTCGGGTGATTATCAATCTAAATTGACCCTGATGTCCGAATCATTGCGGAATGATGGCCGTGTTTGGGTTCCTTCCAAAAAAGAAGATGCAGAGGCAATCCGCAATAAAAGAAAAACAGCAAATGACATTCCTGAACAGGATCGCGATTATTTCCTTGAACGCAGGTATCCTGCATTTGGAAATTTGGTTCCGCGGGATGTCGCCTCCAGGGCAGCGAAAGTGGAATGTGACAAAGGCCTCGGGGTGAGCCCAACAGGCCTGGCAGTATATCTCGACTTCGGCGCTGCAATTCAAAGATATGGTAAATCAAAAGCCAATGTATTGGGCCTTCATCAGCCTGATGCAGCCACAATTACCAAATTGGGTGAAGAGGTCGTTTCAGAGAAGTACGGCAACCTCTTCGAAATGTATGAAAAGATTACGGGTGATGATCCCTACAAAACGCCTATGAAAATCTACCCTGCTGTTCACTATACGATGGGTGGACTTTGGGTAGATTATAATCTTGAAACGAATATCCCGGGACTTTTTGCCATTGGTGAGGCCAATTTCTCAGATCATGGGGCCAACCGGCTTGGTGCCTCTGCACTCATGCAAGGTCTGGCAGATGGCTATTTTGTATTGCCGTACACGATTGGAAATTTTCTTTCCGGAGACATCAGGACTCCAAAAATTTCTACAGACCATGAGGCTTTTGAAAGCGCAGAAAAAGCCGTTACCGATCGCATTCAAACATTGTTATCTGTCAAGGGTAAACACTCCGTGGAATCATTCCATCGCAGGCTTGGAAAAATCATGTGGGACTATTGCGGGATGGCACGTAACGCAGAAGGTTTGACCAAGGCGCGTGAAATGGTTCGCAGCCTTCGGGATGAATTCTGGAAAGAAGTCTTCGTACCTGGTGCTGCAAATGAATTCAATCCGGAATTGGAAAAAGCTGGCAGGGTTGCGGATTTTCTGGAACTAGGTGAGCTTATGATTGTAGATGCTTTGCATCGCAATGAATCTTGCGGGGGACATTTTCGCGAAGAATATCAAACGGGTGAAGGCGAAACCTTGCGCGATGATGAAAATTTTAACTACGTTGCGGCCTGGTACTGGACGGACCTCGATAAAAATCCGGAATTGTTCAAAGAGAAACTGGAGTACGAAAATATTAAGGTAGTAAGCAGAAGTTATAAATAGTTAAACTGGGAACTGCGAGCAAAATTAGAAAATGGATCCCCGGAATAATTATGGCCTGGTAAGCATCCTGGAAATATCCAGAGGGGCCGTAAAGAGTGAATAGAATTTTAGCTTTTCCTGACGAGGAAAAGTTACATTACAAATCCGTTAGGTCAGTCGTGCAGGAGTTATGGAGTTTACACTCAAGTATCAGTTGGCAAGCAAGGCATTTATTTTTCTTTGAATGGAATGGCTTTGTTTCATGGAGATACTTGGTATGGAAATGGAACTTTGAACTGTTAGTTTGGAACTGTAAAATGATCTGGTATCCTCCAAGTGAATAAAGCTGATATTTCAAAACGCCTAATTACCGAAAGCATCTTTAAATGCTTTAAATTGAAGTGGAAGAATGGATGCCAGCTGACTTTACTGATGGATTATTTTTTTATAAGTAAATATTATATTGAGAAAGGCAATACAGATTTGAGTTGTTAACCTGAATGATTCGAACTGTACATTGCCGCGAGTAAATTATAAATTATGAAGCTATCCTTAAAAATTTGGCGTCAGAAAAATGCGCAGGACAAAGGCGGGTTTGAAAACTATCAAATAGAAGCCAATGAGCATATGTCCTTTCTTGAAATGTTGGACGTTTTGAATGAGCAACTCATTCAGGAACGCAAAGACCCTGTTTCTTTCGATCACGATTGCAGGGAAGGTATATGTGGAGCATGCAGTATGGTTATAAATGGCAGACCACACGGCCCGAATTCCGGTACTACAACTTGTCAATTGCATATGCGCTTTTTTAAAGATGGCGATCAAATCGTCATTGAACCTTTTAGGGCAAGGTCTTTTCCGGTAATTAGGGATTTGGTGGTCGACCGTTCTGCTTTTGACAGGATCATTCAGGCGGGAGGCTATGTTTCGGTTAACACCGGACAAGCAATGGATGGAAATGCTATTCCTGTCGAACGGGACAAGGCTTCGAAATCCTTTGACGCGGCCGCATGCATCGGATGTGGAGCATGTGTTGCAGCTTGTCCGAACGGGTCTGCCATGCTCTTTGTGGGTGCAAAAGTGTCCCACCTTGGTTTATTGCCTCAAGGCAAGATCGAACATTCCCGCAGAGCGCAGAACATGGTAAAACAAATGGACGAGGAGGGATTTGGCAATTGCAGCAATGTGGGAGCTTGCGAGGCTGAATGTCCAAAAGGAATCAGTCTTGAAAATATCGCCCGTTTAAACAGATCATTGATTGGCTCAATATTTTGCTCTGAATAGAAAATTTTTAGGATTCGGAGATTGCAGTTATATTTGCAATCCATTTTAAAAACGCCTCCTTAGCTCAGTCGGTTAGAGCGTCGGACTGTTAATCCGCAGGTCCTTGGTTCGAGCCCAAGAGGGGGCGCAAAAGCCCAGAAGGAATTTCCTTTTGGGCTTTATTTTTATATCCTAATTAAGTGGAACGCATGAGTATTCTTACCATTGGAACTATGGCCTTTGATTCGATTCATACGCCCTTCGGCAAGGCAGAAAAGGTAATTGGAGGGGCTTGCACCTATATAAGCTGGGCTGCATCGTATTGGTATAACCAGATCAACCTCGTATCCATCATTGGGGAGGATTTCCCTCAGTCCGAGGTCGATGCACTGGAATCCAGGGGTGTAAACATGGAAGGACTCCTGAGAGTAGCTGGAAAAAAATCTTTTTATTGGGCCGGGAAATACCATGCAGACATGAACAATAGGGATACCCTGGTCACCGATCTGAATGTTTTGGCCGAATTTAATCCTGTGCTTCCAGAAGGCTACCGCAATAGCAAATATGTTATGTTGGGAAATTTGACACCCGACATCCAATTGTCCGTGCTCGACCAGCTTCAGCACAAGCCCAAACTGATCATTTTGGATACCATGAATTTCTGGATGGACAATTCCCTGGATACATTGAAGAAAGTAATTTCAAGGGTAGATGTGTTGACCATTAATGATGAAGAAGCTCGCCAGTTATCAGGTGAATACAGTTTAGTAAGAGCTGCGCATAAAATACACGAAATGGGACCGGCTTATCTGATAATTAAAAAAGGGGAACACGGCGCCCTGTTGTTTCATAACGGCCAAATCTTCTTTGCTCCGGGGCTCCCGGTGGCGGATGTTGTTGATCCCACCGGCGCAGGTGACAGCTTTGCAGGTGGAATGATTGGTTATTTAGCACGCACGGATGACATCAGCTTTTCCAACATGAAAACGGCAATTATTTATGGTTCCACGATGGCCTCATTTTGTGTCGAGGATTTCAGTTTGAATAAGCTTAGAAATCTCAATCAGACGCTTCTGCATGAGCGCATTCGTCAATTTGAGCAGCTCTCCACGTTTGATGTAAAAGAATTGAGCCTTGCTTCCAGTTAAGGGTGTTTAATCCTCCAAGTGGTCAGAATCCTCCAGCTGAAAGAGGGATTCCACAGGCACTTTAAAAATTTTTGCCAACTTGAGGGCAAGGAGCGTTGAAGGGATATACTTGGAAGATTCAATGGCATGAATTGTTTGGCGGCTCACTTGTGCTGCTTTGGCAAGATCTTCCTGCGTCATGTTTAACAGCGCCCGACTCACTTTCAATGTGTTTTTCATTCGCCTTGCGTTTTAAACCGGTAGACCAAATAATGGAATCGCAAAACATAAAGGGTAGGCACCCAAAACATGTTGAATATCATACAAATGAAAAATCCGGAACCGTAAAAGAAGAGGATCGTGAAAATCAGGAGGATACAGCTAATCAATGCAGACCACATCAAGGCATTGTACCTTATTTGGAGACTGAATTCATCTTCTTCGGGCAACCTTGAAAATCCGGCAAATAGCAAGCCTACAACATACAATATGCCAAACAGTTCGAGTGTAAGATTATCTGTAAAAATTGAAAACAGTACATCCTTACCGAAGAGCTGGTCGCCATAAATCGCAAACATCGGAAGGTTTAAGAAAGAGAATTCAAAATTTGAAAAGAGGCAGAACATTCCGAAAAGCATACTGAGAAACATAATCCAGACACCTATGAGGCGAAATCTGACCGGAAAAAGCAATAGTGATTTCATAATTGTAAAGTTTACTTGTATAAATGTAAAGGAAACTTTACAACAATATTGTAAAAATATTTCAATTAACAAATAATTGGCAATTGGTTCTTCTTGATTAGATCCGTAGCCAACTGGTTTCTTTTTTAGTTGTCAGATTCCTGATTTGCCAGTTGCCCGCATGCCGCATCGATATCTTTGCCTCTGCTTCTGCGGACGGTGATCATAATTCCATGTTTACGAACTTCCTGGGCGAAACGATTGATCCGGTCTTCCGTTGATTTATGAAAATCAATACCCGGTACGGAATTGTATTCAATGATATTTACTCTTACAGGGAACTGGGAACACAGTCGTATCAGGTTTTTAGCATCTTCCAAATTGTCGTTGAAACCCTCAAATGCAATGTATTCATAGCTGATTCTGTTACCTGTTTTTTTGTAGAAGTATTTTATGGCTTCCATCAGACTTTGCAGATCATTGCTTTCGTTTATGGGCATCATTTGCTTGCGTTTGGCATCACTGGCAGCATGGAGGGAAAGGGCCAGATTGACTTTAACGGCGTCATCCGCCAGCTTGCGTATCATCTTGGCTATGCCTGCTGTAGACAAGGTAATGCGCTTTGCAGAGAGTCCCGGACCCTCCTGGTCAGTAAGGCGGCTAATGCTTGACATTACTTGTTTATAATTGAGAAGGGGTTCTCCCATTCCCATAAAAACGATGTTGCTCAGATTTTTTCCATAGCTCGTCTGGCATTGCCTGTTTACCTGAATGTATTGGTCAAAAATTTCGGAGGCGGTCAACTGGCGAAGCAATCCCATTTTTCCTGTTGCACAGAAACTGCAATTTAAACTGCAGCCAGCCTGGGAAGATACACACACGGTAAATCGGCTTTCTTCGGGAACCGGGATCAGCACGGATTCGATAAAATAACCGTCATAGAGACGAAAACGAAATTTTATCGTGCCATCGATGCTCCTTTGCAATTTATCCAATTGAAGTTCCGGTATATAGAATTTCGACTCAAGGGTCAGGCGCTGTTCCTTTGATAAGTTAGTCATCTCTGCAAACTTGCGCACCCCTTTATTCCACAGCCATTCTTCAACTTGCTTGTACCTGTATGCAGGCCAACCAAGTTCTGCAAGATTTTCCTGAAGTTGTTTTTTGTCCAGGGAGCAAATGTCTCTTCTTTCTAAATCCATATTCAGGGTAAAATTAAGTCCACAGTTCCTTTAATAGGGAATCGGCGCAAATAATGTAGCTTTATCAAAACAATACAATTAATCCAACCGTATATGATTGAAACATTTAACGCATGAGGAAGGTAAACAGGTTCCTTATTTTTTCGATTGCCTCCATATTTATAGCTTGTTCGCCTTCGAAACCAAAGCATGTTTTTGAATCCTACCTGCCCGTTCCATCTCCGGATTACAGCCTTGAATCCAATTGGGCAGCTCTCCCGGGGCGTGTAGATGCAGCAGACAGCATTCCAAAGGGCCTTCAGGATCGGCAAGCTATAGCAGAAGCGGATGTGTTCTTTCTACATCCGACAAGCTTTTTACCCAAAAGTGGCAACGGAAGATGGAATGCCCATATCGACGATGAAAAATTAAATCAAAAAACAGATGCTTCATCAATCGCATATCAGGCAAGTGTTTTCAACGGAATTGGAAGAGTTTACGCTCCAAGATACCGGCAGGCGCATTATGAGTGCTTTTTCACCAAGGATACCTCCTCTGCTAGAAAAGCTTTGGATTTGGCTTATTCGGATGTGAGATCTGCCTTTCTGTATTACAAAGAACATTACAGCAAGGGTCGTCCCCTGATTTTTGCGGGCCATAGCCAGGGAGCTTACCATTTGATACGTCTTCTGAAGGAATTTTACGATACAGAGGCAAATTCAAACAAATTTGTTGTTGCTTATGTAGTTGGCTATCCGGTGCCAAAAACAGTATTCAAAAATCTGAAGATTTGCAGTTTCCCTGAGGAAACTTCGTGTTTTTGTAGCTGGAGAACATTTAAAATGGGCTCGAAACCAAAGTTCTTAAAGAAAGAAGAGCCGGTTTGGATAACCAATCCATTGAGCTGGGATACTATTCCCGGTAAATACGTCGATAAGAGCTTAAACCTTGGAACAGTTCTCGATAATTTTAATGAGGCACCCGTTCCAAATCAAAGTGGCGCTCAGATCTATAAAGGAATTCTATGGGCGGATAAGCCAAAATTCAAATTCAGCTTTTTATATTTTTTTTCCAATTTTCATCGTGGTGACATAAATATCTTTTACATGAATATCCGCGAGAACGCCGAACGCCGGTTAAGGGCATTCTGGAAATAAATGGTTGAAATTAAAATCCGCATCAATGGAAGATAAGTTCCCTTGAGAAAGGACTGGAAACATACCCGGATAGGTTGGATTGGAATTCAGGAGCATGTGATGAAAAAGTGGCTAACAAACGTTTGTTTGCTGCTTTCCCAGGATTTGGCAATGCAATTTTTTATTCATATCGAAGAGCTTCAACCGGGTCCAAGTTTGCAGCTTTGAGAGCAGGATAGAGTCCGGACAGAATACCAACAATCATGCAAACAGCCAAACCCAGCAGGATCCATGCCCATGGTATGATGAAATCACCGCCAATTGCCAGACTTACAATATTCCCGACAGGAATGCCGAGTAAAATCCCCACAATTCCACCAAGTTGGCAAATGAGCAAAGCCTCTGTAAGAAATTGAGAAACAATATGCCTTTTGGTTGCACCTATTGCTTTTGAAATGCCAATTTCACGGGTGCGTTCCGTCACCGAGACCAGCATGATGTTCATGAGCCCAATGGCCGCACCCAATAAGGTCATAAGGCCAATAGCCACTGCTGCAGCCCGCAATTTGACCGTATTTTCCTTTAAGAATTCTACGATACCATCGCTTTTTGATATTTCAAAATCATTTTCCTGGTATGCCTTTAGTTTGCGGATTACCCGTATCAATCCGGTTGCCTGATCAATTGCACGTTCCATCTCCAGTGCCTGGGGAACGGCCACTTGCAGGTCATAATCGGAATTAGCATATGCATATTGCAGTTTAGAGTTGAGCAGGGGTATAAAAATTCTGCGGTCGGCGCCTTCATTCATGGTAGCGCCTTTGGATTTCAGAACTCCTATAACTTGATATTTCCTGCCATTTATGAGAATGTCTTTATTCAGGGATTTTTGGGGATCATCGTCAAAAAGGCGTTTGACCAGTTCAGTACCTATTATCGCTTTTGGACTGCCGTTTTCCAGTTCATGTCCGGAGAAATTTCGTCCTAATTCGATCTCATAGCCCGTTACTTTAAAATAGTTTTCATCGATTCCTTTGATGCGGGTTGTCGGGTTGGTCTTTTTACTTCCATATTGGACAACACTGTTAAAACTTGCACCAAAAGAAATGGATACAAGAGCATAATCCTGAAAGCGTTCTTTAAATTGACTTACTTGAGCAAAGGTAAAGGGAGGGGCTTCCTGATAATGTTCGCGCTGGCCATGCCTCCTGAATTCAGTAGATTTTCTGTCTATACTGAAGCTGTTTGCTCCAAGATACGAGAAATTACTGCTCATACTGTAAATGATGCCATCTATTGAAGTCAGGATCCCAACAAGTGCCATAATTCCAAGAGCGATGATTACCAGTGTGAGCACAGATCGCAATAGGTTGGCCTTAACATTCGATACGGCAAGCCGGAGAATTTCAAAATACGACATAATACCATTCAAAGATAAAAGGCCCTAAAACAGTAAGGGCAAATTTTGTTCCGAGTAGTCATTTTCTTCGACCAGAACGCTTTAACTATCGAGCTCTGCTTGTTGCACAAGATGAAAAAGTTCCTGATGCACTTTACCATTACTGGCAAGGACATGATGAGCTTTTAAGATATTTTGTTCGTTGCCATAAAAATCCGTCACCTTGCCACCGGCTTCACGAATGAGAATGATCCCAGCCGCGATGTCCCAGGCATTCAGTCTGGTTTCATAATAGGCGTCGAATTTGCCATCGGCGGTATAAGCCAGGTCAATGGCTGCGGAACCCAGTCGTCGGACCCCGCGGGAATGATGCAAAACGTGGGTGAGTAAATTTGAAAGATTGGGCATCCAGTTTCTTTTATAAGGAAAGCCGGTTGCAACCACAGATTCCTCCAGCTGTTTTACATCACTGACATGGATGGGTACGCCATTTCGAAAAGCTCCGCCATGTTCCCATGCAGTATAGCATGCTTCCTGCATAATGTCGTAGACGATGCCGAGGATGGGATGTCCACCGCGCGAGAGCGCTACACTGATCGAAAAGACGGGTATGCCCTTTAAAAAATTAGTTGTCCCATCAAGCGGATCTATCACCCAGGTATAATCCGTTTCCTGTTCAGATGGAGTGGTACCTTCTTCTGTGATAAACCGGCAATCCGGCAGCAAGGCTCCCAAATCGCGAACAAGCATTTTTTCGGTTTCAATATCAACATAGGAGACAAGACTATGCCTTTCCTTTTCATGTATGCGGTCCTGATTTACTTTGCCAAGTTCCGCTCTGATAAAGGCAGCGGCCGTCCTGACCGCTGGAATGGCCTTATCGCAGATTTGCTTTAATTGTACATGATCCATCCGGAATCGCTTCAGTTAACAAAATTAGGACATACGGCGAAGTAAATTCCATATTATGAAATCATTGGGACTGAACTCAATCTCTGTTAGGAAATTCCTTAGAACTAAAAATGTCCGGGTTAGCTAATTAAACCAGTTCCTTCCGCAAGCGGGCAACGGGTATGTTCAACTGCTCCCTGTATTTTGCAATGGTGCGACGCGCGATGTTATAACCTCGTTTGAGCAACATGTTTTTTAATTTTTCGTCGCTAAGCGGTTTACTCTTACTTTCATTTGAAACCAGATCGGATAGAATTTTCTTAACCTCAAGAGTTGATACCTCATCTCCCTCTTCATTTTGCATGGATTCGGAAAAGAAATCCTTAAGTCTTTTTGTTCCAAATTCTGTCTGAACAAACTTGCTGTTGGCAACACGCGAAACGGTTGATATATCGAGACCGGTAACTTCGGCAATGTCTTTCAGGATCATGGGTTTGATCTTTTTTTGATCACCCGTCTGGAAATATTCCTGTTGATATTGCATTATGGAATACATGGTTTTGTAGAGGGTATCCTGCCTTTGTTTGATGGCATCGATAAACCATTTTGCACCTTCAATTTTTTGTTTAATAAACAGGATGGCTTCTTTGTCTTTTTTGGTAGACACTCCTGCTTTCTTGCTGTCTTTATAGCTGCGCAGCATGTCGAGGTATTGGTCATTGATTCGCAAATCCGGAGCATTCCGGCTATTGAGCGAAAGCTCGAGAACCCCGTCGCGATTTACAATGGTAAAATCCGGAACAATGATATGTCCTGCTACACTGTTCGTTTGCAGGGGGTCAACATAACCTGAGGAGGGTTTAGGGTTGAGTTTTAGAATTTCATTTATGGCTACTTTAAGTTGAGATTCTGTGAGGTTCAGGACGCGCTGTAATTTGGTATAATGCTTTTTTGTAAATTCATCGAAATAGTTCTCCAGAATGAATTCCGTTAATTTCAAGGTGCGAAGCTGAGATTTGTTCTGAGGATTCTTAATTTTTGCACGTATCTGGATCAGGAGACACTCCTGAAGTGAACGGGCGCCCACACCGGGAGGATCAAAAGATTGGATGCGGCTGAGAATGTTCAGGATCTCCTTTTCACTGGTCACAATATTTTGTGAAAACAAGAGGTCGTCAATAATGGCAGCGGGCTCTCTCCGCAGGTAACCATCATCGTCTATACTGCCAATGATTTGAAGGGCAATTTTATAATGGTCTTCCTCACGCAACTTCAAGAGGCCAATTTGACGACGCAAATGATCGTGAAAAGTATTTTCAACAGCAATGGGAACAGATCGTTGTTCTTCTTCGGGAATGCCATATTCATCAGACTTGTATTTATAGGATGCAGTATCATCATCCATATAATTGTTCAGGTAGTCGTCAAAACTGTCACTCTGAAGCAAATCCTCCTGACTTTCCTGCTGATAGGGATCTTGTTCTTCCAGATTGTACTCATCCAGGCTGTCATCGCCCCTTTCCTCCTGATTATTGGATTCAAAAGCTTCATCCTCCTCCATTCCCTCTTCAAGGGCAGGATTCGATTCCAGTTCTTCCTGAATGCGCTGATCCAGAACTGCTGTAGGTATTTGCAGCAATTTCATGAGCTGAATTTGCTGGGGAGATAATTTCTGAAGTAAACTTTGACTTAATTGTTGTTTGATCATACGGTTCTTAGCTTAAAACACAGGGAAAGGCCGGCAGGTTCTGAGCCAGTCCGTACTTTGAGATCTTTTTGATTATTTAAGATTTCAGGTACCTGAACCGTATCTTCGCCACACAGCAGGGCAAATGTAATTAAAATATAAACATATTAAAAAAATTTCTAATATATAAATTTATACGATGAAAAGCATTAATCAGCGGATCGGGGCGGTAAGAGCCATTATGGAATCTTTCAAAGTGGATGCCTATATCATTCCCACCGCAGATCCCCATCAAAGTGAATATGTTCCGGACCATTGGTCTCACAGAACTTGGATTTCGGGATTTACAGGTTCGGCCGGGACGGTCATCATTACTGCCAATAGTGCGGGTCTGTGGACGGATTCCAGATATTTTTTACAGGCAAGTCAACAGCTCAAGGGGACGCGGATCAAATTGCATAAATTAAAAGTTCAGACCCAGGCGGAATATCTGGATTGGATATGCACCCAGTTGAAGCCCGGACAGGTTGTAGGATGCGATTTCTGGTGTTTTTCATACAGCCAGATTCAAATGTTTGATAAAATTTTGACGGCCAAAGGCCTGGTTTTAAAAGATACAGGTGACCTGGTTGCACAGATATGGGGAAATCGTCCCGGATTAAACGACGAAGTTATTTATGAGCATGCAGCCAAATTGGCAGGAAGCACCCGTGAGGATAAGTTAAAAAAGCTGAAAGCTGAATTAAAAAGTGCGGAAGCCGACTATCTGCTTTTATCTGCCTTGGATGAAATTGCCTATCTCCTTAATTTGAGAGGCAAGGATGTACATTGCAATCCAGTTTTTGTGGCTTATTTACTCGTCGGACAGGGTAGGTCAACCTTGTTTGTTCCCCCTGGAAAATTAGATGACGAACTGGTGGAAAAATTAACCAGGGCGCAGGTTCTTGTGGCTTCCTATGAAGACATTCAATCAATTTTAGCACAGGTAAGTCCATCCTCACGATTGATGATCGATCCTTCCACTCTGAATGCTAAACTGGCTCTTCAGCTTCAAGCGTCTAAAATGATCCAGCAGCCAAGTCCCGTCATGAAAATGAAAGCAATAAAGGGCAAGGCGGAATGCGAGCATATTCGGGCAGCCATGGAAAAGGATGGAGTCGCACTGACCCGCGCTTTTATCTGGCTTGAGCTTCTCCTTAAAAGAGGGAAAACCTGTACAGAGCGTGACTTTGCAATGCAAATAGCTTTTTGCAGGGCACAGCAGAAAGCCTATGTAGGCGAAAGTTTTGACGCCATCATTGGGTACAATGCAAACGGTGCGATTATACATTATAAACCGGACGAAAAAAAATCTGCAAGAATCCGTCCTAAAGGGGTTTTGCTGGTGGATTCCGGAGGGCAGTACAAGGATGGAACCACAGATATTACGCGTACGATTTCCCTGAGTAAGCCATCATTGGAAGTGAAGCAATTTTATACGGCGGTATTGATGGGTCACATTGCCCTGGCGGACGCTATTTTTCCGGAAGGAACAAAGGGTATTCAACTCGACGTACTGGCAAGGCAATTCCTTTGGAAGCTCAATGAAAATTATGCACATGGTACGGGGCACGGTGTGGGCTATTTCATGAATGTACACGAACCACCACAGGGATTCGTATCCGTTTGGAACCAAAGAGGACAAACCGAAATGCTCGAGGGCATGCTTACTTCAAATGAACCAGGATATTATAAGGAAGGGGCCTTCGGGATCCGGATTGAAAATCTTGTACTCAACCGTCTGCACAGCAAAACTCCTTCTGGCAAATTTCTGAATTTTGAAACGGTGACTTTATTTCCGATTGACACCACGATGATTCATATGCCCATGATGAATAAACAATCTGTTCAATGGCTGAATACGTACCATAAGGAAGTCTACAAACGGCTGGCTCCGCATTTAAAGGCCTCAGAAAAGAAATGGCTGAAAGCGAAATGCAAACTGATCTAATGCGGCTTTTACCATTTTTCCCGATAAGAATTCATCCCCGGGTTTTGATTATTCACGATTTTTAAAGTTACTTTGTGCCACTAAAGCAGAAACATGGAACTTAAAGAATTAAATAAGGGCAGTAAGGGAAGGTGTTTTGTGTACTTCCTGTTATTTGTGTTCTTGTTTGTATTGCTTCTTGTCTATATCTACAGTAAGAACTCCCAACTGGATTTTTAAATCCGGTTAGTCCTCCTCATTTTCAAAAAGCAATATTGCCGCAATCTCAAATTGCCCTTCTTTGACATAGAGGTCGGCAGCCGAGTTGTTCATAAGGGCTTTCGTCATCACCATAGCTTCTATTCCATTTTTTACCAATTGAACTTTCTTGAGTTCAGCTTTGTAGGCATCTGCCAGGGACATGATTTTTTTCCAGCCTTTCATAGTCGTGTGTTTTATATACCAACAAATTTATATATGTTTTTTTATTAATATGTACATAAAAATAAAATTTTTTATTAAATATCTATATTTTCAGGGTTTACCCTGATTTTTTCAAGGATTTGAATCACTTTTTATACATATTTTAAATTTTATAGTGTAACTTTTTGGAAACACATGGAATACATCTCCTCTACCCCTGAAATTCAAAGCCCCTTCAGGAATAGAAATTCAGTTGAAAACAGATCTTAGGATCAGCCCTTAGGGTCCGATATGCCATTCTCTGTTTTCATCATCGGTTTCATCAAATTCATTTGAAATCCCGATATTTACCTGACTATTAGGTCTTCAACATGCGAATCCATTTTATGAACTGTATCCGTTTTTTTTTCCTGCTCAACTGGTTTTTGACCTTCAACTTTACTTATGCGCAGCAATCGCGCTTGTGGGATGAATATGTAAATCTGAATGGGCAGGCCGCATCCTTTCCCAGCTATGAACTTGTGCATCTTAGCCCGCAGACACCTGAAGGAATCCAACCGGGAATTGCTGTACAAAAATGGGCTTATTATAATCTTCAGCCCGCTCAAATGAAAGACTTATTGGCAGCAAGGCCGAAGACCCTGCGTTTTCAGCTACAGGACCTGGATGGAAATCCATTGACCCTCATGCTGATTCGTCAGGAGTTGTTTGGCGTGGAATCCCGTCTGCTCCGTTCGGATGGCGCAGAAGCTACAGTTCTGAATTCCGATGGCTTATTCTACAGAGGTGTCGTTGCCGAGTATCCGGGATCTTTAACGGCGATGAGTTTTTTCCAGGATGAAATCATAGGCGTTGTATCACTTCCTCATTTGGGAAATTTGGTTTTTGGCAAATTGGAAGGGCTGGGCAATGAACCAGAGGAGAGTATAAGCCATATTTTTTATGCAGATAAAGATCTGCTTCAAAAACCAGAATTTCATTGTGGCGCGCCCGATGCCGCTCCATTGGCGGCGATCTCTCCGGATACCATTTATACGAATCGGTGTAAAACTGTGAAACTCTTCCTAGAGTGCGATTATAAGTTGTATCAGGACAAAAACCGGAGCGTCACGAATGTTAAGAATTACATGACAGGATTGTTTAATGTAATCAAGACACTCTACTTTAACGAAGAGATAAACATGGAGATTTCAGATATCATGGTTTGGACTACGCAGGATCCTTTTTTGCATTCAGACCTGGCTTCGATCCTTTACAACTATTCAGCATACCGCCAAAATAACTTTACAGGAAATCTGGCGCAACTTGTCACAACTTACGCGCCTCAACAACAAGGTGGCATTGCTTTTTTAGGAACGCTCTGTCAACCTTACAATGGGCAAGCCGGTCCGCATTCTTTTGCCTATATTTATAACAGTTACAGTCAGCTTCCCACCTATTCCTGGAGTGTGGAGGTCATGACCCACGAGCTTGGACATAATTTAGGTTCTCCTCACACCCATGCTTGCTTTTGGGGACCTACAAGAAATCAGGCTCTGGATAATTGCCAACCCCCTGAAAATAATGCCTGCGCCAACGGACCTACTCCCACAAATGGTGGAACCATCATGAGTTATTGTCATCTGACCGGATACGGGATCAATTTCAGTAATGGTTTTGGTCAGGAACCGGGAAGTCTGATCAGAAATCAAGTTCAATTGCGTTCCTGCGTGGCAAGTTCATTTACTCCGGTAACCGAGACAAACATTTCCGGGCCCTATTTCGAAGGAGACATCCTTAGACTCAAAGCCCGACCATCAAAAAGCAGCTACCAGTACAACTGGTTCCATTATGACTATTTGATTCCAAATGCAAATGATTCCAGTCTTGCGATAAATTATAGTGGAATCTATAAAGCAGCCATTTCAAATAATTGTACCGAATTCACAGCTCCGGATACCCTTCAGATTTCAGACTTCTTAGTTAACTTAGGTTGTCCCCTGATTCATGGGAAGAGAGATTCTGTACAAGCGGTTTTTACAATGAATGCAGATCAGGGAACGACGCGCGATAGTCTTACGGTTTCTGACAGCCTCTATAAGTTAGTTCCTTCATGGGCAAGGGATGTGCTTACTGAATTGCAAATTACCATCCAACCTCAAGGTACTTCCTGGACACGGGATGTGAGTATGTCTTATACCGGTCCCGCTAATACGGCTATATACAATTCCAAATACAGCCCAAATAGTGCGGAAGTTCCTCAATTTGCGGGGGTCAAATCCTATTCTCGCATATTAGGGCGATTCGACCCTAAAGGGGTTTGGCATTTTACGACCAATGATAACAAATTCGACAACGGAATAGATGCCAAAGTTCGAATTGCCATTGTCATTAGCTGGAGGTCTGAAGATTCTGTTGCTTCCTGCGATTTGGCTCTGTGTGATGGGAACAGCCGAACATTTGATGCCGGAATCCGAAATGCGCGTTATAAGTGGTCAACAGGTGATACGACCCGCACCATAACTACGAAAGCCACCGGGGATCTGAGTGTCGAAGTAACCCGTGGAAATAAGAAAAGCCATCACCTGATACACCTTTTCAATTATCCCTCAAATTATCGGCAGGAGCTTGCAATTTGTGAGGGAAATAGTGTCCGCATCGGCACGCATACGTACTTTAAAGAAGGTACATATGTAGATACACTTCAATCCATTTTCGGTTGTGATAGTATTTTGACAACTGAACTGAAACTATTGGAGAAACCGCGGACCTATGAATCCAGACATTTGTGCTTTGCAGACAGTTTCAATGGATATCAGTTTACAAAAGATACCCTGTTGCGTTTTGTGTACCAGGCTTCAAATGGTTGCGATAGTACACATGAAGTGCAGCTTAAGGTCAATCCGAATATAACCATTGAAACTTCTTTTCTCGCCGCATGTCCTGAGGTGGGCGGGACATTGGATGCTGTGGCAAAAGGAGGGTATTCCTCTGACTACAGCTATATATGGTCAAATGGAAAAACAGGAGCGCATCTGGAAAACCAGCCATCCGGAACTTATGAAGTTGTTGTTACAGATTCACTCGGCTGCAAAGCAACTTCGCAGCTCGAGCTAAAAAATCTTGATTCTGTTACAATTGCACCCTTAATTTTTGATGTAGACTGCTTTGGTGATTCAAATGGTCGCATCTATCTTGATTTTACTTCCGGTCTTGCTCCCTTCTCCGTTTTATGGTCTAATGGTGCTACTTCAAAAGATATTCTTCAGATCCCTGCCGGAGTATACACCGCTTTTATTACTGATGCTAACGGTTGTAAGTTAGTGGCTCCGATGGAACTGCGCTCACCTGAATTGTTACTGGTCCAGGTAGAGACTACAGGAAGTATTGCAAATGATGGTTCCGCAAAAGCCAATGTTTCGGGAGGAACTCAACCCTATTCGTACCTCTGGAGCACCGGAGAGCGTTTACAGGAAATTTCCGGACTGGCACCCGGTACGTATAAATTGTGGATTGATGACAGCAAGGGCTGCAAATCAAATGCGGAGTTTACCATCCAACAGCTAACGTATGTTCGTAAATTGGATAAGGACGAATTTCAAATATACCCGAATCCGGTGAACGACATGCTTCATATTCTTTTGAATGAACCAATGCCCGCATCAGCCTGGACTGTTGGAATAATATCTATGGAGGGTCGCAAACTCGGCGAGCTGGCTTTATCCTCCGGCCACAATGAAATTCCCGTCCTTGGCCTGAGTCAGGGTATGTATCTTCTGGAAATTAAAAAGGATGGTTTGGTGGTGGAACGCATGCGAATATTTAAAACCGGAGAATAAATCATTTTAGCCATTCCTTGTAATTTCGGGATGGTCCCTTTTGAATTATTGTATTAGGGATTGAGCGCTGCCAATATCTTGTGTGCAAGGTAAACCTCTCAGCTTCTTTGGGTGTTTCCAAATTAAACTTTACATGATACAACTTTCCGAATGGGGGCTCAATTAAAGCAAATGCTTGAGAAACAGGTCGACTTGTATAACCGGCCTGAATTTATTTTGGAGGATCCGGTTTCCATACCTCATCGATTTACGAAGAAGCAGGATATTGAAATAGTTGGATTATGGACTGCATTGATTGCATGGGGCCAGCGCAAGACGATTCTAAAAAATGCCGCTCAACTTGTAGAATGGATGGATCATAGTCCGCATGACTTTGTGTTGTGCCATCGGGAAGAAGATCGTAAAAGGTTTTCTAAATTTGTTCATCGCACATTTAATGCGGAAGATGCATTTTGCTTTTTGGAATTTTTCCAAAGTTATTACAGAGACAAAGATTCGCTTGAAGATGCATTTGCAGATGGATTGAAAGATACAGACCCTCACGTTGGTCCTGCACTGGTGCATTTCAGATCTGAATTTAGGAAAAGAGTGCCTCATGCCTGGAGGACTTTAAAACATATTGCGTCCCCTGAAACGGGTTCCCGTTGTAAAAGACTTCTCATGTTCCTGCGATGGATGGTCCGAAAGGATGACCGTGGTGTCGATTTTGGGATCTGGAATCGCATGAATCCTTCTCAATTACTATTGCCTTTGGATGTCCATGTCGAAACAAGTTCCAGAAAATTGGGTTTATTAAATAGGGCACAGTCCGATTGGAAGGCGGTGTTGGAGCTTAGTGCACATTGTTCTAAAATGGCACCTGAGGATCCCTGCCGTTATGATTATGCATTGTTTGGATTAGGAATTTCTTCTAAGACAAAGAATTTTAACATATAACTACGAATGAGCTCGTAGAAAATAATATACCTTTGAAGCTCGATTAGTATTAAGGACCTCGTTAAACAACATAAAATTTAATCTATGCGTACATTTTTTCAATTGATTGCAATTGCTTTACTATTATTTCCAGGCTGGTCACAGGCTCAAAATCCTAAAAAAGGAGCGAAGCCCGTTAAAGCTGAAAAGGCAATAAACTACGACATGCTCCCTCCGGGAGTTACGAAGGGTGCCAGTGTAGAAGGAATCACAGAGTATTTTCTTCAAAACGGACTTCAGGTATTGCTGTATCCTGACAATTCCAAACAAACCATAACAGTTAACATCACCTATAAAGTGGGTTCACGGCATGAAGCTTATGGAGAAACGGGAATGGCTCACTTGCTCGAGCACATGGTTTTTAAAGGGACGCCTAGACATCCAAACATTCCAAATGAATTGAGCAAACATGGAGCAAGACCAAATGGAACAACTTGGTATGATCGCACGAATTATTTTGAAACCTTTAGTTCTACGGATGAAAACTTGCGTTGGGCACTGGATCTGGAAGCAGACAGGATGGTAAATTCTTATATCGCCAAAAAGGATCTGGATAAAGAAATGACCGTCGTGAGAAATGAATTTGAGATGGGGGAAAACGATCCGGGAAGTATTCTAATGGAGCGGGTTTTATCTACAGCCTATTTGTGGCATAATTATGGAAAATCAACTATTGGAGCCCGCGCCGATATTGAAAATGTGCCAATAGAAAGACTGCAAGGATTCTACCGCAAATATTATCAACCGGATAACGCAGTTCTCATGGTTGCAGGTAAAATAGATGAAAAGAAAACAATTTGGCTGGTACATGAATATTTTTCAAAAGTTCCAAAGCCGGCTAGAGAATTAATTCCAACCTATACTGTGGAGCCAACTCAGGACGGTGAGCGCCACGTTAGTTTAAAACGCGTAGGTGATGTTCAGGCATTGGCTTGTTTGTACCATATTCCACCGGGATCACATCCTGATGCAGCAGCTGTAGATATCCTGACCGATATTATGACGATGGAACCTTCCGGCAGACTCTATAAATCTTTAATAGAGACAAAAAAGGCATCCAGTCAATTTGGATGGTGCGCCACTTTAAAAGAACCGGGCTTCGTTTATTTTGGAGCACAGATTCGCAAAGAAAATGATCTCGAAGAAGCTAAAAATATCATGCTCAAAACCCTGGATGACATTGCCACAAATCCACCTACAAAAGAAGAAGTGGAACGTGCAAAAAATAAACAAATCAAGGACTTTGAATTGAGTATGAGGAATACGGAATATGTAGGAAGGTCTATAAGTGAGTTTATCGGTATGGGAGACTGGCGCCTTGGTTTTATTTATCGCGACAACATCAAGAAAGTAACGCCGGAAGATGTTCAAAGGGTTGCATTAAGTTACTTCAAACCTGCAAACAGGACCACCGGTGTATTTATTCCGGAGGCAAAGCCGGATCGTGCCGAAATTCCAGCAGCTCCGGATATTGCCGCTCTGGTAAAGAATTATAAAGGAAATACGAATATTGCTCAAGGGGAAGCCTTTGACCCTTCCTGTTCAAACATAGAGAGCAGAACGAACAGGGGGCAATTTGACAATGGAATGAAATATGCTTTTCTTCCAAAAGCTACAAAAGGAAATGTGGTCAATGCAAACATCAATCTGAAACTGGGTGATCAAAATAGCTTAAAAAACAAAGGCACCATCAGTCGGTTCACTGCGCGTATGCTTGATAAAGGTACTGCTACTATGAGCCGCCAGCAGATCAAAGACGAATTAGACAGGCTGAAGGCAAGGGTTGGATTTTTCGGATCCGGACAGAACGTGAATGTTTCTATTCAAACCACAAAAGAAAACCTGAATGCCTGTCTTAAAATTGTAGCCGATGTTTTAAAGAATGCGGGATTCAACGAAAAGGATTTTGAAGAATTGCGCAACGAAGAATTAGCAGGTGTGGAAGAGCAAAAATCAGATCCAAATGCCTTGGTAGGGATGGCTATGAACAAGCACTTGAATCCTTTTCCAAAGGAAGATGTCCGTTATACGCAGAATGTGGATGAGCAGCTGGAAGCCATCAAGACCGTTAAACTTGAGGATTGCAAGCAATTTCACAAGGAGTTTTATGGTTCAAACAACGGAAGCATTTCAATAGTGGGTGACTTTGATGAAATGGATGTTAAAAAACTCCTGAATGCAGAACTTGGTTCCTGGAATAGTCAGCGGCCGTACAAAAGGCTTGAAGATCCTTACATGGAGGTAGCTACAGTGAATCAAAACATTGAAACTCCGGATAAGGCAAATGCGATGTTTTTGGCAGGAATGAATTTAAAAATTCGTGATGATGATCCGGATTATCCAGCATTGATATTGGGTAATTATATACTTGGGGGAGGTTTTTTGAACAGTCGTTTGGCTACCCGTATTCGCCAAAAGGAAGGAATCTCCTATGGAGTAGGGTCACAGTTTTTTGCTGATGCGGAAGATCAAAATGGCGGTTTTATGGCATACGCGATCTATGCACCTGAAAATCGCGATAAATTGGAAGCTGCTTTTAAGGAGGAAATTGAACGCATGGTTAAGGAAGGCTTTACGGAACAAGAAGTGACAGATGCCAAATCCGGATTTCTGCAATCGCGTAAAGTAAACCGTTCACAGGACAATTCACTTGCGGGAACCTTAAATACCATGTTGCCAATTGGTCGCACATTGAAGTTCTCTGAAATGATTGAAAGCAAAATTCAAGCTTTGACGCCCGAACAAATTCACAATGCAATCAAGAAATATATTGATGTAAATAAAATCAGCTATTTCAAAGGGGGTGATTTTGCAAATAAGTTGAAGAAGCCTTAGTTTTTGGCAGAAAAGAATATCGCAATTCCTTAAGGGAATTAGCTAAAATTACATTCAAGAGGCATGGGATTTTCCCGTGCCTCTTTTTTTATTTATTCCGGAAAATGTGTGTTTCAATCATGGGCATGTAAAGGCAAGTGCATCTTCATCCTGTTTTTCAAGTCCTGGTTTTTGAAGTCCTTAAATACCTTTTTAGTATTGGATCACTTTGAGTTTTGATGGCTTCATTTGGGACATGGTTGTAAAAAAAACATACAACTGTTAGCATTATAGATTTCTGAGTGGGCCATGTCGTCTTAAATTTTATTCTTCAATAAGCAGAACCAGGTGAGTTGATTCCTTAAAGGGAATTACAGTTTTCAAAAATTTCATGCTATATTTGGAAAGAGGCCATACAACATTATTTACAGTATGGCATGCAAGTGAACAGGGTATAACTTTTTGCATGAAATTTTACAAACTTCCACTCCCGGCTCTATATGAACACCTGCAATCGGGCCCGGAGGGGTTGAGTAAGGAGATTGTTTCAGAACGCCTGGCCCTGTTTGGTTTCAATGAGCTTGAGGAAAAAAGGAAGGTTCCCACGTGGATGTTGTTTTTGTTTCAGTTTAAAGACTTTATGATTCTGGTCCTCATGGCTGTTGTTATTTTTTCAGGCCTTATCGGGGATTTGACGGAAGCATTTATTATTTTGCTGATTATCTTGTTGAATGCGACTTTAGGATTCGTCCAGGAGTATCGGGCAGGCAAGGCAATGGAGGCGCTAAAGCGCATGAGCCTGGTCCAAACACAGGTACTTCGCGATAAGCAATCCAGACTTGTGTTATCGAGTGAATTGGTACCAGGTGATGTTGTTATGCTTGAGGCAGGTAATGTTATTCCAGCTGACATACGATTGATGGAAAGCTTTGCATTTCGCGTGGATGAATCCTCCCTTACCGGAGAATCAATACCGGTCGATAAGAACAATCTTGATTTGGAAGCTGATTCAGTTGCTTTAGGAGATCGGGTGAATATGGTATTCAAAGGAACTTTGGCAACAAATGGCAGAGCGGCGGGGATGGTCGTGAGTACAGGAATGAACACCGAATTGGGAAAGATAGCAGGGATGCTGCAGGAAAAGGAAGCACCTACACCTCTGCAGCTGCGCATGAAGCAGTTTGGCAAAAATCTATCCTATATTATTTTGCTCATATGCCTCATATTATTTATTGCGGGATTGCTTCGTGGAGAAGAACCCGTCCGAATTCTACTACTTTCAGTTAGCCTCGCTGTTGCAGCCATTCCGGAAGCTCTTCCGGCATTAATCACAGTTGCGCTATCTAGAGGGGCGGCCCGTTTGGCGAGGAAGCATGCGCTTATACGGAAACTCCCGGCCGTTGAAACTTTGGGATCTGTCAGCTACATCTGTAGTGATAAAACGGGAACGCTTACCAAAAACAAAATGCGCGTGGTGGAGTGTCATACAAACGATGTTGCCCCTCTTGAGTCGAAATGGTCGATTTTGCAAATTGGAATGGCGCTCAATCAGGATGTAAAATTCGATGCGCAAAAAATCCCGCTGGGAGAATCGACAGAACTCGCATTAGTAGAAAAGGTCATTGAGGATCATGGGCTGGATGCATTTATTCACCTCCAGAATAAATATACCCGGGTTGCTGAACTACCATTTGATTCTGACCGGCGTTGCATGACCACCATTCACCACCTTGGATCCCAGTTTTTGGTGATTACCAAAGGAGCCGTCGAAGCAATTGGTGGAATTTTAGAACGCGATGAAGAAATTAAATCGTGGTATGATCTATCGATAAGCTGGGCTGAAAAAGGAATTCGTGTCATTGCTTACGCTTATAGGATACTGGATGTGCTACCTCAACCTTTTACATACGAATCCATTGAATGCCAATTGCACTTTGCCGGAATTGCAGGACTTATTGATCCACCTCGGGAAGAAGTGATGAGAGCAATTAAGGAATGCAAAGCGGCAGGTATAATTCCAGTGATGATTACAGGTGATCATCCCGCTACTGCCAGGGCAATTGCAAAACAGATAGGAATACTTGATGGATCCGATTTGATTATGACGGGCGCTGAACTGCAATCATATGATGAAAAGAGTTTTCTTGATCAGGTAGAGAAAATTCGCGTGTATGCACGTGTTTCACCGGAACACAAGTTGCGCATTGTCAAAGCTCTTCAGCAGGTAGGTCATTTTGTTGCTATGACAGGTGATGGTGTAAATGACGCACCATCCCTTCGTGTTGCAAATATTGGTGTAGCAATGGGAATCAGTGGAACTGATGTGAGTAAAGAAGCTGCGCACCTCATCTTATTGGATGATCACTTCGCAACTATAGTATCTGCTGTACGCGAGGGTCGTCGAATTTTCGACAACATCCGGAAGTTCATTAAATATATTATGACCTGCAACAGTGCGGAAATCTGGACCATATTTCTTGCGCCCATGTTGGGGATGCCAATGCCACTTCTTCCTATACATTTGCTTTGGATAAATCTGGTTACAGATGGTTTGCCGGCACTAAGTCTTGCAAGCGAACGCGCAGAAGCAGATATTATGCACCGTCCGCCGAGGAAGAAATCTGAAAGCCTGTTTTCAGAAGGAGTTGCTTACCACATTTTATGGGTTGGCTTGCTTATGGCAGGTGTTACCCTGGGCACGCAGGCCTGGTCTTTAATATACCACTCCACACATTGGCAAACTATGGTTTTTACGGTATTGTCACTTTCTCAACTAGGACATGTGCTTGCGGTGAGAAGCGAGCGCACTTTCTTATATAAGCAGGGATTGTTTAGCAACCTTCCGCTTATAACCGTAGTAGGATGTACATTCCTCTTGCAAATGGGGGTGATCTATGTTCCGCAATTGAATGTATTATTCAAGACTCAGGCACTGGAGCTCAAAGAACTGCTGTTTTGCATACTTATGTCCCTAGTCGTTTTTCATGCAGTAGAACTTGAGAAATGGGTCAAATTAAAAATTGCAAAAAAGCAAGCTAAAGGAAAGAAGCATTAATTGATCAAAAGGTTTAAAATCAAATGATGGCCAAGCTTAATGAATAGGGTCTGGCTTTACTTGTATTTAATTTCACAGACCTCTTAACTCATTAATCGGGTATTGTTTCACTTTGCCTTCTTCGCAAGGCCTCCTGCTTTTTTCTATTTTTTTGGCATATGTAAAGAATCAATAACAATTCTATAAATTTTACTTTCAACACCTTTTTGAGTTTGAAAAAATTTCAATATGGAAAGTCCATCTATTAAAAGGGTGCTGGGTGCTGATGCCAGTTTTATTTAGCTTGTTCAACTAAAGCTGAAATGGAACAGTGACTATAATATTCGATTTTATTCAGGCAACAGGGTGGGTTTTTTGTGTGTGACCTGAAGTTAACAATTTTAAAAAGTTCATAAGCTGCACTACGGATCAAAGCAGCATGTAAAAACAAACGATTGTTAGAATAACAATAGAAAGTCTTTTAAAATACAAGTTGAGAAAGCAGGATTAGTACACAATCTCATGCTCAAAGCTACCTGGAGTCTGGTTGTAGAGTTTCCAATACAGCTCTGAAATGGAATTTGGATTGTATTTCGAATCTGAAGCCTGCACTTGACCACATACTGTAACTTGGGCGACATGAACATCTGTGGCTTCTGCGCGTTTGACCAAGGCCTGTACAAGATTTCTCATCCCTGCCTTTCCAACACTAAGTGAAGTCCATCTGGGATCCCCCTGAAGGGCTGTACCTCCTCCTGTAAAAAACAATTTACCGTGGTTGTTGCGCAACATTTCCGGCAATATATTCTGAGCCGTATGGAAAGCTCCGCCCGTGCATATTTCAAAGCAATCGAGAAGAGTTGACCAATCCAGCTCCAATACATCTTTTACAACAATTGCAGATGGATTGAAAACAACCAGGTCAGGAACTCCATAAGCATTTTTGAGTGAGTCAAGAGCGTCATTTAATTGCTCTTTACTTCGCACATCAGCGACACGAAAATCCACATGTATACTATGATCTGTTAGTTCTTTGCAAAGCAGCTCCAATTTATTGGCATTCCTGCCCAAAAGTCCAATACGAAATCCTTCGCGACCGAATCTGTGGGCGATGCCCATGCTAATTCCCGGACCTGCACCAATAATTATTGCAAACGGTTGTTTCATGTTCTGTTTCTTTGTAAAATGCGAAAATGAAATTTCACTCTACACTTTGATCAACAGGAAATAATGTTAAGGTGAATTTGTGCATTTAGCAATTTGGAGACAGGACAATTTAATAATGCATCATTAGCACATTCATGTAATTTCTCTTGAGAAATTCCGGGTACTGAAATTTCTGCCTCCAAAAAAATATCCGTGATGCTACCTTTATCCAAAATGACCTCTGACTTCGTTTTTATGGAATCTGCAACATAACCTGCGGCGTTTAAAACAAATGCGAGCTTCATTGAAAAACATCCTGCATGGGCTGCGGCGATCAATTCTTCCGGATTGGTATGAGGACCTTGTTCAAAACGGGATATATAATTGTAAGGGGTCTCATGGAGGATGCCACTTTGGCTGTTTAGAACCCCATTTCCTTCTTTGCCGGTACCCTGCCATACCGCTTGTGCACTGCGTTTGATTGACATAAAATTAAGTTTAGATATAAAGGATTATTATTTCACAGATTTATTATGCTTCTGTGATACGAACTTAGCTTTAACAAATTGAAATCCCGAAGGTTTACCGAAATGGAAAAGGGTTAAAATATCAGATAATCTATGAATAAAGTGGAGCTTTATTGCTTATCAATACGCAGTTCCTGAATGTACCATTTTCCGCCTTGTGTTTCCGAATACACATAAATGCGGAATTTCTTTCCGCTTTGAGTTTCCATACTGGCTATTGAGAAAATGGAGTCTTCTCCTTTTGAACTCCCTTTGTGCATGGGATTAATAGCTTTTGGCGCATTGCGATCTAAAAAAGCTTTCAGAGCTTTAATCACCACTTGCTTCTCTGCAACTTCAATCTGATCGTTGAAACAATATTGGACTCTTTGGTCCATCATGTCGGAAACGGTATTCATATCCATTTTACGAAGGGCGTCAAAAAAAGGATTCAGATTCTGCGACTGTAATCCTGCACCCAGTAATAGCAATGAAAAAAAAAGGACAATTCTCATTTTTATAAATTAGTACGAAAAAGCAATGGCGTGCGTTCCACTTAAGGCTTAAAATTAGGTTAAATTTAAGGAATACCTTGATACGAATTTTGAAATGAAGGGCATTGAAATCTACTTTTTAAGCAACTTTGCCCGACTAATCAATGTTTTGAATAAATGTATCCACGCGCTTTTCTTTTAATACTTGATGGATGGGGGATTGGTGAGGTTCCGGAGGCTGATGCAATCCTCCAGGCACAGACGCCCTTTTTTGACTCCCTCATGACGGAATTTCCAAACAGCCGACTTGTGACACATGGAATGGATGTCGGACTCCCGGTAGGCCAAATGGGAAACTCAGAGGTAGGACATCTGAATTTAGGAGCGGGCAGGGTTGTATATCAGGATTTTACAAGAATTGAAAAGGCAATTGCAGAAGGTCAACTGTCGCAGCATCAAGCGCTTTTAAATCTGGCGGCTTATTGCAAGCAAAAAAACCGGGCCTGTCATCTTATTGGCTTAGTATCGGATGGAGGGGTGCATAGTCATATTCGGCATCTGGAAGCCTTGGTTGAAACCCTTGAGTCGATGGGAGTGGAAAGAATTTACATTCATGCCATCACAGACGGCCGGGATACGGATCCACACAGTGGGGGCAATTTCATCAGGCGCCTCGAACAGTTTCTGGAAGGAAGAAAAACTAAAATTGCAAGTCTTATCGGGAGGTACTTTGCTATGGACCGTGATCAGCGATGGGAACGGATTCAGAAAGCCTATGACCTTATGGTGAAGGGTACAGGTTTGCAATTTGAAAATGCAAGTAATGCAATTGATGACAGCTATGCAAAGGGGATCACCGATGAGTTTATGGAGCCTTGTAAGATTGGCGATTCCGGTGCGGGTTGTATCCTTGAAAATGATGCGGTCCTCTGCTTTAATTTCAGAACCGACAGGTTGCGTCAGCTTACAAGAGTGCTCACCCAGGAAGCTCAGGGAATGATGAAGCCAATGCATCTCTATTATTTGACCATGACCAGATATGATGCCAAATTTCAAAACATTCATGTCATTTTTGAAAATCAGGATTTAAGCAATACACTGGGTGAAAGTTTGTCCAGATATGGATTAAGTCAATTGCGGATTGCAGAAACGGAGAAATATCCTCATGTAAGTTTTTTCTTTTCCGGAGGAAGGGAGAAACCATTTTCCGGAGAAAGGCGTATTCTCATTCCATCGCCAAAGGTAGCGACCTACGATCTGCAACCTGAAATGAGTGCAAAACTTGTGATGGAAGCCGTGTTGAAAGAGATGGAACAGCAAAGTTCCGATTTTATTTGTCTGAATTTTGCGAATGCGGATATGGTGGGACACACAGGAGTATTTGACGCTGTTAAGCGAGCAGCAGAAACTGTAGATCAATGCCTTCAGCAGATTATACCGTGTGGCCTTGAAAAAAATTACGTATTCATCATTTTGGCGGATCATGGAAACGGAGATTACATGATAAATGAAGATGGAAGCCCAAAC
Organism: uncultured Saprospiraceae bacterium; assembly: GCA_964439105.1. Lineage (GTDB taxonomy): Bacteria > Bacteroidota > Bacteroidia > Chitinophagales > Saprospiraceae > Vicinibacter. The sequence continues at coordinate 180,539 of CAYTNG010000008.1, forward strand.
ACTGCACATTCTATGAATCCCGTACCATGTATTCTGGTTGGCAGGAATTTAAGCTGGACACTTAAGGATGGTAAACTTGCGGATATTGCGCCTACGATATTACAACTTCTCTCCTTGCCGGTTCCTGCTGAAATGGACGGTCAATCACTGCTCACTGAATTGAATGCAAAATGAAAACGGAAGACCAGTCATTAATTTTAGATGGATTAAATCGCTTGGGATATCTGGATATGGAAATAGATCCCGAAATCGACCTTTTTGAAGAAATTCAAAAGCTCAAAAAGGAAAAAAATGCAGTGATTCTGGCACATTATTACCAGGACCCTGATATTCAGGACATAGCCGATTTTGTGGGGGACAGCCTTCAGCTATCCCAGCAGGCGGCGCAAACTCCTGCCTCCATGATTGCATTTGCTGGGGTGCATTTTATGGCGGAAACGGCAAAGATACTTTCACCGCAAAAGAAGGTTGTTTTACCAGATTTAAAGGCCGGTTGTTCCTTATCTGATTCATGCCCGGCAGCATTGTTTAAAAAATTCAAGGAGCGCTATCCGGACCATGTGGTGGTCAGTTATGTCAACTGCACGGCTGAATTAAAAGCATTAACGGACATATGCTGTACGTCTTCCAATGCGGTACATGTGGTAAACTCCATTCCAAAAGACAAAGGCATTATTTTCGCTCCGGATAAAAACCTTGCTGCATATATTGAAAAAGTGACAGGGCGCACCATGATTAAGTGGGATGGAGCCTGCATGGTTCATGAAATATTTTCCAGGGAGAAAATAACGAAACTTAAAATAAAGCATCCGGAAGCAAAAATTATAGCACATCCGGAATGCGAAGAACAAGTGTTAGTTTTGGCGGATTTTATAGGTTCGACAAGTGGACTTTTAAAATATGTTCAATCAGACTCTGCACATGAGTTTATTGTAGCTACCGAGAGTGGGATTCTTCATCAAATGGAATTGAAATGCCCTGACAAGACATTTATTCCTGCGCCACCTGATAATGCCTGTGCCTGCAATGAATGTCCGCATATGAAGCGCAATACCCTGGAGAAACTCTATCTGTGCATGAAGTATGAGTTGCCCGAGGTGATTATTCCGGAAAATATCATTCAACAAGCCAGGGCAAGCATAGAAAGGATGTTGGACATTTCCGCAAGGGCTGGTTTAAAATAAATATTGGCTTTTTACGTTAATGTATCTCATCCTTGTTTATGGATTTCAGAAAATGGATAATCGCCAGCCTTTTATTGATCGCCAGTTTTGATTTATTTTCTCAAAAAGGGCTTGAACTGGGCGGCTGGGTTGGGGCAGCACATTACTTTGGTGATTTAAATAATTTGTACAGGTTAAATGAGCCCGGACTGGCATTTGGATTGACAGGCAGGTACAATTTTGACAGCCGTATTTCTGCAAGACTGCAAATAAATTACCTGAGAGTAGGGGGTTCAGACGTATTTTCTCAAAATGCCTTTGACTTACGGAGGAATCTTGATTTTTTTTCAAACCTTATTGAAGTTGCTCCGGTTATGGAGTTCAATTTTTTTCCTTTAAAACATGGGTCAAAGGAAGACTTCATTACTCCCTACATGTATGCAGGAATTTCTGTGTTTCACTTCAATCCCAAAACACATTTTAATGGAGAGGTAGTGTCCTTAAGGGAGTTGGGGACAGAGGGCCAGTTGCCTGGTCAGGAGTACAATGAAATTAGCAGCGCATGGTTGATTGGCGGTGGATTGAAAGTGGATATCAGTTACTCCTGGAGTCTGAATTTTGATATTGGCTACCGTGCTACTAAGACGGACTACCTTGATGATGTAAGTGGATTTTATCCGGATTACACAGAGTTGTTAATCAATCGGGGAGATCTGGCCGTTCAACTTTCTGACCGCTCGGTTGCGAATAGTGACTTTGCTAAGATCGGAACTCCTGGCATGCAGCGAGGAGATCATAAAGACCATGATGCCTATATAAGCTTTGGTCTCAACCTCATCTATTATTTTGGAAGATTGCGATGTCCTGATATTTCTTATCCAGGACGTTAGGATTCACTACAAGTTGGCAATTTCAGCCCCTGCTTGGGAAGGGGAATCTGATTATTTTCAGGATGGATAAATAAAATACAGAGATGACATGTCTTAAGACATGTCATCTCTGTATTACTGGATCTGTACTTTTTGAATTTGATCTAAATAAATCCCTTTGATTATATGTGTTTGAATTTAAGCGCATTAAACAGAGTTTAACGCTTTAAATGAAGCTTTGAATTAATACGACAAATGACATGTCTTAAGACATGTCATCTCTGTATTATTATAGGAATCTGTATTTTTTCAAATTGATCTAAATAAACCCCTCTGATTATATGTGATTGAATTTAAGCACATTACGCAGAGTTGAACGCTGCAAATGAAGTTTTGAATTAAAACTGCAAATGACATGTCTTAAGACATGTCATTTGTCCAAACAAACCGAACACATAAAATCTTATACATGTCATTTCTACGGAGAATTTGTTTTCACATTATTCCGTCGCAAATTCATGCGTCTAAGATCCTCAAAGGGCTATGACAAATTCATTACATTAGCCACTTAATTATTAAGTATGCCCGAATCCTTACTCGAACTTCATAATGTATTAAAAGAATACGGCCAGGTAAAAGCTGTAAATCAAGTCAGCTTTTCTGTGCCCAATTCGTCTATTGTTGGACTGCTCGGCCCAAACGGGGCCGGAAAAACCAGCCTGATTCGAATTATTACCGGAATCACTCAAGCCGATTCCGGGTCGGTTGTTTTGAGTGGGAATGACATCTACAGAACAGCAAATCCCTCTATAGGCTATATGCCCGAAGAGCGCGGATTATATAAGAAGATGAAAGTAGGTGAACAGCTGGTCTATCTCTGCAGGTTGCGTGGATTGAGCAAAGTGGAAGCCGAGCGCAATGTGATTGGCTGGATGAAAAAATTTCAAATTGAATCCTGGTGGAACAAAAAAGTGGAAGAACTTTCAAAAGGAATGTCTCAGAAAATTCAGTTTATTGCTACAGTAAGTCATAATCCTAAATTAATTATTCTGGATGAACCATTTTCAGGTCTTGATCCGATAAATACCAACCTTATCAAAGAGGAAATCATCAGGCTTAAAAATGAAGGAGCAAGTATTCTTTTTTCGACACACAGAATGGAGCAGGTCGAGGAAATGTGCGAGGAAATAGTCTTAATCAACAAAGGAAGTGTGGTACTTAGCGGCGAAGTACGGGAACTTCGCAACAGGTTTAAAGAACATTTATTTGAATTACAGACAGACGACGATTGCCCCCCATCTTATTTTGACGATTACGAAATCCAAATGGAAGGACCCAGACATTTTTATGTTCGATTAAAAGAAGGGCAAACAAAGAATGCATTGCTCAGGAATTTGATTGAACGGGAGGTTGGAATTAATTCCTTTAATGAATTGCTGCCAACCTTCAATGAAATATTTATCAAAACCGTAAACGAGACAAGCCATGAGTAAACTGGGATTAATCATACAGAGGGAGTACCTTACTAAAGTACGAAATAAAAATTTTATCCTAACAACCTTACTTGCACCTTTAGGCTTTTTGGTTTTGTTCATCGTGATCGGTGTCTTATTTAATTATGAGGGTTCTAAAACATACCGGATTGCCGTGCAGGATCAGAGTGGTATGGATATTAATCTACCGGATTCGGTAAAGAAGTTTTTATTTCATAAGACTAAGGAATCCATTGATAGCCTGAAAGCGCAATATGCAAGACAGGAATGGGAAGGCATTTTGGTTTTACCCAAATTCGCAGGTGAGGACGTAAAAGCCTATACGGTTTATTATTATTCCGATAAGCCGATTGATATTGAATTGGAATCACAGCTGGAACGATATCTTTCTGAAGGCATCAGAGATTATAAAATCCAATTGATGGATCTGGATAAGGAGCAGTTAAATAAATTGAAAACAGATGTTAGTATTGATCCGGAACCGGTTTCCGAACAGGAGAAAGACAGATCTGCGTATGCCGGAAAAATTGCGACTGCCCTGGGAGGAGCTATGGGTTATGTTATTTTTTTCATCATATTTCTTTATGGAGCATCCGTCATGCGTTCCGTAGCGGATGAAAAACTGAATCGCGTGGTTGAAGTCATCATATCTTCCGCAAGGCCTGTGGACCTTATGTTAGGTAAGGTAATTGGCGTGGGTTTGGTAGGTCTGACTCAGATACTCATTTGGCTCGTGTTAATTCCGGTCATTTATTTTGTGGGTATGTCCATTGCCGGTGTCGACGTGCAGCAATTGCAGGAGGCTAGCAGGCCAATGGCGCAACAGGCGCCTGTAGATCCCGATGAACTCGCCTTAATAATTCGCGAACTTGCTAATTTAAATTGGTTTAAAATCGCCTTTCTTTTTGTTTTATATTTTCTTGGCGGCTATTTCATTTACGCTTCAATGTTTGCAGCCATCGGGGCTGCTACAGGCGATGATATTAATGATGCACAATCATTGACGGTATTTGTATCTGTCCCGATTATACTGGCGATGTATGTCATGTTCCAGGCTATACGACTGCCGGATAGCGGTCTGGCAACATTTGCCGGTCTCTTTCCGCTATTCAGTCCGATAGTTATGCCTGCCATGCTCGCATTTGATCCTCCCTGGTGGAAGATCCTTTTATCACTGACGTTGTTGTTTTTATTCTGCTATTTTATGATCTGGCTAGCCAGCAGAATTTACAGAACGGGAATTCTGATGTATGGTAAAAAGGCAACTATAAAAGAAATCGGAAAGTGGATTCTCAAAGGGTAATTTTAATCCAAACTTTAGTATCGAATTTCAATTGAAGGGGTGGTAGCTTTGGCTTGACAAGTAAGGATATATCCGGCTTCAATTTCTTCCGGCTCCAATGCCAGAACCAAATCCATTTTAACTTCACCGCTGACAAGTTTCGCCATACATGTGGAACATGCCCCACTGCAGCATGAATAGGGTGCATCAAGGCCTGCATCCAAAAGACTATCAAGGATTTTCTTATTACCCGGGATACTCAGCTCTTTTGTTTCGTTGTTAAGATGCACGATGATATTGACTTTCTCGGGGTGCTTAACTGAATTTGATTTGGATCCAATTCCTTCAACAGGACTTGTAAAATACTCCGCATGTATGTGTTTGATGTCCAGTCCCAGGGAGATTAATTCTTTCTTTACGTCTTCAATCATCTTTCCTGGCCCGCACAAATAGTACCACGATTCCACGGAAGAGGAAGGATATTTCTGAAGAAAGGAATCTATCAACTTTTTGTTGATCCGCCCTGTCCATCCCGTCCAATCTGTTTTTGCGCTTCTCAAAAAAGGTAGAAATCCTTTTCCTTCACCTGATAGTGTGAAGTCCAGGTGAAACTGTCCTTCATATTTTGCTGCCATTTGGCATAGCTCTTCATAAAATATAATGTCCTCCTTTTTACGGTTGCCATACAAAAGGTAGACCTTTGATTTGACTTCATGTTCAAGGAGTGAGCGGATCATGCTATACACTGGAGTTATGCCTGATCCGGCAGCAAAAAAGTAGTAATTGTTTTTGCGATCTTCATTCGGAGTGATGCAAAAATGACCTTCCGGTTTGGAAATTACGAGTTCGTCCCCTGATTTAATATGTTGGAGTAAATAATTTGAAACAATCCCTTTGTGTACTTTTTTTACCGTGATTCTCAATATCCTTTCATGCAATGCCGAGGAGAGTGAATAAGATCGGCGGTAAGCCTTTCCATTGATCTCCACTTTGAGCGTAAGATGCTGTCCAGGTTGGAAATCAAAGAAATGATCCGGAGTTTGGGCAGGGTCAAAACTTATACTGATCGCATCGGCACTTTCTTTGCGAACCTCTACTATTTTTATTTTTTGAAATTCCATTTAATTATTTTAAATCAGTCAGTGTACGGTTGGAATGTAGGTGAAAGCCGTACTTCACAAGGGAAAACCTAAAGCTTAAAATATCAAGCCGCCTTTCTCAATTTATGTACTCCTTTCAAAATCATGAACATCACAAAAGCGATGATGATGAAGTTGACAAAAGTGGAAATGAATTTTCCATAAAAAATCGCAGATTCAGGTGTGGTGACTTCGCCATTGGCTCCTAATACAGCAGGAGCCAAAATAATTTTTGCCGCATTCAGGTCGCCGATCTGGAAAAGGCTGCCAACGATTGGCATAACAATTCCGTCGACAAAGGAAGCGGTAACCGCTCCAAAACCAGTAGCCATAACAAGGCCTACAGCGATTTCAATTAGATTTCCCTGGATTGCAAATTCTTTGAATTCTTTAAACATAGTCAAGAGTATGCAAGGTTAACAATCCTCGAATTTACGGTTTTATGACTTTGCACTTAATTCTTTTCTTATCTTATTTAATGCTGAACCTGCCCGAACCCATTCTATTTGTTGCTCATTGTAGGTATGTAAAGCTTTAAAAGACTCCGTACTACCGTCGGCATGATGAAGAATTATTTGGAATTCTGAACCGGGTTTCATTTCATCCAGGCCTTCGATGTCTATGTAATCATCCTGACGAATCCGTTCGTAATCTGCAGGGTCTGCAAAAGTCAGGGCAAGCATACCCTGTTTTTTCAAATTGGTTTCGTGAATTCGTGCAAACGATTTTACAATCACCGCACGGACGCCCAGGTATCGGGGCTCCATCGCAGCATGCTCTCGTGATGATCCTTCCCCATAATTTTCTTCTCCGAAAACAAGAGTAGGTATCCCATGTGCTTTATAAAGGCGTGCAGAATCGGGAACACCCATATATTCATTACTGATAAAGTTGAGCACTTTATTGGCTTCCCCATTGTATGCATTGATCGCGCCAATAAAACAGTTGTTTGATATATTTTCAAGATGTCCTCTGAATTCAAGCCAAGGTCCGGCCATACTTATATGATCTGTCGTACATTTTCCTTTTGCTTTAATAAGAACTCTGGCTTTACGCAGCTGATCTGAGGTAATAGTCTGGAAAGGCTGCAACAATTGCAGTCGTTTACTGTCAGGGCGAACGGCCACTTCGATTTGTGCACCTTCTGTGGCAGGGGCTTCATATCCCGCATCTTTCACCTCAAATCCTTTCATGGGCAACTCTTCGCCGGACGGGGGATCAAGTCTTACCTGTTCTCCTTTTTCATTGATGAGGGTATCAGTTAATGGATTGAAAGATAGCGAACCGGCAAGTGAAAGCGCTGTAACAATTTCCGGGGAAGCTACAAACGCATGGGTACTGGAAAAGCCATCATTGCGCTTTGAGAAGTTTCTATTGAATGAGGTGATAATAGAATTTTTGCGGTTGGGGTCATCTATATGTCGTTTCCATTGTCCTATACAAGGTCCACATGCATTTGCGAGAACCACACCTCCAATTTGTTCAAAATCGTTTAAGATACCATCGCGTTCCACCGTGTAACGGATTTGCTCTGAACCTGGAGTTACAGTAAATTCGGATTTCATCCGGAGTTGTTTATGATTCGCTTGTTTAGCCAGGGAGGCTGCTCGTGATAAGTCCTCATAGGAGGAATTGGTGCAAGAGCCAATCAGACCCACATCCAGTTTTTCCGGATAGGCATTTTCGCGAACAGCTTCGGCAAACTTGGAAATCGGCCATGCCAAATCCGGAGTATAGGGCCCATTAATATGTGGTTCCAGTGTATCCAGATCAATTTCAATGACCTGATCAAAATATTGCTGTGGACTTATATAGCAATCGAGATCTCCAGTGAGGTCCGGAGCAATATGATCGCACAGATCTGCTATTTCTGATCTTCCGGTTGCCCTAAGATAGCGTCCCATGGACTCGTCATATCCAAATGTGGAAGTGGTGGCACCAATTTCAGCACCCATATTACAAATTGTGCCCTTGCCTGTACATGACAGCGAGCGGGCACCTTCGCCAAAATACTCTACAATGGCACCGGTCCCTCCTTTTACGGTGAGGATTCCTGCGACTTTGAGAATTACATCTTTGGAAGAAGTCCACCCGCTGAGCTTACCTTTCAGGTGGACACCGATCAACTTAGGCATTTTTAGTTCCCAGGGCATGCCGGTCATGACATCCACAGCATCTGCACCCCCCACTCCAATTGCAATCATTCCCAGCCCTCCCGCATTGGGTGTATGGGAGTCCGTACCGATCATCATTCCACCGGGAAAAGCATAATTTTCCAATACAATCTGATGAATTATGCCGGCTCCCGGTTTCCAAAAGCCGATTCCATATTTATTGGAAATGGATTTCAGAAAATCATACACTTCTGCATTCTCGCTGACAGCAGTTTTCAAATCCGCTTCAGCTCCACGTTCAGCTAAAATCAGGTGATCGCAATGTACTGTTGTTGGCACGGACGTTTTACTCTTCCCGCAGGTCATAAACTGTAAAAGCGCCATTTGTGCAGTCGCATCCTGCATAGCCACCCGGTCAGGTGCAAAAAATACATAGTCTTTTGACCTTTTATAATCCTTCAAGGCAGATTCCGGGTGCAAATGGGTAAACAGGATTTTTTCAGTCAGTGTCAGAGGACGTCCTAAATTTTTACGCACATGGCTAACCCGTGCAGAAAAATCAGCGTAATGCTTGCGAAGCATGTCCATGTCGAAAGGAAGTGTATTCATATTAATGGTTTGGGTCCCTTTGAATTTTGGCGCAATGATAGCAGATTCCAAACAAAGAACAAAGGAGAATTCTAAACTAAATCAACAAGTTAGGGCTTCTTTGGTTTTCCGGATCTGGTATATTCCGGCAAAAATTCTATGAATGAATAAGCCCGGTCCAATGAACACTAAAGTGTGGACCCCTGCGTTTACTTTTGAATACAGGATGTTCCATTTCGGAAGGCATTCTGTGATGCATAAAATTAAATGATTCGCTACTCGGGTTTGATCCGGCTTGCAGCCATGTTGTCTTTGTTTCTGCTCATGTTTTGCGCTTGTGTAAAACAGGAAACCGGCGATTTTAAACTGGAGTATCGCATGAAACTGGAATTACCGGCGGATGCGAATCCCCTATTGACCCATGTCTTCGAACAGCGGATGGCAAGCGGCTGGGTTCAATTTTTAATTGCCAACCATCTGGAAACCAAGGATATAAAGTGGGTCAAGCCGCGTTCTGTGGTCCTGAGTCCTGTTTTCGATAATCCGGTAGGATATGAACTCATCCGCGAGGCGCACGTCAGTGTGTATGATTTACAGGATCCGGGAGGGAAGCTTCCTATTGCAGACCTGTATGATCCGGTGGGAAATCCGGATGAACTGGTCCTGTTGCCCGGACTAGCGAATTTGAAGGATATCTTGTCTCAACCGGAGTTTGTTTTGAATCTGGAACTGAACGTGCGGGTAGTTCCGGGCTCCGTTTCCGAACACTTTCTGACCGTTCAGTTTGATGTATTCCTGAATTGATATAAGGTACTAACAAACAATAGTTAGGATACAAACGAATGTTTGTTAGAGTTTAAAATATTGCCGGGTTATTGCCCTTAAACTTCTTCCGCTGCAACTATCAATGCTTCAGATGTTTCAGCTGGATAAGCTCTTTGTCGGTGAGGTGGCGGAATCGTCCTCTGGGTAAATTCTTTTTGGTCAGGCCCGCGAGTAAAACACGGTCCAGGCGGACGACCTCATATCCAAGGTGCTCGAAGATGCGCCGCACGATGCGGTTCTTTCCCGAATGAAGCGCGACCCCCACTTCGTTTTTTCTTTCATATGCAAAATCAATGCTGTCAATCTGGGCAATTCCGTCTTCCAGTTCAATTCCTTTTTCAATGAGTTCCTTATCGCGCTTCGTCAAGGGTTTGTCCAGGATGACGTGATATAACTTACTCATTTCATGGGAAGGGTGGGAAAGCTTTTGCGCGAGATCCCCGTCATTTGTAAGGATTAGCAATCCGGTTGTATTGCGGTCCAGACGGCCCACCGGAAATACGCGCTCTTTTACTTCATTTCGGATCAGGTCATATACCGTTTTGCGTCCGCGTTCGTCATTAAGGGTTGTAATGACGTTTTTGGGCTTATTCATCAGGATATACACTTTTTTTTCTTCAATCTTCAAAGTCTTTCCCTGATAGCTGATCCGGTCCGATTTCTGTACTTCATAGGCCGGATTGGTTTCAAGCTTTCCGTTTACATAGACTTCGCCTTTTTTGATCAGTTCGGCAGCATCTCGACGGGAGCATATTCCGCAATGCGCAATGTACTTGTTGAGGCGGAAGTGCGTGACAGACCCGCTTTCCGGATTCGTGTTTTTTTGCCTAGAATGGAATGTCGTCTTCTTCATTCATCGCAGATTGCTTGATGATCACATTTGGAGCTGCGGCAGTTAAATTGGAGAAGGGATCAAAATTCTGTTCCAGAGGTACAAATTTTGCATACCGTTCCATGAACTTCATTCCTACAGTACCGGTCGCTCCGTTTCTATGCTTGGCTATGATCAATTCGGTATAGCCTTTTGGCATTTCGTAATTATTTTCGAGATCGTAGTAATCCGGGCGATAAATAAATAAGACCATGTCCGCATCCTGTTCGATGGCACCGGATTCACGAAGATTGGATAACTGCGGCCTTTTGTTTTCTTTGGTTTGGGTTTCTGCAGCCCGGTTCAGCTGGGAGAGTGCAATAACAGGTATGTTGATTTCCTTGGCGAGACTCTTTAAAGCCCTGGAAATCGTCGATATCTCCTGTTCGCGGCTTCCTTTTTTATCTGCGCCTCCGGCTGTCATAAGCTGCAAATAGTCGATGATGACCATCCCGATTTTGTATTGCTGGTGGAGCCTGCGACATTTCGCGCGCAATTCAAAAACGTTGAGGGAAGGAGTATCATCAATGTAAATGGGGGCTTCACTCAGTTTTCCAAGGGAGTGGTTGAGTTTTGTCCAGTCTTCCTCATCCAGTCGGCCATTCCTCATTTTCCCACCTTCAATTTCTGCTTCCATTGAAAGCAAGCGATTGACAAGTTCGAGATTGTTCATCTCAAGGGAAAACAGCGCTACAGGCACCTGGTAATCCATAGCGGCATTTCGGGCCATGGCTAGTGTAAACGAAGTTTTCCCCATACCGGGTCTTGCTGCAACAATGATGAGGTTCGATTTTTGCCAGCCGGAGGTTATGCTGTCCAATTCCGGAAAACCACTGGCAACACCGGAAATGCCGGATTCATGATGGCTCATCGTCTCAAGGCGCTGTTTGGCCAGGCGAACCAGAGATCCTACAGATTCATAACCTCTCCGGAGGTATTTATCTGTTATATCGTAAAGTCCCTGTTCCGCAGTATCCAGCAGATCGAACACGTCTTTCATATCTTCATAGGAATCCTGAATGATCAGTGTCGATATGCGGATCAGTTCGCGTTGCACAAATTTTTGAGCAACGATCCGGGCATGGTATTCGAGATTTGCAGAGGAAGCTACCTTGTTGGCCAGTTCCAGAATATAGGCTAAACCTCCTATTTCATCAAGTTGCTTGGTTTTATGAAGGATTTCCCTAACTGTCAGCGTGTCGATGGGTTGACTGGTTTGAAACAGCTGTACCATCGCCTGGTATATTTTCTGATGGGCTGGCTTATAAAAACTTTCTGGCTTTAAGATGTCGAGGACTACGGAGATTGCATCCTTATCCAACATGATGGCGCCAAGCACCGTTTCCTCAAGCTCAATAGCCTGAGGCTGAACCCTTTCATAGGCCAGCGGTGCTTGTTCCTGATTTCTGTACCTCAATCCACCTGGACTGAGCTTTAATGTTTCCTTCAACGATTCGGACATAAAATTTCGGTTGGCTGTCGATCAGCGTCCACAAAAGTACAATTCAACAAATAAGGAAAAAGTTCTATATGATTTCCATTTTGTGGAAAACCCAATCATTGACTGTTAATAAAATGTGGAAAAAATAATCGATCGCCCAACAGTACAAAAGTATATATTAAAAATTACAATAATGCAATGAATTTATGGAACTAGGCCTTTGTTTTTCAATATATTGAATACCGGCAGGAGCCTTAAATACTTCGGGATAGCTATCTAGACTTTGGGTACCGCTTTCCCTGAAAGCAGGGAACTGCTCAGAATCCCTGCAATCATATGTGAAAAAAAACTAATAAATTTTTTTGTTGGACTTTTATCTCTTTTTTCCTATGAGGCTCAAACGGGTTTGAATTTCAGTGAGCCTTTTTGCCTGGTTATCGATCTCGAGCTGGGTATTTGCCTGATCTTTTTCATTTTCTTTAATTTCGGACTCACGCTTCTTTATTCGCTCAAGAGCATCTTCAATGTCTTTGTGGTAGTCTTTATTATCGTCGATGAGATTGCTCATTTTTTTATTGAGTTTTTTTAGCTTGTCCTGTTCCTCCTCAATCATGATCCTGACCTGCTCACGTTCCACCTCATATGCAAATTCCTGAACAAATTCCTCCGCACCTTTATAGGCTTCACTGTAATCCTGCGAATTGATAAATCCATTACCCAGATCAAAAAATACCGTCGCCTCATTGTCTTCCGTAATGATATACACATCCATCGGATTGGATCCATTGATCGATTTTATGGTTGCCGCGCGCATGTATTCTTCTTTGGCTTTCTTGTTTTTTTCAAGCTTTCCAAAATCCTTTACGTAGTTTTTCCACACTTTATCGATAAATTTTTCATCTGCATTGTTCAGTGTGATCCGGAAACCATTTTGAACTCCGAGACTCATGGACAGTTTCGTCTCATGCACCTGTGCCTGAATAACACTTTGGCTGAGAAAAGTACAAGCTGCAATAAGGTAGAATAGTTTTTTCATAAACCTTGTTTATTATAAAATGACATTAATTTACCGGAAAAGATTCCATGATTGGTTTTTTATTGGGAAAACCGGTATTTCAAAATGCAATAAATGGCACGGAAGCCATCTTTCCAGTTTATTTTTTTCCCTTCCGCATAGGTTCGGCCATAATAGGAGATGCCCACTTCATAAATCCGCAAACCGGGAATCCGGGCAATTTTCGCAGTCACTTCAGGTTCAAAGCCAAATCGGTTTTCTTTTAAATCCAGGGACTTTATGATATCTGCCTTGAACAGTTTGTAGCAAGTTTCCATGTCTGTAAGGTTCAGATTGGTAAAAGCATTGGAAAGGAAGGTCAGTATTTTATTTCCGATGGAATGCCAAAAAAACAGGATCCGGTGGGGCTTGCCTCCAATAAACCGCGAACCATAAACCACATCCGCGTGTCCTTCCAGAATGGGCTTTAGCAAAAGTTCATATTCACGGGGATCATATTCCAGGTCGGCATCCTGGATAAGGATCAGATCGCCGCTTGCCTTTTGAATGCCGGTGTGCAGAGCTGCACCTTTACCCTTGTTGACATCGTGTTTAAAATACACATAACCTCTTCCTGGATGCTGCTCAATATAGGATAGAAGCGTGCTTTCCGTTTTATCGGTGGAGCAGTCATTTATTAAAAGAATTTCAATGGCAAGTCCTCCCGGCAATTGAACATTTGCAATGGCATTGAGGATGAGATGGATGGTTTTTTCTTCGTTGTAGACAGGAATGACTACAGAAAGCTTGGAAAAAGGGATATGATTCATTGTAGCAAAATTAATTGAAATACGGGGAACTTTTCCTGTATTGCAATTTTACGAGAAATGTTCATTTCCCAATGGCTGAGCCTTTGGCAAAACTTGGAATGGCGAATCAGCCGATGCGAAAATTATTTCTCTTTTGTCCTCGTTATACATTTTGAAAGTTTTGATTCGAATTTAATTCAAAAAGCATAATCAAATTGAAGGGAATAGACAGGCTATAGAGCAATGACACATAATGGCATTTGGTCATTTGGAAAAGATCATCATTTGTATTAACCTTATTTAATTCATTCAGATGAATCGATCCTGCCGTCCTGATTTTTTGTTCAGGAACATAAAATTTACCAGTAAAGGCCTTTCTTTTCAAATGCAAATACAATTGGCAATCATTCAGGAAAATTTAGTTCAGACGAATTTCACAGTTATACTGAAGATTTTCTTTAGACGAGATCAGAAATTATTTTATTATAGAGTAAAGGGGCTGTTGCCTGGAAATCGGGGAGGGGAGATAAACTGGCAAAGTTAAAAAAGGATAAGTTGCCTCTACTATTTCAAACTGTATACAAGTGCTTTAAGGTCAGCCAACGAGGATGAATTCAGGGGATATGTATTCAAGCACCATAGCATTAATGGATATTACTAACATTTGTAAGTTACATAAATGAGAAGTAAAAGAATGATGCAACATCATTTTGGACTAAATAATTCCGTCATTTCGAAATAATGGTAATTCAAATTTGAAGTAGGATCAAACCGGCGGCATTTAAGTAAAAATTTAAACCGGACTCCGAAGTTCTCTGCGGAGTACCTTTCCGATATTGGTTTTAGGCAAGTGTTCCCGGAATTCATAGAATTTCGGCAATTTGTATCCTGTCAAATACAGCCTGCAATAAGTTTGCAATTCCGTCTCCGTCAGAGAAGAATCCCTTTTTACGATAAAAGCCTTCACCGCTTCACCACACCGCTCGTCGGGAATCCCGATTACAGCTACTTCAAGAACCTTTGGGTGTTTCGAAAGGACTTCTTCAATTTCGTTAGGATAGACGTTAAAACCGGATACCAAAATCATGTCTTTTTTCCGGTCCACGATTTTAAAAAAACCATTTTCATCCATGTATCCGATATCACCTGTGCAGAGCCAGCCATCTACAATAGTTTTGGCGGTTTCATCCGGCCTGTTATAATAGCCGAGCATGATTTGCGGACCTTTCACCTGAATTTCTCCCAACTCGTCGTGGCCGCAGATTTTTCCGGATTCGTCAACGATTCTCACATCCGTTGATGGAACAGGATATCCAATGTATCCGTATTTTCCTTTTCCATCGATGGGATTGAGGCTTACAACCGGGGAAGCTTCCGTCAATCCATAGCCTTCGCTAAGCCAGCAACCCGTGACGGATTTCCATCGGTCTGCAACCGCAGATTGTATTGCCATACCTCCTCCGACAGTCACTTTCAGATGTGAAAAATCGGACTTCAGGAAATCGGGATCATTGAGCATCGCATTAAAAAGCGTATTGACTCCAGTCATGAGACTGATAGGTGCAGATTGGAAAGCTTTAATAACAGATTTGATATCTCGCGGATTGATTACCAGGACAGTATTTGCTCCGATGGAGAGCATCGCCATAATGTTTACTGCAAATGCAAAGATGTGGTACATTGGCAAAGGCGAAAGGGTTGTTTCTTTTCCCTCCTGAAGGTAATAGCATATGACGGCTCTGATCTGCTCAATGTTTGCGATGATGTTCTTGTGCGTAAGCATTGTTGCTTTGCTGATTCCTGTTGTTCCGCCGGTATACTGCAACAAGGCCAGATGTTCAGGAAATACCGTCACCGGTTTAAGTTTTTGGTGTGCTCCCTGTCTCAGGGCTGTTTTAAAATTTACGGTATTGGACAGATGGTATTTGGGGATAGACCTCTTTACATAACGGAGGGTTAAGTCAATGAGCGTGCCCTTAAAAGCGCCCATAAGCTCTCCGACGGAGCTTAAAATGACGACTTCAATTTTAGTTTTAGCTATAACCTTTTCCAGGGTATGTGCAAAATTATCAATGAGGACGATGGCCTTTACTCCTGAATCGGTCAGCACAAATTCAAGCTCCCGAGGTGTATAAAGCGGGTTGGTGTTGACGATCACAAGACCAGCGCGAATAGCACCCAGGATGGCTATCGGATATTGAAATAGATTGGGCATCATCAAAGCAATCCGATCGCCTTGTTTCAGACCTCGGTACTGAAGGTAGGCGGCAAATTGGTGGGACATTTTGTCGAGATCCCTGTAGCTTATCGATTTGCCCATCAGACTATAGGCTGTGAGGGGTCCAAATTTTCCAAGGCACTCCTCTGCAAATTCCTTCAGGGAGGGATAACGGTCTGGATTTATATTGGCCGGAACACCCGGGGGGTAGTTTTTTAACCAGGGTCTGCTGTCTGACATGGTTGTAATTTTTTGTGAATGTACAACCCAAAAAGCTCTGACGCAAAAAGATAAATCATAGGGTGCTCTTCAAAAAAATAAATTGATAATCAAATAAATAAGCTAATTTTGCGCCGCTAAAATTATTTTTTAACCTTTAAAATATGCCAAAATGTTGGATGAAAACACACAAACACCCGAAGACAATGATCTGGTAGTCAAAGACGAGGAACTTGCTACCCCTGTAAAAAAAGCAGATCAGGAAGAAGACTTTCTTGAAGAAGTTGTAGGCCTGGAAACTCTTGTCAATCCAGACGATGTGGCTGGTGCCCACGACGAATACGACTGGTCTATCAGCAATAAAAATACCCTCAATTATTCTGAAGATGACCAAAAGAAATACACCAAAGATTACGACAGAACTTTTACATCGATACTAGATGGTCAGGTGATCATGGGTCGCGTTGCGGGTATGACCGGAAATAGCGTGATTTTGGATATCAACTATAAAGCAGATGGTCTTGTTCCCAAAACTGAATTCAGGGATATGGAACTGAAGACCGGTGACATGGTTGAAGTGTATGTAGAGAAAACAGAAGATGAAAAAGGACACCTGGTCCTCTCCCGCAAAAAGGCCAAATTGCTGAAAGCCTGGGAAAACCTTGTTGATTCTTATCGCAACGGTACGATTATCAAAGGAACGGTTATTAGCAAAACAAAAGGTGGACTTATTGTGGATTGCAATGGTCTTGAAACCTTCCTCCCCGGCTCCCAAATAGACATTAAACCCATTACGGATTACGATGCGTATGTTGGAAAGTTGATGGAATTTAAGGTGGTTAAGATCAATGAAAACATTAAAAATGCCGTTGTTTCTCACAAGGCCCTTATCGAAGGAGACCTGCAAGAGCAACGCGAGCAAATCATCTCCACTCTTGAAAAAGGTCAGGTACTGGAAGGAACGGTTAAAAACATTACCGATTTTGGAGCTTTCCTCGATCTTGGTGGTGTGGATGGCCTTCTTTATATCACGGACATCTCCTGGGGCCGTATCAATCATCCGAGTGAGGTGCTTGAGAAGAACCAGAAGATCAATGTGGTCGTTTTGGATTTCGATGAAAACAAACGTCGTATCTCCCTGGGCTTAAAGCAATTACAACCTCATCCTTGGGATGTAATGTCACAGGATATCGTTGAAAACTCCGTTGTCAAAGGTAAAATCGTCAACATCGAAGATTACGGTGCATTCCTTGAAATTCAACCGGGAGTGGAAGGCCTTATTCACGTGTCTGAGGTAAATTGGAACAGTCAGCCTGTTCATGCCAAAGACTTCTTCTACCTTGGGCAGGAACTGGAAGCCAAAGTGGTTACCCTTGATCGGGAAGAACGCAAAATGTCATTGAGTCTGAAGCAACTTTCAGAAGACCCATGGACAAAAATTCAAGAGAAGTTTCCTGTTGGCTCACGCCATACAGGTATGGTAAAAAACCTTACGCCCTATGGTGTTTTTGTTGAATTAGCAGAAGGAATAGGTGGCATGGTTCATATTTCAGATTTGTCCTGGACCAAGAGATTTAACCACCCATCCGAATATACTAGAGTAGGAAACCAGCTGGATGTTCAGATTTTGGACATTGATGCTGAAAACCGCAAATTATCCTTAGGCCATAAGCAGCTTGAAGAAAACCCATGGGATACTTTTGAAAATGTATTCCCGGTTGGTTCTTACCACGAGGCTACTGTAATTCGCAAGGATGACAGAGGTTATACCGTTCAGCTTCCCTATGGTTTGGAGGCTTATTCTCCGATAAAGCACATGAAAAAGGAGGACAACAGCCAGGCTGGGCTTGAAGAAAAGCTTACGGTAAAAGTAATTGAGTTCAACCGTGAAGACAAAAAGATCATGGTTTCGCACACGCGTTACCTTGAAGACATCAAGAGAACAGCTGACGAAAATGTGAAGAAAGAAAAAGATGTGGAGCAGCAAAAGGTGAAGAAGGCAGTGGAAAAAACGCAATCAAAAATTGAGATTTCCACATTGGGAGAGTTGGAAGCTTTCGCATCATTGAAACAGCAATTTCAGGCCAGCGCAAAAGAGCCAAAAGCGGAACCACCGGCTGCACCCGCTGCAGAAGTGAAGGAAGCGCCTGCTGCAGAAGTTTCTGAAACAGTCCAAGAAGCTGAAGCGGAAGTTAAAGCGCCTGCCAAGGCAAAGAAAAGCAGTGGAGGGGACGACCTTAAGATCATCGAAGGTATTGGACCTAAAATTGCAGAGTTGCTGGTAGCAGATGGTATTTCCAATTTTGCCGAACTTGCTCAGGCCTCTCAGGAACAATTGAAAGCTGTCCTGGAAAAAGGCGGATCTCGTTACAAAATGCACGATCCGTCAACCTGGCCACAGCAAGCTTTACTGGCTTCTGAAGGAAAGATGGATGAATTGAAAGCTCTTCAGGATTCTCTGAAGGGAGGGAAAGCAGAGTAATACACAATCTTCTTTAGATAAAAAGGCTTCCACCTTGTGGAGGCCTTTTTTGTTTATTATTTTTATACTAAAAGTTAAACAAAACTTATAAATAAATAGTTGTTATGGGCATGAATCGTGAATTTTCAGTGGGGATCATTGGTGCCGGCATTAGCGGCATGGCTGCGGCTATTGAGTTAGCGGATAAGGGAATTCAGGTTCATGTATTTGAAAAGAACTCTGGTTTCGGGGGCCGTGGCCGTGTAGTCGAGCGCGATGGATTTTTATTTGACATGGGTCCGAGCTGGTATTGGATGCCCGATCTGTTTGAATCCTTTTTTCAAGAGTATGGACATTCGATCAGTGATTACTTTGAACTTATGCGGCTTGACCCTTCTTTTAAGTTGATTTACAAGGGAGGGGAGTTGGATATTCCGGCAGGCCTGGAAGCCTGTTGCGAGGTTTTCGAACAACGCGAGCCAGGCAGCAGCCGGTTTCTCAGGAAATTTCTTGCGGAAGCGAAATACAAATATGAAACGGGTATGCGCGAATTCGTACGCAAGCCCTCACTGAGCTTGTTTGAATTTATGGACTGGCGGGTTTTGAAGGGACTTTTCAGACTGCAATTGTTCCAATCTATCGAGCGCATTGTTTTCAAGGGCATAAAGGATCCTGTCTTGCGGCAATGGCTGTGTTTCCCTGTTTTGTTTTTGGGAGCAAAGCCTTCTCAAACTCCTGCTTTATACAGCCTGATGAATTATGCGGAAATCGAACTTGGAACCTGGTTTCCAAGAGGAGGAATGATCAGGTTGTTTGAGGCTTTTTACAAGTTGGCATGTGAAAAAGGCGTTCAGTTTCACTTTAATGCAGAAGTTAAGGGCATTGAACTTGCTGGGAAAAAAGTGAAAGGCCTCCAGGTGAACGAACGTTCGTTCGTTTTTGATTCCATCATTGCCGCAGCGGACTACCATCATGTGGAAACCGCGCTTCTTCCGGCAGAAAAGAGGCAATATTCCGAAACATATTGGCAAAGCAGGTTGATGGCCCCTTCCAGCCTTATTTTTTACCTGGGGATTAGAGGCCCGTTGGAAGGACTTCTCCACCACAATTTATTTTTTGATGCGGATTTTGAGCGGCACGCATCAGAAATTTATGATCAACCTGCCTGGCCGCAGGACCCCTTGTTTTATTTAAGTATTGTTTCCAAATCTGATCCGACGGTTGCTCCAAAAGGCATGGAAAATTTGTTTATTTTGATTCCTCTTGCCGCAGGCATTCAGGATGACAAGGAAATGCGACAAATGCTTTTTGACAAGGTCATGGATCGCATCGAGCAAAAGACGGGTCAGCCTGTGAGAGAACGTATCGTGACGCGAATGGAAATGGGTCCCTCTGATTTTGAACAAAGTTATCATTCCTTTAAAGGGAATGCCTATGGACTGGCGAACACCTTAGGGCAGACAGCAGTTTTGAAACCGCGAATGAAACATAAGAAACTGGATGGTCTCTATTATGCCGGACAGCTTACCCATCCGGGTCCCGGCTTACCTCCGTCCATGATCTCCGGACAAAACAGTGCGAAGCTCTTGATAAAAGAAAATAAATTATGAATGGCCTTGAATTGTATAAGCAATTTTGTGAAAATGCGGGGATCCAGCTGACCCGGATGTACAGTACTTCCTTTTCTTTAGGAATCAGGATGTTTGCTCCAAAGTACCGTCAACCCATTTGTGCAATTTATGGATTTGTCCGTCTGGCGGATGAGATCGTTGATTCCTTCCTGTATCATGATAAAACAAAGCTCTTTGAAGAATTCCGCCAGGATACGCATCAGGCAATTGAAAGGAGGATCAGCTTGAATCCCATTCTGCATTCGTTTCAGGAAACCGTTCATCGCTATTCCATTCCCCTGGACCTCATCGATGCTTTTTTGGACAGTATGGAAATGGATTTAAACCTGAGCCGGTGTGACAGGGCGGAATACGACCGGTATATCTACGGATCTGCGGAAGTAGTGGGTTTGATGTGTTTAAAGATTTTTGTAGAGGGTAACGATGAGCGGTATCAGCACTTGGTACCCTTTGCTCAAAAACTGGGGTCTGCATTTCAGAAAATAAATTTCCTGCGGGATATTCAAAGTGACGCGGAGGAACGCGGTCGAGTATACTTTCCAGGACTGGATCTACCCAATTTTACGGAAGAAAAGAAAACTGAAATAGTCTTTGAAATAGAAAAGGAACTTCAGGATAGCCTTGCAGGAATATATCAATTGCCTGCGGGAGTGAGGCTGGGGGTATTTCTGGCCTATATCTATTTCAGGACCTTGCTTGAAAAGATGAAGGCTGCGGATTCTGGGGATATATTGAAAAGGAGATTCAGGATTTCTAATTTCAAAAAATGCCTGTTGCTCATTCAAAGCTGGTTGTTATTCCGGTTTCGGTTTGTATAAGTATTTTTGATTTTGGTCGAACACATGACAAAATGGTTCCTGTCCTTCGGTTTTGCCTTTCTTATAATAGGCATCCCTTTGATGCTGGGCAATCTTGTTGAATTGCCACTGACCCAAGCAGTTCCCGGACTTGCCAGGCTGGCTTTTTTGGAAAACGATCAACTGTATCTTCTGCACCATCTCTTTTCTGCGGGTCCTGTAATTTTTTTTGGGATTGTATTGAATCTGTATGGATATCGCAGGGTCTTTTTCAATGAGTTTTTAAAGCCCATTTTTCTTTTATCACTCGTTTTTATCAGCTGGGATTATTTTTTTAACCGGTGGGGGGTTTGGGGATTTAATCCGAAATATCTCAGTGGATATGAATTTTTGGGTTTGCCTTTGGAAGAACTACTATGGTTTTATCTGATTCCCATGTGTAGTTTATTTATCTACCATCTTTGTGAGTCAAAATGTAAAATACCCGGTTTTTGGGATCGAGGCCTTGAGCTTGTAGCAGCTGTGGCATTCCTGGTTTTCTACATAGTGCATATAGACAAAGCATATTCTGTGGTGAGTTGCGGAGCGAGCCTGGTGGTTTTATTTATGGGGAGGCTATGGCCCGTCCCGGGATTTGCGGTATTTTTTGTATCTTTTTTAATGAATCTGTTACCGATGTATGTATTTAATGGGATGTTGACGGGGTTGTTTACGGAGGAAGCATTGGTGCAATACAATGCCGGAGAATTCAGTGGAATGAGGTGGGGGAGTTATCCTTTAGAAGATATTGGATTTGGATTTGCATATCTTTATGGAATTGCGATTCTTCGTCAAAAACTAAAGTCGCGAATATCAGCGTCTTATACAGTTTAAAAAGATTATTTGTTATTTTTTTGTGAAACTATTTTGCTATTATGTTCAATAGCTATAACTTTGCAATCCCTTATGCAAAGAGGCATATCGGAAAGTCAAAAAAGAGGGTATAAAGTACCCTTTTAAAATTAGACTAAACGTTCATTGACAGGCTAGGGAGAGATAGGAAATGAGAGGTAAGGTAAATCACAAATAGACAAACGTCAATTTAAAAAAGTGAAACAGAGACACGGATAAACTTTTTCAACTGTGAACAAGCTGACCAGGGCTGAAAAGTCTTGGCAACAAAGATACAGTACTATGGAGAGTTTGATCCTGGCTCAGGATGAACGCTAGCGGGAG